>JAJZRO010000016.1 GCA_021802645.1 Deltaproteobacteria bacterium | reverse complement strand
GCAGTGAACCCGGTTGTAACGAGACTGAATTATACAAACATCGCGCAAAGTGATCGGCACGCGACGTTACTGGTTGCTCTTGAAATATGGAAAGAGAATCCCGTGTTGGGGATCGGAATTGGGGGGGGAAACTATACCTCTTTGGACTTGGATCGTTACCGAGAAAAAATCCCTCCCGAGCTCAGGTCGTACCCAGTGCTTGGGGACCCGCACAGCCTGCCCTTGAATCTGCTCGTGCGGACCGGGGTGGTTGGCTTTGCTCTGTTCGGGGTTCTGGTTTTCCGCGTGGTCTGGAATTCCATACAGATCATAAGGAGAAGCGGTGAGGATGCATACTATAAGGAATGGGGTGATTGTTTCCTGATATCACTCTTTGCCGTCTTGCTGATTGCGACCTTTGAACCAACCGGAAATACTCTTTTTGCCGGGGTGTTTTTTGTCCTTTTGGGGTTCAGTACGGCCCTGTTTCAAACGAAACGAACCGCTGTGGTCGACGCTGTTATTGAATAACTGCGACGAGGCAGACTGGAAAGACGAAATGAATGCAACAAAGCCGCTATGTTCTGGTGTGGTAAAGAAAAAATGCCTTATTTATGCCAATTGCCAAGGGAGCGCTGTTGGTTCTTTTTTGGAGAAAAGCGCATATTTTCAAGAAAAATACTTTATAGAAATAATAAACAACTATATTGCAATAAAAAATAAAATAGATATTGATTTGGCATCATTTAATGATGCGGAATTATTTATTTATCAACCAATCAATATAAAACATGGAATTTATGCAACTGATTATATAATGAAATATTTACCAGCACATTGTGTAAAAATTTCTTTTCCTTACGTGTATAATTATGCCATGTGGCCTTTGTTTGAAGATGTTAATGATGTTAAGGGGAAAGATGCTATAGTTTCATTAGTTGAGAATGATCTTTCTTTGAAAGAGATTGCTGATAAATTTTGTCGTGGAGAAATTGATTTTGAATTTGGTCGTCGATTTGACGAAACGATAGCGGTTCTTCGATCCAAAGAAAATGAGACAGATGTTAAGATTGTTGATTTCATTCTTGGCAAGCTGAGAACAGAAAAAATATTTTTGACCCACAACCATCATACAAATTCTCTCTATATTCACTGCGCCGATCAGATATTAAACATGTTATGCTTTCCAGCGTTAGATTTCACATCTGGTATTCCCCAGACAGAAATATGTATGGGCGATTGTTGGCCGCAGTCGCCTTATGAAACCAATTTTTATGGCCTGACCTATCTCTCTCCTTGGGAAAAATACCATCCGGAAAAAAAAGACAGCAATTGGCATCGATTTTATCTGCGGTTAATTGGTAAAATCTATTTCTCCTATCCCATGCCATGGATTAAGCGGGTTTGGGAACGGACCTATTTGTATTTGCGTATCAGATGGAGCCTGCTGGTTGGAGCAGGATATCTACGCACCGTGGATCGGGAAAAGATCAAGGGTTGGCGGAATGGAACACGGCAAAAAATATAAAACAAACCGTTGGTACCGGGCGTTTAAGAAGTGGCAATTTGTCTCCCAGGCGAGACGATGGTCTCCCGACGACCAGAAACGGCTTGTCTTTTATCGGCAGTTCGTGGGTGAGGGGGATATCTGCTTCGATGTCGGAGCCAACCTCGGGAACCGGACAAAGATTTTCCTGAAAATTGGCGCGAGGGTCGTTGCGGTGGAACCCCAACCCCGTTGCGCCGAGTTGCTCCAGGCTGCCTTCGGTAAGCAGCCGCGGTTTCAACTCGAACATCGGGCCTTGGGTGCCAGGCAAGGCGAGGCAGAGATGCATATCAGCGGCGAGCACACGCTTTCCACGCTCTCTGCGGATTGGATGCAGGCGGTGCGTGAGAGCGGCCGTTTTCAGCAATATACATGGGACCAGCGGCAGGTGGTGCAGATTACCACGCTGGACGATCTGATAGCGCGCTATGGCCGCCCCGTTTTTGTGAAGATCGATGTGGAAGGGTACGAGTTTGAGGTGGTCTCCGGCCTGACGCAACCGGTGAAGGCGTTGTCGCTGGAATTCACGCCTGAGTATATGGAATCCACGTGGCGGGCGATCATGCACCTGGCCTCTCTGGGCAATATCCGTCTCAATTATTCTCTTGGCGAATCCATGGCGCTTGCCGCCGACGAGTGGATGTCTCCCGACCGGATGCAGATGGTATTGCGCCAACTGCCGAAGGATCTCTCTGTCTTCGGTGATATTTATGTCAGATTCGTCGACTTCTAAAGCCGGCAAGGGGATCGGGATGTGGATTTCGGTGGCCAGCCTGGTTCGGCGGTGAGGGCATGACCTCGCCCCGAAAGGCCAAAATCGCGGTCGTCATTCCCAAGTACGGCTTGGTAGGGGGGGGAGAGCGTTTCGCCGCTGAAGTGACCGAACGACTCGCCATGGAGAGCGATTTTGAATTCCATGTGTTTGCCAATCGCTGGCGGGTGTTCTCTGATCGTGTCACCTTTCATCGGGTCCCGGTCGTGCGATTCCCGCGTTTTTTGACCACCGTGAGTTTCGCCGCCCTTGCCAACCGCCAGATAGCCGGACAAAATTTCAATCTTGTCCACGCCCATGATCGTATTTTTAAGGCGGATCTCTTTACCATGCATGGAGTGCCGCATCGCTTCTGGGTCAGTGAAGTGCGCCGCAAGGGGATGAGTCTTTTCGACTTGGCCACCGCATGGGTGGAAAAAAAAATGGTCGAAGAGGGGGGGTGTCGCAGATTTCTTGCGGTTTCGCAGTTGGCGCTGGGAAAGTTTCTTGAGCAATATCCTGCCGCCGGCAGGCTCGCCGAGGTCGTCTATCCCGGCGTTGCGCTTTCCCGCTTCGAGCGTTTTGACGGAGCCGCGGCCAGCCGGGAGATCCGTGACCGTTATGGTATTGCCCCACAGTCGCCCCTTCTGCTTTTTGTGAGCATGAATTTCGAACTGAAGGGGCTGGAGCGCATCATGCGGGCGATTGCCATGCACAGGAAAGGCGGGGCGACCGTTCCGCCCACCCTGCTTGTCGTGGGCAAGGGGAATCGGCGGAAGTTTGAGGCGATCGCTCGTGATCTCGATATTGCCGGACTGGTTGTTTTTGCCGGCGTGTGGGAGCAGGATATTGAAAAACTGTATTTGGCGGGAGATGCCTTTGTCATGCTTTCTGATTTCGATACCTTTGGCATGGCAGTACTTGAGGCAATGGCCGCCTCCTGCCCCGTCATTGTCAGCCAGCAGGTCGGCGCGCGGGATCTGGTCGCCGAGGGGGTAAACGGTTTTGTCGTCGACCGCCAGGACATCGGCCAGATCAGTGAGCGGTTGGCCACGGTTCTCCAGCCTGGGAACAGGGAACGGATGGGCTACGCCGCCAGGCAGACCGCTGAAGAGTATTCGTGGGAGCGGGTGGCCGAGCGGGTGGCCGAGGTTTACCGCACTCTTTTGACGCATTGAGGGTTCAGCGTATGGGGCGACCGCATTATCTTGAGCAGCTTCTGGCTGGGGGGGATTTCTCTTTCCGGCGTCTCGCCATTGCCGGCATTGACAACGGCCCGGTGTTGCAACAATTCGGCCCGCAAATGGCCGTTGAGGAAACCTCGCTGCTGCACCGTGAGGCACCTGCCGGCGATGCCTGCCTTGATCTGCTCCACCGCAGCGTTCAGGATGGGATCGTGCACCGCAAGCCATTGCCGGTGGTGCGTTTTGCCGACGGCGAATATGCCTTTTACGCCATGAGCCTTCAATGTAACGGCCTATACCGCCAAGCCGAATCCATCAGTGAGATTCGCTCCGCCCTGCCCATCCATGCGGAAAAGTTGCGGACCTTGAGCCGCATTGGTCGGCTGGCCCCCCTGATCCATCCCGGGAACAGCAAGCCGTCCCGGCGCAATGTGTGGAGATTCTGGCGACGGCCAGCGGGATCGGCATCTGATTTCCTTGATTTCTTGCGGGAAAACGAAATTGCCCTGCGCGGCGAAAACTATCTGCCGTTCTACGCGGTCTATGCGTATTTTTCTTCCGACCGTTTTGCCCGCCTGATGGACGGCCGGCACCTCTGTGTTCTCAATTCGACCTGTAATACCGAGACCTTCCGGGAGTGGTTCGGCCGTCGTGGCAGTGCGCCGCGGCTTTCCTTTGTCGCGATTCCGGATTCCTATGTGGCGACCCGTTGGCATGACATGCGGCAGGCAGTACTCGATCGTGTTCCGGCGGATGTTGATCTGTTCCTGGTGGGGGCTGGCATCGGGGCGCTTTTGGTCTGTGTTGATGTCGCTGAGCGTTTTGGCGTACCCGCCATTGATGGGGGTCATGTGCTCAACATGATGAACGCCCGGGAGGACAAGTCCAACGGCGTTCGTCTCTATACCCTCTGGCAAGCGACGTCGGGAGGCCAGGAGCCGCCAGGTCATGAATGATCCCTTGCGGCCGTATCGGAGGCGGTTTCGGGCCTGGCGCAACAACCGGCGGCTGGCGCGGGAACTCGCCTTTTACCGGCAGGAGTTCCGGCGCCGGGGATTGGTTATTCCGTCGCCCGATGTCATCCAGGCGACGGTGCGGAACCGTCTGCCGCATCTGCTCCCGAAACCCAAGGGGGCTCTGAAGATCCTCGCCATTTACCATCATTACAATTGGGAAAACGAGGCGTTGCTGCCGTCCCTGCGGCTGTTTGGCACGGTGCGGCATTTCGACTGGGGCGAGGAATTTGACCACCAGCGCAAGGGGTGGCATGGTGGCCGCAAGGAGGCAATGAACGCCGCCCTCCTCGAACGGGTGCGCCAGTGGCAGGCGACCGAGGGCATCGATTGCATCTTCGCGTACCTTTCCGGCGAGCTTGTTTCGCCGGAAACCATGGCGTCACTGGCGGAACTCAATATACCGATGGTCAACCTCGCCTTAAACGACAAGGAGTCCTTTGTCGGTCGGATCCGCCACGGCCTCGCCATGGGCAACCGGGATATCTGCCGCCATTTCCATCTCTGCTGGACAAGCACAGAAGACGCCTTGGAAAAGTACTGCGTCGAAGGCGCGCTGCCGCTTTATTTGCCGGAGGGCGCCAACCCGGCCTTCCATCGGCCGCACGACGTCGCCCGCACTATTGACGTCTCCTTTGTCGGCCAATGTTACGGCAACCGCCCGGTGATCATCGAGCAGCTGCGGCAGGCGGGCATCGCGGTGGAGGCGTACGGTTTTGGTTGGCCGAATGGGCCATTGACCAGTGAAGAGATGGTGCGCCTCTATTCCCGTAGCCGGATCAATCTGGGCTTCGGCGGCGTCGATGGGCTCAACGCCACCTATTGCCTGAAGGGCAGGGACTTCGAGGTGCCGATGAGCGGAGGTCTGTACCTGACTGAATATCACCCCGAATTGGAGCGGTGTTACCGCCTCCGCGAGGAGATTGTCACCTATCGCGACGTTGCGGACCTCATTGTGCAAATACGGTGGCTGCTGAACAATCCGGAACAGGCCGCGGCGATCCGGCAGCGTGGCTACCAACGGGCGCTGGCGGAGCATACGTGGGGAAAACGCTTCGAAAGGGTCTTTTCCCTCTTGGGGGTCTTGGCGCAGGTGTCCGCCTAACGGAACCGCTTACGAGAGCATTTCCCTGATTGTTTGATACCGGCCGATTTGCTGGCGCTGCTTCTCTCGGTCCCGGACAAACGGCAGGGCGAGCCGGAGGGTGAGCAGGCGCCAGTTCGCCTTGAGGCGGTTGATCCGTTTGATTCGTGTAATGCTGCGCACTGTATAGTGCTTCTGGTAAAACAACAACTCCGCGGCAAGTTTTTTGCGCAGGACCTGAATCGGCAGGCTCCGCCGCTCGCTCTGCCCTTCCCAGTGAACAATGCAGGCCTCAGCGATGAAGCCAAGCTCCCAACCGAGCTTGCGCACCATGAATCCCAGGTCCACATCCTCCCCATAAAGAAAAAAACGTTCGTCGAAGCCGCCGGTACGGGCCAAGACCTCCGGGCGGGCGATGAGGCTGGCGCCAAGCAGCCACGCGATTGTTCCCGGCAGGCCCGTTGTTTCTTGACGCGCATAGCGGTCGCCGGGATAGGAATATTCCACCGAGGATTGCGGCCGTCCGTCGGGAAAGATTACCCGTGTCCCCGCCATGCCGACTGCCGGATGCGCGTCCATATAGGTGAGCATGGCGCTGAAGCAGCCGGGTGTGACTTCGGTATCCGGGTTGAGGAAATAGATGAAGCGGCCTGTTGCCTGTCGCAAGGCGAGGTTGTTGGCCTTGGCAAAGCCGAGGTTGGTGGGGCTGGCAAGAAGGTTGACCGCGGGAAAATGTTTTTTTACCCGGGCGACGCTGTCGTCGTGGGAGGCGTTGTCGACAACGAAGATCTCAAAGGAAATGCCGGTCTGTGTTAGCACGGACTCAAGACATCCCTGCAGCAACTCCGCAGTATTGTAGTTGACAATGATAATCGAAAGATCGATGGGGAAGGGGGTAACGGAGTTGGTCATTGAGATTATGGATACGTTGTCTTGGGTCGCGCCTGATCTGCTGTCTCGCCCAGTGGCCCAGCAGTGAGGAGGCAGGACGAGTGCTTCCGGCGAAAGCAGGATGGAAGGCGTTACCCCCTCCGGCACGCCATCAGCACACCGCTCCCTTTATACCATCTTGCGATCAATCTCGCAAAAGGCGCCAGAATGCCGGTGCGCGTTACCTTCTCGCGGACGTAGTCTGAACGGTAATTCTTTACCGCCACCACGCGTAGCCCTACTACCTCCTGAAGCAATCGCCGCAGACTCTCTTCCGTGAAATGGTGCAGATGAAATGGGAGATCCCAGTTGGGCCATTGGGCTCCATATCGCTGGGCATCGATGGAATCGTGGTTGGGAACTTCGACGATCAAGGTTCCATCTTTTTTCAGCCAGCGGAGGCATTGCCTCACGCTGCCTGCCGGATCCGGATGGTGCTCCAGGGTGTGCCAGAGGGTGATGACATCGAATGTCTCGGCTGCCACCGGCAGTGTCTCGAGATCGCCGACTAAGAGCTGCTCGCCCAGCTCGGACTCGATATAACGCCGATTGGTCTCGGTCAGGTCGGTGCCGACCGGACGGAATCCGGCCTGCCGGGCGGCGAAGAGGAAGTAGCCGCTGCCGCAGCCGACATCCAGCAAATGGCCGTGCCGACAAAATCGTTTTACAAAACGGACGCGGTGCGCTTCTTGGCGAATACGCTTGGTAAAGGCGGGGTTGTCCCGGCGCAGCGGCTCATGATAACGCTTTGTAAAGTAGGCATCATCGTAGAGCTTTGCCAGTTGCTCGTAATCAGGGAAGGGCGACACAACGCCGTGGCCGCACTGGCCGCATTTCTGCACTGTCCAGGCGCCAATGCTAATCAGTGGCGCGAAGGAGTCTCCCCCGCAAACGAGACACCGGGCTGTGGTTTCAATCGCGTGATGCTGCATCGTTTGCCGCAGACAACGGGACTTGTTTGATTTGATCGGACAAGGAGGGGCGGATCGCCTTACCTGCTTAACAGCCGCTCGAAATAAGGGATGGTGTTGCGCAACCCTTCTTCAAGGCGTATCCGGGGTTCCCAGCCCAGTTTCTCCCGGGCCAGGGTAATATCCGGCTGCCGTTGCTGCGGATCGTCGCAGGGGAGCGGTTTCAAGACAATCTCCGACTTGGAATTGGTCAAGGCAATCACCTTTTCCGCCAGTTCCCGGATGGTGAATTCTCCTGGATTGCCCAGATTGACCGGACCGGTGAAATCGTCTGGCGAGTGCATCAGCCGGACAAAACCTTCGATGAGGTCGTCGACATAACAGAAGGAGCGGCTTTGCAGCCCATCGCCGTAGACGGTGATGGGCTGGTTTTGCAGGGCCTGCATGATGAAGTTGGAGACCACCCGGCCGTCGTTGGGGTGCATCTTCGGGCCGTAGGTGTTGAAGATGCGGCCGACCTTGATGCGCAGGTTGTGTTGCCGGTGATAGTCGAAGAAGAGGGTCTCGGCGCAGCGTTTGCCCTCGTCGTAGCAGGAACGATAGCCAATGGGGTTGACGTGGCCCCAGTAACTCTCCGGTTGGGGATGGATCTGGGGGTCGCCGTATACCTCGCTGGTGGAGGCCTGGAAGATTTTGGCCTTCACCCGTTTGGCGAGCCCCAGCATGTTGATGGCCCCGTGGACGCTGGTTTTGGTCGTCTGCACCGGATCGAATTGATAGTGGATGGGGGAGGCGGGACAGGCCAGGTTGTAGATCTCGTCGACCTCCACATAGAGGGGAAAGGTCACGTCATGGCGCAGCAGTTCGAAGTGCGGGTTATCGAGGAGGTGAAGAATATTGTCCTTGGTGCCGGTGAAGAAGTTATCGACACAGAGGACATCATGGCCGTCGTTGAGCAGTCTCTCGCACAGGTGCGAGCCGAGAAAGCCGGCCCCGCCGGTGATCAATATTCTTCTGCGTTGCAATTCGTACATTCCGGCCTCATGGCGTGCTGTGATGATGCGCTATTGGGCAAATTGCATGGAGTGGAGGGTGGTGTAGACCCCTTTGGCAGCCAGCAACTCTTCATGCCGTCCTTCTTCGACAATTCGTCCCTCCTGAATCACGATAATCCGGTCCGCATTGCGGATGGTGGAGAGGCGATGGGCGATGACAAAGGTGGTGCGGTTCTGCATCAGGTTTTCGAGTGCGGTCTGCACCTCCCGTTCCGATTCCGTGTCGAGTGCCGAGGTCGCCTCGTCCAGGATGAGGATCGGCGCGTTTTTCAAAAGCGCCCGGGCAATGGAGATGCGTTGCTGTTGACCGCCGGAAAGCCGGGCACCGGATTCACCGATCAGGGTATCAAATCCGTCGGGAAATGCATTGATAAAATCCAGGGCATGGGCCGCCTTGGCTGCGGCGCTGATCTCCGCCATGGGGCGATCCGGATCGCCGTAGGCGATGTTGTTCCTGATGGTGTCGTTGAAGAGGATTGTCTGTTGGGAGACGATGGCAATCTGTTCGCGCAGGGATTTTTGGGTCACGTCCCGGATATCGTGGCCGTCGATGGTGAGAGCGCCGGAATCCACCTCGAAGAAACGGGGGATGAGATTGACCAGGCTGGTCTTGCCGCCGCCACTGGTGCCCACCAAGGCGAGCACCTCGCCGGCCCGGACGCGGAGATTGATGTCGCGCAACACCGGATGTTTGCCGTCATAGCTGAAGGTGACGTGATCGAAGGCAATGGCCTGGCGGAAGGGCGGCAGGGCCATGGCGCCCGGCTTGTCCTGGATCGAGGGGGTGGTGTCGAGCAGCGTGAAGATGCGTTCGGCCGCGGCCAGCCCTTGCTGCACGGGACTGTTGATATTGCTCACCCCTTTGATGGGGTTGTAGATCATGATCAGCGAGGTGACGAACGAGAAGAAGATGCCGGGGGTGGATTGACCGGCAATGACCTGCTGGCCGCCGTACCAGATCACCGCGGTGATGCCGAGGCCGCCCAGGAATTCCATCATCGGCGACTGGAGGCTGTTCATACGGATGTCCTTGGCGATGACGGAGAAAAGACGGTCGATGGTGTCGGCAAAGCGTTTGGCCTCATACTGCTCCATGCCAAAGGCCTTGACGATGCGGTGGCCGGTGATGGTTTCGTGCATGAGGTTGGTTACCTGGGCCACGGTCTGCTGGTTGGTGATGGAAAGTTTGCGGAATTTGCGGCTGAAGTAGGCCACCGGCACGAAGGAGAGCGGCAGAAAGACAAAGGCGGCCAAGGCCAGCCTCCAGTTGAGGTAAAAGACCACACCGACCAGGCCGAAGACCTGGAAGAGATCCTTGAAGACGCCGATGAGGGCGCGGGAAACCGCCATTTGGATCAGGGTTGCGTCGTTGATCACCCGGGCGATGAGTTCGCCGGTGGGGGTGTTATGGAAAAAGGAAATCGGCAGGGTGTGGATATGGACAAAGATCTTTTTGCGGATATCGCGGATGATCTTCTGGCCGACAGTATCGAGCAGCGAGGTGGCAAAGTAGCTGAAGATCCCCTTGAAGAAAAAGACCGCGATGAGGACCAGAGGAAAGATATTGAGCAGCCAGCGGTCCTTGTTGACGAAGATATCGTCAAGCATGGGCTTGATCATGTAGGCCTGGGCCGAGGCGAGGCCGGACACCAGGACCATGCAGATGGTGGCGATGGTCAATTGCGGCCGGTAGGGCCGGGTGAGTCGCAGAAGTTTCGTAATCAGTTCTCTGGTGTGCATCGCAATCCAGGCTGTTCGGCCTAAGCCGAGGGAAGGCCGGGTTAAGAACATCGTGCGACGGTGACGGGAGGAAAAATGTCGCGTTACCGTGAAGGTTGCATTACTTTTCTGGAGGGTTTTCTAAATGATAGCGGGGGTTTTGTCAAATGGTTGTTGCGGCGCGGGCGCGGAAGGTTGAGCCGGGAGGCGGGGATGAGCAGAATCATTGAGGTGAATAACCGGGCGCTGCCGCTCATTATCCGCCGAACCAGCCGGAAAAAGAGCATCGGCGTGGAACTCACCTGCCGCCAGGAGGTGATTGTCCGGGTGCCGCGTTCCCTGAGCGAGGCGGCGATCCAGGAGGGGGTCAACAAATGCCTGCCCTGGTTGACCAGAAAGCTTGCCGCCCTGCCGGCGGCAGCGGTCCCCGCTGTCCTTGACTCGGGCAGGAAGGTGTTGGTGTTGGGCGAGGTCAAGGAACTGGTGGTGGTACCTCACGGATGCCCCTGGCGTGGCGTGATTGCCCAGGGGGCGGAACTCCATGTTGCCCTGCCGCCGATCACGGAAAAAAACCGTGAGGCCGCGATCAGGGCGGCTCTCGCCGACTGGTACCGCACCACCGCGAGGGGCGTGATCAATGGGCTGGTCAGGCATTACAGCGCTATCCTGGGGGTGGTCCCGCCGCCATTCTCCATCACCAGTGCCCGGCGGCGCTGGGGGAGTTGCGGCGCGAATGGCCGGCTCAATTTCGCCTGGCGACTGGCCATGGCCCCCCTCGAACTCATTGAATACGTGGTGGTGCACGAACTTTGCCACCTCAAGCGGCGCGACCATTCCGCTGTCTTCTGGACGCAGGTCGCGGCACTCCTGCCCGATTATCCGGCGCGGCGCAACCAGTTGCATCGCCAAGGAATTCTCTACGATCTGTGAGGCTGGCGCCGGGGAATGCGGATTATTTGAGAAAAAGGTCGGTGGAGAGATAGCGTTCGCCGGTGTCGCAGATGACGGTGACGATCCTCTTGCCGCGATTTTCCGGCCGGGCTGCGACCTGGAAGGCGGCGTGGACATTGGCCCCGGCGGAGATGCCGCAGAGAATGCCTTCCTCCTTGGCCAGTCGCCGAGACATGGCAAAGGCCTCCTCGTTCCGGACGGTGACAACCTCATCGATGATGCCGGTGTTCAAGACCGGCGGGACAAAGCCGGCGCCGATGCCCTGGATTTTGTGCGGCCCTGGCTTGCCGCCGGAAAGTACCGGTGAATCGGCCGGCTCCACCGCGATGGCCTTAAAGCCCAGTCTGCGGGCCTTCAACGCCTCGCCTACTCCGGTGAGGGTGCCACCCGTGCCCACCCCAGCTACGAAGATGTCGACCTTGCCGCCGGTATCGCGCCAGATCTCCTCGGCCGTGGTGCGGCGATGGATTTCCGGATTGGCGGGGTTGGCAAACTGGTTGGGCATGAAACTGTCCGCACTGGCGGCGGTCAGTTCCTCCGCCCTGGCAATGGCGCCCCGCATCCCTTCGCTGCCGGGGGTGAGTATCACTTCGGCGCCCAGGTGTTTGAGCAAGGCCCGGCGTTCCAGGCTCATGGTCTCCGGCATGGTGAGGATGAGCCGATAGCCTTTGGCCGCGCAAATGAAAGCCAAAGCGATGCCGGTGTTGCCGCTGGTTGGTTCGACGATGGTCGTGGCCGGGGTGATTCTCCCCTTCTGTACCGCCGCGGCGAGCATCGCCTTGCCGATGCGGTCCTTCACGCTGCCGAGGGGATTTTGGAATTCGAGTTTGACCAGCACCTCTGCGCCGGTCCCGACGGTTATCCGGTTGAGGCGAACCAGCGGCGTCGCACCCACCACGCCGACAATGTCATCGAGGATTGTTTCTGTCATGGCTGGTTCCTCCCGGCTTGTTTGAGAAACGGCAACGGCCTATGTGAAAGATATCACAGATGGAGCATGATGGGCACGCCGGGAAATTTCTGGGACTGGGCGTGGTCGTGTCGCGGGCGGCCGGCGGGAGAAGGGGCTGGGGCAGATGGGGCTAGAGCAGCGGAGCGAGCACCTCGCATTCCTGGCAGATTTGCATCTTTTCCTTCCAGTTGGACTGGGCCTTGCATTCGCAGATGGTGCCGTTGATGAACCAGCAGAGTTCGCCGGCGCGGAATTCCCAGGCAGGACATTTTTTCTTGCGGGCGGGCGGACATTTCTTGATGGTCCAGCAGGCCTTGGGCGGTTTGGCGTGCAGCAGGCGGTGACGGGAGAGGAGGAAGTAGATCTGACGCTCCACATGGGCCGGGATGGAGCGCCAGCCTTGTTCGTAACTGTGGACCGCCTTGATGGATGAGCCCAGCAACTCGGCCATCTCCTTCTGGGTTTTGTTCAATTTTTTGCGGGCGGCGAGAAAAACTTTGCTGTTCATGTCGGTGCTCCCGGTTGCGCAAGCGGAGAATTTTACTCTACCAATACCACGTCGTGGCATGTGACTGTCAAGGGGAAAAGGTCCGCCTGTCTGGTAGGCGGTAATGAGGCAGGGCAGGAAAACATGCTGAAGTCAGGCCACCGCCTGCCTGTTGCAGGCATCCAGAGCCCAGAACAGGCGGCTGCGTACCTTGAGCCGGGTCAGGCCATAGTGGACGATTCCCGAGATTCCACCGGCCGTCTCGCTCGTCTTGAGCAGGATTTCCAAAGGTTCCTGGCGGTCCAACTGGAGAAGGTCGCTGTATTCGGACAGCAATGCGGAGAAGTCCTGTTTGGCCACGACCAGTCGGGTGAAACGGTTGCCGAATAACGCCAGGTGCTGCAGATAGAGGTCGGAGGAGGCTGATTTGTCCAATGGTTCGGGATTGGTGGTCATGGCGCTGATAATGGTCTCGGAGAAATTCCAGAATCGGGCGATCTCCATGCCGACCTCGGCGTAGGAGAGGCCCTTGAGCATGAGGCGGGCCATGTTTTCTTCGGAACAGCCGCCTTCCGCGGCCATTTCGATGCGACGGTGAACATGGGGCAGGTAGATGAAGATGATGATGCGTCCCAGTTCATGGAGCAGTGCGCAGATGTATGCCTCTTCCGGCGTGATCAGCAGCCGTTTCCGCTGGGCAATGGTTTTGCACAGATGGGCGCTCAGCAGGGAAAGGGTGAGGAGTTTGCTGATCCCTTCCTTTTCCACGCCTGACTTGAGAAAATCTTCAAGCAGGGAGACGGTGACGGCGAGTTCGCCGATGGTCTTGAGCCCCAAGGCCGTTACCGCCCGTTCGATGGTGGTTATGGGCACGCCGCGACTGTAGTAGGCGGAGTTCACCACCTGAAGCACCTTGTTGGTGAGCGATAAATCCTTGAGGATGACCTGGGCCAACTCTCCCGCGCTGGTCCCCTCTTTTCTGGTCAATACCAGGAGTTCGCTCACATGGTTTGATATGGCGGGCAGCTCGCTGAGATTCATGCGACCGAAGATCTCGGTCAACTTTTTGTGAGGCGAGCGTATGGTGTCGTTCATTTACAAAGCCCGATACAAAGCCCGAAAAAGGAACCCCCGTGACGCTATAATTTCCGGAAATACGGTAAAGGTCAAGGCATTTTCGCCCCATTTGGGGACAAAAGGGCTCTCTTTTGGATAATTGGGAAAGGATAGATTTTGTCAGGTGATGACAAGGGAGCGTGTGAGGAACGGCTCGCAGTCGGTGTCGCAAAAACGGGATCAGGAGTCCCGATGCCACTGGGCATTTTCGTCCCGAAGGCGGGGGATCAGCCGTTCGCGCAGGGCCAATTTGTTGAGTTCCAACCGAATCGAATCGGAGAAGGTGGCCGCCGTGTCAACGCTCCGGCGGACCAGTTCTCGGGCCTCGTCCTTGGTGACCGCAAGGACATTGCCGTAACGGTAGATCAGCTCTTCAAGGTCGAGATCGCTGCCGACCAGTAAGGATGCGGTGAGCTGGTTGTTGAAGGCGGCGATGTTCTGGAGCAGGGTGCTGCTGTCGGCCGAATCGCGGGGAGGGGGCGGGTTGGCCTCCATGCAGCGGACGATGTGTTCGGAGAAATTCCAATAGCGGGCGAGTTCGCGGCCGATATCGGTGAAGGCCAGGCCACGGCACGCCATCTGCGCGGCCCGTTCCTCGGAATAGCCGTTGTTGACGGCTTGCTCAAAAGTCGCGTAGAGCTCGGGCTGGTAGACGAGGATGACCATGCTGCCCAGGTGATGCAACAGGGTGCAGATGAAGGCCTCTTCCGGCAGCACCGGATATTTTTTGTCCTGGGTAAGCAGGTTGGCTTGGGTGGCGCTGAGGAAGTTCATCGCCATCAGCCGCAGGACCTTGTCGGCCTCCCGGCCTTGTCTGCGAAACTCATCGAAGAGGGCGATACCCAGCGCCAGATTCTTGAGGGCGGTAAGCCCGATGATCGTTACCGCCCGGCTGATGCTGGTAACCGGTTCGTTGCGCATGTAATAGGCCGAATTCACCACCTGCAACACCTTGGTGGTGAGGGCATAATCCTTGAGGATGGTGGCGGTCAGGTCGGCGGCGGTGGTCCGTGGATTGCCGATTAGTTCGATAAGTTCCCGGACAGGGTCGCTCATGGCCGGCAGGTCCTGCAGGGAACTGAGGCCGAAAAGCTGCATCAACAGGCGATGGGACTGGTTGGAGAATTCGGTCATATTTCCCCTGCGGGCTGCCCAGCGTTATCGGTGCTCGATGTTCCGGTCAACGTGTTCCTCCTGCCCAACCTGGTGTTCCTTCATTCATTGCCGGGGGGCAAGCCGACGGTACTGGATCGCCTCGGCCAGATGTTCACTTTTCAGGGTCTCGCTGCCGGCCAAGTCGGCGATGGTGCGGGCGATCTTCAGGATGCGGTGGTAGGCGCGGCCCGAAAGGCCCAGGTGGTCGACGGCCTGCTGCATGAGTTGTTCCGCCGGGTGATCGATGGCGCAATGGCGCTTGAGGTCAGCGGCAGTCATCTGGCTGTTGTAGCAGGCAGTCTGGCGACGCTGGTATCGCTGGCGTTGGATTTGGTGGGCCGCCGCTACCCGTTGTCGGATCACCTCGGAGCGTTCGCCGGCGGCGGGGGTGACCAGATCGCTATAGCGCACCGCCGGCACCTCCAGGTGGAGGTCGATGCGGTCGAGCAGCGGACCCGAGAGGCGGTGGCGATACCGTTGCAACTGGACGGGGTTGCAGGAACAGGCATGGTGGGGATCGCCGGGGTAGTAGCCGCAGGGGCATGGATTCATCGCCGCCACCAGCATGAAGCGGGAGGGGAAGCGCAGGGAGTGGCTGGCGCGGGCAATGGTGACCGTATGGTCCTCCAGCGGCTGGCGGAGTACCTCAAGCACGTTTTTCTTGAACTCGGGCAGTTCGTCAAGGAAGAGTACGCCGTTGTGGGCAAGCGATACCTCGCCGGGTCGCGGGATCTGGCCGCCACCAATGAGACCGGCGTCGGAGACCGTGTGATGAGGGGCACGGAAGGGACGCTCGCTGATGAGTCCGGACTGCGGCGGCAGCAGTCCCATGACGCTGTAGATTTTGGTGGTTTCCAGCGCCTCGGGGAAGGTGAGGGCCGGCAGAATGGTGGGCAGGCGCCGCGCCAGCATGGTCTTGCCTGAGCCGGGGGGACCCTGCAGCAGGATGTTATGATGGCCGGCGGCCGCTATCTCGAGGGCGCGTTTGGCGTGCTCCTGTCCTTTTACCTCGCAGAAATCCACGGCATAGCGGTCGGACAGCATGTGGGGGTTGTCGGTCGGTGGTCCCTCCGGCGCCGGTCGGCTGCCGGTCAGGATGTCCACTGCCTCACCCAGCGCCTCGACGCCGATGAGACGGATCCCGTCCACCACCGCGGCCTCGGCCAGGTTGGCCCTGGGCAGCAGCACGGTGTGGCGCCCCGCCTGTTTGGCGGCGATGACCATCGGCAGGATGCCGGGCGTCGGCCGCACCTGGCCGTCGAGCGACAATTCACCGACCACGCAATGATGTTCCAGGCACTCTGGTGGCAGTAACCCGGTGGCGGCGAGCAGCCCGAGGGCAATGGGCAGATCGTAGCCGGCCCCCCCCTTCTTCACGTCGGCTGGCGCCAGGTTGACCGTGATCCGGCGATTGGGGAACTCGTAGCCGTTGTTCTTGATCGCTGCCTTGACCCGTTCCTTGCTTTCCTTGACCGCCCCCTCCGGCAGTCCCACGGTAGTGAAGGTGGGCAGCCCCAGGGCGACATCGACCTCCACCTCGATGAGCAGGCCATCGACGCCAATGACCGCGCCACTTGTTATTTTTGCCAGCATGCCTTCACGCCGTGGGGGTGGTCTTGGGAAGATGGTCGTTTCATTGCCTCTGGACCATGGTCATGCCGGGGTGGTTCTCGTGTTGGCGTCATCGCGCCCAATTGCGGGGGCGGCGTAAAAGGCGAAACCGCCGCCTTGTTGTTCGGCTTGATACATCGCCTCGTCGGCCCGTTGCAGCAGCACCTCGCCGTCTTTGCCGTCGGCAGGATAAAGGCTGATGCCGATGCTGGCCGGCATCGTGCCGGTGTCGTTAAGGACGGCGAGGAGCTTTCCGGCTACGGTGGCCGCATTGCCGGGCTCGTTGATACCCTGGAGGATGATGACGAATTGGTCGCCAGCTACGCGGCCCACGGTGTCGGAGGCGCGGATCGTCGAGGCAAGGCGGGCGGTCACTTCGCGCAGCACCTCGTCGCCTGCGATGTGGCCATGGACGGCATTGATTTCTTGGAGATTGTCGAGATCCATGCGGAAGACGGCCACCATCTTCGACTGGCGGTGGGCAAGGCGGATCGCCTGCTTTAGGCAGCCCGCCAGCCAATGGCGGTCCATCGGTCCGGTCAGGGGATCGGGCGGCGCCGGGCGGGTCATCTGGTCATCATGACGCTGCCGGTCGATGGCCAGGGCGTAAAGGGAGGCCAGTTGTTTAGCCACCGCCAGGTCGCGTTCGGTGTAGTCGCGGTTGGCGTTGGCAAGCGCCACCTGGCCGATCAACTCTTGGCCGAGCATGACCGGCGCCGCGAGAAAGCGGGTAATGGGGGGGTGGCCGGGGGGCGGCGTCTGGTAGCGTGGATCGATGGCAGGCGTGTTGGTCAGCACGCATTCCCGCTTATCCAGCACCCACCTGAGCAGGCCGTTCGGTTTGGGGACAGCCGCCAAGCAGGGCCGTTTTTCGTTGTCGGCCGACAGGAAGGCGGTCATGACCAGGCTTTGGAAGTTGCCCTCGTCGTCAAGATAACCCGCGAAGCTGCTGGCGCTGTCAGTGAGTTGCATGGCGTCTTCCAGCAGCACGGAGGAGATGTCGGTGAGGGAGTCGCCGGCAATGAGCATCTGGGAAAGTCGGGCCACGGCTTCGTTGATTCCGGTCTCAAAGGCCGGATTCGTTGCCGTCCGCTTCTCCTCGGTGATATCCTGGTAGATGGTCACGACCTCGCCGGATGGCAACCGGTAGACGTAATTTTCCCGCCAGCCCACAATGCGGTCATTTTCGTAAAAGGAGAGGGGGTGTTCCTCGGGGTGGCCGCTCTGCCAGACGCGACGCAGCACCTCAAGCAGACCGGATTTTTCGGCGCCGGGGAAAACCTCGGTGACATTGTGGCCGAGCACCGCCGCCCGGCTGGTCTGGTCAAGTTGTTCCGCGGCCCGGTTGAAATCGACAAAGAGGAAATCCTTGCCGTTGGCGCTTTCATAGACTGCCACCCCGGTGAGCATGTGGTCAAAGAGTTCGCGGAAGCGCGTTTCGCTGGCGTTGAGGGCCTTGGCGTCCAGCACCCGCCGGGTGATGTCCTGCATGATGACGATGAGGGAAACATCCCTGTCGTTTGCCATCGGCAGGATGGTGAGCGCCACATAGTTCTGGTTGATGAGGAGCGGCGGGTCATCGTCGATGGCCTGCGGCATCTCGTGTGCCTCGGCGAGGGCACGGCCCAGACGGCGTCGTGCCGCCGGCAGGAAGAGCGCCTGGAACTCGGAGGTCAGCAGCTTTTCCTCCTTGATGCCGGTCAGTTTTACGGCGGCCTCGTTGGCATAGATGATGCGGCCGTCGTGGTTCAACTCGAAGATGCCGTCGGCCAGATGTTGCACAATGGCCTCGAGGTGGCGTTTCGAGTTGAGCAGTTCCCTGGTGACCTCCCGGGTGTGGATTTCGTTGACCCCCAAGGTGGGTTGGGGGTCCTCCACCAGGGCGGTGGTCCGCTGGTCTGTCTGGCGGAGCAGTTCGAGGACATGCCTTCTGGTATTTTCCTCCGTGCCTTTGGCGATGCAGGCGTCGGCGCCGAATTCCCTGAAGTTGATCTCTTCCTCGGCGGCAATGCCGGAAAGGACAACCAGATAGACCCCGGCCAGGGACGGCATGTCGCGAACGATGCGGCAGAGCTTTTCGCCGTCGATGTTGGGCATGACGAGATCGGTGAAGATCACGTCGGGGATGAAGTTTTCCAGGAGGTAGAGGGCGGAAAGACCGTCCGAGGCGGTACGCACTTCATGGCCTTCCTGTTCGAGAAAACCGGTCATCAGGCGCAGGATGACGGGATTGTTGTCCACCACCAGGATTTTTTTATATGTCACGCCGGCAAGCCCCCCTTGCGCCGCGGTTATGGATGGTATCGTGCTTTCCATTATGGGCGAAGGGGGAAGGATTTGTCAAACCGGAATCGATGTGACAGGCAGGGGTCAGCCGACGATCCAGAGCGCGACCTTCTCGGCCATGAGCAGCACCCGGTCGGAAACCCCCCGAAAAAGACCCTTGTTGACCTCGCCGCCGCGGCGGCCCATGACGATGGTGCCGAAATCGTCCATCAGAGCCCGGCGCAGGATTTGGCGGCTGGGATCAATCCCCTTCGTGGCCTGGTGCCAGAAGATGCGTTCGGCGGGGAATCCGGCCTCGATGAGCAGTTGCCGCGGGGCATGGAAGAGGCTGTCGGGCTGGGTCAGATGGGTGTCGCACCACTCCTTGCCCCATTGGTCGTAAAAATTCTCGGGCCGGATCGCCGGGCGGTTGGCCAGCATCGCCGCGGAGTGAAAAAGGGTGATCTCGGCAAGGGGGTTGTCCTTGAGGACGAAGGCGAGGTGATCGACGGCCATCAGGGAGTGGAAGGTGCCATCCAGCGGCACCAGGAACTTCCGGGAATCCACCTCGCCGTCGATGATCCACAGGGGCACGTCGTGACATTTCTCGAGCAGGGTGGCGGAGACGCTGCCGAGGATCATCTCTTCCAGTTTGCCGATGCCGCGGCGGCCGATGACCAGCGCATCATGGCGCCCATGGCGGGCTTCATGCAGAATTTCCTGGGCGATGCCGTCCCGGGCAAGCCGCACCCTCTCCGTGAGCTGTTCGGCCGTAAAACCGTGGCGGAGAAAGAATTCGGTGCCGTTGGCCACACAGTGTTGCTGGCTCGCAAGCTGCCTGCGGATGGCGGGCTGCAGGGTGTTCAGCAATTCCTCTTGGTCCATCCACTCGCCGCCCGGCGGCTGCGATCCGGCCGGGACCAGAGACAGCAGGTGGAAATGGACTTCGGGTTGCCCGGCAAAGAGGGTGGCGAGGTAGTGCAGGGCGTGCTTGCTGTATAGCGAACCGTCGATGGCGACGAGGATCGAGCGCTCCATGGGGACTCCGCGTTTCCTTCCAGGGTATCATCGTGGGCAACAAGAGACAACCTCCGGCAAGAAAAAAGGTTTGCTCAGGCGGCGTTGTGGTACGTGCAGGTGAGTCCCTGGTAGTTGGTGAAAGTGAGGGTGCGGCCCAGGCTCTGGACGTAGTCGGGCGAGAGCGGGATCTTGCCGCCGCCGCCCGGCGCATCCACGGCGAAGGTGGGCACCGCCATGCCGGAGGAATGGCCGATGAGGTCCCGCATGATGGCAAGTCCCTTTTCTACCGGGGTGCGGAAATGGTCGGTGCCGCGGGTCATGTCGGCCTGGAACAGATAGTAGGGCTTGACCCGCATCGTGAGCAGGCCGAACATCAGGTCGCGGATGGTGGCGGTGTCGTCGTTGATGCCACGCAGGAGCACGGTCTGGTTGCCCAGCGGGATGCCGGCGTCGGCAAGGCGGGCGCAGGCCCGGGCCGCCGCCGGGGTCAGTTCGGCCGGATGGTTGAAATGGGTGTTGATGTAGAGGGGGTGGAATCTTTTGAGGGTCTTGGCCAGTTGAGCCGTGACCCGCATGGGCAGCGTGCAGGGTACGCGGCTGCCGATGCGGATGATCTCGATGCTCCTGATCCGCCGGAGCTCGGCGAGAATCCCGGCCAGGGTGTCGTCCTCCAGCAGCAGTGGATCGCCGCCGGAGACCAGCACGTCGCGGATGGTCGGAGTGCGCCGCAGGTAGTCCAGGCCCTGGCGGATCGTCTCCCGGGTGACCTGCATCCGTTCGGTGCCCACCTTGCGTTTGCGGGTGCAGAAGCGGCAGTACATGGCGCAACGGGAGGTGACCAGGAAGAGGGCGCGGTCCGGGTACTTGTGCACCAGGTTGGGCACCGGGCTCAAATTCTCCTCGTTGAGCGGGTCGTCGACGCAGGTGGTGTCGGTGAGTTCGCGCGGGTCCGGCACCGCCTGGCGGAGAAGCGGGGTGCCGTGTTCCCTGATGAGCCCCAGGTAATAGGGGTTGATCCGCATGGGAAAACGGGCGCAGACCGCACTGAGCGACGCCAGGTCGAGATCGAGGGCGGCGGCCAGTTCGACCGGCGAGGTGATGCTTTCGTGAAGAAGGCGTTGCCAGCGGGAGGTGGGTTGCTTCATGGGAGTGTCGGTCCGGAGCGACTGAAGGTTCGTGTCATGCCGCCCCACCCTAGCCAACTTCGCGCCTTTGTGCAACAAAACTTCCTTGGCGGGGACGCTGCACGATCCCCTCCGGCGCGAGGCACTCTCTCCCGCGGCGGCGGATTTCTCTTTTCTTTCCCGCCAAACCGCCTAAAATGGGGTTTTGTTGTTCATCTCAACCATGGCGGGCATTGATTCATGAGCATCTTTGAAATCCTGATGCTGGTCTGTTTCGGCGCGGCGTGGCCCTTTTCCATCGCGCGTTCCTATCGGTCGCGGGCGACCGGCGGCAAAAGCCTGCCCTTTCTCTACATCGTGCTGGTGGGCTACGTGGCCGGCATCCTGCACAAGATTTTCTATAGCTACGATCTGGTGATCTTTCTCTACGGCCTGAATGGCCTGATGGTCGCCACCGACATCGGGCTCTATTACCGGAATCGCCGCCTGGAACACCAGGCCAGGACAGATTGAGCAGCCGTGACAACGCCTGTCGTTCCAGCCTATCTGCACCTCCATGCCTCCGGGGAGCTGACGGCGCGGATCGCGGCGGCCCGTGAGCGTCTCACCTGCTGCACCCTCTGCCCGCGCCGCTGCCAGGTAAACCGGCTGGCCGGCGAACACGGCTTCTGTCGAACCGGGCGCATGGCCAACGTGGCCAGTTACCACCCTCATTTCGGGGAGGAATCGGTGCTGGTGGGCATGGGCGGCTCGGGCACCATCTTCCTCACCCACTGTAACCTGGGGTGTGTCTTCTGCCAGAACTACGAGATCAGCCATCTGGGTGAAGGGGTGGCCACGCCGCCTGGTCAGCTGGCGGCGATGATGGTGAGCCTGCAGAAACAGGGGTGCCACAACATCAATTGGGTCACCCCGAGCCACGTGGTGCCGCAACTGCTCGAAGCCCTGGGCATTGCCATCGACAGGGGGCTCCAGGTGCCGCTCGTCTATAACACCAGTGGCTACGATGCCCTGGAAACCCTGCAATTGCTCGACGGCGTGGTCGATATCTACATGCCGGACTTCAAGTTCTGGGCGACGGAGAGCGCCAGGCGCTTCTGTGGGGCGGCCGATTACCCCGAGGTGGCGCGGCAGGCCATTCGTGAGATGCACCGTCAGGTGGGCGACCTGGTGATCGATGCACAGGGGCTCGCCCAACGCGGTCTCTTGGTGCGCCATCTGGTCATGCCCGAGGGGCTTGCCGAGAGCCGGGAGATTTTCACCTTCCTTGCCAACGAAATTTCGCCGACCACCTATGTCAACGTCATGGAGCAGTATCGCCCCTGCGGCCAGGCATTCAAATACCCGCCCATCGATCGGCCGCTCGACCATGCGGAATACCTCGAGGCCGTGCGGCTCGCGAAGGCGGCGGGGCTCACCCGGTTCGACGAGGGGGATGTCGCCCGCCTGCTTCGGAAGATGCAGTTGTTTTTTTGAGGAAGTACGCTCCTCGCATTTCATTTGTCAAATCAAAAGGGCCGATGCTATCCTGTTAAAACTGGTGCTGCCCATTGCGTGTTGCGGCGTCGATGGCGGTTCTTATCGTGAAAAAGCCGGGGGATGGGTGATCCACCTCGCCATTCGGCAAAAAAACAAGATTGCGATCTCCAAGGTAGAAAATGTCTGATTCCCAACAGTCCTTCTCGCCTGCCTTGTTCCGGCAGATTGAAGTCGCCAAACAGGAATGGGAAAAGACTATGGACTGCGTCGACGACGTGGTCATCTTCGTGGATGTTGCGCACCAGATCAGGCGTTGCAATCGAGCACTGACCCTGCTTGCCGACAAGGGATATCAGGAACTGCTGGGCATGGATTGGCGCGAGTTGTTCAATGCCCTGGGACTCCAGAAGACCGGGCATGACGGAGAGGGCGTTGCGTTCTTCCATGCCCCCTCCGGCCGGAGCTTTCGTCTCATGAACTATCCGTTTGACCCTGGCAAAGACGGCCTCGCCGGCGCGGTCTTGACCATGCACGACATTACGTGGCGCAAGCGGATGACCACGGAGTTGGAGGAGAAAAACCGCGCGATCGAGCGCCATCGGCAGGATCTTCAGCGGGCCTTGGATGAAGTATCGCTCATGATTCGTCGGGCGAGCGAACAGGGGGAGCTGGGGGGCTATTTCGATCTGCCGCCGAATCTGGCGCAATGCTGGCGGATAACGCATTGTGAGCAGACGGACTGCCCCTGCTATGGCAAGGAGCCACTCCGTTGCTGGCAGGTGGCGGGAACCAAATGTGAGGGGCAGGTGCAGGGAGGCTTTGCCCAGAAGATCGGGGCCTGCGAACGGTGTAAGTTCTACCAGGCCGCGACCAGCGATCCGATTTACCGGATCGGCGAGGAATTCAATCACATGATGTTTATCCTGGATGAGCAAAAAAAGGAGTTGAGCAAGGCGTATGAGGAGCTGAAAGGGTCCCAGGCCAAGCTGCTCCAGCAGGAGAAGATGGCCTCCATCGGCCAGCTGGCCGCCGGGGTGGCGCATGAGATCAACAATCCCATGGGCTTTGTGACCAGTAATCTCGGCACCCTGGCCAAGTATGTTGACCGGGTGAAGGGATTCCTTGGCAAACAGTCCGCCTTCATCGATCAGTGCGCCTCGCCGGCGCAGGCCGCGGAGCTTGCGCAGTTGCGCAAGGAATTGAAGATGGACTTCACTCTGAACGACGCCTCCTCCCTCATCCGGGAATCCCTGGACGGCGCCGACCGCGTGCGGACCATTGTCCAGAATCTGAAGAGCTTCTCGCGGGTGGATCAGGCGCAAGAGAGCCGGGCGGATATCAATCAATGCCTGGAAGACACGATCAACATCGTCTGGAACGAGCTGAAATACAAATGTGAGGTCAAGAAAGAGTACGGTGAACTGCCCCCCACCCGCTGTTATCCCCAACAGCTGAACCAGGTGTTCATGAACCTCCTGATGAATGCCGCCCAGGCGATCGCGACGAAGGGAACGATCACCATCAAGACGTGGCAGGAGAAGGGGGAAATCCGGGTGGCGATCAGCGATACCGGTTGCGGGATCGCGCCGGAGCATATGAATCGTCTGTTCGAGCCGTTTTTTACGACCAAGGAAGTGGGCAAGGGGACCGGGCTCGGGCTGTCCATCACCTACGACATTGTCAAGAAGCATGAGGGCCGGATCGAGGTGGCAAGCGAGCTGGGGAAGGGAACCACCTTTACGGTGTCTCTGCCGGTTCGGGCGTGAGCAGGGAGTCCCGGCGAGAGGCATGCCGCTGCTTATGGCGGTGACTTTGCCGGCGTTGGGGCACGGTTAAGGGTTCTCCTGCGAGGGCGGTTCGCGGAGGCCCGGTTGGGTACGGTCGTGGCGCAGCTTGCCCGCTATCGCGGGGCGGTTGCCCATCAGGAGAAAGGCGGATGGAGAAGGAAGTAAAGATTCTGTTCGTGGACGATGAGCCCAATGTGCTGCGGGCATTGGAGCGACTTCTCATGGACGAGCAATATACCCTCCTCAAGGCCGGTTCCGGCGACGAAGGGTTGCAGTTGCTGGAGGAGAACGAGCCGGTGCCGCTGGTGATCTCCGATTACCGCATGCCGGGGATGAGTGGCGTCGAGTTCCTCAAGACGGTCTATGAGCGTTGGCCCGAAACGGTGCGCATTGTGCTCTCGGGGTATGCCGACACCGCGGCGATCGTCGAGGCGATCAACGAGGGGCATATCTACAAATTCATTCCCAAGCCCTGGAACGATGACCAGCTGCGGGTCACCATCGCCAAGGCGGTGGAGGTCTATTTCCTGCGACGGGAAAATACCCATCTTACCGATGAACTGCGCCAGACGAACGAACGGCTGGTTGAATTAAATGAGGAACTGGAACAGCGGGTCAGGGAGCGTACCGGTGAGGTGATCTTCCAGAACCGGGTGCTCAAGCGGAGCCAGCATATCCTGGATTCGCTGCCGGTGGCGGTGTTCGGTTTTGATGAGCAACTCGAACTGGTGCAGCATAACCGGCGGGCACACGCTTTTGTCGAGACAGGCATCGGGCTTTCCCTCGGCCATCCGGCCAGCGAGGTGTTGCCGCCGGCGTTGGTTGATTTTCTACGGGAAATCCCTGCGGACCAGGTGGCGGCGACGAAGGTGATGCTGGCTGGTAAAGAAATTTGTGCCAAAGGAACGCGGATTGAATCCGAGGACGGCCAACGCGGTATCGTTCTCGTGCTGGATAGAACCTTTTGCGACTCATAACGGATACGGTGCGATCCCCCATGGCAACGACAACGCCTGCTTCTCCCATCCCCCAGGAAATCGGCAAGGTTCTCTTCGTCGATGACGAAGAGAACATCCTGCATTCCCTGGAACGGCTCTTCATGGACGAAAACGTCGAGGTGTTCACCGCGGGCTCCGGCCGGGTCGGCCTGGAGATACTCGCGAAACACCCGGACATGGCGGTGATCGTCTCCGATCAGCGCATGCCCGAGATGGTCGGAGCCGATTTCCTGGAGCAGAGCCGCAAAATCGCTCCGCAGACGATACGCCTGCTCCTGACCGGCTATGCCGATGTCAATGCCGCCATCGATGCCATCAACCGCGGCGGCATCCTTCGTTACCTGACCAAGCCATGGAAGGATGAAGAACTGGTCCAGACCGTCATGGGCGCGGTACAGACCTACCAGCTCGTCAAGGAAAACAAACGGCTCAATGCCGTGGTTCAGCGCCAGAATGAGGAGTTGAAGCGGTGGAGTCAAGAGCTGGAGGTGATCGTTCAGGAACAGACCACGGAGCTGCGGAAAAGCTATGACTCGCTGCAGGCGATCAACGCCAAACTCCGCATCAACTTCAAGAATACCATCAGAGCGTTTTCCGGATTGGTGGAGCTGCGCGATCCGCGTATGCGGGCGCATTCGTTCAATGTGGCGGAGGTATGCAGCCTGGTTGCCAAGGAACTGGAAATGACCCCGGAGGAGCGGGAAACCCTCGTCGTTGCCGCTCTGCTACATGACATCGGCAAGATCGGCATCCCCGATTTCATCCTCCGGCAGGACACGGAACAGATGAACTACGAGGCGCGGGAGGAGTATGTCAAGCATCCGTTGCGGGGGCAGGCGGCGGTGGATGTTATCGAAGACCTGCGGCCGGCCGGTCTCATCATCCGCAGCCACCACGAAAGCTATGATGGGGCGGGCTTTCCCGACGGGCTCAAGAAAAAGGAGATTCCCCTGGCGGCATCGGTTTTGGCTCTGGCCGATTATATCGATGTCAAGAATCGTCGTTTCGGGAGCACCCTCAGTCAGGAGTTGATCCGCAAGGAGGTGGAGGCGCAGGCGGGCAGCCGTTTCGAGCCGAAGCTGGTGCCGATCGTCCTGGCGGTGGCGGACAAATTTTACCGCAAGAAGCGGCGGACCACCGAGGAGGCGGCGAGGGAGGTGGAACTCTCTCCCGACGAGTTGGCCGTCGGCATGGAACTCAACCGGGATGTATTGAGCGGCACCGGCATTCTCTTACTGGGCAAAGGCAAGGTGCTGGGCAAGACGAGCATCGATCTGCTACGGCGTTACTACAAGCTCGACCCCCCTCACCAGGGGGTTTTTGTCCGGCTGCAATGACTTCGGCTTACGCTTCGTAACTCCACTGTTCCAGCAGGGTGTTGTAGTCATTCTTGATCTCGGCAACGAGGGGGGGCAGGTCCGTGCTGAGGACCCCGATCCTGTTCAGATCCTCCGGGGTGATCTTCGCGGCGATCGGGTCGGTGCTTTCGCCGAGATGCATGGCCTTGGCAATCTTGTTGCCGACGTACACCGCCAGGATGAGTCGGGCGGTGGTCGGCTTGACCGAGGGGGTCAGGTTGGGCATATGATGTTGCCTGATGACCTTGAGGTACTTCTCCGGAAAGTTCCACACGTCCGCCAGCGCCTGTCCGGCCCGCTGGTGGCTGAAGCCGACGATCTCCTTTTCCGCTTCGTATTCGGGAATCCCCTCCTGCCGCATCCGTTCGAAGACGCGGACCATCTCGTCCGGCAGGCACTGCATCATGGCGATTTTACCGATATCGTGGATGATGCCGCAGAGAAAGGCCTGTTCCCCCAGGGTGTCATCTTGGGGCCGGGGCTGGGCCCTGTTGCAAAGAGCCTTGGCTGCCACCGCGGTTCCCAGCGAATGATACCACAACCCCCGGAAATCGATCAGCCGCCCCTCTTTGGTGCAGAAGGCGTGGAAAACCGAGACGCTCAGCGCCAGATTCTTGATGGTTTCGAAGCCGAGGACGGTGATCGCCCGCGGCAGGGTGTCCACCTCGCGGGCCAATCCGTAATAGGCGGAGTTGGCGAGTTTGAGCACTTTGGTGGTCAGGGCGGGGTCGCGGGAGATGATTTCACTGAGCGCCGTGGTTGTGAGGGATTCGTTTTTGACGGCGCGGTTGACCTGGCTCGCCACGGCGGAGATGGTCGGCAGGTCGGCTTTTTTCTGAAAAAATTTGATGTCCATATAGCCCAGTATATCGAAAAAATATGGCGATGACACCTTTTTGCGATGACCAGGGCGACCTCCGGCGGCGGGGCACCGTCTTGTCATGCTGGCAGGGCGCGCCGAGGACCAAGACCTGGGCGGCGCGACGAAGGGGATGTCGAATATTCCCTTTGGTCCTCGCGGCCCTTGCGGCAGCCGCGGGAAATTGCGGTTCGGGTGGTAGGCATTTCATTGACCAGCGGATTTTTTTTGCCTACGTTGGAACCAGGAGTGCCATCGGAAAGAGAAGAGAAGGGGAACGATTTCGGCTAACGGCATGGTATCAACGCGAACACAACCCCGACGTCTGCTGATCGTTCTGGTCGCCCTGTGCGTCCTTTCCAGCATGGCGGGCAGTGTCGCCTATTTTTTTTCGGTTTACGCGCTGGTGCGCCAGCAAACCCGCCTTCATGCGCTGGCAACCGACGAACTGATGCGCGACGGTGTGGTTGCCGCCCTTAATGAACGCCTGCGGGTGGTACGGTTTCTGGCCGAGGTGCCACTCCTGGCCAAGTACTTTCAAACTCCGCAGGAATCCACCCTCTATCAGATCGATGGTTTTCTCGACGAGTACGCCGAGAGCGACTCCGGGCCGGTGGGGTATCTGCTGGATGCCGACGGGGTGGCCGTGGCCTCCTCCAGCCGCTTTGCGCCGGATAGCGTTATCGGCAAACGCTATGGCGATGCGCCGTATTTCCAGAAATCGATCAAGGGGGCGCCGACGGTTTTTTTGAGCAGCGGGACGTCCACTGACCGGCCCGGCATCTATATCAGCCACCCGGTGACCGGCAGCGGGGGCATTTTCGGGGTGGTGGTGATCCGCTATCCGTTCACCATCCTTGAAGCCAGTTGGGCGGAAGTGCCGGGCATCATGGCCGTGGTCAATCCCGAGGGGCAGATATTTGCCGCCAACCGTCCGGAGTGGGTGTCGAAGTCGTTGCCGCACGCGGTTGCCGATCACCGGCAAGGTAAGGGCGCGGCTGCGGACTCCGGGCAGGGCGACGAGTGGCAGATGGTCATGCCGGACGGTAGCCGGTATGGGGTGGTGGCCTTCCCCATTGCGGGGATTCACGGGCTGGCGGGGTGGCGGCTTGTTTATTTGCGGGCGACCGACGCCATTGCCCGGGAGGTGCTGTACGGCTTGCTGACCCCGGTTGGTTTTGCCCTCATCGCCCTCTTGCTCCTGGTGGTGGTGGGCGCGGGCGTCTTGTACCATCTGGCGAACCAGGAGTTGCGGCGCCGGGCGGCGGCGGAAAAAAAGGTCGGCCAGGCCAGGATGGTGCTGGAGGAGATCTTCAATATTACCGGCGACAGCATCCGGATCATCGACCAAAACTTTACCGTGGTCGAGGCCAATCGCACCTTTGCCGAACTGGTGGGTCTGCCTTTGAGCGCGGTTAAGGGGAAGAAATGTTACGAGGTGTTTCCCGGTCAGTATTGCGGGACCTCGGATTGCCCGAAAACACGGGTCATGGACCACGGGGAGGCGCGAGTCCGGCAGGATGTGGTGAAGAAGAACCCGGCCGGGCAGGAGATCGCCTGCCTGCTTACGGCGATGCCGTTCCGCGACGCGGAGGGCCGAGTGGTGGGCATCCTGGAAAGCGTGCGTGACATCACCGAGCGGGTGGCCTCGGAGCAGGCGCTGGAACAGGCCTTTGCCGAGGCGCACAAGCTCGCCGAGGAGGTGGCGGCGAGCCGGGATGTGGTGCAACGACAGAAGGCCGAATTGGAAGAGGCCTATCATCAGTTGCAGGAGAGTCAGGCGCAGTTGTTGCAACGCGAGAAGATGGCCTCCATCGGCCAGCTCGCCGCCGGCGTCGCCCATGAGATCAATAATCCCATGGGGTTTATTTCCAGCAACCTCGGCACCATGGCCAAGTACACGGACCGCTTGTCCGAGTTCATCGCCGTCCAGGGGCAAGCGGTGGAATTGTGCTGCGGTAATACCTCGGCGGCGGCCACCGAGCTTGCCGATCAGCGTAAAAGGCTCAAGATCGACTATATCCTCAACGATGTGGGGAACCTGATCAAGGAGTCGCTGGATGGCGCCGAGCGGGTGCGCAAGATCGTGCAGGGATTGAAAAGTTTCTCCCGTCTGGACCAGGCCGAGGTGCAGGCCGCGGATATCAACGAATGCCTGGAGTCCACCATCAACATTGTCTGGAACGAGTTGAAGTACAAGGCCGAGGTCAAAAAGGAATACGGCGAGTTGCCGAAAACGGTGTGCAATCCGCAGCAACTCAATCAGGTTTTCATGAACTTGTTGGTCAATGCTGCCCAGGCGATTGAAAAACATGGCACCATCACCGTGAAGACCTGGGCCGACCCCACGTGGGTCTATGTCTCGGTGAGCGATACAGGGAGCGGTATCCCCAAGGATAAAATCTCCCGGATTTTTGAACCATTCTTCACGACCAAGGAGGTGGGCAAGGGCACTGGTCTCGGCCTTTCCATCGCCTACGACATCGTGGTGAAAAAGCACAAAGGCACCATCGAGGTGCAGAGCGAAGAGGGCAAAGGGAGCACCTTCACCCTGAGGGTTCCCCTGGTGGCCAAGGTAACTCGCCGAGTTGACGCTCCTTCCAACGGTCGAACTTGACAAGGGGCGCAACTTTTTCTATTAGTAAGAGCCGATAACCACCCAGGTGCTCTTAGCCGAGCAGAAAGAGGGAACCCGGTGCGAATCCGGGACGGGCCCGCCGCTGTAACCGGGGACGAATGCCGCACAAGGCCACTGTCATTTTGATGGGAAGGCGCGGCAGGAGGACGAGCCGGAAGTCAGAAGACCTGCCTGGGAGGGGAAGCATGCCGCCGTGGACGGGGGGCCTGCTACCGGATCACGTGGAGAAATCAGGGAATCCCCGGATCGATGCAATATCGGTCCGGGGATTTTTTTATTGGTATACCTATGAAAACGCACGCACTGACCCTCGTTGCGCTGTGGCACGGACTTGGCTGGCCGCTCATCCGCCTGGTGGTGAGCGTCTCCATGGGCCTGCTCTTTGCCAACTTCATCGAGGCCTTGAACTGGACCAGGGGGCTTGCCCTGCTGGCCAAGCCGCTCATCCGTATCGGCCATCTTTCCGAGACCGCAGGCGCCAGTTTTTCCATGGCCTTCTTCTCCGGGGTGGGCTCCAACACCATCCTGGCCGAGGCCTACGACCAGGGGCGGCTGACCAAACAGGAACTGGTGCTGGCCAACCTCTTCAACAGTCTGCCCAATTACTTCATCCACCTGCCCACCGTCTTCTTCCTCACCGCACCGCTCATCAAGATGGCCGCCTTTCTCTACGTGGGGCTCACCCTGCTGGCGGCCCTGCTGCGCACCGTCCTGGTGCTGGCGGCAGGGAGGTTGCTGCTGGTCCGGCGGGGTGCGGGTGATGTTGACGCGGTGCTTGCCGCCCACCGGCCGGTGACCATGCGCCAGGCCCTCGACAAGGCCTGGCAGCGTTTCCGGCGGCGGATTCGCAAGATCATCCTCTTCACGGTGCCGATCTATACCCTCATCTTTTTTATGCATCGGCTGGGGCTCTTCCATCGGTTGGAACATGTGATGACCGAGCATCTCTCCCTGCTCGCCTGGCTCGACCCGCGCAGCTTCGGCATCGTGGTCGCCCAGGTGGCGGCCGAGTTCGCGGCCGGGTTGGCCACGGCCGGCGCCTTGCTCGCGACCGGCACCCTCGGCGCCCGTCAGGTGGTGCTGGCGCTTTTGGTCGGCAACGTGCTTGCCTCGCCGGTGCGCACCTTCCGTCATCAGTATCCGTACTATGCCGGCATCTTCAGCCCGCGCCTCGCCGCGGAACTGGTCTTCTGCAGCCAGGCCTTCCGGATCGGCAGCATCATCGTGGTGGGCATCGCCTACTACTGGGTTACCTTTTGAGGAGGAAAGAAGAGAGCCTGAACAAAATCAGGGTCGGGGAACGATCCTGAAAAAAAATTGCAAACACGGTGCCCGTAAGGGCCGAGGGAGCCGAGCACGCACAACCTGAACATTTTGCATCGCTTCAATGCAATTGTGTCCATATTGTTTTGCCGTCTCCTTCGAGGGAATCCCGTGTAAATCGGGAGCGGTCCCGCCACTGTCATTCCTGTTCGCTCCGGAGGTTGTCGGAGCGAACGCAGCCGGCGCAGACGCCACTGTTTCTGTAACGAGAAACGGGAAGGCGCGCCGGCCTTGGGGAAGAGCCAGGAGACCTGCCTGTTTGCTCTGTGCCACTTCGGTATTTCGAGGCTCCTTCGCGGAAAGGGGACGGCAACGGGCTTGATGGGGGCGGAGTTTCTTCTGCCGCCGGCGCCGCGTCGTCTTCTCCACGCGGCGGGGTCACCATCCAAACCCTAGAAAAGGAGAAGAGGAAAGGTATGCGTAACAAACTGATCCATGGAATGCTGATTGCCCTGCTCATTCTGACCGTTCCGTTCGCGGCTTCGGCCAAGCCCGGCCAGAAACAAGCCATCGTGCTGGCGGTCTTCGGCACCAGCCACATCGAGGGGCTGCCCGGCATCCTCGACATCCGCGACCGGGTGCAGCGGGCCTTCCCGCACACCAGGGTGGAACTGGCCTTCACCTCCAACATCGTCCGCCGGATCTGGCAGCAGCGCCGTCACGACCCGCGCTACCGTGGCGAGCACCCCGAGGTGCCGAAGGATATCCTTGACGTCAAGGGGCCGCTCGCGGCCATGGCCGATCTGCAGGACGAGGGTTACGGCTCCATCATCATCCAGCCGACTCACATCGCCAGCGGCGAGGAATTTGCCGATCTTTCCGCCTATGTGGATGGCTTCAATTCGATCCGCACCGTGAAGGCGCGCAACCTGCCCTTCAAGCAGATGTGCATCGGCCGACCCGCTTTGGGCACTCCGGGCATCGAGCACCCATACCGCCACGACATCGAGCTTGCCGCCAAGGCCCTGGCGACGGATTTTGCCGCGGCGGCCAAAGAGCAGCGTGCCCTGGTCTATATGGCCCATGGCAACGAGCATTACTCCACCGGCTACTACCTGGAATTGGAGGCAGTGATGCGGGAGATGTACCCGCAGATCCCGGTCTATATCGGGGTGGTGGAGGGCTTTCCCGACTTGCCGCGGGTGGTGGCGGCCTTGGAGCGCGATGGCGTGCGCAAGGTATATCTCAAGGCGTTGATGACCGTGGCTGGCGATCACGCCCAAAACGATATGGCCGGGCCGGAATCGGATTCCTGGCAGAAGAGGCTGGAGGCCAGGGGGATGAACGTCCAGGTCGATCTGCATGGGGTGGGCGAAAATCCGGCCTTTGCCGAGATCTTCGTGCAGCACATCCGGGACGCGGCCAAGGATCACGGCCTGGAGCTCAGATAGGCGCCATGTCCTCCACCCAGCGGACATATCCGTGGTTGGCCGTGGGGCTGCTGCTGGCAGTCGGGGGAGCCATCATCGTCTCCACCGGCCTCGGCTTCATCCGCATCACCCCGGCCGAGGTGGTGCGGGTGATTGCGGCCCGGCTCACCGGCGATGCCAGTCTGGCTTCCGGACTCGACCCGGTCTTTCCCTATGTGGTGCTCGACGTGCGCCTGCCGCGCATTTTGGCGGCGGTGGGGGTCGGCGCGGGGCTCGCGGTCTGTGGTGTGCTTTACCAAGGCATCCTGCTGAATCCGCTGGCCGACCCCTACACCCTGGGCATCTCCTCCGGTGCCGCCTTCGGCGCCTCGGTGGCGCTCCTTTGTAACCATACCCTGCTCGGCCACCTGCCGGTGCCGCTCTTTGCCTTTGCCGGCGCGGTGGCCGCCCTGATGGTGGTGCTGCTCCTTGCCTCCCGCGACGGTCAGCTCTCGCCGACCACCCTGATCCTGGCCGGCGTCATCGTCGGCGCCATTCTCGCGGCCGGCATCAGTTTCATGAAGTATCTGGCCGACGAACAGGTGGGAATCATCGTCTTCTGGCTCATGGGCAGTTTCGCCGGCCGCACCTGGGGTCAGGTCGGCGTGGTCTTCGCCGCCTTGCTGGCCGTCCTCGCGGTGGCGGTCTACTACGGCCGCGATCTCAATATCATCGCCCTGGGCAGCCGCGCCTCCGACTCCCTCGGCGTGGAGACCGGCCGCGTGCGCCGGATTCTGCTGGTGGCGGCCTCGCTGGTGGTGGCGGTCTGCGTTTCGGTTTCCGGCATCATCGGCTTCATCGGTCTCATCGTCCCGCATCTCATGCGGCTGATGGCCGGGCCGGACAACCGGCGGCTCGCGGTGGTGGCGGCCCTGGCCGGCGGGCTTTTGCTGCTGCTGGCCGACACCGTGACCCGGGCGGTGCTGCCCGCCGAGGTGCCCATCGGCGTGCTCACCGCGCTCATTGGCGGCCCTTTTTTCTGCTACCTCTTCCGGCAACGGGGGGCGTTCCATGGCTGAGCGTGCCGGTTTCCTGCTGGAGAACGTCCACTTTGCCTACGGCGACAAGGCGGCTCTGCATGGCATCGATCTGGCCTTGGCGCCTGGCCGCTTCTATGGCCTGGTTGGCCCCAACGGCTGCGGCAAGACCACGTTGCTCGACCTGCTGATGGCCAACCGGCAGCCGCAGCAGGGGCGAGTACGGCTCGACGGCGAACGGGTCGGAGCCCAGGGCCGCAAGCAACTTGCCCGCCAGGTCGCCTTGGTGCCCCAGGACTTTGCCATCCCCTTTGCCTTTACCGCGCTGGAGGTGGTGCTCATGGGCCGTCACCCCTACCTGCCGCGCTTCGGCGCCCCGACTACGGCAGACCTTATGATCGCCGAGGCGGCCATGGCCGCCCTCGATATTGCCGCGCTGCGGGAGCGCCCGGTCACCGAGCTTTCCGGCGGCGAGAAGCAGCGGGTGGTGGTGGCGCGGGCGCTTACCCAGCAGACCCCGATCCTGCTGCTGGACGAGGCGACCTCCAACCTCGACATCCGCCACGCTCTCACCATCTTTCAGGTGGCGCGCGAACGGGTGCGGCAGGGCGACACCGTGATCGCGGTGGTTCACAACCTCAACCTGGCCGCGGCCTTTTGCGACGAGATTATTTTTCTGCACCAGGGCCGGGTGGCGGCCGCCGGCCCCACGGCCGCGACGCTCACCAGCGCCATCATCGCCGAGGTCTTTGGCGTCGAGAGCCGGGTGGCCCGCGACGACTTCGGCGGCACCCTGCAAGTATCCTTCCGCTATGGAGGCTGAGTGATGCGGATTTTCCGAACCATGCTGTTGCTGCTGCTCGCCGTCGGCGCGGCACTCCCGGCCTGGGGTGCCAACAGCTTCGTGGACGAGGCCGGCCGCACCATCACGGTGACCAAACCCTTCAGCCGGATCATCTCCCTCTATCCGGCCCACACCGAGAACCTCTTCAGCCTCGGCCTCGACCGCGAGATCGTCGGGGTCTCCATGCACGAGGATTATCCGCCGGCGGCATTGACCAAGCCCACCTTCGACTACCGCGCCGATCCGGAACGGATCCTCGCGGCCCGGCCCGATCTGGTGCTGATCCGGCCGATGATCGAGCGCAGCCACCCGCAGCTGGTGGCCAAGCTTAGGGAGGCCGGCATTACCGTGGTCTCGCTGCAACCGGTGAGCATCGACGAGACCTACGCCTACTGGCGCCAGCTCGGCCTGCTCACCGGCAAGGCGGCCGCCGCGGAGGCGATGGTCAAGCGCTGCCAGGAGGAACTGGCCGCCAGCGACCGCATTGTCGCCACCATCCCGGAGCGGGAGCGCCAGCGCGTCTACTTCGAGGCGATCCACGCCAAAATGAAGACCTTCGCCCCCACCAGCATGGCGATCTTCGCCCTGGAGAAGGCGGGTGGCATCAACGTGGCCAGCGATGCCGAACGGGTGCGGCAGACCAATATCGCGGCCTACGGCAAGGAGCGCATCCTGGCCAAGGCGGCCATGATCGACGTTTTCCTCGCCGAGAGCGGGCCGATGAACCGGGTGGAGGTGGGAACCATCGTCGGCGAGCCGGGCTTCGGCGCCATCAAGGCGGTGCGCGAGGGCAAGGTCTTTCTGGTGGACGAGGAGCTGATCGCCCGGCCCACCCTGCGCCTCACGGAGGGCATCCGCCAACTCGGCCGCCTCCTTTACCCGCGCTACTTCAAGGCAGGCGAAAGGAAGTGAAGGCCAGAAGCGGTCGCATACCAGGAGTCCTTCTGGCCGCCCCCCACAGCGGCGCCGGTAAGACCACCGTGACCCTGGGGCTGCTGGCCGCCTTGCGGCAGCGGGGGCTCTTGGTGCAGCCTTTCAAGTGCGGCCCGGATTTCATCGACCCCACCCTGCACCAACTGGTCACCGGCCGTGTCTCCCACAACCTCGATCCCTGGATGTGCGGTGACGCCTTTGTCCGGGAGTGCTTTGCCCGCCATGCGGCCACGGCCGAGGTGGCGGTGGTGGAAGGGGTGATGGGCCTCTTCGACGGCGGGGCGGGCAGCAGTGCCGCGCTTGCCAAACTGCTCGGGCTGCCGGTGGTGCTGGTGGTTGACGCCCGTTCCATGGCCGAGAGCGCGGCGGCCGTGGTCAAGGGCTTCGAGTCCCTCGACCCGGCGGTGCGGGTGGTCGGGGTGATTTTGAACCGGGTGGGCAGCGTGCGCCATCTGGAGCTGTTGCGCAGCGCCATCAAGGCCCATTGCCGGGCCGAAGTGCTGGGCGCCCTGCCGCGGGAGGCGGAATTCGTTATCCCCGAGCGCCATCTCGGCCTGCACCTGGGCAGCGAGGCGCCGATCAGCAGCGAGTCGCTGGTGAGGCTTGCGGAAACCGTGGCAGGGCATATCGACCTCGACCGGCTGCTGGCCCTGGCGGCCACGGCGGAGCCGCACCCTGCCCCGGCAGTCAGAGAGGAGCCAAGCGGGGCGCGGATCCGGATCGGTATTGCCCGCGACCGCGCCTTCTGCTTTTATTATGAAGAGAACCTGGCCCGGCTGGCAGCCGCCGGCGCCGAGCTGGTGGAATTCAGCCCCCTGACGGACCCGGCCTTGCCCGAGGGGATTCAAGGCCTCTACCTGGGCGGCGGCTACCCGGAGCTCCATGCCGAACAGTTGGCAGCCAATGTGCCCATGCTCCAGGCGATCCGGGAGTGGTCCGCAGCCGGTCGGCCGCTCTATGCCGAGTGCGGCGGCTTCATGTACCTCACCGAGGGCATCCGCGACCGCGAGGAGCGGTTCTATGCCATGGCCGGCGTCTATCCGGTGGAGGCGCGGATGCAGCAGGGCCGGGCGAGCCTTGGCTACCGCGAGGTGAGGGTGACCGCGGATACCGTGGTCGGCCCGGCCGGCACGACCCTGCGCGGCCACGAGTTCCATTATTCGACCATCGACCCCATGCCGTCCGCGGTGGCGCGGCATTACCGCCTGGCCGACGACCGGCAGGAAGGGTATCTGGTCAACGGCCGGACCCTGGGCGGCTATCTCCATCTGCACTTCGGCTCGCAGCCGGAGGTCGCGGCCCACTTTGTCCGCACCTGTCAGGAGTATTAGCATGGATATCCAATTGCAGCAGGTGAAGCCAGAGGAAATAGAGAAGGAGAGCTTCCGCATCATCGAGGCCGAGCTTGGCCCCACCGGCCATACCCCGACCGAGTTCGCCGTGGTGCGCCGGGTGATCCACGCCACCGGCGATTTTTCCTTTAGTGAGAACCTGCGCTTCCATCCCCAGGCAATTGGTGCGGCCCTGCAGGCGATCCGGGCCGGTAAGAACGTGCTCACCGACGTGACCATGGCCGCCAACGGCATCAGCCAGGGGCTGCTCGCCAAGTGGGGCGGCCGGGTGCTCTGCGGGGTGAGTGACCCAGCGGTAGCCGCCGAGGCGAAGCGTCTGGGGCTTACCCGCTCCGAGGTGGCGATCCGGCAGCTGGCCAATGAGAAGATCGGTATTGTTGCCATCGGCAATGCCCCCACCGCGTTGCTTGAAGTGATGCGGCTGATCGACCAAGGGCTTTTCAGCCCCGATCTCGTGATCGGCGTGCCGGTGGGCTTTGTCAACGCGGCGGAGTCCAAGGCGATGCTGGCCGGGAAGAGGTATCCCTTCATCACCGCCTTGGGCCGCAAGGGCGGCAGTCCGGTGGCTGCGGCCACGGTGAATGCCCTGCTGCGTCTTATTGAGGGGCAGTAATTCCGTTTCCAAATCAAAATGGGAACGCGAAGGCAAACGAGCAGCGACGAGACAGTACAGTTGAGTACGGCGAGGAGCGGCGCAGTGAAGCTGACAAAGTTAACGTTTGATTGGGGAATGGAATAGTGGCGAAACGGCTGCGTTCCGGATATACCACCGGCGCCTGCGCGGCAGCCGCGGCCAAGGCCGCGGTGCTGGGCCTCTGCGGCGAGGTGGGCGGGGAGTCGGTCACCATTCCCTTTCCGGATGGCAGCCGGGTGACCTTTGCCCTCTGCCGTTTCCAGGCCGAGGCGGATGGCGTTTTCCTCGCCTCGGTGGTCAAGGATGCCGGCGACGACCCGGACGTGACCAACGGTGCCGAGATCGTGGCCACGGCCGTATGGCTTGCCGGCAAGGAGAGGCCGCCGCGCTGTGTGGAACTGGGTGAGCAACTTCTCCTCTGCGCAGGCCAAGGGGTGGGCATGGTCACCAAGCCCGGCCTGCCGGTGGCAATGGGCGAGCCCGCCATCAACCCGGTGCCGCGCCGGATGATTGCCGCCGCGGTCGCTGAGGCCTTGGTCGAAGCCGGCGGCCGAGGCCGAGTGGTGGTCACCATCAGCGTGCCGGGAGGCGAGGCACTGGCCACAAAAACCTTGAATGCCAGGCTCGGCATCAAAGGCGGCCTCTCCATTCTCGGCACCACTGGCATTGTGCGGCCGGTGTCCGCCGAGGCGTGGACCGCTACCATCACTGCCTCCATGGATGTGGCCCGCGCCGCCGGGCTCGATAGCATCGTGCTTTCCACCGGCCGCACCTCGGAGCGGGCGGTGCAGGAGCTGCTGAGCCTGCCCGAGGAGGGGCTGGCCATGATGGGTGATTATCTCGACTTCTCGCTCAAGGCTGCGGCGGCGCACGGATTCAAGAGCATCCATCTTGCCGCCATGTGGGCCAAGGCGGTGAAGGCGGCCATGGGGATTCCCCAGACTCATGTGCGCCACGGCGCCCTGGAGGCGGAGGAGGCGGTGCAGCTGTTGGCGCGGCTGGGGGTGGAGGATGCGCTGCTCAAAGAAATGGCAGGGGTCAATACCGCCCGCGAACTCTATGAGCGGCTGGTGACCCTGGGCCGGCGCGAGGTGGTCCGGCTGGTCTGTACGGAGGCCAAGGCCTTTGCCGAACGGACCGCCGGTCTGCCGGTGGAGTTCTATCTGGTGGACAGCCAGGGCAGGGTGGTGGAGCATGTCTAGGGTGCAGCTCATCGGCATCGCGCCGGGCAGCGGACTTGGCGAGGAGCAGCGCGCCTTGGTCGCCCGTTGCGGCTGCGTCGTCGCCTCCAGCCGCCATCGGCCACTGGTGGAAGACGTGGGCATCGAGGTACTGCCCATTGCCCCGGTGGAACAGGCCCTGGCCGCGGTGGTGGAGCGTCTTGACCGGATGGAGGTGGCGGTGCTGGCCAGCGGCGACCCGCTCTTCTTCGGTATCGGTCGGACGCTGATCAGCCGCCTGGGCGCGGAGCGGGTCGTGGTCCATCCGGCCCTTTCTTCGCTGCAACTGGCCTGCAGCCGGTTTGGCGAGCCATGGGACGGCCTGGACGTGGTCAGCCTCCATGGCCGCCCGCTGGGGGAACTCGGCGGCCGGCTGTTGCCGCGCGCCAAGGTCTTCTGCTTCACCGACCGGGTCAACTCCCCGGCCGCCGTGGTCCAGGCCCTGCTCGCGGCCTGCGCCAACCTCGACGATCCGGAACTGGCGGCGAGCTACACGGTGCGGGTGGCGGAGAATCTGGGGCTGCCCGATGAGCGGCTGCATACCGGCTCGCTTAGCGCGATCGCGGCCCAGGAATTTGGCGACCTCAACGTCATGCTTCTTACCCGGCCGGAGAGGGCGACAAACTTGCCGCTCTTCGGCCTGCATGAGCCGGAGATCACCCACAGCCGGGGGCTCATCACCAAGGACGAGGTGCGGGCCGCCACCCTTCATAGTTTGCGGCTGCCGCCAGCCGGGGTGCTGTGGGATATCGGCGCCGGCAGCGGCTCGGTCGGTATCGAGGCGGCGCGCCTCTCGTCCGACCTGCGGGTCTATGCGGTGGAGCGCAACGAGTCGGAGCGTGCCAACATCCGCGCCAATTGCCGCACCTTTGGCGCCTACAACATCAGCGTGGTCGCCGGGACGGCGCCCGCGGTTCTGGCCGGCTTGCCCGACCCGGACCGGGTCTTTGTCGGCGGCAGCGGCGGCAATCTGGCGGCGATCGTCGATCACGTTGCCCCACGGCTCACGCCTGGCGGCCGCCTGGTAGTGAACGGCGTCACCGATGCCACCAAGGAACAGGCCCCCGCCTTGCTGCACCAGGCCGGGCTTCAGGTAACCATTAACGAGATCAGCGTCAGCCGCCGGAGTTTCCCGGTGGGCGAGGAGAAGAGGATGCATCCGATAGCCATCATGGTGGGAGTGAAATGAGGGGACAGTTCTATGTGATCGGGGTGGGGCCGGGCGATCCGGAACTCATGACCCTCAAGGCGGCGCGGCTGCTGGACCAGTGCCCGGTGTGGTTCGCGCCCAAGGCGCATCAGGAGGGAGAGAGCACCGCGCTTGCCATCCTCGCCGGCGCCGTGGCCACGGCGGGCAAGGAGATTTTGGAACTCCACTTCCCCATGAAGAAGGTGCGCATGGGGCTGCCGCCCGACCCCGAGGTGGAGGCGGCATGGCGGTTGGCGGCCGAGGCGATCCGGGCCAAACTCGATCAGGGGCTGGACGTGGCCTTTCCCACCCTGGGCGACCCGGCCATCTACAGCACCGGCTTCTACGTTTGCGATACCCTGCTCAAGTATGCGCCCCAGGCGCTGATTTCCGTAGTGCCCGGCGTCTCCTCCATCGGCGCCTCGGCGGCGGCGGTCGGGCAGCCCCTCTGTCTGGGCGATGACCGGCTGGTGGTGATTCCGGCCACCTTCGAGAACGGCCGGTTGCGCGAGACCCTGGCGCAGTTCGATACCGTGGTGCTCATGAAGGTGCACCGGGTGATGGACAAGGTGGTGTCGCTTCTGAGTGAACTCGATCTGCTTGACAAGGCAGTCTTGGTCGAGCGTTCGAGCCACGCCCAGGAGCGGGTGCGCCGCGATCTGGCCGTGGCGGCCCGCGAGGAACTCCATTACTTCTCCACCGTGATCGTGCGCAAATGATGGCGACGCCCACCCATCCCATCCATTTTGTCGGCGCCGGCCCTGGCGACCCGGAGCTGATCACGGTGCGCGGCCAGCGCTTGCTTGCCGAGGCCGATCTGGTGGTCTATGCCGGCAGCCTGGTGCCGCGGGCGCTGGTGGACGGGCTTGCAGCCGCGGTCCACGATTCGGCGGGCCTGCATCTTGGCGAGATCATCGAGCTCATGGCCGCGGCCTGGCAACAGGGCCAGCGGGTGGTGCGGCTCCACACCGGCGACCCCTCCATTTACGGCGCGATCAAGGAGCAGATGGCGGCGCTCGACAGTCGCAAGATTCCCTATCAGGTGGTGCCGGGGGTGAGTTCCGCCACCGCCACCGCCGCGGCGCTTCAGGCAGAGCTTACCCTGCCCGAGGTGTCGCAAACCGTCATCATCACCCGGCGGGCGGGCCGTACCCCGGTGCCGGAAGGCCAGGATCTGGTAAGCCTTGCCGGCCATCAGGCCACCATGCTCATCCTCTTGAGCGTCGGCATGATCGGTGAAGTGGTGGCCGATCTCCAATCGGGCGGCTATCCGGCGGAAACGCCGGTGGCGGTGGTGGAGAAGGTGAGCTGGCCCGAGCAGCGGATTCTTCGGGGGACCCTTTCCTCCATCGCCGCCCAGGTGGAGGAGGCGGGGATCAACAAGACGGCGATCATCGCCGTGGGCCGGGTCTTTGCCGAACTGCCGCCCGCCGCCCTCTCCAGGCTCTACGACAAGGAATTCAGCCATGGCTGCCGCCAGGCCTGAAAAACCCTGTATCGCCTGCCTGGCAGTGAGCGAGGGCGGCCAGCGTTTGGCGGGCCAGATCGCGGCCGCGCTCGGTGGGACCCTGATCCCGCAGCGAAGCGGCCTTGGCGCCCTGATGCCCGCGCTCTGGCAGGAGTACGACGGCCTGGTCTGTGTCATGGCCGCCGGCATCGTGGTGCGGCTCCTCGCGCCACTCGTCACCGACAAGCACCATGACCCGGCGGTGGTGGTGGTGGACGAGGCAGGGAGTTTTGCGGTGAGTCTGCTCTCCGGCCATCTTGGCGGCGCCAACGACCTGGCCCGGCGGGTGGCAAAAGTGACGGGCGGCCAGGCGGTGATCACCACCGCGTCCGACGTCCTCGGCCATACCGCCCTCGATCTCTGGGCGCGGGAACAGAATCTCGTGGCAGAGGAGCGCCAGGCCCTCACCCGGGCCAGCGCCACTTTGGTCAACCGCGGCGAGCTGCGGATCTTTTCCGAGGTGCCGGTGGCGTCGCTGCCGGCGGATTTGGTGGCGGTGGCGGAACCAACGGCAGCCGACTGCATCGTGAGCCACCGGCTCGGACCTTGGCCGGAGGGGATACTCGTGTTCCGGCCCCGCCATCTGGTGGTGGGGATTGGTTGCAACCGCGGCACCAGCAAGGAGGATATCGGAGTGGCTCTCGACGAGGCGTTCGTAAAGAACAACCTCTCGCAGCTTGCCATCCGTAACCTCGCCTCCATCGACGTGAAGGCGGACGAGGCAGGCTTGCTTGCCTTTGCCGAGGCGCGCGGGCTGGCCATCGATTTTTTCAGCAAGGACCAACTGAACACCGTGGCCGGCATCCGCCCCTCCGATGTTGTGCTGCGCGCCACCGGCGCCCAAGCGGTGGCCGAACCGGCGGCGCTGTTGAGCAGCACCGCCGATAACCTCTTAGTCAGGAAGATGAAATGGAAGGATGTCACCATGGCGGTTGCCGCGGCACCCTGTACGTTGTCGGCACCGGCCCCGGCGGCCTGAGCCACCTTACTCCGGCGGCTCTGGCCGCCATTGCGCAGAGCGAGATCGTGGTCGGTTACCAGACCTATCTCGATCTCATCCCCGAACTGCTGGTGGGTAAGGAGGTGCTCTCCTCCCAGATGATGAAGGAGGTGGAGCGCGCCCGCCAGTGCCTGGAACTGGCCGCAACCGGCAAAAAGGTGGCCCTGGTCTCCGGCGGTGACCCCGGCATCTATGCCATGGCGGGCCTGGTCTTCGAACTGGCCCGCGAGCGCAAGGACACGGTGCAGATCGAGGTGATCCCCGGCATTGCCGCCCTGAACGCCTGCGCCGCCCGGCTCGGCGCACCGCTCATGCACGACTTTGCCGCCATCAGCCTCTCCGACCTGCTCACCCCCTGGCCCCTCATCGAAAAGCGGTTGGAAGCAGCGGCCTCGGCGGATTTCGTCATTGTCCTCTACAACCCCAAGTCCAAGAAGCGCACCGCGCACATCGAGCGGGCGCGGGAGATCATCCTCGCCCACCGGGCGCCAGAGACCCCGGTGGGCATCGTCACCGCCGCGACCAGGGAGAGCGAGACCATCACCCTCACCACCCTCGACAAGATGCTTGAGGCGGAGATTGGCATGCAGTCCTGCGTCATCATCGGCAACTCCATGACCTTTGCCTGGGAGCACTACATGGTCACCCCACGAGGCTACGCAGGTAAATACACCTTCTAGAGCCACGGGAGGAGAGGCGATGAGGGGAGGCATCCTGGCCACCGGCCAGACCCTTTGCTACGACGAGGCAGGCCAGGCCATCCCGTGTGCCGGCAGCGGCCAGGACGGCGAATTCCGCTATGGCCTGCCCTGGCCGACACCGCGTTTGGTGGCGGAGGGGGCAACGGTGGTCGATCGCTTGACCGGCCTTATCTGGAGCCGCGATGCCAATCCGCTGGGCTATCCCCTGACCTGGCCGGAGGCCCTGCACGCGGTGCGCGAGCTCAACGACTCCGGCTACGGCGGTTTCGCCGACTGGCGCCTACCCAACCGGCGCGAACTGCGCAGCCTGATGAGCATGGCGACCAAGAAGCCGGCGTTGCCCGCCGGCCATCCCTTTGTAAATGTCTTCCTCGGCTGGTACTGGTCGTCGACCTCGGCGGCCATCGATCCGGCCTATGCCTGGTATGTCCATCTCGAAGGGGCTCGCATGTTTTACGGCCGCAAGGATCAGTATTACCTCCTGTGGCCGGTGCGGGGCGGGGAAACGGCACGTTTGCCGGCCACCGGCCAGCGTCGGTGCTACGATGCGGCGGGACGGGAAATCGACTGCGCTGGCAGCGGCCAGGATGGGGAGTATCGCATGGGCCGGGTGCTGCCGGAACCGCGCTTTGCCGACCAGGGCGAGGTGGTGACCGATCTGCTCACCGGCCTGCGCTGGCTGAAGGTCGCCAACCTCACCGGCGCACCAGTCAGTTGGCTGGGGGCGTTGGCGGCGTTGGCGGCGCTCAACCGGCGGGCGGTGGCCGGCATCACCAACTGGCGGCTGCCCAATATCAACGAATTGGAGGCACTGGTCGATTGCGCCTGCCATTCCCCGGCGCTGTCGGTCGGCCACCCCTTTGCCGAGGTGCAGGAGGTCTATTGGTCCGCCACCACCAGCTTTTTCGAGCGCGATTGGGCCTGGGCGCTCTATCTGCACAAAGGGGCGATCGGCGTGGGCTATAAGGCCGGGGCCACCTTCCACGCCTGGGCGGTGGCCGGCGCCCACCCCTGACCCTTGCCGGCGGCGGCATTGCGCGCTTCTTGCCAAAAGGCGAATCCCCTCTGTATGATGGATATATCAGGAGTTAATCCATCTGCCCAAAGGGGGACGCCATGAAAAGCTGCACGCTGCAAGACTTCCTCGCCGAACTGCAACCCTGGTTGGACCGCGACCACATCCACGACGCCGAACTGGATGGCCATGGGCATCTGACGCTTCATTTCAACGACGGCATGAAGAATGTCTATGCCATCGACGACTGCAACGCCCAGCAGATGCACAAGATCGTGCAGCAGCTCAAGGAGCGCGGCATCCCGGTACGACAGGCGTGATCTTGCCGCCGGCAGAGGGGGTTCATAATCCCTTTCCTCTTTCCCGGTTGGGCGTCTCGCGCGGGCGGGCGGAGAGAACGTCCGCAGCACCTGTGCCGTTTTCCTGGCTGGAAGGCCGGCCGCAGCAGGCACTGGCAGGCGACTGCTCCCCGTGCCCCGTGCAGTGAGAAGTGCCGGGCGGTGGCCCTGTTATTCCGCGCCCTTCCTCGGGAAAGAAACGATTGACAGCGCTCCGCTCGCCTCGTTAGAACAGGGTAGGACTTCTTCAGGAGGGGAAACGCCGTTTTTTTCGCTTGGGGCAGGGGCTTCTCCCGCCCGTTTCGAGGACTTCAATAGCGCGTGACTCCGTATTCGCGGCAAGGGGGCGCCATGGAAAACGGGGCGGTATTCGACAGCCCGGGGAACCATTTCGAGGTGCTCCGCGGTGCGGTGGAGAACACCAACGAGGCCTTTGTGACCATCGACCAGCATTCGCGGGTCGTGTTGTTCAACAAGGCGGCGGAACGGATCTTCGGGTACCGGCGGGAAGAGGTGCTGGGGCAAGAACTCGACCTCCTGCTCTCTCCCATGTGCGCGGACAGCCATCGGGAGGCGCTGGAGCGTTACCTCGACACACGGCGTCCCACCCTGATCGGTCATGAGACGGAACTGGCCGTTGCCCGCAAGAGTGGCGAGACCTTTCCCGCCTCCATCTCCTTCTCGGTCGCCGAAGTCGGTGGGCAACTCTTTTTCACCGGCATCGTCCGCGATCTTACCGCGCATAAGGCCCTGGAGCGCCAGGTGCTCCAGTCGGAACGGCTGGCCATGCTTGGTCAGGCCCTGGCGGAAATCACCCACGAGATCAAGAACCCCCTCATCATGATCGGCGGTTTTGCGCGGCAGCTCTTCGGCAAGCTGAAAAATGAACGGGATCGCGCCAAACTCCAGATCATCGCCGAAGAGGTGGCAAGGCTGGAGCGGATGCTGGCAGGGCTCAGAGATCTCTATCGGCCGCAGCAACTCTTTGTCGAGGATGTCGACCTGGCCTCGCTGGTCGCCGAGGTCGTGGCCCTGGTGGAGGAGGAGGCCGGCAGCCGGAGGGTGAACATCAAGTCTGCGGTGAGGCCGGAAGCGACCCGGGCCTGGGCCGATCGGGAGAAATTGAAGCAGGTCTTTCTGAACCTGATCAAGAACAGCCTGGAGGCGCTGCCCGACGGCGGCACCATCACCATCAGCACCCGGCACGAGGCGGGGCGGGTCGAGGTGCTGGTGGCCGATGGCGGCGAGGGCATCCCGGCCGAGATCCAGAAGCGTGTCTTTTCCCCCTTTTTCACCACCAAGGAGCATGGTACCGGACTCGGTCTCTGCATCTCGAAACGCATCATCAACGAGCATCCCGGCGGCACCTTTTCCCTCGAAAGCCGGGAGGGCGAGGGCACGGTGGTGACCATCGGGCTCTCCTCCTGCGACGATTCCCCCTTTTCTTCCTGAGTCCAATTCCACATCATCCGGATAACTTCGCCGTTTCGCTGCTGCCGGTTCAACGCGCTGCGTGGCTTCTTGCCGTACTGGCGGTACTGTTGTCTCGTTGCCGCACAAAAGGCCTTCGCGTTCCCCTTTTGATTTGAAAATCGGAATGAGGTGCCGTCCCGAACCGGCGCGGCAATGGCGGCGCGGATTATTCCTGTCCGGCAGGGGGCAACGCCGCCCGGAACGTCTTCCCTAATTCCTCCAGCGAAATCGGTTTCATCAGGAAGGCGCGGATGCCGGCGGCCTTGGCCTGTTCTTCGTAAGGTGCTGTGCTGTAGCCGGTGGTGAGGATGATCGGGAGGTCGGGCCGGCATTCTCTCATCTGGCGGGCCAATTCGAGACCGGTGAGGGTGGGCATGGTCTGGTCGGTGAGCACCGCGTCGAAGGAGAAGGGCGCCTGCAGGAAGGCCTTCAGGGCCGCGGTGCTGCTGGTGAAGGCGGTCACCCGACAGCCGAGCCGTTCCAGGCCCCGTTGGGCGATGCGGACGATGGTCTCCTCGTCGTCCACCAGCAGGATATGGCCGGAAATCCGAGGCAGGGTGGGTTCCTGATCCTGGCCGGCGTTCACGGCCTGGTCGCGTGTCAGGGCCGGGAAGTACAGATCGAAGGTGGTTCCCTGGCCGGGTGCGCTGTTGAGGGCAATGGCGCCCTGGTGACTGCAAACGATGCCATGCACCGTGGCCAGCCCCAGGCCGGTGCCCTTGCCCGGCCCTTTGGTGGTGAAATAAGGCTCGAAGATGCGCGCCAAGGTGGCCTGGTCCATGCCGTGGCCGGTATCGGCCACCGAAAGGCGGAGGTAGTCGCCGGCCTGGAGGCCCTCGATCTGCCGGGCGAGTTCGGGAGCCACCACCACCTCTCTGAGGTGCACGGTGAGCACGCCACCGCTTTCCATGGCGTCCGCCGCATTGGCGCAAAGATTGATGATCACCTGGTGGATCTGGGTGAGATCGGCCATGATCGGCCGACAGCCGGCGGCGATGTCCTGGCGGATGTCGATGGTGGTCGGCAGCGTTTTCCGGATAAGATTGAGCGCCTCCTTGACTACCGGTTCCAGGCCGAGCGGTTGCTTCTCCTCGGCCCCTTTCCGGCTGAAGGTGAGGATCTGCTTGACCAGATCGGCGGCGCGCTTGGTCGAACGGCGGATCTCGCGCAGGTTTTCGGCGAGCTGGCTCTCTTGAGGCGTTTCGGCCAGGGAGAGTTCGGTGTAGCCGCGGATGGCATAGAGGATGTTGTTGAAGTCGTGGGCGATGCCGCCGGCCAGGGTGCCGATCGCCTCCATTTTCTGGGCCTGGCGCAGTTGCTCTTCAATGCGTTTGCGTTCGGTGATGTCGCGGACGATCTCCCGCGAGCCCACGACTTGTCCATCCTCGACGATTGCCGAGGAGCTGACCTCGACGTCAAGCCAGCGGCCATCCTTGGTACGTTGTCTGCCGATGAAGTGGTGGGCGTGTCCGTTGGCGTGCAGGTTCTTGAGGTGCGCCTCGGTGCGCGGCTGTTGCTCCGGCGGGATGACGTCGGTGACCCGCATCTGCTGCAACTCCTCCTTGCTGAAGCCGAAGAGTTCCACCGCCTTCCTGTTCGCATCCACATAGCGAAGGTCATTGGCGACGATGAAGATGGCATCGTTGGCGTTTTTAAAGAGCTCCTGGTAACAGCGTCGTTCGGACGTGCGCAGGTGCTCCGCCAGGCGTTTGTAGAGGAAAAGGTAGAGGGGCGGGAAGAGAAGGAGGGTGAGGAGCGCCGCGTCAAGCAGGATTTCACCCGGTGGCGCCAGGGACAGCCGGTGGATGAGGAGCATCACCGCCGCTTCGGTGACAAAGATGACGCCGGCGACCACCAGCAGGATCAGCAAAGGAAGCGGCGGGACCGGCGGATGGGATTGGGGAGGGCGCGGCAGTTCCATGGCGTTACCCTCCCTTATAACGAAAAAGTCGTGGTAGTGCAAAAATGAATCGGCGGTGCGGTTGCTTCCCAGAACGAATGGGGGCAAGGGGCGAAGCCGGGGCGCTCAGGCTGCCGGCGGGGTGGCATCGGGGCTGGCGACCATCACCCGGTTGCGGCCGGCGGTTTTGGCCTCATAGAGGGCCTGATCGGCACGGGCGAGCAGCTCCTCGGGTTGCCGCGGCCGGTTGGCCGCCAAGGTGGCGAGGCCGATGCTGATGGTGACGATGCGGGCGATTTCCTGCTGGCGGTGCAGATAATTCTCTGCCCTGGCGCGGATGCGTTCGGCAATGGCCAACGCCCCCTGCTGGTCGGTGCTCGGCAGCAGGATGGCAAACTCCTCGCCGCCGTAGCGCGCCACCGTATCGGTGATGCGGGTTTCGTTCAGGATCAGGGTGGCGGTGCCGGCCAGTACGTGGTCGCCAAAGGGATGGCCGTGGGTGTCGTTGACCTCCTTGAAACGGTCGAGGTCAAGCATCAGGCAGGCGAGGTCGCTGTCATAACGCCGGGCCAACAGGAATTCATGGCGCAGCATTTCCTGAAAATGGCGGTGGTTGTAAAGGCCGGTCAGGCCGTCGCGGATGGTCTGGTCCCGCAGGCGGGCATTGAGGCGGTTCAACTTGTTCAGCGCCGCATCGGTCCTGCGGATATAGAGGAGGAGCGCACCGCCCAGCACGGCGGTGAAGAGGCCGGAGATGAAGCCGACCAGCAGATGCTCCTTGTCGAAATAGGCGAGTTGCGGGTGGAGGAAGGTGTCGCTCACGGCATTGAGATTGGCCATGAACAGCACGGCCAGGGCATAGATAGCGATATGGATGCCGGGATTGCGCATGGGCCTCACCGTTGTCGCCAGTTCCGGGTGCAGCGGGGCACTTTTTCCTGTTTCAATTTACCGTAAAGCGGGCGGGTGGACAATCGGCTTTTCGCGGCAGGAACTCATGGTCGGTGCGCTGCGGTTCGGTGCCGGAGTCGTTCCTTTTCCGTCTCGATGAGCTGCCGGTGGCCGGTGGGAAAGGCGAAGCGGTCGAGTGCCGTAGGTTCGACCCAGCGGTATTCCTGGGCCGCGTGCAGCACCGGCGGGCCGCTGCCGGGCGCCAACCGGCAGCAGTAGCCGTGGAGCGTCACCCGGTAGCGGGTGTAGCTGTGGCGGACCACCCGCAGCTTTTCCAGCCCCTCGATCTCCCACTCGGTTTCTTCCCGGTATTCGCGGATCAGCGCCTCTGCCGGGCTCTCGTCTGGTTCGAGCTGGCCGCCGGGAAATTCCCACAGATTGGCCCACACCCCGGTCGGCGGCCGTTTCTGGATGAAGATTTTGCCCTGGTGGATCAGGATGCCGGTGACCATCTCGATCCGGACGACGGGGCGTTTGTCCCTGGTAACCGGCCGGCGCTCCACGCTACGGCTGCGCAGAGCCCGGCAGCGCATCCGCAGCGGACAGGTCGGGCAATCAGGGTTCCGCGGCGTGCAGACCAGCGCCCCCAGTTCCATGAGCGCCTGGTTGAATGAGCGCGCCTGCCCGACGGGAATGAGCTCGCGCACCCGCTGCCACAGGAAGCGCTGGTTGGCTGCCTCCTTGATCGGCGAGTCGATGTCGTCGAGCCGGGCAAAGAGGCGTTCGACATTGGCATCCACCACCGGGTAGGGCTCGTTGAAGGCAAGGCTCATGATGGCGCCGGCGGTGTAGCGGCCGATGCCGGGCAGTTGGAGCAGGGCCGCATGGTCGGTCGGCAGCGTGCCGTGGTATGCAGCCACCACGTGCTGGGCGGCCCGGTGCAGATTCCTGGCCCGGGTATAGTAGCCGAGTCCTTCCCAGTATCGCAGGACCTCCTCCTCGTTGGCCGCGGCCAGGGCGGCGATGTCGGGGAAGCGTTCGAGCCAGCGGGTGAAATAATCGATTACTCGGTCCATCTGGGTCTGCTGGAGCATGATCTCCGAGAGCCAGACATGGTAGGGCAGATAGCTCCGGCGCCAGGGCAGCTCGCGGCTGTGGGCGGCAAACCAGGCGAGGAGCGCGTCTTGAAGTTCGGCGTCGGTCATGGCAGCAGGTCAGCCCAACAGGGTGATGCAGGGGATGCCATCGAGCCAGGGGGTCATGCGGCCTCCGGCTCTTCGGTGAGCAGGGCGAAGAGTTCTTCGGCCGAGATCGTCCGGCTGATCTCGGTGCCGGCCAGCAGGCTCTCGGCCAGCTCCCGTTTGCGGGCATGGAGGGCGCAGATCTTTTCTTCGATGGAGCCGGCGGTGATGAACCGGTAGATGGTGACCGGATGCTGCTGGCCGATGCGGTGCGCTCGATCCGAGGCCTGGTCCTCCACCGCCGGGTTCCACCACGGGTCCATGTGGATAACGTAGTCGGCGGCGGTGAGATTGAGCCCCATGCCGCCGGCCTTGAGGCTGATGAGAAAGAGATCGCCCTCGCCGGCCTGGAAGGAGGCCACTCGCTTCTGCCGGGCCAAGGCCGGGGTCTTGCCGTCGAGGTACTGGTAATGGATGCCCTGCTGGTCGAGGTACTCGCGGAGGATGGTCAGGTGGTCGACGAACTGGCTGAAGACCAGGGCCTTGTGGCGGTTTTCCAGCAACTCCGCCACCACCTTGCCGAAGAGTTCGAGCTTGGAGCCGGCGATGTCGGTGGCGGGCAGCACCAGGCGGGGGTGGCAACAGGCGCGGCGCAGCTTCATGATCTCGGTGAGGATTTGCAGGTGGCGGTTGCGCCCCCCCGACTGCCCGGTGCGCAGCCGGGCCACCGCCTTTTGCCGCAATGCCTCGTAGAGGGCGGCCTCCTGGCGATGCATGGTGACCTGCAGGGTGATCTCGGTGCGGGGCGGCAACTCCTCCAGCACCTGGGGTTTGAGGCGGCGCAGGATGAAGGGTTGCACCAGCTTCTTGAGCCGGCGCCGGGCCTCGGGGTTTTCCTCCCGCTCGATGGGCACGATGAAGCGCTTGCTGAATTGGTCGAGCGGCCCCAGCAGGCCGGGGTTGATGAACTGGAAGAGGTTCCACAGTTCGCTGAGGTGGTTTTCGATAGGGGTGCCGGTGGTGAGGAGTTTGAAGCGCCCGTTGAGCGCCATGGCGGCCCGGGAGCGCTTGGTGAGGAAGTTCTTGATCGCCTGCGCCTCGTCAAGCACGATAGTCTGCCAATCGACGGCGGCAAAGGCCTCGGCGTCCTGCTGCAACAGGCCGTAGCTGGCGACCACCATCGTGAAGGGCTGGAGGTCGGTGAGCAGTTCCTGGCGCCGCCGGCCGCTGAACTGGACAACGTTGAGGGTGGGGGCGAAGCGGTTGGCCTCCTGCTGCCAGTTGAGGCAGACCGAGGTGGGGGCCACCACCAGGGTGGGGCCGCCCTTGGCGCGGGCAACGATGAGGGTCAGGGCCTGGATGGTCTTGCCGAGCCCCATATCGTCGGCCAGGCAGCCACCGACCCCGAGGTGGGCCAGTCGGGCCAGCCAGCGGTACCCTTCGAGCTGGTAGTCCCGCAGTTCGGCCTGGAGGGTGGAGGGCACTTCCGGCTCCATGGTCTCGCTTTCCCGCACCCGGCGCACCAGTTGCTGCCAGGCCTGGTCGGCCTTGAAGTGGTCCGGCGAGGCGGCAAGGTCTTTGAGAGCCAGGGTGGCGAGCGGGTGAAGGCGGACCGCGCCGCGGCGCACTTCGGCATAGGTCCGGATCTCGTCGAGCCGTTTGCGCAGCTCATTGCTCAGGGTGAGGAAATGGCCCTGGCCCAAGGGGATGAAACGGCTGGCCGCCACCTGGGTCAGCTCCAGCAGGGTGCGCATGTCGACCACCAGGCTGTCGTCGAGGGTGAGATGGCCGCCGAGTTCGAACCAGTCCTGCTTCTTGTGGAGATTGATATAGAGCTGATCGAGCCCCGCTGGCGGGCTGACGGAAAAACGTTCGCCCTCCGGCCATTCCACCACCACGGCGGCGCCTATGGTGCGCAGTTCTTCAAGGAGTTCCAGGCAGGTCTCCGGCTGCTCGATGAACCATTCGCGGTCGCTGCTCTCGCGGCGAGCCAGGGTGGGGCAGGCCGTCTCGACCTGGTCGGCGTTTTCCGCCTCCATCACCAGGTCGCGCCGGCTCTGCACCCGTTGCTCGCCAAGGCTGCCGGCCACGGTGGTCGGACCTTCGCCCGGCTTGAAATAGGGGCCAGCGTTGCCCAGCGGCCGCACATAGAGGCCGGCCCGGAGTCCGTTGCCCGAGGGCAGCAGGTGGACGCGGATGCGCTGGTCCGGCGCCAGGGTCTGGACCCCGGCCGGGGCCCCGGCCAGGGAGGAATGGACCGCCATGAAGGAGGCCATGCCGCCCAGGGTGGCCAGCAACTCTTCCCGGGCATCGTGCGGAATCCGTAGCCCCTGGGGGCCGATGATCGTTGCCACCCGGCGGTGCTCCTCGGTGAGTTGCACCACCTTGTAGCGGGTGAGGGTTTGCCGCAGCAGGATGGCCTCGGCTTCGCCCGGAAAGGGGACAAAGCGGACGGTGATGGTCGTGTCGTGTTCCTCCACGGCCAGTTCCGGTTCCCCGGCCTCGATGGTGACCTGGAGGCGGGGATCTTCGGCCAGGAAGAGATGGGGATGGCCGACGAGCGCCGGCAGGACCAATTCGCTGTCGATGCAAAAACGTTTGCCGCCACCCTCGCCCTCGCTCACGATGGCGGCGCAGATGGCCATGTCCTGTTCGGCCAGAAAGGCGAAGCGGCCAGGGTCCCGGAGTTTGGCCAGCGAAAAGGGACGGCCTTTGCTCCAGCCGCCCCGGCTGTTCTGCTGCTGCACCCTCGGCGAAAGCTCGAACCCACCGGTTTCGTCGTCATGGCGGAACCACCAGGCCATGCGGATGCGCGGTTCGGTGGCGGCCAGGATGGGGCCGCTCTTTTCTAGCGCCTTGAGGGCGCGTTGCCACGGCTCCTGCGGTTGGACGACCCCGATCAACAGCCAGGGCGCGCTCTTGGTGCGGGGGAGCGGCTTGTTGTCGGCGGTCGCCAACAGTGCCGCATACTGCGGGGCAAGCCAGTGCAGGCCGGCGGTAACGGCGCGTTCGGCCAGACCATGCAGCGATCGCTGGAGCGTCTGCGGCAACGAACCGTGGAGCCAGAAGCGGGCAAGACCATAGAAGAGGGCGGCGACGGCATCGAGCCGGGTCGGATCGATGCCCTGCAGCATGGTGCGGGCGTCATGCACCCGGTTTTCCAGCAGTGCCACCACCGCGGCCAGCGCCCGGTAGAGGGGCAGGAGACGGCTGTGCGGCTGGATCGCTTCGATGTCGCCGATGATGGCGGCAATCTGTTGCAGATGGGCGAAGTTGTCTTCCTGCAGCAGGGCCAGCAGATACAACACCCCTTCGAGGCCGGTGAAGTAAGCGCGCGGGTCCTTGTTGCTCTGGCGAAGCTGGGCGAGGTCGGCGGCAAAGGCGGTCAAGGCGGTGGCCAGCTCGCCCTGCACCAGGGCATGCCAGCCGCGGATGCCCAAGGCATCGAGGGTCTTTCCGCCGGAGGCGATTTCCTTTTGTGCCGCCCTGAAGTTGCCCTCGACGAGCAGGATGGCGAGGCGGAAATAGAGCAGCGAGGGGTGCGCCTCGGCCGGCAGCCGTTCCAGCAGCCCGGGTTGCTTAAGATAATCGCGGAGCGGGTCGAGGGGCTTGAGCTCGAGCAGGTGCTCCTTCCAGATCTCGCGCATGGCATACAGCTGGATCTGCGGCGGCAGCTCCCCGAACCAGGCCGGATCAAAGGGACTGGTGCAGAGGGTTACCACCGGATGCGGGCGGGGTGGAGTCGGCACTTCGAAGTAGGCCAGCAGACCGGCGTGGAAGGCCTCGACGTCTTTGGCTTCCATGGCCCGGCGCAACTGGTCGGTGATGTGGTCGAGCGCCGGGGGAGATGCCGGCAAGACCGCGGGCGGGCGCGGTTCGGCGCCGGATTGGGGGCGGAGGGGAGACATGGGGCGTCAGTCGCAGAGGGCCTCGATCCGTTGGGCCAGATGCGCCTCCGCGGCGGCGCCGATCAGCTGGTCGGCCAGGCGCCCATTCTTGAAAAAGAGCAGCGTGGGCACCCCGCGAATCTGATAATGGGCGGCAGTGGCCGGATTGTGCGAGGTGTCGAGTTTGGCCATGATGGCCCGCCCCCAATAGCGGCCGGCCAGGCGGTCGATCACCGGCGCCAGCATCCGGCAGGGTCCGCAGGTGGGGGAATAGCAATCCACCACCACCGGCAGGGGGGCGCTGGTGACGAACGCGGCGAAGTTGCCGTCGGTCAACGGCACCGGCAGGGCTTGCCCCTGAAGGGAGAGGCGCGTTTTGCAGCGTCCACATTTGGGCGCCAGGTGCTGTTTGGCGAGGGGGATGTTGTTTTTGGTGCCGCAGGCGGGGCACTGGACAATGAGTGAATCCATCGAGGCTCCTTGTGCCGAAGGCGGTGGAACAGGCGGGGTCGTTTGTCGTCCTGGATGTGGTTGCGCGGCCGGCACTCTGCTGGCAGGCGATATTACGGCGGCCAAATCGCGGACCAAATTCCATTATAGCTATGAATGCGAGGTTGCGCCATGGCGGCGCGTTTTTTTCGATACTTTTTCGTGCGGCGCCATTTCCGGGATGGGCCTTTACGGGGGGCAACCAGGCAACATGGGGGACAATGGCCTCCACCGGCGGATGTCGTCGTAATGGTGCCGGAGAGCGGCCGATAGCCATTGCGGCAGGCCGGAAGAGTGGCGTCCGGGGAGCAGCCTGCATTTTCTCTTTGAAAATTGGAGGGGAGTGGAGATATCCTGGTTTTAAGGCACCAATGGCTTCCCTTCCCCCATCCCGGAGAGGTGCTTTCCATGTCTTCCCACCCAGGCGGTTTTCTTGTCCGGTTGCCCGTTGTGGCTGCCTGCTCCTC
>JAJZRO010000001.1 GCA_021802645.1 Deltaproteobacteria bacterium | reverse complement strand
TTCCAGCCAAGAAGCCTGTTCCTTTCTTTGCGTGCCCAAAGAAAGGAACCAAAGAAACGGCACCCGATCACTGGTCCGCCTGCGGCGGATGCCCTGCGCTCCTCGCAGACGCCGGGAGTTTGAAAACTCGGCTTCGCCTCAAACAGTCGGAGTCTCCGCCACTCTGTGGCGTCGCTTACCTCAAACTCCTGGTTCGGCGTCTTCTGCGGTGCTCGGCTGCGTGAAACGGGTTTAAAGCCCGTCCTGGCCGCCGTAGGGGACAGCTGCTGGCAGGACAGACGAGGTAGGCAGTCCGTTTTGCTTTTTGATTGTCAGGCAATGCGGTGTATGCCAGAATGCAAGGCGATCACGCGTGGTAACGGTAACGGATAGATGTTTTCGCCAGCACACAGGAGCCAGATAAAACAAGTGGCAACTAACAAGAATCAGCACTTCGTTCCGAGATGTTACTTGCGGCCATTCTCACAAGAGGAAGAAGGAAAGGTAATCCGGCTTTTCAATGTTGACAGGTTGCAGGTCATCGAAAATGCGGCGGTAAAGCATCAATGCTGTGGTTCGTATTTTTACGGCAATGATGAAAAACTCGAAAATGCCATTCAGCTCTTAGAGCAAGCATACGCAGCTACTTTGCGAAATATTCGAGTCGCTAGCTACAAACACCTGACGCCGCAAGATGAAATAGTTCTCAAGCGTTTTTGGTTGTTCCAATACCTCCGCACCGAAGCTGCATCGAGGCGCACGGTCGAAATGAATAATCATCTTGGCGAAATCACAAAAGCTGGCACGTCCTTTATGCTTGGGGTACGTGAGGCCGTTATTATGGCCATGCATGCCTTCGTCGGGGCGATGCAAGTAATTGACGACTTGAGAGTATGTTTGGTGAAGAACTTGACTGGTTTGCCATTCATCACATCAGATGACCCTGCTGTTTTAACCAACAGATGGTTCCTGTCTGACCGAAGACATCTCGGACGTACATTTGGTCTGCGAAGCGCCGGTGCGCTTCTGGTCATGCCAGTAACGCCAAAGTTGGTATTTATCGCATACGATCCAAATGTATATGCGATTTCAAAAATATCTGGCATTGCGAGTACCAGAAAAGTGAGTGACGTTCGTTCTGTCAATCAGCTTCAATTCTTGAATTGCAGGGCTAATATATTCCCCGGTTCGAACTACGACTCAGCAGTCTTACATGATGAATATCAGTCTCACAAGAGCCGCAGGCTACCAACACGGCATGTCCTACACTATTCGGTCTTGGATAAAGTGGACGGCCAGTACAAGCGTTATCGTGTGGTGAGTAGTCCGGGGGAAGTGGACCATCGGGAGGCATTGGTGCACGTGCAAACTCTTTTTCCGAAGCCGGATTCGTGGCCTATCTTTTTGCAGTGGCGAAGAAAAGGGTTCGGCTGCACTAACGGCACTGGTGCAGGCTGTATTCGTCACTCTCAGATTCGGAGCATTGACGGTCCCCCGTTTGAAAAGATGTATATCAGGCGTTAGGGAAAAATGCTCACCAACTGGTTCTGTTCTGAACGCAAGAACGCCTGTTTTTCCTGCTGTCTTCTTTGGCTTGGTGCCCCTTTATTGCCCTGCGATTAGCGGGGAACGCGAAGGCAGGCTGCCCATGGCCACCGGCTTTTTGCTGAACTGCACAGTGAGCGGCGAGGCCACCACCGGCCACATCCCTTTGACGGTGTTGACCGGCTCCGCACCGCTGAAGGCGAGGTAGCCGTATTTGTGGTAGTGGGGTAGCTTGCGGCCCAGGCCCGGAATGGCAGCCGGCAGATTGGTGGCGATCCAGCCGAGCGGCTGCGCTGGGTTGGCCGGCTGGCGGCCAACCGCGACAACGCTGCTGTTGCGGGCGATCAGTTGGCCAGGGAGCTGAAGACCCTCTGCCGTGATGGTACCGCCATAGGGTGCCAGGGCCTGCTGCATCATCGGTAACAGGCGATTCTCCCAGCCGAGCAGCAGCACCGCCCGATCCGCAGGCAAGGTCTCGACGGCTGCCGCCTTCACGATCTCCACGCTTTCCGGCCCGCTCCGGCGCAGAGCCTCTGCCAGTGGCAGATAGTCCACCGCGCCTTTGTCCGGCAGCACGATGTACAGGCGGTGGGCGCCGAAGAGCTGGGAGAGGGCAGGCGGAGCCTCCTGCCGGTCCAGCACCCGGAAGAGGTCATATTGCGGGTCCACATCGAGGCGCAGCGGCTTGCGATCAAGGAGCAGCGAGAAGGATTGCGTCTTGGCGTGCATCGGCACCGTGGTGACCAGGGCCTCCCCACCGCCCGCCATGGTGACTGCCACCGGCACCGCCAGGGTATAGGCCTCCTCTTCTTGCGCCTGCACCAGGGTGGCGCTCAAACGGAAGCGGCCCTTTTCCTCGGTCGTGGTCGCATCGCGCACCAGCAGGCGTGGGGCGCCGGTGCGTTCCACCCATTGCCGGAAGAAGGGGGCGAGATCGCGGTCGGAAGCCTGGCTGAAGCTCGCCTCTACCTCATGGAAGCTTGCGGTGCGGAAACGGTTGTCCTGATAGAAGGCTCTGAGTCCCTTGATGAAGGCGGCATCACCCACTTCCTGCCGCAGCATATGAAAGAGCATCAAGGCCTTGCCGTAGCCCACCGCCTCGGTGGCCGGACTGTGACGCGCGGTGAATTGGCGCAACGGGAAATCGCGGCCATCGGCCGCGAAGTCCGTGTATTTCTGCAGCACATCCCGGCGGTATGCCGGCCCCTCGCCCTGCTGCTCCTTGAGCAGGTGGTCGGCGAGATAGGCGGTGAGCCCTTCGGACCAGTTCCCCTCTTGGTAGTCGACATAGACGGAGTTGCCCCACCAGTTGTGGAGAATCTCGTGGGGGAAGGAGGTGTAGGGGATAAAGGGCAGACGGATCACCGTGGACCCCAGCAGGGTGAAGGAAGGCATGCCGAAGCCGGTTTCCCAGAAGTTTTCCACCAGGGCGAATTTGGCGTAGGGGTAAGGGCCGAGCAGTTGGTCATACATCGCGAGATAGTGGCCGGTGGCGGTGAGATAGCGGCCGGCCAGTTCGGCGTCGGGCTGGCGCAGGAAGACCATGGCCGTGACCTGGCCCGCCTCCTGCTGGTAGCGGGTGAAGCGGCCTGCCAGGCAGTAGATCTCCTCCTGCGGGTGGTCTTCCTGCCAGACCATGGTGGGGGTGGCGTGGACTGGGCCTGTCCGTAGCGCGCCCTGGCTTACCGACGACCACCCCTTGGGGGTCGTGACCTGGAGACGGAAGGTGCAGCGGTCAAAGGGCAGTTGCGGATACCAGGCCGCGGCGCTGCTGAGAAAGACACCTGCCGGCTCGATGGTGCCTGGGGTGTCGCGGAAGTTTCGGGCATATTCGGCGCCATAGGGCGCCAGGGGGTGGAAGATCGGACCGCCGTAACGAATGGTGACGCGGTCTGCTCCAGCCGGCCGCCGGAGCAGATAGGATTCCAGAGGGACCGCGCCTTGGAGCCGGCCCTGCGGCAGCAGGCGCACCCCGGCGGTGAGCGGCCGCGGATGGAGGCCGGCATGGAGGCGCAGGAGGAGTTCCGGTGCGGCCCCGGCCGGCAGGGTGATGGTGGCGGTGGCCGTGATCCAGTGCGTTGCCGGATCAAGAGTAACGGTCAGCGCATAATGGGGTGGCGCACCTTCGGCCGCAAGGGCGGAGGCGCACCCGATGGCAAGCCAGGCGAACAACGCAAGGAGGGGGGTGAACTTGGCGCGCATGGTTTCCTCGAACGACGGGGTGGAGGGCAAGGGCCCGGGGTGGGAGCGGGGTGGTTAGCCGTCGGTGGCCGTCTTGTGGTCGAGTGCCGCGGCCAGCACCGCTTTGAGGGTGGCCAGGGCATAGGGCTTTTGAATGAAGCCGGCAATCCCCTTGCCGGCAAAGCGTTGGCGGATCTCTTCCTCATTGTAGCCACTGGAGAGGATGACCCGGACCTCGGGGTCGAGCTGTCGCAGTTCTCGGAAGGCCTCTTCGCCGTTGAGCCGGGGCATGGTGAGGTCGAGGACGATACAGTCGATGGCCTCCCGCTCCTTGCTGTAAACCTCAAGGCAGTCGCGGCCGTCAACCGCGGTGAAGACGGTGTGGCCGAGCCGGGTGAGCATGTCTTTGCCGACGGCACGGACGGTTTCGTCGTCATCCACCAGCAGAATAGTGGCGCCGTGGTGGGCAAGGGTGGGTTGCGCCCCGGCCGCCAGGCTTTCCGGCGGCTTGCTGCTCACCGGGAAAAGCACCTTGATGGTGGTGCCCTGGCCGGCTTCGCTGTAAACCTTGATGCTCCCTTTATGGCCGCGGACAATCCCGAGTACCGAGGCCATGCCGAGGCCGCGGCCGGTGAACTTGGTGGTGAAGAAGGGGTCAAAGAGCTTGGCCTGGATCTCGGGATCCATGCCGCAGCCGGTATCGGCCACCTCCAGATAGCTGTAGAGCCCCTCGGGCTGCTGTTCGTCCAGGAAGGTGGCGGTCAGGTAGTCGCGGTTGCAGTCGAGGGCGCCGGTGGTGACGGTGATGACGCCGCTTTTTTCGCCAATGGCCTCCGAGGCGTTGATGACGAGGTTCATGACGACTTGGCGGATCTGGGTGGGGTCGGCCTCGATGGGCGGCAGGTTTTCGGCCAGGCGGTATTTGAGGATCGCCTTTTTGGAGACCGAGATTTCGAGCATCTTGCCCATCTCCTTCACGAGCTCCGAGAGGCTGAAGGTCTTGATGACGAATTTGCCCTTGCCGGAATAGGCCAGCATCTGGCCGGCGAGGTCGGCGGCCCGCCGCGCCGCCTTTTCGATCTCCTCCACATAGCGGCGGCTGTTGGAGAGCGGCGAGGTTTCGAGCAGGGCGAGATCGGCATAGCCGAGGATCGCCATCAGCAGGTTGTTGAAATCGTGGGCGATGCCGCCGGCCAGCACCCCGAGGCTTTCCAGCTTCTGCATGTGCTGGAGCCGCTTCTCCCACTGGAGTCGTTCCTGTTCCTGCTCGCGGAGCGTCGTGATGTCACGGGAAATGCCCCAGACTCCGGCGACTTGGCCGGTGTGGTCGCGGAGCACCCCTTTGGTGACCAACCAGTGGCGTTTGCTGCCCTGCTCGGTGAGTATCACTTCCTGGTTGGCAGTAGTCCCGGCTGTCATGATCTCGCGATCCCAGGCCATGAGCCGGGCGGCATCCTCGGGCGTGAAGAAGGCGGTGTCGTTGCGACCGATGATCGCTTCCTTGGGTTGGCCGAAACGGGCAGCAATGGCGTTGTTCGCTAACAGGTAGCGGCCAGCGGTGTCTTTCAAAAAGATGTTGTCGGTGGCGCCATCGATGATGGCGGTCAGCAAGTCCTTGCTTTTCTGGAGCGCCTTCTCGGCGTGGCGGCGTTCCGCGATCTCCCGGCTGAGCTGCGCGGCCTGGTTTTTGAGTTGGTGGTAGGCGCGGCGCAGTTCTTCCAGGTTGGCGTTGAGGGCCAGAAAGCGGCTGCTGGCTGACTCGCGGCTCTGGCAATGGAGCACGACCAGCCGGCCGCCGTGGGTGAGGTCGTCAATGCCGTACCCATGGCATACGCCCCGGAACAGCTCGCCATCGGCACAGCGCAACGCGAGCGCGCCGGGCAGCGGCTGCTGGCTGCGGGCACAGAGGCGCAGGAAATCGGCCACTTCCTCCGGCCGCGTGTCGACATGGTTGCGGAGCAGGGTGCCGGGCGAACGGTCGCGGCGGAGCCCCAGCAGTTTTTCGCCGGCCCGGTTGGCGGCCAGCAATTCGCCGCTGGTGGCCACCAGGAAGTGCGGATCGCGCTGGGGATCGGTGTAATGGTGGAAGTGGACGACGGGCATCAGGCGATGGCCTTGAAGTATTCGCGTCCTTCTTCCGTCTCCGCCTCGGCAGAGGGCTGGAGGTAGACGGTGACCATGCAGGCGGGCTGGCCGGCCGCGATGGTCTCGGCCAGCACCACCTTGGCATAACCGAGGTTTTCCGCGGCGATGACGCCGAAGACGTTGGAGGTCATCATGCAGAGGGAGGGGCGTCCGATCACCTTGTCGGCAAAGGGGCAGGTCCGGTTACCGAGCACGATTTTATCCGCGTCGAGACTTATGAGGGAAAAATCGCCCTGGATGCGCTGTTTGAGATCGACCAGCACCGCGGCCACCTGCTCCCGATCAAGGGTGGGCACGCCCAAGGCCTCGCGGTAGAGGGTGTTGATCCAGTCGCCAAGGCGTTGTCCCACCAGGCTGGTGTAACCCGAGGCCTCGTCAACCCCGATGACGTCCTCCAGGGTGCCGGCGAGTTCCCGGATCAGGGAACGCAGAAAAAGGTCGCGTTCCAGCGGCAGCGGGAGTGTTGCGAGGTTGGGGGGCGGCATCGGTCACCTCCGGCGACAGGTTCTGGCTCCATCGTAGCGCACGGGGTGGCAAAAAGGGAATAAAAAACAAAGGCAAGGGAAAAGAGTCGCGGTGGCGCAAGGGCACGGCTAGCGCCGCTGTTTGCCGAACTGATCGATTTTGGCGTGCATTTTCTCCGAACAATCGGGGCAGAGGCCGTGGGTGAGGGTAATACCGGCCTGATCGGCGAGGAACTCTTCCAGGGGAACCCAGCTGTCGTGGGGAGTACCGGGGTGCGCCTTTTTGCAGGAGGAACAGACCGGCAGCATCTTCTCACTCTTGGTCGTGCGACGGAACTCTTTCTTTTCGAGGCAGGCCGTCACCCGGAAATAGAGTTCGTGGCGGTCGTAGGGCGGCAGGAGGAAGTCGTCGGCCTCGCGGCGCAGCGCCTCGCGGACCATGTCGTCGTCACCGTAACCCTTGAGACAGAGAAAACCGATCATGGGGTCCAGCGTTCGCGCCTCGCTGAGGAGAGTGAGGCAGCCGGGAGGGGGCAGTTGCAGGTCGGCGAGGATGAGGTCGATGTGGTGTGCCTTGAGTAAGTGCAGGGCCTCGTCGCTGCTGCCGGCGATGAGAACCTGATAGCGGGCCTTGGTAAGCGCCTCGGTGATTCCGTCGCGGAGGAGGTCCGGTTCCTTGACCAGGAGGATGGTAATGCTGTGCATGTGATCCTTGCGGTAACCAACCTTCTGTTTATACACCTCAAAAGAACGTGCACCCTGTGCCTTCAAGGTAAGAAAAAGGATTTCTTCCGAGAATACAATACGAAAAGAATACGGAAAAAATACGAGAGATATTAGGTGGTCGGGGAGGGGATGGCGAGAAAGGAGTGGAGGTTGACCTTCCGGCTCTTGAGCCCGAATTTGCGACGGATGGCGTCGCGATAAAACTCCACTGTCCGGCGGGAAACGCCGAGCAAGGCGGCGATCTCCTTGGTGGTATGGCCCTGGCGGATCAGTTCGGCCACCTGCTGCTCCCGGCGGGTGAGGTTCTGGTAGTGGGCGGCAAGCTGCGCGGGCAGGACCGCGGTGAGGCGGCCAACATTGGCGCGGATCGCCTGGATATAGGCGCGCTCAGGACGGTCGGCCAGTTTGCTCTCCAGTTCGTTCAGGGCCGGCAGGATGAGGGATTTGAGATTATCGCTGATGGTGCGTTCCAGTTCCTCCTTGGCCATGGTGACTTGGCGGAGCAGCATTTTCATGCTGATGTTGGCCTCCTCGACCCGGCGGGCGTGGGAGGCAAGTTGCTGCTCCGCCTCCTTGCGTTCGGTGACATCGAGGTGGCAGAGCACCACATACGGTGCGCCGGAAAGGGCGTCATGGACCTTGTGCATGGTCGAGTGCAGCCAGCGGCCGCGGCCGGGATAGCCGGAGCGGGTCGGGTCGTAGAAAAAGTCCGGGATCTCCAGCGATTCGCCATGGAGGCAGCGCTGAAAGAACTCGGCGAAGCCGATCTCTTTTGCCTGGGTATCCTCCAGGGCGTTATAGCGGCCGACAGCGTCTTCCGCCCTGGCCTGCCACAGCGCTTCCCAGGCAGGGTTTGCCATGCACAGCACCCCGGCCGCATTGAAGAGCTGGACCGCGATCGGCATCTCGTTGTAGAAAATCTTAAAGGTGGCGCTGTCGATGAGTGCCGGTTTGGGGCGGTGGTTGGCGAGGAAATCCATAGTGGTCGCATCCGGTAGCTTCTGGTGGCCCCTGTTTCAAGGGCGACGGCGTGGCAGGGCCGTGTCGCTGGCCAGTGCCAGTATGCGGAGGGGACGCGACTTTTGCAACCTTTTTTGCGGCCGCGGCCAATGGCGGCGCCCATCACCAGAGGCGAATGATCTTGTGTCCGTCCTTCAGTGCGCCGCGCACCTTTTCCATGTGACGAAGCGCCGCAATCTCCCGTTCCACATCCTGCACCTTCAGGCCGAGGCGTCCGGCCAGCTCGGCCAGGGCGAGGCCACCGCTCTCGGCGAGGAGGGCGAGAATCCGTTCCTGATTGGGATTGAGGTGCACGGTGCCGGCCATGGTGTCCATGGTCTGCTGGGCGCTGCGCACCGCCCACGGGTCGCAGGTCCGGGCGGGCGAGAGGATGTCCATCAGACAATCCTCGCAGACCGTGCGGCCATGGATGGTTTCCTCCTCCCCCGGCGGAATGGGGGCCTGGCATTTGTCGCATTGCATGGTTATGTCCCCGGTGTGGTGTGCTTGCGGATCAATCCCAGCGGCAGCCACCCCTGCGCCGGCCGGTCGAGAGTAAGGCGGACGAGCTGGTTGGGATTGGCGCGGGTCATGGTGTTGCCCGGCTGGTCGGTGAGGGCGACGATGCGGCCGGCGAGGTTGGCGAGACCTGGTCCGAGGTACTCCACCGTTTCGCCGATGGTGATGGGGTTGCGGGTCTCGATGAGCGGCGCCTCCCCCGCCTCGCGGACAATGCCCACCGGCGCATATTCGGCCCGGACCATGGCGCCCTCGTAGAGCATGTCGTTCTGCCCTGGCGGTTCGTCGAGGAAGTTTTCCGTATAGCCGCGGGAGCCGATCTTGTGCAGCTCTTCCTGGAAGGCCGGCGGCAGCGCGGTCGGCACCTCGCTGGTCGGCAGGCCATGTTCCTGCCAGTAGTCGAGCGCCGCGCGGTAGAGCCGCACGATGGCGCCCACGTAATAGACGCTTTTCATGCGGCCTTCGAGCTTGAGCGAATCGGCGCCGGCCGCGATCAGGTCGGGCAGCCGGTTGAGCAGGCAGAGATCCTTGGCGTTGAAGATATAGCTGCCACGGTCGTCCTCCTCCACCGGGAAGAACTGGCCCGGCCGTTTTTCCTCTTCGAGGCGGTATTGGTAGCGGCAGGGGTGGGCGCAGTCGCCCTGATTGGCGTCGCGGCCGGTGAGATAGAGGCTGAGCATACAGCGACCCGAGTAGGAGATGCAGAGCGCTCCGTGGGTGAAGAGTTCAAGTTCCGCCGCGGTGGCCGCCCGGATGGCGCGGATCTCGGCCAGCGAGAGTTCGCGGGCGAGGTTGAGCCGCTTGACCCCTTGCGCCACCCAGAAGCAGGCGCTTTCGCGGTTGGTGACATTGGCCTGGGTGCTGAGATGGATCGGCAGCTCCGGCACGGTCCGGCGGGCGATGGCCAGTACGCCGGGGTCGGCGACGATCAGGGCGTCGGCCGCGGCCTCCCGCAGGGTGTGGAGATAGGCGGGAAGAGCGGCGAGATCGGCGGCGTGGGCAAAGATATTGACCGTCACATAGACTTTGACCCCGTGGCCGTGGGCATAGCGGATCGCGGCGGCGAGGTCCTCGTCGGAAAAGTTGCCGGCATGCGCCCTGAGGCTGTATTTGGTACCGCCGAGGTAGACGGCATCGGCGCCATAGCGGATGGCGGCCTGCAATTTTTCGAAGGTGCCGGCCGGGGCCAGCAGTTCCGGAAAGGGTTTCATTTCTCGGCGGTCTCTTCGGATGAAATATGGTATAGTCGGCCCTGTCGCGGCCGGACAGGTGGCCGGTAATCGACCAGGAAGGACGGCAGCATGGCGGCGCGTCTTGCGCAACTATACAACAAAAAAATCGTTGTCGCCATGAGCGGCGGAGTGGACAGTGCGGTGGCCGCCGCGCTGCTCATGGAGGCAGGGGCCTTGGTTACCGGGGTCTACATGCGCCTCGGCCAGCAGGACCTGCGCCATCACGAGGAAGAGGCGCGGGCGGTGGCCGCCCATCTCGGCATCCCGCTGGTGGTGGTTGATCTGCACGAAGTCTTCCGGCGGGAGGTGCTCGATTATTTCGTTGCCGCCTATGCGGCCGGCAGAACCCCCAATCCGTGTGTGGTCTGCAACCGCCGGATCAAGGCGGGCGAGTTGTTGAGGCAGGTGGTGCCGCGGTACGGTGATCTCCTCGCCACCGGCCATTATGCGCGGCTGGAGGAGGCGGCGGCTGGCGGTTACCGGCTTCTGCGGGGCGTGGATCAGCGCAAGGACCAATCCTATTTTCTTTGCCGCCTCGGTCAGGCGGCATTGCGGCAGCTGCTCTTCCCCTTGGGCGACCGCACCAAGGAGGAGGTGTATCGCCTGGCGGCCCAGCGCGGCATCGCGGGTCGGCACGGCAAGGAAAGCCAGGATGTCTGTTTTTTGGAGGGGCAGGAGGTGGCGGCTTTTGTGGCCGGGTATTGCGGAGAAACGGCGGCACCGGGGCCGATTCTCACTGCGGATGGCCGATGCCTTGGCACCCACAACGGCCTGCCCGGCTATACCATCGGCCAGCGCCGCGGCCTGGGGGTGCCGGACGTCACGCCGTACTATGTGGTGGCGCTCGATGCCGCGCGCAACGCGGTGATTGTCGGCAAGGAGATGGCGCTGTACCATGTCGTCCTGCTGACCGAAGACGTGCATTGGCTGGCCGGTGCGCCGCCAAAGCTGCCGGGCCGTTACCTGGTGCAGCTCCGCTATCGCCACCAGCCGGCGCCGGCGCAGGTGGAGGCGGTGGCCCGTGGCCTGCGGGTGGTGTTCGACACCCCCCAGCGCGCCATCACCCCAGGTCAGTTTGTCGTATTTTATGATGGCGCGGCGGTGGTGGGGAGCGGCGAAATTGCAATGGCGGTTTTGGAACAGGATGCCGACGGCGGTGGGCGTCACGGCGGATGATGGAGGAAATGGTGCGAAGGATAGAAGGGCGCGGCAATATCTGGGGCGCAATCGTCTGCATGGCAGTGGCGTTCTTTTTTCCGCTCGTCGCCGTCCCCGCGGCGCTGGCGGGTGGCGAGGATTTCTGCGTGACGCAGCTTACCGGCCTGAGTCAGCCGGCGGTGGACAGTCCGTTGCTGGACATTCCCTATGCGCTGGTCAAGGGCAAGCAGGCAGTGCCGGTCTATGCCACTCCGACCGATGAGGGCCAAGGCAAGCCGCCGCTGCGTATCCTGCCGGCCGGCTACATCGGCCTCAGCCTTGAGAGTGCCGAACCGAGAGAGGCCGATGGCCACAGTTGGTACCAGATCAACAAGGGTGAGTACGTGCGGGCCGAGACCTTGCAGCTGCTCACGGTTTCGACCTATGAAGGCATTCTGGTGCCGCCCGGCATGGATCAGGTCTTTGCCTGGGTCCTCTTCAACAGCCAGGTTTACAGCAAGCCGGGTGAATTGCCGGAGCTGGACGCGCTGACCCTGCCGGAACGCTCCCTGGTTTACATCCATGAAATAGAGGAGGTGAATGGCGAGAAGTGGTGCAACATCGGTTGCGGTGGCTGGCTGCCCTATCGTCGTCTTGGTCTGGTGATTCCTCGCCTGCGGCCGGAGGGGGTTGGGGCGACGGAACGCTGGATCGACGTGAGTCTCAACGAGCAGACCCTGGCCGCCTATGAGGGCAATCGGATGGTCTTTTCCACCCTGGTCTCCACCGGCATCTCGCGTTTCCCCACGGTGCAGGGAGTCTACCGCATCTATTACAAGGTGGAAGAGAAGAAGATGAGCGGCGGCGAGCCCGGCGATGACCTTTATTTTTTGGAGGACGTGCTCTGGCAAATGTTCTTCTACCAGGGTTACGCGCTGCATGCCTCCTACTGGCACGATATTTTCGGGTTGCCCACCTCGCACGGCTGCGTGAATCTCTCGCCGCGGGATGCCTTGTGGCTTTACGGCTGGACCACCGCCAGCCAGACGACCCCTTCCCCCCCCCGTCGGCACGGCAAGGGCGTGGTCGCCAAGAGAACCCTTGGCACCGCGGTATGGATTCACGAATAAAAGCGGTGGGCGCTTTTCGCCAAAATGTGGTATAAGGGACCAGTCGATGTGCCGCAAGAACACCCGGCTGCTGGCTGGGGGCGGCCCATGGTGCCAAGGAGGATTGGGTCCGACCTCATGAATGACTTTCGATTCTGAGATCGCCATGCAACGAGTGCGTTGGTATAGTGCTGCTCTGATTGTGGTCTGTTGCTGGGTTTTTAGCGGCTGTACCGCTTCGACCAAGCTCGCCGAGCTTCCTGCGCCCTGCCTGCCGGATACCTTCACCCCCGAGGGGGATACCAGGTACTGCAACCCCGCCCAAGATCAGCCTTTGCCCGCCGTCCTGGCCAACCCGCTGATCGAAATCCACAAGAGCAAAAAGACCCTCTACCTTTTCGAGGGCGATAAACTCTGGCGGGCCTATCCGGTCCTCATCGGCCAGAATCCGAAGGACGACAAGGTCCGCCGCGGCGATGCCTGCACGCCGGAGGGGAAATTCTACATCTGCCAGAAGAACCCGCATAGCAAGTATCATCTGTCGCTGGCGCTGAGCTATCCCAACATCGAGCATGCCGAGCGGGGACTGCGCGAAGGCTTGATCGACGGGCGGCAGTACGACACCATCGTCCGCAGCATTACCCAGGGGCGGATTCCCCCCGCGAATACTGCCTTGGGTGGCGACATCTTCATCCACGGCGATGGCGAGTTCTGGCAGTGGACCTATGGCTGCGTGGCCCTGCGCAACAAGGACATCGACGAACTCTTCCGGGTGATCAAGGTCGGCACCGAGGTGATCATCACGAAATAGTTTCGCCTTTTTCCGCCCGGCCTCTGCGTCGGCGCCCGGTTGTCGCTTTCCATTGCAAAGTGCGGCCAAACCCGGTATGTCCAAAACCATGAAGAGTGCAAGCCCATGGGTCGGCCGGGTGGCGGTCACCACTTTAGGCTGTAAGGTAAATCAGTTCGAGTCCGCCGCCTTTCTCTCCGATTTTGCGGCGCAGGGGCTCACCATCGTGCCCTTTGCCCAACCCGCCGATTTGTATGTCATCAACACCTGCGCCGTCACCGCCAAGGCCGGTGCCCAGTCGCGCCAGCTGATTCGGCGCGCCCTCAAGACCAATCCCAAGGCGCGGCTCATCGTCACCGGCTGCTACGCCCAGGTGGCCTCCGAGGAGATTCTTGAGCTGGTCGAACAGCCCCTCTGCCTGGTGGGCAATGCCTACAAGCACCGGCTGGTGGAGGTTGCCTTGGCCGACAGCCACTGCGACCTCGAGATGTATCTGGGTGATCTCGCCGGAGCCCGCGAGGTGTGCCCGCTTACCGTCACCGGCTTTGCCGGCCGGACCCGCAGCTATCTCAAGGTGCAGGACGGCTGTAATCAGTTCTGCACCTACTGCATCGTGCCCTATGCCCGGGGCCGCAGCCGCAGCGTGCCGCCGGGGGCGGTGCTTGCCCAGGCGCAGCTTTTTGTGGAACAGGGCTTCCGCGAGATGGTGTTGACCGGTATCCACCTTGGCCACTACGGTCTCGACCTCTCGCCGACGATGAGTCTTTTGACCCTGGTCGATCTGCTGCTGGCCCAGCGCCACCCGGTGCGTTACCGCCTCAGTTCGCTGGAGCCGACCGAGATCACCCCCGCGCTCTTGGCCCGGATGGCCGAGGCGCCTGAGCTGATGCCCCACCTGCATATCCCGCTCCAGAGCGGCGACGACCGAATCCTGGCGGCCATGCACCGACGCTACACGCGAGCGCAGTTTGCCGAGATCATCCAGGCCTGCGCCGCCTCCCTGCCCGGGCTCGCCATCGGGGTGGATGTCCTGGTCGGTTTTCCCGGCGAGGACGAGGCCGCCTTCCGCAACACCTACGAATTGCTCGCCGGGTTGCCGGTGAGCTACCTCCATGTCTTCCCCTATTCGCGGCGGCCGGGCACCATCGCCGCGAAGATGTCCGGCCAGATTCCCCGCCCGGTGAAGGATGAACGGGTGGCGCTGTTGCGGGCCCTGGACCAGGAGAAGCGGCAGGCCTTTTACGGCAGCCACCTGGGCGAGGTCTGCGGGGTGCTGGCCGAGCCCGGCAAGGGCGGCAAAATCCTGCGTGGCTTTACCGAACACTATGTGCCGGTGACCTTTGCCGGGCCGGCGACGCTGGCCAACTCCGTGGTGTCGGTGCGGCTCGACCGCCTGACCGAGGCCGGCGTGGCTGCCACCTTGATGGAAGCACCGTGAATCAGGAGAGCGCATGCGCGGCGAGATCATAGCCATCGGCGACGAACTGACCACCGGCCGGATTCTCAATACCACCAGCTTTTTTGCGGCGAGCCAGCTCTTTGCCGCCGGCCACGAGGTGATCGCCATGACCACCATCGGCGACGAGGTGGAACTCATCGGCCAAACCATCCGGCAGGCATTGGGCCGCGCCGATTTTCTCATTGTCACCGGCGGCCTCGGCCCCACCACCGACGATCTCACCAACCTGGCCGTCTCCGAGGCCCTGGCTCGACCCGCCACCTTTTATCCCGAGATTTTCAAGAAGATCGCCGTCTATGGCACCAACAATCCGCCGGAGGTGCAGAGCGCGCTGGAGAAACTTGCCTGGCTGCCGGCCGGCGCCCATGCCCTGCACACCGAGGCCAAAACCGCCGGCTATTTCCTGGTTCAGGACGGCAAGCCGATTTTTTTCCTGCCCGGCGTGCCGCATGAGATGAAGGAGCTGCTGGTGGAGACGGTGCTCTCCCGGCTGGCGGTCTGGGAGGGCGAGGAGGGGCGGCGGGTGCGGCAGAAGGTCTACAAGGTGGTGGGGCTCGCCGAAGCGGAGATCAACAACAAGCTGGAGCACCTGGAGAACCCGGCCCACGGCGTGCGGATCGGTTATTATCCGGTTTTCCCCGAGGTGCATGTGAGCCTGACCGTGGCGGGCAACGGCGAGGCGACCATCGCCCAGCGTTTTTACGAGATCGATACGGCGATTACCGACATCTTGGGGCGCGCCATCTATGGCTGCGGCACCGATTCCCTCGAAGGGGTGGTGGGCCGGCTGCTTAGCTGGCAGGGCAAGACGCTGGCGGTGGCGGAATCCTGTTCCGGCGGCCTCTTGGCCCACAAGGTGACCCGGGTGGCGGGCAGCTCCGCCTACTTTCTGGGCGGGGTGGTGGCGTACAGCAATGCGCTCAAGGAGCGGCTGCTCGGGGTGTCGGCCGAAGTCCTGGCCCAGCACGGGGCGGTGAGCAGCGAGACCGCCCTGGCCATGGCCGAGGGCATCCGGCGGGTGACCGGCGCCGACCTCGGGGTTGCCATCACCGGCATTGCGGGTCCTGGCGGCGGCAGCGAGGAAAAGCCGGTGGGCACCGTCTACCTGGCCTTGGCCAGAGCGGGGAGGGCCGACGACCACCTGGTGCATCTTGGCGGTGACCGCTGGCAGATTCAGGAACATGCCAGCCAGATCGCCCTGGACCTGCTGCGCCGCTCTTTGCTTGCTTCCGAGTGACCGGCGGTGTAAAAGAAGGGAACCGCGTTAACCCAATTCCTTTGTCAGAGGAGATTCCATGACCATTGCGGAGAGTAAGAGCAAGACCCTGGAGACCGCCATCTTCCAGATCCACAAGCAGTTCGGCAAGGGCTCCATCATGCGGCTCGGCACCGACGAGCGCGAGGCGGTGCCTGCCATCTCCACCGGCTGCCTGAGCCTCGACATCGCCACCGGCATCGGCGGCATCCCCCGCGGTCGGATTACCGAGGTATACGGCCCGGAATCCTCGGGCAAGACCACGCTCGCCCTGCAGATCATCGCCGAGGCGCAGCGCCAGGGCGGGGCTGCCGCCTTCATCGACGCCGAGCATGCCCTTGATGTCACCTATGCTGAGCGACTTGGAGTTAATGTCGATGATCTCTTGGTTTCCCAGCCCGATTACGGCGAGCAGGCCTTGGAAATTGCCGAGATCCTGATCCGCAGTGGCGCGGTGGATGTGATTGTGGTGGACTCGGTGGCTGCCCTGGTGCCCAAGGCGGAGATCGACGGCAACATCGGCGACTCCCATGTCGGCCTCCAGGCCCGGCTCATGAGCCAGACCATGCGCAAGCTCGCCGGTGTCTTGAAGCGCACCAACACGGCGATCATCTTCATCAACCAGATCCGCATGAAGATCGGCGTCATGTTCGGCAACCCCGAGACCACCACCGGCGGCAACGCGCTGAAATTCTACAGCTCCATGCGCATCGACATCCGCAAGATGACCGCCATCAAGGACGGCGACGAGGTGATCGGCAACCGCACCAAGGCGAAGATCGTCAAGAACAAGGTGGCGCCGCCCTTCAAGACTGCGGAGTTCGACATCATCTTCGGCGAGGGCGCCTCCCGCGAGGGCGACATGCTTGATCTGGCGGTGAACCAGAACATCATCGACAAGAGTGGCGCCTGGTTCTCCTACGGCGGCGAGCGCATCGGCCAGGGCCGCGAGAACGCCCGGGTCTTCCTCAAAGAGCATCCGGAGGTGGCAACGGAGATCGACCGCAAGGTGCGCCTCGGCTTTGGTCTGCCGGTGCCTGGCGGCGTCGCGGTCGAGGCAACGACGGCCCCGGCCAAGGAGGAGAAAAAGGCCAAGGCATGATGGCCGGCCCCGGCATCAGCTAAAGGCGTTGCAAAAAGGCGCACAGGGTTGTATGAAAGGGCGGGATGCGAAGGCATCCCGCTTTTTTTATGGGCAATGGTTCGCATTTTTATGTCCCTTTTCTTTGCGTGCCCAAAGAAAAGGAACGCAAAAGAAAGGGCACCCGATCACTGGTCCGCCTGCGGCGAATACCCTGCGCTCCTCGCAGACGCCGGGAGTTTGAAAACTCGGCTTTGCCTCAAACAGTTCAAACTCCATTTTCGGCGTCTTCTGCGGTGCTCGGCTGCGTGAAACGGGTTTTGAATCCCGTCCTGTCCCGCCGCAGGGCGCAAGCCGCTGGCGGAGAAAGAACGCTGTGCTGTCTGAGCCAGGGAGGGCGAGTTCACAGCGTTCCCGGCAGCGGCGAGTACCTGCGGGAAGTCCGTCAGGACCGGGACAGTCGGGGCGTCCTTTTCTTACCTCCTTCTTTTGGACGAGCAAAAGAAGGAGGGGAAAAGTCAAATCGGCAGTAAGGTGGAGCAATGAAAGGCAACGACATCCGCGGACGTTTTCTGCAATTCTTCAAAGAGAAGGGCCATACCGTGGTCGAAAGCTCGCCGCTGGTGCCCCACGACGACCCGACCCTCCTCTTCACCAACGCCGGCATGGTCCAGTTCAAACGGGTCTTCATGGGCGAGGAGAAGCGCGACTACGTGCGGGCCACCACCTGCCAGCGCTGCGTGCGCGCCGGCGGCAAGCACAACGACCTCGACAACGTCGGCTACACCGCCCGCCACCACACCTTCTTCGAGATGCTCGGCAACTTCTCCTTCGGCGACTACTTCAAGGAAGACGCCATCCGCTACGCCTGGGAGTTCGTGACCAAGGAGATCGGCCTTGACCCTTCCCGCCTCTGGGTTTCGGTCTTCGAGGACGACGACGAGGCCTTCGGGCTATGGGAGAAGATCGAGGATCTGCCCAAGGGGCGGATCCTGCGGATGGGCGAGAAGGACAACTTCTGGGCCATGGGCGATACCGGTCCCTGCGGCCCCTGCTCCGAGATCCACATCGACCAGGGTCCGGAGGTGGGCTGCGGCAGGCCCGACTGCGGGGTGGAGTGCGACTGCGACCGCTTCCTCGAAATTTGGAACCTGGTCTTCATGCAGTTCTACCGCGACGAATCCGGCACCCTCACCCCGCTGCCCAAGCCCAGCATCGACACCGGCATGGGGCTGGAGCGCATCGCCGCCGTGGCCCAGGGCAAGTTCAACAACTACGACTCCGACCTCTTTGCCCCGATCATCAGCGCCATCTGCCAAGTGGCCGGGGTGACCTACGGTGCCACCCACGCCACCGACACTGCGCTCAGGGTGATCGCCGACCACAGCCGCGCCACCACCTTCCTGGTGGCGGACGGCGTGCTGCCCTCCAACGAGGGCCGTGGCTACGTGCTGCGGCGCATCATGCGCCGCGCCATCCGCTTCGGCCGCACCCTGGGTCTGACCAAGCCTTTCCTCGGTGAGGTCACCGCCGCGGTGGTAGAGGCGATGGTGGCGGCCTATCCCCATCTGGCCGAAAGCCGCGACCTGCTCGCCAAGGTGGTGCGCCACGAGGAGGAGCGCTTCTTCGAGACCCTCGATAATGGCCTGGCCATGCTGGGGGAGGAGATCAAGCGGCTCAAGGCGGCCAAGGCCACGGTGATTGACGGGCAATTCATCTTCAAGCTCTACGATACCTATGGTTTCCCGGTGGACATTGCCAAGGACGTCGCCGTGGAGGAAGGGCTCATTGCCGACGAGGCGGGCTTCAATGCCGCCATGGCGGTGCAGCGCGAGCAGTCGAAGAAGTCGTGGAAAGCGACCAGCCTGGCCGAGATGGGCGCCGGTTTCCGGGCTCTCGTCGAGCAGGGTATGCGCTCCCGCTTTGTCGGTTACGAAACCCGGCGCCACCACTCCAGCATCGCCGCCCTGGTCGGTGAGAACGGCGAGGTGCTGGGCCAGGGCTCGGTGGGCAGCCGGTTGGCGGTGATCTGCCCCGAAACGCCTTTTTATGCCGAGGCCGGCGGCCAGGCCGGCGACCAGGGCGAGATCGTCGGCCCCCAGGGCCGCGCCCGGGTGGTGAACACTATCACCATTGCCGAGGGGCTTGCCATCCATCAGGCCGAGGTGGTGGCGGGGCAGCTGACCACGGGGGAGAGTGTGGAGCTCAAAGTGGCCGAAGGCCGCCGCCAGCAGATCGCGGGCAACCATACCGCCACCCACCTGCTGCAGGCGGCGTTGCGCCAAGTGCTGGGCGACCATGTCAAGCAGTCGGGCTCGCTGGTCGAGCCGGAGCGGCTCCGTTTCGACTTCACCCATTTCTCGCCGTTGACGCCTGAGCAGCTCCGCAAGGTGGAGGGGATCGTCAACGACGAGATCCGCGTCAACACCGCGCTCCATACCGCGGTCTTAAGCCGTGACGAGGCGATCAAGGGGGGGGCCACCGCCCTCTTCGGCGAGAAGTACGCCGATACCGTGCGGGTGGTGACGGTGGGCGACTTCAGCAAGGAACTCTGCGGCGGTACCCATGTCGGGGCCACCGGCGAGATCGGTCTCTTCAAAATCCTCACCGAAACGGGCATCGCCGCCGGGGTTCGGCGGATCGAGGCGGTGACCGGGTCTGCCGCCTTTGCCCGCTTCCAGCGGCTGGAAGCGCAGCTGGCCGACCTGGCTGGTCAGCTCAAAACCGTACCGGAAGAATTGCCAGTCCGCCTTGAGAAGCTCATGGGGCGCGTCAAGGAGCTGGAGCGCCAGGTGGGCCAACTCACCGCCAAATCCGCCACCGCCGACCTCGACAGCGTCATCGCCAAGGCGGTGCTGGTCAACGAGGTGCGGGTGGTGGCGTTGGAGATCCCCATCGATTCGGCCAAGACCATGCGCGAGGTGGGCGATCGGGTGCGGGACAAGCTCGGTAGCGGCATTGCTGTGCTGGGCGGGGTCTTCGAAGGCAAGGTGAGTCTTTTGGCCATTGTCAGCAAGGATCTCACCAAGAGGTATCATGCCGGCAACCTCGTCAAGGCGGTGGCCGCTCTGGTGGGCGGCAGCGGCGGCGGGCGGCCGGATATGGCCCAGGCCGGCGGCACCGAAACCGGCAAACTCGCTGCAGCACTCGCTGCGGTGCCGGGGATTATTGAGAAGCTGTAGCCTTAAAGTTTTTGATTAAATTCTTGGGAATCAGTCGTCAATTCGTCGCTTATCCCTTGAAAAAACAGGCAATTTGTCGAACAGAAAAAATATTGACAGGCCCTGGATTATCGATTAGAACGCCTTTTTGTTTATGAACGATCATTCATTTCCCGGCTGACAACGCAACAAAACGAACTACGCACTTACAGGGACGAGACTATGATTACCATAGACCTGACCATGCCGATCCAGATCATCAACATGCTGCTCTTGATCGTCATCCTCAATGCGGTCCTCTACCGTCCGATCCGGACTATCCTCATCGAGCGCCAGAAGAAGATCGGCGGGCTTGATGCCGATATCGCCAATTTCAACAAGAACGCCAAGCTGCGCCTGGACGAGTTTGACCAGAAGATCCGCGACGCCCGCGGCAAGGCCAAGGCCGAGTTCGATGCGGCCCGCGGCGCCGCCCAGAGCGAGACCGGCACCAAGCTGGCGGCCCTGCGCAAGGATGTCGAGGCGGCCAAAGGCGAGCAGTTGCAGCAGATTCAGCAGCAGTTTGCCGCAGCGCAGGCCACACTGAAGGGACAGATCGATACCTTCGCCACCGAAATGGCGAGTAAAGTTTTGGGGAGGGCTCTGTAACATGATGCAGCGAAAAGGGAAGTTGGGCGCGGCCGCATTGGCGGCGGTTGGTCTGCTGGCAACGGCGGCCGCCGTGTACGCCTCCGGCGGCGAGGGCCATGGTGGTGGTGCTATTCCCCCCGCCAAGTTGTGGGATCTGCTCTATCGGGTGTTGAACTTCATCGGCTTGGTGATCATCCTGGTGCTGGCCGCCAAGAAGCCGTTGGTCAACGCCCTGAACAGCCGGCGCGAGGCCATTCGCGCCCAGCTCGAAGAGCTTGAGGCCAAGCGGGCTGAGGCCGAGCGGGTCTACAAGGAATGCGAGGCCAAGTTGGCCGGTCTTGAGTCCGAGGCCAAGGCGATCCTCGCCGAGGCGCTCAAGCAGGGCGAGGAGGAAAAGCAGAAGATCCTTGCCGAGGCCGAGCGGTCTGCCAACGATATGAAGCGCCAGGCCGAGATGGCCGTAGCGCATGAACTGGCGGTGGCCAAGACCCGTCTCAAGGCCGAAATTGCCGAGCAGGCGGTGCTGGTGGCCGAGGAACTCATCAAGAAGAACCTGCAGCCGGCAGATCAGCAGACCATGATCGCAAGCTACCTCGATAAGGTGGGAGGGGTCCAGTGAAAAGCACGGTGTTGGCGAAACGGTATGCCAAGGCGCTCTTCGCCGTTGGCAAGGAAGATAATGCTCTGGAGCAGTATGGCCAGGCCCTGAACAGCATGGCCGAACTCTACGGCGCCATGCCCGAGGTGCAGGACGCCCTGACCAATCCGGTCTATCCGCTGGAGGTGCGCGAGAAGGTTATGGAGCACCTGGTCAAAAGCATGAATCCGGCGCAGGTCATGACCAACTTTTTTAAACTGCTGGTCCAGAAGAAGCGGGCCGAAATTCTGCCGGAGCTGGCCGAGGAATACCAGGCCCTGGTGGATGCGGAGAAAAATCTGGTGCGGGGAACGGTGGTGTCGGCCACGGAGCTTTCTGCCGATCTCAACGCCAAGGTAAAGGCTACCTTAGAGAAAATTACCGGCAAGCAGGTCGTGCTCACGACGGCGATCGATCCGTCGATCATCGGCGGCATGGTGGCCAAAGTGGGCGATTTGGTGCTCGACGGCAGCATCAAATCGCAGCTTGCGGGTTTACAAGAATCCATCAAGGGGAGTAACTAACGATGCAGATCAAAGCCGAAGAAATCAGCCAAATTATCAAGGGACAGATCAAGGACTACGAGACCAAGGTTGATCTGAGTGAAACCGGCACGGTTATCTCGGTCGGTGACGGTATCGCCCGTGTGCACGGCGTCCAGAACTGCATGGCCATGGAGCTCCTCGAGTTCCCCGGTGGCATCCTCGGTATCGCGCTGAACCTCGAAGAGGACAACGTCGGTTGCGCCGTCCTCGGCAACGTGCGGAACATCAAGGAAGGCGATACCGTCAAACGGACCGGCCGCATCGCCGAGGTGCCGGTAGGCCCCGAGATGCTCGGCCGCGTTGTGGATGGCGTGGGCCAGCCCATCGACGGCCAGGGCCCGATCAACGCCAAGCAGTTCTCCAAGATCGAGGTCCTTGCCCCCGGTGTTATCGCCCGGAAGTCGGTCCATGAGCCCTGCTACACCGGCGCCAAGGCGGTTGACGCCATGACCCCGGTAGGCCGCGGCCAGCGCGAGTTGGTCATCGGCGACCGCCAGATCGGCAAGACCGCGCTGTGCATCGACGCGATCATCGCCCAGAAGCACACCGACGTCCACTGCATCTACGTGGCCATCGGTCAGAAGAAATCCACCGTCGCCCTGGTGGTTGAGGCGTTGCGCAAGCACGGCGCCATGGAGTACACCACCGTGGTTGCCGCCTGCGCCTCCGACCCGGCGCCGATGCAGTACGTCGCCGCCTTCGCCGGCTGCGCCATGGGCGAGTACTTCCGCGACAACGGCAAGCACGCCCTGATCATTTACGACGATCTCTCCAAGCAGGCCGTCGCCTACCGCGAACTCTCCCTGCTGCTCCGCCGTCCGCCAGGACGCGAGGCCTTCCCCGGCGACATCTTCTTCAACCACTCTCGCTTGCTCGAGCGCTCCGCCAAGGTGAGCGACGAGCTGGGCGCCGGCTCGCTTACCGCGCTGCCGATCATCGAGACCCAGGCCGGTGACGTTTCCGCCTTTATTCCGACCAACGTTATCTCCATCACCGACGGTCAGGTCTACCTCGAGCCGAACCTCTTTTTCGCCGGCGTTCGTCCGGCGATCAACGTCGGCCTCTCGGTCTCCCGCGTTGGTGGTGCCGCCCAGGTCAAGGCCATGAAGCAGGTGGCCGGTACCCTCCGCCTCGACCTCGCCCAGTACCGCGAACTGGCGGCCTTCGCCGGCTTCGGTTCCGACCTCGACGCCGCCACCCAGGCGCAGCTGACCCGCGGCGAGCGTTTGGTCGAGATCCTGAAGCAGCCGCAGTATCAGCCGCTGCCCATGGAGAAGCAGATCTGCATCCTCTTTGCCGGTACCCGCGGCTACCTCGACAAGCTGCCGGTCAACACCCTCGGCGAGTACGAGCAGCAGCTCTATGCCTACATCGAGAAGAACGATGCCTCCATCTACGCGGACCTGAAGTCCAAGCAGGCCATCGACGCCGAACTCGAGGCGAAGATGCGCAAGGCGTTGGAGACATTCGGCGAATCCTTCAAGGCAGCCAAGGGCCTGAAATAACAAGGGGGTCTTATGGCGAGCCTGAAAGATGTCAAAGTAAAAATCTCGGGTGTCAAGAAGACCTCGCAGATCACCAAGGCGATGAACATGGTCGCCGCGGCGAAACTGCGCGGCGCCCAGATGAAGATGGAGCGCTTCCGGCCCTACGCCGAGAAGTACAATGCCGCCATGGGGAACCTCTCCACCGGCATGGACGCGGCCCAGTTTCCGCTGATGGAGGTGCGCGAGGTGAAGAGTGTCGAGTTGCTGGTGGTCACCTCCGACCGCGGCCTCTGCGGCAGCTTCAACTCCAACATTCTGAAGCAGACCGAGCGCCTGATGCGCCAACTCGAAGGTGAGGGCAAGAAGGTGAGCCTGGTCTGCGTCGGCAAGAAGGCGGCAGGCTACTTCAAGCGCAGCGGCAAGGTGCGCGCCATCTACACCGATATCATGGGCAACTTTCAGATGTTCAACGCCCGGGCCATTGCCCAGGACGTGGCAGGGAACTTCCTCTCTGGCGGCGCCGACGAGGTGCACATCATGTACGGCCGCTTCCAGAGCGTGGCGGTGCAGAGGCCGGCCCAGCAGCAGTTCCTGCCGGTGAAATCGGTGGAAGGCGGGGCCGCGGCTGCGAGCGCCGACTACATCTACGAACCGAGCACCACCGAGATCATGGATGTCATGCTGCCGCTCTACTTGAACGTCATGGTCTACCATGCCATGCTCGAGGTAAGCGCCAGCGAGCATGCGGCGCGGATGAGCGCCATGGACAATGCCACCAGCGCCTGCAAGGATATCATCAACAGCCTGACTCTGGTCTACAACAAGGCGCGGCAGGCGGGCATCACCGGCGAACTGATGGATATCGTCGGCGGCGCCGAGGCGTTGAAGGGCTAAGGGAACTTTCGGCCGCGCCCGCGGCTGACATACGAGATCAACACAGCTGAGGAGGCTTGTACAATGAACACAGGAAAGATTATCCAGGTCATCGGACCGGTTGTTGACGTGGAGTTCGATCCGGCCCAACTGCCGGCGATCATGAACGCGCTCTTGGTATCCAACAAGGGCATCAACGACCAGGAGGACAACCTGGTTATCGAGGTTGCCCAACACCTGGGCGACAACGTGGTTCGCTGCGTCTCCATGGATCAGACCGACGGCCTGGTGCGCGGCCAGCTCTGCAAGGACACTGGCAAGCCGATCGAGATCCCCTGCGGCAAGCCGGCGCTGGGCCGCATCATGAACGTGGTCGGTCGCCCGGTGGACGGCCTCGGCGCCCTCTCATCCGACAAGATGCGCCCGATTCACAAGCCGGCCCCGGCCTTCACCGAGCAGTCCACCGAGGTGCACGTGCTCGAGACCGGCATCAAGGTTATCGACCTCCTGGTGCCCTTCCCCCGCGGTGGCAAGATGGGCCTCTTCGGCGGCGCCGGTTGCGGCAAGACCGTTATCATGATGGAGATGGTCAACAACATCGCCATGCACCACGGTGGTATCTCGGTCTTCTGCGGCGTGGGCGAGCGGACCCGTGAAGGCAACGACCTCTACCGCGAAATGAAGGAATCCGGCGTTCTGCCCAAGGCGGCGCTGGTGTATGGCCAGATGACCGAGCCGCCCGGTGCCCGGTCCCGCGTGGCCCTGACCGGTCTCTCCGCGGCTGAGTACTTCCGCGACGAGGAGGGCCAGGACGTGCTCTTCTTCGTGGACAACATCTTCCGCTTCACCCAGGCAGGTGCCGAGGTATCCGCACTGCTCGGTCGTATTCCCTCGGCGGTTGGTTATCAGCCGACCCTGGCCACCGACCTCGGCGCCCTCCAGGAGCGCATCACCTCCACCACCAAGGGTTCGATCACCGCCGTCCAGTGCGTTTACGTACCGGCGGACGACTTGACCGACCCGGCGCCGGCCACCACCTTTGCCCATCTCGACGGTACCGTTGTTCTCTCCCGGCAGATCGCGGAGCTTGGCATCTACCCCGCGGTTGACCCGCTGGACTCTACCTCCCGCATCCTGGACCCCAACGTCCTTGGTGAGGAGCACTACCTGGTAGCCCGCGGCGTACAGACTACCCTGCAGAAGTACAAGGACCTGCAGGACATCATCGCCATCCTCGGTATGGATGAGCTCTCCGAGGAGGACAAGGTTACCGTATCCCGCGCCCGTAAGGTCCAGCGCTTCCTTTCCCAGCCGTTCAGCGTGGCCGAGACCTTTACCGGCATGGCCGGCAAGTATGTGAAGGTGGCGGACACCGTACGCGGCTTCAAGGAGATCTTGGACGGCAAGCATGACGAGCTGTCGGAGAGCGCCTTCTACATGGTCGGCACCATCGAAGAGGCGGTTGAGAAGGCAAACCGCGAGAAGGCTGCTGCGTAAGCTCCCTGAGCACAGACGCGCTCCACACGCGGGCGTGCATGCGAGGTTGAAGAATGGCTGAAAAACTGCAACTTGAAGTCGTAACCCCCAAGGGGGCGGTGGTGAGCGAGAGCGTTGATCTCGTCACCGCGCCAGGCTATGCCGGTGAATTCGGTATCCTGGCCAACCATGCCCCGTTTTTGAGCACCATCAAGATCGGTGTCCTCTCCTACAAGAAGGACCAGCAGGTGGAAGACCTGATGGTCAGTGGCGGGTTCTGCGAGGTCTCCAACAACAAGGTGACCTTCTTGGTGGAATCGGCTGAGCGCGGTACGGAGATTGATGTCGACCGCGCCCTGCGCGCCAAGGAACGGGCAGAGAAACGGCTGGCCGAGGTGGCGAGTCAGCGCGAGAAGATTGATCGCACCCGGGCCGAAGCAGCCATGCAGCGCGCCTTGAGTCGCTTGAAGGTGGCGGAGCGTCGCAAGCCCAAGTGAGTTCTGTTGGATAACAAGGCAACGTGAAAGCCGCACCCATTGGGTGCGGCTTTTTTTGTTGGAAAATCCTTGGGTGGCGGCCGGGAAAGATTGTCGTCCCTCGTGGCGTGCCGGCTCTCGTCTGCGATGGTCGCTTCTTGCCCTATACCGGCCGATCGGGGAGAAAGAAAATAAAGTTTGATCCTTTCCCAAGTTGGCTTTCCACCTTGATGTGTCCGTGATGGGCGCTGATGATGGCTTTCACCAAGCTCAAGCCGAGGCCCAACCCCTTTTTATGGCGGCTTTTGTCGCTTCGATAAAGCCGATCGAAAATTTTGGGGATATCTGCTGGCGGGATGCCGATCCCGCTGTCGCGGATGGAGACGGTGACGCCCGTTTTCTCTTGGGTGAGAGCGGCCGTGATGCGTCCGCCGCTTTCGGTGTATTTCACGGCATTGTCGAGCAGATTGGCCAGCACTTGCTGGAACCGTGTCTGATCGACATGAGCCAGCACTTGAGCCGGTCCTTCAACGGAGATGGTCACCCCTTTGTCGGCGGCCAGATACCGATAGAGTTCAATGGCGTTGTCAATCAGTTTTCTGACATCCACCCACGCAAAATGCAGTTGCATTGTGCCGGTTTCCGCCTCGGAAATATCCATCAGGGTGGTGAGCAGAAGGGAAATTCGATCCGCTTCCTCAGCGCATTCTATGACTACCTCTTTTAATTTCTCGCTATCGACCCCAGAGCTCAGGGCTCGCTCCGTAATGACCTTGATTCTGGTGATGGGAGTTCGGAGATCGTGGGCGACGTTGTCGAGGGTGTCCCGGAGTCCCTTGACCAGGAGGTCTATTTCGTTGAGCATATCATTGAACAACATGACGAGATGATCCAATTCATCGCCGGTCGCGCTGGTCGGCACCCGGGCATCCAGCCTGCCGTTTTTTATGGTGGTCACGGTGTTGATCAAATCTTTTATCGGCCGCAGGGCGCGAAAGGCCAACAGGCCGCCGCCAAGGAAGCCCAATATGATTGTCGAGATGATGATACCGCTGAAAATAATGCGGGACTGGGCAAGGAGTTTGTCGCCAATATCTGAATTTCTCCCCACCTGGAGAAGGATGCCGTTGGGGAGTCGACGCCACGCGATATCGAGTAGGTCTTCCGGGTCAGTCGGCACGGGAAGGTAAGTCCATCCCTCTTGGGTCGGCGGAAGGTATTCCCGTTCCAGTTTTTTGACATTAAGCTCCTTGTAGGCGCCTGGAATATTTAGGAGTGTCGTGTGGGTGTGGCTGTCAACAATGCGGACGAAATAGGTCGATGGATCTTTTTTCGCGTGTTCGAGTTCGAACTTGTTTAAAAGGCCCTCCCAACCGTCGAGCTGATAGGCCATAATGTATTCATTGAGCTCATCCTTGATCATGTAGCGGTTTTCGGCATCGATCTCGTTGGAAACCTGGAAATAGGCAACGGTAAAAAGCAGAATGGAAATGAAGATGGTGACAAGGGCATACCAGAGAGTCAGCTTGAATCCGATGGTTTTGGTAAGCTTCTTGTCCCTAAGCTGTTTTAAGTACATAGCCTACGCCACGGATGGTATGGATCAGCTTTTTTTCATCCCGGTCGATCTTGTTTCTGAGGCGCCAAATCATGACATCCACCACATTGGTCTGGGAGACGAAGTTGTAATCCCAGACATGTTCCAGAATCATGGTCTTCGAGACAGGCCGGCCAGCGTTCCGCATAAGGTATTCAAGTAAGGCAAACTCCTTGGGCTGGAGTTCCACTTCCTTCTCGCCTTTGCGCACTTCCCGGGTGATAAGATTGAGGGAAAGGTCGTCGATCTTCAATTCGGTGGGTTCCGTGACGCGGGCGTTTCTCCGAATCAGGGCATACACGCGCGCCAGAAGTTCTGAAAAGGAAAAGGGCTTTATGAGATAGTCGTCGCTTCCTGTTTCAAGCCCCCTGATCCGGTCTTCGACGGTTCGCTTCGCGCTCAGAATGATGACGGGAGTGGCGATGCCTTTATTCCTGATCTCCCGGATAAGCGAGAGGCCATCACGCTTGGGGAGCATGATGTCGATGATTGCGGCATCATACGGCTCGGTCAGGGCCAAATCAAGGCCGGATTCGCCATCCTCGGCAGCATCGACGGCAAAGCCGACTTCCCTGAGGCCGCTGACAATGTATGAGGCAATGGTTGTATCGTCTTCGACGACCAGGATTCTCACAAGAAAACTCCTTCGGCCAGGAAAAAGAGGCCCCTGGCCGCATTGTTGCTACTGGTGGGGTTGCCTTCTCCTGGCAGAACAGGTCGTCGGCTGTGGGAAGGCTATTTCTTCTCGCCTAGGTTGGCTTCCACCACGAAGGTGCCGTCGGCGGTGTCGAAGGGAATGACAATGGTTGGCGCGGTGGAGTAGTAGGATATCTCCACCCCTTTGCCGACCACCATGGTGGGGGTGGCGAGGTCGAACTTGTGGTCGATCTTGGCGAGCTCTGCCTTGGCGCCGCCGCAGATCATGTTGGTGATCTCGCCGACGGCGTCTACCACCTCGTCGTCGACCTTGGCGCGGGGCTCTTCCATGAGCATGTTGCCGACGATTTTCAGGATGCATTTTTCAGAGAAACTCACGATCATGCAACCGGTGATGGTATCGGAGGTCATGCCGATGATGCCGGTCACCTCGCCATAGGAGGTGTTATCTTCCTTGAGATGTGGCTTCTGCGGCGTCACCTTGGTTTGGGCCATGGTTTCGAGGACATTCTTGGTGGCGTGCAGGAAGGGGTTGATAAATTCCGCTTTCATGGTGGTCCCAATCGTGATTTCGTCGTTGATTCCGCAAGCAACTCGCAGGGTTAGCTTTTAGATTGGATGATCGGGCGGTATTTGTCAAGCGCTTTCCCGTTAGGCATGGCCGCCATGGCCGGTTGCGAGAAAGGGGGGATGGCTAAAATCTGCATGAAATACGGTGCAAATTAGAGTATGGTTGCCTACCCTGCCGGCTAGGGCCGGGGGACGCAACCGCAACCATGATTCGTGGAGCTGGAACTGGAGGAGATGTAATGGAGACGAAAGAACGGATGGCGATTCCCCGGCAGCCGGCGAAAGAGCTGGCGCCTGCCGAGCGGGTGACCAATTTTAACGAGGTGGTGGCAGGCTACGATGCCGCGACCGCGCAACGCGAGGCGGAACGCTGCCTGCAGTGCAAGAAGCCGGCGTGTCGCGACGGCTGCCCCATTCATAACGATATCCCCGGCTTCATCAAGCTGCTGCGGGAAGGCAAGATTGAGGAGGCCTATTGGCTCGACCGCGCCACCAACTCGCTGCCCGCCATCTGCTCCCGCGTCTGCCCCCACGAGTTCCAGTGTGAGGGCCACTGCATCCGCGGCAAGAAGGGCGAGGCCGTAGCCATCGGCATGATCGAGCGGTATATCGTCGATTGGATGGTGGCCAACAACAAAAGTCTGCTCAAGCCTTGCGCCATGCCCAAACCCCAGAAGGTGGCCATTGTCGGTTCCGGCCCGGCCGGCATGTCGGTGGCCTACTATCTTTCCCACCTCGGCTACCCCTGCACCATCTTCGAGAGCCTGCCGGTCAACGGCGGCATGCTGGCAGTGGGTATCCCGGCCTATCGGTTGCCGCGGTCGATCATCGAGGCGGAGTTCGCTGCTCTCCGGAGTTGTGGGGTGACGGTGGTCAACGGGGTCACCATTGGCAAGAACAAATCCCTGGAGGATCTGAAGGCCGAGGGGTTCAGCGCCGTGTTCCTCGGCCCTGGTGCACACGCCAGCCGCAAACTCGGGGTCGAGGGTGAAGACCTTCAGGGTGTGCTCCATGGCGTCGACTATCTGCGGCGGGTCAATATCGGCGAGAGGCTGAATCTCGGTCGCAACGTGGTGGTGGTGGGCGGCGGCAACGTGGCCATCGACTGCGCCCGCACCGCGCTCCGTACCGGTTCCGACCAGGTCTTCATCCTCTATCGCCGCACCAAGGCAGAGATGCCTGCCGCCCAGGCGGAGATTCATCATCTCGAAGAAGAAGGCGTGCGCATCGAGTTCCTGGCCGCGCCAGTGAAGATCCACGGTGAGAATGGCAAACTGACCAAGATCGAGTGCCTGCGGATGAAGCTCGGCGAGTGCGATGCCTCGGGCCGCTGCCGGCCGGAGGTGATCGAGGGCTCCAACTTCATGATCGAGGCGGATGCCATCATCCCGGCCATCAGCCAGGATGTGGACCCCGCCGCCGGCTCCGGCCTTGACTTCACCATGACCCGTTGGGGCACGTATGTGGTGGACGAGGTGACCATGCAGACTTCGGTGGAGTGGGTCTTTGCCGCGGGCGACGCGGTGCTCGGGCCGCAGACCGTGGCCAAGGCGGTCTTCCAGGCCAAGGAGGCAGCGGAGTCGATCCACCGTTTCCTCGCCGGCACCGACCTCAAGGCCGGCCGGGAGAAGACCAAGACCGAGTAGCTTTCGTTTTATTGGTTGGAGAAAAGGCAAGGCCGGCGCAGCGCATGCTGCGCCGGCCTTTTTGTTTGCCTGATCGCCTGTTCTTCAGGGGCGTGTGTGTGCCAGCCGGTGGCCGGCATGCCGCGATTCGGCCAGAATCATGTTGCCCTCGCCTGTACTTATCGCCCCTGCGACCTTATTGTATAAATAAGGAAAAGGTGACCCGACACAAACACATGTGGAGGAAAAGCCATGAAAGATCTCATTGTGGGGCTGGTGGTGGGCGTCGTCATTCCTGGTCTGTTGGCGCTTGGCGTCGAAGTCCGGAAGCTCATACTGCATTATTATGAGGTACATCACCATCACCATGCAGCCTGAGGGGCGCCGGTGATGGAAAGAGATTGACGGCCTGGGTTGGCCGGTGGGGAAGAGTGTGGAAAGAGGATTTTTGGGCGCAGCGGCGGCTCGGCCTCGATTCCCCAATGATCCGTTGGGGTGTCTGGGTGGTGGACGAAACGACCATGTAGAGCGAGGTGGAGTGGATTTTTGTGGCGGGCGACGGAGGCGCTCGGTCCTAAGACCGCGGCCAAGGCGGTTTTTCAGGCCTAAGGATGCGGCCGAGTCGATCCACCGCTTCCCCGCCGGCAGCGACCTCAAGGCCGGCCGGGAAAAGGCGTAGGCCGAGTAAGTGGCTCGCAGTTTTCAGGGACAAGAGATGCTGCAAGGCCGGGACAGCAGACGCTGTCCCGGCCTTGTTTTGTTTTGCACGGAGAGAAACAGCGAGGCCGAGGCAGCGTCTCGAAGGCCTCGATGCTTCGGCGCCACCACTAGACGTTGCTGAACAGGTCCAGAATCCACTCCCGAACGCCTGTTCGGTGTTCGGTAACCGTCTTGCCCCGGATGGACAGCCGCCTGATGAAGACGCCATTTTTTATCACATCGGCCTCGAGGTGATCGCCGCGGGGCTTTACCTCGATCCGGACATCGGTATCGTGGTATTTCTGGACATAGTATGCCCGAGCCTCTTGTTCGGCCGCCGCGAGGCGCTGCGCCAGCGCCATGGCCTGCGCATCCTGCAGGATTTGCTGTTGCCTTGATGGCAGAAGGGGAACACCTGCATGGTGCCACTGCAAGGTGACGATGCCGCTGGCCATGCCGCCCACGAGCAGCAGCAAGATGAGGAGGGAAAGACCTCTGGTCTCCTGGTTGAAGCCGCTGAAAAAGCCTGTGGAGACAACGGCTGATTCCGTCAGTTCGTGGTCGACGATCCCCGAGCCCTTACCCCGTCGGGCGACGGCTGAAAGGAAGGCCGCGAACAAACTCACCGCCAGCAGGGTCATGATGACGATGATGAAACCGTGCATGAAGGCGTTGTCCTTGATTGGCACGGGGACGGTGGTGTTGCTGAACACATGCTGGACATTGCGATAGCCGCTCTCGGCGAGGTATTGATGCTCCAGCATGCTGAAGATGCCGCCGGAGATATCCACCCCCAGGATCAGCCCCAAGGAGCGCATCATGTTGAGGGTACTCCCGGCCATGCCGAGCTTTTCCGTGGGGGCGGCATTCATGACCGCACTGTTGTTGGAGGGGGTAAACAGCCCCATGCCGATGCCCATGAGAATGACGACGGCAGCCATAACCAGCGGCATCGAGGCCGTCGTTTTCATGAAGGTAAGGGCGAGGCAGGCCACCGCGGCAAAAAGCATCCCCAGCGTGGTCATGATGCGCGGGCCATACTGGTCCGCGATGTGGCCGGAAAGGGGAGCGACCACCGCCATGGCGAGCAGGAGAGGGGTCAACAGGACGCCGGTGAGGGCGACACTGGTCCCCAGCACCTTTTCGAGATAGAAGGGCATCAGGAAGAGGACGGTGAAAAGGACGTAATAGGAAAGGAGGGCGGTCACATTCCCCACGAAGAAGGCAGGGTCCTTGAAGAGCCTGAAATCGATCAACGGGTGCTCCACTCTGAACTCCGTCCGGACAAAGAGGAAAAGGAGTCCGATGGCCGCGATAAAGTAGGTCAGGATGGTGGGCGACTCCCAGCCGAGTTTCACGCCCTCGTTGAAGGCCAGGACAAACAGGGTCAGGCCGCCGGCGAAGAGGGCGGCTCCCAGATAATCGATCTTTTCCCTTTGCTGCGGCTGTTGCATGGGCGGCAGGATGAGCAGCGCCGCGATGATACCCAGGATGCCGATCGGGATATTCACATAGAAGATGGCCTGCCAACCCACCGTGGCGATGAGCACCCCGCCCACGAAGGGACCGATGGCCATGGCAAGCGCCTGGACCCCGCCCTGGATGCCGATCGCCTTCCCGAGCAGCTGGGACGGGAACGCCTCGGTGATGAGGGCGACGGAGTTGGCCTGCAGCAGGGCCGCGCCGATGGCCTGGATGATACGTGCGGTGATCAGCAGAGGCGCCGTGGTTGACATGCCGCAAAAGAGCGAGCCCACGGAGAAAATGATAAAGCCCAGAATATAAAACCTCGACCGGCCGAACATATCGGAGAGTCGCCCGAAAAGCGGCAGAAAAATGGTGAGGGTGAGCATATAGCCCATCACTATCCATTCTATCGCCGCCATCGAGGCGCCGAAGGTCGTCTTGAGGGTCGGCACCGCCACGTTGACGATGCTGACGTCGAGGGCCGACATGGTGGTGCCCAACAGGACGGTGGCAAGGATAAGCCACTTGCGGGATGGACGTGAAGAAAACTCTGCGGTAAGGGTCTGGACGTCGCTGTTCATGCTTTTCTATCTCTGTGTGCCCGCCATTTGTTTATCCCGCTGCCACCGCACCTCTCCGGCCATGGGGAGAGAGGGTGGGACTTGCCCACCGGTTGCGGACTCCGCGTCAGGCAACCCCTTGCGGTGCAGACGCCGCAGGGTTGAGGGGACCGGGGCGCGGTGTTATCGAGAACGATTATAGTCTACTTCGATATTCGGTCAATCACGGGACGATTTTTTTGCCTCTGGGAACCGGAAACAGCGCCGCCGGTCGGTTCATCAGGCATCGAGGTTTATTGTCCGGCGAGCCTCGTCGGAGGCGGCCTGGACGTGTTCCCTCGCCCCCAAGGCTTCTGCGTAGATCGACTGATGATGCAGCAGACTGCCGACAACAGAGGCGATAACGCACGCCGGCAGGGCGGCGAGCACCACATGGTAGTTGTGCGTGGTCTCGAAGACCATGAGGGCGGACATTGCCGGGGCATGGGTGGTCGCCGCCAGCAGGCTGCCGGCGCCGACCAGGATCCACAGCGTCTGGGAGTGGTCGGCCGACGGGGTCAGCATCGTGTGGCCGATGATCAACCCCAGGGCGGCGCCGGTTACCAGGGTCGGGGTGAGCACGCCGCCGGGGATGCCGGCAGCGCTGGCAAAGATCACCGCGATCAGCCGCAACGCAAACACGGTCAGCACCGAACTCAATGCCCAATGGGTGGCCAGAAAGGACTGCATGACGCTGACGCCGTTGCCCCAGACCTCGGGCCGCACGGTCGACAGCAACCCGATGGCCAGCCCGGCCACGCCCATGCGCACGGGCAAAAAGGTGAACAGCGCCTGGTAGCGTTTGTTCGAGGTATGGAGCAGCCACAAAAACACCGGACCGAAGAGGCCGGCCGCCAGACCTACGAGGGTCACGTCAAAGAGGTCGTTAAACCCTACTCGGGGCACGACGTGCGCGATATAGAGCGGCCCGCTGGCGAAGAAGGTCTGCGTCGTCAGCATGGAGATTACGGCGGCGACCAGCACGGCGCTTACCTCCCGGAGCGCCAACCCGCCGAGAATGATCTCCGCGACGAACAGGGCACCCGCGATGGGGGCACGATAGGCGGCCGCAAAGCCGGCGGCGGCGCCGCAGGCAACGATCAGCCGGCGGTGGGCTTCATCGGCACGAAAGATCCGCCCGAGGAGGGAGGAGGTCAGGGCCGCAAACTGGATCATGGTCCCTTCGCGGCCGATGGTAATGCCGCCGCTCACCCCGAGGAGCGAGGAACCTGTCCGGATGAGGTTCGGGGCGAGTGGCAACACCCCGTCGCCCACGCGCACCGCCTCCATGTATTCGGGGCCGCGCGGCCGCCTGATCCAGCGATGGCCCGCCCACATGCCGAGGCCGCAGACGGTGCCGGCGATGGTCGGCACCGCGATGCGAGCCCATAACGGCAACGATCGGGCGGCCTCAACCAGATGTTCCTGGGAGGCATAGAATTGGACGATGGTGTACATCGCCGTGCGGAACAGTTCCACGGCAAGGGAACCGATGGCGCCGATCGCCGCCGCGACGACCAGCATCGGCACCATCGGATCAAGCCCCGTCCGGAAAGGGGGGTCGGTGTGTCCCAGGGCGGACAAGCGTAACATCTTAAAGGTCATGGCATTCCCCTTCCGAGCCGTGGCGGCGATATCTTTCAATCAATTTGGTCGTGCGCGTCGGCCTCGTCAAGGTGATGCTGCCGATTGATGTATTGTAGCGACTCCCGTCCGTCAAGCAAGGGTAGTTTGCGCGTTGCGCAGAATAACGCCTGCCGTTGCAGGGTGGTTTCTTTTGAATGAATGATTTTATATCATTATTTTAGAGTATATTTCGTGTAAAAAATGATATATTCACACCATGCGCGAATCGTTGGTGGAGCTCTTCCAATCCTTTTCCGGCGAACTGGACCCCCAGCAGGTGCAGCGGAAGTTTCTCCGCGCCCTCTTGCGGCTGCAGAACGTGGATCGCGGCTCGGTGTGGATCCGGCGGCAGGAGGGCTTCTGCTGTATTGAGGCCGAGGGGATCGAGAGCGACAAGGTCAGGGGACTCTGTCTGCCCCTCGACTCAAAAAGCCTGGTGCGCTGGGTGATCGAGACGGGCAAGATGGCTTTCTCCCGTCCCGACGCCGACCCGCGCCACTTCCAGGCCATTGAGGCGGAGCTGGCTATCAAGAGCAGCTTGATCCTTGCCTTTCCGCTGCTGTTGAAAGACGGCGCGGTGTATGGCGCAGTGGAGGTCATCGATACCAACCCCGCGCACACCCAACTGAACCTGGAAAAGAAATACCTCGATTTTTTGCAGGAACTGGTGAACATCGGTTCCGTGGCCCTCTCCAACGCCTTGGCGTACGACAAGCAGTGCAGCGTGAGTCGGCTGCTCCAGAATGAGATCGATTTCCTTCGGGAGGACGGTCTGATGGTGGGCCAGAGCGCGGGCTTTCAGCGGGTTATGGCCATGCTGACGAGCTACGCGGCCACCGACTACCCGGTGCTGATCGCTGGGGAGTCGGGCACCGGCAAGGAGCTGGTGGCCAGCCGCGTGCATCGCTTAAGCCCCCGCCGCGACCAGCCGTTGGTGGTGCAGAACTGTAGCGCCATTCCGGAAACGCTGTTGGAGAGCGAGCTCTTTGGCTATATGAAGGGCGCCTTCTCCGGCGCGGTGAAAGACAAGAAGGGCCTCTTCGAGGCGGCCCATGGCGGCACCCTCTTTCTCGACGAGATCGGCGACATGCCCTTGCCACTTCAGGCCAAGGTGCTGCGGGTGATCCAAATGAACGAGATCAAGCCGTTGGGCAGCACTGAGACGAGGCGGGTGGATGTGCGCCTGGTGGCGGCCACCAATCGCGATCTCGAACGGATGGTGGCGGAAAAATCCTTCCGGCGTGACCTCTTCTACCGCCTCTCCGTCCTGCCGGTGACGTTACCGCCACTGCGCGAGCGACAGGAGGACATCCCGCTGCTGTTCAATCTCTTCCTGCGGCGGGAGGCAGTCAAGGGCGGCGGTGTTCAGAAACGGTTGGCCAGCGAGGCATTGGGGCCGCTGGCCGCCTACCCCTGGCCCGGCAATATCCGGGAGTTGGAGAACCTGGCCAAATACCTTACCGTGGTCTGTCCCCACGAGGAGATCGGTCCGGCCGATCTGCCCCCACCCTTCCTGGCGACTCCGGCGGTGATGTCCAAGGCCGCGGTCCGTTCGGCGACGCCGGGTGTCGACCCACCGTCGGCGCTGGGTCTCGATTTCGGTCAGCGCACCTGGGAGGAGGTGGAACGGGACTATGCCGCGTATCTTCTCGAACAGCATCGTATGAATATGACCTGGGCGGCCGAGGCAGCCGGGGTCAACCGTTCCACCTTTGTTTCCCGGTTGCGGCGCCTCAATCTCACCCCGCCGCGCCGGCGTCGATCTGCTGCCCCCTGAATACCTTTTTCATCATTGCTGGCACGGCAGTTGCTTAGATGACGAGCTGCCGCTTGCCGATACGAGGTCTGGAGAATCGTGCGCCTTTTCTCTCCACGGCAAAGCGGCCTCATCATCGATGCAGATGAGTGTGAGCGGTGAGGGGCAAGTCTCTCAGTACGATATGGTAACGGAATTGGACCCTCCGAAACGCTGGTTTGTCACTGGCACGCCACCCGAGGGAGGGGGGATGTAACTGCCTCGGGTGATCCACCATCCGCGTCGTTCGACGCGGCGCGTGTCGTCTCTTGTGGCCGACCTTTCCGCTGAGCAGGTCCTTGCCCTGAACCGCTCCTTTTTGTCACGCCCCCAGTAGCCGGGGCGTTATGGGAAACCAGTTTGATTTGGTAGTCAAGAGGGGGAGCCTGGAGGCCTTATGGTCTCCAGGCTTTTTTTGTGCGATTATTTGCTGCTGGAATAGCGGGAGCTGGCGAGATTGAGGCTGTTGGCATATTCGGCCACCCCGCCGGCAATCTGTTGGGCCATCAGGGTGAGGTAGTGTTCGTCGCGCAGCCGCTCCTCCTCCTGGGGATTGCTGCTGAAGGCGATCTCCGTGAGGATCGCCGGCATTTGGGCGCCGACCAGCACGATGAAGGGCGCCTTTTTCACGCCGAGGTTGTTCACCTGGCCAAAGTCGCGCTTCACTCCTTCCACCATGGTGTTCTGCACCAGTTCCGCCAGCTTCACCGATTCGTTGATCTTGTTGTTCTGCATGAGGTCATGCAGAATAGCCTGGAGGTCGCTGATGTTTTTGGCGGAGGAGGCGTTTTCCTGGGCCGCCACCCGCATGGCGTCTTTGTTGCTGGCCAGATCGAGAACATAGGTTTCGATCCCTTTGGCCGCCTGGTTGGGCGCGGCATTCACATGGATAGAGACGAAGAGGTCGCCCTCTTTACTGTTGGCAATGGCGGTGCGCTCCTCCAGCGGGATGAAGACATCGCGGTCGCGGGTGAGGATCACGTCGTAGTGCATCTTTTCGCGCAGTTCCTGGGCAAGCTTCTTGCCCACCGCCAGGGTAATGTCCTTTTCCTTAAGACCGCTCGGGCTGATGGTGCCAGGGTCCTTGCCACCGTGGCCCGGATCGATCACCACCCGTCGGACGCCGAGGCCCAACTGCTGGGCCAGGGTCGGCGCGGCGCCGGCCTTGTGGGCCTCTTTTCCCTTTGCCTTGGTCTTGGCGCTGGCCTCGTTGCTCCGTACATCGATCACGATGCGGAAGGGGTCTTCAAGGCTGAAAACCTTGTAATCCGAGACATCCGCCTGGGTATCGAGGACCACCCGCACCGTATCGGGGCTGAACTGGGCGTTGCGCACCTGCTTCAAGAGGCCATCGTCGATGGGCAGAGTGTGGTGCGCATTGGGGCTGATCCGGCAGTTCACCAGGTCGAGGTAGAGGCGCCGCGGGCGGTCGCCGTTCCTTTCGAGGACCTGCTTCCGGAAGGTCACCGGGGCTGCGGTTTCGATTACCACTCGGGTATAGCTCTTGTTGGACCAGTGCTGGATGGAGAGCACCTCCGCCTTTTGGCACGACTCGCTGGCTGCTGGTGGGGGCGGCGTGGCGGCAGCGGGCGCTGGCGCAGGGGAGGGGGGGGGCGGCGGCGCCGGGGCGGTCGCCACCACGGCAGGTGGTGGCGTGGCAGGGGCGTCGTCGATTCCCTTCAGTTTCTGGAGCTGCTCGGCGGCCTTGTCGCTCATGTCGCCCTTGGGGTAGAGGGCCACGATCTTGGCAAAGGTGCGGGCTGCCTTGTGCGGGTCGTTTTTCGCGTTGAGATAGAGCGTCCCGGCCAGCAGAAGGGCATCGTCGGCCAGAGGATGATTGGGGTAGAGGGTGGCGACCTCCTCGTAAGAGCTGATCGCCTCGTTGAGGTCGCTGGCCTTTTTGCTTCGCTCGTGGAGGGTGGCGTAGAGATTGCCCAGCATGAAGAGACTCCTGGGCGCCACCTCATGCTTCTGGTACTTTTGGAAGAGGGTCCGAAAACGCTTGGCGCCGTCGAGCCAGTGCTGACGACTTTTTCCCTCCTTGGTGGTGAGTAGCTTCTGGTAGTAAGCCTTGGCGTCGTTATAGCGGCTGTCCGGGGAGGGGGCGGCCATGGCCGCGCCGCCGTGGGCCAATAGCCAGACGAGACCGAGGAGCCAGATAAGTTTGGTCAGGCCGCGGCGCGGTGGCGCAGTCCGGCGATGGGATATCGGTGAATCACTCTGCATCGTGCACATCTTTTAATTCGTAAAGGAGCCGGAGCGCCTCCAGCGGGGTAAGGGCATTGGGATCGATCTCCCGCAGCCGTTCGCGCAAGGGATCAGCCTCGGCGCCGAAGAGCAAGAGCTGGTTCGGGTGCCCGGGCTGCGTCTTTTTGCCGCCAGTCGCGATGCGCGGCTGCCCCTCCCTATTAAACTCGCCCTGCTCGATATTATGCAACAATTCTTTGGCGCGGGCAACCACCGATTGCGGCACCCCGGCCAGGGCCGCCACCTGAATCCCGTAACTGCGGTTGGTGCCGCCGGGCAGCAGCTTGTGGAGAAAGACGATGGTGTCGTTCCACTCGCGCACCGCGATGTGGTAGTTGCGGATGCGGGGAAAGGTGGCGGCCAGCTCGGTGAGCTCGTGATAGTGGGTGGCAAAGAGGGTCTTCACCCCTTTGCCATTCTTGCTCACCAGCTCCTCGGCCACCGCCCAGGCAATGGCGAGGCCGTCGAAGGTGGAGGTGCCGCGGCCGATTTCGTCGAGCACCACCAGGCTCCGTTCCGTGGCGTTGTTCAGGATGTTGGCGGTTTCGTTCATCTCCACCATGAAGGTGGACTGCGCCCGCCGCAGGTCGTCCATGGCGCCGACCCTCGTGAAGATGCGGTCCACCACGCCGATCACCGCCTCCTTGGCCGGCACAAAGCTGCCCATCTGGGCCATCAGGGTGATGAGCGCGGTCTGCCGGAGCACCGTGGATTTGCCCGCCATGTTGGGGCCGGTGATGATGAGCACCTCCTCGTTCGTCTGGTCGAGGCGCACGTCGTTGGGCACGAACTTGCCGGGCGGCAGCGAGCGTTCGATCACCGGATGGCGGCCCTCGACGATGACGATCTCGTCGCCGTCGTTGACCGCCGGCCGCACGTAGTGGGAGCGGCTTGCCACTTCGGCCAGCGCGGCAAAGAGATCAAGCTGTGCCACCGCCCGGGCCGCCTGGAGAATGCGGGAACTGGCGGCGGCCACCTGTTGGCGGATCTCGACGAAGAGGCGGTATTCCAGCTCCAGCCGTTTCTCCTCGGCGCCAGTCACCTTTTGCTCGAACTCCTTGAGTTCCGGGGTGATGAAGCGCTCGGCATTGACCAGGGTCTGCTTGCGGATGAAGTGCTCCGGCACATTGGCGAGCTGGCCACGGCTCACCTCGAGGTAATAGCCAAAGATATTGTTATAGCCGATCTTGAGGTTGGCGATACCGCTCTTGACCCGTTCTGCCGCCTCAAGATCAGCGATGAGTTGCTTGCCGTCCCGGAGGATCGCGATGAGTTCGTCGAGTTCGGCGTGGTATCCTTCACGGATCAGGTTGCCGTCCTTGAGGGTCACCGGCGCATCCTCGCGGATGGCACGGTTGAGCAGCTCGCGGAGATCGGCCAGGTCATCGAGGTCGGTATGCAGCTCCCCCAGTAGGCCACTGGCCTCGGCCAAGTGCGCCTTGAGGCGTGGCAGTTGTTCCATCGAGACCTTGAGGGCGGTGAGATCGCGACCATTGGCGCTGCCCAGCACTACCCGGCTGTTGAGGCGTTCGAGATCGTAGACCTGACCCAAGGTCTCGCGCAGTTCCTGGCGCAGGGCCGGATCGCGGAAGAGGGTTTCCACCGCGTCGAGCCGCCGGCTGATCGCTGCCACCTCCTGAAGCGGAAAGAGCAGGGCCTGCTTGAGCAGGCGGGCGCCCATGGGGGTGGCAGTATGGTCCAGGGTGGCCAGCAGCGATCCTTCGCGCTTGCCGCCGATGATGGTCTGGGTCAGTTCCAGGTTGCGGCGGGAGGAGTCGTCGATGAGCAGGACATTGGCGAGGTCCAGGCGGCGGAGCCGCTCGATGTGACTGAGGTCGCTTTTCTGGGTCTCGGTGAGGTAGAGCAGAAGCGCCCCGGCCGCGGTAACTCCGGCGGTCATCTGCTCGCAGCCGAACCCCGCCAGGTTGATGGTGCGGAAATGCGCCAGCAGCGCCTCGCGGGCGGTAGCCGGATAAAAGGTGCCGCTCGGTCGCTCGGTGAGGCAGGCGCCAGGCAGCAGGGCGCCAAGGTCGGCCCGCCACTGGTGGTCGGTGGCCAGCTCGCCCTCCTGCTCCATCAGCACTTCCGAAGGGGCGAAGCGGGTGAGTTCGTCCATGAGTGCCGCAAGGCTCTCCTGTTCGCCCACCAGGAACTCGCCGGTGGAGAGGTCGAGCAGGCTCAATCCCCAGGTGGCGCCTTGCTGGCAGAGGGCGGCGAGGAAGCGGTTTTCCTTGTCGTCGAGCAACTGCTCTTCGGTGGCGAGCCCTGGGGTTACCACCCGCACCACCTCGCGTTTGACCAGCCCCTTGGCCTCCTTCGGGTCCTCCACCTGCTCGCAGATCGCCACCCGGAAGCCCGCCTTGATGAGCTTGGCCAGATAGGAGGCGGCCGAGTGGTAGGGCACCCCGCACATGGGAATCTTGTCTTCGTCCTTGTGGCTTCGGGAGGTGAGGGTGATGCCGAGGGTTTTCGCCGCAGTGACCGCATCGTCGAAGAACATCTCGTAGAAGTCGCCCATGCGGTAGAAGAGCAGGGCGTCCTGGTGGTGGGCCTTGATCTCCAGGTACTGCTGGAGCATGGGGGTGATCTTGAGCGGCTGGTTCATGCGGTGAGGGCCTGGAAATCCGGCAGCAGCCGGTCGAAGGTCGCTGCGATATGTTCCGGGATGGTGCGCACCTCAGCGAGCACGGTCATGAAGTTGTGGTCGCCCTCCCAGCGCGGCACCAGGTGCCAGTGGAGATGGTCGGCCAGGCCGGCGCCGGCCACCGGGCCGAGGTTCACGCCGAGGTTAAAGCCGTCCGGGTTGAGATGCCGGCGGAGGATGGCGACGCTGGCGGTGAGCAGCCGGAGGCAGGCGGCCTGTTCCGCGGCGGTGAGGTCAGTGAGGTCGGCTACGTGGCGGGCCGGCGCCACCAGCAGGTGGCCATTGGCATAGGGATAGCGGTTCATGAAGACCGCGGCGAGCGGCTGGCGGCAGAGCAGCAGGGCGGCCTTGGCGTAAGGCTGGTCAGGGGCGGCGCAGAAGATGCACCCTGGTTCTTTCCCGGCCTTGCCCTTGATGTATTCCATGCGCCACGGCGCCCACAGGGTCTGCATGGCGGCCGCTATTTCCGGAAGAACCAGGAGAGCAGCGACAGCACAAGGCTGACGATGATCATCGTGGTGATCGGGAGGTAGACCTTGAGGCCGGGGCGGTCGATGACGAGGTCGCCGGGCAGCCGGCCCAGCGGGATTTTGCCGAGCCAGGGCCAGCCCAGGCCGACAACCACGAGGAGCACGCCGATCACGATGATGGTCTTTTGCATGGCCCTACAGTAAGAGGTGCGCGTTTTTTTGGCAAGCCGGAAGAGTGAACGACCAGCCGGAATTCAGTGGGCGAGGTCGAGCACCACCTGGTCAAGGCCGGCGACCACCTGCGCCAGTCGCGCGTAATCGAGTTTCTCGAGGGTGTCCTGCGGGGTATGGTAGAAGGGGGAACGGAAGAAGGCGGTATCGGTAACCATCAGTGCCGGATAGTCCTGCTCCCAGAAGGACCAGTGATCCGACCAGCCGACGCCGTGCACGAAGCCGGGGGCGGCCAGCCCCTCGGCCGGGAAGCGCCTGTGCTGCCGGAAGCTGCCGGTCACCTGCCGGACCAGGTGGCGCGAGGCAAGGTTGCCGACCATGGCGATGAAGTCGGCCCGGTTCGGATAGAAGAGGCCGAAGGGCCAGGGGTAGCGCTGGCTGCCCGGCGCATCGCTATAGCAGCCCATGGTTTCCAGGGCCAGCATGGCGACGATCTTCTCCCCGTGTGCCTTGCAGCGTGCCGCGTAGCGGTGGCTGCCCATGTCGGTGGTGAAGTAAAAGGGTGGTTCTTCGTTGGCAAAGGCGACCAGCCGGACGGTGCGGCCCGGTTGCTCCCGGCGCAGCAGGCGCGCCAGCTCCAGCAGGGCTGCCACCCCGGAGCCGTTGTCGTTGGCGCCGGGCGAGCCGCGGACGGTGTCGTAGTGGGCGCCGACCACCAGAATTTCTCCCGGGCGGCTGGTGCCCGCCACCTCCACCTCCAGGTTGGAGACGGCAACGCCGTAGGCGGTAAATTCCTGGCCATGGACGGTATAGCCTAAACCGGCGAGGGTGCTGGCGAGGTAAGCCGCCGCCTTCGCCATACTGCCGGGCCGCCAGATGTTCCGCTCGCCGATCCCGCCGGCCAGGGCAGCAACATGGCGTTGGAGATTGTCCCGCATCTCCTCTTCCGCCGGGCTGAGCGGCGGGAGGGGGCCGCGGTACGAGGTGCCGGGCATGCGGGTCATGGCGAAGAGGCCAAGTAGCATCAGTCCCCCGATCACGAGGAGGCGAATAATGGCGAGCCCCCAGCCGATTCGGCTGCGAGGCATGAGCCACGGGCGGTTGGTGTGTGCCATCTCCCCCCTCCGGCGGCCGCGGCCGAGGGTTGGCCGCCAAGTCGCCGCCGCCGGTCGCGTGGTCGCGCACGCGTGACGCGTGTGGTCTGCGCTTGAGGTCATGGTACCTTGGCGGCTTGGCGAAAGGCAAGCCCTGTTCGTCCGCCCGGGCAACAGGACGACGGCCTTAGGCCATGTTGAGGAGGGGGGCGAGGATCGCTTCGGCCGCGGTCAGGGTGATGCCGGTGAGGCGGAATTGCTTGGTGCGCCCCTGCTGCCCCGCTTCGAGGGTGACGGCGGCTTTGGGCAGCTTGAAGAGGGCGGCGAGGAATCTGATCAGTGCCTCGTTGGCCTTGCCGTCCACCGGTGGGGCGGTGATGCAGATCTTCACCGCCTCGTCACCGAAGAGGCCGGCCACCCTGGCGCGGGAGGCCTTGGGCTGCACGTGGACGGTGAGCAGCACCGTGCCGTCCTTCGCGAGCCGGAGGCAGGTCATCGGGAACGATGGAGATGGAGGCGTTCGTCCTCGGATTCGAGGGTGATAGTCGGTTCCGCGTGATCCAGCGGGTCTTCCAGGGTGAAGACCATATCGCCGTCGAGATTCGGCACGCCCCCCATGACCTCCTCCTCGTCGTCCATGCGAAGCAGGTCGGCCGCCGGTAGCTGGGGCCCGGTGGCGGGAGGAGCGCTGCCGTTGAAGAAGGATTCGTCCACCTCGATGCGTTCGTAGAGCTCTTCGGCTTCTGGCTTGCTCCGCCGCGGCTCTGCCGTCGGCTGGCTGACAAACCCGGCCGCCGCCCGCGGCCTCGTCGGCTGCTCGTTGCGGAAATCGCGGGCAAGTCGTTCGAGATAGGATTCGAGCAGGGTGCGGAATTCGTCCGCCACTTGCGCCTTGAGGGCTTCCAGCCGGTCCACCTCCCGTTCGAGGTTCACCACCTCCTGGCGGGCGTCGGCCACCAGGGCTTCCGCCTCGGCCTGCGCCTTGGCCGACTGTTTTTCCAGTTCCTGCCTGGTCTTTTCCTGCATCTCCTCAGCGATATGCTGGGCCGAGAGAATGGCGTTCTGGAAGGTCTTCTGCTGATTCTGGAAGGTGGCCAGCTCGCGTTCCATCTCGTCGACCCGCTCCCGCAGCCGTTTGTTCTCCTCGCTCAAGGCCAGCACCGTTTCGGCGACCCGCTCCAGAAAATCATCCACCTCTTCCACGTCGAAGCCGCGGAAGCGGACATGGAATTGTTGCGATTGGATGTCTTGGGCGGTCAGCATAGGCGGTCTCTCCTTTCCGTGGCGTTAGCCAATGGTCTGCGCCAGTTGGCGCAGGGTGGGCACCAGGAAGCGCTGCAGGAAGATGATGGCGACGATGAGGAGCATTGGCGCGAAATCAAGGCCGCCGATGCTCGGCAGAAAGCGGCGGATCCGGGAAAGCAGCGGTTCGGTGACCTGGTAGAGGAAGTTGACGATGGGGTTGTAGGGATCGGCATTGACCCAGGAGATGATCACCCGGCCGATGACGACCCAGACATAGGTGCCCAGCAGGATATTGATGACCGTGGCGAGGGCGTCGATGAAATTGGCCAGCACAAACATGAGGTACCTCGATTTTTTGTAAGTATATCACAACGTGAGTATTTTATCCGCAATTTGCATGACCGCAAGGCTTACCTTGCTCGCCGGCGCCTCCAGCACGAAGGGCCGGCGGCTGCGGATGGCGCGGACGACCGTCGCATCGTGCGGCAGGGCGCCCAGGTGGTTGGCGGTGACGCGGAGGAATTTGGCCGCCACCCCGCTCAAGCCCGCAAAGATTTCCTCCCCCTCCTTCCGCGAGGTGACGCTGTTGGTTACCAGGTGGAAGGTCTTCTTCTGGTGGCGGGCGACCAGGACCTTGATGAGCGCATAGGCATCGGCCATCGAGGTGGGGTCCGGCGAGGCGATCACCACGTTGGTGTCTGCCCAGGCGTTGAACCACAGCACCGAGTCGCCGATGCCGGCGGCGGTGTCGATCAGCACGAAATCGAACCGGTCCATGATCGCGTCCAGCGCCTCGGTCAGCTCGCGCTGTTCCTCGAAGGAAAGGTTGGCCATCTCCGGCACCCCGGAGGTGGCGGGCAGCAGGTGGAAGCCGGCCGGGACCGGCAGCAGCAGACCGGCGAGCTCCCGGCCCTCCTCGATGTTTTCCCGCACCGTGTGGCGGACGTTCAAGCCCAGCAGCACATCGACGTTGGCGAGCCCGAGGTCGCCGTCGATGAGCAGCACCCTCTTTTGCTTACCGGCCAGTGAGGTGGCCAGGTTGACCGCGAACGAGGTCTTGCCGACCCCGCCTTTGCCGCTGCTGATGCAGATTTTTTGGGCCCGCGGGCCCCGGTGCTGTTTGGGCATGGTCAATCCTTAGGCAAGGAAGCTGAAGAGTTGCGCCCGTTCTTCCACCGTGACCTGACAGGACTCATCGGCCGTGGCCAGGGCCGCATGGCAGAGGGCGCCGTTGCCGATGCCGGTGGCGCGGTCGAGTTCCTGGCGGGTGCGCTGGAGGAATTCCTCGGCACTCAGGGGTTCGTGGGCATGGCAAACACTGAGGCCGCAACAGAGCAGCTGGGGGCCGTTGGCCAAGGCGGCCTGGATCGCCGCGGCGCGACGCCGGGCCTTGCCGAGGCTGGTGGCGGGCAGCAGCACGGCAATGGACTGTTCGTCGCAGGGGAGCACGGTATCCTGGTGATCGAGCAAGGGCTCAATGGCGGCGATCGCCTGGCAGCGGGTGCGGGCCACGGCTTTGGCCTTGGCCGCTGGCCTGGTGCCGGTCAGGCCCAGGAGCAGCAGGGAGCAGGGCAGCCGCGACTCCTGATGGCGGTCGAGTTCGGTTTGTAGCAGGGCGAGGAGATTGGGCTGGTCGTCGGCTTGCGCAAGATGGCGGGCGGCTGGGGCCGCGGCCGGCATGGTCAGCAGGCACCCGGCCTGCGTGAGCATCTCGCGGGCGGTCTCCGGCGGCAGGCCCGGCACCAAGAGGGCGAGGCCCAGCAGGGTATCCCCGCCGTTGCCGAGGCGTACCGCCGCCAGCTGGTGCTGTTGCGCCTGCTGCTCGGTCTCGTGCAGGAAGCGCGCCGGATCGGGTCGCAGGCCCGTCTTGCTCATGCCACCTTGCTTCCCGGCGGGATGTCGCCGTCCACCGTGGAGAGCACCAGCCGGTCGCCGCTTTTGGCGGCCAGCACCATGCCCTGGGAGAGGATGCCCTTCAGCTTGGCGGGCTTGAGGTTGGCGACGATGATCACCTTTTTGCCGACGAGCGCCTCCGGCTGGTAAAACTCGGCAATGCCGGCGACAATGGTGCGCTCCTCCGGCGCCTTCACCGTGAGCTGCAACAGCCGGTCCGCCTTGGGCACCTTCTGGGCGGCGACAATCTCCGCCACCCGCAGTTCGGTCTGCTGGAAGTGGTCAAAGGTGATGACGCCTTCCGCGGCTGTCGCAGGTGGTGGCGGGGGGTTGGCGGCCGGCTTGGCCTCCTGCTTGGTCTTGGGCGCGGCGGCCTGGGCGCTTCCCTTGCTGTCGAGTCGCGGGAAGAGCGCTTCGCCCAGGGTGATGGCGGTGCCCGGGGCGAGCAGGCCCCAGCGGCCGTCGCGGTTCATCTTCGGTTCCGCACTCTGGCCGAGGGCCGCGGCGAGTTTGGCCGCGGTGGCGGGCATGATCGGGTGCAGGGTCAGGGTCACCAGCCGCAGGGATTCGAGCAGGGTGTGGAGCACCGTGGCCAGACGCTCCGCCTGGGCCGGGTCCTTGGCCAATTCCCAGGGCGCGGTGGCGACGATGTAGCGGTTGGCCCGGCCGATCACCTCCCACACCGCCTCCAGGGCCTGGCGGAAGGCAAAGCTTGCCATGCGCTGCCGGTAGTCGCCGACCATGGCCACCGTTGCGTCGGCCAGCTCCTGATCCAGGGGCGCGAGCGGGCCCGGGGTCGGGGCCTTGGCGTTGGCGAAGTTTTTCACCATGGTCAGGCTGCGGCTCACCAGGTTGCCGAGATCGTTGGCCAGGTCGGAGTTGCGGCGGCTGATCAGCGCCTCGTGGGAGAAGGAGGCGTCGAGGCCGAAGGACATCTCGCGCAGCAGGAAGTAGCGCACCGTGTCGGCGCCGAACTGCTCGGTGAGTTCCAGCGGCCGCACCACGTTGCCGAGACTCTTGGACATCTTGGTCTCGTTCAGGTTCCAGTAGCCGTGGACATGGAGGCGGCGGAAAGGGGCGAGCCCCATGGCCTGGAGCATGGTGGGCCAGTAGATGGCGTGGGGCTTCAGGATGTCTTTCGCGATGATATGCTCGGCCGCTTCCCAGCGCTCGGCAAAGTGCGGCCCGTCCGGGTAGCCGATGCCGGTGAGGTAGTTGATCAGGGCATCGAACCAGACGTAGGTGACAAAGCGGTCGTCAAAGGGCAGCGGCACCCCCCAGGTGAGGCGGCTGGTGGGCCGGGAGATGCAGAGGTCCTCCAGCGGCTCCTTGAGGAAGGCGAGCACCTCGTTTTTGTAGCGCTCCGGGGTGATGCACTCCGGGTGGCTGGTGATGTGGTCGATGAGCCACTGCTGGTATTTGCTCATCCGGAAGAAGTAGTTCTGCTCCGAAACCTTGGCCGGCGGCTGCTGGTGGTCCGGACAGAGGCCGTTCACCAGCTCTTTCTCGGTAAGGAACTGCTCGCACCCCTTGCAGTAGAGGCCGGTGTATTCGGCAAAGTAGATGTCGCCCCGGTCGTAGACCTGCTGGAGAATGCGTTGCACGGTGGCGATGTGGTCGCCATCGGTGGTGCGGATGAAACGGTCCGGCTCGATGGCGAGCTCCGGCCAGGTGCTGCGGAACATGCGGCTGATGTTGTCCACATACTCGCGGACCGAGACATCGGCGTCGGCGGCGGCCTGGACGATCTTGTCGCCGTGCTCGTCGGTGCCGGTCTGGAAGAAGACCTCTTCGTCGCAAAGGCGGCTGAAGCGGGTCACCGCGTCGGCCACGATGGCGGAATAGGCATGGCCGATATGGGGCGGCGCGTTGACGTAGAAAATCGGGGTGGTGATATAGAGGCTCATGCGTTGTCTTCGTCGGAATCCTGCTCCTCGTGCTTGCGCGAGGATTTTTGCGGTTTGACCGGCTTGAGCGGGGTGGCCCGCTGCCACTGCTCGGCATCCCAGGTGATCGGGCGATCCGGGGTGTCGGTGGCGATCACCTCGATGGTCTGCTCCAGTACGTTGTTCTTGAGCACCTTGAAGGGATGGTCGTCGAGCAGCACGGTCTTGCCCACCTTGGGCATGCCCTTGCGGAGCTGGTGGTAGGTGTCGAACTCGTAGGTGAGGCAGCAGAGTAACCGGTTGCAGATGCCGGAGATCTTGGCCGGGTTCAGGGGCAGCCCTTGCTCCTTGGCCATCTTGATCGAGACCGGCGCGAAGTTTTTGATGAAGCTCGAACAGCAGAGCTCGCGGCCGCAGCAGCCCAGGCCGCCGATCATCTTAGTCTCGTGGCGGACGCCGATCTGGCGGATCTCCACCCGGGTGCGGAACTCCTGCACCAGGTCCTTGACCAGCTCACGAAAATCGACGCGATTCTCGGCGGTGAAGTAGAAGATGATCTTGCTGCCGTTCATGAAGCGCTCCACCTTGATGAGCTTCATGGGCAGCTGGTGTTTGGCGATGAGCCGCTGGGCAATGGTGAAGGCCTCGTCCTCGCGTTGCAGCAGGTTTTCGTACTTTTCCCGCTCCTCGCGGGTGGCGCGGCGGGGAATGGCGCAGGTGGCCAGTTGCTCCAGCTTCTCCTCGCTCCCCTCGGCGGGGGCGACGGCGCAGGGGTGGGCAGCCGCCCGGATCACTGCCGGTTCCAGGCCGTGGTCGCTCTGGACCATGACGATCTCGTCGGTCTTGAGATTCTGGATGCGGGAGGCAGCGGAGACGATCTGCTCGCCGGGCCGGAACTGCACGGTGTAGCATTTGGGCAGCTGGGGCGCCTGCTCGGCCGGGGCCTCGATTTTCTCTTCGCTTTCGATGTTCATGTTCCTCGACCGCCGGGCCTTGGTGGAGCGGGGCTGCGGCGCGGTTCAGTTTGCGGACAAAAGTCGATCAAACATACCATTAAAGCAGGCCAAAGAAAAGGACTTCGCAGACCAGGGCGCGATTGCAGTTGCGGGCCAGTTCCCGCTTGGCCCGGTCGATGCGGTCGAGGCGGGCGAAGAGTTCCGGTTCCGGCCAGCGTGTGCGCGCCGTCTCCCAAGTGAAGGCGAGGTCCTGATTGAGCGGTTGGGTTGGGCCGGCGAGCAGCAGATCGCGGTACCAGGTGCGGAGGAGATCGAGCAGCTCGGGGAGTTCCTCCTTGAGCGAAGCCGCCTCCTCGGCCAGAGCGAAGACCGTCTCCGCCGTCTCCGGTCCGTCGGGCGGGAGGTCGAGCAGGGTGGTGACGATCTCCTGCCGCAGCGGCAGCAGCTCTTTGTCGCGCAGCAGGCGGGCGCGACCCAAGCTGCCCTCGGCAATACCGGCCAGGGTGGCGGCCGCTTCCGACGTTATCTCCGCCTCGGCCATCAGGGTTTGCGTCACCGCCTGCTGGGGCAGGGCAAAGAAGGGGATCACCTGGCAGCGCGAGACAATGGTGGGCAGCACGCCGCTCGCCTCGTCGGCGGTGAGGATGAGCACGGTGTTGGCCGGCGGCTCCTCCAGGGTCTTCAAGAGGCTGTTGGCGGTTTCCCGCCGCATGGTGTGGGCATCGGCCAGCAGAATCACCCGGTAACGCGCCTCAAAGGGCGGGAAGGCCAGAGATTTTTTGAGTTCACGGATCTGCTGAATCTTGATGCTGGCCCCTTCCGGGGCGATCATCTGGAAATCCGGATGGTTGCCGGAGCGGAATTTCTGGCAGGAGGGGCAGCTGCCGCACGCCTCGTGACTGACCGGGGCCGCGCAGTTGATGGTGGCGGCAAAGGCGTGGGCCATGGTTTTCTTGCCCACCCCGGCCGGCCCCCGGAAGAGATAGGCGTGGCTCATCTTGGCGCTGGCCATGGCGCGGGAGAGCATCTCCTTGGCCTTGGGCTGGCCGAGCACCTCGCTAAAACGGGTGGGTATGACGGGGGCGGTGGGTAGCATGGCGGTATCATACCCCATACCGCCAGCCTGGCAAAGGGGAAGAAGAGCGGGGAGGGGTGACCTCGAAGCGGCGCGAGCGAGGTTTGTTAGGCGTTGCTCGTCGGTTCCGGCAGGGCGCGTTTGGTGTAGAGGCAGACAACGGCGAAGCCGGCGGCGTAGGTAGCGATCAAGCGGCTCGTGCAATACTGCGGCCAGGGCCACTTGCACCGCAACTTTTCCCAGTAGCTCGCATAGTACCAGTGGAAAAAGCCGGGCCGGATCCACCGCGAATCAAATGACTCTTCGCCCTGATGTTACGCCTAAAATATTCGATTGACAGCCGTCTCGCCACTTACCTATAAAAGAAATATCTGGAGCGAAATTCACGAATTATCTGAGTGGAGAAGCACATCCGCCTGACAAGGAAAGACTATCCTAACTCCGCTCGGCTGAATCGTTTGAGAAAAATGATAATTCGAGCTTCACCAACCAGATAACAAGGAGGTCCCATGGATATCACCCGAAGACAGTTCGCCAAGATCTGTGCGGCAGGCTTGGGCAGTTCCAGTCTGGCGGCCCTCGGTTTTTCACCCGATCCTGTCCTGGCCGAGGTTCGAGAGTTCAAACTCACCGGAGCCACGGAAACCCGCAACACCTGCCCCTACTGCTCGGTGAGCTGCGGCCTGATCATGCACAGCCTGGGCGACCGGGCGAAAAATGCCGAGGAGTCCATCTTCCACATCGAGGGAGATCCGGATCATCCGGTGAACCGCGGCACCCTTTGCCCCAAGGGGGCGGGTCTGGTGGACTTCATCCACAGTCCCAACCGCCTCAGGTACCCGGAGTACCGCGCCCCCGGTTCCAGCGCGTGGAAGCGGATTTCCTGGGACGAGGCGTTTACCAAGGTGGCCCGCCTGATGAAGGACGACCGGGACAAGAACTTCGTCGCCAAGAATGCGGCGGGCGCCACGGTCAACCGCTGGCTGACCACCGGTTTCCTGGCGGCCTCCGCCTCCAGCAACGAATCGGGCCACATCACCCACAAGGTGATCCGCAACCTGGGGATCCTGGGGTTCGACAATCAGGCCCGGGTCTGACACGGCCCCACGGTGGCCAGTTTGGCCCCCACATTCGGTCGCGGCGCGATGACCAACCACTGGGTGGACATCAAGAACGCCAACGTCATCATCGTCATGGGCGGTAACGCCGCCGAGGCTCACCCCTGCGGTTTCAAATGGGTAACCGAGGCCAAGGCGCACAACCAGGCGAAGTTCATCGTGATCGACCCCCGCTTCACCCGTTCCGCGTCGGTGGCCGACCTCTATGCGCCGTTGCGCACCGGTACGGACATCGCCTTCCTGGGCGGGGTGATCAACTACCTCCTCTCCCATGACAAGATCCAGCACGAGTACGTCAAGGCCTACACCAACGCCTCCTTCATCGTTGCCGACGGCTACAAATTCGGCGAGGGGCTCTTCTCGGGGTACGACGAGGCGACACGCACATACGACCGTTCTTCCTGGGCCTACGAGATCGGTCCGGACGGCTACGCAAAGATCGACGAGACCATGCAGAACCGCCGTTGCGTGCTGCAGCTGTTAAAAAGCCACTATTCCCGCTACACGCCGGAGACGGTGAGCGGTATCTGCGGCACTCCCAAGGAGACCTTCCTCAAGGTGTGCGAGCTCATTGCCACCACGTCGGTTCCCAACCGGACCCTGACCTTCATGTATGCCCTGGGATGGACCCAGCACTCGGTGGGCTCGCAGATGATCCGCACCGCCGCCATGGTGCAGCTGCTTCTGGGCAACGTGGGCATGGCAGGGGGCGGGGTGAACGCCCTGCGGGGCCACTCCAACATCCAGGGACTCACCGACCTGGGGCTGTTGTCTGACTTGCTGCCCGGCTACCTCACGCTCCCCCGCGAAAACGAGACCGACTACCAGGCCTACATCGCTAAGAGGGCCCTCAAACCGCTGCGGCCCGGCCAGATGTCCTACTGGCAGAACTACGGCAAGTTCCACGTCAGCCTGATGAAGGCGTGGTACGGCGCCAACGCCACCACGGGAAACAACTGGTGCTACGACTGGCTCCCCAAGCTGGACAAGGTGTACGACGTGCTCCAGGTGTTCGAGCTCATGGCCCAGGGGAAGCTGAACGGCTACGTCTGCCAGGGGTTCAACCCCCTGGGATCGATACCCAACAAGGCCAAGCTGATCAAGGCCATGTCCCAACTGAAGTACCTGGTGGTGATCGACCCCCTGGCCACGGAGACCTCCTGCTTCTGGGAGAATCACGGCGACTACAACGACGTGGACCCGGCCAAGATCGCTACCGAGGTGATCCGTCTCCCCTCCACCTGCTTTGCCGAGGAGAACGGCTCACTCACCAACTCGGGGCGCTGGCTGCAATGGCATTACAAGGGCGCACCGCCGCCGGGGGATGCCAAGCCCGATGCCGACATCATCGCCGGCATCTTCCTCAAGCTGCGGGAGCTGTACCGGAAGGAAGGGGGCGCATTCCCGGACCCGATCCTGAACCTTACCTGGGACTACGCCATCCCCCATGCGCCGGCGCCCGAGGAGTTGGCCAGGGAATACAACGGGAAGGCGTTGGCGGACCTCACCGACCCCAAGGACCCGACCAAGGTCCTGATGAAAAGGGGGCAGCTGCTGGACGGCTTCGCCCAGCTCAGGGACGACGGCTCCACGAGTTGCGGCTGCTGGCTCTACTCCGGGGCATGGACGGAAAAGGGGAACATGATGGCCCGGCGGGACAATTACGACCCCTCCGGTCTGGGCAGCACCCTCAACTGGGCATTTGCCTGGCCCGCCAACCGCCGGGTCCTGTACAACCGCGCCTCCTGTGACCTCCAGGGGCGCCCTTGGGACCCGAACCGGAAACTGGTCTACTGGGACGGCATCAAGTGGACCGGCGCCGACGTGCCCGACTTCAAACCGGACTCCGCCCCGGCCGAGGGGATGAGCCCCTTCATCATGCAGCCGGAAGGGGTGGGGCGCCTGTTCGCCCTTGACAAGATGGCGGAAGGGCCGTTCCCCGAGCACTATGAGCCCTTCGAGACCCCCATTGCCACCAATCCCCTGCATCCGCGGGTGATCAGCAACCCGGCGGCCCGGGTGTTCAGGGACGACCTGGCGGCCTTCGGCACCAGCAAGGAGTACCCCTACGCCGCCACCACCTACCGTGTCACTGAGCACTTCCACTTCTGGACCAAGCACACCCTCCTGTCCTCCATCCTCCAGCCGGAGCAGTTCGTGGAGATCGGCGAGGAGCTGGCCAAGGAGAAGGGGATCAGGGCCGGAGATCTGGTCAAGGTGTGGTCCAAACGGGGCTTCATCAAGGCAAAGGCCGTGGTAACCAAGCGCATCAAGCCGCTGAAGGTCAACGGCACGACCGTCTACCATGTGGGCATCCCGATCCACTGGGGCTTCAAAGGCATTGCCAGGGACGGTTACCTGGCCAATACCCTTACCCCCTTCGTGGGCGACGCGAACACCCAGACGCCAGAGTTCAAGTCGTTCCTCGTCAACATCGAGAAGGCATAGGAGGTGGATCATGGCACTGCAATCCCTTGACATCATCCGCCGTTCCGCCACCACCACGCCTCCGCCCGGCGTGCGCCAGACAGAGAAGCTGGCCAAGCTGATCGACATCTCCAAATGCATCGGCTGCAAGGCCTGCCAGGTGGCGTGCATGGAGTGGAACGACACCCGCGACGCCATAGGCCATAACCATGGCGTTCTCGACGACCCGATGGACCTCACGGAAAACTCCTGGACAGTGATGCGCTACAGCGAGGTGGAGACCGACCGGGGGCTGGAATGGCTGATCCGCAAGGACGGCTGCATGCACTGCGCTGATCCCGGCTGCCTCAAGGCCTGCCCGGCGCCGGGGGCCATCGTGCAGTACAGTAACGGCATCGTGGACTTCCACGAGGAGAACTGCATCGGCTGCGGCTACTGCATCACCGGTTGCCCCTTCAACATCCCCCGCCTCTCCAAGAAGGACAGCAAGGTCTACAAGTGCACCCTCTGCGCCGACCGGGTGGCGGTGGGGCTGGAGCCGGCCTGCGTCAAGACCTGCCCCACCGGCGCCATCGTGTTCGGCACCAAGGAGAAGATGATCCAGCACGCCGAAGAAAGGCTGGTGGACCTGAAGGAGCGAGGTTATGCCCACGCCGGCTTGTACAATCCGAAAGGCGTGGGCGGCACCCACGTGATGTACGTCCTGCCGCACGCCGACGCCCCCTCCCTCTACCACGGCCTTCCCGACGAACCGAAGATCGACTTCTGGGTCGCCTTCTGGAAGGGGGCCGCCAAGCCGATCGGCAACTGGCTCCTGGGCCTTGTCGCTTTCGCCGCCTTCCTTCACTACATCACGGTAGGGCCCAACGAGGCGGACGAGGCAAATGACAAGGAACCCGAACACGCGGGAGGCAAACCATGAGCACCCAAGACAACCGCATCGTGCGCGCCACCGCGCCCGAGCGCGTCAATCACTGGCTGGTGGCGATTCTCTTCGTCCTCGCCGCCTTGGGTGGACTGGCCCTGTTCCATCCCTTCTTCTTCTGGTTCACCAACCTTTTCGGCAGCCCGACCTGGGCTCGTATCGCCCATCCTTTCATTGGGGCGTTGCTTTTCTTCGTTTTTTTGAGACTGGCGGCCCGCTGGGCGGGCGATTGCCGCCTCACCGATGACGACCGGCAATGGCTGCGCCAGATCTACGACGTGATCGGCAAACACGAAGAGAAGCTGCCCGAGGCGGGCCGTTTCAACGCCGGACAGAAGTGCCTTTTCTGGTTCCAGCTGTTCGCTCTCTGCCTACTCCTCGTCACCGGCGTCGTCATCTGGCGACCGTGGTTCGCGCCCTCCTTTTCCATCCCGATAATCCGGGTGGCCGTGGTAGCCCACGGCGTCACCGCTTTCCTCTTCGTCGCCGCGATCCTGGTCCACATCTATGCGGCCTTCTGGGTCAAGGGGTCCATCAAGGGCATGACCACCGGCTGGGTGACCCGGGCCTGGGCGAAGAAGTTCCATCCGGGCTGGTACCGGCAGGTAAGCGGAGGAAAATGATGCAGACGGTGATGCAGCCGGGTGAAGTCGAATCGCCCAGGGGAGATATCCCCTTTCTGTTCCTTCCCCTGCGCGACGATCTCTTCGCGTCGAGAGCCCGCCGCTTCCGGCAATTGGCAGAAAACCACGCCTTGGGCGGTTTTCTGCGCCTGATGGGTCAGCTGGCCGAAAGCCAACAGCAGGTTATTGACGCCTTTCCCGCCCAGCCGGCCCCCTCTCCGTCCTATCTCGAAGAATGCGCCCGGGGAGGATTCCCGCCGCTGGGGGTATTCGGTTGGCAAAGGGACCCGACCTGGCGGGATGGGCTCAGACGACTCCTGGAGAGTATGGTCGGCAAGCAATTGCCGAAACCCGCCGGGGTAGCATGTGCCCGGCTTGAGCGGTGCGGCGAGGACGAACTGGAACGGTTCGCCACGGGGCTCCTGAGCCAGGATTTCGCCGGAGTGCCGCCCGAAGCGGTACCCTTCGTGGCCGGCGCACTCCAGATCTACTGGACCGCCATGGCCCGCACCCTGACGGGACGGCAACTGCCCCGGCTGGAACCGGCTAATCTCTGCCCGGTCTGCGGCTCGCCACCGGTGGCCGCCGTCGTCAAAAGCGACGGCGGCCAGGACGGACTGCGCTATCTCTGCTGCTCGCTCTGCTCCAGCCAATGGCACATGGTGCGCGCCATCTGTTCCAACTGCGACGCCAGCAAGGGCATCACCTATTTCGGCATCGACGGACAGCCCGGCCCGGTGAGCGCCGAAAGCTGCTCCCAGTGCCACTCCTACTTGAAAATCATCAAACTGGAAGAGAGTCCCGGGGCGGACCCCCAGGCCGACGACCTGGCCACCCTCGCCATCGACTTGCTGCTGGAGCGGGAAGGCTGCCGCCGAGGTGGAGCCAATCTCCAATTTCACCCAGGCAGCCTCTGAAGCTTGGGGATCTCATGCGAGCTTGTCTCCCGGCGCGTGTCTCGCCCCGGGCGAGATGATGTGAACGAAAACGACCGGCTTCATCTTGACCGATCACCAGCTTTTTTCCCGACTACGGTTCGCCCTGACCTTCACGGTCCATATTCTTTGGCCGGTCCTCCCCACCATTGGATTAAGCCTGTAATCTGGCGGGACTCGAAGGAGTCTGGCTGAAGACCGGCCGGGAACTTTACATTCGGCAGGCCCGCTTCTGACCAAGCCGCTGTTGCTTAACGTTGCGGAGGGGGTGGAAATCAAGGGGAAAAGGCGGGAGTTCAGGCGAGGCCGCGGTCGAAGTTCCAGGCAAAGGTGTTGGGAAGGGGGCGATCCGCACCATAGGCGGCGAGCACCTCCTTGCCCCTAGCCGAGGTGGCGCCGAGGTGGCTCAGGTCGACGACAAAGTGGTCGGCGCCCAAGGCGCGCAGCTCTTGGAGGCGGCCAAGCAGGGAAAAGTCCTGTTCGTTCGTGACGGTGGTGAGCCCTGCAAGCGTGCCGATCCGGTAGCCCTCGCCCTTGTCGCTGTGCAGCAGGGTGCCGGGCTTCAGGCGCAGGGGGATGCGGGAGAGGAAGAGGGTGGCCGGGCTGTAGACCGTGACCGCGAGCGGTAAGCGCCGGGCGAACAGGGCCGCGAGGTTCTGTTTGTCGTCCTCGATGGAGAAGGCCAGTTCCGTGAGGCCCAGCTCCAGCCAGGCCAGGGCGGCTTGGCTGTTCAGGGTGTAGCAGCGGAAGCCGCCGAGCAGGGTGAGGTTGCTCAGGCCGACAAAGAGTGGCAGGTGGCCGAGGTTATGCAGCCGGAAGCGGGTATACCCCTGGTGGGCCACCATCTGCACCGCCCGCCGGTATTCGGGCCACTCCCCTTCCCAGAGGATGGGTGGAATCTCCCAGCTGATCCGTTCCTCGCGGCCACTGAGACGCCGGCCCGTCTTGGCCAGTTGCTCCAGGTTGGCCGGGGTGAGGGGGAGTTCGAGTTCGTCTATTCCCGGTTCGTCCAGCAGGGCGAGGTCGGTCACGGTGCGGCCGCGCACGGTAAGACGCGGGGCGGCGACAGGGGCAGGAACCTTCGCTGGCAGCAATGCTGCCTGGGCAGCGGTGCGTTGGGCGGCCACGGTGGCGGCCAGATCTGGCGGAATCGACGTAGGGATAATCTCGCTTAATCGCTTCTGGCAACTTTCGGGACTCAGGGTGAAGAGGGGTTTGCCGCCGACCTTGAAGAGCATGTCCCCTGGCCGGCAGAAGACCTTGTCCGGCAAGGTTACCCGGACAAATTCGCCGGTCTTGGCTGCCTTGACTCGTTTTTCCCCCACCAGGAGATCCTTGGCCGTAAAGCCGCTGCCGGCCTGGTCGTTCTGCGGCTGCACCCGCAAGCGGTCGCCCACGTGGATTCGTTCGTTGGTGGTGAACCCCAAGGTTCCGGTCCGCACCGAGGCCACCGTGCCCAGGGGCTGCCCCAGGGTGCCGTGCTGGGCCGGGTCGGCGAGCTTGGTCGGGAGGTGGCCGGTGAGGAAGCCCTTGGTGGTCTTGCGGCCGTAGGCCTGGACCAGGATTTCCTGGGCCGCGGCCACCGCCTCCTTGCGGCTGCGGGCGGACGCGTCGAGCACCAGGCGGTAAGCTGCCACCACCCGCGCCACATACTCGGCGCTCTTCATCCGCCCCTCGATCTTGAGGCTCATGACCCCGGCGCCGGTCAGCTCCGGCAGCAGCTCCAGGGCGCAGAAATCGCTGGGCGAAAAGTAATAGCCTGGCTGCTGGCGGTGCAGATAGCGGCGGCGGCAGGGTTGGGCGCAGCGGCCGCGGTTGCCGCTCTGGCCGGTGAGATACGAGGAGAAGAAACACTGGCCCGAGATGGAGAAGCAAAGCGCCCCGTGGACGAAGTGTTCGAGTTCGATGGTGGTCTGTTTGCGGATCGCGGTGATTTCGGTAAGCGTCAGCTCCCGCGCCAGCACCGCCCGACTGAAGCCCATCTGTTCGAGCATCTTGACCCCGGCGGCGTTGTGCACCGTCATCTGGGTCGAGGCATGGAGGGGGATCTGCGGGAAGTGGCGGCGGCAGAGACGCCAGACCCCGAGGTCCTGGATGATGAGGCCGTCGATGCCTATGGTGGCAAGTGCGGCCAGGGTGTCGATGAGCTGCGGCAACTCCGCCTCCTTGATCAGGGTGTTGAGGGCGAGGTAGAGCCGCTTGCCGTGCTGGTGGCAGTAGGTGGTGAGTTTGTCCAGCTCCGGGAGGGTGAAGTTTTTGGCCTTGGCTCGGGCGGAGAACTCCTTGAGGCCGCAGTAGACCGCATCGGCGCCGGATTCCATGGCGGCGAAGAAGGCCTCCGCACTGCCGGCCGGAGCGAGGAGTTCTGTTTTTTGGGACGCACTCATGGCGTGAAGGTACCATGGCTAGCGGCAGAGTCGCAACAACCCTGCGCGGCGCTCATGCCCTCCTTCTTTTGCGCGCCTTTATGCCCGCATGGGTGCAAAAGAAGGAGGCAAGAAAAGGGCGCCCGACTGTCCCGGCCCTGACGGACTTCCCTTAGGTACTCGCCGCTTGGCGGGAACGCTGTGAACTCGCCCTCCCTGGCTCAGACAGCCCAGCGTTCTTTCTCCGCCAGCGGCTGCGCCCTGCGGCGGGACAGGACGGGTCCGAAAATGCAGTACATTTTCCCGCCACAAAAAAACGGCGTTCCGGCCCCATTCGTGGTAGAGTTGCTCGTGTTTGTTTAGTCCGCTTCAGGGCCTCTTCTTGATCAACAACCATTGGAATTTTTAGGGAAAATCATGTCTGCCACGGTCCGCCAGCTTTACCGGAAGCTCGACAGCCATCGCGAACTCTGCTTCAACATCGAATGTACCTCCCCGCTCGCCGCCGCCGAGCTCGAAAAGCTGCGGCTGATCCTCGCCGACGGCTTCCTGGCCGAAACGGTGACCGACACCCCGCAGCTCACCGGCCCCCAGGTGGTGGAACTCGGGCCGCGCCTCAACTTTGCCACCGCCTGGTCGTCGAACCTGGTCTCCATCTGCCAGGCCATCGGGCTCGATAAAGTGACCAGGGTGGAGCGCTCCCGCCGCTATCTGGTGGCCGAGGGTGAGGATATGGCCACCTTCGTCGCCACGCATCACGATCGTATGACCGAGTGCCCCTACCCGGCAGCGCTCACCACCTTCGAGACCGGCGTCACCCCCGAGGCGGTCTACGAGATTGACCTGAAAGGGAAGGGGCCGGACGGCCTCTCGGACATTCCGGGCATCTCCATGGACGAATGGGACCGCAACTTCTACTACGACTACTTCGTCAAGAAGCACGGCCGCAACCCCACCATCGTCGAGATCATGGACCTCAACAACGCCAACTCCGAGCACTCCCGCCACGGCTTCTTCCGCGGCAAACAGGTGATCGATGGCGTCGAGCAGCCGGAGAGCCTTTTCTCGCTGGTCAAATCGACCCTGGCTGCCCACCCCAAGGGCAGCGTCATCGCCTTCAGCGACAACTCCAGCGCCGTGACGGGGCACCAGCTCACCACCCTGATTCCGGCCGAGCCCGGCGCGCCCTCGCCGCTCCAGGAGCAGCAGGTGCAGTACAATGTGCTCTTCACCGCCGAGACCCACAACTTCCCCACCGGCGTCGCCCCCTTCCCGGGGGCCGAGACCGGCACCGGCGGCCGCATTCGCGACGTGCAGGGCACCGGCCAGGGCGGTTTTGTCATGGCGGGTACGGCGGCCTACTGCGTGGGCAATCTCGAAATCCCCGGCTACGAGCTGCCCTGGGAAAAGTCCCACCCCAGGCCGGAGAATCTCGCCAGCCCCCTGGCCATCGAGATCGAGGCCAGCAACGGCGCCTCGGACTACGGCAACAAATTCGGCGAGCCGCTCATCCTGGGTTTTACCCGTTCCTTTGACCTGCAACTGCCAAGCGGCGAGCGCTGGGCCTATCTCAAGCCCATCATGTTCGCCGGCGGCATCGGCCAGATCGATAGCCGCCACACCACCAAGGCCGAGGCAGCCAAGGGCATGGTCATCGTTCAGGTGGGTGGCCCGGCCTACCGGGTCGGCTTCGGCGGCGGCGCGGCCTCCAGCATGCTCCAGGGCGAGAACGTGAGCGAGCTCGACTTCGATGCGGTGCAGCGCGGCGACGCCGAGATGGAGCAGAAGATGAACCGGGTGATCCGCGCCTGCAACGAGATGGGCGACAAGACCCTGATCGAGGTGATCCACGACCAGGGCGCCGGCGGCCCGGCCAACGTTTTGAAGGAGCTGGTGGAGAAATCAGGCGGCCGCATCGAGATCCGCAGCATCCGGGTGGGCGACCCCACCATGAGTGTCTTGGAGATCTACGTGGCCGAGTACCAGGAGCGCAACGGCTTTTTGATCCGCAAGGAGAACATCGAAAAATTCCAGGCGATCTGCGCGCGCGAGAAGGTGGCCTGCGAGGTGCTGGGCGAGGTGACCGGCGATCTCCGCTTCATCGTGCACGACAGCCAGGATAATTCCACGCCGGTGGATATCGAACTGAACGAACTGCTGGGCAACGTACCCATCAAGACCTTCAGCGACTCCCGTGCCACCACGCCGCTGCCAGCGCTGACCCTGCCGCAGATCAGCGTCAAAGACGCCCTGCACAACGTGCTGCGCCTGGTGTCGGTCGGCTCCAAGCGCTTCCTCGTCAACAAGGTGGACCGGGCGGTCACCGGCCTCATCGCCCGCCAGCAGTGCTGCGGTCCGTTGCAGCTCACGGTGAGCGACGTGGCGGTGGTGGCCCAGAGCCACTTTGCCCGCTCCGGCGGCGCCACGGCCATTGGCGAGCAGCCGATCAAGATGCTGGTGAGCCCGGCGGCCGGCGCCCGCATGGCGGTAGGCGAGGCGCTCACCAATCTGGTCTGGGCGCGGGTCGATGATCTGGAGCAGGTGAAGTGCTCGGCCAACTGGATGTGGGCCCCGAAGTTGCCCGGCGAGGGCGCGGCCCTTTACGACGCGGCCCAGGCCATGGCCGAGGCCATGAAGCAGGTGGGCATCGCGGTGGACGGCGGCAAGGACAGCCTCTCCATGGCCACCAAGGTGGGCAAGGCAACGGTGAAGTCACCCCGCGAATTGGTCATCTCCGTCTACGGCGCCATGGCCGATATCGGCAAGATCGTCACCCCGGATATCAAGACGCCGGGGAATAGCCTCCTCTTCATCGATCTCAGTGGTGGGAAAAACCGGCTCGGCGGCACCGCCCTGGCCCAGACCCTGGGCCAGCTCGGGAACGAGTCGCCGGACATGGATGATCCGGCCCTGGTGAAGAAGGCGTTCGTCGCGGTGCAGGAATTGATCGACAAGAACCTCATTGCCGCGGGCCACGACCGCAGCGACGGCGGCCTCATCACCACCATCCTGGAGATGGCCTTCTCCGGCAACTGCGGCCTGGATGTGAATCTCACAAGCGATGCCGCACCGCTCGCCGCCCTCTTCTCCGAGGAGCTGGGGCTGGTGGTGGAATGCAGCGATGCCAAGGCGGTGGAAGCCATTTTGGCCAACCACGGTGTGCCTTGCGCGGCCATCGGCACGAGCACGCCGGCCAAGCAGATCCGTATCCGCGTCAACGGCGAACTGGTGCTCGACGAGGATATGCGTCTGCTGCGCGAGTGGTGGGAGGAGACGAGCTACCAGCTTGAACGGCTCCAGATCGGGCCGGAGTGGGCCAGCGAGGAGAAGAAGAACATCCGCAACCGCAAGGGGCCGGGGTACGTGCTGCCCTTTACGCCGCAGGCCACCGCGCCCGCCATCCTCAAAAGCAGCCGCAAACCCAAGGTCTGCATCCTCCGCGACGAGGGCTCCAACTCCGACCGCGAGATGAGTTCCGCCTTCTATGCCGCGGGCTTCGAGCCGTGGGACGTGGCCATGAGCGATCTCCTGGCCGGCCGCATCACGCTCGATGGTTTCCGGGGCGTGGCCGCGGTGGGCGGCTTCTCCTACGCCGATGTGCCCGACTCCGCCAAGGGGTGGGCTGCCACCATCCTCTTCAATGACAAACTCAAGGCCATGTTCCACGCCTTCTACAACCGGCCCGACACCTTCACCCTCGGCATCTGCAACGGCTGCCAGCTCTTCGGCCTCTTGGGCTGGGTGCCGTGGCAGGGTATCGAGCCGGAGCGTCAGCCGCGCTTTGTTCATAACCGCTCCGGTCGCTTCGAGTCGCGCTGGGTCACGGCGAAGGTGCTCGAAAGCCGCGCCATGATGCTCCAAGGCATGTCCGGCCTCACCTTCGGCATCCACGTGGACCACGGCGAGGGCTTCCTCCGCTTCCCGGACCAGGCCATCCACCAGCAGGTGCTCAGTGACCAGCTCGCCACCGTGGTCTTTGTGGACGACGACGGCAACCCCACCGAGGCGTACCCCATGAACCCGAACGGCTCGCCCGGCGGGCTCGCCGGCCTCTGCTCGCCGGATGGCCGCCACCTGGCCATGATGCCGCACCCGGAGCGCGCCTTCCTGCCCTGGCAGTGCCACTACCTGCCCGAGGAGATGAAAAAGCTCGCGGTCTCGCCCTGGCTCAGGATGTTCCAGAACGCCTATGAATGGTGCGTGAAGTAAGTTCGTTCAGTCCACAGTCACGCCGATACCTTTGTCGGTGACTGTTTGCAGGACGTTCCTTGGCGGCGTCGCGAAAAAGGGAGGGCGGAAGCGCTCCACCCGGTCCACTATGTCAACTTGGACAATCTGTGACGACCGCGCACGGCGTCGAGGTCAACGACCAGGTCCGCCTTGCCCTTGAGCGATTTGAGTTCCGCGACCTTCCGGTTGCGGATCAACTCCTCCAGAGCAGTGATAATTGCCTCGTTTCTTGTCCTGCTGCGGGATACCTTCATGGCCTTGTTCAGCAATTTGTCCGGCAGGTCCAAGGTAATGCGCATGGCTATTTCTTGCGGGGCCGGCTGGCCGGCTTGGTGGTGCGGGGCTTGGGCTTCCGCTTGCGGATGGAAAAGCCGAAATGGTCGATGGCCGGGCCGAGCGGAAAGTAGTGGCCTAGGCCATAGGCAATGAGGCCGGCCTGGTCGAGCCGCAGCTTACCCTTGGCGTCGATGAGCGCCGTGGTCACCTGCACCCCCACCACCTCGGCCACGAACATGGTGTGGGTGCCCAAGGCCAGCGTTTGCCGCACCTGGCACTCGATGTTGATCGGGCATTCCTGGATGATCGGGCAGCCGACCTTGAGCGCCGCCCCTGGCGTGAGTTTCGCTTCCTTGAACTTATCCACCTTGCGGCCCGAGACCATACCGCACCAGTCGGTAATCTTCGCCTGCTCGCGACTCGGCACGTTCACCACAAACTCGCCCGAAGACTTGATGATCTCGTAGGAGTGGCGCTCCGGCCGCACCGAGATGGAGAGCATGGGCGGATCGCTGCACACGCTGCCGACCCAGGCAATGGTGATGATGTTGGGCTGCCACTCGGCTGTGCCGCCGCAACTCACCAGCACCACTGGCACAGGCGAGAGTACGTTCCCCGGCTTCCAGGATTGTTTTTCGATGGGGTGTTTATGAGGCATTTTTTTTACGGTTGGCCGGTGTGGCTATAGAGAGCTTGCTTGTTTTTGTAGTTCTTTTCGTGCTTGAGTTGGTCAACGGCTTTCGGTCCGCAATTGCTTTGGCTTTCCGTGTAGTCTTTTTGAGAGACGTTTTTTTTGTCGCTTTCTTTGTTGTGGCATAAGCACTTTCGGCGGTTATTTTCTTTGCGGTGGCCACTCGTGACTTCTTCTTGATGGATGTGAGCATTTCCTCTGCAAGGAAGAGATCCTTGGAGATGATGCCGGCGGCTTTAGCGGCCAAAATCTTTGCTTCGGCGTTTGTTAAGTCCGGATTGATTTGGAGGAGACTTCGGATAACTTCACTTAACTCGGAGGCTGCGGCTTTTTTGACTTTAATGCCTTTGATTTTCTTCAAAGCAGCAAGGATGGCGTCGACGACAGTTTTCAGCAGCGCAGCTTCAATTGCCATAAGAAGTTCCTTTTCAGAAATGGCCAATTACGCCGTCTGCACCTCGTTGGGCAGCTCGTTGGTGTCGTCCGGTTTGATGGGGAAGTGCTGGGCCAGGATGGCGCCGATCTGCTTGATCTCGCGGCAGAGCGCTTGGGCAGCGCGGCCTTCTTTGATGCCGGTTGCCACGCTGATGGCGTGCTGGTTCAGAGTCTCTTGGCTGATCTTCTGGTGGATGCCCTGGTCGGCCAAAATCCAAACCTTGCGTTCCAGCAGTGAAATAAAGAAGAGCACGCCGGTGGCGTCTCGCGTTTTGTGGAGCCCTTTTTCGTAGAAGACCTGGAGCGCCCGCTGGACCACCTCTTCCTGGACGCGGGCCTGGGACAGGAAGAGGCGCTTCAGGGCGGGCACCCTGCTGGTGAGCCAGCCGATGGCAAAGGCCGCGATGGTCGCCAGCGGCAGGAAGAGCCAGAGCGAGTCGTGAAGAAAGAGGTCGGTCGCTACCAGCGCCGCGAGGGTGCCGAGGATGATGCCGGCCATGAGCGGGCCTTCGGGGTAGCGGTCGCTCTGGTTGGCGACCAGCACCACAATCTCACCGGCCGTTTCTTTTTCCACCCGGCCGATGCATTGGGCAATGGTCTCTTTTTCCGCTGGGCTGAAGAAGTTGTCTGCCTGCATCACCATCCTCCCGAGGCGCCGCCGCCACCGAAGCCGCCTCCACCAAAGCCGCCGAAACCGCCTCCGCCACCACCAAAACCACCTCCATCCCCGAAGCCGCCACCAAAGCCACCCCCGCCGCCATAGAAACCGCCACCGGACATGAAGGCATTGAGCAGGAGCGGCAGGATCAGGCCGGCCACCGCACCCACGGGGATGAGCAGCAGCAGGAAGAGGAGCGGCAGGGCGCCGCCCATGCCGCCGTAAACCGCGAGCGGCAGCAGCACCGCGCCGGTGCCGGCTCCCACCGTGCGGGAGAGATTGCCCAGGAAGGCGACGAGCAGCAGGGCGACAAAGAGGTAACTTACGATGGGCGGCGCCTTGTCGCCGGTGAGGCGGTTGCGGGCGCGGGGTTCGGCCTTGAATTCGCCGCGGGTGGCGGCGATGATGGCGTTGGCGCCGTCAAGAAAGCCCTGGTCGAACTGGCCTGCCTTGAAAGCCGGGGTGATGACCTGATCGACGATGCGGCCGGCCAAGAGGTCGGTGAGCACCCCTTCGAGCCCGCGGCCCACCTCGATGCGGATCTTGCGATCCTGTTTGGCCACCAAGAGGAGCACGCCGTTGTCCTTGCCCTTCTGGCCCACCTTCCACTGGTCCACTACCCGGATGGAGAAGCCCTCGATATCCTCGCCCTCCAGCGAGTCGACGGTGAGGATCGCCACCTGGGTAGAATCGGAGCGGTCGAAGCCGGCAAGAAGATCGGTGAGCTGCTGCCGCGCGGCCGGCGAAATCATGCCGGCGTAGTCGTTGACGTAGCCCTGGTAGGCCGGAACCTCCCGCGCCCACGCGGTGGTGGTGAGGAGCAGCAGCCAAAGGCTGGCAAGCAGCGCGAGCCAGTCTCTATGTTGTAGGGAGTGCCGCACAGCTCTGCCCTAGAACTTGACCTTGGGCGCCTTCTCGGCCCCGGCCTCGGCCTTGAACGGCTCCTTGCGCTGGAGGTGCAGCAGCATGTTGTTGGTCAGGTTGTTGGGGAAGGTGCGGATCGAGGTGTTGAAGACCTGTACGGCCTCGTTGTAGCGTACCCGCGCCACGTTGATGCGGTTTTCCGTGCCTTCGAGCTGGTGCTGGAGATCGGCGAAGTTCTGGTTGGCCTTGAGATCCGGGTATCGCTCCGCCACCACCATGAGGCGCGAGAGGGCCGAACTGATCCCGCCCTGGGCGGCCTGGAACTGGGCCATGGCCTGCGGGTTGTTGATCACGTCGGCCCCGAGCTTCATCTGGCCTACCTTGGCCCGCGCCTCGGTCACCGCGGTGAGGGTCTCCTTCTCGTGGGCGGCATAGCCCTTGACCACCTCGACCAGGTTGGGGATGAGGTCGGCGCGGCGCTGGTAGGCGGCCTCGACATCACCCCAGGCGGCGGTCACCGCCTCATCGTTGCGCTGAATCTGGTTGTAGCCGCAGCCGGTGAGGCTGGTGGTCATGAGAATAAGGCCGAGCCAGAGCGTCAAACGTTTCATGGCGTACAATCTCCTTAGCAGTAGTTGGTGAAAGGATAATCAGCCGCATCATACCGCCTTTGGTGCCAAAGTTGAAGCCTTTGTTGGAAGGTCCGAAAGCGCTTGCCAGGCAGGGAAAAACCGGTCACAATAACAAAAAGTTGCCGTATGATGTTGCGTGCGGTGCTGGGACATAGTGAACAGGGGGGGATGGAATGCGCTGTCCGAAGTGCGGGAACGAACAGGAAAACACGCTGGAGTGCGGCCGGTGCGGCATCATCTTTGCCCGTTATTACGAGCGGCTGCTTGGCAATCAGGAGGCCGATCCGGAGGCGGCCGGCGTGGAAGAGGTCGCAGTCGAAAAAGGCGGTTGGCCGGCGTGGTTGATTGGCCTGATCTGTGTGTTGGCGTTTGCCGTGGCCAGCGGCGGCACCTACTGGCTGCTGCGCGGGAAAGATCGGCCGCTGGTGCCGGGGAACGCGCAGGTCGCTGCGGTGCCAGGGGAACAGACGGGGGCGGCGCACCGCGAATCGGCATCCGGCGGCGCGCCAGGCGGGCTGGCCGCCGAACTGAACCGCAAGTTCCCGCCGTCGAATGCGGCGGAACGGGTGCGAAACGCCACGGTCCTGGTCAAAAGTTCCTGGGGGTTCGGTACGGGCTTCTTTGTGGACAGCGAGGGCCATATCGTCACCAACCGGCATGTGGTGGAGTTCGACCGTCAGCAGCTGGCCGCGCTCACGGCCCAGCGCGACAGCATCAAACAGCAGCTCGACGCCGAAAGGAACAGTCTCGACTATCTGGAGCAGAAGGTGCAGGAACTGCCGGCCAGTCCGGTCAAGACGCAGGCCGAGCTCCAGCTCAAGCTGCGGGAGGAGCGCTACGCCAAGGGCAAGGCGGTCCACGACGACTTGCAGGCCAGGCTGCAGACCATTGAAAAGGCCTCAAGCGGTGAGATACGGGTGGTTCTCATCGACGGCAGCGAATATTCGGTGGGCTCGGTGACCGTGAGCCCGAACTTCGACCTCGCCCTGCTCACAATCTATGTGAATGATCCGCCCGTGGTGCGGGCGGCAGCGGATTCGCTCCACTATCCCCAAGGAACCAAGGTCTATGCCATTGGCAACCCCCTCGGATTGCGGCAGTCGGTGACCACGGGGGTCGTCTCCGGTTACCGCGAGATCAATGGGCAGCCGTTCCTGCAGACCGACGCGGCCATCAACTCCGGCAACTCCGGCGGTCCCTTGGTGAACGAGGCCGGCGAGGCGGTGGGGGTGAATACCATGGTCCTGCGGGGTGCCCAGGGGATTGGTTTCGCCATCCCCATGGCGCAGGTATTGCAAGAGTTTTCCTTCTACATCCAAGGGGCACGTAGGTAGGAGGGCGGCCCGGCTTTTGCGTTGACAGTGGCCCGATTTCCCCGCTACAAATGAAGTAAGGAAAGATGTCAGCCAGGGGTTGCTGGCGATTACTTTTTCTTCGCCAGTTTTCCAAGGAGGACGCGCCATGTGGGGCAAGAAGGGGGGGCAGCCCGATCCGGCGGCCGGGCAACCGCGTTGGCTGCGTTGGCTTTGCAGCCGTGGTGCCATCATCGCGGCGGCCGTGTTGTTATGCTATGCCCTGGCGGGCTTTTTCCTGGCCCCCTGGCTGGTCAAACGCTATCTGCCGCGTTATGTGACCGAGAAGCTGCACCACCAGGTGCGTTTCGATCGGGTGCGGATCAACCCCCTGCTCTTCACCGTTGAGGTCACGAACCTCCGCCTGGCGGATGCCGAGGGAAGGCCGCTGCTGGCCTTTGCCCGGCTGTTCGTCGATTTCGAACTGGAAAGCCTTGTTCGCCGCGCCTGGACCTTTGCCGACATCAGGCTCGAAACCCCCACCCTGGATCTGGTCATTGGCCGTGACGGCCGCCTCAACCTGGCAACCTTCCTGGAGCTGCTGTCGAAAAAGGACGAACCGCCCGACGAGAAGCCGGCCCGGTTGCTCCTCAAGCATGTGGCCGTCGCCGGCGGCACCGTGCATTTTGCCGATGACTCCGGGGCAGCGCCGGTCAAGACCACCCTGGCGCCGGTGGCCATTGAATTGAACGGGATTTCCACCCTGCCGGAGCGGAACGGTTCCTACGCGGTGACTGCCGGGCTACCGGGAGGCGGCAAGCTGGGCTGGCGGGGAAAGAGCTCGTTGGTGCCGCTTGCGGCCAGCGGCACTCTGGCCATCGACGATCTGCCGCCCGCCGCGGTCTGGAAGTTCCTGCCGGTACACGGCAATCTGGCTGAGCCCGCCGGCAAGGCCCACCTGAAGCTGGACTATCGCTTTGCCTACCATAAGGGCGAAACCGCCCTGACGGTGCGTCCGCTGGATTTCTCGCTGCGGGAGCTTGTTTTCAAGGAAAAGGGGGCGGAACAGCCTCTCCTGCGGCTGGACAGGCTGGAGGCCCTCAATGGCTCCTTTGATCTGAAGGCGCGGCAGCTCCGTTTCCCGACGATTGCCTTGTCCGGCGGGCGCCTCATGGCCAGCCGCGATCCTGGTGGCGTGCTGGACTGGCAGCGGGTGCTGGCTTCCCTGGCAGCGGAGAAGGCAAGGAGCCAGGCCCCACTCCAACCAGCCGAGGAAAGAGGAGCAAGACCGGCAGCGAAAGGCGCTGCTGCGGCAGCGCGCGAAGCCCCTTGGCGATTCGCGGTGGGCCGGCTGGCGCTCACCGGTTTTGCGGTGGATTTCGCGGATCAGGGTTTCCAGCCGGCGGTGGCGTATGACCTGCGCAACCTGGGCCTTAGCGTGGAGGGGATCGATACGGCGGGCAAAAGCCCCCTGCGGATTGCCGCCAAGGCCGAGGTGGCCCAGGGGGGTTCCCTGGAGCTGACGGGTTCCCTGACCCAGGACGCTAAGGAGGCAACCGGTCAGGTCCGGATCAATCACCTCGATCTCAGACCCCTGGACCCCTTGCTGGGCCGGCATACCTGGCTGCGCCTGACGACAGGCGATTTTTCCCTGGACGGCAACCTGGCCTACCGGGCCGACGGAGAGCCGGGGCCGATGCTCACGGCGAGCGGCAATGCCGCTGTCAGCCGTCTGCTGCTCACCGTGAGCAAAAACGGCAAACGCTTTCTGGCCTGGCAGGAGCTTGCCGCTTCCGGTATCGACCTGAGCCTCGCGCCGGATCGGTTGGCTATCCGCGAAGTCCGCCTGGCGGCGCCAGAGGCCAGGATCATGATTTTCAAGGATCGCAGCACCAATTTGGTCAGGATCTTCAAGGCGCCAACCGTCTCACCCCAAGCGCCGCCGAGCCGAAGCGACACCGCCCCTCCGGCGGAGAAGCGTTTCCCGTTCACCATCGAGCGGATCCTTCTGGAAAATGGGGTGGTGGATTTCGCCGACCGGAGCCTGGTGCTGCCCTTTGCCGCCAAAATCGAGAAGTTCCGGGGCACGGCCCTGCACATCGCCGACGATCCGGCCACCCGGACCACCCTGCGGTTCGACGGCCAGGTGGGGAAATTCGGCGAGGCCAAGGTGACTGGCTCGCTGGCGCCGATGGCACCCAAACGTTTCACCGACATCAAGGTGCTCTTCCGCAACGTGGATCTGCCGCCGCTCTCCCCCTATACCGCGACCTTTGCCGGCCGCGAGATCGCCAGCGGTCGGCTGGACCTCGATCTCGGCTACCACATCGAGAAAAGCGAGTTGCTGGGCGACAACAAGGTGCTGCTCAAGAATTTCACTCTGGGTGAACAGGTGGAGAGCCCCGGCGCCCTCAAGCTGCCCCTGGATCTGGCCATTGCCCTGCTCACCGACAGCCAGGGCAGGATCGACGTCGCCGTGCCGGTGCGGGGCAACGTGGACAGCCCGGAGTTTTCCTACGGCCACCTCATCTGGCAGGCGGTGCTCAACCTGCTCAACCGCATTGCGACCGCACCGTTCCGCGCCTTGGGCAGCTTGCTCGGCTTTGGCACCCAGGAGGCGGATACCGTCTTCTTCGCCCCGGGCCAAAGCGAGGTGGCCCCGCCGGAACGGGAGAAGTTGTACAAGGTGGCCGAGGTGTTGGACCAGCGGGACAAGCTTGTGCTCACCGTGCACGGCACCTTTGCCAGGGACCTCGACGGCGCCGTGATCGTGCGCCGTGCCTTGGCCAAGCGCCTCGGTATCCCCCTGGAGGTGGAGGATGATCCGCCGGTGGCCTTCGAACAGGCCAAAACTCAGCGCGCCTTGGAGGTCATGGCCGGCTCCGGGGACGTGGATGCCTTCCAGGCGGCGTATGAAAAAAATGCCGGCCGCAAGGTGCGCCGAGTGAATCCGGTTTTGGCGCTGGTCGGCAAGGGCGGTAGCGATGATCTCGCTTTTTATCAGGCCCTGTTCGAGCATCTGGTGAAGACGGCCCCCTTCGTGGAGAAAGAGTTGCAGGATCTGGCCCTCAGGCGCCGCGCTGCCATCCTACAGGAGCTGGTGACGGCGACCGGGCTGGCGCCGGAGCGGGTGGCGGAAGGCGCGACCGCAGAGGCAGAGGGCCAGGACGATGGCGTGCCGGTGCGCATGGAGCTGGCGGTACGCTGATTGCCCCTGGTCGCGCCGAAGGGCGTCCCGGCGGCAGGGGCTAGTCGAGGTCGAAGAGGTTGCGCTGGCGGGGGTCGATGTGCGGGGCGTTGCCCGGCCCAATCGGGCCTTGGGGCGCGGAAGGGCGCAGGTAGAGGAAGCGTTCCAGATTGCGCTGGTAGTCGGACCACTGATACCCCTCGCCTTGTACTTGGTTGCCGAGGCGGGCGAAGTAGGCGACCTTGGCATCGAGGTTGTCGAGGAAGTGGAGGACAAAGGCCTCGATCAGCATCGGCAGCACTGGCGAGCCGAATTCGTGGCTGCCGTGGTGGCTCAGGATCAGATGCTTGAGCCGGGCGGCAAGGTCCGGCGGGAAGCCGTTGATGGCGCTGATCCGTTCCTCGACCATGGTGATGCCCAGCAGCATGTGCCCCACCAGGCGCCCGGTGTCGGAATAGTCCACTGGAATTTTGGCGGTGTCGAACTCCTTGACCTTGCCGATGTCGTGGAGCAGCACCCCGGCAAGGAGCAGTGAGCGGTCGAGATTCGGGTAGAGGGTACAGACCTGATCGGCCAGCCGGGCAACGGCCAGGGTGTGTTCGAGGAGCCCGCCCACATAGGCGTGGTGCATGGCCTTGGCGGCCGGCGCGGCCTTGAACAGGGCCATGAACTTGCGATCCTTCACAAAGGCGAGCAACAGCTCGCGCAGAAAGGGGTTCTCCACCCCATCGGCGATGGTGGTGAGTTCGCGGGCCATGGCCTTGATGTCGCCCGGCGTGGTGGGCAGGAAGTCGGCCGGCTCGACCGTGGCCGGATCGATTCGTTTGAGGGCGTCGATCTTGAGCTGCATCACCCCCTTGTAGCTTTCCGCCTTGCCGCTGAGGGCCACCACCGCGCCGACTGGGCACTCCGCCATCAACTGCTCCGCATTTTCCCATACCCGCCCTGCCATTTCGCCGGTGGCATCCATGACGGTGAGCATCAGGTAGGGCTTGCCCGCCTTGGTCTCGCCGCGGCCCATCTCCTTGACGAGGAATTGCCCCTCGACCGGCTGACCGTCCTGAATCTGTTTGATGGTGGTGCGTGGCGTCATGCGTATTCATCCTGGTCGCGCCGGGCCGGAATGGCCTGCGGCAGCGGATCAGGGCCATTATACCGGATCAGCCGCGTTTGGGAATTGCTATCTGCAAAAAAGGGTCAGTGGGGGATGGTGAGCAGGGATAAGGCCGCCTCGGTGACCATGGCAGGGGTGATTTGCCGCAAACAGGCGGCCTGGCGGGGGCAGTGCGCGGTGTAACCGAAGCGGGTGCAGGGGGAGCAGGGAAACTCCTGGTTGATGACCCGGTGACGTGGGCCGTGTGGCGCCCACTTTTTGACGATGCCTGGGCCGAAGAGCGACACGGTTGGGGTGCCGACACCCACAGCAAGGTGGAGCACGCCAGAATCCCCGCTTACGAGCAAGGCCGATTGCGCGAGGATTGCGGCGGTCTCGGCGAGGGAGGTTCGGGCGGCCAGATTGAGGCCACCACTGGCTTGGCAGATCGTGGCCCCGGCTACAGCATCTTCCTTTCCACCCACCACCACGATGCCGTAGCCCTGCCGGGCGAGACGACTAGCAACATCGGCGAATCGTTCGCCGCCCCAGCGCCGTTCCGGGATGCTGGCACCGGGGAAGATCGTTATAAAGGGGTTTCCGGTGAGGGCCGCCAGGAGGTGGTTGGCTCGAGCCTTGGCAACGGTTGGCACAGAGAGGAATGGGGTCGAGGGGATGGGAGGCGGAGTGATCTCCAGAGGTGCCAGGAGATGGAGGAAGCTGTCGGCTTCGTAGTCGTCGTGGGAATAGGGGATGGCATGGTGAAAGAGTCGCGCCCGTTCGTTGGTGCCAAAGCCGATCAAAGTGCCGGCATCGGTCAGCCGCGCCACGATGGCCGAGAGTCGATGCCATTGCTCGGTGTCGATAACGAGATCGGGACTGAGGCGGAGGGCGGCGAGGAACTCCCGTGGCACATCGTAGCGGAGCACTTGGTCAACGCCGGGAACTAGGGAAAAGATTCCGGCATTGCGCTTTTCCGCCAGCACGGTAATCCGCGCTTCCGGAAATTTTTCGCGAAGTGCGGCAATGGCTGGCGCCAGCAGCACTGCATCGCCAATCCCGCCGGGGCGGATGAGGAGGATGAGGCGAGGATCACGAGCATCAATTGTTCCTGTGGGAGGCGGGAGTAAAGCTGCCACCAAGCGGCCCAACCATGAATCGATTTGTTTTAACAACTGTATCTTCATGCGAGCCTATACCTTTGGGTTGCCTCGCTGCGAAGGCCTATTGCTGGCATGTGGTGGGAGAGGTGCGAGCGAGTGATTGCCTGATAAAAGCCTTGTCTTCCGGCGTGAACCAGCCGAGTAGGATGAGCATAACAAAAAATCCTGTGGCGCCAGCGAGCCCTTTTAGAGGCCAAGGGAGAACAGCAGGGATCATGAAGATTATGGCGGCCATCAAGCTCCCAGAGGCGGCTAATTGGCTCAGCCGTACAAGCCAAAGCGTGTTGAATTGAGGGCGGTTGGCATGACCGGAGAACCATAGGCCTGATGCTGTCATTGCCAAACAGCCGAGGCCTTCCGTAAAGACGGTTGTGATAGCAGCCCCCATCATACCCCAGCGTGGGATGGCGATGAGGTTCATTGCGACATTAAAAACCGCCATTATTGCGACGATACGGAGGTTGAGGTGTTGGCGCCCTTGGGCCAGCAGAAGGAGGGACATGGGATAGCTGAAAAAGACCGTGCCAAGGCCAAAAAACAGATAACGCAAGGGCATCGCGGCAGGAGAAAAGGAGGGCCCGAAAAGGAAATCCACGATCGGCCCGGCCAGCATACTTCCCGCAATCACAAGGGGCACCGCGACGGTTGCAAAGTATTTAAGGAGTCGCAGTAAAAAGGAAATGCTCGGATTCCCGCTTTGCGCCACTTCCGTGGTCAAACGGGGAAAGAGGGAACGGCTGAGCGCCTCGGGCAAAAAAAGCAACCCTGCCATAATGGCATAGGCGGGTCCATAATATCCGACCTCCGTCATGCCGCGATAATATTCCAGAATCAGCATATCGACCCGGAAGTAGACCACATACAGGATTCCCTGGAGAGCGAGGGGCCAGGTTTTTTTCAAAAGCTCCCGAACCTTTTCTGGCTCGGCCTTAGGCCGTAAGCGGGAGTCTTTGGTGAAACGGCGCAAAACAAGCGTTGCGTTTGCATACTCCATGACCACGAAGACCAAGAGGCAGGGAAAAAGCTTCCCACCAAAGCGGAGGATAAGTCCTATGAGGAATAACGTCGTCGTTTTTGTTAGTAATTCGATGTCCAGCAGCCGGTGCGAACGTAACGATGCCTCAAAATAACTCCGGGCTGTTTGGAATACCGTTGTAAAAATTGTTACCAAGAGGAGGCCGGTGGAAAGGGTGCGGATCGAATTGGCCGGCAAGAGGGTCAGCCCTGTCAGGGCGAGCAGCAAGGCGGCTCCTGATGCAAGCGCCTTGAGGGCCATGGCACTTCCGATAAGGCTTGGGGTCTCTTCTGGTGCCCGGGTGATCTCGCGTATGAGAAGCGTATCCAAGCCAAGAGAAGCGGCAAACAAAAAAACGGAGAGATAGGCAAGGCCGTAAGTGAAAAAACCGAAATTTTCGACTCCTAATCCCCTTGCCAGGATAGCTTGCGTGGCCATCCCGAGCAGTATTCCAGCTATTCTGATTGCGACCAGCGAGAAGGTGTTGGAGAGGATTTGATGATCTTTCATGCCGGCATTCATCAATCGGCGCGGCTCACGCGGGGAATTCCGGATGAGGGTGGCCTGGAGTCTCGCCCTGGCTGGTGGCCTTACGGATGACGATACCGAAACATGTGCATGCAAAGCCATCAACAGAGAGTTTCAGATGGGCAGTTTGGTTGGAATCCTTCCACTGTTCTTGGGAAAGCCAGCTTTTCCCTAGAGTGTAGGGAGGGAGATCAATAAATTTGTCAAGGACGCCGTCGCCGATCTCGAAATCGGGACCAAGCATTGTATGGCCTTTCTGGGCAAGCCGCGTGGCCAGTTCTTCGAAATGTTTTCTCAAGAAAAGCACTGTTGGCCAATTATCGATGGTTTTTTCCTCGGAAAGATAATTGTACTCGGTGGTATGAACGGCGATGCCTCCCGGTTTCAGGACGTTGAGGGCGTTTTCGATGAAGTTTAAGCCTTTTTGGATCGAGCCGACGTGCTCCAGCGCACACACCGACCAGCAGAAATCGAATGTTTTGCCGAAGTCAGGAAGACGATTCATGTCGATGTACTGGTGGCTGACGTTAGCATCGAAGAGTTCTTTCGCGACGATGTGCGGATGGAAAGCCTGCTCCAAGGATGTCGCATGCTGGCCGGATTCTGCCCAGCCCAGGCCGGCCACCTGTTCCGGCGCCAAGTCGGTCACGAGTGCCTTCATGTTTTTTGAGGCAAAATAGGAGGCCAGCGGTTCCTGGCCGCAACCGAACCCAATGCCATCCCGGCCTGACTGCAATATCCCGTGCTCATAGAGCGCCTGCAACACAAACGCAAACTCCCAGAGTTTTCGGTGGTATATCGGGGCGACCTGGAGTTGGTTGCACCAGAATCGGAACCAAGAACTTTCCATGTCCGCTTGCGTTGTCGGTTTGCTTACCAGGTCATGTCCTTGCGGTTCGCCTGAGTAATCAATCGCCTCAAGGCGCGGTTGGAGTTGGCGCGCCAATTCATAGCCAAAGTTTTTGAGATTCAGTTTGATAAGGGGAATCTCTTTGAGGGCACACCAGAGGTCAACGGTGTTTGGGTATTCAGAGGAGCCGACCAATCCCTTGAGTTCGCGAAAAATGCCTCGTGCCAGCCTGGTAGGTTTCATCATGAGTTCCTGCGTCGTTTGAACTGATAAGTGTATGAAATAGGGCCGGATCGCAACTAGGTAACGCTTTGCACTATGGCGTAGAGTTCGCGCGCCGCGGATGCCCAGCGGAATGTTTTGCAGCGTTCCATTCCAGCGGCCCGCAGCCTTTTTTGTTGTTCTTGGTCAAGCAACAGGGATTGCAGCTTCTCGGCAATATCTTTTACCGAGTACGGATCGGCCAATATTGCTGCATTGCTCGCCACTTCTGGCAATGAGGTGTTATTCGCGGCCAAGACAGGTGTTCCGCAGGCCATCGCCTCCAGAACGGGCAGGCCGAACCCTTCGTAGAGAGACAAAAAGGTGAAGACAGAGGCTCCGGCATAGAGGGCGGGAAGGTCGCTATACGGGACGTAGTCGAGCAAGTGAACCCGTTCGTCGAGACGGTGACGAGAAATCTCTTCAAGCAGGGCGTTGCGCTCTTTGGGCTGTTTGGTGCCGGCGACCACGAGCCGGTGCGGAACCTGATCTTTTATGATGGCAAACGCCTCGACAAGGCGCAGAAGATTTTTTCTGGCGCTGCTGTTGCCCACGTAGAGAGCGTATGTTTGAGGTTGCAATCCATATTGCTTCAAGACGGAAAGATCCACGTCCGGCCGGAAATGGTTCACCTCATAGCCTTCTCCGACAACATGGATTTTTTCCGGAGAGATGCCATAGTGATCAATGACATCGTGTTTGGTGTGCTGGGAGACCGCGATGATTTTGCGAGCATTCGTTAGGATGCCGGGAAGGCGGTGTTTGAAGTTCCACCGGACCGAGCGAGGGGCGTCTTCCGGGAAGGTGAGAGGAATGAGATCGTGTACCGTGATCACGTGCGGAACCGGACTCCGCATGAGGCCGTTGGGGATAGTCGTATAAAGTATGTCAACTTGTTCCTGTGCTATCAGCTTCGGCAACACAAACTCTACCCAGAAAGGGCGCAGTTGGAAAAGGTGATTGCCAAGGCCACGCAAAGGTTGCATGACTTTTCTGATTTTTGCCGCGGGCAGGCGCAAGGCCGAATCGTCGACCGTCCAGACAATCAGGTCGTCATGGAGTTTGGCGAGTTCATTAATGATGTTGATGGAGTAGATCCCCAGTCCCGTGGGGCGGGCTGTGTAGATTGTTGTCGCGTCAATCCCGATCCTCATGGGCGGCCGCTCCGCAAACGAAGTTTTTCCAGAGTCTGGCAGAAGAGTTCTTTGCTGTTCCGGAGGTCAAAGCGGCAGGCCGCAGTTTTCGCTTGCTCCCGCAACGCCGTGAAGCGTGCAGGTGCGTCCAATAATCCCACAATCAAACGCTGGAGTGTGGCAACATCGCCAACAGGGGCAACCTGCAGGCAATCAGAAAAGGCATGATAGGGAATAGTGTCGGTGACAACCGGGACACAGCCGCAGGCCATGGCCTCCAGAGGAAAAAGACCGAATCCTTCATGGCGGGACGGATAGAAAAAGATATCGGCACTGCTGAGAATCTGGCGTAGTCGTCCATCGCCGACTACGCCGAACTGCCTGACCGGCAAGGAGAAGGAGGTGCCAATGGGAGCGTCGCCGCAAATCCAGATCTCTAACTTGTTGCTGGCGGTGATGGAGAGTCGTTTGAATACTTCCACGGCGATATCGAACCCTTTGCGATAATGGTCGCCACGGGCCATGAAAAAGATAGCCTTGCGGTCACCTTTTTCTCGAAGCAATTCCGGATCGGGCTCTGGGTAAAAGGTTTGGAGATTGATGCCGTTGGTCACGGTATAACACGCGCCTGCCTGATAACGTTGGCGGAAAGCCTTGGTGAGACTTTCGGACACCGTGATGGCAGGGAGATTTTTTTTGAAAAAGCGCCGATAGAGTTGATCGATAATGCCGCGAGCTAAGGGATTGTCATAGTATTCGATGTCGTCGGCCTGGGCGAAATAGATCATGTTGTGGCGGTGGCGCAGAGCGAGAAAGGGCGCGCAATGGATGATGTCGAAAATCAGGAAATCATGGTCCATGCGGTGCAAGAGGGGGTAGAAGAGAAAGTTGATTTCATTACCCACCGGTAATTTGTGGATATGGATGCTCCGGTGGATTGTAAATACGGTTCGGGTGATACAAGTATGGAAGGTGACCAGATGGCCTTGGTCTGCGAGGGAATTGGCATAATCAACCACCACTCGATCGCCTCCCCGGTTGAGGAAAGAGTATCTGTAAAAGGCGATGTCCATTGTGAGCCTCCCGCCGCCTTTGTCCTGGCTATTGTCCGTATACGGCCAAGCAGACAATGAGGAGCCAAAGAAGGCTCACGCCCAAGAGGACTTTGTCTTGAGTCAGTGATTCGGTCGGATCGCCATTTGATTCCTTGATGACGCGGTACATGAAACGGAAGAGCCCGAAACAGCACAGGGGAACCGTATAAAGTAGGCCGGGATGGACTACGACGTACATGGCGTAGGTGACGAGGACCGTGGCGCCGGTCATGTACATGGTGCCGTGGAGAAATTGCAAAGGATACTCCTGCAACACCTGCCGGTGGCTGGCGCACCTTTCTCCGAGTAGTTGTTTTTCCGCGATGCGTTTGCCCAGGCTCAAAAAAATGGAAAGGAGAAAGACGGAGAGGAAGAGCCAATCGGAGATGGCAATGCCAAAGGCAATGCCGCCGGCGTGCAACCGCAGGAGAAAGCCTGCGGAGACGCAAAAGATATCCACTACCGGAATGTCCTTCAGCCCGAAACTATAGGCAGACGAGAGGAGCAGATAGCCGAGTAGAGTGAGAAGAAAGGGGATGGAAACGAGCAACCCAAGACCGAGTGCCGCAGCAAAGAGGCCGCTCCCGAGAATCACGGCACTCCTGGCACTGATGGCGCCGGAGGGGATTGGCCGATTCTTTTTGGTGGGATGACAGGCATCCTTTTTCGCATCGAGGACATCATTGATTGCATAGTTGGCGCTTGAAGCGAGGCAGAAGGCGAGGAGTGGAAGCGGCAGATTCCGGAGAATTTCAGGCTGGAAAAGTATTCCCCCAAACAAGGGTGGAAAGAGAAGTATCAGGTTCTTGAGCCACTGCTTCGGTCGCAGGAGCCGGAGGTAGGAAGTCGTCCGTTGCATAGCACCACTATACGTCTATGAGGCAGGAGATGTCAGGTCGCTTTGGCCCTTCTCGCCGAATTTGCCGGAAAGGTCGAGGAAAAGTTCTTCCAGTGAGCGTCGTTTAGGTTCCAAGGTTACGATACCACCGCCCGCCGCGATGACCGCTTGCGTTGCGCTGCTGATTTCTGCCTCGGTGAGTTCGAAGTTATAGAGTGATTCCTTGTGCCAGAGCAGGCGCAGGGAGCCGAGGATGGTTTGTGCCGGTGCCCACTGTTCCGGCATGCGCACCGTGATCTCAAAAAGGTTGCCAGCCGGGTAGAGCGCTTCCTGGATGGAGCCGACATACTTCTGGTGGCCCTGCACCAGGATGCCCACCCGATCACAGAGGGTCTCGATGTCGTGAATGATATGGGTGCTGAAGAAAATGGTCTTGCCCTGCCGTTGCAGGTCGCGGATGATGGTGGCCACCAGGTGGCGCCCCAAGGGATCGAGGCCGCTCATGGGTTCGTCCAGGATCAAAAGATCCGGGTCGCCAAGCAGTGCCGCTGCAATGCCCAGCCGTTGGACCATCCCTTTGGAAAATCCCCTGATCTTGCGGTTTGCCGCCTCTGAAAGCGAGACGAGGCCGAGGAGTTCCTCGGATTTTCGGGCAATGGTCTTTCGTTCCATCTGCCGCATGGTCCCCAACAGGTGCAGGAGTTCCAGCGGGGTGAGGAAGTCGTGAAAGTGAGGATGTTCCGAAAGGTAGCCAACATGGAGGCGGGCGGCGGGATCGGTCACGGGGCGCTCAAACAGCCAGGCTTGGCCGTTGGTGGCCTGAATCAGGCCCATCAAAATTTTAATCGTGGTGCTTTTGCCGGCACCGTTACTGCCAATGAAGCCAAAGACCTCGCCGCGCCTGATCTCAAGGTCCAGGTCGAGAAGGGCGGATACCTGCTGTTGGCGGACCCCTTTTTTGTACTGTTTACTGAGCTTGCTGGTTTTGATTGCGCTTGTCATGGTTTTTCCAGGCCTCGACCAACTTGCTGGTGGTGACGACCCTGCCGGTGGCATCGAGTTCGAAGGTGCCGCCATAGGGGTCTGCGGGGATTTTTTTGATGATGCCGAAACGGATCAGTTCCGTGAGAGACTGCGGGGGGTGGCCGTGCTCTTTGGCAAAGGCCGCCACCGCGCGTTCGAGGTATTGGATCGCCACCAGTGCCTCCAGGCGTTTGAAAAGCATTTGCCGCACGCCGGGATTGTTGGTCTCCTTGATGAACGCCTCCAGGTAGCTGATTGCCGCGTCGGTCTGGTTGCCCTGGTAGAGCATGCGGGCGCTCAGGGAGGCAAAAAGGGAGCTGTTGGGGGTCAGGGCCGCTGCCCGTTGCAGGTAATGGGCCGCGGTGACCGGGTCTTTCAGTTGGAAGTAATAGTTGGCACTCAGAAAAAAGGGCAGGTACCAGTCGTTGGGGCGGTATCGCATCCCTTTTTGCAGCAGGCGGTTTAGAACCGGTATTGCCGGTTTGATGTCCGAAAAAAGCCCTTGGGCAAAATAGTAGCAGTCCATGTTGCGTGGATCAAGATCCGTGGCCTTGTCGAGGGCCACAAACAAGCGTTGGTATTCCGGAGTTTCCCTGCGCCAGGCGTATTTCTCGCCAAAATAAAACTGGGCATTGTAGAAAATGAGGGTTGATGCGAGTTCCTTGTTGCCAAGCGACATCGCTTGCAGCGCCCACACCGGAGGATAGCTCGGAAAGCGCAGCGGTGCCACGGCCCTTCCACCCAGAGAGGCATAGGAGGCAATGAGCCATGCCAGCATGCCAGTTGCGCCGAACCCCAGCAGCAGGCGTTTCATGTCATGTCCCGTTTTTGAAAGAGGGTGGCGGCAAGCAAAAGCAATATCACCATGTACACCAATCCATAAATCAGGGCGTACCCGGCCAGGAGTGGCGGGATGGTCAGGCCATAGATGGCGTAAACCTTGAAGTCGAACAGGCTGAGATTGGGAAAGAGGTAGTAGGCGACGGTCACCAGCCATTTGAGGGCAGGTGGCATGGGTTGGGCGGTGAGGCCGGCCTCCAGGTAGTTTTTCACGGCCTCGGTGCTTTGGCCGATAAACCAGACGCCCACGGTCATCAGAAAGGGCAGCACGGCCGAGGTGGCAAGGGCGGTAAAGAGCAGGGTCACGGCACCGAGCAGCAGGGAAATCCCGAGGATGCCCAACTGGGCGACAAAGAAATTGCCCCACGCGATGGACGGGGCATTGGTAAGGCCAATCTTGACCAAGGGAAGACTGAGCGCGGCGCAGAGGCCGAAGAAGGCCACGATCAAGAAGTTCAACAGGCAGAGGCCATAAAATTTGCCGAGCAGGTAAACGGTCCGCGAAATGGGTTGTCCCATGAGCAGATACCCCGCCCGGGTCTCGATTTCTCGCGAGAGGAGATTGAGCCCCAGAAAAAGGGTCACGAGGATGGCGAGTATCTGGACGGTGGCCAGGCTGTAGTTGATCGCCACTTCCAGAGGTTGGCGCATGGAAAAGCTGCTGAACACCAGGGTGGAAAGCAGAAAAAAGAGGCCGGCCAGGAGCAGGCTTTGGATCAGGCGGTCACGCAGGCCACCCTTGAGGGTTGCGAGGCCGAGGGCGCGGATGCAGGCGAACGAATGCATGGTGTTCATTCCTTGTTGCTCTTTTGCGCAAGCCGTTCTGCCAGGGTGCAGGCTGGCTTGGTATAGTAGTCGTTGCTGGTCCGGCAGACGGTCTCAAAGGAGCGGCGTGCGTCTTCCCGGTTGCCCAACGCCAACTGGAGCTGGCCGATACGATAAAGGTGGTAGGGATTTTTTTCCAGCGTAAAAAGTTCCTGATAGAGGGGAATCATCTTGGCCAGCCATAAACGGCTCGCGCCCTTCTCTTCGAGCAGTGCTCTATTGTAGAGGGAAAGCAGCATGGTTATCGTCCTCTGGCGTGGCGCGGCCGTTTGTTCTTTCCGGAGGATATCTTCCAGGGCGGCAATCTGTTGGTCAAGACCTTCCTCCATGAGCGCCAGGTTCATCTTCGGCTTATCCTGGTTGTCGTTGTCTTTGGCGGTGGCGGCGGTGAGTTGCTTCGCGATCCGAAAGTGGTGTTCCGCCTCTGTCCTTTTACCTTCCCGCAATAAGGCCAGGCCATAGTCGTTGTGCCCCGGCGCAAAGGAGGGAGATTTGTGTACGACATCCTCCCAGAGGGTCAGGTTTTTCTGCCAGACGATGTTGCGTTGGGCGGTGGCGGTGCCGAAGGCCAGGAGCAGGATGGCCAGCACGCAGGCTGGGATGGCTTGATTTTTTTGCCGTGCAAAAAGTGAGGCCAGCAGGAGGCAGAGCCCAATCAGGGGAAGATAGAGATAGCGTTCCGCAAGAGGAGTCCATGCCATGCGATTGATGGCAATGGGCACGGCTGGCACAAGAAAGCAGAAAAACCAGACCGGCCCCAGCATGAAGAGACGGCGCCGGAAGAAAAGCAGAGCGACAGCAAAGACCGCGAGGGAGAAGAGACCACAAAAAAGCGCCACAGGGCGGTTGATTTCCACGATGGCAAAATTGAGCGGAAAGGGCCACAGGACTTTGTGGCTGTAAAAACCAATGGCCTTGATTGCGCTCAACAACTTTGCCGCCAGGGGGAACGCTTCCGCGCCGTGACCACCATGGAGGGCGGTCATCACTCCGACGTCATGGGAAATCTGCCCGCCGGTACGCAGGTAGCCATAGAGCAGGAGCGCCCCCAGAAAGGGGCTGAGGCGTAGGGCAAGTGGCCGCCATATCTTGATGAGAGAGCCTTGCGCCTCTTGGATGCAGCGGAAGGCCACCACCGGCAGCAGACCGATGGCCACCTCCTTGGACCACAGGCCGCAGAGAAAGGCAAGGGCGGCCAGAAGATCGAGGGTAATTTTTTTTCCTGTATTTCGCAGAAAGAGCAAAAAGCTCAAGAGCACGAAAAAACAGGCCAGGAGGTCGGTTCGGCCGGAAATCCAGTTCACCGGCTCTGCGGTGAGCGGGTGGAGTCCGAAAAAGGCTGCGATCAGGAATGGCGCGAGGTTGGTCTTTTTCGCATCATTTTTTCCGGTTGTCAGGCGATGCAGGAGGAGAAAAAGCAAGAGGGTGTTGGCCGCATGGATGAGGATGTTCTCGAAATGGATAAGCGGGAATTCGCCACCCAACGCGGCTGCATCGAAAAAGAAAGAAAGGCCAACCAGGGGGCGATAATAATAGAGGCCGCCTGTGGGGAAAAAGAGGGCCTGCCAATCCAGGCTGGGCTGGTTGAGATACGCCAGGAGCATCTGGTTGTCGTCGATGGAGAGGCTCTCGGCAAAGAGGGTGGGGTAGAACACACCGAGAACAACGAAAAGCAGGAGGAGGAGCTGGAATGGCCGGCGCATGCGGAGCGGTGAAAAAAAGGAAGGGGGAAGCCCCCCTTCCTTTTGCGTTTCTGTTGGCTGCGGCAACACCCTGTTTTTAGAGGGAGGACCAGCCAGAGGAAAAGGCGCTGGAGTCGCTGTTACCCGGAGCAGTGACCAGAGTGCCCGTAGTCGAATCCTGAAAGAATATCTTGGTATCGCCAGCAGAAGAACCGTACATCTTTGTTCCGTTCAGATGTTTAGTGGTCGCGGCGTAGGTATTGGCGGAATAAGCTATCCCTAAGCTTACGTTGTTCGAGAGCTGGCCTAAGGGTTGGACTGGTAGCGTACCTCGTTGCCCGGTGATAGCAACCCCGGGGTTCGAGACGCTGCCGGTGGTGATTGTACCTGCAAACGTGAATGAGGGAGAGGCCAGAGAGATGAGCATGGCAGCGCAGAGAATCTTTTTCATGATATCGTTCTCCTCAACGAATTTTTATTGTGCGATTGTATCAGGATACTGCTGGTTGTCGGCCATGAAGGCTTCCATGGAGGTCTTGAAGTTCCTCAGGTCGCTCGTTGCTGCCGAGTTGTAGCCCTTTGCCCGGTAGGCCGCGAACTGCGGGATGGCGATGGCCGCCAGGATGCCGATGATCGCGACAACGATCATCAACTCCACGAGGGTAAAACCTTTTTGATTTCTCATGAATCGCTCCTTGGTTAATGGTGGGAAAAAAGAATTGGTTCCATTCTATGGGGTTGCCATGGCCGAAGTCAATTCAATCTTCGTGCCAAAAGGATCGGTTGTTGCGAAAAGTGATATTTTTGTTTGATTTCATGGTGTTGTTTTGTCTTCCGGAAACAGACGGGTAACTTGAGACAACATTGTGACACATTTTGTCACTCTGGCTGACACATACTGTCCATCTGTTTCTGCGATGGCCTGCGTCTCTCAATAGGCGTAGATCCCTGACAGATTGGCCTTTTCGCGGGAGCTTACCGCGCTTTGGCCCTGAATTTCGGTATGAAACAGATAGGGAACATGTGGTGGGATTATCGCGTCGCCAGTGTTGGGGTCACCCGCCCCGCCCGATCCCAGGGGGGTTTGAACTTTGCCGCTGTTGCCGATGGTTGTGCCCAATATCGTGGCGTCCACGGTCATATTGGGGGTTGGCGAGGCAAAGAGAAACGTCATGGTCACATCCGGCGTGGTGGCGGGATAGCCGGTGGCATCCCCGGCTACACCGGGCGTGGTGAGCTTGTAGTTGAAGATTGCGTCGCCGTTCCCCTGGGTCAGTAAGCCATTGTAACTGCCCAAAGAGCCGAGGGTTTCACCACCGAGGCATCGTTGCATGATTTCATGGACAAAGAAACTCATGCCGCCTTGTGTGGCCTCCAGCGTCGCCTGGTAGCGCTTCTGGGAGCCGCTCAGCCAGGTGCCGGTTCCCACCATGTAGAGGAGGGCGGTTATGATGAGCATGCCCACCAGGCCCAACACCAACGCCATAACCAGGGCAACACCTCTTTCGTTCCCGACTATTGGCGGCGTTGCCCTCAGCCGACGCGCGATCGTGATGTCGCCACCAAGCCACCGCGCTGCAGCGCTCCGTGGCGGGCTTTTGGGGGGTATGGGGTTGTCAGGTGTGTTCCGGTTGCTTGGTCGCATCGGGTCTTCCTCCCTGCTGCGTAGTGTTTCACTGTAAATTCTGGGGGGTCACCACCACGCCGTAAACCTTCCAGCGGTAGTTGGCCCAGGTTGTGCCGATGCCGGGGAGGGTTGAGACGTCAAACATCCGGCCGGCCAAAAGGGTGGTGCCGTCCGTGTCTATATCGCCGACATTGATCAGGGCGTTGGGATACGTGTAGGTGCGGTCCACCCCACCTTCGTGGGTGAGTATGTAACACCGGATGGATTTCACCTGCTCCCGGATCTGTTGCGCTGTAAGGCCATTCAGGGCACTGGCATTGGTGATTGTGTCCCACCCGCCGTCACCGTTGGTGTCCAAATAATAGACCACCTGGAAATCGGCCACACAATCCACGATGGGCGAGATGGTGAAATTGTCGTTGGCCTGGTTCAGCGTCGCTTTGACCAGGGTGCCGGTGCCTGGCGCGCACTGGGCCGGCTGCGGATTGGCAGCAGTAGGCGCGTTGATATAGTAGTCGGTGCGGTTGAATGGCCTGCGCGGGTCGATGTCGTCAATGGAGTAGAGGAGATACCGCACGCCTTTAGGATCGTTGGGCGTTGGGGGAGGGGCGAAGGGGGTCAGATCGGCGACGGTGTAGTGGGCAAAATAATTCGTTCCATCCAGCACGAGCTGGCGGTATTCTCCGGTGTCGACCTCGGGGCGGATGACGATGACCCTGTCCGTGCTCGTCAGGGCGGGGTCGCTCAAGGATTGGAGCAAGGGGGAGTGGTTGATATCCCGTCCCAGCCAGCCCCATTTCTGGCCGGTGGCGCCAAAGACGACATTCATGCCCCTGATGACCAGATAATCGGAGCCATTCAGGCTGGAGGCGGAATTGTCCTCGCTGGCCAATGCCCGTGGCACATTGAGGGGATCGGCATTTGGCGCGCCAGGAGCATCGGCCAGCGCCGTCGGCGCGGTCGGCGCGAGCGGCTCAAAATAAGGACTGGGCGTTACTCCGATCGGGAATTCCCAGGGCAGTCCGAAACCGGCGTGTTCAAGATCGGTCCGTAGCAAGTTCAGGCCGACGCCGGTTTCGATCTTTGTTTCTCCAATACGCCACTGTCGGGAGCCTGATTGCATAACCGGGATGAAGGAGCCGAACACCATGGCCATCAGAATTCCCAAAAGGGCTATATAAATGATCAGCTCTACCAGGGAAAAACCGGATTCCGATTCTTCCGGGCGTAAAATTTTATCGTGCTGTTCCATGTCCGCCCCTTTATCGCGATGGCGTTGCCAACAGAGTCGCGCCGGTATCATTGAGATCGGTAGTCGTTTATCCCTGTCACTGCATGATGAGTATGGTACTCACGGACAACTGGCGATTCTTGTTGGTGGGCGTCAAGAGAGCCCCCCCGGCGGTGTAAGGGTCGTTCCAGCCGACCACCACCTCGACGGTCTTGAGTGTGTTGATGGCAGTCACGACGTCGGTGATTCGCTTTGTTCTGGCAAAGGTGATCGGCACCCCGCGGATGGTGGTTGCCACATCGGGGAGCGCCAACCCATTCCCGGATGTCGCGGCCAGATTCCCCGAGACGCCGCTGTCGCTGAACTGTAGCCCCTTGAGCTGATTCAATTCACTTTCCGCGATCCTGAGGGCCTCGTCGCGTACCACGTTGCCTTTGTTGGTCCGGATGGCGGCAAGCAGCCCTGCGGCCACCCCCAGCATGATCACCATGAAGACCAGCAGGGCGATCATGATCTCCACCAGGGTAAAGCCACCCTGATCCCTATGCTTTTGTTTATTATTGTAGGACACAGCGATCTCCTCGTTATCGGGATGGGCAACAGCCCATAGTTCATCCGTTATTGCTGGACACACTGTTGTCCTACCGGTTGGGTTGGATCCCAACGCCCCATATTGATGCGGGTTTTTGCCACCACGATACAATCCACGCCGGGCGAGGCATTCGGGGAATAATTGGTGATGCTGATGGTCTGGTTGGTAACATTGTTGACGATACCTCTTCTGTCAAACACAATCGGCGAGCCCGTGAATTGAAGCGCGAAGCGGGGAAAGGAGACGGTGTCCAGGGTGTTGTCGCCGGCAGAGGGGGCGCCGCTGTTGTCGAGGTCCTGAATGGTTTGCACCTGATTGGCGGCCAAGGTGACGAGATACTGGGTATTGCTGTTCGCCGCGTCGTTCCTGGCCTTCATCAGAATGGCGTAAAGCTGTTTGGTGTAGGATTCCACCGTGTATTTGTCGTTCCATTGGGTGAAACTCATCACCGCAATGGCCAACAGAATCCCGATGATGACGATGACCACCAGGAGTTCGACCAAGGTGAAGCCGGAACGGCGGGGCATGATGCCCCTACCCTGCATAAAAAAGGGATAGATGTTCCTCGTCGCCTGCGGTGCCGTGGTCTGATGTGTCACGCCGGAATCCTGCCCCTTGTTCATTGTTCCTGCACATGCATGAATTTTTTGACGGGATAGGGAGAGGTGTCTGATGCAAAAGAATCGCCTGTCGGCGGCATACCTATAATTCCCACGGTCTTGCGCATGTCCTTCTCGGTGAACGCCGTGGCGAGGTCGAGTTGTTTGATCTCACCGGTGGAAACCTGCACCAGGGCCTTCCCCTGCAAGGTAAAAGTTACTTTGCCGCCTGTTTTGTAGTCCACCGCCCAGATATACGTGGTGCCGCCAAAGCCACAGATGTCGGAGGTGGGGGCGAAAGAGACGAAAAAAACGGCACCCTGGGTGTTGGGTGAGGGGTTCGAAATAACGCGCTCCGCACCTGCCGTCGTGCTAGCCGGCTCCATATTGATATACCAGCCAGTTTGCGTTGCCGTTAAGGTGGAGGTTGGCGAGGTGCTCTGGTCCTGCAGGTTGGTCAACGCGACCGTGCTGGTGCAGGAAGGCGAGATGCTGCCGGTCGTCGCATCGTAGCATGGTTCTTGAATGCCGAACAGTCGGCGTTGCGTGGTCGGGTCGTCTTGTTTGTAAAAATAGCGGCCTTCGGCAAAATAAAGCCAGAGGTGGCCGTTTCTCCGGTCAAACAGATTCACCACGGAGGTGCTGACCGGCCCGATATTGCTGATTACCGGGCTTACCGTCCAGTTGGCGGGATTGATGTCGTTATTAATTGCCAGTCGCAGCACCCCACCACTGGTGCCATTCTGGACATAGCCGATATACATGGCATCATCCTGGTAGTTGCCGCTATCGGCGGGCCTGTCCCTTTGCAGATCGATCGTGTTTTTGGACATGGAGCCGGCAAAGGCGTTGGTGATCCCGGTATCTATGGTGCGCACTAACGTTCCGGTTTTTAGGTCGAGCACGAAGAGTTTCAGGTTCTTGTCTGAGGTTCCCAAGAAGGCCTTGCTGGTGATGGGTCCGCCTGCGCCCGAGGCCAGGATGGCGAACCACCGACCATTCGTATTGACGCATTGCGGGGCCGGGGTGCCTGTTCCGCAATCCAAGGAAGAGGCGCAGGAGGCGTTGGTGTTGGTGCATCGTTTGTCATTGCCGCCCACTTTGACAATTGTCGGCCCGGGGTTGGTCACCCCTAGGGCGGCATTGCTGAACTCCCACAGAAGTTGAGGATTCGCCTGGTCGGTGACGTCAAGGGCGAAATAGGACGACCAGCCCGTTGGGGTGCCCGAAACCGCCAGTGGCGTGCTGATCCGATTCACATCGGGGGCGGCGGCATCGCAGGTGGCGCCGCCGGCCCCCATACTGCCGATCAGGATGGTGCGCCAACTCGTGTTGGCGAAATCCAGATAGCTGTTGTTCGGCGCCGGTTGCTTCGAGGTGACCTTGGGGCAGTCCCAGTAGTCAGTGAGCGAGCAGGTGGAGGGTTTATTGACAGCGGCCTCTGCTATTGCGAGTGGGCCATCGACCAGATAGATATGGCAGTAATTGTCATCGTAGAGATATTGGAGGTACGGCAAGACATTCTTCGGCACATAGGCAAAGCTTTCGGTACCGATTCCGCCGGCGCCGGTGGTGCCCTCCACTTTGGCGATTTGGTACCATTGTTTTCCGCTCCAGCTCTGCGTCAGCTTCCCGAGCCTGAAGGCATGCAGCATGCCGTCATTGGCGCCGACAAAGACAAGCTGCCTGTTGGTGTAATCGGTACTTTTGACGAAGCTGTCATAGGTATGGTCGTTATAGCCAAAGGGGGCAGGTTTGTCGAAGGACTTGAGAGGCGCTGGCCCCATGAGGCGTGGGGTCGACGAGATGACGTCTCCCAATTTCCAGACATGGGTCTCTTGGGTGCAGGTTTCGCCGCTTGGGCAATCGCTCGCGCTGTTGCACGGGCTCCTTCTTGCGGAGCAGACGCCTGCCGTCACGGTTCTGTTTCTCCCAATTTGGGAACAACCGGAGGTGCCGCACACACAGGTCGCGCCGGTGGCGTCCACGCAGTCATAGCCGCGGGTAAAGTTGATGATGGTATTGGCTGCAGAGAGACTTGCGGTCGTTTCCAAATAGGGATCGAGCGTGGAGGCATTTGTCGTGTCGAATGAGATTAGACTTGAGCCATTCACCGAGGTTTTGATCGTCCTGGAGGAGGGATCCGTCCACCAGAGATCGAACCCACCACGCCAGATGGGAATGGTATTTTCTATCGGAAGGGTACCCATGTCTGTCTCCACGGTATCAGTGCCCGTGGTGTCCCACCAGCGATGCGCCATGGTCTTGTTCTGGGACGAATCGAAGGCGAAGGTCACTATGTAATCTTGCTTGAGATCCAGCAGGGTGTAGGCGAGATCCTCTCTCTTATTGTCCTCACGAATCTGCGAGGAGCTGAAGAACGGATCCAGGTAATACCAGTAGCTCATCAGGTCGCTCGACCAGGCGACCTCGGTGTTGTTGGCAAAGGTCCGCTGGGGATAAAAGAGGGCCTGCATGAGATTGGCGCCACTGCCCTCGCTGGAACTCAGGACCGACACCGCCGTGCCGGCGGAGGCCCGCCGCAGTATTTCGTTGATGATGTTCATGATGTTTTGTTTTATTTGCAGGGCATCGGATGCGCCGTAGAAGGTGTCGGGAATACCGTTGCCATCCTTGTCCCAATCCAAAGAGGAAGGGGGTAAGGATGTGCAGGGACTGCCCTTCCCTGCGCCGCAATCATCCACTGTGCAGGTATTTAAGGGATACCCCGTGGTGTTGCCCGGCCAGGTTCTGGTGGTGGTGTCGAACCCGCCATACATGGCCACATTTTCCAAGGACGTCGCGCCGGTGCCGCCCAGCCATAACCCGATGGTGTACAGGGATTCCACTTTGGATGCGAGTTGGGGGGTGGTTGCTATGTTGGTAAAGCCCTTTTTGTGCAGCCAATACGCCGGGACCACGGGGTCGGAGGAGGAGCTTTCGTAGCCGGTGTCGATGGTGCAGGAGGGCGTGTTCCACTGGCCGTCGGTGAGCAGGATCATGAAGTTCTTGGCGCAGGGGACCAAGGCAAATTCATTGCCTTGGCAGTTGCCATCGTTGTTGAGGTCAAAACATTGGTACATGGGGTTCTTGTAGGGGTTGCCGCCACCGGTGTCCGGCTGCGGGCCGCCATACACCGCCGGATTCTGGGCAAGATAGGCATAGGCGGCCCAGAGTGCCGGGCCTATGGGGGTGCTGCCGCCGGGCGATGTGCTGTTGAGCGCGGTAATGGTGTTTTTGTAGGGGTTGACGCCATCGATACTGGTTGAACCGGTGAAATCGCCGATGAGAACGGTCTGGTTCACCCCTGAGCCGCTGAAGTACATGCTTCCCATGCGCGGCTGCACCGGCAGAGCCCTGAGCTGATAGAGCAGCCCCCCTTCTTCGCCCGTGATGCGGCTCCAGGGGACATTTATTTTGATGCCGTTATTGGTCTCCATGATGCAGCCAGTGCTATCACAGGTGAGCTGGGCGTTTGGATATGCAGACCCAGGATCGCACGTCTGGATAGAGCCGTTACAGCCCGCTGGGCTACCGCCGGTCATCGCCCACCGGAGCAGGTCTATCCGCGCCATGTACTTGTAGTTGAGATAGTTGCCGCTGTTTTGGTCGGTGCAGTTCTTGGCAATCAGGTTGGCCGAGGAACAGCAGGCATATCTGTTGCTGGAGCAGTGCGTATTTCCCTTGGGTTCGAAATAGTAGCACCCGGAGGTGTTGGACTGGCAGGCCCAGGAAGAATCGGTGGCACCGCATTGATAGCCGCAGGTGCCTCCCGCCGGTACTATCTGATAGACGCCGTTGCCGTCTGGGGTATAATTCTGCGTCGGGTCGAAATAGCCTTCATAGAGCTTGTTGGGGTCGTAAGCTGTGCCGTTATAGGAGTATGCCATCCATCCCATGCTGCCGCTGGTGTCGATCATCAGCAGGACGTTGGGCGCGGCAGCGGTGCTGATAAACGGTGGGGATTGGCAATAGGAGGTCATGCCGGCATGCGCTGGAGCCGTGACCAGGCAAGCTGCCATCGCGGCAACGACGATCAATTTTCGCATGGCATCACTCCGGTCTTACTTTGGTTATGGTATGGACATAGCCGGCCTTGCAACGGCTGCTGTCGATGAAGAAGCATTTCCGGTCGTTCACATTGAACGATTGCCTGTTCTTGTCGGTGGCTGGGGGCAGTTTGAAGGTTCTCACCCCACGACAGTTGGCGGAGACGACATCCACCGTGACCTGCGCGGCCTGGGGATTGACCTCCCGGACAACGCCGCAGAGATACAACTCGTCCACCGCGAATGCCTGCGTGCACCAGAGAATACCGGCAAACATCATCGCCCCGGCTATTGTTTTCTGCAACTTCATCGGCCGCCTCTTTTCCTACCAAGTGATTTTGGGAAAATTATTTTCTGTGCGTTCTGGCGTAATCCTCGTCGCGATATCTCGTCCCTTTTCACGGGGAAGGAGCGAAGAGAACTTTTGCCGTTTCGCCTCCTAAAATTTATAGCATATTTTGTACCAAACAGAGGCGAAATCTGAGAAGATTTGTGCAGCAACAGCCTGATTGGTGTGTGTTGCCCCAGCATAGCGTGGGCCGATGGGCGTCGCCGGGCGATACCCACAGGCCAGGAGGAGCCCTTCATGCAGTTTCTCAACGACGAACGATATATTCTCGATCTGCTGGCGCGCAATCGCCTGATTACGCCGACGCAGCGAAAATTCATCGCCGACCACAAGACGCAGCAGGGGCAGATTCTCCTCCGGCAGCAGGCCGATCGCTATAAAAAGGCAGGGCGGACAGGCACCACCGCGCCAACCTTGGTGGACGCGATCGTTGCCATGAATCTGGAGCTGAGTGACAAAAAAGGGCAGTTCCTGACGGAGGAACTGATCTTTCGCGCCATTGCCAAGGACCGCGATCTGCCCTTTGTCAAACTCGATCCGCTCAACCTCGACCTCAAGATCGTCACCAAGACCATTCCCAAGACCTTTGCGATCAAGCACCTCATCCTGCCCCTGGCGGTCAAGAACGGCGTGCTGGAGGTGGCGGTCTACGACCCGGACAACCGGGCGGCCCTCGACGACATCGAGCGGGCGAGCCAGCTCAAGGTGAAGCCCTATCTTTCCACCAAGAGCGATATCCGTCGCATGCTCCAGGAGTTTTTCGGCTTCCAGACCTCGATTTCGGCGGCCGAGGATCATCTGGCCGGGCCGGCGGTGGACCTCGGCAACCTCGAACAGTACGTGCGCATCGCCTCCTCCGAGGAGGCCGCCTCCACCGACCACCACATCACCACCGCGGTGGATCACCTCTTCAACTACGCCTTCGATCAGCGGGCCAGCGACATCCACATCGAACCCAAGCGCGACAAGTCCCTGGTGCGGCTGCGCATCGACGGCGCGCTCCATACCGTTTACAAGCTGCCCAAGGTGGTGCACGCGGCGGTGATCTCCCGGGTCAAGTCGCTTTCCCGCCTCGACATCGCCGAGAAACGCCGACCCCAGGATGGCCGCATCAAGGTGGATCGCGGCGGCAAGGAGGCGGAGATCCGGGTCTCCACCATCCCGGTGGCCTTTGGCGAGAAGGCGGTGCTCCGTATCCTCGATCCGGACATCCTTTTTCAGAACCTCAGCGACATCGGTTTTTCCGACCACGATCTTGCCATCTACCAGGGGTTGGTCCACGCGCCGCATGGCATCGTGCTGGTGACCGGCCCCACCGGCAGCGGCAAATCCACCACCCTCTATTCGACCCTCAAGGAGATCGCCTCGCCGGAGTTGAACATCGTCACCGTGGAAGATCCGGTGGAGATGGTGCACGAGGAGTTCAATCAGATCGGGGTGCAGCCGGCAGTCGGGGTGACCTTTGCCACGATCCTGCGCAATATCCTGCGCCAGGACCCGGATATCATCATGATCGGCGAGATCCGCGACGGCGATACCGCCACCAATGCCATCCAGGCCGCGCTTACCGGCCATCTCGTTTTCTCCACCCTGCATACCAACGATGCGGTCTCCTCGGTGAGCCGCCTGCTTGACTTGGGCGTCCAGCCCTTTCTGGTGGGCTCCACCCTCTTGGGCGCCATGGCCCAGCGTCTGGTGCGCCGCATCTGCCCCCACTGCGTGGAGAGCTACACCGTGACCCCGGCCGAACTGGCGGCCATGGGGATCGAGGTGGAAGAGGCCGGGCCCATTGAGCTCAAGCGCGGTGCCGGCTGCGTCAAGTGCCGCAATACCGGCTATCTCGGCCGCTGCGGGGTTTTCGAGATTTTCCCCATGAGCGACGCCATCCGCCAGATGATCGGCAGCCACAAATCCGAGGCGGAACTGCGCAAGCGGGCGATCAGGGATGGCATGACCACCCTGCGGCAGGATGCCTGGCACAAGGTGCGTTCCGGCATCACCACGGTGGACGAGTTGCTGCGCATTACCGCGGCGGAATAATCGCGCCCCTCGTTTTTTTTCGCAAAATCGGGTATAGAGAAAAAACGCCCTTTGCTGATCCGGAGGAGTCTGGGGGAGGCAAGGGGGTTTTTTGTTTCTTGCGCAGCTCCATGACCATGGTTATTTTTTATGAGTAAGCAGGTATCCGGTAAGGTCGTTTGTTCCAACAAGAAGGCCTACCACGACTACACCATCGAGCAGGTCTTCGAGACCGGCATGGTGCTGACCGGAGCGGAGGTGAAATCGCTTCGCGCCGGCAAGGCGAATCTCACGGACGGTTATGCCCAGGTCAAGAACAACGAGGTCTTCCTCTACAACGTGCATATCTCGCCCTATGTCTATGCGAATCTCGCGGCGCCCGACCCGCTGCGGATGCGCAAGCTGCTGCTGAACCGCCAGGAGATAAGGAAGCTCATCGGCAAGGTGAAGGAGCAGGGCTGCACCCTGGTGCCGCTCAAGATCTATTTCAACGAACGGGGCAAGGCGAAACTGGCCCTGGGGCTCGCCCGGGGCAAGAAGCTGTACGACAAGCGGGCCTCACTCAAGCAGAAGGAAGCCGATCGCGAGATGCAACGCGCGATGCGGCGGAATCGATAAGGTGCCCGGCAGGAGCCGCGCACAACGACCACAGTGAACACCAAACACAAGGGGGCGAAACGGATTCGACGGGGATATGTAAGCTCAGGCTGCATGCCGAGGTCTCTACCCACCTCGTAAAACCGGTAGAATAAATATAGTCGCAGACGACTATGCTTACGCAGTAGCCGCCTAAACAGCGCGCACTGCCGTCCTGCCGGCCCACTCCCACGGGGCCGGTAAGGGCGTCGACGAGTGGGATAGCTTGCCGGGCGCGCCTGCCGCCCGGAGGGCGAAACCAAAGTAGGATAGTGCGGGTGGTTCCTGGCCCTGGTGGAACCCCGGCACGATAAGCAATAAAGCAGGGATACGCATGTAGACGCTTGAAGCGGAGTATTTTCGGACCCGGGTTCAACTCCCGGCGCCTCCACCAGATTGACATCCGGCATAGTCCGGAAAAATTTAACAGCCCGCTTCCGAAAAGGAATGCGGGCTTTTTTGTGCTCCGGAAAAGCGCATCCTGCGGAGCTCCAGATTTTCTAGAGCCATCTCCGCCCTAAGTCAGATTGTGGCCGGTGTAGAGGGCGGCAATCTCCTTGGCGAAGCGGTTGGCTATCTCGTTCCGCCGGAGTTTCAGAAGGGGAGTGACCAGCCCCTCCTCATAACTCCAGGATTTCAGACTGAGATGAACGGCCCTGATTTCGGCCTGAGCGGGGAACCCGGCCAGAATTTTTCGGGTCCGGTTGAGGACCGCCGTGGTCGCTGCCTGGGACTGCAGGGAGGCCGGGTCGGCGGGGGCGAGGCGGAGGGTGGCGGCCAACTGCTGCCAGCCCTGGCGATCGAGGACGATGAGCGCGGCAAGATAGGGTTTGCCTTCGCCCACCACCATGGCCTGGTGGAAGAGGGGATCTTCGGTGAGGGCGGCCTCGAGATCGGCTGGCGCTATCTTTTCCGCCGTGGAGGTCACCAGGATTTCCTTGAGCCGGCCACGGATGAAGAGGCGGCCGTCGGCGATCTGCGCCAGGTCCCCGGTGTGGAGCCATCCATCCGGGGTGATTGCCTCACGGCTTTTCTCGGCGTCATCCCAGTATCCGAGCATGACACTGGGGCTCCGTATCAGCAGTTCGTTGTCGGGCCCCAGCCGTACCTCTACTCCCGGCAGCGCTTTCCCCACCGAGGCGGGCAGATTGTCCGCCAGGGTGTTGGCGCTTACCACCGGCGCACTCTCGGTGAGGCCATACCCCTGGAGCAGGGGCAGCCCCAAGCCGATGAAGAGTCGGGCGACCTTTTCGTGGAGCGGCGCTCCGCCGCTTACCGCCACCCGTATCCGGCCGCCGAACCGGGCCAGCACCTTGCGGCCAACCAGGCGGTGGAGCAGGGGCCAGGCCAAGCGCTGAAGCATGGTGGGGGAGGGGGCGCGCCCTTGGGCGACCTCAGAGCGACGCCAGCCGGTGGCCACGGCCGCGGCGAGAAGTTTTTCCGCCAATTTCCCCTTGTTGCGGGCCGTTTCGTGGACCCGACCATAGGCCCGCTCGTAGATCCTGGGCACGGAGATCAGCACCGTGGGCCGGGTTGCGAGCAGGTCTTCGGCCAAATCCTTGGCCGAGCGGGCAAAGGCCACCTGGGCGCCGACGAGCATGGGCACATAGTAGCCCACGGTCCGCTCGAAGGCGTGGGAAAGCGGCAGGAAGGAGAGAAAGATGTCGCTCGCCAGCGCGGGCACCACCTTGAGCACTGCTTCGCCGTTCCAGAGGATGTTGTGATGGCTGAGCATCACCCCCTTGGGCGGACCGGTGGTGCCCGAGGTGTAGATGAGGGTGGCCAGGGTGTGCGGGTCGGTGGCCTGGTTGACCAACTCGCCGCCCTTCGCCGGCAGCCAGTCGGCAATACGCCGCACCGGTGGGCCGCTGGCCGGGCAAGATTGCACCTCGTCGGCCAGCAGCAGGACGAGGCGCAACCGGGGCAGCGCGGTGCAGAGCGGCGCCAGGGCCTGCCATTGGGCGGGCTCGCCGACCAGGAGGATACTCGCGCCTGAATCGTCCAGGATGAAGGCGATGTTTTTCACGAGGTCCAGCGAGTAGAGGGGGACCACCACCAGTTGCAGGGCGAGGGCCGCCTGTTCCATGCAGACCCATTCGACGCTGTTCTTGAGCCAGAGCGCTACCCGCTCCCCAGGCTGGAGCCCTTCGGCCAGCAGGGCCGCCTGCCAGCGGGCGATCTCTTTCGCCATCCCCTGCCATGAGTACTCTTGCCAGCATCCCTGCGCTGGCGCGAACTGCCGGTAAGCCACCGTGTGCGGCGTCCGTCGGGCGCGGCATTGGAACAACCCGGGCAAGGTTCCTGCCTCCTGGGCGGTGATGAAGGCGGGGCGGGCATGGAGGGAGTCCTGCTGGGTCATGGCAGTGCACCTCTCATGGGGTTGGGTTGGCCGGGATCGGCGGGTTGCTCTCCGCCAGGTCCGGCTCGCCGCAGTCGGTCAGGATCTTCTGGCGGATGGCGTCTCGGAGGGCGACCGCATCCGTCCACTCCCTGCCTTTGGGCATGATGGGCTGGCCGATGGTCACCGTCACCCTTCCCCGGCGCGGGAACCAGGAGTCGGCGGGGAGCAGCCGCCGGGTGCCCAAGATGGTCACCGGCACCACCGGCAAGCCGGCTTGCGCGGCGACCACAAAGGCGCCCATGTGGAAAGGCAGCAGGCCGGGGGGGCGCTGAAAGGTTCCCTCGGCGAAGAAGAAGAGGGAGGCGCCGCTGGCCCCCTTTTCGGCAATGCGCCGGGTGTCGATGGCGCCCTGCTCCAGGTCGAAACGCTCGACGAATTCGACATCCAGCCTGGCAAGGAACCAGCGGCTTAGCAAGCGTTGCCGGAGTTCTCGTTTCGCGGTGTAGTTCACCCGTAGCGGGAGCGCGGCGGTGACCACAATGGCGTCCAGGTAGCTCATGTGATTGGCCACCAGCACCAGCGGCTGGTCGCTCGGCAAGGCGGCTGGGGCGTTGATCGTGAACCTGGTGCCGGAGAGGCAGACAAGCAGGCGGGCCGCCGTCCTGGTGATCAGCCAGCGCCACCGGCGCTTGGGCAGCAGCACCACCAGCAGCCAGACCGGCAAGGCCAGAATGGAGAAGAGGCTCCAGCCATAGGCGGCGTAGAGCAGTTCCGGCAGCCGTCTGATCCCCCGGCGCAGGCTGGGGAGGAGCCCGGCCAGTCCCAGCTTGGCGAGCTGCCACCAGACCGCCGACTCTTTTCTGTCAAGCAGTCCCTTGGTGTACAACTCGCGGGTGGCGGCGCGGCGCAGTTTGCCGCTTGAGGTTTTGAGGATCGTGTGGGGCGGCATCAGCAGAACCTCGTCGGGCGGCTGGTCGATCAGGGCGGTGGCGCGGCTGTTCACCTGGCGGCGCAGCTCTTGGAGCGCATCGTGCTCCCTTTCCCTGGTTTCCGCGATGACCACCAGCCTTTCCGTGCCGGAGAGTCGATCGCTGTGGCCAAAGACCGCCACGCAGCCCTTGCGGATGCCGGCGATCTCGCCGATGGCCTCTTCCAGTTCGTGGGGATAGATGTTCCTGCCGCCTCGGATGATGATGTCTTTGCGGCGGCTGGTGATATAGAGGTCGTCAGCCGCCAGGTAGCCGAGATCGCCGGAGTCGAGCCACGGGCCATGGAAGAGGCGTGCATTCTCCTCGGGGTTGCGGAAGTAGCCGCTGGTCGCCGAGGGGCCCATGAACTGCACCCTGCCCTCCGTGCGCTCCGGCAGCTCGATGTCAAAGTCATCGGCAATGCGGATGGCGTGGCCGGCAAGCGGTTTGCCGCAGGAGACAAAGCAAAGGGGGGGCGCTTTCTTCTCTGCCGTGTCTGCGGCCGGAAGGGCCCGGCCCTCCGCCACGAACGGCTCCCGCTCGACGCAGTCGATCAGCGGGGCTCTCCCCAAGGGCGGGAAGGCAAGACCCACCGACGCTTCGGCGAGCCCGTAGACCGGGGCCATTGCCTGAGAACGAAAGCCGTGGCGGCTGAATCGCTCGCAGAATCTGCTTATGGTCAGCGGGCTCACCGGTTCGGCGCCGTTGCAGGCCAACCGCCAGGAGCTGAGGTCGAGACCTTCGAGGTCGCGTTCGTCGATCTTGTTGAGGCAGAGCTCGAAGCCGAAGTTGGGCGAGGCGGAAAGGGTGCCCCGGTGGTGGTGGATGGCCCACAGCCACTTTGCCGGATGGAGCAGAAAGGCGAGCGGCGACATGATCACCAGGCGGCATCCGTAGTAGAGACTGCCAAGCCAGGCACCGATCAGTCCCATGTCATGGTAGAGGGGCAGCCAGCTGACAAAGACATCCGCGGCACTTGCCTCGACGGCCTTCCCCATGGCGCGGATATTGGCAAGGAGGTTGGCGTGGGAGAGCACCACCCCTTTGGGGCTCCCGGTGCTGCCCGAGGTGTATTGCAGGAAGGCGGTCTCTTCGGGGCGGGCCACATGGCGGGAGAGAAGGGGGCCAGCGGCGCGAAGTTCCGCCGCGGTAAAGGCCGAACGCAGCGTTTCCACCTGCCCCTTTAAGAGTCTGGCCAGGGGCCTGGTCTGCTGGTCGGTGATGATCATGGCGGTGAGGGCGTTGTCGAGGATGCCCCGGTGTCTGCGCAGATGCTCTTCGATCTGGGAGGGCCGGGCTGGAGGGTAGAGCGGCACCGGCACCCCGCCGGCGAGAAGCACCCCGAAGAAACTGAAAAAATAGTCGAGGCACGTGGGCAGCATCAAGGCGACCGCTTGGCCCGGTAGCAGGCCGTGTCGCCGCAGGCCGGCGGCAACGGCTGCCGCCTCTTGGCTGAGTCCATGAAAAGAGAGCTGTTCCTGGGTGCCATCCTCGTGGCAAAGGGTGATGTGCGGATGATCGGGGGAGGCGCGGTCATGCCAGGCAAGCACGTCCAGCAGGGTGGCAGCGTTGACGGCAGGAGTGGGCGGTTGCGCGGCAATCGCCGGTTCCGCGGGCAAGGTGGCAAGGGGCTCGGTCAGGGGTTGGGCGGCAACGAGCGCTTCGAGCAGGTCCCGCAGGAACTCCGCCTCTGCGAGGTTTTTTTCCGACAGCCTGATCCGGAAGCGCCGTTCCAGGCGGGTGAGGAGTTCCACCTTGGCAAGGCTGTCCAGGCCAAGATCATTTTCCAGGGAGCTGGCAAGGGTGATCGGCGGATGCTGGTGGCGCTCTTTGTGCAGTTCGCGCACCATTTCCTCCGCTATCGCGATCAGGACCTCGGCCTGCGTATGGACCTCTTGTTTTTCGACCATGCGTGAGAGTCCTTCCGGCCTGCGGGAAAAGGCGGATCAGGGGGCGAGATGCGTGCCTTCCTCGCCGCGGATATCCGCAGATGTTCAAAACGGTATCATATCACGGCGGTTCCCTGATGACGCGAAGGTGAATCGGTGGCCCATCTCGTCCCCAGCGCATTGTCCGCAGGGGCTGTCCCCAATGATATCATGTTTTGGCTGTGCCTGTGACGCCCCTGAGTCGGGCAGGGCAATGGGCAGTTTTTCCACCAACTCGTCCAGTTCGATGGGCCTGCGGCCGTAGTCGTTGGTGCCGGATCCCACGCCCCTGAGGCCCGCCCTGCCTGGAGGCCTGGCCGGTGCAGGGCAACCTTTCGCGGGCGCATTTGCTTTTTTCGAACCGGTGTGGTATATCCTTGATTCTTCGTGGCCAGTGGGAGATGGTTACCGGAGGACAACCCAGGAAGGTGAGCCGCACGTTCCTTTGGTAGGGAACGGGCGGTTTTTTTATTTCTTTTTCAGCGAGTACCTGCGGGAAGCCCGAAGGGGCCGGACAGTCGGGCGCCCTTTTCTTGCCGCCTGCTTTTGCACCCTGCGGGCATCACGGCACGCAAAGAAAAGGGACAGTACTCTCCGAACGTGCCATCTTCACCTGGCACAACCCGGGTGAATCCCTTTGTGGTCAGCGACCGCGCAACATCCAGCACAAAAAGAAGACCATCATGCCATCATTTGCGGAATTTGGAATCCGGGAGGAGTTGCTCCAGGGTCTTGCTGAACTCGGCATCGTCGAGCCCACCCCGGTGCAGGAACAGGTGATCCCCTTTATCCTCGCGGAGCAGCGCGACTGCATCAGTCTGGCCCAGACCGGCACCGGCAAGACCGCGGCCTTCGGCATCCCGCTGTTGCAGTTGATCGCACCCAAGGGGCCGACCCAGGCCCTGGTGCTCTGCCCGACCCGGGAGCTCTGCATGCAGGTGGCCAGGGACCTCGCCCTCTTTGCCAAGCACCTGCCGGGCATTCGGGTGGTCGCGGTCTACGGCGGGGCGCGGATCGACTACCAGATCGAGGCGCTGCGCAAGGGGGTGCAGATTCTGGTCGCCACCCCGGGGAGGCTCAACGACCTCATCCGGCGGCGCAAGGTGGACATTGCCGCCATTCGCTTCGTGGTGCTCGACGAGGCGGACGAGATGCTGCAGATGGGCTTTCAGGAGGAACTCACCGCCATCCTTGCCGAGACGCCGGACGACAAGACCACCCTGCTCTTTTCCGCCACCATGGGCCGCGAGGTGGCGGCGATCGCCAATACTTACATGCACGAACCTGCCGAGATCACGGTGGGCCAGCGCAACGCCGGCACCGAGAACGTCCGCCACGTCTACTACCTGGTCCACGCCAAGGACAAGTATCAGGCCCTGCGGCGCATTGCCGACAGCACGCCGGATATCTACGCCATCATCTTCTGCCGCACCCGCCAGGACACCAAGGAGATCGCCGACCAGCTCATGGCCGACGGCTACAATGCCGACGCCCTGCACGGCGACCTCTCCCAGAGCCAGCGCGACGCGGTGATGCAGAAGTTCCGGCGCCGCACCCTGCAACTCCTGGTGGCCACCGATGTGGCGGCCCGCGGGCTCGACGTTCAGGACCTGAGCCACGTGATCAACTACAACCTGCCGGACGACATCGCCAACTACACCCATCGCAGCGGCCGCACCGGCCGGGCCGGCAAGACCGGCACCTCCATCGTCATCGTCCACCTGCGGGAGCGCCACCGGATCGCCGAGATCGAGCAGAAACTGAAGCGCCGTTTCGAGCAGGGGCGGCTCCCCTCGGGCCAGGAGATCTGCGCGCTGAAGCTCAGGAATCGCATCGAAGCGCTGCTGGCCGCCGAGGTGGACGAGGAGGCCTTGGCCCCCTTGCTGCCGGGCCTTGAGGAGCAATTGGCCGAGGTTGGCCGCGAGGAGTTGATCCGGCGGGTGGCCGCCCTGGAGTTGGCCCGCGTGCGCGAGGCGTACCGCGATGCCCCGGACCTCAATGTGCGTGAGGAGCGGGGGGTGAAAGCGCCGTGGGAGGCCAAGGCGCCTGGGAAATTGGCAACCCGCCATCCCATGGCCCGTTTGGCCGTGAGCGCGGGGCGCAAGGACGGTGTGCGGCCGGAGCAGCTCATCGGCCAGATCAACGCCGCCAACGTGGGCGCCCGCATCCGCATCGGCCGCATCGAAATCAAGGAGACCGTGAGCTTCATCGAGGCGGACAGCCGCTTCACCCAGCAAGTGATGGAGGCGCTGCACGCGCTGCGGGTCAAGGGGCGGCAGGTGGCGGTCGAGGTGGCGGGCGAGCAGGGTCCGCGGCCCGCCAAGCCATATGGCAAGAAACCTTTCCCCGGCAAGGGGCGCAAGCCAGCCGGCCCTTTTGGCGCCGGCAAGCCCGGCAATCGCCGCAAAGGCGGCAAATAGGGCGCAATCAAACGTTCAGCGCGGGTGCCCCTGTCTTGAGGCGGATCGGCAGGTTCAACTGAGGAGAAGTTTTTGCGCCACCACAATGAGCGGTACCATGACCCGCTCGATGACCCCGGCGTAGAAGAGGGCCAGCAGGAGGAAGAAGCCGAAGGGTTCGAGCTTGGCATAGCTGGCACCGGCGCGGGGCGGCAGCAGGCTGGCGAGCACCTTGCTGCCGTCGAGCGGCGGAATCGGGAGCAGGTTGAAGATCGCCAGCATCAGGTTAATCCATACCCCGGCGACCAGCATACGCAGCAAGGGGTAGAGGAAGAACATCGGCACCCTGCCGGCCAGGGTGGCCAAAAGCCGCACCAGCACGCCGCAGCCCACCGCCAGCCCGCAGTTGGCCCCGATACCGGCCAGCGACACCCACAGCAGATCACGCCGCGGTTCCTTGAAGTAGCGCGAGTCCACCGGCACCGGCTTGGCCCAGCCGATCTTCATGAGGAAAAAGGCGAGCACCCCGAACAGGTCAAGGTGCTTGAGCGGGTTGAGGGTCAGTCGCCCCTGGCGCTCGGCGGTCGGGTCGCCGAGGCGAAACGCCACGTAGCCGTGGGCAAATTCATGCACGGTGATGGCCAGCAGAAAGGCTGGGGCCAGGATCGCGAATTCCTGCACAAAGCGGTCGATATGCATTACTCTTCCGTTCTGGGGGTTGCGGCCGTCGCATGACGGCCGAGTTTCTTTGCCTTGTTCACCGGATAGCGCTGCCGGAGAAAGGCCGCCTCTTCCTCGCGATTCCGCACCACATTGTCGAGCCGGGCATCCAGCAAGACGCGGAGCATCTCACCGTAAAGCGGGCCGACCGGGTAGCCCATGGCCTTGAGGTCGTCGCCGGTGAGTTCGGTCTCGGCCTGGCGCAGGTCGGTGACGTAGAGCGAGATCGCCTTCTTGGCCGCCTTTTTGCGCACCAGCCCCATGAGCAGCAGCAGCCCTTCGGTGCGGCAATTCTCGAACAGATGGTAGATGGCGCTGTTGGCGGCCGGCACCGCCCGGCGCAGCACGGTGGCCACCTTGCCGGTCTCGATCTTTTCCTTCACCAGCAGCTGCCGGGAGCGGGCCGGGACCTCGAAGCGTTCACAAAAGGCCGCGAGGTCCTTGGCCTGGAGACTCGTCATCAACGCCAGCAGGTAGATCTCCCATTGCTCGCACGGCTCGTCGAGAAAGAGGAGTCGGTGCCAGGTGAGCGCCCGGCCCACCTCGTCGAGCAGGGTCTCCTGGCGGGGGTGGAACGTCAGTTTGGGATGGAGGAACGGCAAAAGCCCGAAGCCGGCCAGCCGCTTGATCGCCGGCAGAGGGTTTTCTTCGCTGAGCATCAGTTTCAGTTCCCCAAAGAAGCGATAGCCGAAGAAGCGGTCGAAGAGGTCCATCTTCACCGCATTTTTGATGAGTCGTTCGGTGTGCTGGCCAATGGCAAAGCCCATGCGCTGTTCGAAGCGGATGGCGCGGAAGATGCGGGTGGGGTCCTCGACAAAGCTCAGGTTGTGCAGCACCCGGATCTTGCGGTCCTTGAGGTCGTTCTGGCAGTTGAAGAAATCCGCCAGGGTGCCGAAGGTGTCGGGGTTCAGGTGGATGGCCATGGCGTTGATGGTGAAATCGCGGCGGAAGAGGTCGAGCTTGAGGGAGGAGAGTTCCACCGTCGGCATGGCGGCCGGGTAGTCGTAATATTCCAGGCGGGCGGTGGCGATGTCGATCCGCTGGCCGCCCGGCAATAAGATGAGCGCGGTGTTGAACTTCTTGTGGACGCGCACCTCGCCCTGCAATTCCTTGGCGAGCTGCTTGGCAAAGGCGATGCCGTCGCCCTCCACCACGATGTCGAGGTCGAGGTTCCTGATGTGGAGCATGAGGTCGCGGACAAAACCACCGACCGCGTAAGCCCGCATATTGTGCCGTTGCGCCACCTCGCCGATGGTGCGGAGCAGCACGACGAGCGGCCGGGCGAGCTGCTCCACCATGAGGTTCTGGAGGTTGCGATGGCGTTCAGTGGACGGCTGCTGCTCGGCCACCAGGTTGCGCGGCAGGTGGGCCGGGTCGTTGACCAGCAGGTTCAAGAGGTCGGTGCGGGTGATGACCCCCGCAAGTTCGCCGTTGTCCACCACCGGGATGATGCGTTGGCGGTGCTCGATGATGATCTCCTGGATCTCGGCCAGGGTGGCGGAGGAGGGCAGGGTGGCGAACTCGGTGGTCATGTAGTCGCTCACCTTCTGGCTGCCGAGCCCGAGGTGGATCGCCTTGCCGGCCACCCGGCGGGAGATGAGGCCGATCACCTGCCGCTGGTCGTCCACCACCGGCAGCACCGTCACGTTGTACCGGTTCAATTCTTCGTCCGCCTCGGTGATGGTGAGGTCCGGCCCGATGGTGATGGCCGGGGCGCTCATCAGCTCGCCGGCGATCTTCTCCGGATGCACGTGTTTGTGCAACAGTTGGATCAGCTTCTCCTCCGCCTCGATCAGGGTGAGCTCCTTGATGGTGGCCGAGGCGGCCGAGGCATGGCCGCCGCCGCCGAAGTCGCGGGCGATGTCGCCGGCATTGACCTCGGGGATGCGGCTGCGGGCGATGAGGTAGGTGCGGTCGCCCATCTGGGCCAGGGCAAAGAGGGTATTGCAGTTCTCCATGGTCATGAACCGCCGGACCAGCAGGGCGAATTCGTCGATGTAGCGGGGCACGATGATCTTGGTCACCACGATGTCCACCCCGCGGATGGTGTAGGTGGTCGCCGCCTTGATCAGCTCGTGCAGCAGGGCCACCTCGCTGGTGGTGAGTTCCTGGGCGATGAACTGCGAGACGATGTTGAGGTTGGCACCTTGGGCCACCAGCCAGGCGGCGGCCTGATGGTCCGCCGGGGTGGTGGTGTCGAAGAGGAAGGAGCCGGTGTCCTCGTAGATGCCCATGGCCATGAGGGTGGCGTCCTCGGTACTGAGCGGGAGCTTCTGCTGGCGGATGAGGTCGGTGAGGATGGTGGTGGTGGAGCCCACCTGGCGCACCACCTCGACGCTGCCGTGCAGATCCTCGGCCGTATCCGGGTGGTGGTCGTAGAGGTGGAGTTCGAGGCCGGGGTTCTTGAGGCAGTCGGCAAAGGGGCCGATGCGCGAGGCCTGGCGGGTATCGACCACGATCAGCCGCGTCACCTGGCTGAGGTCCAGGTTCTTGAGGCGCTGGAAGTTGTAAAGATACTGCACCGACTGGACGAAGAAGTCGCGCAGGTTTTTTTCCTGGGCGCCGGAAAAGGCGAGGATCGCCTGGGGGTAGAGCTTTTTGGCGGCCACCATGGCGGCGAGGGCGTCGAAGTCGGCATTGAGGTGGGTGGTGATCACGTCCATGGAAAGCATCGCCGCAGTTAAGGGTGCCGTCGCCAGCCGGGGCGGTTATCGCCGCCGGCCGGATGCTATCACTCTACTGTACTTGACCGGCCTTTGGCAATCCGGCAGAGGGGCGCTCAGCCGCGGGGGTGGTATTTCTGGTGGATTGCCTTGAGCCGGTTGGCATCGACGTGGGTGTAGATCTGGGTGGTGGCGATGTCGGCGTGGCCGAGCATCATCTGCACCGCCCGCAGGTCGGCGCCGTGTTCGAGCAGGTGGGTGGCAAAGGAGTGGCGGAGCACGTGGGGGCTGATCGCTTTACGGATGCCGCAGGCGGCCACGGTTTCCTGGATGATCTGCCAGAAGCGGAGCCGGCTCATGGCGGTGCCGCGCAGGCTCAGGAAAAGGAAGTCGTTCCGTTTGCTCTTGGGCAGGTAGGGGCGGCCCTCGCGCAGGTATTCTTCGAGGCGCGCCTTGGCCACCTCGCCAAAGGGCACCAGCCGTTCCTTGTTGCCCTTGCCGCGGATGCGCAGATGGCCGGCGGTGAGCTGCACCGCCGCGAGCGGCAGCCCGACCAGTTCGGAGACCCGCAGGCCGGTGGCGTAGAGCAGATGGAGCATGGCGTGGTTGCGGAGCGCCAGCGGCGAGATGCCGGCGCTGGCTTCGAGCAGCCGGGTGACCTCCGCCACGGTGAGCACCTTGGGCAGGGGCCGGCCGGGTTTGGGCAGGTCGATGAGGGCGGTGGGGAGGTCATCGACCTGCCCCTCGCGCAGGAGGAAGCGGAAAAAGGCGCGCAGGGCGGAGATGCGGCGGGCATTGCTGCGGGTGGCGATGCCTTGGTCGTGGCAGTGGGTCAGATAGGCGCGGATGGTTTCGGCGTCTATCTTTTTGATGTCGTCGATTTTTTTCCTTTTGGCGGCAAAGAGGAAGAAGGCGGTAAGATCGTGGTGGTAGGCGGCCAGGGTGTTCTGGCTCAGCCGCCGCTCCGCGGCGAGATAGTGGAGAAACTGGTCAATGAGCGGGGCGGCAAAAGAAAACGCTCCGCCGGCCATGGTCTGGCGGGCGGAGCGTCTTTGCACGCGGTGGTCCTGCATGAAGGAAGGATGCGGATTAGTCCCGTTCCATCCGGCTCATGAGCTTGCGCAGCTTGCGCTTGGACTCGGCCGATTTGCGGCGGCGCTTGGCGCTCGGCTTCTCGTAGAATTCGCGCCGTTTGAGCTCCTTCTTCATGCCGTCAAGTTGCAGCTTCTTCTTGAGGATGCGGATCGCATACTCAATGTCGCCCTTGACCTCGACTTCGATCATGGAAAATTCACCTGCCTTTGCGGATCGTCTGGGGTTTCGTGGGCCGGCAGCCTGATGCCGGATCGCAAACTCCCTCTATAAACGGTATCTCGGTATATTGTCAATGGTTTTCTGGGTCGCCGGGGGCGGCGGGCGGGAAGATCTTGCCCGGATTCAAGATGCCCAGGGGGTCGAAGGCCCTCTTCACCGCCTGCATGAGGGCGAGGGTCGGCGGATCGATCTCCAGGGCGATGAAGGAGCGTTTGGTGATCCCCACCCCGTGTTCGCCGGAAAGCGTGCCGCCCAGGCGGAGCACCTCGGCAAAGAGCGCGGCCTTGGCCGCCTGCGCTTCCTCGCGTTCCTGCGGGTGGTCGCGGTCGAGCATGATGTTCACGTGGATGTTGCCGTCGCCGGCATGGCCAAAGGTGAAGATCGGCAGCCGGTGGCGGCGTGCGAGTTCTTCCGTAAAGCCGACCAGTTCCGGGATGCGGCTTTTGGGCACCACCACGTCCTCGCTCTGCTTGTGGGGGCGCAGGTTGAAGGCGGCCGGCGAGAGGGCCCGGCGGGCGGCCCACAACTGTTCCGCCTCGGCCGGGCTGGCGGCGAGGCGCAGGTCCAGCACCCCGGGCTGGCCGGCGAGGAGGTCGCGCAGGCTCGCGGCCTGGGCCGTTACCCCCTGCGCGCTGCCGTCGAGCTCCAAAAGGAGAAGGGCGCGGGTCTCTTCCGGCAGCGCCTGGGGCAACAGGGGGCGGACGATGTCGATGGCGGTGGCATCCAGGTATTCCAGCATGGCCGGCGTGTGGCGCTGCAGGATCCGGGCGACCAGCGTGGTGGCGGCCTCGATGGTGGCGCAGGGCAGGGAGAGGGTGGCGCGGGCCGGCGGTTTCGGCACCAGGCGGAGGGTGATCTGGATGATGATCGCCAGGGTCCCTTCGGAGCCGGTGAGCAGGCGGGTGAGGTCGTAGCCCACCACCCCCTTGGTGGTGCGCACCCCGGTGTGGATCACCTCGCCGCTCGCCAGCACCGCGGTAAGACCGAGCACGTAGTCGCGGGTCACCCCGTATTTCACGGCGCTGGGCCCGCCCGCACATTCGGCCACATTGCCGCCCACGGTGCAGAATTTGCTGCTGGCCGGGTCGGGCGGATAGAAGAGGCCATGGCGTGCCACCTCGCCTTGGAGGTCGGCGGTAATCACCCCTGGTTCCACCACCGCGAGCTGGTTCATTGGGTCGATCTCGATAATCCGATTCAGCCGGCTCATGGCGATGACCAGCCCGCCCGCTACGGCCAGCGCCCCGCCGCTCATGCCGGTGCCGGCGCCGCGCGGCACCACCGGCAGGCGGTGCTCCGAGGCGAGGCGCATGATGTCGCTGACCTCCTCGGTCGAGCCCGGAAAGACGACCGCGGCCGGCGAAAATTCCTGGCCGGTGCCGTCGTAAGCGTAGCAGGCGCGTTCCTCCGGGCTGGTGGCGAGGTGGGCGGGGCCGACAATGGCGGCGAGACGGTCGAGGATGGCGGGGTTCAGGGTTTTTCTCCGTTCGGTGGTGAAAAGGCCGTGCAAAGAGGCTGAGTATACTATTATAAATCGCAGACAAAACCGCAAGCACTCCGGTCTGGGTGGCCGGAAGGGGCGGTCTTTTGCAACCTACAGGAATCATACCATGCCGCAGAAGAAAATCCGTGTTGCCCTGCTGGCCGGCGGCAAATCCGGCGAGCGCGAGGTCTCCCTGGCTGGCGCCCAGGAGGTGGCCAAGGCCCTTGATCCGCAGAAATACGAGGTGCGCCGCTACGATCCGGCCACCGATCTGCCGCGCCTCGCGGCCGAGGCCGAGGACATCGACGTGGCCTTCATCCTGCTCCATGGCCCCTTTGGCGAGGATGGCACCGTGCAGGGCTTTCTGGACCTGCTGGATATCCCCTACCAGGGCAGCGGAGTGCTCGGCAGCGCCATGGCCATGGATAAGAACATCGCCAAGATCCTCTACCGCAATGCCGGGTTGCCGGTGGCCCCATGGGCCATGGCCCAGCCCGCCGATGTCCAGGACCCTGCCCGCCTGCTGGCCGCGGTCAACTTGCCGGTGGTGGTCAAGCCGGTGCGCCAGGGTTCCAGCCTGGGCATGAGCATCGTGGAGAGTCCGGCGGAATTGCCGGCGGCGCTTGCCAAGGCCTTTGGTTTCGACCCGGAGGTGATGGTGGAGGAGTTTCTGGCCGGCCGGGAGATCACCGGCGGCGTCATCGGCAACGCCGAACTCACCGCCCTGCCGCTCGTTGAGATCATCCCCGGCAAGGAGTTCCGTTTCTTCGACTACCAGGCCAAGTACCAGCCCGGCGCCAGCCGCGAGGTCTGTCCGGCCGAACTCGATGCCGAACTCACCGCCAAGGCGCAGCAGTACGCCCTTGCCGCCCATCGCGCCTTGAACCTCCGGGGCTACAGCCGCACCGACATGATCGTCACCGGCCGGGACATCTTTGTGCTCGAAACCAACACCATCCCCGGCATGACGCCGACCAGTCTGCTGCCCCAGGCCGCCAAGGCGCAGGGGCTTCCCTTTGCCGCCCTGCTCGACCGGTTGCTGGAGTTGGCCATGGAGAAAAGGTAGCATTGATTTCTGTTGGGTCGGTGCGTTTCCCCCTGCTATATTGAATGGTGAGAGATGGCCTCCGGCCGGTGGCAAGCCGGCCCAATCCCATCCTTCCGGGCGCCCATGGCCAGTTCAGCAGACGACAAGCACAAGCTCCTCATCGTGGAGGATGATCCGGTCGCCCGGAAGATCCTGGTCTCGGTGGCGGAACGTTTTGGCTACCTCGTCACGGTCTGCGAGGATGCCGAGTCCGGCTGGCGCTATTTCGCGGCCGAGACGCCTCGGCTGGTGATCCTCGACTGGGTGCTGGCCGGCATGGACGGCGTCACCCTCTGCAAGAAGATCCGCGAATCCAAGAAGGGCCGCTTCGTCACCATCCTGATGACCACGGTGCAGGATCGGCCCGCGGATTTCGAGGCCGCGCTCAAGGCCGGCGTCACCTACTACATGACCAAGCCGGTCAGGCGCGAGTTCTTCGAGGCGTGGCTCTCCGCCGCCCGTAAGACCATCGACGACCTCTGCGACCTGGAAGCGCAGGAGGCCCACGAGGCGCGGTACCGTCGGGAACTGGAACATATGAACGCCCAGATGGAGGGCGCCATCTCCCGTGCCAACGAGCTGGCGCGGGAGGCGGAGCAGGCCTACATCGAGATCAAGCAGATATTCGGGACCGTGGCGGGCGGCATCCTGCTCATCGACAACCAGTGCAACATCCTCCGACACAACGAGAACTTTCTCGAGATGGCCGGCGTGACGGCCGACGAGATGCGGCGGAACAAATGCTACGATGTCTTCCCTTCTTCCTTGTGCCATAGCGACGATTGCCCCCTGCAGAAGATACGCAAGGGGGACACGCGTTGCGAAAGCCAGACAGAGGGGGTGGCCCCTGACGGGAAGACCGTCTATTATCATCTCATTTCCACTCCCTTCCGGGGGCCGGCCGGCGATTTCCTCGGTATCGTCGAGCACATCACCGACATCACCGCGCGGGTCAAGGCCGAGCAGGCGCTCCGGCAGAGCGAGCAGCGGTACAAGGAACTGAGCATTGTCGATGAATTGACCGGGCTCTTCAACAAGCGTCACTTCAACCATCATCTGGAACTGGAAAGCGAACGAGCCCGGCGCTACAAGCTGCCACTGTCGCTGCTCCTGCTGGACATCGACAACTTCAAGCAGCACAACGACACCTATGGCCACGCCGACGGCGATCGTGTGCTGGCGCGACTCGGCACCATCATCGCCGAGTCGATCCGCCTGAACGACCTGGGCTGCCGTTACGGCGGCGAGGAGTTTACCGTGATTCTGCCGAACACCAGCGGCAAGGACGCGATGGTGGTGGCGGAGCGGATCAGGGCACGGTTTGGCGCGGAGGCCTTTGTGCCGACCCCGGACCATGTGGTGCGCAAGACGGTGAGCGTGGGGATTGCCGAGTATCGGACCGGCGAGAAGAAGGAAGAATTGCTGGAACGGGCCGATCAGAACATGTACGCGGCCAAGCAGGGCGGCAAGAACCGGGTGGTGTTTGGGTGAAGCAGGGCAAACGTCAGAAGGCAAAGGGCAAAAGTTAAAAATGAGGAGCGGACTTTCTTGGTCAGCCTCCTCGTTTTTCCTTCCCGATTCTGCTCCTTCCGTTCTTTTTGCCTTTTGCCCTTTGTCTTTTGACTTCTCTTAAAATCTTTTCTCAAAATAGGGCATGAGCACCTTGGGCAGCCGGATGGTGCCGTCGGCCTGCTGGCAGTTCTCGTAGATGGCGGCGAGCGTCCGCCCCACCGCCAGGCCGCTGCCGTTCAGGGTATGGACCAGGGCGCTCTTGTTCTGCCCCTCCGGCCGGTAGCGGATGCCGCCGCGCCGCGCCTGAAACTCCCCAAAGTTGGAGCAGGAGGAAATCTCCCGGTACTTGTTCTGGGCCGGCATCCATACCTCGATGTCAAAGGTCTGGCGCGAGGAAAAGCCCAAATCCCCCGAGCAGAGCGCCACCACCCGGTAGGGCAGTTCGAGCAGTTGCAGCACCTCCTCGGCATCGGCCAGCAGGGTGGCGAGTTCGGCGTCCGAGCTTTCCGGGGTGGTGAATTTGACCAGCTCCACCTTGTCGAACTGGTGCTGGCGGATGAGCCCCTTGGTGTCTTTGCCGTAGGAGCCGGCCTCGGAGCGGAAGCAGGGGGTGTAGGCGCAGTATTTGATCGGCAGCTCCTTTTCCAAGAGCGTTTCGTCGCGGTGGATGTTGGTCACCGGCACCTCGGCGGTGGGGATCAGCCAGAAGTCCCAGCCTTCGGCGCGGAAGAGGTCGGCGCTGAACTTGGGCAGCTGGCCGGTGGCGGTCATGGAGGCGGTGTTCACCAGGAAGGGCGGCAGCACCTCGGTGTAGCCGTGCTTCTGGGTGTGAAGATCGAGCATGAAGTTGATCAAGGCCCGTTCCAGGCGCGAGGCAAAGCCTTTGAGGATGGCGAAACGGGCGCCGGCGATCTTGGCGGCCCGGTCGAAATCGAGGGTGCCGTCCGCCTCGCCCAGCTCCCAGTGCGCCTTGGGGGCAAAGGCGAACTGCGGCACCGTGCCCCACGCCTTTACCTCCACATTGTCGGCATCGCTGGTACCCTGCGGCACCGCGTCGTGACAGAGGTTGGGGATGGTCATCACGATCTCGGTGAGCCCGGCATCTACCTCCACCAGCTTCTGCTCCAGGGTCTTGATGCGCTCGCCCATGGCGCGGGTAGCGGCCATGATCGACTCCGCCTCACCATCCTTGCCCGCTTTTTTCAGCGCCCCCACCTCCTGCGACTGGGTCTTGCGCTGGTTGCGCAATCCTTCGACCTCCACCAGCAAGTCGCGCCGGCTCTGGTCGAGGGAGACAAAGCGGTCGAGCATGGCGAGGTCCATGCCGCGCAGCCGGCATTTTTCTTTGACCAGATCGAGGTGTTCGCGGATGAAGCGGAGTTCGTGCATGGGGAGTCCTTTCTACGGGAAAAAGTCGTGCGATTCTGACGGGTTGTTTCGTCCTTTGTAGCACGCCAGGGGCCAGAAAGCAAGGGGGGCGGTTCCCCGGCCCGGTGGTCAGCGGGGCAGCGGATGGAGGGTAACGACGGCGCCGGCCGGCAAGGTTTTCCGGTTGGCCGGGATGTGCAGGATGGCGTTCGCAGCCTCGCCCTGCCGGGGCAGGCGGGCATGGAGCGAGCCGGCAAGAGGGAAGAGTACCGCCTCCTTGAGATGGAGCACCCCGCCCTGGCGGACCTGGACCGGGGTGGTGAGGGTGGCGCGGATCGGGCGGGGCAGGCATTGGCGCTTGCCCTGCGCCTGGGCGATGAGGGGGGCGATCAGTTCGTGGAAGAGGAGATGCACGGCCGGTGGCGGCCCGGGTAGCGCCAGGACCAGCAGGCTGCCCACCATGGCCGCTAAGGTGGCCTTGCCGGGCCGGACCTTGAGGCTATGGTAAAGGAAACGGCCGCCGAGTTGCGTGAGCGTATGCTGGACCAGGTCGTATTTTCCTGGCCCCATGCCGCCGGTGGTGATGCACAGACTGAGGCCCTGCGATTGGGCCGTGGTCAGCGCGGCGGTGAGAGCGGCCACCGTGTCTGGTGCCCTGCCGAGGTCCACCGGCTCGGCGCCGCCCTGTTGCAGCAAGGCCCGGAGCAAAGGGCGGTTGCCGCTGATGATCTGACCAGGCTGGAGGGTGGCGGCATCCGTGGCCAGCTCGCTGCCGGTGCAGAGAAAGCCGACCCGTGGCCGGGCATGAACCGGGAGGTGCGTCACCCCGGCCGTGGCCAGACGGGCCAAGTCGTACGGGGTGAGCGGTTGGCTCGCCCTGGTGAGTACCTGGTCGGCGCGGCAGTCGGTGCCGGCCGGTCGGAGGTTGCTGTTGCGGCGTAGCGGGGCGGTCAGGCGGAGGACGCCATTTTCTTCGTGAACCGCCTCGAAGGGCACCACCGCATCGGCGCCGATTGGCAATCGGGCGCCGGTCATGATGCGCAGGGTTTCGCCGCGGCCGAGGCGGTGGCTGGCGGTGTCGCCGGCCGCGATTTCGCCGCGGATGGCAAGGCAAACCGGATGCTTGGCCGAGGCGGGGCGAAGATCACGGCTCCGCACGGCAAAGCCGTCGCGGGTCGATTGGCAGAAGGGAGGGACCGCAAGCGGGGCGCGCACCGGCGCCACGGGGATGCGGCCCAATGCGGCGGCCAGCGGTACTGTTTCGGCAACGGTGGGGATGATCTGTTGCCGGAGCACCGCCTGGGCCGCCGTCAGCGAGAGTGGGCCCGGTGGCGGGACGGCGGCGAGATCCTCCGGCCGGTTGATATTGTGGAAGGGCGAGAGATCCGGCACCACGGCGAGCAGTTCCTCCTCCCCCACCTCGCGCACCTTGAGGTCGGCAAAGAGGCGCCAGAGTTTGCGCTGCTCCATGGCCAGGTGACGTTCGATGACCGGCAGGCACCGCTTGCTGTAGACGGCGTGCAGTGGTTCGCGGCCGTTGGCCAGCCGGGGCAGCACCACATCCCACTCGGTCCCCTGGTCGCAAAGAAACCGGATGAGCGCGGCGTTGAGATTCGGCATGTCGCACGCCACCACCATGGCCCGTTCGGCGGTGATGGTGGCGAGCGCCGCGTGGAGCCCGGCCAAGGGGCCGGCGTTGCGATAAAGATCCCCCACCATGGGCCAGCCGAGAAAACGATAGACCTCAGGGGTGTTGGTGACCAGCAGCAGTTCGTCAAAGAGTGAGGCCAGGATGGTGGCCGCGCGGGTGATGAGCGGTTCGCCCTGGTAATCGGCCAGCGCCTTGTTGCTGCCGAAGCGGGAGCTGGTACCCCCGGCCAGGATCACTCCGGCGATGGCGGCGCGAGGGGGGGCAGGCGCCATGGTTAGCCCTCGGCCGGCGGATCGAGATCGATGGTGAGGGTGAGGCGCCGGACCTTTTCGCAGCCGCGCAGGGAGGAGACCATGCCGCCAACGGTCTTGCGGATGAAATCCTCGGTGAAACGGTTGAGCGGGATGGCGACCCCATCGGCCATGAGCTGCGTCTGTTGGCGGGTCTGGCCTTTGAGGAAGCGGACCTCCAGAAAGTCGGCCAGGCCGGCCACCTCGTCCGGCGCGAAGCAGGGCAGGTCGCCGGCGGGGGGAGTATCGCTCACGTAGGCGATCCAGCTCGCGTCGCGCGGCAGCGGCGCTTCGTGCACCGCGGGGCGGAAGACCTCGATCTTGGGCAGGTTGCTTTGCTTGTATCCCTCGGTGAGAATGAGGTCCACCCCGGTGAAATAGCGGGCCGCCAGTTCCGCGGGCGGCAGATCGCGGTCGGTATCGTTCACTAGCCCCACGCCGGTGGGCGAGGCAAGGAGCACGCTCACGGCCCCGGCCTGTTTGTGGCGCCAGGTATCCTTGCCTGGCGTGTCGAAGGCAAAGGCGTGGACGTGATGTTTGATGGTGCCGATCCGGTAGCCGCGGCGGGAGAGTTCCGGAATGAGCCGTTCGAGCAGGGTGGTCTTGCCGCCATCAGGCCGGCCGACCAGAGAAACGATGGGGGCAACCATGGCGTTGGGGAATCAGCCCGGCGGCCAGGTCAGGGGCCGCCCGCCCAGCACGTGGAGGTGCAGGTGGAATACGGTCTGCCCCGCCTCAGGGCCATTGTTCAGCACCAACCGAAAAGCCGGAGCACCGTTGGCCGCCGCCAGTTCGGCCCCCTTACGCAGGAGTTTGCCGACCAGGGCATCGTCAGCCGGTGTGGCGCCGGCCGGGCCGCTCAGGTGCTTGCGAGGGATGACCAGGAAGTGAGTGGGCGCTTGGGGGGCAATGTCCCAGAAGGCGACCAGTTCGTCATCCTCGTAGAGCTTTTTGGCGGGAATCTCGCCCTTGATGATTTTGCAGAAAAGGCACTCGCCGGCCATGCATCGCCTCCGCCTCTGGTTGGTAGGATAGGCCAAAGATACCGATGGCGCCGGGGGATGTCAATTTTTTCATGGCGCGGCCACAGGAAAAAACTCGTCTTCCGCACGGAATTTGGGTAGGTTTGGGGCGGATAGCCGGCAATATCGGCCGGCGGTTGCGGAGGTGCACCGATGCGTCAGTTTCTCGTCGACGAGCTGAGCCGCGAAGAGCGGGACAATCTGGAGAACTATCTCAAGCGGACCTTAAAGCGAGGGCCGGTGGAGGGCATGTTCTGGCTGGCGGTGCCGCCCGACCTTTGGAGCGATGCGCAGCAGGGGCATGAGGCCTGCGGTCCCTTTTATTTCGGGGTCGAACTGACGGAAAACAAGTTGATCGTCGAACTCCTGGTCCGCAGCGAGTCCAATCTGCACTGCTCCTGCATCAGCTACGCGACTCCGGCTCAGCGGGAGTTCCTCCTTCGGTTCCTCGATACGATGCTGGCCGAGGAGCATATCCGCGCGTAGCCTTCCCTGCCCGCCAAAAACAAAGCCCCTGCCGGCATCCGGCAGGGGCTTTGTTGCTTCATAAGGGACAGATAATAAGTCAGCGCGGGGCGACTTACCACCAGCAGATGGTCTGATCGGCGTCGAACACCATATCCACCAGCTTGTCGTAATCCGGGCTTTCGACGTTCAGGTTGAAGCTTTGGCACTCGCGGCCCTCGGAGACGATCTCCACCAGCTTCTTAACGTCATCGTTCGCTTCGGAACGGTATACATGCAAGAGTTTCATGGGGTCAGCTCCTTGAACTTAGCTTTTGTCGGAACGCATGATGCCGTAGGGCACGATGATGTCCAGGTCGCGCAGTTGCTTGCCGATCTCCTCGAGGGAGATCTTGACCAAGCCGTGCTTCTCGACGTTGGCGTCCACGGTGGAGTACACCTCGCCTTCCATGTCGCGCACCCAGTCGATATTTTCCTTGTGGTAGTCGCTCAGTTCCGGCAGCTCATTGTACATGATATAGGAATAGGAGAACATGTTCTCGACGGCCAGACCCAGGGTGGAGCGGATACCGTCCAAGGTGTACTCCTTGTTTACCAGCAAAAATCCTACTTTCTTAGACATGGTTCCTCTCCTCTTACAGGGTCAGGTAGCATTCGTAATCTTCGAGGATCTCGCCGTGCTGGGCCTGGGTGGCCATCTTCTTGGCCTCGAGGCCCGGCGGGATGTCGGCCGGATCGTAGCCGGCGTTCTTATAGCTGTCGACGCAGATGGAAACGTCGTCCACCAGCTTGCACAGGTCAAGGAAATTCGCACACTTGGTCAGGTGGACACCGTACCAGCTGAAGAATACCTTCACCTTGGAACCCTTGGCCTTGGCGGCCTTGCAGATCCCCATGATGTGACGCATGTTCTGGGGAGAGGTCACAAAAATACCCAAACTTTTTGCCATGATAGCCTCCTCGTGGATAGAACGAGCGCACCGCGAATGACTCGCGGTGCGCGGGGCAGATACCGTTGCGAAACGGGGGCTGCTTACTTTTTCTTGATGTAGAAGCGGATGAAGCCGGAGTCCTCTTTCTCGCCGAGGTACTCATGGCCGGAACGGGCACACCAGCCCGGCAGGTCGTTGCGGGAGCCCGGGTCGGTGCCGAGGATCTCCAGAATCTCGCCGGAGTTGATCTTGTCCATTTCCTTCTTGGTGCGCAGCAGCGGCATGGGGCAGCTCAGGCCTTTGGCGTCCAGGCTGCGGGTGGCGGTGATACCCGCCGGGGCGGTTTTAATCTCGTCGCTCATGGAGAACCTCCTTCACAAGGTTTATAAATTGATCCTTCGAACCGGAACTGGCTGTAAGCCTGCACAAATTTTTATGGAATGGCGCGGTGCCCGCCGTCCCAATCTTTTTCCAGAAAATGAGTCTCTACCAGCATTCAAAATTGATGTCAAGGGCAAAAATGAGTGGCGATTCAGGAAGTCCCGGCTGGTGGCGGGTCGTTGCGCGGTGGTGGCCTTGGCCACGGAGCGGGCAGATTTTCTGGGCCTTTTACGGTGAAAAAACGGGGCGTCTGCTTGGGTGCGGACAAACTTGACAAAAGCGGGAGGCGCGGGTAAAGGGTTTGAGGTTCCTAATTATTATGAGGTGGTTATCCGGTGAGCGTGTCTCCGGCCAGGAGGGCGGCTGGGGTTGGAATTCTTATTTAACAATGGGGAGGAGTTTATGAGTGAAAGTGTTTTCGGGAGCAAGGTGCAGGAGCTGTACAAAAAGCTCTGCAAGGACGAGTGGAACTCGGTGACAGCGGGGCTCATCGTGGCCTTTTTGAGTGTGCTGGTCCTGGTGTGGGCCCGCCCTTGGGGCGCGGTGGGTGCCCTGCGTAACTGGGGCGAGTGGATCATCTACGGCGCCGGTATGTGGGACAAGCTTGGGCTCTGGGATTCGGCGGCGCCGAAGAGCGCGCTGCTGGACACCGGCTCGATCATCGGCATCGGCTTTATCGCCGGCGCCTTCATCTCCGCCAACCTGGGCGACAACTTCGACATCCGCATCCCACCGGTTCTGGAGATGGTCAAGGGTATGATGGCCGGTATCTTTATGGGCATCGGCTCGACCCTGGCCGGTGGCTGTAACGTCGGCGGCATGTACAACGCCATCGGCAACCTGGCGGCCAACGGCTTTACCATGTGGCTCGGCCTGGTGTTGGGCGTGGTGGTCGGCCTCAAGTATATCTACTGGGAGATGGAGCATATCTCCTGGGGTTCCGGTGGCGCCAAGACCATCGAGTTTCCGGTGGTCCTGCGCCGGCTGCTGGCCATTGCCGGCATCGCCGGCCTGATCTGGGGTGCGTATGCCTATGGCGATCAGGTGATTCTGACCGCCGACTACAACAATCTGGCCGATGGGAGCTATCTCGGCATCACCGGTGGTCTCTCCGGCCTGCTGCTCATTGCCGCCGGTCTCGGTTATACCATGCAGCGCGGTCGCTGGTGCATGGTGCAGGCCTTCCGTGAGCCGCACATGACCGGCGACTGGACCCTGGCCCGGGGCGTCATGGTGAGCATCCTGGCGCTCGCCATCGGGGTGGCGGTGGTCAAGGCCACCGGCCTGCGGGAGCCGGTCCAGTATGTGCGCGGCACCTTCGGGATCGGCGGTGTGGTTGGTGGCTTTATTTTTGGCCTCGGTGCCATGCTGGCCGGCGGCTGCGGTTCCGGAACGCTGTGGCGCGTGGGTGAAGGCCAGATCAAGCTGTGGATCACGGTACCCTTCTTCGGGGTGACCAACGCCCTCCTGGTGCCGCTCTTCAAGCAGTGGGGGTTGACCGAAGGGACGGCCGAGGCGGCCGGTCCGCTCGGCAAGTGGGTTTACATGCCGGACGCCCTTGGGTATGGTGGCACTTTGGCCATTATTGCGCTGGCCATGGGGTTGTGGTACCTGATCGCCAGCTGGAACGAGGACACCAACAAGCTCACGGTGGAGATGTAGGCCGGTCAGGGGTTCTGCTTCTCGGTGCCGGAGGTTAATGTGCCGCATCCCCCACGCGGGGATGCGGCTTTTTTGTGCCACCGCCGGCAGGAGGCGTTTCATTCTTCCCCCTTGACTTTCGCGCCACCGAGAGCATAGCATCACAGTATAGGTCGAATCCATTCTTTCTCTTATCTTCCCCGCGCCGTCACGCAGGGATCAACCGTTTGGGCTGATCTTATGGTTGAGCCGGTAGCCGGACTGCATCATCATATTTCGCTTTCCCTCGGCCAACTCCTGCAAGACGGCGAAATCATCATCGTGGTGGACGACGACGCCGCCATCCGCGAACCGCTCAAGAGCTATTTCGAGGAACACCATCTGGCTGTCGCGGAAAGCGACAACGGCGCCGATCTCATGTGGTTGCTGGCCAACCGCAAGGTGGCCTTGGTGCTGCTCGACATCAATCTGCCCGATACCGACGGGGTTTCCCTGCTGCCGCAGATCGTCGACCTCCACCCCGACGTGGCGGTGGTGATGCTGACCGGCGTGGCCGATCTTTCCGTGGCCCTCGACTGCATGCGCAAGGGGGCCACCGACTATATCTCCAAGCCGGTGCAGCTCGCCGAGATCTTCCATGTCGCCAAAAAGGCGTTGGAGAAGCGGCGGCTCATTCTGGAGAACCGCAAGTATCAAGCGGAACTGGAAGAGGCCCACTTCCGTATCCAGCTGCTGCACCAGCTCTCCATCAAGATGAATACCGTCTATCTGAGCACGGTGGAACTCGACGAGATCCTGCGCGCCATCCTGGTGGGGATCACCGCCGAGGAGGGGCTCGGCTTCAATCGCGCCTTTCTGGCGATCTACGAAGACGGCGGTCGGGTGCTCAAGGGGCGTATGGCCATCGGGCCGGGGTGCCGCGAGGAGGCGGGCAAGATCTGGAGCGAGATGAAGGAGCGCGACATGAATTTCCTTCAGATCGTGCAGAATCTCCGCGGTCAGTGCGACCGCGACGACACGACGGTGAACCGCATCGTCCGCGAGTTGAACATCCCGGCCGCGGCCGAGGGAAATATCCTGATCACCGCCTCCCGGCTGCGCCACAGCATCGCGGTCTCGCCGGCCAACGGTTGCGTGCCGGTGGTGCTGGAACGCAAACGTTCCATCGGCGGTGCCGCCTGGATGCACCATGAGGGGGAATCCCCACCATCGCCGCCGGTTGCCCTGGAGGTGCCGCACGACCTGATCCAACTGCTGGGCGAGGATTCCTTTGTGGTGGTGCCGCTCTATTCGCCGGGCCAGGCCTTTGGCGTGATCATCGCCGACAACTACGTCACCCGCCGGCCGATCCTCGACTCGCACATCAGTTCGCTGGAGCTCTTTGCCAGCCAGGCGAGTCTGGCCATCGAGCAGAGCCACATGTACCTCGACATGCAGAAAAAGATCGCCGAGTTGCAGTCGCTCTACGAGGAGCTGGACAAGAACAAGGACCAGTTGGTGGCGGCGGAGCGCTATTCCGCCATCGGCCAGATGGCGGCGCAGCTGGTCCACACCATCCGCAACCCCATCACCTCCATCGGCGGGGTGTCGCGCATCCTGGCCAAGAAGACCACCGACGAAGGGTGGCTCAAGTATCTCAATGTCATCATCCGGGAAACCGCGCGGCTGGAGTCGACCCTGGAAGAGCTCTTCGATTTCGTCACCGAGGCGAAGCTTCAGAAGGAGCAGGTCTTTGTCTGTAGTCTGGCCAAGAAGACCCTGCTGCTGCTCCAGAATACCATGGTCAAGCAGGGTGTCAGTTGGCGGCTCGACTGTCCGGAGCCGGAGCCGATTCTCTCCGCTGATCCGCGCCAGTTGCGACAGGTACTCCTGCAGCTGTTCAAGAACGGCATCGAGGCGATGCCCGAGGGCGGCACCCTGGAGGTCGGCGTCCGGCCTGACGGCGCCTGGGTGGAGATCGTGGTGCACGACACCGGTATCGGCTTGGCCGAGAGCCAACTGGCCAAGGCCAAAGACCCCTTTTTCACCACCAAGACTTACGGCACCGGCATGGGCCTCACCTTGGTGGAGCAGGCGGTGGCCGCGCATGGTGGCGAATTTTCGCTCAAGACCCGGGAGGGCGAGGGCATGGAGGCCCGCGTCCGCCTGCCGGCAGGCTGAGCTGGTCTCGGTTTCCGGCGCCAATCCCATGAAGATCAGCGGCTCTTCCTTCCTCAAGGAAATACGTTTCACCACCGATACCGCCCGACGCGAGGACGGGGGGGCCAGCGAGCGGTCGTTCCCCTTTGCTGCCGGCGAGCTGGTCCACGGCGAGGTCACCGGGATGACGCCGGAGGGCAAGGTACTGCTCACCATCGGTGGGGTGACGATCGAGGCGAAAAGCGAGGTGGCCCTCAAGGTGGGCGGCGAGTTCTGGTTCGAGGTGCGGCAGGCGGGTACTGAACCATGGCTGGCGCTGGCCGAGACCAAGGGCGCGGTGCAGGAGGTGGTGCGGCAGCTGCCTAGCGGGGCATCGGCCCTTGGCCGCCTGTTGCCGACGTTGGTTGCCATGGTCGGCCAGAATGAGACGTTGCCGCCGGAAACACGGGCGCAGCTGGCGACCTTGCTGCCGGCCCTGACCACCCTGATCGACCAGGGCGAGACACTTCCCCCGGAAATACGGGCGCCGCTGGCGACCTTGCCGCCGACCCTGACCACGCTCCTTGACCAAGGCGGGGTGTTGTCGCCAGAAGCGCGGTCGCAACTCGCCTCCCTGTTGCCGGTCTTGACCACCCTGGTCGACCAGGGTGAGGCACTCCCTTCGGAAGCGCGGACGCAGCTTGCCGTTCTGCTGCCAGTCTTGACCGCCCTGCTTGAGCAGAGCGAGGCCTTGCCGTCGGCCTCCGGGGCGCCGCTTAAGGACTTGGTGCCGACCGTTGCCGCACTCGCGCAAGGAGCGGCGCCGGCGCCGGAAAAACTGGTGCTTTTGCTCACCTCGTTGCAGGGCGGGCAGAGCCCGGTGACCCCCGGGGCACCGCTGCTTGATCAACTGACTACCCTCTTGGGGGCATTGCCGGCCGATGAAGCCACGACTTCGACCACTGCTGCCACCATTGCCCGCAGCCATGCCCTGCTTGCGGCCATGGCCCATTGCAACCAGCAGGTGCCGGCGCAACATCAGCCGCTCTTCTGGCTCTTCCCCTGCTTTTTCGCCTTGGGCGGTGGGGCGGGGAGTTGGTTGCTGCAAACCGCGGCCGAGGAAGGGCCGGAGGGGGGGGGCGGCTATACCCTCTCCTTTTTTCTCGACATGAGCCGGTTGGGTGAGGTGCAACTCCAGGTGACGGTGAAGGGGGAAGAGGTGCAGGGGGCCTTCGCCCTGGCGAACGAGGCAGCGGTCGCCCATCTGCGGCAGGAGCTGCCGGAACTCAAAGAGCGGCTGGCGGCCCTGGGCTACCAGGTTGGGACCTTTTCCTGCACCGTGGCGCGCGAGCGGCTGTTGTCCGGCTTGAAACGCGCGTTGGAGGAGGCGGCAGATCTCGCTCCGACCCGGCTTCTTGACGTCAAGGCATAAAGGTGGGGCACGTCGAGCCCTGAAGGAGAAGCAGAGGAATGCAACGACTTGAGCCATGCCTGGCGGCATGCGCGGAGGCGGAATTCAAGAATCGGCTGGTCGTGGCGGGCCGGGCGGCGCTGGCCGCCGGCGCCGTGTTGCGCGATTTTTTCGACCGGCCTTTTCGCGTGAGTCACAAAGGCGCCATCGATCTGGTGACCGAGGCGGATGTGGCCGCCGAAACGGTGATCCTTTCGGCCTTGCGCGAGGCGTATCCTGCCGACGCCCTCCTGGCCGAGGAGTCGGCCAATCAGTACCAGGGCGCGCCAATGGGCCGCGCCTGGGTGGTGGACCCCTTGGATGGCACCACCAATTTTGCCCATCACTTCCCGTGGTTTGCGGTCTCCATCGCCGCGGTGGAGGGCGCGGCAAGCCGGGTGGGGGTGATCTACGCCCCCCTGCTCGACGAGCTGTTCTGCGCCATCGAAGGGGCGGGGGCGTGGCGCAATGGTCGGCGCCTCAAGGTTTCCACCGCAGCCACTCTGCAGGAATCCCTCCTTGCCACCGGCTTCCCGTACGCCATTCGCGAAAAAAGCCACGAGGTGCTGGCGGCGGTGGCGGCCCTGTTACCCGAGGCCCAGGGGTTACGGCGGGCCGGGGCGGCAGCGTTGGATCTTGCTTACGTGGCCGCCGGCCGCCTCGACGGTTTCTGGGAGATCAACCTGAAGCCTTGGGACACTGCGGCTGGCATCCTCTTGCTCGCCGAGGCAGGGGGAGCCGTTTCCACCTATGCCGGCACCCCCTACACGCCGTATATCCCGGAACTGGTCGCCACTAACGGCCGCATCCACCAGGCGATGGTGGAGCGGTTGGCGCCGTTTGCGACCTGACCGCCCCTCCCAGTGATCATTGCGATTCCGCCCGCGAAAAAAAAGAGCCGGACGGGGTTGCTCCCCATCCGGCTCCCACGCGAGAAGAGTATGGCCTGGCGGCTTAAAGCAGGTTGCTTTTCTTGAGCGCGGCGAGCGCCCCGCAGTAAGAAAGGGCCAGCAGGCCGAGCCAAGCAGGCAGTAGTAAGGTCGTCATGGTTTCCTCCTAGTACATTTTGTCGGCCTCAGGGCCGGAGAGTTCATCCAGAGTGAGTTTCTTGCTGTCCATCTGCCACCAGACATAGGCGATGTAGGCGAGCACAAAGGGCACTGCCAGCGCCACGTAGGTCATGACCGTCAGGGTATAGTGGCTGCTGGAGGCGTTGTAGATGGTCAGGCTCGACTGCAGATCCGCGCTGGAGGGGTAGAAGGCGGTGTGGTTGTAACCGGCCAGGGCGAAGAGGCTGAGACCGATCAGGACAGTGCCCAATCCCCCGAACCAGATGCCGCTCCTCTTGTCGAGGAAGCGGGCCGCCGCCACTCCGTAGATCACAGAGAGCAGGCCGACCACCAGCAGGCAGGCCACCACCGGCATGGCCAGCAGGTTATTGAGGTACTTGCCATGCTCCATGGCGACCACCCCGGTGACGCCGTCCACCGCGAAGCCGTCCATGGTGACGAGGCTGACGAGCACAAAGAGCAGGAACGGCAGCAGCCAGAGGAAGTTGATCCACGCCGCCCGGCGCAACCGATGATTGAGCGGCTGGTAGTCGATGTTGTTCAACAGATAGAGGGCGCCTAAGATTCGGGCCAGGAAGGCCAGCAGCAGGCCGAGGGCCAGGTTGAAGGGGTTCAGGGCCGCCTCCAGGCCGTGGAACTGGGTCTGCCAGGTCACCTGGTTGTACTCGTTCAGGGTGAAGCGGGAGCCGGTGAAGAAGGTGGCCACCGCGGCGCCGATGAGAATGAGCCCCACCGAGCCGTTGATGGCCAGAAAGATTTCATAGGTGCGGGCGCCCAGCAGGTTGCCCGGCTTCTTGCGGTACTCGAAGCTCACCGCCTGGAGGATGAAGGTGAAGAGGATGAGCATCCACACCCAGTAGGCGCCGCCGAAACTGGTGGCGTAAAAGAGCGGGAAGGCGGCAAAGAGCGCCCCGCCGAAGAGCACCAGGGTGGTGAAGGTGAGTTCCCACTTGGTGCCGATGGAGTTGATGATGAGCGCCTTTTCCTGTTCATCCTTGGTGGCGGTGAAGAGCAGGGTCTGGCCGCCCTGGACAAAGGTGAGGAAGAGGAAGAGGGAGCCGACCACGGCGGCGATGAGCCACCACAGCTCCTGAAGTTGCATATGGGTCAGGCTGCCGATCATGGTCCTAGGCCTCCGGTCCGATGGTGATTTGTTTGAGCATGATCCTGATCTCCGCGATGAGCAGCACGGTAAAGAGCGTCAGGAAGAGGAAGAAGGTGGTCTGCACGTTGCCCGAGGCAAGCTTGGTGGCGGCCACCTGCACTGGCAGCAGATCCTGGATGGCCCAGGGTTGCCGGCCCACCTCCGCCACCACCCAGCCGGCCATGCCGGCAATGTACCCGAGGAACAGGGCGAAGATATTGATGGAATTGAGGCATCGCTGGTGCTCGATGGTGCCCTTCATGGTGTGGAACAGCACCACCAGGAAGAGCAGCGGGAAGAGGGTGCCGAGGACCACCATGATGTGGAAGCTGTAGAAGGTGGTGGCCACCGGCGGCGCTGCCTCGGCAGCCTTGGTCAGATGGCCGTAGCCGAGGTCGGCCTGATACTGGCTGAAGCGGGCGAGGGCCGTAGCGGCCGCGGGGGCATCACCACTCTTCTTGGCAGCCTTGTAGTTGACCAGCTCGGCCACCGCGATCTTGCCGTTGGCCATGCGGACGGCGGCACCCGGGATCTGGCGGGCGGGATTGCCGAAGGCCAGGTCGTTGATGCCCGGCACATAGCTGTTCCACTCACGGTTGGCCAAGAGCGACAGCAGCCCGGGGATTTTTACCTCCTGGTAGAAGGCGGGGGTGTCGTCGCCAGGGCGTTTGGTGGAGTTGACGATGCCGAAGGCCACCACCGGGGCGTTTTCCTGGCCGACGTAGAGTCCTTCCATGGCCGCGAGCTTCATCGGTTGCTTGTGGGCCACGTTGTAGGCCGCCTCATCGCCGGTCAGTCCCACAAAGAGCGAAGAGAGCAGGCCGAAGACCGCGGCCACCGCGATGCTGCGCTTGGCCATCTGCTGATGACGATTCTGCAGCAGGAAGAGCGAGGAGATGCCGATCACGAAGAGGGCGGCGAGGACGAAGCCGGAGCTGGTGGCGTGGGTGAACTTGCCGATGGCAAAGGGGCTTAAGATCACGGCACCGATGTCCTGCATCTCGAAGCGGGCGGTATCGGGGTTGAAGGCCATGCCGGTGGGAAACTGCATCCAGCCGTTGGCCACCAGAATCCAGAGGGCGGAAAGGTTGGAGCCCACCGCCACCATCCAGGTGGAAAAGAGGTGAAAGCCCTTTGAGACCCGATTCCAGCCGAAGAACATGACGGCGAAGAAGGTCGCCTCGATGAAGAAGGCGAAGATGCCCTCCACCGCCAGCGGCGCGCCGAAGATGTCGCCCACCATCCACGAGTAGTTGGACCAGTTGGTGCCGAACTCAAACTCCATGATGATGCCGGTGGCGACCCCGATGGCGAAGTTGATGCCAAAGAGGGTCATCCAGAACTTGGTGAGTTTTTTCCATTCCTCGTTGCCGGTCTTCACGTAGATACTCTCGTAGAAGGCGCAGAGAAACGAGAGCCCCAGGGTGAGCGGCACGAAGATCCAATGGTACAAGGCGGTCAGGGCGAACTGGGCGCGAGCCCAATCCACGGTGGCGAGATAATCTGGCACGGCAGCCTCCTTTGGTGGCGGCGGCCCTCGATCGGCGGCCGCCTGGTTGGTGGTGAATGGTTTTTACGTTATTCGTGCCGTCCGGTTGGCGGCGCCGGCTGGCTGGTGATCTCGCCCAGCACATGCGCGGCCCGGTCGGCATCGGTGGCAAAGTGGTGGTTCAGGTAGTCGGGAAAAAAGAAGAGCTTGAGGACGGCGAACATGATGAGGAGCTTGATGGCCACGATGAGCCAGAGGTCGCGGCCCACGGTCATGGCGGCAAAGCCGTCACGGTACATGGTGTAGATCCGGAAGAGCGGCCCCCGCATTGCGTCCTCCTTGTCGTCGGCGATCCTCGTTTTGGTGAAAACCGCTGTGTCTTCTCTTTTTGTATAGAGAGAGTGCATGTCAGGTCAACTGGATTATTTTTCGGCCGGTATGAGCGGGGCCAGGCAGCACGATTCGTCGAGCAGGTCGGCGAAGGTGGTTTCCCGCAGGGTCTCCCGCAACTGCGCCGCAGCCCGGTTCCAGACCCGATGCACGGTGCAGATGGGGCTGTTGGCGCAGGACTCCGGCCGGGCCACGCAGTCGTTCAGCGAGATCTCGCCGATAATCGCCTCGATCACCGCCAGCAGGGTAATCTCCTCTGGCTCATGCAACAGCCGGTAACCACCGGTGGCGCCTTGGGTGATGGCGATGATGCCGGCTTTGGCGAGTTGCTGCGCGATCTTGGCCAGGAAGTGGGTGGGAATGTCCGCCCGTGTCGCCACCTCATGGCGGCTGATAAGCACCCCCTTGCCCTGCCGCGCCAGATAGAGCACGCACCGCACCGCATATTCTCCCGCCCTTGTGAGACGCATATCTTCCTCAATAAAGATAATTAAGATTCTTTTTATCTTAAATAACCCATGACGGGTGTCGCCGTCAAGAGAAAAAGAGCAGTGAGCCGGTGGCAAGGGGCACGGTTTTGCGATTGACACCGCCGGGTTGCGCATGCTGTAATGAAGGCACGGCGCGCTGCGGGCACATCACGCCGGGCAGCGCAGGGGAGGGGCATGGCCGGAGATTCCCTGCAGACCATACTCGAGGCGGAACGGCAGTTGTTGGCAACGCTGGCCGAGGAGCGGCAGCGGGCCGCAGACTGGCTTGCGGCCCAGCGAGCCGCCATCGATCAGGAGGGCGTCACACACTTGGCCGCTTTCCGCCAGGCCTGCCAGCTGCACGACAAAGCCGGTCGCGAGGCGGCGGCCCGGGAGGCGGCTGCCTCTCTTGACCAATCCCGCCACGCGGTGGATGAGATCGCCGCCTTGGACGATGCCATCCTCGAGCGCATCGTGGTCCGCCAGTTGCGGGCGCTGCTGCCCACGGGGGGTGCATGATCGCGCGCATGTCCAAGGTGGCGGTGGTCGGCCCCAAGCGGCTTGCCGGCGAGACCCTGGCCGTGATCCAGCAATTGGGCGCCCTGCACATCGAGGAACACGAAGCCACCTCGGCGGTGCCGGCCGAAGCAGGGGAGGCGCCCTTTCATCCCGCCCCCCCGGACGAAAACCTGCTGACCAGGCGCGCCTTTTACGAGGGGCTGTTGGTGCGGGTGAACGATATGCTGGAATGCCTGCCCGAGGTGGCCTCCCGCCTCCCGCAGCTCGCGCCGACCGTGGTGATTCATTCGCTGCATGAGGTCACCGACCGCCATCTGCGCCAGTGGAAGGAGTGGTGCGCGGCGGGCGACAAGCTCCGCTCCGAGATCAGCCAGCTTACCCGCCGCCAGGAACTGATTACCCGCCTTAATGGCCTGGTGGAGCGACACCCGGTCGAAGGAGAACTTCGCCTTGCCGTGGAATTGACCGACGAGGCGCAGTGGGCGGCTTGGCAGGAAGTATTGCTCGGCCAAGGCGACCGCATCACCTTGGCGCGCAAGACCGTGAAGGGCGGCGCGGAGGTGGCGGTGCTCGCCTTGCCGGCGGCCGAGAAGAACGCGGTATTGGAGTGGCTTGCGACTCTGGCCATCCCCGGCGGCGAACAGCCGTTGCTCCTCGACCCCCAAGCCCTGCGCTTGGCGTGGGAGTCGGGTTCCAAACTGCTTGGCGACCTCAGCGGCCGACTGACCCTGCTCGAGGAGCGCCGCGCCACTTTCGCCGGCCGCTGGCGCGGCATTTATCTTGTGGCCCATGACTGGTTGCACGCCCAACTCGCCCTGCTCGCCGCCCAAACCGACCTCTACGAGACCGAACTCTGTTTCTGGCTCTTCGGCTGGCTGCCTTCGCCGGAGTTGCCCCGCCTGCGGGAAGCGCTCATGCAGCGCTTTGCCGGCCAGGTGGTGGTGGAGGAGCAGGAGATCCGCGAGCACGATCTGGCGCGGGTGCCCATCGTCCTCCGGAATCCCGGCTACTTCCAGCCCTTCGAGCTTCTTGTCCGGCTGCTGCCGATTCCGGCCTATACCTCCTTTGACCTCACCCCCTTCCTCGCCATCTTTTTCCCCCTCTTCTTCGGCATGATGCTGGGCGACATGGGGTACGGCTTTATCCTGCTCGTGATTGCGCTCATCACCATCCCTGCGGCCAGGCAACGCCCCCTGCTGGTGGATGCCGCCAAGATTCTCGGGGTCTGCGCCGTCTACACCGTGATCTTCGGTTTCCTCTTCGGCGAACTCTTTGGTGCGGTGGGCCGCCGCTTTTTCCATCTGCCGCACTGGATCGACCGCCACGGCTCCATTGTGCCGATGCTCTACTTTGCCCTCAGCGTCGGTTTCATCCACATCGGCCTCGGCCTGGCGCTGGGCATGGTCGCCGCCTTCCGGCAAGGCGAGAAGCGGGCAGGCCTCTTCAAGTTGGGCAGTATCGTGCTTCTCTGCCTGATGGCGTTGATCTTCTTCTCCTTCCGGGTGGAAAGGTTGGCCATGTTGACCACGCCGCTGCTGATGGTGCTCGGCGTGCTCTTGCCGCTGCTCATCTTTACCGGCGGCTTCATGGCGCCGCTGGAGGTCTTGCAGACCATCGGCAATATCATTTCGTATGCCCGCATCATGGCTATTGGCCTCACTTCGGTGCTGCTGGCCTATGTCGCCAATCGGATCGCCGGGGCCATCGGCAGCATCTGGGTGGGAGTGCTGGTGGCGAGTCTCTTGCATGCGCTCAACATCGTGCTTGGCGTCTTTGCGCCCACCGTGCATTCCCTGCGACTGCACTACGTGGAATTTCTCGGCAAGTTCATGGCCATGGGCGGCCGGAAGTTCGCGCCGCTCGGCAAAAGCTGAGCCCGTTTCTCAAGCACGATGGAAACGAGAAGGCGAGCGAGCAGCGACGAGGCAGTACAGTTCGGTACGGCGAGGAGCCGCGCAGCGAAGCCGACAAAGTTAACGCGTGATTCAGAAACGGGATAAGGAGGTGGGTATGGAGGCAAAGGTGTTGATGGGGTTTGCCGCGGCGCTGGCCATGGGGTTGAGCGCCCTGGCCACCGGTTGGGCCCAGTCGCGGATCGGCGCGGCCGGGGCCGGGGCGTTGGCGGAAAAGCCGGAATTGACCGCCACGGTCATCATTCTGGTGGCGATTCCCGAGACCATGGTGATTCTCGGTTTTGTCATCGCCGCCATGATCCTGATGCTGTGAGCGACCATGCGCTACGCGGCCCTTATCGAGGAATTGCGCCGGCAGGCCGCGACGGAGAAGCAGGCGATCTGGCAGGCGGCTGAAGCCGAGGCTGCGGCCTATCGCGTGGCCGCTGAACAGCGGTGGGCCAGGGAACGGGCCACGCTGGAAGAGCAACAGCGTGCCGCCAGCGTGACCCGCGCGCGCGCGATTCGGCTGGCGGCCGAGCAGGAAGGGCGCCAGGCGAAGGCAGAGGCGGAGATGGCCTTGGCCGAGCGGTTGTACCAGCTGGCCCGTCGAGTGATGCCGGTCTTGCAGGACGAGGTGCGGGGCGAGATGTTTGTCCGGTTGGCGCGGGAGCTGCCGGAGCGGCCATGGGCGCGGGTGCACGTCAACCCCTCGGACCTGGCCTGGGCCCGGGAGTTCTTTCCCCTGGCCGAGGTGGTGGCCGACGGCGACATCACCGGCGGGGTCGAGGCCCTGGATCGGCAAGGCGGCCTGCGGGTAATCAACACCCTGGAAAAGCGGCTGGAGCGAGGCTGGCCTCTGATCCTGCCCACCATCTTTGCCGAATTGGGGAGGCTTGCCGATGATCGGCCTGCTTGCTGAACTGCCGCAGCCCGATTATCCGGTCGCCTATCTGTTGGTCCGCCTGGCGGCGCGTCGGAGTCGGTGGGCCGCGGGGAGGAGCCCCGCCGCAGGGGGTGACCACGGCGGAATGGTATCGCGCGCTGCGGAATTCCACTGGCTTTATGGCCAACTGCCTCGGCGGCTGCGGCGCGAGTTGGCGCCCCTGTTCGTCTATTTCGAACTGCGTTCCCTTTTCCTGTTCCTGCGGGGACTGACGCATGGGAGTAAGGAGGGGGGCAAGGCCTTGTTTGATGGTTCCCTGTTGCATGATGGCCTCAGACAGAGGCTGTTGGGTGAACAGGAAGCAGGAGCGGCGGTGCGGCGGCTCAGTCGTTTTTGGCCGACGGGAACGGCTCTGCGCCGGAGTTATGCCGCCGGCGGTTGTGCGGCGCTGGAAGACGAGATGACCAGGCAGGTGTTGGTGGCCGGCCGCCGGTCGTCGGCAGGGTTGCGCGATTTCTGGGCAACGTTGATCGATCTGGAAAATCTTATGGCCGTTGCCAAACGGCGGCGCTGGCAGGCCCGCTTCCCCTTTGCCTATCGCTGCGGCGGCACCGTTGGCCCGCGCGTGCTCCGGGAGGCCGAGCACGGCATGGCCACGTCGCTGGCCGTCCCGATGGCGGCGGCCGTGGAGTCGGCAGTAGGGGAAGGGGATTGGCAACTCGAAGATCTGCTGGTCAGGCGGGTGCAGCAACGGCTAGCACGAACGGCGTGGACCGTGGCGCCGGCCGCCACGGTGGCCGCCTACCTGTGGGGTGTCCATGCGATGACGCGGTACCACGCGGTTGCCGCCACCAGGGGAGCAGCGGCATGAACCGCGGCAGTTTTGTGTTTCTCACCCCCTTGGATGCCCACCCGGGTTTTGCCTTGGCGGGTTTTCGCCAACAACGGGTGGGGGTGGCTGAAGCCGAACCGGCCCTGCGGGCGATTCTCGCCGAGGCGGAACCGCAGTTGGTGGTGGTGGACGAGCGGTTGTTGCCCGGCATCGATCCGGAACGTTTTTCAGAGATGGGGCAACGGTATGCCGGAGCTCTGGCGGTGCTGCCGGGGCCGGGCCGGCCGGATGGCGAACCCGATTACGCCGAGCGCTTGCTCAGCCGGGCCATTGGCTATCAGTTGCGGTTGGCGGCGAACGAGCAGCGCTGAGGAGGCGGGGTGGAAGGAAAGATCACCGGCATCGCAGGCCCGACCGTGACTTTGGCCATGCCAGGGCTCAAGATGTACGACCGGGTGCTGGTCGGAGCGGCCAGGCTCTTTGGCGAGGTGATCCGCCTGGGTCCTGAGGGCGCGGTGGCCCAAGTCTATGAAAGCACCCGCGGCCTGGGGGTGGGCGAGCCGGCGATCAGCCTCGGTAAGCCGCTGACTGCCCGCCTTGGCCCTGGCCTGCTCGGCGCCATCTACGACGGTTTGCAGCGGCCGTTGCCCGAAGTAGCAGCCGCCACCGGTCCCTTTGTTCTGCCGGGCAGCCAGTGGCCGGCCCTGGATGCGGAACGGGCCTGGACCTTCGTGCCCCTGAAGCAGCCGGGCGACAAGGTGGCCGTGGACGAAGTGTACGGCTCCATCGAGGAGGATGGGATACGCCATCTCCTCTTTGCCGATCAGGCCGGGGTAATTGCGACCATGGCTCGCGGCCCCATTACTCTGGCCCAGCCGGTGGCGGCATTGACGGGCGGCGCCACCCTGGTTGCCGCGCAGGACTGGCCGATCCGCACTCCCCGCCCCTGGCGGCGCAAGTTTTCGCCCACCACGCCGCTCGTCACCGGCCAGCGGGTCATTGACTTCCTCTTTCCCCTGGCCCGCGGCGGCACCGCCATCCTGCCCGGTGGCTTCGGCACCGGCAAGACCGTGCTGGAGCAGGCGATCGCCAAGTTCGCCGAGGTGGATGTCGTGGTTTATGTCGGCTGCGGCGAGCGGGGCAACGAGATGGCCGAGATGCTGGAGGAGTTTGCCACCCTTACCGATCCCTGGACCGGCCGCACCCTCAGGCGGCGCACCGTCATGGTGGCCAACACCTCGAACATGCCGGTGGCGGCGCGCGAGGCCTCGATCTATACCGCGGTGACCATGGCCGAGTACTACCGCGATCAGGGCTACCACGTGCTGTTGCTGGCCGACAGCATCTCCCGCTGGGCCGAGGCGCTGCGGGAGATCTCCGCGGCCCTCGAAGAGATGCCGGGCGAGGAGGGCTATCCCACCTATCTCGCCTCGCGGCTGGCGAGCTTCTTCGCCCGGGCCGGCGTGGTCGAGACCCTGGGCGGCAAGATCGGCTCCCTCAGCATGATCCTCTCGGTCTCGCCGCCGGGCGGCGACCTCACCGAGCCCACCACCCAGGCCTGCCTGCGGGCGGCCGGCGCCTTCCTCATGCTGGATACCGCCCTCGCCCATCGCCGTCACTTTCCCGCCATCAACTGGTTCCAGAGCTATTCCCTCTATGACCAGGCGATGGCCGGCTATTTCGGCAAGGAGATCGATCCGGCCTGGGCGGCCCTGAAGCGCCAGGCGCAAACGCTGCTGCAGCGCGAGGAAAAATTGCGGGAGGTGGCGGAGATCGTCGGCGCCGAGGGCCTGCAGGACCTCGACCACCTGGTGATGCATACCGCGGCCCGGCTGCGCCAGGAGTTCCTCTGCCAGAACAGCTTTGCTGCCGAGGCCTTTTCCACTCCGGCGTTGACCCTGAAAAAGGCGGCCATGTTGCTCACCCAGCACACCGTTGCCGAAGAGCGCCTGAGCCGCGGCGAGTTCCTCACCGACCTCCTGCGGGAGATGGTCTGATGCGGCTGGCGGAACATGTCTACAGCACGATTTCTGCCATCCGCAGCCAGCTCCTCTTTGTGGAGAAGGTCGCCGAGGTGCGCATGGGCGAGATGGTCCGGGTGCGGCGGCCGGATGGCCGCGAGCTCGAGGGCGAGGTGCTGGCCATCAGCGGGGAGACGGTGCTGATTCAGCTCTTCGGCGAGAGTCGCGGGCTCGACCTGGCCGCCACCGCGGTGCTCTTCACCGACAGCATCAAACAGGCGCCGCTCGCCGAGACCATGCTGGGGCGGATGTTCGACGGCTCCTTCCGCCCGATCGACAATCTGCCGCCCTTTGTGCCCGAAGCGTGGGCGCCGGCCAGCGGGCACCCGATCAACCCCAGCAGCCGGGCGCGGCCGCAGGAGTTCATCGAAACCGGGTTCGCCACCATCGACGGCCTCAACACCCTGGTCAAGGGGCAGAAGTTGCCGCTCTTCTCCTGCGCCGGGTTGCCGGCCCGCGAGATGGTGGCCGCCATCCTGAAGAATGCCAGGGTAACCGAGGCCGAGGGGCAAGCCGGGGCAGGGTTTGCCTTGGTCTTCGTGGCGCTGGGGCTCACCCACCACGAGTATGCCTTTTACCTCGAGGCGATCCGCGCCATGCGCTCCGACTTTGTCGCCTTCATCAACCTGGCCGACGATCCGGTGGTGGAGCGGCTGATGGCGCCCCGCTTCGGGCTCACCGCGGCGGAATATCTCGCCTTTGAAAAGGGGCGGGACGTGCTGGTGGTGGCCACCGACATGACCAATTACTGCGACGCCCTGCGGGAGGTGGCCACTGCCCGCGAAGAATTGCCGGGCCGGCGCGGCTATCCGGGCTACATGTATTCGGAACTCGCCTCGCTCTACGAACGGGCCGGCCGGCTCAAGGGGCGGCCGGGCTCCATCACCCTGCTGCCGGTGGTGACCATGCCGGAGGACGACATCACCCACCCCATCCCCGACCTCACCGGCTACATCACCGAGGGCCAGATCGTCCTCTCCCGCGAGCTGCACCAGCGCGGCATCTTCCCGCCGGTGGATGTGCTGCCCAGCCTCTCCCGCCTCATGCAGCAGGGGATTGGCTCCGGCCACACCCGCGCGGACCATCGGGCCATCGCCAACCTGCTCTATCGCCACTATGCCCGGGGCCGCGACCTCAGAAGCCTGGAGGTGATCGTTGGTCGCGACGGCATGAGCGAGGCCGATCGCGGCCATCTTGATTTCGCTAGATCCTTTGAAGAGGAGTTCGTGCATCAAGCAGAGGCGCGGCGCACGGTGGGCCAGACCCTCGATGCCGGGCTCGCCCTGCTGCACCGCTTCGGGTTTGCGGCGCCATGAGCAACCCCAACCGCACCACCCTGCTCCAGCTGCGGGAAAAAATCCGTACGGTGGGGGAGAGCCTGGCGATCTTAAAGGCGCGGCGCCAGGCTTTGGTGGCGGAGTTGCTGCAAACCGCGCGGCCCTTCCTGCGCTCGCGCCGGGAGTTGCGCGCGCGCTACGCCGAGGCCTTGACCGAGCTCGCCGCCACCCGTGGTCTGGAGGGGGAAGCGGCGGTGGCGGCCATGGTCGCCGTGACCCGGCGGGAATTTCCGGTGGAACTGGTGGAGCGGAACATCCTCGGCGTGCGCTATCGCGAGATCCGGGCCACGGCTCCGGTACGGCGGGGAGTGGAAGAACGCAACTACGATTTCTACCGCAGCACCGGCCATGCCGAAGAGGCCATCGATCATTTCGAACAGCTGGCCGCGGCCATGCTGCCGCTGGCGGCCTTTGAGCACAAGGTCAAGCGGCTGGGCGAGGAGATCGTGCGCCTTTCTCGCAAGACGCGGGTGCTGGAGGAGCGACTGCAACCGCGACTCCAGCAGGAGAGTCGGCAGATCGCCATGTACATCGCCGAACGGGAACGGGAGGAGTATTACCGGCTCAAGCGCTTCAAGCAGCGTGAGGCGCAGGGTGGTGGAGCTGGCCAAGGGCGAGGGTGGCCAGTTCCCCCTCGCTGATGGTGGTGAGCAGGCCGTTGCTGTAATAGCGGACCGGTGCCTGGCTGGTGGCGAGCGTTGCCAGCCGCGGGGCGAAGTCCTGGGCCTGGAGGCGGCCCAGGGCGAGGGCGGCGAGCCCCCGCACGGCCGGATCGGTGGAGTCGAGATAGGGCGGCAGATAGGTCAGCACCTGCTTGGCCAGCAGGAGTTCGGGCCGCACCTCGGCGATCCGCCCCAACCCCCACATCAAGCCGCGCTGCAATACCTCGTATTCGAGATAGTAGCCATCCTCCCGCATGTAGGCGACGGGCATGTGGCCGTATTCGGCGGCGAGCCCTTCGTGCATGGCAATGCACTCGGCCATTGCCTCCGGCACTCCCCAGCCGATGCCGCCCGATTCGTCGTTCAGGCTCCACATGAAGCGGCGCATGACGATGCGGGCCGCCTCCATCTCCTCGTCCGCCAGGTCGGCGACCACCCGGCCCATGGCGGTTACCGCGTGCCAGTGCAGGCGTTCGTCGTTATGGCAGATGCCGGAAAAAAGCGCCTTGATGGTGGGGCTTTTCGGGAGCTGGCGGAGGCGGGCCACGGCGCCGGCCAGATCCTCCTGCCGAAGCAGGGTGAGCACCTCGATTTTGATGGCCTGAAAACCCATGGCGCAGAAAAAAGGGGGCGCGCACGGGTGCGTGCCCCTTGGAGGTCACGCCTTCATGGCCTTGGCAACGGCCCGGCCCAATTCCAGACAGGCCGCAAGCGTCTCGTGGGTGGGGACGTTCTTGATTTTGACCGGCTCGCCGATGACGGTGAAATGCATCTCCTCCATCATCTTGGTCAGATGCGTCGCCGCCTCGCCGCTCCAGCCGAAGGAACCGAAGGCGGCACCGATCTTGTCCTTGGGCCGCAGCCCCTTCATGTAGGTGAGGATGTCGGCCATGGCCGGCATGATGTTGTTGTTGATGGTGGGCGAACCGAGGAGTACCGCGTGCGCGTCGAGCACCTCGGTCATGATGTCGCTCCGGTGATTTTTGCGCACGTGCATGAGCTGCACCGTCTCGATCCCCTCGTCGAGCAGGGCGGCGGAGATGGCCTTGGCCATCTTCTCGGTGCTGTGCCACATGGTGTCGTAGAGGATGACCGCCTTGTTCCTGGTTTCCTGGCGGCTCCAGCGGTCATAGGCCGCGAGGATCTTCTCCGGCCCCTGGCGCCAAATGAGCCCATGATCCGGGGCGATCATGTCGATTTCAAGCCCCATTTCGTGGACGCTTTCCAGCAGCTTCTGCACCACCGGCGAGAAGATCATCAGGATATTGGCATAGTACTTGGCGGCGTGGGCCATGAGTTCGCCATCGTCCACCTGATCGTTGAAGCGTTCCGAGGTGGCCCAATGCTGGCCAAAGGCGTCGCTCGAGATGAGCAGCTTTTCCTCCGGAATATAGGAGAACATGCTGTCCGGCCAGTGGAGCATTTTGGTCTCGATGAAGCGCACCGTGCGTTTGCCGAGGCTAATGGTGTCGCCGGTCTTGACGATCTCGTACGGCCAGTCCTCCCGATGGAAATGATCCAGCAGCGCCTTGTGGCCCATGGGCGAACAAAAGACCTTCTCGGGCTTGATGAGATCAATCATCTCCGGCAGCGAGCCGGAGTGGTCCATCTCCACATGGTTGACGACGATGTAGTCGATCTTCTCCGGATCCATGGTCCGGCGGAGGTGGTGAATGAGGTCGCTTTTGAGTTCCTTCTTCACCGTGTCGAAGAGGGCGACCTTCTCATCCTTGACGAGATAGGCATTGTAGGTGGTGCCCTTTTCCGTGGAATAGCCGTGGAAGTCGCGGATGTTCCAGTCCACCGCGCCGACCCAGTAGATATCCTTCTTGATTTCGCAGACGTCCATGCAAACCTCCATTATGCCTCACCGTGGCGAGGCAGTATGCCCATGCAGTTACCCCTCGACCGCCCGAAATCGCCGGACAGCCGAGGGATGGGTATGAGTTCGGGATTATGCCTGTTCCGGGGGCGGCGGGGTGAAGACCCGTTGTCCCAGTTCATTGTCCAGGGCGAAGAGGCTGCCCGAATCCTTGCCGATCAGCCTGAGCTTGCCGATGATGGCGCTGGCGTTCGCCTCCTCTTCCACCTGCTCGGAGACGAACCACTGCAGGAAGATGTTGGTGGCATGATCCTTTTCCTTGAGCGCCAGGTCGACCAGGTCGTTGATGAGGCCGGTGACCTTCTGCTCGTGGGCCAGTACACTCTCGAAGACCGCCAGCGGCGAGACCCACCTGGTGGGCGGCGCGGCAATCGCCTTCAGTTCAACCCGGCCACCGCGGCCGTGGACAAAGCCGTACATCTTCATGCCGTGGAACCACTCCTCCTGGGTCTGGGCCTGCATCCATTTGGCGCAGCCCGGCAGCCCCGCGGCCTCGAAATGGGCGCTCATGGCGAGGTACAGGTAGGAGGAATAGAATTCGGCATTGATCTGGTCGTTCAAGGCCTTTTCCAGCTTCTTGTTCAACATATCTCCTCCGGTTCACGCCTTCCACAGGCCGTGGAGATTGCAGTATTCGCGGGCGGAAACCTGTTTGGCCGCGATGGCGAAGAAGGCCTCGGGCTTGTCGCCGGGCTTGAGGAACTGGCGGTAGGCCTTGCCGTCGGCGAGCAACTCGATCCACTCGATGTAGTGTTTCTCCTCCATCGGGTGCGGGACGGCTCCCACCTTGACCAGATACCCCTCGCCGATTTTCTCGATGACCGGCACATGCTTTTCCTTGGCGGCATCGACGGTATTTTCCTTCATGAGTTGCATCGGCTGACCGCAGCAGACCAACTCGCCGACGCTGGCATGGACCATTTCGACCATGTTGCCACAAACCCCGCACTTGTACACTTCCAGCAGTTGGGTCATCGTTCCTCTCCTTATAAGATGTTGGTTACCAGTTTTCACAGATGAGTTCGAAGTGGGCCTGGACGTGGTCGCAGGCCGGGCAGCGATCCGGTGGTTCGGTTCCTTCGTGGAGATAGCCGCAGTTGCGGCAGCGCCAGGTGGTTTTCTCCTTGCGTTTGAAGACGCGGCCGGCCTCGATGTTGGCCACCAGCGCCCGATAGCGTTTTTCATGGAATTTTTCCGCCACCGCGATGGCCATGAAGATGTCGGCGATGGCGGGAAGGCCCTCCTCCCTGGCGATGTTGGCAAAGGTCGGATACATCTCCGCCTGTTCGTAATGTTCACCGGCCGCAGCCGCCTTGAGGTTTTCCAGGGTGGTGCCAATGACGCCGGCCGGGAAGCGGGCGATCACTTCGGCCTCGCCGCCTTCCAGCAGCTTGAAGAGGCGTTTGGCGTGTTCCTTTTCCTGGTCCGCGGTCTCCTCGAAGATGTGGGAGATCTGGACAAAGCCTTCTTTCTTGGCCTGGGCGGCAAAATAGGTATAGCGGTTGCGGGCCTGGGACTCGCCGGCAAAGGCGGTCAGGATGTTCTTTTCGGTCTGGGTTCCCTTGATGGCAGGCATTAGGCTTCCTCCGCTTGGGCATTGAGTTTCTGGCATTCGGGGCAGAGGCCGGTGAATTCCAGCCGGTGCCGCAGGATGGTGAAACGGGTCTTTTCCGCGGCCGCCTTTTCGAGGTCGGTGTTCAGGCGGAGGTCCAGATCGTCGACCCGCCCACACCGCTGGCAGCGGATGTGGTAGTGGGTCGCGGCATTGCCGTCGAACCGTTTCTGGGTGCCGGCCACCTCGAGTTTCTGGATCATCCCCAGCCCGGCCAGGGTTTCCAGATTCCGGTAGACGGTGCCGAGGCTGATGCGCGGCAGTTTCTGGCGTACCATCTGGTAGAGGTCATCCGCCGTGGGGTGCGAGGTAACCCGCATCAGTTCATCAAGGATGATCTGGCGCTGCTTGGTAATGCGGAGAGTGCTGTCGTTGTTCAATAGCCCACCTCGTATTTGAGAATGATTACTATCATTATCTCAGGCTCGAGGCTATTGCAAGAAAAAAGTGCGGTTCGGGAAAAAGCCCGCTCCCGTCGCGTCGGGCCGTGGGCAGACATTTTCCCATGTATTATTAGCTTCGCATTTACAGGGTGAAAAATCAAGTTGGAAAGCAGCGGTCAGGGCCGCCGGCCGGCAAAGAGGCACGCTGCGTCGCGGTCATCCGGCAGCATTCGGCGGCGGTCGTTTTTTCCCATTGCCTTCTCATGCTGTTGTGCTATCTCTAAGAACAGAGGCTGCCGGACGGCACCCCTCTTCCCGGCCGATGACCCCGGCCGTCTCTCGCTTCGGGACCCAAGAGTAAAGGACGCCATGGCGGCAACAACTCTCCCATTCCCCTGGCTCGCCTCTTGCTCTCCCCGCACCGTTATCCTGTCCGCTCCCTTTCCTGATACCTGACATCGCTCGCATCCCCGCGTCGGTCATGGTCTTTGTTCAAATCCCAACATGAGGTGGCAGATGAAGGAATATGACGACAAGCACATCAAGAACATCGTCCTCGTCGGCAGCGTGAAATCCGGCAAGACCACGCTGGCCGAGACCATGGTCTTCGAGGCGGGGCTTATCAAGCGGCGCGGCGCGGTGGAGGAGAAGAACACCATCTCCGACTACCACGAGATCGAGCACGAGCGCGGCAACTCCGTTTATGCCACGACGCTGCACACCGAATGGCGCGATTACAAAATCAACCTCATCGATACCCCCGGCCTCGACGACTTTGTCGGCGAAATCGCCTCCTCGCTCCGGGTGGCGGACACCTGCCTCTTCCTGCTCAATGCCCAGTATGGCGTCGAGGTGGGGTCGGAGATCACCTGGAACTATGTGGATCGCTTCAAGAAGCCGACCGTCTTCGTGGTCAATCAGGTGGACCATCCCAAGGCGGATTTCGACGCCACCGTGGCCGGGGTCAAGGCACAGTTCGGCCCGGCGGCGGTGGTCATGCAGTATCCGGTCAACCAGGGCGAGGGCTTTAACACCATCATCGACCTCTTGAAGATGACCATGTACAAATTCCCCGCCACCGGCGGCAGGCCCGAGAAGTTGCCGATTCCGGCGGCGGAGAAAGAGAAGGCCGACCGGCTCCACAACGAGCTGGTGGAAAAGGCGGCGGAAAACGACGAGGCCCTGATGGAACTCTACTTCGCCAAGGGCAGCCTCGACGAAGACGAGCTGCGGCAGGGGCTCAAGATCGGCATGCTCAAGCACGACGTCTTCCCGATCTTTTGCCTCTCGGCCAAGCGCAACATGGGCAGCGGCCGGCTCATGGGCTTTATCGACAACGTGGCGCCCAGCGCCCGCGAGATGTTGCCGGAGGTGGCGGCGAATGGCCAGGAGGTTCCCTGCGACCCGGCGAGGCCGCCGGTGCTCTTTGTCTTCAAGACCCTGGTGGAGCCCTTCCTGGGCAAGATCACCTTTTTCAAGGTCGTGAGCGGCGAGATCAGCGAGGCGATGGACCTGGTCAACTCCCAGACCGGCGAGACCGAGCGGTTGAACCAGCTCTTCATCATGGATGGCAAGAACCGCCATCAGGTGAAAAAACTCTCGGCCGGCGACATCGGCGCCACCCTGAAGCTCAAGGGAACGCTCACCAACCACACCCTGCACGCCAAGGATTTCCCGGCGGCCATCGCGACCATCGACTTCCCGGAACCGCGCATCCGCACCGCGGTGGTGGCGAAGGAAAAGAAGGACGAGGAAAAACTCTCCGAGGCCCTGCGCGACATGCAGGCCGAGGACCCGACGCTCAAGGCGGAGTTCGCGCCGGAGCTGAAACAGCTCATCCTCTGGGGCCAGGGCGAGCTCCACCATGGCGTGGCCAAATGGCGGCTGAAGCATGTTCACGGCATCAAGGTCGATTTTGTCGAGCCGCGCATCCCCTACCGGGAGACGATCCAGAAGGCTGCCACCGCCATGTACCGCCACAAGAAGCAGTCCGGCGGCGCCGGCCAGTTCGCCGAGGTGCATCTCAAGATCGAGCCTTACGTGGAAGGCATGCCGGACCCGAGCGACCTCACCATCCGCCAGCAGGAGGAGATCGACCTCAAATGGGGCGGCAGGCTCGTCTTCTGCAACTGCATCGTGGGCGGGGTGATCGACCAGAAGTTCCTGCCCTCCATTCTCAAGGGCATCATGGAGAAGATGGAGGAGGGGCCGATGACCGGCTCCTATGTCCGCGATGTGCGGGTACTGGTCTTTGACGGCAAGATGCACCCGGTGGACTCCAACGACATCTCCTTCAAGATCGCCGGCGCCCAGGCCTTCAAGGAGGCATTCAAGGCGGCGGACCCGCTGATCCTTGAGCCGATCTACGAGATGGAGATCCTGGTGCCGGAGGAACTCATGGGCGATGTGATGAGCGATCTGCAGTCACGGCGTTCCATCATCGGGGGCATGGAATCGCAGGGCAGGTACCAGCTCATCCGCGCCACCACACCGCTGGCCGAACAGTACAAATACACCACCGCCCTCAAGTCGATGACCCAGGGTCGGGCGAGTTTCAAACGCCGGTTCAAGGAGTATGCGCCGGTGCCGTACGAGGTTCAGAAGTCCTTGCTGGCCAAACATCAGGAGCAGTAGGGCGGCAGGTGGTGACTCGGGGCCGGGGCGGGAACTGAAGCGGTCGGGCTAGGGGGTTGCTGGTGGCCGTGGGCGGGGGAGGCCCACGGCCACCAGCATTTGAGAGAGGGGGAAGAAAACTTCTGACGGCCTGGGGGAGGCCGGTTGTGCCTGTTAAGTAATTCAGTAAATTATTATTTTAGAATATTCTTAACGTTCCTCTCGGAGAGTTGCAAGGAAAAAAAGCAAAAGGAACGTTTTTTTGCGGAAAAGGCTCAGGACAACGGCTGCGCCAGGATGAGATCGCACATCGCCACTCTGGTGGCGGCAGAGAGGCCCATTGCCGCGGCGAACTCCTGGTTGAGCGCGGCGAGCCGGGCATTGAAGGGATCGAGCAAGAGCAGATCGTCGACGGCGAGCGGGAGATCTTCCGCAAAATTCCGGGGACAGGCCGATACCTCGATCGTGGCGCTTGCTTCGTCCACATAACCGATGGCCAGGCCATGGGTGCGGCAGATGAGCGGCCGGGCTTGGTAGATGGTGCAGAGTTCCGCGCGCAGGAAGGGGCAGTGGTCGCCACGGGCCGCGGCCTCGGTGCGGATCGCGGCCTGTGTTGCCGGTGGCAGTGCCTGGAAGGCCTCGGCCACGACACTGGCCTCGATGGCCAGCAGGGTGAGGGCCTGGCAGCACTCGCTACAGCGCGGGGCGCAGCGGATGAGATGGCGATGGCGCGTGAGCAAAGGCGCCATCGCTGCCGTAACCTCGGCGAGCAGTTGCTGGTAGCGGTGCCGGTGGCTGTCCATGTCCTTCCTTACCGCAGTAAGGTGAGCGGGTCAACCTTCCATTTGTTGGCCGTTTCGTGGGAAACGATGCGGTCGCCGCCGCCGTGCCCCAGCGGCTTGGCCAGGTCAATGTCCCGCAAGGCCACTGGCCAGCCCCGGCTGTCGTTGTAAAAGACCCGTACCACCGGCCGGAGCAGGTCGGGATTCGAGCCGACCACGATGCCAATCAGCCCGCTTTCGAGGCGGACGAAGCTGCCCACCGGATAGACTCCGATGGCCTTGATGAAGAAGTGGGCAAATTTGCGGTTGAAGTGGGTACCGCAGCCGCCGTAGATGAAGCGGAGACCGTCGATGGGAGAGACGCCGTCGCGGTAGCAGCGGTCGGCGGTGAGGGCATCGTAGACATCGGCGACCGCGGTCATCTGGGCGGCGATGCTGATGGCATCGCCCTTGAGGCCGAAGGGGTAGCCGGAGCCGTCGATCCGTTCGTGGTGCTGGAGCGCCATCTGCAGGGCCTCGGGCGGCACTTCGCGGGAGGTGGCGAAGATGCCCTGGGCGTACAGGGCGTGCCGCTGCATTTCCACGAATTCTTCAGGGGAGAGTTTTTCCGGTTTCTTGAGGATTTGTGCCGGTACCTTCACCTTGCCCACATCGTGAAGCAGGCCGCCCAGGGCCAAATGAAGCCGGCTTTCGCGTTTGAGTCGGAGCAGGGTCGCCATGGTCAGCAGGAGCACCCCGACGTTGATGGAGTGCATCATGGTGTATTCGTCCTTCTTGCGGATCCGCATGAGGTACATCAAGGCGTCGCGGTTGGTGTCGATGGAAATCTCCATGGCGTCCATCATCGCGTACGCCTGGTCCATCTTGATTTTCTTGCCCTGCCGGATGTCCTCCATCATGTCGTGAACAAAGAACATCGCTTCGTGGCGTACCTTGCGGGCCCGGGCCATTTCCTGGTGGGTGGGGATGTGGGGCCGCGGCAGCGGGGCGGTGGTGGCGATTTCGGTGATGGCGGTGTCGGTGGCGCGGGCGGCCTCGGCGAGGGAAGGACCTTCGCCGACGTCAAGCCCCTTGTCGGTGTCGATGAGGACCTCGCAAATGCCCCAGTCGAGCATGCGCTGGATGGTTTTGTCGCTCTTGATCCGTTTTTGATTGAGCAGGAAGGGATGGCGATTCCAGCCGCAGTTGAAGTGGTGGACAAAGACGCCCGGCTTGAGGTCTTCGGTGCGGACTTTCTTGATCATGGCAGCACCGGCGGCCGCGGCATCAGGCAGGGGCGGTCGCGGCCGCGGAGGTGCAGCCGGCTGATTGCGTGGCCACTATGCGGTGGGGCCATCGTTGCATTTAATAATTATAAAAAAGGCGGAAAAGCGTGTCAAACGCAGCGTCACGGCCCAGCTTCCTGCCGTCCTCTGCGAGGGCAGGATTTTTTCGAAAGCATGCCGCGACTGTGTTATATAAGTGTTGGGGGAATGAGGGAGGGAATGGGGCAAAACAAGGGCCGCAGGGGGAGGAGTATGTTGGTTGGCAATCTGCCGCGGCGTCGGTTGCGGCCGTATGCCATTCTCTTGCAGGTGTTCTGGGCGGTCATCGTCGCCCTTTCCTTCGCGTGGAGTTTGCGGGGCGAGGAGGTGGAGATGATCAAGCTCGCCACCCTGGAAGCGCGGGTCAGCCTCGAAAAGGATATCCTCTATCGTCATTGGGCCGCCCGTCAGGGTGGCGTCTATGTGCCGGTCACGCCGCAAACCCCGCCCAATCCCTATCTTGCCCATCTCCCCGAGCGCGATCTCGTCACCCCCTCCGGCCGCCAGCTCACCCTGGTGAATCCGTCCTACATGACCCGTCAGGTCGACGAGATGGGCAAGACGGAGTACGGCATACTGGGGCATATTACCAGCCTTAACCCCTTGAACCCCGCCAATGCGCCGGATGCATGGGAGCGACAGGCCCTGGAGGTTTTCGTCAAGGAGGGGAAGCGCGAGGTGATTGCCGTGGCTCCCATCGGCGGCGTTCCCTATCTGCGGATGATGTCTCCGCTGGTGACGACGAAGGCGTGTCTCGAATGCCATGCGGCGCAGGGGTACAAGGTGGGCGATGTCCGCGGCGGGCTGAGCGCCTCCATCCCGCTGGCGCCCTACTATGCCGCCACTGCGGCGCACCGGCAGGTTATGGCTGGCGTGCATCTGCTGCTCTGGCTCATCGGCGGGGGGATTTTCGCCTTTGGTTTTGTCCGCTTCCGCCGGAGCATTGTCGAGCAGGAACGCACCGGCCAAGCCCTGGAGCGGGCGGCCTTGGAATGGAGCGTCGCCATGGACGCCTCGGACGATCCCATCTATCTGCTCGATCCCGAGCGGCGCCTCCTGCGAGCCAATCGCGCCTTCTGCCGCATGGTCGGGCAGGAGAGCGGCGCCATCCTTGGCCGCCACATCGAGGCGGTGGTCCATCCCCAGGGCGAGAAGACGCCCTGTCCGGTCTGCCAGGCCCAGAGCGAGTTGCGGGACGCGGTCATCACCATGGAGGCCGATCATCCCGATAATCCGGCCGGCCATCCCATTGAGATCACGGTGAAGATCGTGCGTGACCAAGAGGGGCGGCCGCTCAGCATCCTCATGGCCCTGCACAGCCTCGAACGCTCCCGCCAGGAGCTGGAGGAGAAAGCGCGACTGGAGAGCCTGCTCCGCCAGGCGCAGAAGATGGAGGCCATCGGGACGCTCGCCGGCGGTATCGCTCACGACTTCAACAATATCCTCTCGCCGATCTTCGGGTATACGGAGATGGCGCTACTGGCCCTGCCGGCCGACAATCCCGCGGCCGGCGACCTCAAACAGGTGCTGGTCGCCGCCAAGCGCGCCAAGGATCTGGTGCAGCAGATCCTGACCTTCAGCCGCCATCGCGAGCAGGAGTTGAAGCCGTTGCGACTCCAGTTCGTGGTCAAGGAATCCCTGAAGCTGTTGCGCGCCTCGATTCCGACTACCATAACCATTCATGAGGAGATTGATCCGGATTGCGAGGCGGTACTGGCCGATCCTGTCCAGATCCAGCAGGTGGTGATGAACCTCTGCACCAACGCCTACCACGCCATGCGGGAAAAGGGCGGCACCCTGAGCGTCTGTCTGCGGATGGTGGACATCGCGGCCGATGACTTGATGGCCAAGAGTCTGTCGGCCCCGGGCCGCTATCTCCAACTGACGGTGGCCGACACCGGCCTGGGCATGCCGCGGGAGCTGCTGGAGCGGATCTTCGAGCCCTATTTCACCACCAAGAAAAAGGGGGAGGGGACCGGCCTGGGGCTCGCGGTGGTGCATGGCATCGTCAAGGGTTTGAAGGGCACGGTCACGGTCTACAGCGAACCGGGGCAGGGGACGGAATTTCACGTCTATTTGCCCGTTGTCGCCGCAGCGCCGATGGAGGATGCGGCGACCGCGACCGCCGTGGCGCTGCCTACCGGCCATGAACGGGTACTGCTGGTGGACGACGACGCCATGATTCTCACCGTGATGCACCAGTTGCTCGCCGGCCTCGGGTATCGGGTCGAACCCTTCAGTGACTCCGAGGCCGCGCTGGCCGCCTTCCAAGAGCGGCCGCAGGATTTCGACCTGGTCATCACCGACATGACCATGCCGAAGAAGACCGGTGAGCAACTTACCCGGGAGATGCTTGGCATCCGGCCAGAACTGCCGATTATCCTCTGCACCGGCTTCAGCGAGCAGATGAGCTCGGAAAAGGCAAAGGCGCTCGGCATCCGTTACTTTCTCCTGAAGCCGGTGATCATGGGCGAGTTGGCCCGCGCGATCCGGGCCGTGCTGGAGGGGACGGCCGCGACCGGCCAGCCGCGCGCCACCTAGCGGCAGGAGAGCCGTCGGCCCTGCCGCTGGAAGGTGGGAATTTGGAGATACCGTTCCAGCGCTGCCAGGACCTGTTGATCGCTGTCGCCGGCGGTCACTCTCCACCGGGCCACGAACCGCCACGCTCCTCGTGGCCCGCCCAATCTTGCCGTGATCGCCGAGCCATTCCCCTGCCGTTGTCTCCTGCCGTCGGTGCCCATGTCGTTCTCCTCTGTCTGGGATTCATGGTTGCTTTTGCTCATGACTCCAGGGTATACCCTGACCTCAGACACAGAGTGTCCCAGGTACGAAAAAAAATGGTGAGGCATTCGTATGGTGGAAAATAAGTCGCAGCTCGCCCGGCTGCTCTTCATCGACCGCGCCATCCGCAGCGGCATGCAAAGCCAGCGGCTCGCCAGCTGCACGACTCTCGCGGCCGAATACGAGGTGAGCACCAAGACCATCCTGCGCGACATCGACTATCTGCGGCTCCACTGGGAGGCGCCCATCGCCTACGATAGCCGGCGCAAGGGCTACTTCTACAGCGAGGAAAGCTACGCTCTGCCGGCCATCCATCTGAACGAGGGCGACCTCTTCGGCCTGGCCATCGCCCACAAGGGGCTGGAGCACTACCGCAACACCCCGATCCATGCCAAGCTGGCCGCCCTGTTCCGCAAGATCGAGCAGTCGCTGCCTGAGCGGGTTTCCTGCGACGCTGCCTGGCTCGACAGCCGCATCTCGGTGGTGCCGGAGCAGCAGAGCACTATCGACCCGGCGGTATGGGAGGCGGTGGCTGGCGGGCTCACCCAGAGTCGGACCCTTGGCCTCGGGTACCGTAAACCCGGCGCCGGCCAACCGGAGAAGCGGCAGGTGGACCCCTACCATGTGCTGCGTTTTCAGGGCGCCTGGTATCTCCTTGGCTACTGCCACCTGCGACGGGCGGTGCGCAGCTTTGCTTTATCGCGGGTGAGCGAGGTGGTGGTGCTCTCCGATTCTTTCATGATACCGGCGGATTTCGATCCGGCCAGCGTGGTGGCCCAAGGGTTTGGGCTGGGCCGGGGAACCGGGCAATACCGGGTGCGGCTGCGCTTTGCCGCCGCTGCGGCGCCCTACGTGCTGGAGCGGGTTTGGCACCCGGAGCAGCAACTCAAGTCACACCGTGACGGCAGCGTGACCCTGACTATGCCGGGAGGCGATTTGGCGGCCATCAAACGCTGGGTGCTCTCGTGGGGGGCGGGGGTGGCGGTGCTGGGGCCGCAGGAGCTGATCGCCGCAGTGCAGACAGAGATCCGCCGCATGGCGGCATGCTATGGAGGGGTTCCGGCCGCGGGCAACAAAAAAGGGAAGCAACCGGCTGGCTGATTCCCTTGCATGTTCAGTGGCGTCCCCAACCGGATTTGAACCGGTGTCGCCGGCGTGAAAGAGTGCCCTATTTCGTATGCCACCCAATCTTTTCAGCTAGTTACATCTGTCAGGCACCAGAGAATACCTTCTTTGGAAACCGTAAAAGCCCACTTGCAGCCCAAAGCTCTGGGTGGATGATGCTATGCTGTGCGCAATTGCCATATTTTCTTTTTTGACATTGACTGTAGTAAATCAATTTTTGCGCTAACTTCATCATGGTTTAATAAAATTATCTGTTGTTCATTGCCTGGAGACTTGTCGTGATCTACTCCAAAGCCAAATCTTTTTTTGAAGTAATAAAAAAAAGCTGCCTTTATCTCTAAAGATATTTCCCCATCTTTCATTCCATAGTCTCTTTCGATGCAAGCTCTTTGGCCCGGCGATAATCCTTTATTTGGCGCTATTTTTATAGTGATTTCATTATTCCATTCATAATCAATAGAATGATCAAATTTGTCATTTTTTGTACGTGTTATTGACAATATTCTTCCAAGATTAAAGTCTTTGTACATACTCGAGCGGTGGCATAATGCGCGAACATGCCAACGAAAACCATCGCATCCAAGAGAATGGGGAGTGATCCAGCGAAGTTCGGGCTCGGGACAACTCATTGATTGGTAGTTTACTTCTACGGCCTGTTTATCATGGATAGATCGCAGAAGTGGTTTGAGCACATTTTTATCAACACTCCTTTGGAATTTAGGAATTTCTGAAAAGGGTGGAATGGAACCACTGTTAAAAAATTTCGTGGCGTCTTTTTTGCCCGGAAGAAGACGTAAACGAGTTAGGTAGTCCTCACTTGAAGGGGTGGAGACTGTTGGGGTGAAGTTTTCTGTTGCGATATAGTGTTTCACGCTCTGGTCATAGCGAATATTGTCAGGAGCTTTTTCGCTGTACTCCTTAATATCTTTTGTCGCTTGCGGTATAGAAATTTCAAAAAAATCAACCAGATCCTTTCTGCTAATACGGCCCTCCCAATATAGTCGCGCCTCTATAAATTCCATTCTTTTGCGTACGCCCAATCGCATAGATTGTTTCCTCCTGTGTGGCCAAATGGGTGTTTATTTTTTACACATACCACAATACAAAGTGAATTTGTATTCATTTTTTATGGCTATTTTGTTTCCATAAAATCTTTATCTTGACATAAAAAGTATTCGTGATTATTATATTGACAGGATATATTTTACACTGAAGACCGCAGGGGGAGAGGCATGTTGGAAGTTTTAGAGAAGATAGGTAACCAGCTTGACAGGAACATCTTCCCATCGGTTAAAAACGGCGGAATAGTGGTGCCCAACACGAATTCCGACCATTCAACAACATTGGGCTCGGGGCAACACAATGAACGACAAAGAAAAAGACAAACCGCACCACAATGGCAAGAACTCACACGATGGTGGTGGGACCCACAATGGCAATGGGCCACACAATGGCGCCGATCGCCCTATACCGCCCCATCGGTCCTCAGCGCAGGTCTTAAACAAAAATGTGAAAAGGATTTAATTTTATTGTCACAGGCCTACCCGGATACCCGGTCCTGGAGAGAGGAAACCGGGTTATGGGTTTTAACAGAGAGCGCTCTGTTGCCTGCTTCTTTGCGGAAGGCGATTTTTCTTGTTGGAATCTCGTTCAGGTGGCCTTTTATTGTCCGAGGGTGGGGCTTTTGGGTCGATGAATTCAGCGGCATTCCCTTATGGATCGGACCTCGTCATACTAATTTTACAGATGGCTCCATCTGTGCGTTTGAGCCATCTGATGAAACTTGGACATTACGAGATCCCATCGTTGGGCTTCTCGATATATATACTCTTTGGGCTGTACGTCACCTCCATTTGGAATTTCTAGGTCGATGGCCAGGCTATCAGGTTGCGCATCATCCATATGAACGAATATTGGAAATTCGTGAAGACGAATACTGTGGGTGTGGTGGTTCAGAGCAATACAAAAATTGTTGCCAGCCAAGGGATCTCAGGCGTAATAGATTAACTGATGCTATTGATTTCCGATTGATGACCGGAGGTTGTGAGAGAAAACCCCCATCTGTTATTTCGGAATTCATTTGTGGCGGAAAAAAACCACCATGTCTTGATGAATTGCTGATAGTTTCTTAGTGTGTCTCAGCTTGTCATTGACAAATGGGCTCAGGGTAAGCCGCCTCTTTGGGCTATCTTCTACCAACGCACTGCTTGTTTTACTGACGATTTGCTTGAAACCCTTTCCCGCGCAGAAAAACAGGGACACTCCCCATATTTCGGAAAGCAAACGCCAGGGAGTCAAGAAGTTATGGCAAAGCGCTCACCCCTGACTGACAAAAACGGCGAGGTCCGCGAACTCACCACAGAAGACTTCAAACATTTCAAACCCGCCGCAGAAGTATTGCCAGCGGAATTGGTGGCGGTGCTGCCCAAGCGCCGTCCGGGTCAACGCGGACCAGGGAAACGTCCGGCCAAGGAGGCGGTCAACATCCGTCTCGCTCCGGAAGTGGTGGAGGCGTTCCGGGCTATGGGGCGCGGCTGGCAGACCCGCATCAATGACGTGTTGCGAGAGTGGCTCAAGGAACACAAGTCATCGGCGTGATTTGAAGGGGGCGAGGAACAAAAAAGGGGGTTACGCTTCACAGCGTAGCCCCTTTGAGTTTGTATGGCGTCCCCAACCGGATTTGAACCGGTGTCGCCGGCGTGAAAGGCCGGTGTCCTGGACCTGACTAGACGATGGGGACTTTGGTGCTGGTGGGTCGTGCGCGACTCGAACGCGCGACTCTCTGCTTAAAAGGCAGATACTCTACCGACTGAGTTAACGACCCCCTTTAGCACAGAAAACGCTCTTTTACAATAGTCGATTTGATGTGTCAAGCATTGTCGGGGGGATGCGGCCGGGAGCCGCAGCCGCCGTAGCGGTTTCAAAGTGCTTGTTCGCCTGCCGTATGTTTGCTATATCTTGTCAAGCCTGACAGGCGTTCCGCAAGGCGCCTTCCTGGTTGTTTTTATCCGCAGAAACAAGACATTGTCGGGGTTCGGTGGCAGCCATGGCCGCGGCCGACCCTTTCCTTTGGAAGCGAGGAGCCTATGGGGCTGTTATCACGGTCGGCCAGCTTTGTCCGCTACGCGGTGGAAGGCGAGGTGGTGGCCAATTTCTGGGATGTCGCGGCCGAGCGCATTGCCAAGCACGCCTTCCGCGACATCGACGACTCCTACGAGGAGCGCTCGGTGGGCTGGGTCTCGGTGGCCAACATGTTCGACAGCACCTTTGCCTACGCCTCCTATGCGGCGGGCGACTATCTGGTGCTCGCCATGCGCATCGACGAGCGCAAGGTCTCTTCCAAGGTGCTGGCCAAGTTCTGCCAGAAGGAGGAGGAGCGGGTCAAGAAGATGAAGCAGATTCCCCGCTTGAGCCGCGCCCAGCGCATGGAGATCAAGGAGAATGTCACCCTGTCGCTGATGAAAAAGGCGCTGCCCATGCCGGCGGTCTACGACATGTGCTGGAACCTGGCCGAGAACACGGTGCTCTTTTTTTCCACCAACCAGAAGGCGCAGGAGGTCTTCGAGGAGTTCTTCCGCGAGGTCTTCGGCCTCGGCCTCATGCTCCAGGTGCCCTATCTGGTGGCCGAACATCTGCTGCCTGCCGAACAGCGGCCGGCCCTGGCCGACCTCGAGCCGGTCATCTTTGTCTAGGAGCCGCCATGGATCTGGTCGATCTCATTGAGGAGAAACGCTTCCTGGGCCAGGAGTTCCTTACCTGGCTCTGGTACAAGAGTGACGAGCGCGGTGGCGCCATCTTCCTGCCGGAGAGCGGCAGCGATATCCAGCTTGTCTTTGAAAAGCACATGCTGCTCGAATACGGCGAGGGCGAGGCGCACGAAAAGGTGATCTGCCGCGGCTTGCAGACCGAGCTGAAGGAGGCGCGCACCGGGCTGGCCATGGGCAAGAAGCTGGAGCAGGCGCGGGTGCAGCTCATCCGCGACGACCACGAGTGGCACCTCACCCTGCGCGGCAGCATGATGGAGTTCCAGGGCGTGCGGCTGCCGAAGACCATGGCGAACAGCGAGGAATCCGACGAGCCCGAGGCCATGGAGGCGCGCCTCTTGGACCAGATCGGCCTCTACGAGCTGGCCGTCCGTACCGTGGACCAGCTCTACCGCATGTTCCTGGAGGTGCGGCTCGGCAGCGGCTGGGGCAAGGAGTTGACCAAGATGCAGGCCTGGGTGGCAAAGGCGAGCACGATATAGAGGAATTGGCCATGGACTTTGAAACCGTTATCGGCCTTGAGGTGCACGCGCAGCTCAAGACCAACAGCAAGATCTTCTGCGGCTGCACCACCGAGTTCGGCCGGCCGCCCAACACCAACACCTGCCCGGTCTGCCTCGGCATGCCCGGCGTGCTGCCGGTGCTGAACCGCAAGGTGGTGGAGTTCGCCATCAAGCTGGGGCTCGCCACCAACTGCACCTTGAACTTCCGCAACCAGTTCGCCCGCAAGAACTACTTCTACCCGGATCTGCCCAAGGGCTACCAGATCTCCCAGTTCGAACTGCCCATTGCCGAGCACGGTTGGATCGAGATCGAGGTGGCTGGCAAGCACCGCAAGATCGGCCTCACCCGCATCCATATGGAGGAGGACGCCGGCAAGCTGGTGCACGACGAGCGGGAACCCAGGAGCTATGTCGATCTGAACCGCACCGGCGTGCCGCTGTTGGAGATCGTGAGCGAGCCGGACATCCGCTCCCCCGAGGAGGCGGCAGCCTATCTCAAGAAGCTCCACGCCATTGTGCGCTACCTCGACATCTGCGACGGCAACATGCAGGAGGGCAGCTTCCGCTGCGATGCCAACATCTCGCTCCGGCCGCGCGGCGAGACGAAGTTCGGCACCCGCACCGAGCTCAAGAACATGAACTCCTTCCGCAACGTGCAGCGGGGGCTCGAATACGAGGAGCGCCGTCAGCGCGACCTGCTGCTGGACGGCGAGGCAGTGGTGCAGGAGACCCTCTTGTGGGATGCCGACCGCGGGGTGACCATGTCCATGCGCTCCAAGGAGGAGGCCCACGACTACCGCTACTTTCCGGATCCGGACCTGGTGCCGGTGGTGCTTGACGAGGCGTGGGTGGCCGAGATGAAGGCCGCCATGCCGGAGCTGCCCCACGAGCGCACGAAGCGCTTTGTCGAGCAGCTCGGGCTCCCCGAGGCGGACGCCGAGGTGCTCACCTCCTCCCGCGAACTGGCCGACTACTTTGAGCAGGCCCTGGCGGAATGCGGCCAGGCCAAGAAGCTCGGCAACTGGATCATGACCGAACTGATGCGCGCCTTGAAGGGCGAGGAGGGCATCGACCTCAGCCAGTGCCTCGTCACGCCGAAACAGCTTGGTGCCCTCATGACCATGCTGGAGCAGGGCACCATCAGCGGCAAGATCGCCAAGACCGTCTTCGAGGAGATGATGGCCACCGGCAAGGAGCCGGAGGCAGTGGTCAAGGAAAAGAACCTGGTGCAGATGAGCGACACCGGGGAGCTGGAGGCCATTGTCCGCGAGATCATCGCTGCCAACCCGGAGCAGGCCCAGCAGTTCCGCGAGGGCAAGACCAAGGTGATGGGCTTCTTTGTCGGCCAGCTCATGAAAAAGACCGGCGGCAAGGCCAACCCGCAGCTGGCCAACGAACTTTTCGTGAAGGCGTTGTCTGCATAGCCACGAAAACCACCAAAGGACACGAAAGGGTGGATGCCGAACTTTGGGAAAAAGAGTTGGTGTATGCCATCACCGGGTGTGTCTACGAGGTCTATCGGGAATTGGGGCATGGCTTTCTTGAAAAGGTCTATAAGAATGCCTTGCGCCAGGAACTGGTAGCCCAAGGGTTTGCCGTGCAGAATCAGGTGCCGTTGACGGTCACTTATAAAGGCGAAACCGTGGGCGAGTATTTTGCCGACCTGATAGTGGATGACCGGGTGGTGATCGAGCTTAAGGCCCAGGACAAAGTGCATAAGGCGCACGAGGCCCCAGATTCTCAATTACCTGAAGGCTAGCGGGAAAAAGGTTGGCCTGCTGGTGAATTTCGCCTATCCTAAAGCCACCGTGAAGCGATTCGTTTTTTAACTTTCGCGTCTTTCGTGGTTTTCGTGGCGAGTATCCATGGATAAAACCGACTGGCAGCAGAAGGGGACAGGGCACCGGCAGCGGCTGCGGGAGAAGTTCCTCGCCCGCGGCATCGACGCCTTCAACGAGGCCGAGGTGGTGGAACTGCTGCTCACCCTGGGTACCCCGCGTAAGGACTGCAAGGAGATGGCCCGCAGCCTTCTTGCCCGCTTCGGCTCTCTGAGCAAGGCCCTTGAAGCCTCCCAGGCGGAACTGGAGCAGGTGGCCGGCATCGGTCCCACCAACAGCTTTGCCCTCCACTTTGTCCACGGCGTGGCCCGCCGTTATCTGCAAGAACGGCTGGTCGGCAAGGAATACCTCCGCTCCACCCGCGAGGTGGCGGACTATCTGGTCCATGCCATGCGCGACCTCGGTCGCGAGACCTTTGTCGCCATCTTCCTCGACGCCGCCTTTGGCATCCTCGGCAGCGGGACCATTGCCGAAGGTTCCATCAGCAGCACCACGGTCTACCCCCGCGAGTTGATCCGCCGCGCCTTCGATCACCATGCCGCCGCCCTGGTGGTGGCGCACAACCATCCCTCCGGCAACCTCAAGCCGTCGGCAGAGGACCGCGAACTCACCCGCCGCCTCTTTGTTGCCCTGGCCCTGGTGGACATCCAGTTGCTCGATCACGTCATTATCGGCGGCAATGGCGAGACCTACAGCTTTGCCGACCACGGCCTGATGACGACCATCCGGCAGGAGTGCCAGCCGCTCCTTGGCGGGCGATGAGCGTCCCGCCGCCGGACGCGATCACCCCGGAGTCCGGCGAAGGGCCGCCGGGCCTCTACGTCCACATCCCCTTCTGCCGCTCCAAGTGCGGCTACTGCGCCTTTACCTCCTATCCCTGCCTCCCTGCGCCGCCGGCGGACTATCTGGCTGCCTGCGCCCAAGAGGCCAGTCGCATCGCGGCCTCGGACTGGGTGCAGGCCCGCCAGTTTGCTACCCTCTTCATCGGCGGTGGCACCCCGACCATCTACGCAGGCGAGCAGTTGGCTGGATTGATCCGCGAGTTGCTGGCTCGCTTCGCTTTTGTTCCTGATGCGGAGATCACGGTGGAGGCGAATCCCAACACCGTGACCCGTGAAAAACTGGCGCAACTCCGGGCGGCCGGGGTGAACCGGCTGAGCGTGGGGGTGCAGTCCTTCAGTGACCGGCTTCTTTCTGCCATCGGTCGCAGCCACACCCAGGCCGAGGCCCTGGCCGCGATCCAGGCCGCCCGCGCGGCCGGCTTCGAGAACCTGAATCTCGACCTGATCTACGGCCTGCCGGGGCAGACCCTGGCGGACCTGCGTGAGTCGCTTACAATCGCTGTGGACTTTTCCCCCGAGCATCTGGCCCTCTACGAACTGATGGTGGAGCCGGGGACCCCATTGGCGCGCGAGGTGGAAGAGGGGCGGGTTACCTTGCCCGACGACGATGCCATGGCCGAGATGGAATCCAAGGCCCAGGAACTGCTGGCCGGGGCTGGGTACCAACGGTACGAGATCGCCAACTTTGCCCGGCCGGGGTGCGAGTGCCGTCACAACCTGAACTACTGGCATAACGGTTCCTACGTGGGCCTGGGCGCGGCGGCGGTCTCCTGCCTTTCCGGTCTGCGCCTCAAGAGCGTGGCCGACCCGACCCGGTACGCCGAACTGGTCGGCAAAGGTGAGCCACCCTATGTTGAGGCCGAATCCCTGGGGCTCCATGCCCGTTTTCGCGAGACGGTGATCATGGGGTTGCGCCTGCTCGAAGGGGTTTCCCTTGCCGAGCTCGAAGCGCGCTTCGGTTTGACGCCGCGCGGCTATTATGGCACAACGGTGGAGAGGTTGGTGGAACGGGGGTTGCTCATCTTGAACGACGACTCGATGCGCCTGAGCGAGCAAGCCTTGCCGGTGGCCCATCAGGTGCTGGCGGAATTGGTCTGAGAGGGGAATATGGCCAAGGAAAAAAAGATCTTCGTGTGCAGCGCCTGCGGCGCGACCACTGGCAAGTGGGCGGGACAATGCGGCGAATGTGGCGCCTGGGACACCTTGAGCGAGCAGGCCGCGCCGAAAGTCGCCCCGCGCTTTGGCGGCTACACCGGGGCCTTGGCCGCCGTCCAGCCCATGGCCAGCGTGGCCCTCGACCGGACCGAACGGATCGGGACCGGCATGCACGAGCTTGATCGCGTTTTGGGCGGTGGCCTGGTGCCGGGCTCGGTGGTGCTCATCGGCGGCGACCCGGGCGTGGGCAAGAGCACGGCCCTCCTGCAGGTCTGCTGCACCCTGAGCCGCAGCCACAAGGTGCTCTACGTCACCGGCGAGGAGTCGCCCCAGCAGATCGCCATGCGCGCCCGGCGCCTTGATCTGCCGCAGGATGGTCTCTTGCTCCTGGCCGAGACCTCGGTGGAGGGCATCTGCGCGGTGGCCGAGCAGGAAAAGCCGGCGGTGATGGTGATCGACTCCATCCAGACCATGCAGAGTGCCAATGTCCAGTCCGCGCCCGGCAGTGTGAGCCAGGTGCGGGAATCCGCCGCGCTCCTTACCCAGTTTGCCAAGCAGAGCAACACCGCCATCTTCCTGGTGGGCCACGTGACCAAGTCCGGGGATCTCGCCGGCCCCCGCGTCTTGGAACACATCATCGACGTGGTCTGCTATTTCGAGGGCAACCTCGACAGCCGCTACCGCATCATGCGGGCGGTGAAAAACCGCTACGGCGCAGTGAACGAGCTGGGCGTCTTTGCCATGACCGACAAGGGGTTGAAGGAGGTGAAGAACCCCTCGGCCATCTTCCTCTCCCGCCTTGAGGAACCCATGCCGGGCAGCGTGGTGCTGGCCGTGTGGGAGGGGAGCCGGCCGCTGCTGGTGGAGTTGCAGGCCTTGGTCGATGCGAGCCACGCCGAGATGCCGCGCCGGGTGGCAGTGGGCCTCGAGCAGAATCGCCTGGCCATGCTGCTCGCGGTGCTGCACCGCCACGGCCGGGTTGCCACCTACAACCAGGACGTCTTCCTGAACGTGGTGGGCGGGGTGCGGGTGGACGAGACCGCGGCGGACCTCGCCCTGCTCATGGCCGTCGTCTCCAGTCTCAACAACCAGCCCCTGCCGCAGGATCTGGTAGTCTTCGGCGAAATCGGCCTCTCCGGCGAGATCCGGCCGGTGCCCAACGGTGAGGCGCGCTTGCGCGAGGCGGCCAAGCACGGCTTCAAACGGGCCATGGTGCCGGCCGCCAACGTGCCCAGGGAGGGGATCAAGGGCATGGAGATCCGCGGCGTGCGGAAACTTGGCGAGGCATTGGCCATGGTGGGGGGAGAGTGATGGCGCAGTCACACGGCACAAGGAGAGGCTGGTTGTTTCTGCTGGCAATATTGGTCGCTTTCGTCGGCCTTGGGTCGGTCCGGCCGGTGAAAGCGACTGAGCAGTATGCCGCCTGCACCGGCCGGGCCTGCGGCGATTGCCATCTGGACCCGGGTGGCGGCGGGGAACTGACCAAGGTGGGCATGCAGTTTGCCGCCGTGGTGGCGGCCAAGCCCGGCGCGTCTGGCAAAGAGACCCCCGCCCCAAGCCCTCGGTTGATCCGGCTGGTGGCGGGCTTTGTCCATCTGCTCACCGCCATCTTCTGGTTCGGCACCATCCTCTATGTGCATCTCATCCTGAAGCCGGCCTATGCGGCCAAGGGGTTGCCGCGCGGCGAGATGCGGGTCGGTCTCGTTTCCATGGCGGTGATGGCGGTCACCGGCGCCATTCTCATGGCCTACCGCGTGCCCTCGCTCGCTTTTTTGACCACCACCCGTTTTGGCGTCCTGCTGCTGCTCAAGATCGCTCTCTTCAGCATCATGGTCCTCTCGGCGCTGGTGGTGGTCTTCTTCATCGGCCCGCGGCTCAAGAGGAAAGAGGCGGTCGTGCCTGCGGCCGGGGGCGACATGACCCTGGCCCAACTGGCCGCCTTTGACGGCAAGGAAGGGCGGCCGGCGTATATCGCCTACCAGGGCGTGGTGTACGACGTGACTGCCAGCAAATTCTGGCGTCAGGGTGCCCACATGGCGCGCCATCAGGCCGGCATGGATCTTTCCGCGGTTCTTTCCCAGGCGCCCCACGGCGAGGAGAAGGTATTGGCCATGCCCAGGGTCGGCCGGCTGCTCGCCGCGGAGACGGGCCCGGCGAAATCATCGGTGGAACGACTTTTCTATTTCATGGCCTACATGAATCTCGGCATGGTGGTGGCCATCACCCTCATTGTCGCGCTGTGGCGCTGGTGGTGATCGGGTTGGGCCGGGACAAGCTGATTGACAGCCCTGGCCCGAGATGGTAGATAAGGTGGCACATTGGAGGAGGAGTGGCCGAGTGGTTTAAGGCGGCGGTCTTGAAAACCGTTGAACGAAAGTTCCGTGGGTTCGAATCCTACCTCCTCCGCCACCCAAACCAGTTTGCATCTTGCGGAGAGATGACCGAGTAGGCCGAAGGTGCTCGCCTGCTAAGCGAGTGTAGGACCAAAAGTCCTACCGAGGGTTCGAATCCCTCTCTCTCCGCCACCCCACATAACGCCGGGAGAACCGGTGATCGTAATGCAAACAGCCCGCATCCGGCAACGGATCGCGGGCTGTTTTGTTGCCCCCTTTCGCAAAGCGTGCCACGCGATAATTTCCCCGTGGAATATGGGCGTTCGTCTGTGATACCGTGACGATCAAAAGAGGAAATGCCCATTGGCTTCCGGCATGGTGTTTTGGGATACACTCACAACAGGGGAGGAGGGGGTATGACATTCGTTGAATCGATCAAGGTCTGTTTTGCCAAGTATGCCGACTTTAATGGACGGGCAACGCGGCCTGAATTCTGGTGGTGGTTCCTTTTCATCCTGCTGGCCGGGATGGCGATCAGTATCGTGAGTCACATGCTGTCCATGCTCTTTTCGCTGGGGACCCTGTTGCCCTCGTTGGCGGTATGTGCGCGACGACTGCACGACACGGACCGGAGCGGGTGGTGGCAGTTGATTGGCCTCATTCCGGTGGTCGGTTGGGTTGTGCTGATTATCTGGTGCGTGCAGGAGGGCAGGGAGCCGAACCGTTTCGGCTGAGGAGCAGGCAGGGGTGGGATAGCGGCAAAGCGCCCCACTCTTTACGAATGGAATTCCTGCACCGGTGTTGCGACGGGTTGCCTTGCAGTGCAGAGTCGAGGCGCTCGGTCAACTGCGGTCGTTTGGTCTGCTGGTGGGTTTCTGGAGACAAAAAAACTAGTATTGGCCAGAGGGTTTTGCTATTACATAGTAATCGTAACATATTGAAATTACCGCCTCTGCTTCTTTACCTTTGCGCGCCAGGAGGGAGAGCCGCACGAAATGGTACTCGCCCAGATTTTGGACGTTATTGACATAGGGCTCTTGATCCTGGACAAAGAGTGCAGGGTACGTTACTGGAATCGCTGGCTCGCGTCGCACAGCGGTATCCCTCCCCAGCGCATCAAAGGCGCCTCGCTTTTCGATTTTTTCCCCCACCTCAACAACAAAAAGTTTATCAGGAACTTTCAGGCCATTCTCACCTTTGGCAACTGCTATTTCTTCCCGCAGAAGCTCTACGATTATATTTTCCCCTTTAAGCCGGCCAGTAGTTTTGCCAACGAAGTTGATTACATGCAGCAGAATTGCGTCATGGGCCCGCTGCGTGAGAATAGCAGTATCGAATATGTCTATGTGACGGTCAAAGACGTGACCGAGTCCCATATTTACGAAACCAAGCTCACTTCGGCGCTTTTTTCCCTGTTGGAAAAAAATGCGGACCAAGGGGATATGCCCCCGCCGGTCCAATCGGTGCTTGCGGAATTGCTTTCCACCTCCGGCGATAAAATGCTTGCCAAGTATGCCCCGTCCCAGAAGGGGCAAAAGAATATCGACGCGCTCATCGAGGCGCAGATTGATGAGATTTTTTCCGTTATCAACAAGAGATAATGGCTTTTGCGCATCTCGTTGCAAGGAGACTCTTTATGGTTAAGAAGATCTTAATCGTTGACGATTCGCCGGTGGCCAGGGCGATCGTGAAAAAGTGTTTGCCCAAGGACCATGATTTTGAATTATCGGAGGCCGGCGATGGGCAGGCAGGGGTGCAGAAATTTAAAGAAGTGCGGCCAGATCTTACCCTGCTCGACTTGACCATGCCGGTCATGGACGGCTTCGGGGCGTTGGAGGCCATAAAAAAAGAGGACCGCAAGGCCGTGGTGGTGGTGCTTACCTCGGATATCCAGAAGAAGACGGTTGCCAAGGTCATGGAGTTGGGGGCCGACCTGGTTCTTGCGAAACCGCCGTCCGCCGAGTCGATTCAGGAGGCTTTAACCACAGCGGCACGAATCTTGGAAGGGTAAACCTATGACTAGCTCACCGTCTACACAGAATTTTTCTCGCGATGAAGCCGCCATTCTCCAGGAAGTGATGAATATTGCCTTTGGTAAGGCCTCGGCCGATCTTGCCAGGGTTATTGATATTCGTATCGAGCTCAGCGTCCCCCAGGTTGAACTCATGAAGGCGGATGGCCTGTTGCAGCGGATCCAGCAAGAGACACAGATCTACGACGCCCTCAGCATCATCGAGCAGAATTTCTGGGGAAAGTTTACCGGCTCGGCCGTGCTGGCCTTTCCCTCTGCGGCCAAGAAGGGTTTGGTTACCCTCTTTGACGAGGAAGGCGAGGAAGACAACCCCTTGCTGGAAAGGGAAACCTTGCTGGAGGTGGGCAACATCCTGATCGGCGCCTGTGTCGGCAAGGTTGCCGAATTGCTCGGCGACATGGTTTCGTATTCGCCGCCGCGGCTGAACCCCCATGTGGGCATCAACAATCTTGCCAAGGAAGGAGTTTCGCAGCCGCTTGACGGGGGGGATAAGACCGCCGTCCTGATGAAAACCATATTCCATTTCGAAGATAAGGATATCAGCGGGTTCCTGTTCCTGGTTGCCAACCAGGATTCCATGGCGTGGCTGCGTACCGCCTTGAATAATTTCATGGCGAATTTTTGAACCGCCCCGTATCGCAGCACGAGAGACAGCCTTGGCCAACAACGATTCCCAGATGGTGATAACCTGCCTTTACTGCCACAAGCAGTACCGCGTTGACCGGGCAAAGCTCCAGTCGACGGTCAGAAAGGCCCATTGCAAGGCATGCGGCGCCACCTTCCCGTTGCCGCTCGAAGACGAATCCGCCTCGCGACAGCCGGAAGCCCGGTCCGAGGCGACCCCCGCCGGCAAGCGAACTCCGCGGCGTCTTGCCATTTCCTTGAACAAGGTCGGCATGGGCAAGACCAGTACCGCGGTTACCCTTGCCGCCGGATTGGCTGCGGCCGGGTTTAAGGTGTTGCTCGTCGATGCCGACCCGCACGGGCAGGCAGCTCCGTATTTGGGGGTCAAGCCACCAGGAGGGCTCGCCGAAGCGATCAACGGCACGGTGCCGCCGGACAAGGCCATGGTCCAAGCGCGGGAGAACCTCTGGCTGCTGGCGGGGGGCAAGGCGCTGGCCGGGCTGGAGTGTTTTGCCGCCGGCCGGGCCACTCAGAGCGTGCAGATTGTCGATAGAACCCTTGCCCCTCTCGAAAAGGAATTCGCCTACGTCTTGGTGGACACCTCACCGGAATGGGATCCGCTTACGGTCAGTGTGTTGTTTTATGTCCGTGAACTGCTCATCCCGGTTTCCATGGAGGTCATGTCGGTACAGGGATTTGGTGAATTTCTCCAGCTTGTTGATCCCATCGACAAATTAGTCGATGGGCGCCGGCTCAAATATATCCTGCCCACCTTCTATGATCCGCGGGTCAAGAAGGCGGTCGATATCCATGAAAAGTTCGTGCATGTCTATGGCGATCTCGTCTGTGCGCCGATCTATTACAGCGGTCAGTTGAAAGAGTATACGGCAGGGGGGAAGACCGTCTTCGATTTGGGTACCGACTCGAAATGTTTGCAGGATTATGAAGCGTTGGTCAAAAAGGTGGTCAACGATACCTGAGCCCTTGTTTCTAAGGTAGGTTTTTGAACCCGTTGGACACCAAAACAAAAGGCCCTGTGCAGCAGGGCCTTTTGTTTTGGATATCCGGGAAAAGGGGTGTGTCGGCTCCGTTAATGGCGGAACTCCCAGTTCAGGTTGTCAATAGCATCCACGACCATTCCCGTTCCTATCGCCATGAGCAGAATATCCTGCGCCACGCGCACGAAGCGGTATCCCGGCGGCGGCGGTCCCAGCATGACGAGGACCCGGGGCGGCAGGTCGTAGTAGACAACCCCCGCCGGCAGCGGCCGCCCGATCGCCCATTGCTTGGCTAGGCCGGGAGGCATACAGCCGTTGTGCTTTTTGGCCAGGCCTGGGGGGCAGTTGCCGCGCCGGAATTGCTCGGCGTAATATTCATGAATGGCACCCTGGTGACGCTCGGTGAAGTAGTGGCGCTCCCTTCGGTCTGCGTCGCCCCCCCGGCGGTCGTAGTCCCTTCTTTCCTCATACCTTCCGCGTGGTTGTTCTTCGCCTTTCTTGCCACCGCCGGCCCAGGGTGGCTTCTCGGCCAGGGCCGGGTTTGCGGCCAGGGTTCCGGCAAGGATGAAAATCGCTGCCAGACGCATTGGTACAGAAAGGTAGCGCATGATTCCCTCCTTTTGAATGGGTGGATTTACCTCGTGGACGATGCCTTTCCTGCAAAGCGGCCGGAACAGAATAAGCGGGGATGTTCGCTCTGCATGATTTACCATAGCGAAAATACCGTCAGCGTGTCAACACCCTGCCAAATTCCGCGAAAGGTCCCTGTGCGGTCGGCAGAGAAGGGAAAAAGGATGGTGGAGCGTCGCGGGAAAGGCACCACCACGGGAGTCTCGGGAAACAAAAGAGGAACCCTCTCAAAAGACCTGGAAAGACTTGGGGAATTTCCCGGAAACCCGGGGGTCAGGCGGTTGAAACGTCGCAATGGCTGACCAGCACCGGACAGTCGCCGAGACCGATGACATGTTCGGTGACGCTGCCCATCAGGAGCCGGGTCAGTCCCTTGCGGCCATGGGAACCCATCACGATCAGGGAGGCCTTCATTGCCGCCGCCAGGGCAAGGATTGCTTCCTGCGGTTCGCCTTCCCGCACCACCGTCGTCAGGGCAACCTCTGCCGCCGCCGCTTGCGGCTTGATGTCCTGCAATAATTCCTGCGCCCGCCGGACGAGGCTGTGGGCCTCTGCCGGGGCCAGAGCGGAGAATTCATCGTTGGTATAGGCCACCGACACCGCAGTCATCCCGGCATGGCGGGCCTTGGCGATGGCGATCGCTCTGACAACCGCGGCGGCGCTGTACGGCGAGCCATCGGTGGCCAAAAGCAACCGATCCCATTCGAGGCTGGCGGTGGCTGGCACCACCAGGACATCCTTCCGGGTGTGGCCGATGACCCGGGCGGTGACGCTGCCCATCAAGCCGCGGTCGAGCTGGGTCAGCCCTCGGCGTCCCATGACGATGAGGTCGCAGTTCTCGTCATCCGCCACATGGACGATGCGGTCATAGGGCTCGCCCTGCTCCATGTTGGCCAGGACATGGACATCGGCGGCATCGGCGATGGCCTTGGCCTCGCCGAGCAGGGTCTGACCGGGGCCGGTAATCGTCTCCGTGATGCGGCTGACGCCGATCAGTTCGAGGTCACCCTCATAGGCCGGCAACACCGCCAGCACCTTGATCCAGCTCTTGTCCGTCTTGGCCAGACGGCACGCCTGCACCAAGGCATTCCTGGCGGAAGGCGAGCCGTCGTAGGCCACGAGGATTTTTCGGTACTTCGCCATTTACTCGCGGGCGGCGGCCAGGGTGCGCTGTTCCTCCGCGCGATGGCTCATCATGCCCTTGAACATGGCGGCGGAGATGATGATGCCGGCAGTGGCCAGCGCGGCGACCAGCGCCCAGAAGCTGACGGCCTCAAGCAGGGCCGCGGTCTGCGGGGTAAGCTCCGCCTGCCAGCCGAGGTCGGCGAGGTAGCCGGGGATCTTGGCGCCGCGGCTGACCGCCACGATCAGCATGACCGAGCCCATGACGATCTTGATGACGTAGTCCTTTACATAGGTGGTGCCCAGGGCGCCGAGCTGGACGCCGATGAGCGAGGTGGAGAGGATGAGCAGGGTGAGCCGGATGTCGATCAGCCCCGCCAGTCCCCACTGAACCGAGCCCCAGAAGCCCATGACGAAGGCGATGACCAGTTCGGTGGCACTGGCCACCACGGCCGAGGCGCCGACCACGTAAATCATGCCGGGGACGCCGATGAAGCCGCCCACCGCGATGGTGGCGGCCAGCATGCCGGTCAGCAGGCCGACCGGGACCGTCACCCAGGCGGAGATCCGGACGTTGGCGGTCTTGAAGTGCATCATCGGCGGCAACTGGATCTTCTGCATGGCCGCGGCCAGGGGAGAGATCTCATGGCCGGTGGCGTCCTTCTTCTTGGCCAGTTTCTGAGCATCCCGGAAGACATAGCCGCCGACCAGGACCAGTACCGCGACAAAGACCACACTTACGTAGAGGTTGGAGCCGGCGTTGCCCCAGGCATGCAGAATCGCCTTCTGGATCTGGATGCCGATCTGCACGCCGACGATGGCGGTGGCGGCCATGACGAGCCCGAGCTTGATGTCGGCCTGGCCGTATTTATAGCGCTTGTAGGCGCCCACCAGGGCCTTGGGGAACTTGTGGCACATGTTGCTCGCCACCGCCACCGCGCCGGGGACCCCCAGCGACATCATCGCCGGGGTGAGGACGAAGGCGCCGCCCGAGCCGATGAAGCCGGAGAGCAGGCCGCCGATCAGGCCGATGACCATGAGCGCAATCACGGTCTTGAGGCTCATGTCGAGGAACATACGGTCGACGCTTTTGGCCACGCCTTCGCCGGCCTTCTTGTCCAGGTTGATCATGACCTTCTTGCCGAGCGGCAGGTCCTTGGCCTCCATCTTCGCACCGAAGGTGAAGGTAAAGACCTTGCTGTCGGAATCCCGCACAAAGGTAAAGGTGCGGTTCGCCTCGTCCACCTGGGTGATGAGGCCCTTGAGCATGTCCTTGTCCGGGCCGGCGCCGCCGGCTGCCGCGGCGGTCGTGGCCGCCAGCGGCATGAGGAAGAGGGCGGCCAGTATCAGCATCAGTAACTTTTTCATTATCGTTTCGCTCCTTGCGTTCGTCTGTGGGGCTCTTGGGTCGGTTGGTGTCGGTTATTTCTTCTTCGCTTCAAGGCCCAGGCAGCGCAAGAGATCGCTGCCGAAGGGGCCATGGACAAAGGAGAAGAAGAAGGCGGCCAGCACCGGAAAGAGCGTATAAATGCCGCCCTTGGTGAAGGTTTCCATCACCCACGCCTCGTTCTTGAAAAGGAGCACATAGGCAGAGAGCGAAATGGCGCCCAAGACAAGGGTCTTGAGGTATGGTTTCGGTGCCGCCTCAGGCACCTTGTTGGCGTTGGAGTTCTTGCCTCCCAGCATTTCCTTGGCGGTCTGATGGTCGCCGGCTTCGGCGAAGGCCACCGCCGCCATGTTTTTGTCAAACGTTGTCATGTGCATTGTTCCTCTTTCCTCCTGGGTTCAAAAGTGACGGGTAGAGAGTTGCGGAAAATCATGCCGACTGCGGTTCCTTCAGCAGGACCACGGGGCATTGAAAGCGGCTTATCAAATGCGAATCAGGTTGTTTCTTGCCGCGCCGGCCGGCGGGAGGGGCGCTCAGGCCGAGGACGATCAACATGATGTCGCGCCGTCCCTCGGCATAGCGCATGATCTCTTCCTCCAATCCCTTGGGGCCCAGCACGTACTCGTAAGGGATGCCAAAGGTGCGGAAACGGTCCTTGAGCCGGGCCAGTTTCGCCAGGCGGCCCTTGGCTGCCTGCTCCGGTTTGCTGGCGTCGCCTTGCTCCGGCACGACGTGCAGGATTTCCAGGCGGGCTCCAAGGCGTTTGCAGACTTCGATGGCATGGCTGAACACCTTGGGCGGGATCTCCACGGCGTTGGTGCCGAGCAGCACCTTCTTGCGGGCCGTTTTGGCGGTTGCCAGATATTCGTTGGCCGCCTCGTGTTCGCCGGCCTCCGCAAAGGCGGCGGCGGCCATGGAGTCTTCAAAGATCTTGAAGAGGTTTGCCATGGGATGCTCCGCGTCAGTCTCGGGTGCCCTTCCGTGTTTAGCCGCGCGCCTTGGCGGAGGCGGCCACGGTCTCCGCCTTCTTGGGATGCGCCGGGGCGCCAGGCCGGTGGGCCGGGGTGCAGTCGGCGGCCGTGACCCCCGCCTCGGCAAAGGTGACGGCGATCATCAGGCGGTCAAAGAAGTTGAGGGTGGTCTTCATGGCGTTTCTCCTTGTCGGTATGGATCGGTTGTCGTTTCCGTTATCCGTGGCTCTCGCCCCTGTGCGTTTGCCTTGTGGTTAAGCAACGGTCATGCCATAGATGAATCTGACGTTTTATCGGCATGTTGCATCAATGTTCCGGTTTTGAAATTACGTTGCATATTGCAACGTAAAAAAATGACGGTCGATAACTTATTGTAATATTGATAAAAGAAGATGATGTTACACCAGGAAACAGTTGTTGCTTATTGCAACGTATGGTATGGTGGGGTAACCGGCGCAAAAACGATAGCGCCGAGGCGTTGAGGGAGGCCATGCATCTTGCAGAATTGAGTATCAGGAAAAAGATCACCCACGGTTCGGCGCTGCTGTTGCTGCTGGTGATCTGTGCCGCCCTGATGAACTACGGCATCGTCCTGCAGGTGGAACGCAAGGTCGGCCTGGTGGAGGTCATCGACGACTTCCTCAACACCACGCTGGAATTGCGGCGGTATGAGAAGAACTACTTCCTCTACGGCCAGGAAAAGGATTTCGACGACACCCTCTTCTACTGGCAGAAACTCAACCTGCTCTTTGACGGCAACGCCCGGGAATTGAGCCAGTTGGTCTCCTCCGATCGCCTGCAGGGAATCCGGCGGACGATGCAGAGTTATCAGGAGAACATGCAACTGCTCCATACCCTCCAGCAGCGGGGCGGACAGCAGGACGACCGTCTCTTTGCCAAATTGCAGGAAGGGGTACGGCAAGACGGCAAGCGACTGACCGAATTCGCGGAGGCGACCGTGCTGGCGGAGCGGGCCGCCATCAAGGGCTTATTGCATACCACCCGGTCGATTCTCATCATTTCGGCTCTGGCCTTGGTGGTGATCTCGGTGACGATGGCCACCGTCCTGGGCCGCAAGCTGCTGGGGTCGTTACGGCTGCTGGAGGGGTACACCAAGAAGGTGGCCCATGGCGAGATGCTCGATCCGCCGTCCCATGCGGTGGAAGAGGAGATCAATACCCTGTTCCGGGCCTTCCAGCGGATGAACCTGGAGTTGCAGACCCGACAGCGTCAGCTGGTGCAGTCCGAGAAGTTGGCCTCCCTGGGCACCTTGCTGGCCGGGGTGGCCCATGAGCTGAACAATCCGCTGTCCAACATCTCCACCTCCATCCAGATCCTCGCGGAAGAGATCGAGGAGGGGGAACTCGGCTTCAAGAAGAACCTTATCGGCCAGATCGACGCTCAGGCGGACAAGGCGCGGGATATCGTCCGCAGCCTGCTGGAGTTCTCCCGGGTCAAGGAGTTCAGGAAGGAGCCGGTGTTGCTGCGCGGCCTGGTGGAGGAGACGGTGCGGCTGCTGCGGGGGCAGGTGTCTGGCGAGGCGACCGTGGCGGTGGAGGTGCCCCAGGATATCGTCATTGTGGCCGACAAGCAGCGGATGCAGCAGGTCTTCTTGAACCTGATCAAGAATGCCCTGGACGCCGTCGGGGCCGAAGGCCATGTCTGGGTCAATGCCCAGCGCACCTCGGCCCCCGGCGAGCCGCTGATCGAGATCGTCGTCGAGGACGATGGCCCTGGCATAGCGCCGGAGGTGGTGAGGAAGATCTTCGATCCCTTCTTCACCACCAAGGACGTGGGCAAGGGCTCTGGTCTCGGGCTCTTCGTGGTCTACGACATCATTGAATCCCACGGGGGGCACATCACCGTGGACAGCCGCCCCGGCAACGGGACGGCCTTCGTGATCTGGCTCCCGGATGAACACAAGGAAACGGCATGAGCGACGCGCAACGGATACTGGTGGTGGATGACGAGGAAGTGGCCCTCACCAACCTGGTCTATGTCCTGAAAAAAGAAGGCTATGCCGTCACCGGCACCCAAAGCGGGCCTGATGCGATCAAGCTGTTATCCCGGCACGAATACGATCTGGTGCTCACCGATCTGAAGATGGAAAAGGCCGACGGCATGGAGGTCTTGGCCCGCGCCCGGCAGCACCATCCGGAGATCGAGGTGATCATGATCACCGGCTATGCCACCGTGGATTCCGCCATCGAGGCGATGAAGGCCGGGGCGTATCATTATATCGCCAAGCCCTACAAGCTCGACGAGGTACGCAAGGTGGTGCGGGAGGCACTGGAGAAGACCGCCCTCAAGCGGGAAAACCAGCGGCTCAAGGAGCATCTCCAGGACTTCCAGGGCAGGGTGCGGATCATCACCAAGAATGCCAAGATGGGCAAGCTCCTGGAGATGGCGACCCAGGTGGCGGCGACCGAGAGCAATGTGATGCTCTGCGGCGAATCCGGCACCGGCAAGGAGTTGCTCGCCCGCTTCATCCACGAAGCGAGCCCCCGCAAAGCCGGGCCGCTCATGTCGATCAACTGCGGGGCCTTCAGCGAGGAGTTGCTGACCAACGAACTCTTTGGCCACGAAAAAGGCGCCTTCACCGGGGCGGATACCATGAAGAAAGGGCTCATCGAGATGGCCAACGGCGGCACCCTCTTTCTCGACGAGATCACCGAGATGGCCTTGCCCATGCAGGTCAAACTCCTGCGCGCCCTTCAGGAGCGCGAGGTGCTGCGGGTGGGCGGCACCAAGACCATCAAGATCGATGTCCGTTTCATCGCCGCCACCAATCGCAACCTGCAGGAGGAGGTGCGCCAGGGGCATTTCCGGCAGGATCTCTATTTCCGCATCAACGTCGTCTCGCTCACCCTGCCGCCGCTGGCGGAGCGCAAGGACGATATCCCGTTGCTCGTGCAGCACTTCCTTTCGAAGTATGCCGCGCTGACCGGCCGCAACATCGAGGGGCTTGCCCCGGAAGCGATGACGATCCTGCTGCGCTACGATTTCCCCGGCAATGTGCGGGAACTCGAAAACATCATCGAACGGGGCGTGGCCCTGGCCAAGGGGCCGCTCATCGAGGCCGCCCAACTGCCTGATGATCTGCGAGGGCTCGCGCTCAAAACCTACCGACGTCGTGATGACGGCGAGATTCCGACCCTGGATGAACAGGAGAGGTCGTACATCCAGTGGGTGCTGGAGGAGAATGCCGGCAACCGGAGTGCCACCGCCAAGATTCTGGGCATCGATCGCGTCTCCCTCTGGCGCAAGCTCAAGAAATACGGCTTGGAGGAATGATACCTCGCCGTCGGATCGGATAGGCCTGCCGCCCAAGTGCTCCTGCTTTCTGTTGCGTGGAACCGTCGGTTGGGTATAGGATGGGCAGACAGTGCCGGCGGCAGGGTGAGGCAAGGAGCCGGCAAGGAGGGTTTATGGGGCTTGCCCCCGAAGCCGTGACGGCTCTCGATGAGACACCGCCGCGCGCCAAATTTCTGCCAGCCTTGTTGGCGGTGGCTGTCTTGGCGGCGCTCTATGGCACCAGCTTTTACAGCTACCTCCTCTTTCACAGCCTGGCGGAAATCTTCAGCATCGTCATCGCCTTTACGATTTTCATCATCGCCTGGAACTCCCGGCAGCACTTGGGATATTCCTACCTCTACCTCTTGGGCATCGCCTACCTCTTCATCGGATTCCTCGACCTGCTCCATACCCTGGCCTACAAGGGGATGCGGATCTTCACCGATTATGAGTATTACGCCAATCAGCTCTGGATCGCGGCCCGCTATCTGGAAAGCCTGACCCTGCTCGTCGCCTTTTCCCTTGCCGGTCGGCGGCGTGCGGTGCGCCCCTATCTGGTGGAGTCGATATTTACGGTGACCACCATCCTCATCCTGCTCTCGATCTTCACCTGGAAGGTGTTCCCGATCTGTTTCGTGGCCGGCGTCGGATTGACCCCCTTCAAGATTTGGAGCGAGTACCTCATCTCGGCCATTCTGGCTGTCGGCATCGTCGTCTGCGTGCGCCACCGCCACCTCTTCGACCGCGCGGTCTTCGCCTATCTCATCGGGTCGCTGACCTTCACCATCCTCTCGGAACTGGCCTTTACCTTCTATGTGAGCAATTACGGTTTCTCCAACATGGTGGGCCATTACTTCAAGATTTTTTCCTTCTATCTGATCTACAAGGCCATTGTGCAGACAGGCATCCAGTCACCTTACCAGATCATTTTCAAGGAATTGAAGCAGAAGGAGGCGGAACTGGAACGCCAGGCCGCCATTGACGAGTTGACCGATCTTTTCAACCGGCGCGCGGCCCTGCTTCTTTTGCAGAAACAGCTGAGTGCGACCAGGCGGCGGCATCATCCCCTGACCATCTGCTATATCGACCTGGATGGGTTTAAGGCGGTGAACGATACCTTCGGGCACGCCGAGGGGGACGCCCTGCTTAGGAATTTTGCGGAGATACTCCTGCAGACGATACGTGTTGGTGACTACGCTTGCCGGATGGGCGGCGATGAATTTTTGCTGATCCTGCCGGATTGCCGGCAGGAAGAGGCGTTGCGGCTGTTATCCCGCCTTGAATCCCGGGTGCAGAAACGCAATGCCCAATTGGCTGGCTATCGGATTTCCTTCAGCTTTGGGCTGGCGGAGGCTATTGCCGGTGACAAGCTTGACCAATTGCTGGAGAGTGCCGACCGCCGAATGTACGCCCAGAAGGCGGCAAAGAAACGGCGTTGTCTACTGGCCTCGGAACTGGCCGGATTCCCTGACGCGGTATAGGATCTCTCGGCAACCCCTCTGCCATTGGGCTGGCCGCGGTTGTGAACGACGCGGGGTGGTTTACAGAGCCTTGCCTTCGGTGAGCATGGCGCTGAATTGCGCCGCCGGCACCGGCGGACTGAAGATGTACCCCTGTATCTCGGCGCACTGGTGCTGACGGAGAAAATCAAGTTGGGGTTGCTCTTCGATCCCCTCTGCCACCACCGTGAGGCCCATGGCCTCGGCCAAGGCGATGATCGAGGTGGTGATGGCTACCGAGTCGGAATCGTCCGGCAGTCCCTTGATGAACGAACGGTCGATCTTGATGGTATTGATCGGCAGCCGGCGCAGATAATGGAGCGAGGAATAGCCGGTGCCGAAGTCATCCAGCGCCAGTTGGACTCCCAGTTCGCGTAGTTCGAAGAGTTGGGCGAGCGCCTGCTCTTCGTTGTGCATAATCGCCCCCTCGGTGATTTCCAGCTCCAGGTTGGCAGGGGGAAGGGCGGTTTCGTCGAGCAGCCGTTTGATGGCCGGCAGCAGATCCTCCTGGCGGAACTGGCGGGGCGAGAGGTTGACGGAGAGCCGCAGGCCGGGATGGGTGGTGAGCCACTCCCTCATCGTTCGGCAGGCTTGATGGAGGACCTGTAGGCCGATGGGGATAATGAGGCCGGTCTCCTCGGCGAGGGGGATGAAGTCGAGCGGCGGGATCAGGTCGCCTTCGGCATTTTGCCAACGGATCAGGGCCTCCATGCCGACAATGCGGTCCGAGGCCATCGCCACCCGCGGTTGATAGTAGACAAGGAACTCCTGCCGCTCCACCGCCTTGCGCAGCCGGTTTTCCAGCGAAAGGCGGTGGATCACCTTGGCGTCCAACACCTTGGTGAAGAGCTGGTATTTGTTCTTGCCCTCATCCTTGGCGCGGTACATGGCGAGTTCCGCATTCTTGAGCAGGACTTCCGGCTCCTCGCCGTCGGCCGGGTAATAGGTGATACCGATACTGATGGTGATGACCGGTTCGTAGATCTTGAGGTCGAACGGAAGGGCGAAGAGGTCGATGAGCTGGCGAGCGGTCTGGAGCGCCCCATGTTCGTCGGAGAGGCGTTCGGCCAGAATGGCGAAGTCGTCGCCACCCAGCCTGGCCACGGTGTGGTCGTTGCCCAACGCCTCCTTGAGGCGGTTGGCAACCTGTTGCAGCAGCGAGTCGCCCACTGTATGGCCGAAACTGTCGTTGATATGCTTGAAGTTGTCGAGGTCGAGGACCAGCACCGCCAGGTGTTGCTGGTTGCGGTGGGCGTGGGCAATCGCCACCTGAAGGCGGTCGAGAAAGAGCAGGCGGTTGGGGAGGGTGGTGAGGGCGTCGTGATACGCCTGAAAGTGGAGCCGCTCCTCGTAGCCCCGTACCTCGCTCATGTCGTGGAAGACCGCGACGTGGCGACTGACCCGCCCGTGTTCGTCGCGGATGGCGGTGATACTGAGCCATTCCGGATAGACCTCGCCGTTCTTCTTGCGGTTCCAGATTTCCCCTTCCCAGCGGCCGTTGGCGAAGAGGGTAGCCCACATCGCTTGGTAAAAGCTGGCATCGTGCCGGTCCGATTTGAGGAGGCTCGGTTTCTTGCCGACGACTTCCTCGGGTTGGTACCCCGTGATGTGGGTGAAGGCCTTGTTGACCATAAGGATGGTGCCGTTTTCGTCGGTGACGGTGATGCCCTCGACACTGCTGTCGAAGATCTGGGCGGCCAGGGCGAGTTGCTCCTCGCTGCGCTTGAAGAGGGTGATGTCCTGAACGGTGCCGAACATCCGGACCGGTTTGCCGGCGTCGTCGAATTCCACATCGCCCTCCTCGTGGACATCCCGATGGCTGCCGTCACGGCGAATGATCCGATGGTTGATCGCATACTTCCCCGCCCCGGCCAAGGCCCCTTGTACCGCCTCTTGCACCGGCTGGCGGTCATCGGGATGAACGAAGGAGAGAAAATTTTCATAGGTGGTGGCCTCTTGTTCCGGCATGAGGCCGAAGATGCGGAATACCCCCGCCGACCAGATGAGGACACCCTTGGTGATCTGCCAATCCCAGAAACCGATCTGGGCGATGCGCTGGGTCTGCTCCAGGTAAGCCCGCTTGGCCTGCAGCCGTTCGATTAATTGGTGGCGTTCGATGAGCAATGCCAGGGCCGCGGCGGCGGCCTCGAGGCACTGCCTCGTTTTCTCGGCGTCTTCTTCGCCAGGCTGGCCGCTCAGGGCGAGAAGGCCGAAGAGATGAGTGCCCCGGAGGATCGGCATTGCGTAGTCGCTGTGATCGGTGATGCCGTCATATCGGGTGGTGTGGGTGGCGTCCAGGTGGGGGGTGATGACCAGGCGTTTTTCCTTGGCGGCGAGACCGCAGATGCATTGGCCCATTTCTATCTGCTGGCAGGTCGCGACCATGGCGGTAGAGCAATTGCGGTGTGCGATGAGTGTCAGGGGGGCCGCCTTGCCGTGGGCGACGAGGAAAATGGCGGCCTTGGCGTTTGGGGGGAGCCAAGGCGCCTCCAGGATGATCCCCAGGGCGTGGTCGAGCAGTTCGGGGAGGTGTTGTTCGCTGAAGCTGAGGCGCAGGAGGCGTTCGCTGAGTTGCAGCGGAAAGGGAAGGGGCGAGCTTTCGGGCGGTGCTTGGTTGCCTGTCGGTTTCATACGCAGCCCTCAGCGATGGTGGGAGCAGGCCCGCTGTCTCCTCGGTGACAAAATAAAGTATAGTAAATATGAGGGGCGTCGGAAAACTCTTTTCTGTGGCGAGGCGCGCAATAAGGCGAGGGTGGCGGCCTCCGGCGGGGAAGCCTGCGGCGTGGCTTAGGTTGGCGTGGCGGGAAAGGGGAGGCGCCGAGGGGTTAATGGGGCGTGGTCGCTGCGGTGCGACGTTTTTGGGCATGGCCCAAGGGCAGGCCGCCGATCTCCAGCGAGATGGCGTCGAACTGGCAGGCCCTGTTCATGCAGGCGAGGCAGGTGATGCACTCCGGGTCGTCAGGATTTTCGTTGAATTTGACGCCCATGGGGCAGACATGGTGGCACGCCTTGCAGTTGGTGCAGCGGGTGGCGTCGAGCCGCAGCCGGAGGAGTTGCACCCTGGAGAAGAGGGCATAGAAGGCGCCGAGCGGGCAGGTGGTTCGGCAGAAGGGGCGACTGGCCACGATGGACCAGAGGATAAAGGCCGTCATGATCACCAGCTTGTTGTAAAAAAGAAGCCCGATGGTATTGCGGAGGTTCGGCTGCATGAGCAGCATGGGGATGCCTGCCTCCAGTGTGCCGGCCGGGCAGATGAACTTGCAGAACCAAGGGTTGCCGCCGCCGAATTCATCCACGAACAGGAAGGGAAAGAGGAGCACGAAGAGGATGAGGAAGCCGTATTTCCCGTAACGCAGCACCCGCGGGATGCCGAATTTGCGGGTGGGGAGTTTGTGGAGCAGTTCCTGGACAAAGCCGAAGGGGCAGGCCCAGCCGCAGATCAGGCGGCCGAAAAAGGCGCCCAGAATGCCCATGGCGCCCACCACATAAAGCCCGAAATAGTATTGGCCGTTCTCCAGGGAGAGCCGGATGCCGCCGACGAGATGCTGGAGGGAGCCGATGGCGCAGTAGCTGGTGGCAGCCGGGCAGGAGTAGCAGTTAAGACCAGGGGCGCAGATTACCTTGAGGGGGCCTTGGTAAATGGTGCGGGTAAAGGGAAAGACCCAGGAGCCGTTCGTCACGAAGGCAGTGACGAGCTGGACCCATTTGCGCAGAAATTCCATGGCTCAGCCGATACCGATGCAGCTGAGGCAGACCTGGCAGGCCTGCTCCAGCACCCGTTGCGGTTCGCCGCTGGCGATTCCCAGCAGCCACAGCACGAGGAAAAAGGTCAATACCAGAAGCGGAGCCTTGCGGGCGGGCAGACGGACACGGTGGGCGGTGCGCTGGGGCATGACGAATCTATCCTCAATCAAACGTTAGTTTCGCCGCTGCGCGGCTGTCGGCCAGGCAGGCTGCATATTCATGCTGTTCTCGTCGCAGCTCGTCGTCAAGGGGCCAGGCCCATCCGTTCCCATCCTGGTTGAGAATGGAATTAGCTCGCGGCCAGACGTTGCTTGACCGCCGCAGTTTTGTCGCCGATGGCGATCTTTTTATCCCGCCGATCATCGAGGACGATCTGGGTCACCACCCGTTGGCAGCCGTGTTGGAACGGCAACTCGTGGATGGCGGCGGCAAGCGGCAGCAAATCACCGGGGGCGCCCTCGATCAGGGTGCCCATGTCGTTCAGTTGATGGGGGATGCCTTTTTCGGCCAGCAGGCGCTGCACCGCCGCGACATGGTCGCCGACACTGACGGACGCCGTGCCCAGGGGAATGATGGTGATCTGCATGAGCGCCATGGCAATTGCCTCGTTCGCCACACCATAGCGTGTTTTGGTGGCGGGGGCAAGGGCTGGCGGGAAAAAAGGTCAGTCGATGCGAGTGGCCTGGATCTGGGCGTTGAACTCGTCGTCGAGCTGGTCGGGGTTCTCTGAATTGTAGTAGAGGATGTTCTTGAGGTGGTAGAAGCTGTCCAGATCGATTTCGCGGAAATGGAGACCGAGGCCGTCTGCCTCCACCCGGGCCACCTCGCCTTGCATCTGCAGGCAAAGATTGCTGGAGGTGCCGGTGAGGCAGAGCACTATGTCGCATCCTTCGCCGATCCGATGGTCGTGAACGCCCACCACGAAGACCCCTCTGAGGCTCAGGTCGCGGGTCTCGCATTGCTCGTAACGGGCGCCGGCAAAGGAGAGGGAGACAGTGGCCTGGAAGGGAACGCGGCTGTTTTTTCTTCGATTGGTCGCTGGCATGGGCTCCTCCCGCTGGGCTATTGTAGCACAGGTCAGCGGGGGAATTCAAAAAAGAATGTCGCCGCGGCGGGGCGGCTAGCAAGCCAGAAAATTCCGGTCTACCGCCGCGAGGAAGCCTTCGCGCTGCACGAGGGTGGTCGGGTTGAGCAGGGGCAGCAGGGATTCGTCGTCCATGGTGCCGGTACCGGCGATGTCGCCGTTCTTGCCCTTGGTGAAGGTCCGGAGCAGGCGTAATTCCTCCGCGACGAGGTCTGCCAGCACCACGCCGTGCCACTGACCGCAGCTGACCACCAGCAGGAATTGAACGTCGTCGCCGGGCACGGCAGGCAGGCCGAGGCCTTGCGGCGTCATCAGCGGCAGTTCCAGTTTTTTGAGCTTGCTGCTTTTGATGGCCGCCAGCGGCCCATGGAACTGGCCGGCAAGACTGCCGAAAAAGGGAGCGAAATCCTTGAGCGGGATATGGCTGGTTCTGATATACGCTTTGCGCTTCTTGGCAGAGAGAGTGGAGATGAAGGCAATGGTCTCTTCCTCGATACCCACGGTGAGGTCACCCAACGTGAGGCAGCGAAAGGCGGTACCTGGCGGCGGGACATAGATTTGCGGGACCTTGGCCGGCCGTTCGGCCGGGGAAGAGGACGTGGTCCCTCCTGTCGGCGTGAGAGCCGGATTCGCCGTTGCCGGCGGTTCGGTCGGCGGGGGCTCGTCGATGCCCTCGTCCTGCCGTTCCTTCTGCACCAGCTGCTTCAGCAGGCTGAACTGGGAATAGACCCTTTTGAAGAGGGCTTCTTCCCGTTCCGGGTCGAATTTGCCGTCCTCATGGATGGAAACCACATGGGCCATGGCCTCCTTGAGGAAGTCGATGCACGCTGGCGGCGGGTCGTTCTCCTGTTTCTTGAGGTAGCGGAGGACGCTGTCCGCCATGGTGAGGATGGCCAGGACATGTTTGCGGCTCTTGAAACGCTGTGTGAGGCAGGCAAAGGCCTGCTCCAGGGGCTCGATCCGTCTGGGCGGCAGCCGCCAGTCCTGGGCCAGGATCTCGGCCTTGAGCTTCTGGAGCGATTCGTCGATGGAAAGGGTCACGGCTTTCTTGCCTGCTCGTCGGTATGGGCGCCGGGCCGCCTCGTTTTTTGCAACAGAGGTTGGTGCACGCCGCCCAAATCAGGTATGATGGCGGCACAATAGCGTGCCACCCGTTGTTGACTGGCGGGTACTATAGCAGGAAGGGGGAAGGGGATGCAAGATGCTGCTGCGGTTTCGTTGGCGGGGCCGGCAAAGGGCGTGAGGCGTTGGTCGCCAGGGTGCGGCCATGAATGACCTGTTGTTCTGGCAGGCGGTAGCCGTGGTCCTGGGGGCCATGGTCGGCAGTTTTTTGAATGTGGTTATCGTCCGGCTGCCGCAGGAAGGGCAATCCGTCGTCTTCCCCGCCTCCCATTGCCCGGTCTGCAACGCCGCGATCCGCTGGTACGACAACATCCCCCTGCTGAGCTTCGTCCTCCTGCGGCGGCGCTGCCGGGCCTGTCGGGCTTTGATTTCCTGGCGCTACCCGGCAGTGGAACTGGCCATGGCGCTGCTTTCCCTGGCCCTTTTCCGCAGCTTCGGCCTCTCGGTCGTCTTCGGCATCTATTTCCTCTACACCGCCGCGCTTCTCGCCATCATCTTTATCGATGCGGAACACCAGCTCATTCCGGACGTCATCAGCCTGCCCGGCATCGCCATCGGCCTTGCCCTCTCGCTGATCAACCCGTTGGTGGGCTGGCAGAATGCCGCCATCGGCATTCTGGTCGGCGGCGGCAGCTTCTATCTGATCGCCTGGGTCTACTACCTGATCACCAAACGGGAGGGGATGGGCGGCGGCGACATCAAGCTCTTGGCCATGATCGGTGCCTTCCAGGGCTGGCAGGCCCTGCCGTTCGTGGTCTTCATCAGCTCGCTTTTGGGCACCGTGGTCGGCATCGGCGCCATGGTCAAGCAGCGCAAAGGCGGCCGGACCGTGATCCCCTACGGCCCTTTTCTCGCCATCGCCAGTCTCCTCTACCTTTTCTTCCGGCGGGAGATTCTGCTCTTCTTTTTCCGGTTCGTGCTGGGCCGCTGAACCGAACAGGCTGGATTCATAGCGGCACGTTCGTGGGTGCAAACGGTCAGAAATGACGTGACAACATCGTGCTAGAGCAGGTTCGCCTTCTTGAGATGAATCTGCAGAATCGCGATGGCAGCCGGGGTGATGCCGGAGATGCGGCCGGCCTGGCCCAGGGTGCGGGGGCGGATGCGGGTGAGTTTTTCCACCACCTCGCGGGAGAGGCCGGGGAGTCCCGCATAGGTCATGTCGTCGGGCAGTCGCACCGCTTCGAGTTTGCGGAAGCGCGCCACCTGTTCCTCCTGACGGTTGATATACCCCTCGTATTTCACCTCCAGCTCCACCTCCTGGGCGACATCCTCGCGCATAATTACCTCACGGTCGGCGAGGCCGAGCACCGCAGCGAGGTCGAGTTCCGGCCGGCGCAGCAGCTCGGCCAGGCTCATGGTCTGTTTGAGCGGGGTGCTGTCCAGGGTCGCCAGGTGTGCCTGCACCTCGGCCGAGGGCTTGAGCGTGGTTTGGCGCAGTAGCTCGCGGCCAGCGGCAATGGCCTCCTGCCGGGCGCGGAAACGGCTATAGGCCGCATCGTCCACCAGCCCCAAATTCCGGCCGATCTCGGTGAGTCGGAGGTCGGCGTTGTCTTCCCGCAGCAGCAGCCGGTATTCCGCCCGGGAGGTGAAGAGGCGATAGGGTTCCTTGGTGCCCTTGGTGACCAGGTCGTCGATCAAGACGCCGGTGTAGGCCTGGGAGCGGTCGAGGATCAACGGCTCGGCGCCACGCACATACTGCACCGCGTTGATCCCGGCGATGAGCCCCTGGGCGCCCGCCTCCTCGTAGCCCGAGGTCCCGTTGATCTGGCCGGCGAGGAAGAGGCCGGGAACCCGCTTGGTCTCAAGGCTGGGGGCGAGCTCCAGCGGATCGACGTAGTCGTACTCAATGGCATAGCCGGGCCGGATCACCCGGACGTTTTCGAGTCCCTTGATGCTACGGAGCATGGCGTCCTGGACATCCACCGGCAGGCTGGTGGGCAAGCCGTTGGGGTAGACCTCCACCGTGTCGAGCCCCTCGGGTTCGAGGAAGACCTGGTGGCGTTCCTTGTCCGGGAAGCGCATGATCTTGTCCTCGATGGAGGGGCAGTAGCGGGCGCCTACCCCCTCGATGATCCCGGTGAACATGGGCGAGCGGTCGGTGCCGGCCCGGATGATTTCGTGGGTGGCGCTATTGGTGTAGGTGATGTGGCAGGGCCGCTGGGGCAGGGGCGGCGCGTTGCCCACGTTGGCAAAGGAGAAGAGGTGCGGCGGCGTGTCGCTCGGCTGCGCCTCCAGTTCGGAATAGTCGATGGTGGTGCCGTCCAGGCGCGGGGTGGTCCCGGTCTTGAGCCGGCCCATGGCAAACCCGAGCTCTCGCAGGTGTTCGGGCAGCCTGAGCGAGGGTGCGTCGCCCATGCGGCCGGCCGGGAAGCTCTTGAGGCCGATGTGGATGAGGCCGTTTAAAAAGGTGCCGGTGGCGATCACCACCGCCCGGCTGCTGAGTTCCTCATCGAGCGAGGTGATGACCCCTGCCACCCTGTTGTTTTTGATGAGCAGCCGGTCCGCCACCCCCTGGCGGAGGTCGAGGTTCGGTTGGCGTTCGAGCACCGACTTCATCCGCAGCCGGTAAAGCAGGCGGTCGGCCTGGGCGCGGGAGGACCATACCGCCGGCCCCTTGCTCGTATTGAGGCGGCGGAACTGGATGGCGGTGGCATCGATGTTTTTGGCCATCTCGCCGCCCAGGGCGTCGATCTCCTTGACCAGATGCCCCTTGGCCAGGCCGCCGATGGCCGGATTGCAGCTCATGGCGCCGATGGAGTCGGCGTTCATCACCAGCACCGCAGTGCGGCAACCCATGCGGGCGGCGGCCAGGGCCGCCTCGCAGCCGGCATGGCCCGCGCCGATGACGATGACATCGTAGGCCGGCTGGTGGCTCACCGCTCCCCGTCCTTGCGCCACCAGATGAGCGCCCACTGGGGAGCCACCCGGCGCCGGAATTCCCAGCCGCCCTCCGGCGCACGGCGCAGCCGATTCTCGACGTATTCGGTGAGCCGTTCCGTTTCCTCCGGGGTGAGGTTGTCCACCATCCAGGCATGGGACTGGATCGCCTCTTGCGGCGACTCATAGCGCCGGGTCTGGTCCAGGGTGATGAAGTCGACGTGGGCACGGATGCCCATGGTGTAGAGCAGGTTCACGGTGTAGATGTAGTCCGGCCCCGGAGCAAAGGGACGGCCGAGGACGGCGAAGAGGTCCGGGTCAAAGGGGCCGGCCCCCACCCGGTCGGTAATGTAGACCGCCTTGGTACCCCAGCAGTCGAGCTTGGTCAACGCGCCTTCGAGATCGTCCACCGAGAGGGAGCGCGAGGCAATGGCCACGTCGTGGGGCGCGATACGGAGCGCCTCCCAGTCGTCCTCCCAGGCGGCCTGGATGGCGGTCAGGTTTTCGATCCCCATGGTTTCGGCCCGCTGCCGCAACTCCGCCAGCATGGCGGCGGAAAAATCGAGGGCCGTCACCCGCCGCACCTCATGCGCCAACGGCAGGGAGAGGGTACCGGGGCCGCAGCCCACATCGAGGACGCTCCAGTTGCGGTCCAGGGGGATCTTGCCGAGAAACTGCGTCACATAGGGCGAGTCGATGTTGCGGGCGGCGAATCCCGCGGCCCGCTGGTCCCAGGCGGTGCGGCCCTTCTTCTGCCATGATTTGGCGCGACGCGCCTCCTGCCAGAGTCCGTTCCAGTCGATCTCGTCGTAGCGCATGGCGCGCCTCCCTTAGCGACGTGGGGTAAGGCGGTTGACGATAATGGTGAGTTCCTTATCTTCGGTGCGCAGGGTGCGCTTGCTCACTGCCACCACGAAGTGCTTTTCCGCCTGGATCAGGAATTTGGGCAAACTCTTGCGCCGGACGTCGTGGGCCAGGTAGATGACGCCGTCAGGCTTCAGGTACTGGCGGAAGATGGTGAGGAGGGGTTCGAAGAAGGTCTCGCGGAAGAGGATCTCGGCCCCGATGATGGTGTCGTACTGCGGCAGTTCCTTGGGTGGTTTGAGCCAATCGAGGAGGATGTGGTGCACCCGTTCCTCGACCTTGCTGGCCGCGGCGTTGACCTTCTGGAAGTTGAGAATGTACTGCTCGTAGTCGCTCAGGGTGACTTCATAGCCGGCGGCCGCCGCGGCCAGCCCCGGGGCGGCAAGTCCCGCCCCTAGTTCGAGCAGAGTCTGGCCGGGCTTGGGCGGCAGCGAGGCCATGAGGTCGGCCAGGGCCAGCGAGGCCTCCCACAACTTGACCCAGAAGGGAAAACTCTCCACGTCCTTGAAGGGGTCCTTGCCGGCCAGCAGCGGCTCGATGTCGTCCACCTGGAGGATTTCCAGGTGATGACCGCGAACCGTGACCGGAGTAAAGGAGACCTGGTAACGTTTCAGGATCTCCCGATAGAGCTTGAATTGTTTTTCCGGCAGTTCGGTGGGATTCATACGGAGCTCATTCCAGGCGGCAGGCTGGCTTGGAGAAGGTTCATGGCGGCGTATACGCGTTGGATCGACTAGCCTTGAGCGGCGGCGCGGCGTGGAGCGTGGTCCAGAGGCAATTGCAACAAAAAAAAGAACCGTCCGGCAGCGGCCGGACGGTTCTTTACGGTCTGCAAGGCGTAAATCGAAGGGATTAGCAACCTTCGATCTTCTTCTTGGCCTTCTTGGCGGCCTCGATCTTGTCGCCCTTGACGGTAACCTTCTCGCCAACCTTGGCAGCGCCGGTGGCCTTTACTTCCTTGCCGTCATCGCACTTTACGGTGGCGGAGGTGCCCTCAACGGCGGTTACGGTACCGGTGCAGTCGGCAGCGTAGGACGCTGCCACGGCGGCGGTTGCGACAAAAGCCATAGCCAGGGCGATCGATACGAGTTTCTTGCTCATTGCCTTCTCTCCTTGAATAGATATGTTCTTAATTCGCGGGTGAACCATTCACCCTCAATGCCACAAATTTGCGGTTGATATTACGCAATCTAAACGAGTTGTCAATATGAAAAAACGACGTGTAGTTGCGCCATACCACGCAGTGTTATTTCAGGATCTGGAGCAAATCCCGTTCCAGCGTCTCGTGATCCACATACCCGTCATACCGTTTGCGGACGTTGCCCTCCTTGTCCACCAGGAATGAGGTGGGGATTCCGAGGATGTTGCCGAAATTGCGTGGCGTGGCGTTGTCGGAGATGGCCACCGGGTAGTTGATGCCCATCTTCTGGACGAATTTGGCCACCAGCGAAGAGCCGCCTTCGTCGGTGGAAAGGCCGATAACGGTGAAGCCCTTGGCGCTGTATTTTTCCTGCAACGCGATGAGCGAGGGGATTTCCTTGCGGCAGGGCGGGCACCAGGTCGCCCAGAAGTTGATCAACATGGCCTTGCCCCGGAAGGCGTTGGTGTCGATGGTCTTGCCGTCGGTAACCGAGGACAGCGCAAAATGGGGAACAGGCGTGGCGGCCTGGGCCGGGACGCTCAGCAGCAGGCTCAACAGCAGGAACAACGAACAAAGCAAGGGATAGCGATGACGGATGGTGTTGGGGTGTGCGTTCATGCAGGGGCTCCTTAACGGGCGGTGAGTTTTCCCGGTGGTGTCACCGTGTGGCATCACCTTGGTGGTTCAATGCATGTTTTGTACACCGTTCTGCCGGAAAACAAAAGGGCAAAATGGGGCGCAGCGTCACGCCGTCTGCACCCCATTTTGCCGAAGTGGCAAAGAGGGGATTAGGCTGCCATGACGCCCTGGCGGAGGATCTCGCCGCGGGCGCTGATGACAAGCTCGGTAACCGGGATTTCGCGGCCGGCCTGTTCCATGGCGCGGCGGATGATGGCCCGCATGTTGGCGCAGCAGGGCACCTCCATGATCGCCACGGTGATGCTCCGGAGCTGGGCGGTGGCAAAGATCTCGGCAAACTTCTGCACATAGCTGTCGGTCTCGTCGAACTTGGGGCAGCCCATCATCACCACGCGACCGGCCAGCAGATCCCGGTGGAAGTGCGGGTAGGCGAGCGGCGTGCAGTCGGCGGCCACCAGTAGATCGGCATTCTTGAGGAAGGGTGCCGTGGCCGGCACCAGGCGGATCTGCACCGGCCAGTGGGTGAGGGCCGAGCCGGCTTCCCCAAGGTGGGCCAGGTTTTGTGGCTGGTTTGCCGCCTGGCAGGGCGTGGCCGCCGGCTGAAAGACCTGAAGCCGCGAGGAGGGGCAGCCGCAGGCCATGGGAGCCACGGCCTCTTCCTGCTCTTCCTTTTCCCGCAGCAATTCCTCCACCGCCTCCTCGTCGAAGTCCTCGGCCTCGCGTTCGATGATGGTGAGTGCGCCGGTGGGGCAATTACCGAGACAGGCGCCGAGGCCGTCGCAGTATTTCTCCGCCAGCAGTCTCGCCTTGCCGTCGACGATGGTGAGTGCCCCTTCGGCGCAGTTGGGCACGCACTGGCCGCAGCCGTTGCACAGGGCCTCGTCGATTTTAATGATCTTGCGTTTTACCTTCATCAATAAACTCCTCCTGGCACCGTCGTGTTACCGGGCGTCGCCGGTGAGCAGCACCTTGTGGGCCAGGGCGGCGCCGCTCTTGGTGAGAAAGGACTTGGCGATGATCTTTTTAAAATGCTCCTGGTGGACCGCCTTGTCCGGGTGTTCCTCCTCCAGGTTGGTGATGAGATCCGCGTCGTAGAGCACCTTGAAGTTGACGGTCTCTTCCGGCCGCGGGGTGTGGTGGTGGCCGATGATGTCGCACACCTCCTCGATGAGGGTGGGGTCCGCGCCCAGGTTGGTGAGGATCTCCCGCGCCACCGGCGGCCCTTCCTGGTGCTGGTAGCGGGCTGCCGAGCTGTTGAACTTGCGCTCCGCCTCCTTGATGCCGATGTCGTGGAGATAGGCGGTGATGAGGGTGATGGCCGGGTTGCTGCCCTCGGCCTTGCCGATCTCCTCGGCGTAGCGGGCCACCCGGCTGGCGTGGCCGATGCGGCGAAAGTCGTCGCCGAAGTAGCGCTTCATCTCGATGGCCACCCGGTCCTTCAGGAGCTCCTTTTTCTTGGCCAGCAACTCGGGCGGCAGGGTGCCCAGGCACTGCTCGGCGTAGGGGCAGTAGGCGGCGCAGCCGAAGTCGTTGGCCGGGTTGAGCATCCGGGTGCCGCAGTTGCCGCATTTGCGGCTGGCGTCATCCTTGAAAAATTCGACGTTCTGGCCGCACTTGGGGCACTGGGCCTCGAAGATGGCGCGAAAATCCCAGTAGCGGCTGTCTTGGCCGGGACATTGCATGGGGCGCTCCCTTCCTTGATTCGCGCGGTCAGCGACCAACCGTGGCTGACGGCTGATCGCTGACCGCTGATTTGCTTGCTTTATCCGAGGATCGCCTTCAGGTCCTCGTCCGGCGTGGTGATCGGCTTGATGTCGAAGTTCTGCACCAGCACGTCGAGGACGTTGGGGGTGATGAAGGCCGGCAGGCTCGGTCCCAACCGGATGTCCTTGATACCAAGATAAAGCAGGGTGAGCAGGATCGCCACTGCCTTTTGCTCATACCAGGAAAGAACCAGCGAGAGCGGCAGGTCGTTCACTCCGCAGTCGAATGCCTTGGCCAGCGCCACCGCGATCTGGATCGCCGAGTAGGCGTCGTTGCATTGGCCCACGTCCAGGAGGCGCGGGATGCCGCCGATGTCGCCGAGCTGCTTGTCGAAGAAGCGGAATTTGCCGCAGGCGAGGGTTAGCACCACGCAATCCTTCGGCACCTTCTCGACGAACTCGGTGTAGTAGTTGCGGCCAGGCTTGGCGCCGTCGCAGCCGGCCACCAGGAAGAAGTGGCGGATCGCCTTGTTCTTCACCGCCTCGATCACGGTGCCGGCCACCCCCATCACGGTGTTGCGGGCAAAGCCCACCATGACCGCGCCCTGGTCGGTGTCGGCCGCAAAACCAGGCAGGGCCAGAGCCCGGTCGATCACCGGGGTAAAGTCCTTGTTGTCCGCCACGTGGGTCACCCCGGGCCAGCCCACCAGGCCGGTGGTGAAGATATTCTCCTTGTAGGAGTCCTGCGGCTTTTGGATGCAGTTGGTGGTCATCAGGATCGCCCCCGGGAAGGCGGCAAATTCCTTGTGCTGGTTCTGCCAGGCGGTGCCGTAATGGCCGTGGAAGTGGGGGTACTTTTTCAGCGCCGGGTAGCCGTGGGTCGGCAGCATCTCGCCGTGGGTGTAGATGGTGATTCCCTTGCCCGCGGTCTGCTTTAAGAGCAGTTCCAGGTCCTTCAGGTCGTGGCCGGAAACCAGGATCGCCTTGCCCTTCCTGGCGCCCAGCGGCACGGCCGTGGGCACCGGATGGCCGTAAGTGCCGGTGTTGGCGGCATCGAGCAGCTCCATGGCGCGCAGGTTGATTTGGCCGCACTTCAGGACCAGCCCTACCCATTCCTGCAGGCCCAAATCCTGGCGGAGGAGGCTGGCCAATCCTTCCTGGAGGAAGGCATAGATCGTGTCGTCTTCCTGGCCGAGGATCTTGGCATGGTCGGCATAGGCGGCCACGCCCTTCAAGCCGAAGAGCAGGATGTGCTTGAGCGACTGGATGTCGGGGTTCTCGGAGGTGTCGGCCTTGAGACCCACGGCCTCGCCCTGCTTGGCCAGTTCGGCTGCGGTGGCCGCGGGCTTAAAGGTGGCCGCCGCCTCGGTAAAGTCGGTCTTGCCGCCCTTGGCCGCCACTTTCGCCTTCAGCCTTTCCCGCAGTTCCACGGCTCGCTTGATGAGCGCCACAAAGCGGTCGGGGTCGAAGTCGACGTTGGTGAGGGTGGAGAAGGTGCCTTCGGCGGTGAAGAGGTTGACCTCCGGATCGACCACCCCGACCTTGCGTCCCTCGATGGCGTAGAGGGAAAGCCCTTCCAGGGCGTGGATCAGCAGATCCTGCAGCGCCGCCACCTCCGGATTTTTGCCGCAGACGCCCATGACGGTACAGCCTTGCCCCTTTGCCGCTTGTTCGCACTGGTTACAGAACATAAGAAAGCCTCCTTGGTATTGGAATAAGTGAATCGTGGATTCCGTTGGTGTTGGCCCTACAGTAGCAGGAGGAGGCGAGTCGCGGCTTTGACTTACATCAAGGAGTCGCAGGATTTTTTTTGGAGGGGGGTGTTTTTTCCGGGAGAGGCAGGGCGAGGGCGGCGCCGCAGCGGAAAAAACGGCACGCAAGTACCGCCAAACATGCTATGATAGCGAGCCGAAGTTGGCCATTGAACGTGTGTAAATGAGGATGGGAGACATGGATGCTCTGTTGATCGTCGGCGCCTATCTGCTGGGCGCCATACCCTTCGGGCTGGTCGTCGGCAAACTCGCCGGTATGGATGTGCGGACTGCCGGCAGCGGCAACATCGGTGCCACCAACGTGAATCGGCTGCTCGGCAAGAAGCTCGGGCTGGTGACGCTGGTGGCCGACATGGTCAAAGGGATAGTGCCCATGGTGGCCGCTGGTTGGCTGGTGGCGGACCCGGCCCGCCGCGATCTGGTCGTGGTGCTCTGCGGCGCCGCCGCCTTCCTCGGGCACCTTTTCCCGGTCTATCTGAAATTCCGGGGGGGCAAGGGGGTGGCCACCGCCCTGGGCATCTTCCTCTATCTGGCGCCGCTGGCCGCCCTGAGCGCCGCCGCCCTTTTCGTGGCGGTCGTTTACAACTGGGGCTATGTGTCGTTGGGCTCGCTGACCGCCGCCCTCTTCATGCCCGGCCTGGTCTGGCTGCTCTACCGGGCCCCGGCCCCGGCCTTGCTGGCCCTTGGGCTTGGGGTCCTGATCTGGCTCAAGCATCGCGACAACATCGGCCGCCTCATGCGCCATGAGGAGAAGAGCTGGCGGAAGAAGGAGCCATCATGAGTCGGGAGCAGTGGAAACAGCTTGCCGCGGCCCGCGATTTGCTGGGGCTCGGCAACCGGGCCACGGTCAAGGAGATCAAGCAGGCCTATCGCCGGCTGTCGAAGGAGCATCATCCGGATACGGCCAGCCAGGGCGAGGAGGAACGCCTCGCCATGCACGAGATCACCGCGGCCTACCAGACCCTGCTGCGTCATTGCGAGCAGTACCCCATCCCGCTCTGCCGCGAGGAGAGCGACCAGCCGCTGGATGGCGAAGATTGGTGGCTGGACCGTTTTGGCCAGGATCCGCTGTGGGGCAAGGGCGGGAAATAGCGAGTTCCCGCGAGATTCGCAGGAGGCAACGGGCGATACTCTTCGTTCATTTTTTTTGCGTGCCCAAAGAAAACGAACCAGCAGCGAAGCGGCGAAAGAAGGCACCCGAGCACTCGCCGCGTGGTCAAGCCACGCTGCTGGCCCTGCGGGCTTCCCTGCGCTCCTCGAGGCCGCCGGGAGTGAAAACTCGGCTTCGCCTCAAACAGTTCAAACTCCTTTTTCGGCGTCTTCTCCGGTGGCGCGGCTGCGTGAGACGGGAAGTGAACGCCGGCTTTTATAGATACTGGCTGTTGGTGGTGATCTTGGCGCGGCCTTCCAGGTATTCCACCCAGGCATTCAGCAGGAGCCGTTGTTTTTCCTGTTGGAGTACCGCGGTCAGTTCCGGCCGCTTTTCGGCAAAGAGCGCCTCTGACGCCGGCCGACGTTCCGCGAGCTGGATGAGGTAGTAACGGCCATTGTCCGCCTGCACCGTGTTCGGGAGGGGATTCTTCTCGGAAAGGGCGAGGCCGGCGGTGGCGACCGGGGCGGGAAGATCGCTCGCTTGGAGGGTGGCCTGCGAATAGGCGGCTGATTCCCGCACCGGTTTTTTGGCTGCCGCCGCTTCGGCGGCAAAATCCTTACCGCCCTTGACCGCGGCGAGCATGGCCTCGGCGGCCTGCCGGGCCAATTCCTTGGCCTTGTCGTTGGTGAAATCGCGCACCACCCTGTCCCGCACCTCGGCCAGCGGCGGGATGGTCGGTTCCCGCCGTTCGGTCACGAACAGAATGAAGTAGCCGTCGCGGGTCTCAAGGAGCGAACTCAACTCGCCCTGTTTCAGGGTGAGGGCGGTGTTGACTACCTCCGGATAGGCGGCCAGCGCCGGGGCCGGTGCGGTCTGGGAGAAGAACTCCGTCTGCTGCGGAGTCAGCTGTTTGGCGGTTGCCCCCTTGTCGAGGCTGCCGGCCAGGATGATCGCCTCATAGGCCTCGTTGGCCTTTTTGAAGGCGGCAGCCGTGTCGTCGGCCGCGCGCGGGAAGGAGAGATACCGCACCTTCACCTGGGGCTCGGTCTTATAGCGTTCCTTGGCGGTCTCATAGTATTTTTGCAGGGCCTGGTCGGTGACGGTCACGGCCTTGGTGAAATCCGCCGGGTCGAAGACCGTATAGCGGACCTGCATCGTATCGTACGCGCGGTCGAAGCGTTCCCGCACCTCGCTTTCCGAGACATGGGCATACTGGGCGAGGTGGGCCAGGAGCTTGCGTTTCAACAGGTCGGTACGGACCCCTCTTTCAAACTCCTTGGTGCTGAGGCGCGAGGAGGCAAGCAGCTTCTTGTAGCGGTCCAGATTGAAAATGCCCTGTTCCTTGAAGGATTCCATCTGCTGGATAGCCGCCTGCACCTCCGGTTTGCCGGCGCGGATCCCGGCGGCGGCAGCGCCTTGCAACACCAGCCGCTCCTCAATGAGCTGCCGCACCACCTGCCGTTTGAGCCCCAGGGATTCCAGCAGCCCTGGCGGGATCGCCCCCCCCAGTTGGTCGCGGTACTGGGCTACCGTCTGTTCGTAAGCCCTTTGGAATTCGTGCAGTCCGATGGCTTCGCCGTTGACGGTGGCGACGGCATCGGAGGGGCCGCGGCCGCCCATCTTGGGCAGCCAGAAGATGAAAACAATGATGATGATGACAATGGTGGCCTGGATATATGGCGACTGGGCCTTTCTGCGCAGAAATTCGAGCATGCCTTTTTCTCCTTCCTCCCCTGATCGCGCCGGAAATTTTCTACAAAGCGTGAACGATCCTAAATTGTATCAAAAGATGCGTCAATGAATATGTCGTCGTCCGGTGGGGGAAACAACCGCAGGCCGTCGCAAGGAAAATTCCCGCCACGGCGGGTGGCGCTCGCGACCTCGGGGCGTGGCCGGGCCGAGGTCGCTGTGGCGGTTGGTTGGCTGGAGAAAACAGCGGCGCTTGCGCTTCAATCCGCTGGCGTTGGACAGGGGCCGCGTAAAAAAGGTTGCCAAGAGACCATGGCATTGCTAGGAAGAGAGTGGTATCGGCGCGGTTGCGGATTCGGTACCCAGCGGTTTGCGCAAAGCCATTTCGTATCCCTTCTTCATAAATTTTTATGCCAAAGGAGTGTTCCCAATGACCAACAATGTCCTGATCGTCCTCTCATGCGGCACCGACAACCCCAACCGTTCCACCCGGGCCATCCACCTGGCCAAGGTGGCCAAGGAAAACGGCAAGAACGTGGCCATGTTCCTGCTCGATGACGCGGTGTATATCGCCAAGAAGGGGATCGCCGACAATCTCAAGGCCGCGACCGGCGACGTGGCCGACGATCTTCTGGTTTACCTCCAGGAGTACGAGGTGCCCATCTACGCCTGCACCCCCTGCGCCAAGGCACGCCAGATCACGGAGGCAGACCTGATCAAAGGGGCGTCGATGGCCAGCGCCGTCAAGATGTTCGAATTGGCCTGCGACAGCGCGGTGATCAGCCTGTAAAGGAAGGGGAAGAGGGGGCGGCTTCCGCAAGCCGCCCCTTTTGCCCGCCCCGCTCAGACCTCGGCCAGGTTGTGGCCGGTGGCCAGATTCACGGTGAGCGGCACGTCGAGGGGGAGCACCCCCTCCATGGCCTGCTGCACCAGGGTCGCAGTCTTTTCCGCCTCCTGCTTCGGCACCTCGAAGACCAGTTCGTCGTGGATCTGCAGGAGCAGCTCGGCCTTGAGGCCGGCCTTTCGCAGTTCGCGGTCGCAGGCCAGGGTGGCCAGTTTGATGATGTCGGCCGCCGTGCCCTGGATCGGGGTGTTGATGGCGGTGCGCTCGGCAAACTCCCGCCGCATCTTGTTGGTGCTGTTGATCTCCGGCAGCAGCCGGCGGCGGTTCAAGAGGGTGGTGACAAAGCCGTCCTTGCGGGCCTGCGCCACGATCTCCGCCATGAAGCGTTTCACCCCCTGGTAGTGCGCGAAGTAGCGGTCGATGAAGACCCCGGCCTCCTTGCGGCTCAGGTTGAGCTGGCTGGCGAGACCAAAGGCGCTCATGCCGTAGACGATGCCGAAATTGATGGTCTTGGCCACCCGCCGCATCTCCTTCGTGATGAGCGCCGGGTTGACCCGGAAGATCTCGGCCGCGGTCCGGCGGTGGACGTCCTCGCCGGCGCGGAAGGCGGCGAGCAGGGCCGGGTCCTGGGAGTAGTGGGCCAGCACCCGGAGGTCGATCTGGGAATAGTCGGCGGAGAGGAAGAGGTGGCCGGGCGCGGGGATGAAGGCCGCCCGAAGCCGCTGGCCTTCCTCGGTGCGAACCGGGATGTTCTGGAGATTGGGGTTGCTGCTGCTGAGCCTGCCGGTGGCGGTGACGGTCTGGTTGAAAGAGGTGTGGATGCGGCCGGTTTCCGGGTGGATCAGGCTGGCGAGCTTGTCCACATAGGTGGATTTCAGCTTGGTCAGATTGCGATGGGCCATGACTGTGGCCGGCAGGTCATGGTGCCGGGCCAGCTCCTCCAGGACCGAGCTGTCGGTGGAGTAGCCGGTCTTGGTCTTTTTGCCGTGGGGCAGCCCGAGCCGTTCGAAGAGGATCTCGCCCAACTGGCGCGGGGAGTTGATATTGAACTCCGCGCCGGCCAGGTGATAGATCTTCCTCTCCAGCCGGTCGAGTTCGGCGCTGAACTCACGGGAGAGGTCGGCGAGGAGCTTGGGGTCTACCCGGATGCCGACCTGTTCCATGCGGGCGAGGAGGGGCAGCAGGGCCATTTCGAGGTCGCTGAAGAGCTCCTGGAGCCCCAATTCCCCCAGTTGCGGCTGGAATTTCTCCCACAGCATGGCGGTGACCGCCACATCCTCGCAGGAGTAGTCCCGCGCCGCGGGCAGGGAGACATAGGCAAAGGCGTCCTCGCGCTTGTCGCCCTTGGTAACCTCGGCAAAGGTGGTGGTTCGCCGTTCCAGGAATTCCTCACAGAGGTCGTCGAGCTTGTGCGAGCGCCGGGAGGGGTCGAGGAGATAGGAGGCGATCATGGTGTCGGCCAACGGCGGCGTCAGCACCAGGCCGTGGTGGGCCAGCACCTGGTAGTCGAACTTGAGGTTGTGGCCGAGTTTGCGCTGGGGGCCGGTCAAGAGCGGCCGCAGCGTTGCCAGCACGGTATGGCGGTCAAGTTGCCCCGGTTGGCGGGAGCCGTCCTCGTTGCGGTGGCCGACCGGCAGGTAATAGGCCTTGTCGCTGCCGGTGCAGAGCGAGATGCCGACCAACTCGGCGGTCAGCGGGTCGAGCGAGGTGGTTTCGGTGTCCAGGGTCAGGGTGTTCCCCTGGGCCAGGGCCTTGACCAGGGCGGTCAGCTCCTCTTTCTCCTGCACCAGTCGGAAGCCGCCACTTTCCACTTTGGCGCTGGACAACTCGCTCTTGATGAGCCGGGTAAAACCGAGCAAGGTGAAGAGTTCGCGCAGTTTTTCCTCGTTGGGCGCCGGAATGGCATAGGCCGCGGCGGTGGCCGGCACCGGCAGATCGTCTTTGAGCTGGATCAGGGTCCGGGAGAGGAAGGCGAGGTCCCGGTGGGTGGCGAGTTTTTCCCGCAGCTTCTGCTGGGGTACCGTATCGAGGTGGGCGTAGAGGTGCTCCAGCGAGCCGTGTTCGAGGAGCAGCTTTTCCGCGGTCTTGGGACCGACGCCGGGCACGCCGGGGACGTTGTCCGAGGCGTCGCCGATCAGGGCAAAGAGATCGGTGAGCTTTTCCGGTCCCATCTGGTATTTCTTGGCCACCCCGGCCGGATCCATGAACTTGTCGCTCATGGGGTCCCAGACCGTGACCTGCTCGGTCACCAGTTGCAGGAGGTCCTTGTCGCCGGAGACCACGATGATGGGGTGGCTCTGGCGTTGCAGGCGGGTCACTGCCGAGGCGATGAGATCGTCCGCCTCCACCCCGGCCTGTTCGAGGCTCACGATATTGTAGGCCGTCACAATCTCCTTGATGTAGGGGAGCTGGCAGGCGAGGTCGTCGGGCATCGCCGGCCGGTGGGCCTTGTATTCCCGGTAAAGGTCGTGGCGAAAGTTCGGGCCCCGCGCATCGAAGGCGATGGCCAGATAGCGGGGCGTCTTTTCCCGGATGACCCGGCGGAGGATGTTGACGAAACCGTAGATGGCGTGGGTGGGCAGCCCGCTCGCGTTGGTGAGGGGGGCAATGGCATGATAGGCACGGTAGATGTAGGCGCTGCCATCGATGAGATAGACCGGTTCCGGATTGGGCATGGCCAGATACTACCAACCGGAGCCGGGTTTGGCAACGCGCGGAGCGGCCGGCGCAAAAAATATTTAAGTTTGTTCTCCTAACGCCGATATGCTATGTAAAGGCAGGAGCGTGTGTGCCGCCGGAAGGTTTTGCGTGGCATGCCGCGCAGGGAATCGCATGAAATTGACCAATCTTTTTCCACAGATCAAGACGGACAACAAGGTCCAGACCAAGCGGGCCGGGGGCGTTGCCGCCACCACGACCGCCAGCGGCACCACCTTGGTGGGCGCGGATCGGGTTGAGTTGTCTGCCGGCACCCAGGACGTCCAGAAGGCCCAGGCGATCCTACAGCAGGTCCCTGACGTGCGGGCGGATAAGGTACAGGCCCTGAGGGAAAAGATCGACAACGGCGACTATGTCGTTGATCCCCACCAGATCGCGGAGAAGATGCTGGTCAGCCTGCTCTCCGAGTCCGTGAATTAGTCTCCCCCCGTTTTTCCAAAAGCTGTCCCTCGACAAGCGGCCAGCCCCTCTGCCGCACTTCCTCTCTTATTTCCCGTCATCCGTGAAGACCGGCCAGCGGGGATCCCATCTGGTCGGGTCCAGGACGACCTGCTTGGCCAGACGTTTCCCCGGGTTGACCACCAGAGGGCCAAGCAGGTTGGCCGTCATTTGCAGCGGCTGGTTCGGCGGGATGGTCAGCAGCAGGAGGATGTTGAGTTCGTCTGCCGCTCCTGCCTGGAGTTCCTGCCTCGTTTGCGGCGGCAGTTCCGGTTGGTACGCCGGCACCAGGGTCAAGGCCGGAATAACGACAAAGGCCAACTGCGCGTCGTCGAGGGATTGGAGCCACATAAAGGGCGTCTCCTCGCCGTGGGGGATGAGGACGAAGCGCTTGGACTCCGGGAACCCCAGAAAGGGCGAGGTCATGGTGATGATCTTGTCCGTCTCCACCTTGATTTCCCCGAAACGTGAGGTGGAGACGGCCAGCAGGTGCGGTGGCCTTGGCGGCGGTTCATGATTTGAGCGCTGGGTATGGGTCATGGTGTTTTCCAGGTCGGTTGAAGGGACGGCGGTATTTGCGTACATCAGCGCTTCCTTTTCGCATGCTCTCCCCCCGCGGGGGCTAAATTCCTCTGGCGTTGGGCAAAGGCATTGGTGAGAGATGCGAAGTCGGTCGGGGCATCCAAGGCGGCCCGTTGGTTTTCCTCTAAGATTTTCAGATAGATTTCTTCGCGATGCACCGTGACGTCATGGGGTGCTGCGATGCCGATCTTGACTTGCCCCCCCTTGATTTCAAGGATTTTGATCTGGATATCGTCCCCGATGGCAATCCCTTCGCCATTCTTCCGTGATAAGATCAGCATGTTTTTCGCCCTCCCTGGCGGTATGCGGTGTCTTCAGCGTATTCATGCTGATCCTGATATTCAAGCCTTACTTGAGAAAATCGACCAGGCTGAGTTGCATGGTCTGGGCCGCGGCCGCCAGGGCCGCCTGATAGGCGGTCTGCGTGTTTTGGAGATCCGTGGCGGCCTTGACCAGGTCGGTGTCCTCTTTCTGGGAAAGGTTTTCCTGGGCCGCCAGGTTCAGGTTGGTATAGAGGGCGCTCTGGGTATCGATGCGGTTGGCGCGGGCGCCGAAGTCCGAAACCTGATTGTTCAGGTTGTCCAGCAGGGTTCCCAGATCGCCGATCGAGTTCTCGATGGCCTGGAACTGCATAGTGTCCTGGGTGATGCCATTCATGGCCATGAAGTTGCTGGAATCCGTGAAGCTGAAGGTGAAGCGGTCCGGGTTGTTGCTTTTCACGGTGAGATGGCCGTCGCTGGACCACGAGGCATTCAGGCCCTGGATCTGACTGATCCGGTCGGCGATGGTTTGCGGCGTATCCGTGGCGGTGTCCACCGCTAGGTTGATGGTTTTGCTCTGGGGCGGGTAGGAGGACTGGTCGGTCACCGTAAAGGAAAGGGTGCCGTTGGTAAAGTTCAGACCATTTTGCGACGTGAGCCCGGTGGTGCCGCTGGCCAGGGTGGCGTTGACGTTGGTGGCATCCTGGGTGCCGGTGACGGTGGTGTATTTCTGGGCGCGCAGGGCATTTTCCAACCCCTTGAGCGAGGAGAAGACGCCGGTGTTCATCACGGCGTCCATGCCGTTCTTGGCGATTTCGAGGTTGCTGGTGGGCCCGACCTTGAGCGAGATATTGTTGGTGCGGTCGCCGGCATAGCGGACATTGCCGGTCTGGTTCTGGATGGTGGTCACGCTCAAGGTGCCGCTGGCAGGCGCCGTCAGCCCCAGGGCCTGGAAGCCGGCCGTAGTGGCTTGCAGGGTAAAGGGCCGGTCTGATTTGAGCTGCACGGTGCCGAAGGAGACGTTGTCAGCGGCGGCAGCGCCGTTGAGCTGGGTGATGCTCCCACCGTTGGCTGAGGTGTTGATCTCGATGTTGCGGCCATCGACGGCGGTCAGGGTGAGGATACCACTGCCGTCCCGGGAGGCGATGACGCCGGTGGTCGCCGAGTGGGCGTTGATCGCATTGATCAGGGTGTTGTCCGTATCGCTGGCGCTGATCGCGGCGGCGGCAGGATTGACGACCCCGTCGAAAATATCCTGCCCGTTGATCACCAGATCGCCGGAGTTGATGGTGCCGGCGGTCGTTGCCCCGGCAGCCGTGACACTGGCGGCGGTGTAGTCCGCCGTCACCCCGCTTTGGGTACTCTTGGCATTGATGGCCGCCACCTTGGCGGTGGCCGAACCATTGCCGGCCGTGTTGTCGATGGCAATGCCGTTGATGGTCAGATCGCCGTTGTTCAGGTTGTACTGCGGCAGCGTGGCGGCGGCAACGGTGGGTAAGGACTGGCCCTGGACGCTATAGCCGTTCGCCTTGTCGGCGACAAAGGGGGCCGGTTCCGCGGCAGTATAGCCGGCGGTGCGGTAGCCGCCGAAAACATACTTGCCCCCCACCTCCGAGTTGGCCAGAAAAATCGCCTCTTCCCAGAGATGGCGTACCTCTTCTGCGGCACTGTCCCGGTTTGCCTGGGTCATGGTGCCATTGGCCATCTGAATGGCCAGTTCCTTGCCACGGATGGCCAGATCCTTCATGCTGTTCAGGGCCGATTCCGCCGCGGTAATCATGGTGTTGCCGAACTGCAGATTCTTCTGGTACTGGGCGATCTGCGCGATGTTGGTGTGCAGACCCAGCGTGCTGACCAGGCTGACCGGATCATCCGCAATGGTGGACATCTGCTTGCCCGAGGAGATCTGGCCGTTGATCCGGCTCATGTCCGCGGTGATCTTTTCCAGGTTGATCAGGGTGTTTCGGTAGGTGGACTGTGTGGTGACTCGCATGGTCTTGTTCCTTTCCCATCATACCGCGTTGAGCAGGGTTTGCAGCATTTCATCGGAGGTGGTGATGAGCTTCGAGGCGGCGGTGTAGGCGTGCTGGTATTTGATGAGGTTGGCCATCTCTTCGTCGAGCGAGACGCCGGAAACCGAATCCCGCATCTGGTTCAACTGGTTGCTGACAAGGGTACTGAATTCCATGTCGCGGTCGAGGGTGCTGCTCTGGCTGCCGATGTCACCGATCAGGGAGCCATAAAAGCCGCTCAGGGAATTGGCCGTGGCGGCGCCGGTGAATTTGATGTCGTCCCGGTTGGCGATGTTGGCGGTGGTGAGGGCGTTGGTGTTGTCGCCCTTGAAGATCTCGCCGTTGGTGCCGACGGTGGCGGCGGCGAGATTGCTGAGATCGTTGGCCACGGTGCCGTTGATGGCGATGGAGGCGGCGTTGTTGCCGGAAAAGAAGGTGTTGAGCCCTGCCACCTGGAGGAAATTCGAGGTGTCGTTGGCAAAGGCAAAGGCGTGGCTGCTGTCCGGGGTCAACTTGATGTGGTTCTGGTCGATGGAGGCGGTGAGCCAGCCGCTGCCACCGGCGTTGGTCACCGCGGTGTTGATGGCGTTGACCGTATCCTGGAGGGTATACAGCCGGTCGGTGGAGACCGTGACCGGTTGCGAGCGCGCCAGCGAGCCATCGCTGTTGTAGAGCCAGATGTTGAAGCTGCCGCCGTCGGTTGCCAGCTCGTTGGCATAGGCATAGCCCTGGAGCAGTACCGGATCGCTGGCGCTGGGGGTATAGGAGAATTTGCCGTCGTTGGCAATGGTGTCGCCCGGGATGTGGGTGCTGTCGAGGCCAAGCTGGGCGAGGTAGGTGTCATCATGGCCGGCGGAGACATTGATGGTGGCGGTCGTGAAGAGGGTGACCTGGCCCGTGTTGTGGGTGGCGTCGGCGGAATAGGTACCGGCGGTGAGCCCGGCCGCGCCCTCAACGCCGGCTGGCGTTGAGGTGAGGTTGGCAATGACGATATCGGATGCATCACCAGGGTTCGTGTTTTTGAGGACGAGGGAATTGAGCACCCCGCCGTTGGTGCCGTCGCCGACCGCGGCCTGGATGGTTACCGGATTGGTTGTGGTTGGTGCGGCGTTGTAGGCCGTGATCGCGGTATTGATGGCGGTGGTCAGATCGGTGGCGAAGGTGGCCGGGTTGGTGTCGTCGGGCGGCCCAGGGGTGCTGAAGGTGTAGTTCACCGTCACACCGTTGATGGTGAAGCTGAGTTGGTTGCCGTTGGCGAGGCCGGCCGGATTGACCGCACTCCCCGCCACCAAGGTGGTCAGCTTGGCGGTGGCGCCGGTGATGGCGTTGTTAATGGCATCCACCGCGTTGGCGGCCTTGGTCATGGCCAACCCGTTTACGGCCGTGCCGCCGGCAATCGTGCCGACGGTGCGGTCGTTGATGGTGATGGTGCCGGCGGGGATGGGACTCGTGGCGGTGGCGGCGTTGACGGTGCCGGTCAGCACCGCGGTGTTTTTGGCGGTTTCGGCGCCGGTCAGGGCGGCGGTGAAGCTTGCAAGGCCAACACCCTGGGTGTGCTGCTGATTCAAGACGCGGATCAGCGAATTGGCGAGCGCATCAAGACGGCCGGTAAAATTGTCCGGGTTGTTGTCGGCCAGTTGGTTGCCGGTTTCGAGCCAGCCGCCGATCTTGCCGCCCAATTCCGCGCCGGAGCCGACGGCCTGCTTTGTCTCGTTGCCGTTGATGTCCCGGTTGACCCAGTAAAGCTGATTGTTGTTCCAGTCCACCTGCCACGACTCGTCGCCTTCCACCAACGTGTGGCCATCGGCCATCATGATGGTGTAGCTGCCGTTTTTGTCTTCGAAATAATTAATGTTGAGGAGGCCGGAAAGCTGCTTGACCAGTTGATCCCGGCGGTCGCGCAGGTCATTGGCCGGGGTTTTGGGACCCTCGGCAGCGCCGATCTGGACGTTCAAGGCGGCGATCTGGCTGGTGAGCGAGTTGACATCCGAAACCGCGGTATCCAGGTTGTTGCTGATGTCCTGCCGGGTGCTGATGATCTCGCTGTTCATGGTATGGAACTGATCGACCAGCAGCTGCCCTGCCTGCACGACCGCCTGGCGGGTCGCCAGGTCTTCCGGGTTGTTGGCCAGGTCCTGCCAGGAACTCCAGAATTTGCTCAGAAGGTCGTTTAAGCCAAGCCCCTGTGCCTCGTTGAAGGTGGCGCCGATCACCTTGAGGGTCTGCTGTTGGGCCTGGAGGTTGCCGAGTTGGGATTCCTGCCTGTTGATGCGCGCCACCATGAACTGATCGTAGGCGCGGGTGATGGAGTCGCCGTGCACGCCACCGCCGAGGCTGCCTGCGGCGGTAGGGGTCGCCTGGTTGGGCGCCAGTTCGAGGGACTGCCGGCTGTAGCCGTCGGTGTTCACGTTGGCCACGTTATTGGACCCAACCTGCATGGCAAGCTGTTGGGCGAGCAGGGCCTCCTTGGCGATACTCAGTATTTGCGCGATGCCGGACATAGGGTCATACCTCCCTGCTGATCAACGAGGGGCGGTTGGCGGAGGGCGGCCGTTTTCCCGGCTTGCCGCCGTTCCGGTGGTAGGAATCGTAATTCTCGGCCACCGAGTTGGTGATGAGCGTGATGGCGTCCCGGAGGTAGTTGCCGGTGTCCTCGGCAAAATGCTTGTTGACGAGGTTTTTGGTAAGGATAGCCTCGCGCAGGGCGAGCAGGCGCCGGCGGAGTTCGCTCAACTGGTCGCGCTCCGCGGAGGGCGCCATCTGATGGATGAGGTTGCCAAGGGTGGCCTTTGCGCTTTGACCGTTGGCCAGCAGGAGTTGGTTGACGATTTCCTGGACGTGGCTGTCGGTGGCCTGGATGCGTTGTAACAGATTGGCTTTCCGGCGGGAGAGGGCGACGATGCCTTGGACGTCCACTGCCGTCAGAGCGCCCTGTTCCTGTTCCAGCAGGGCGAGCATCTCCTGGGAAAGGCTCGTCTGCTGTTCCAGAACTTCGAAGAGGCTGGCGGGGATGGTGCTCGGTGCGCTGGCGGATGCAGTGGTCATGATGGAGACGGTCCTATTTTTTGATCGGATGCTGGCTGCTTATCTGGCGGTAGAGCAGTTCGCCAAAGCCCATGCCGTTGCCTTGGGTCATTTTTCTCGCCAGTTCGTGGTCGAACATGGAGGAGTACATGCCATCGGCAAAATCACCACCGAAGAGTCCACCCTTGGGGACGCTTTCGCGGGCGAGGCTGAGGCTTTTTTCAAGGATGATCGCCTCGAAATCGGCGCAGGCCTTGCGCAGCTTTTTCTCTTTGAGCGTATCGGTCGCGGTGCCGTTTTCCTTGAATGTGGTTGTCGGCGGGGTGGCAGGGAGGTTCATGGTGTGTTTCCCGTTAGATGATCTCAAGGTCGGCCTGCAAGGCGCCGGAGGCCTTCATGGTCTGGAAAATGGCGATGAGGTCGCGGGGGGCGACCCCGACGGCGTTCAGTGCCCGCACCACATCACCCAGCGAGGCCCCTTCGGCGAAGCGCACCAGCCGCTGTCCGTTTTCCCCGCTGACCATCGGCTTCTCCGGCGGCGACGGCGGCGTGGTCGGCGGTTTGGGGGTGATCTGCAGGCTGAGGTTGCCATGGGACAGCGCCAGGGCGGAGAGGCGCACGTTTTCGCCCATCACCACGGTGCCGGTCCGCTCGTCGAGCACGACCTTGGCCAGGGTGTCCGGGGTGACCTCCAGATTCTCGATGGTCGCCAACAGGGCGATTTCCTTAGTCCTGAACGGTGGCGGCACCGTCACTTCCACGGTGGCGCCATCCTTGGCCGCGGCATATTTGCCGCCCAAGGCACGGTTGATGGCGTTCACCATCCGGTTGATGGTGGTGAAGTCGGGAGAGTCGAGAGAGATGGCGATACTCTTCTTGTCGGCAAAAGAAACCGGCACCTCCTGTTCCACGGTGGCCCCGGCGGGAATGCGGGCGACGGTGAGGTGATTCTTCTGGAGACCGATCTGGCTGGGGCCCGGAACCTCGAAACCACCGATGCTGAGCGCGCCCTGGGCCAGGGCATACACCTGGTTGTCGAGACCCTTGAGCGGAGTCGCCAGCAGGGTGCCGCCCTGGAGCGAGGAGGCGTCGCCAACCGACGACAGGGTAACGTCGATGGTCTGGCCTACCTTGACAAAAGGCGGCAGTTTGGCGGTGACGATGACGCTGGCGACATTCTTGACCCGGATTTCCTGAGGGTCGATCTTGACGCCCATGTTGCGCATGAGGTTGGCCAGTCCGTTGGTGGTGAAGGTGGCGTTCTTGCCGTCGCCGGTGCCATTGAGGCCAACGACGATGCCGTAGCCCACCAACTGGTTGTCGCGCACCCCCTTGACCGCGGCGAGATCCTTGATCCGGGCGGCCAGGGCGGGCGAGGCTACGCACAGCATGGCAAGGAGCAGCAGCACGAGCCGCGAGGCAAAGCCGGCGAAACGGGTGGGGCGGCGCGGGGTCTTCATCGTGGGCTCTGATTCTCCGGTTGGTTTTCTGATGGGGCAAGTTAGCAAAGGATATGCCATGCGTTTCCCTGAAGGGGGGAATCCCGCAGTGGTGCTGGAAGACAGCCTGGTGTCGGCGGAGTTGCGCATGTGGTTCTCCTTATGCTGCCCGGCAGATTTTTCCCTCCTGCGGGGCGCGGTTTCGTCGGCCGGCCTCAGAACGGCCAGATGACGTCAAGGGCGCGGGCGAGCCAGCCTGGCTGCTGTTTGTCGCTGACCGGTCCTTTGCCGCTGTACTCGATGCGGGCGTCGGCAATCCGCGAGGAGAGCACCGAATTGTCCGCCGCGATGTCACTGGGGCGGATGATGCCCGAGAGAATCAGGAACTGGGTTTCGGCGTTCAGGCGAATCTCCTGATAGCCGCGGATGACGAGGTTGCCGTCCATGGTCTTGTCGATGACCCGGGCGGAGATGGTGGCGGTGACGTTGTCCTTGCGGTCGGTCTTGGCCTTGCCGTCAAAGTCGTTGGTCAGGTTGGAGTCGAGTTCGACCGCGCTCGGGGTGAAACGGTGGTTGTGGTCTGCCAGCCATTTTTCAAAACCGAAGAAGGCGGAGACGCCGCCGGTGGTGGTGGAGGTGCGTTGGACCTTGGTGTTGGCCTGCTTGACCCCGTTGGCGGTTTCAACGATGCGGACCAGGATGAGGTCGCCCACCGCGCTGGCCCTGGTGTCTTTGTAGAGATCAAGCCCGCCGGCGTTGCGGTAGATGGTGCCCTCAGGCTGGGCGGTCTGTTTCTGGCCTACTTCCGGCAGGGTATAGCGTTCCGGCAGCGCGGTGGCTTGCGGCCCGGTCGTGGCGCAGCCCGTGATGGCAACCAGGCAGAACCCGAGGAACGATGCGGTGACTCTGGACATGTCTCGTTCTCCTTTTCTTAAAATTCCGTCTCCACCAGCCCCTTGTCGAGTACCCGGGCGGAAATCTGTTTGCGGCTCATGAGGTTTTTCACCCGGATGACGTCACCGGCCGCGCCATTCTCCTGCGCCGTGCCCGGCACCGTCACCTGGATCTGGTCGGTCTTGGCCATGATGGTTATGCGGTCGCCGCGTTTGATCACCAGCGGGCTTTCCAGTTGCTGGCTGTAAAGAATGGCGCCCGCCGGCAGGGCGCTCTTGAGTTCTTTGCCGACCGCCTCTTCCGGGCGGCGCAGGACCGCCGGGTCGAGATTGCCAAGGTCGCGCCGCACCGCGACGAGGTCGCCGGCGACGAGCGGGTGGTGGCGATCGAGCTTTCTGGCGGTACAGAGCACGGTGCCGTAGAGCAGGAGGTCGCCGTCCAATCGGACCCGACCCTCCTCCTTGCCGTTGACCAGGAAGGCAATGGTCAATGCATTTTTGCCGAGGCGGATGGCCGGCGGCTGGTCCACCACGGCAAAGGTGTACTTGTCGCTGCTGAGCGAAATGGTGGCCGGTTGGGCCTCCACCCGGCGGACCACGAGATCCTCGGGCGGCCAGGGCGCGCTCTGGCTGGCGAGTTCGTGAAAGAGGCGAGTGAACTCCACCTGCCCCAGGGTGTGGCGGCCAGAGACCGGTGCCGCGGCCGCGTTGCCGAGGAAGCAACCGGCCAGCAGCAGGTGAACGGTGAGCAAGAACCACAGGCGCATCAGCGTGTTCCTCTACCGGACCAGATTGTTGGCGATTTCCAGGAGCTGGTCCGCGGTCTGCACGCTCTTGGAGTTCACCTCGAAGGCACGTTGCGTGATGATGAGGTTGACCAGCTCCTCGGTCACATCCACATTCGAAACTTCTATGTAGCGCTGTTCGATGAGTCCCAAGCCATCGACGCCGGGATTGGCTTCGCGCGGGGGGCCGGAGGCCTCGGTTTCCTTGAAGAGGTTGCCGCCCTCGGCCCGCAGGCCGCCGGGATTGACGAAGTCAATGAGCGTGATCTGGGTGGAGGCCACCACCTGTTGATTGGCGTCCACGGCCTGAAGCTTGCCGCTCGAATCAATGCTGACGCTGACCGCCTCGGGCGGGATGGCGAACTCCGGCTGCAACCGGTCGCCGTTCTGGGTGACGATGTAGCCGTCCTGGTCGCGGGTAAAGGCGCCGGCGCGGGTGTAGAAATCCTCGCCGTTGCGGACGATGTGGAAAAAGCCGCGTCCCTCGATGGCCCAGTCGAGATCGTTGCCGGTCTCGGTAAGGCTGCCCTGGGTGAAGATCTTCTGCACCGAGGTGGGCTGCACACCGAGACCGACCTGGATGCCCGAGGGCACCCGGCCGCCGTCCACGGTCTCGGTGCCCATGGCCCGCAGTTCCTGGTAGAAAAGGTCCTCGAACTGGGCGCGGCTTTTCTTGAAGCCGGTGGTGTTGACGTTGGCCAGGTTGTTGGAGATGGTGTCGAGTTGGAGTTGCTGACCGGTCATGCCGGTGCGGCCGGAGTAAAGTGCGCGAATCATGGCAAAACCCCCTTGAGGTTAAGTGGCGTTATTAGGTGGGCAAGATGCCAACCCGGCTGATGGCCAGATTGTTGATATCGTCGAGGGCGCTGATCATCTTTTGCTGCCCTTCGTAAGCCCGGTGGAGATCGATGAGTTGCGTCATTTCCTCGATGGTGTTGACGTTTGATTTTTCTATAAAGCCCTGCTTGACCTCCGCCCCGGATGCGGCCTGCTCCTCGATGGCCGCATCTTTGGGGCGGAAGAGGTTTTCTCCCGCCTTCTGCAGGTCGCGAAGGTCGGCGAAGGTGACGATGCTGAGCCGGTTGACCACCTGACCGTCGGTCGAAATCCGGCCGGCCCGGTCGATGGTCACCTTCTTGGTGCCGTCGACCACGATGGGGCCATTCTCGCCGATAACCACCGCGCCATTGGGCATCTTGAGCTGGCCGTCGGCGCTCAACTCGAAGTTGCCGGCGCGCGTGTAGCGGATGCCTTGCGGGGTCTCGACCTTGAAGAAACCGTTGCCGGCAATGGCGACATCCAGCGGATTGCCGGTCTGTTCCATCACCCCTTGCTCCTGGTTCGTCAGAATATTGAGCGCCTTGCCAACCCGTTGACGGTTGCGGGTAACGTTGTAGAGCATCTCGTCAAAGGTGACGCTCTCCTTCTTGTAGCCCGCGGTGTCGGCGTTGGCCAGGTTGTTGGAGACCTGGTTGAGCCGCTGTTGCTGGGCGATCAGCGTCTCGACGCTTTCGACCATTCCCAGCCGGTTGTGGATGAACATGGGGGCACCCTCTCGCTAGTTGTTTGCGAGAAGATTATGCAAGAGGCGTGCCGCAGATTGGCGAGGACGGTTCAGGCCAGCGGTGACAAGGGATGGTGGCGATTATCGGGGGGGCGGCCGCAGGGGGCAGCGGCAGGTGGGTAGATTTTGCCTAGCCGCCAGGGCGGCAATCAGCGGGTAAAGCGCTGGTTGGTCCGGTAGACAAAGGCGAGGATCTCGGCGACCAGCACATAGGTGGCGGGCGGAATCTCGGCATTGAGGTCGAGGCGGGAGAGCACCTCGGTCAGATCGCTGTTCTCGTGGATGGGGATATGGTGTTCCTGGGCCAGGGCGATGAGGCGCTCGGCGAGCAGTCCGGCCCCCTTGGCCACCACCTTGGGGGCGGTGTCCTTGGCCTGGTCGTAGCGCAGGGCCACGGCCTTTTTCCGTGCTTCCCGCTTGTCGGTTTTGCTTTTTTCGGGCATGATGGCGGAACGTTGAGGGTCTTTTTTCTTTACTATATCGGCTGGGTGATGCGATTCAAGCAAAGATTGGTGCCAGGCGAACTGGTGCGGCGTTATAAGCGATTCCTGGCCGACGTCCGGTTGGCTGACGGGCAGGTGGTCACCGTCCATTGCCCCAACTCCGGCAGCATGCTCGGCTGCCTCGCCCCGGCCAGCCCGGTCCGCCTCTCCCGGGCGGAGAATCCGGCGCGCAAATATCCCCTCACCCTGGAGATGATTGCGGTGGATGGCAGCTGGGTCGGCATCAACACCAGTCTGACCAACCGGCTGGTGCGCGAAGGGCTGGAGACGGGGATCATCGACGATTTCGGGCCGCTTGCGGCGATTCGGAGCGAGGTGCGGGTCTCGGCCCGCAGCCGCCTGGATTTCCGGCTCGACCTGGCCGCCGGCCAGACGGTCTATCTGGAAGTCAAGAATTGCACCCTGACGGAAGGGCGCGTGGCCCTCTTTCCGGATGCGGTGACGACCCGGGGTGCCAAGCACCTGGAAGAATTGATGGCGCTGGCGGCCCAGGGGCATGGGGCAGCGGTGCTGTTCTGCGTGCAGCGGGCCGATGCCGAGTCCTTTGCGCCGGCCGCCCGGATCGACCCGCACTATGCCGCCATGCTGGCCAAGGCAGCCCAGGCCGGGGTGCGGGTGCTGGCTTGGCAGGCCACCGTGACCCCGGAGGAAATTCGGGTTGCCCGGCGGTTGCCGGTGGCGTGGTGAGGAGGCGGCCAATGCGCCGCAAGGGAACAAGGTGGCAAAGACCATGACCGGGCACGACAAAAAGGCGGTAATTCTCTTGAGTGGCGGGCTCGATTCCACCACGGTGCTGGCCATTGCCCGGCAGGAGGGTTATGCCTGCTCCTGTCTCAGTTTCGGCTATGGCCAGCGTCATGTCAATGAATTGACACAGGCGCAGGCGGTGGCCCGCCGCTTTGGGGTGACGGAGCATCTCGTTCTGCGCCTCGATCTCGACCGCATCGGCGGCTCGGCCCTCACCACCGACCTCGCGGTGCCCAAGGGGCGGGAACCGGCCGAGATGGCGGCGGCGATCCCGGTCACCTACGTGCCGGCCCGCAATACCATCTTCCTCTCCTATGCCGTGGCCTGGGCCGAGGTGCTGGGCGCGGCCGACATCTTCATCGGGGTGAACGCCCTGGACTACAGCGGCTATCCCGACTGCCGTCCCGAATACCTCGCGGCCTTCGAGCAGGTCGCCAACCTGGGCACCAAGGCCGGGGTGAGCGGCGGGCGTCATTTCACCATCCATGCCCCCTTGCTGCGCTTGACCAAGGCGGAGATCATCCGCCAGGGGTTGGCCCTGGGGGTCGATTATTCCCTGACCCACAGCTGCTACGATCCGGACCGGGAGGGGCGGGCCTGCGGCCGGTGCGACTCCTGTCTGCTGCGCCTCAAGGGCTTTGCCGAGGCCGGCGTGCCCGATCCTGCCCCCTATCAATCACGGAGATGACCGCCACATGACCACACCACGCGATACGGTGACCGAGAACCTTGGCCAACTCTTCATGGTGGGGCTCGCCGGCCTTGAGGTGGATGACTCCACCCGCGATCTTGTCCGCCGTTGCGGTATCAACCACTTCATCCTCTTCAAGCGGAATGTGGCGACCTCGGCGCAGCTGGCCGGGCTCTGCCAGGGTTTGGCAGCGGTATGCCGGGAGGCGGGGCTGGGTGCTCCGCTCATTTCCATCGATCAGGAGGGCGGCACCGTCACGCGGCTGCCGCCGCCCTTTACCCAGTTCCCGGATGCCCGGACGCTGGCCGAGGGCGCGGAGCCGGAGGCGGCGTTGCGTGAATATGCCACCACCTGTGCCCGTGAGCTGCGCGAGGTGGGGATCAACATGAATCTGGCGCCGGTCCTCGATGTCTGCCCGGCTGGCGAAGGGCGCTTCATGGAGCGCCGGGTGCTGGGGGGCGACCCTGCGACCGTGGCCCGCTTGGGGCGGCTGGTGATCGAGACCATGCAACAGGCGGGGGTGGCGGCCTGCGCCAAACATTTTCCCGGCCTCGGGGCCGCCACCCTTGACCCGCACAAGGTGTTGCCGGTGGTGGTGCGGCCGGCGGCCGAATTGCGGCGCCTGGACCTGCCGCCCTTTGCCGCGGCCTGCAAGGCCGGGGTGGCGGCAGTGATGACCTCCCATACCATTTATACCGGGCTCGACGGCCAGACCCCGGCCACCCTGTCGGCCGCCATTCTGCAGGGATTGCTGCGCACGGAGCTCGGTTATGACGGCCTGGTGATCACCGACGACCTGGAGATGGGGGCCATCGAGAATGGCCAGTCGGTGGCGGCGGCGGCGCTCGCCGCCTTTGTGGCCGGGGCCGATATGCTGCTCATCTGCCACGACCACGACAAGGTTCGCGCTGCCTATGATGGCCTCCGCGGCGCCTTGCCGGCGGGGCAAATCGCCGGCGAACGCGTTTCCCAGTCCCTGGCGCGGATTGCCGCGGTGCAGCGTCGTTTTGCCGGTTAGGCCCCTGTTTTCCTGTTGCCCCATGCCGGGGAAATGCTTATGTAATGAACTAACGAGGCGGTGCGAAAGGCCTTCCCGCCGGCGGCTTCCCGCGCGCGACCAAGGTGCGGGGAATTTGCCTTGCAACTCTGTTTCCCAGTGGGTAAGGTCGCCGCCGCGTGGTATATTGAAAATAAAGAAACAGGCGTGGTGCCAGCAGCAAAAGGCCGCTGCTGTTTATTCACTCTGCAATGGAGGGACTATGGAGCTTCAGATTGAAGGTCGTAACGTAGACGTCCGTAATTCCTGGCAGGAAAAGATCAACGAGGAGAAAGAGCGGCTCGACCGGCATCATCCCGGTCTGGTGCATCATCTGCGGGTTGCGATTGAGGAGACCTCCGGCCACAAGAGCGGAGGGTTCGAGGTACGGGTGGTGGCGTCGGTTCCCAACGAGACCCTGGTGGTGACCAGGAAAGGCGAGTCGGCGCGGCCGCTCCTGGTCGAGGCCTTTGATACGCTGGGACTGTTGCTCAAGGAATTGCAGCGCAAGCGCCGGCAAACCGGCAAGGTAGCGGAAGAAGGAGGCGTGGCGTCTCTTGCCGGCAAGGTGAAGTCGCTCTTTCCGGAAGAGGCGTATGGTTTTATCGTCACGCCCGATGGCGAAGAGGTCTATTTCCATGAACACGCCCTGAAGGACCTCGCCCTGGAGCAGTTGGCCGAGGGGGCTGCCGTCCATTTCGGTCTCGGCGAAGGCGACAAAGGGCCGACCGCCGCCTGGGTCCGGGCTGGCAAGTAAACGAGAAGAGGTATGCTGTCATGACGCTTGCCGCCCAGGTGGATATTGGTGACGAGTATCTGGTGCGGCCGGAAGAGGAGCTGTGCGCCCGTATCGCTGAACGCAAACAGGAATTGGGCGACCGGCTCCTCATCTTGGGGCATCATTACCAGCAGGATGCGGTCTACCAGTTTGCCGACGCCACCGGCGACTCGCTCAAACTCGCCCGTTTCGCCGCCGAGGCGCATGACCGCAAGTACATCGTCTTTTGCGGCGTGCATTTCATGGCCGAATCGGCCGACATCCTCACGGCCGCCGATCAGATCGTCATCCTGCCCGACCTGCGGGCCGGCTGCCCGATGGCCGACATGGCCAGCCGCGAGGAGGTGGAATGGGCGTGGCAGGAGCTGGCCGCGGTCGCCGCGGGCCGGGTGATTCCGGTGACCTATGTCAATTCCTCGGCCCTGATCAAGGATTTTGTCGGGACCCACGGCGGTTCGGTCTGCACCTCCTCCAATGCCGAGCGGGTGCTCACCTGGGCGCTTGCCCAGGGCGAGAAGGTCTTCTTTTTCCCGGACGAACATCTGGGCCGCAATTCCGCCCATGCCCTCGGCATCCCCGAGGACGAGGTAGTGCTCTGGCACCGCGGCGAGAAGCTGGGCGGCAACAGCCCCGAGCAGCTCCGGCGCGCCAAAGTCATCCTCTGGAACGGTTACTGTACCGTGCACATGCAGTTCCGGGCCGAGCACGTCGCCATGTGGCGGGCCAAGGCGCCGGGCGTCAAGGTGATCGTGCACCCCGAATGCCGCCACGAAGTGGTGCGGGCGGCGGACCAGTATGGTTCCACCGAGGGGATCATCAAGGCGGTGAGCGGCTCGCCGGCGGGGTCGGTTTGGGCGGTCGGCACCGAGATCAACCTGGTCCACCGGCTGCAACACCAGCAGCCCGACAAACAAATCCATTCCCTTTCCCCTTTCCAGTGCCTCTGCTCCACCATGTACCGCATCAAGCCGGCGTATCTGCTCTGGGTGCTCGACCACCTGGCGCGGGGCGAAGTGGTGAACCGCATCACCGTGCCGGCCGAGGTGGCGGCCGGAGCCAGGGTGGCACTGGATCGGATGCTCACCATCTGATTCTGGTCATCGCGAATGAAACGAGCCTATTTCGACAACAACGCCTCCACCCCGCTCGATCCGGTGGTGCGCGAGGCCATGCTGCCCTACCTGACTGACCATTACGGCAATCCCTCCAGCAACCACAGCTTTGGCGAGCGGGCGCGCGCCGGCGTGGAGGAGGCCCGCGGCCAGGTGGCGGCCCTGCTCAATTGCTCGCCGGATCGGATCGTCTTGAACAGCGGCGGCAGCGAGGCGAACAACGCCGCCATCCTGAGCGCGGTGATGGCCGACCCGGCGAAGAAACACATTGTCTCCTCCCAGGTGGAACATGCCTCGGTGTTGACCCCGCTGGGGTTTCTGGGGCGCCTTGGCTACGAGGTGGAACTGTTGCCGGTTGACCCTCAGGGCGGCCTGGACCTCGACCGGCTGGCCGGCGCCATCCGGCCGGATACTGCCCTGGTCTCCCTGTTGGCGGCCAACAACGAGACCGGCGTGTTGTGGGACCTCGCGGCGATCAGCCGCATCTGCCAGCAGCATGGCGTGCTTTTCCATACCGATGCCATCCAGGCCGCCGGCAAGGTGTCCCTTGATCTGGCAGCCCTGCCGGTGGATTACCTCACCATCGCGAGCCACAAGCTTCATGGCCCCAAGGGCAGCGGCGCCCTCTATGTCCGGCGGTCGACGCCGGTGACTCCGTTGGTCATGGGGTCGGGGCAGGAAAACGGCCGCCGGGCCGGCACCGAGAACGTGGCGGCGATTGTCGGCTTTGGCAAGGCGTGTGACCTGGCGACCGCGCATCTGCCCATCTATCATCGCCGGGTGGCGGCACTGCGGGACCGGATCGAGGCGTTCATCCTGGCCGAGATCCCCGAGGCCCGCATCAACGGCCGGCAGAGTCCGCGCCTGGCCAACACCCTGAACGTCAGCTTTGCCGGCTGTTCCTCGGCCCAGCTCATTCAGGATTTGGACGACCGCGGCTTTGCGGTCTCTGCCCACGCCGCCTGCCAGAGCGGCGATCTGGACCCCTCCCATGTCCTGCTGGCTATGGGGGTGCCGGAGGACTACCGCCATGGCACCCTGCGCATCAGCCTGAGCCGTTTCACCGTCGAAACCGAGGTGGATGGCCTGCTGGCCGCGCTGCCTGCGGCGGTGCGGCGGTCGCGTCAGGGGTTTACCGGCTGAAATCGCTTTTATTGTCAAAACGGAAGGTTATCGTTTCGTCGTCATTCTTTTCTGTTGACCTGACCGCTTTCCTCCCCGTATAGTGTCGCTTGATTGCGCCCCACCTGTGTCAGGCCGGGGCATGGCGGCGTGGAGCCAGGGGTAAAGACGCATGTGCGGCATCGTGGGGTATGTGGGGCACCGCAAGGTGGTGCCCATTCTGTTGGAGGGGTTGCGGCGGCTCGAATATCGGGGCTATGACTCCGCCGGTCTGGTCTACGTGGCGGGCAAGAAGCTTGTCCGCCACCGGGCGCCGGGCAAGCTCGGCCAGTTGGAGGAGAAGCTCGATGCGGTCCGCGATACCGCCAGCCACATCGGCCTCGGCCATACCCGTTGGGCGACCCACGGCGCGCCGTGCGAAGTGAATGCCCACCCCCACAGCGACTGCACCGGTAATCTGGTGGTGGTCCACAACGGCATCATCGAGAATTATCAGACCCTGCGCGAGGAACTGCGCCAGCAGGGCCACACCTTCACCTCGGAAACCGACACCGAGGTGCTCGCCCATCTCATCGAAGCGAATCTCGACCACGACTTGGTCGCCGCCGTGCGCAAGGCCCTGAAGCGGGTGGAAGGCTCCTATGCCATCGGCGTGCTGTGGGCCGGCCAGCCCGACATCATCGTCGCCGCCCGCAACCAGAGCCCCCTGGTCTTGGGGGTGCAGGAAGGCGGGAGTCTGATGGCCTCCGACATCCCGGCGCTCTTGCCCTATACCCGCGAGGTGGTCTTTCTGGAGGACCAGGAGCTGGCGGTGCTGCGGACCACGGGCTTTGAGGTCATGAAGCTCGCCACTGGCCGCAAGGTGGCCAAGGCGGTGCGGACCATCGACTGGAACGCGGCCATGGCCGAAAAGGCCGGCTTCCGCCACTTCATGCTCAAGGAGATCTTCGAGCAGCCCCAGGCGATCCTTTCCACCTTCCGCGGCCGCGTCAACCCGGAGGATGGCGTCATCGCCCTGCCGGAGATCGGCCTCACCGCCAAGGAGATCAAGGGGCTTTCCCGCATCGTGCTGGTGGCGTGCGGCACTTCCTGGCATGCGGCCATGGTGGCCAAATACTGGCTGGAAAAATATGTCGGCATCCCGGTGGAGGTGGATATCGCCTCCGAGTTCCGCTATCGCCGTCTGCTGCTCGACAAATCGGTCATGGTGGTTCCCATTTCCCAGTCCGGCGAGACAGCGGACACGCTGGCGGGACTCCGCCTGGCCAAAAAGATGAAGGCGCGGATCATCGCCATCTGCAACGTGGTGGGCAGCACCATTACCCGCGAGGCCCACGGCACCATCTACACCCACGCCGGGCCCGAGATCGGCGTCGCCTCCACCAAGGCCTTCACCTGCCAGCTCACCGCCCTCTATCTGCTCACCCTCTATCTGGCCCAGGTGCGCGGCACTGTCGAGACCGAGGAACGCAAGAAGCTCATCCAGGGGTTGGTCGACCTGCCGGCGCTGCTCGAGGAGGAATTGCCCCGAATTCAGACGGAGACCGGGGTTCTGGCCCGGGAGTTCGCCCAGAGCCGTGATTTCCTCTATCTTGGCCGCGGTGAGAATTTCCCCATTGCCCTCGAGGGGGCGCTTAAACTCAAGGAGATTTCCTACATCCATGCCGAGGGGTATGCGGCCGGCGAGATGAAGCACGGGCCCATTGCCCTCATCGACCAGGAGATGCCGGTGCTGGCCCTCGCTCCCAAGGATGGGGTGTACGATAAGGTGATTTCCAACGTGGAGGAGGTCAAGGCCCGGAGCGGCCGGCTGATTCTCATTGGCAGCAAGGGCGACAAGGGGTTGGCCCGCATGGGCGGCCAGGTGCTCCAGTTGCCGCTGGTGCCGCTGGACCTGAATCCCATCCTCTATACCATCCCGCTCCAGTTGCTGGCCTATGAGATTGCCCATCTCCGCGGCTGCGATGTGGACCAGCCGCGGAATCTGGCCAAGAGTGTGACGGTGGAATAGGCCGGTCGCACGAAGTCCTGGCCGTCCGCCGGTGGTGGCGGTTTCCGCGCCAGCCGGGAGGATGCTTGTCATATCGGGAAGATGACGGGGAGCCGTGTGCCACAGGGAAGCATGAACCGCATGGAATCGGATGCATTAGCGGCCAAGGATATCCGGTTGGACCCCTGTATCCAGGGGCTGCTTGACCGGATGCCGGCAAGGGTGGGGCAGACGCTTTCCGAGGAACAGCTGCTTTGTCTTAAAAATGCCCTGGGCGCCCATCGCGGTGGCCGCCACCAGGTGGATCTGCGCGGCTCCTTTGGCTTATGGCGCTGGCGCTATTACTATGTTTTTTTGCTTGGCCGCGAACGACGGCAGCTCACCCGTAAGGCACTCCGGACGGCGAAAACCGCCAAAACAATTTTTCTCGCCGTGTTCTTGCTTTGTGCGCTGCTGACCGGGTTGATCCTGGTCTACCTGTCGAAGTCCGTCCCGGGCCTTGATTTGCTCCCGCAACGCAGCCTTGACCTCTGGGGGTGGTTCAAGGCGCATATCCTTTCCTAGCGGGTTGCCGAGTCGTCGTGACGGTGCCGGGATCGTTGAGCGGAGTGCGGCGTCTCGCCGGTTCGATTTTCCCCCCTTGGAGGGGCATTTTCCCCGGCAATTGGCTACCAAAAGAGGGCTTGTCGCGTTAGTCCCGTTTTGTTCGGAGTGATTCGCATGATCATCCCTGTCGTTTTGGCCGGTGGTTCCGGCACCAGGCTCTGGCCGCTCTCCCGCACGCTGTATCCGAAACAGCTGTTGCCGCTCACTGGCGATAAGACCATGTTGCAGGAGACGGTGGCGCGGACGCGCCAGGTTGGCGGGACCAGTGACCCCATCGTGGTCTGCACCGAAGATCACCGCTTCATGGTGGCCGAGCAGTTGCGGGAGATGGGGGAGAGCGCCACGGTGCTGATCGAACCGATGGGCCGCGATACCGCGCCGGCGGTGGCGGCGGCCGCCATGGAGGCCATGGCCGGCGGGGAGGACCCCCTCCTTTTGGTGCTGCCGGCTGATCATGTGATTGCCGCGCCTGCCGCCTTTGCCGCGGCGGTGGAGGAAGGTGAGCCGCTGGCAGCAAACGACCACTTTGTCACCTTCGGCATTGTCCCGGGTCGGCCGGAAACCGGCTACGGCTATATTCAGAAGGGCGAACAACTGACGCAGGGGGACCTGGCAGGGGGATTCCGGGTGGCCCGTTTCGTCGAAAAGCCGGATGTGTCTACGGCGGAGCGTTACGTGGCCGAAGGCTATTTGTGGAATAGCGGCATGTTCCTCTTCCGCGCCTCCCGTTTGCTGACGGAACTCGCCCAACTCGAGCCGGAAATGGCCAGTTGCGTCAAGGCGGCCCATGCGGCCCGGCACCGGGATCTTGATTTCATCCGTCTGGGCAAGGAGGAGTTTGCCCGCTGCCCGGCCAAGTCCTTGGATTATGCGGTTATGGAGCGAACCCAGTCGGCCACGGTGATTCCGCTGGAGTGCGGCTGGAGTGATGTGGGCTCCTGGTCGGCCCTTTGGGAGATCGGCAACCGTGATGCCAACGGCAATATCCTCCAGGGCAACGTGCTGGCGCGCGAGGTTCACGATTGCTATGTCCATGCCGCCGACCGCCTGGTGGCCATGATCGGCGTGCATGACCAGGTGGTGATCGAAACCGCCGACGCGGTGCTGGTGGCCCATAAGGACAAGGCCCAGGAGGTCAAGGCCATTGTCCAGCAATTGAAGGCGGAAAAACGCAGCGAGGCGGAGCTCCACCGTCGGGTCTATCGGCCGTGGGGCTCTTACGAGTGTATCGATTGCGGTGAACGCTTCCAGGTGAAGCGCATCGAGGTCAAACCCGGGGCCAGCCTCTCGTTGCAGCGCCATTACCACCGGGCCGAGCACTGGGTGGTGGTCAAGGGTACCGCCGAGGTGACCAACGGCGAGCGCACCTTTTTAGTGGCCGAGAACGAATCGACCTACATCCCGGTTGGCGTCATGCATCGGCTGAAGAATCCCGGCAACATTCCGCTGGAGATGGTGGAGGTGCAGTCGGGCAGCTACCTCGGCGAGGACGACATCGAGCGGTTCGATGATGTGTACGGCCGCGAACAGACAGAAGGGTAAGAAAGGACCATGAAAAAAGTCGCATTGATCACCGGCGTGACCGGCCAGGACGGCGCCTATCTCGCCGAATTCCTGCTGGCCAAGGGCTATGAGGTGCACGGCATCAAGCGCCGGGCCTCGCTTTTTAACACCGACCGCATCGACCACCTCTACCAGGATCCCCACGAACTGGAGCAGAAGTTCGTGCTCCATTACGGCGATCTCACCGACGCCACCAATCTGATCCGCATCATCCAGCAGGTGCAGCCGGACGAGATTTACAACCTCGCGGCCCAAAGCCATGTGCAGGTTTCCTTCGAGACCCCGGAATACACCGCCAATGCTGATGCCCTGGGTACCCTGCGGGTGCTGGAGGCGATCCGCATCCTCGGGCTCACCAAGAAGACCAAGTTCTACCAGGCCTCCACCTCGGAACTCTTCGGCAAGGTCCAGGAGACGCCGCAGACCGAGAAGACCCCCTTTTACCCGCGGTCGCCCTACGCGGTGGCCAAGCTCTATTCCTACTGGATCTGTGTCAACTATCGCGAAGCGTACGGCCTTTTTGCCTGCAACGGCATCCTCTTCAACCACGAGTCGCCGGTGCGCGGCGAGACCTTTGTCACCCGCAAGATCACCCGCGCCGCCGCCCGCATTGCCTTGGGGTTACAGGAGTGTGTCTATCTCGGCAACCTCAATGCCAAACGCGATTGGGGCCATGCCCGGGATTACGTGCGCATGCAGTGGCTCATGCTGCAGCAGCCGGAGCCGGAGGATTATGTGATCGCCACCGGCGAGCAGCATTCGGTGCGGACGTTCTGCGATCACGCCTTTGGCAACTTGGGGATCCGGTTGCGCTGGCAGGGCACCGGGGTGGAAGAGATCGGCGTGGTCGAATCGGTGGAGGCGGGCGCCAAAGGGCTTGATGGGGCGAAGATGCCCAAGCCCGGGGCGGTGATTGTCAAGGTTGATCCCCGCTATTTCCGGCCCACCGAGGTGGAAACCCTGCTCGGCGATCCGACCAAGGCCAAGGAAAAGCTTGGCTGGGTGCCGGAGGTGGGTTTCGGTGCCTTGGTGGAGGAGATGGTGGAGGAGGATCTCAACGCTGCCCAGCGCGATGCCCTGTGCCGGGGCAAGGGCTTCAAGACCTTCAACTACCATGAATAAGGACGCCCGGCTTTACCTGGCCGGCCACCGCGGCTTGGTGGGCGCGGCGATCCATCGTCGGCTCACGGCGGCGGGGTATGGGAATCTCCTCTGTCGCACCCACACCGAGCTCGATCTCACCGACCAGCCGGCGGTGCGCGCCTTCTTTGCCCAAGAACGACCGGAGTATGTCTTTCTGGCGGCGGCCAAGGTGGGCGGCATCCAGGCCAACGACACCTACCCGGCCGATTTCATCCGCGACAACCTGGCCATCGAACTCAATGTCATCGATGCCGCCTATCGCCATGGCGTCAAGAAGCTGCTCTTCCTGGGTTCCTCCTGCATCTATCCCAAATTCGCGCCGCAGCCCATGCCGGAAAGCTGCCTGCTCACCGGGCCGCTCGAGCCCACCAACGAGTGGTATGCGGTGGCCAAGATCGCCGGCATCAAGCTCTGCCAGGCCTATCGCCGCCAGTACGGCTTCAACGCCATCTCCCTCATGCCCACCAATCTCTATGGCCCGGAGGATAATTTTCATCTGGCCAACTCCCACGTCCTGCCGGCCCTGATCCGCAAGTTCCACGAGGGCAAGGAGCAGGGGGCGGGCGAGGTGGTGGTCTGGGGCACCGGGACCCCGCGCCGCGAGTTCCTGCACGTGGATGACCTGGCCGATGCCGCCCTGTTCTTGATGGAGCGTTATGACGGAGAGGAGATCGTCAACGTCGGGGTGGGAGAGGACGTGACCATTGCCGAACTTGCCCAACTGGTGCAGGAGGTAGTGGGTTTTGCGGGCAGGGTCGTCTTCGATACCACCAAGCCGGACGGCACCCCACGCAAGCTGCTCGATGTCTCCCGCCTGCAGAGCCTGGGTTGGCAGGCCAGGATCGGTCTCCGGGAGGGCATTGCCTCCACCTATCAATGGTATCTCGCCCATCAGGGGCGCTTCCGCCACTGAGATCGCGGGGCTCTTGCCGCGTCGCGGTTCCCGGCGCCGGACGGCCGGGGAATCCGAACACCACGTCCCCTTTGGGGATTGGGCTGGCGTATTCTTTCCTTGTTGGTTTACAATGCGGCCTTGGCCGCGGCGAGCACGTGACGGATAGCGGCCACTGGTGCTGGGAAATGGCCGGGCCGTTGTGGCCGGGAAGGGAAGGATGGTGCAGGTGCAGGAACTCCAGATATATCAACCCGCCGGCCCCCTGCCGGCCCGACCGGTCTTTTTCATTCCCGGCTGGGGATTCGACGGCCGGGTGTTGGAACTGGCCCCGGAGCTGCCTTGGCTGGCGCCGTTGGGGCTGGTGGCGCCCCATGCCTTTGCCGACCAGCTCCACGTGTGGCTGCTGGCCCACGGCATCCAGGCGGTCGACTTGGTGGGCTGGTCCCTGGGCGGCTATTGCGCCCTGGAGTTTGCTTGTCGCTATCCGGCGCAGGTGGCTTCGCTGACCCTGCACGGGGCCCGGCAGCAGTGGCCGCCCGCGGAAATCGCGGCCCTGGAGCGGCAGCTGATGGCGGATCCTCCCGCCTTGCTCACCTCCTTCTACCGGAAGTGTTTCCTCGGTTACAAGGCGGCCTACCAGCGCTTCGTGGCCGAATTGGAGCCGTATTATCTCGGCCTTGCCGAGCCGGCACCCCTGCGGGAAGGGTTGCGCTTCCTCGCGGAGTTTGCCGCGCCGGAACGAGCGCCCTGCGAGACCATCTGCTGCCATGGCCGGCGCGATGTGATCGCGCCCATCGGCGAACGGCTTACGCTCAGCGGCGCGCAGCTGGTGACCTTTGACCATGGCGGCCATCCCCTTTTTCTGGAGGCGGCAGGGGCACGGCCCGGCGACCAGCGCAAGCGCGTCATCCGCCAGCGATTTACCAAGGCCGCGGCCACCTATGATGCCCATGCCGACGTGCAGGCCGAGGTGGCCGCGCTTCTGGCCGAGGGGCTTGCGGCCGCCCCCCAGGTCGGCGCGATCCTGGAGCTTGGCTGCGGTACCGGCAACTATACGCTCCGGCTGCTCGGCAAATTCCCGGCCGCCCGGCTGACGGCGCTTGATTTCTCGCCGGCCATGCTGGCCCAGGCACGCCAGAAGGTGGCAGGAAGGGGGCAGGTCGATTTCCTCTGCGCCGATGCCGAGCCTTTTCTCGCTGCCGGTCGCGGCCGTTTCGATTGCATTACCGCCAACGCCACCCTGCAGTGGTTCGAGGAGTTGGAGCGCGCGTTACAAGGGGTGCGCACCCTGCTGCGCCCCTCGGGATTCTTCTGGGGCTCGCTTTTTGGTCGCGAGACCCTCCACGAACTGGAAGAGGGACTGCGCCAGGTCTTCGGCGGGAGCGTCCATGCCCCGGCCAGCCGTTTTCTTGCCCAGGAGGAGTTGGCCGCCGTTGCCGCGCGGGTCTTCGACCAGGTCGAGATCCAGGAACTCCGCCTCACCAGGGAATACGCGACCCTCACCGACCTGCTCTATCATTTCAAGAAGACCGGCACCGGCGGCTGGCATGGCGCATCCTTCTGGGGTAAGCAGCGGTTGCGGGCGCTGGAACAGTGGTTTCTTTCCCGGTACGGCGGTTTTTCCCTTACCTACCAAATCTTCCTGGTGCGATGCCGATGACGCCGACCCTCTTTGTGACTGCCACCGATACCGGAGTGGGCAAGACCCTGGTGTGCGGATTGCTCTGCCGTTTCCTGAAAGGGCAGGGAGTCGCGGTCGGCTACCAGAAATGGGTGAGCACCGGCGGCGCGATTTCAGCGGACCTGGAGAGCGTGGCCGGGCTGGCCGGTGGCCCTCTTCCGCCCTTCGATCCCGAGGAACAGGTGCCTTATCGGTTTGCCTTTGCCGCCTCACCCCATCTGGCCGCGGAAATGGAGGGGCGGGCGGTGACGCCGGAGCACCTCGGAGCCGCCTTGCGTGGCGCCCAGGCGGCATGCGAGATGTTGGTGGTCGAGGGGGTAGGCGGCGCCCTGGTGCCACTCACCCGCGAGTTGTTGCTGGCCGATCTGGTGGCCAGCTTCCGGCTGCCGACCCTGATCGTGGCCAAGAGCGGTCTCGGCACCATCAACCACACCCTGCTCACCATCGAGGCCTTGCGCCAGCGAGAGATCCCCGTCCTCGGCGTCGTCTTGACCGATTCCGTCCCCCAGGAGGACGAAATCATCGCCGCCGACAACCGGCGCACCATCGCGGCAATGGGCCGGGTCGAAGTCTTTGGCCGCCTGCCTTGGTCTGCCAAGCCCGAGGCCCTGTCCCCCCACTTCGCCCCCATCGGGACGGCGATCCTCGCCCGACTTCAGGCATAAAAAAAGGGAGAGCGCCAGCGGCGCTCTCCCTGGTAAGAACCGAGGTCTGCGTGACTTAGACGGTCAGGTCGTTGCGTACCGTCTTGCGCGGGCCGCCGTGGCCAGCCGTGCTCCAGTCGCGGATTGGGGCGATGCGGTTCATGTCCGCCCCCTTGCCGGTCCGTTCCAGGCGGTCGTAGATCGACTGCCAGATACAGGGCACGTCCTTGTGTATCTCGCAGCGGCCGTTCACCGAGCCGCCGCAGGGGCCGTTCATCAGGCTCTTGGCGCAACGGGCCACCGGGCAGAGGCCGCCGGTGAGGTGCAGCACGCAGTTGCCGCAACCGGCACACTGCTCGCTCCACACGCCCTGCTCGGCCGAGCCGCCGAAGGCAGTGGTGTTCACCGCCGGGTAGACCTTGTCGCAGGGGCGCAGGTTGGCGATGAAGTTCACCCCCACCCCGCAGGCCATGGAGACGATGGCGTCGTACTGGCCGTCCCACTGGTCGATGGCGTCCACGTATTCCTTGTCGCACTGGCGCACCAGGGTCGCCTCGATCACCTCGCAGGGCTCGCCGGCCTTCATCTTGCCCAAGCGGATGCAGGAGGCGAGGATCTCCACCTCGCGTTCGCCGCCGGCGGAGCAGACGGTGACGCAGCCGCGGCAACCCAGGACCAGGATGCGCTTGGCATCCTTGACCATCTCGATGATTTCGTTCAGAGGTTTGCGTTCGGCGATGATCATTGTGCTCCTCCCTTAAACGGGCTGGGGCCCAGGGCGGTGATGGTTTCCTGCATCTGCTGGGCGGCCTGAACGAACTCCGGATGGAGGCCGCGTTCCAGGTGGAACATGGCGGCGCGTTCCGGTTCGACTCCCAGCTCGGCCAAGGCCTTCTTGACGGCGGCGACCCGTTTGGCCGCCCGCTGGCTGCCCATGAGGTTGTGGCACTTGTCGGTGGGGCAGCCCACCATGTAGACGCCATCGGCGCCGTTTTCAAAGGCCTTGAGCAGCATGGTCACTTCGAGCTTGCCGCCGCAGGCCAGGCGGTTGATGGTGACGTTGGCCGGAAAACCGTCGGCCGGCAGCCCACCCTGGCCTTCGGCGCAGGACTGTTGGGCGGTGTAATGACAACAGAATGCCTGGATGTTGGGAACGAATGCCATGGGGTTACCTCACTTGCCGGTGCCGCAGGCGGCGAGCAGCCGTTCGTCTTCGGCCTGATTGAGTCGGATTGCCTGGGCCGGACACTCGGCCGGGCAGATGCCGCAGGCGCGGCATTGCTTCGGGTCGATGGCTGCCTTGCCCTCCTTGTCGATCTGCGGGATCTGCCAGGGGCAGACCCGCACGCAGGTGAGGCAGGCAACGCAGAGGTCGCGCTCCACCCAGGCGGCCTTGCCCTTGTCGAGCAGGTCCTGCACGGTGACGTAGCCCTGTTCCATGGCCAGGCTGCGCAACGCGCCCACGATGTCGGCAAAACGGACATCCTGCGGGCAGACGAAGATGCAGCTCCGGCATTTGGAGCAGAACCAGAGCAACTCCGAGGAGAGCAGCTTGTCCTTGAGCCCCATGCGGATCATGTGGATGAGCCGGCGCGGATCAAAGTCCGGGATGGCCTGGCTTACCGGACAGACGCCACTGCATGCCCCGCAGGAGTAACAGCGGTTCAGATGCTCGCCGCCAGGCGTCGCGGTGACCTCGCCGCTGAAGGCCGGGTTGATTTCCTTGCTGGTGATCGCCATACAAAACCCCTTCCCAAAAAGATACCTGTCTTACCCTGTTCGTCATACCGCCGGGACGTACAAGGTTCTGTGTCGGGTAAACCGTCATGTGGCGTGGAAAACGCCGGAAGCCAACCCGGGGCCGGAATATGCGAAAAAAGGGCGGGCTGGTCACAAGAGCGTCGAATGCTACCCAAAAGCGAATAGTTTGTCAACTCACTGTCGCATGAAAACCGGCGGCCAGATTTTCCGCTGGAGCCCCACCCCAGGCTGCGGGGGAATTTTGTGCCCGGAAAGAGACGGGAAACCCACCCATTGGCGCAGGGGGGGGGAGGGCCGACCGAAGCCTACCCATTTTTGTTGGAAATAAGGATTGTGCAACTGAGCCATCCCGCGGAGCGGCAGCCGCAGACCCGTCGCGATCAGCGAGACGCCTTTTTCCCTGCTGCCGAAGCGAGGGGCGCATGCCGGCTAATAAAGAATTGCATTCGTGGCAGGCCATTGCTAGTCTGAAAGGTAGTGCATGCGGATGTCCCGGTTTTGAGAGCGTTTCGTTGTTGTCGTTTGCCGGTGGATTGACCCCTTCGAGCCCATTGAAAGGAGAAGCGTTATGGTCGAGCCCAAACCAGTAAACCAGTCCCCGCGTCGCCTGTTGTACGGATTTCTTGCCGGCTTTCTGGCAACCCTCATCTTCCATCAACTGACCTTGTCGCTGTTATGGGCAGTAAACGTGGCTCCCTTCGGCCCCTTCCCCATGGCGGCGACCAAGCCTTTCGGGGTGCCGGCCGTCTTTTCCCTTGCCTTCTGGGGCGGGATCTGGGGCATTCTCTTTGCCGTAATCGACCGTCATTTCCCGGCACGTTTCGGCTACTGGGTGACCGCCTTTCTCTTTGGCGCTTTTTTCCCGTCGCTGGTTGCCTTGTTGGTTGTCCTTCCTCTGAAGGGTAAGCCCTTGGGCGGTGGCTGGCCCGCTCCTTTACTGATCACCGCCTTTCTCATCAACGGTGCCTGGGGTGTCGGCACCGGCCTCTTCCTCAAGTTTTTGTCACGCAGGTCTGCCGCAGCGTCCTGAGTCACGCTGGATCACATTCTGGCGCCTTGGTCTTCGGCGCTACTTGCCGCGATGATGCCGGTCTGGTGGCCAGGAACCTCTGTTGAGGAATTCCGGGGCAGCTGCCGGTGTGCGACCCGGCAATTGCGAGAGGACGGTTGGACGTCGGCTGGGGAAGCGGGCGGAAACGAAAGTTGTGGGCAGGGCGCGGAAAGGTTTCGGCAGTAAGTCGAGGCGGCCGGACAACGTGCAATTTTCACCCGCCCGGGGTATTCGGGTGTCCTGCGGAAGGTTCTTTTGTCATTACACCAGAAAGCGGAATTCACCCTTGCCGAGCAGATCCTGCAGGTGGAGGATGCCGGCAAGCCGCCCCTGAGGATCGGTCACCGGCAGCACCGTGATCTCGTGGCGCTGCATGATGCTCAGGGCATCGGCGGCCAACAGCTCGGCCTCGATGCATTTGGGGTCGGCGGTCATGGCCTCGGTCAGCTGCATGGTGTCGAGGGCCAGCCCCCTGCTGATCAACCGCCGCAGGTCGCCGTCGGTGAGGATGCCGCGCACCTGGTCGTCGCCGTTCATGACGAGGACCGCGCCGAGGTTTTTGCGGTTGAGTTCGCGGATCGCCTCGGTAAGGCTGGTAGAAGAGGCCACCTTGGGGATGGCCTCACCGGTGAGCATCACCTCGGCGACCCGGACCTTGAGCCGTTCGCCCAGGCTGCCGCCGGGGTGGTTGCGGCGGAAGTCCCGCTCGTTGAATTCCTTGCGGTTCAGGAGCACCACCGCCAAGGCGTCGCCCAGGGCCAGGGTGGCGGTGGTGCTGGCGGTGGGGGCGAGCCCCAGCGGGCAGGCCTCGCGCGGCACCGTCACCGTCAGCACCGCGTCGGCGCTTTCGGCCAGGGTTGAATTCCGGCGGCCGGTCATGGCGATGATCTTGGCCCCTCGTTTTTTGAGGGCCGGCAACAGCAGGTTGAGTTCGGTGGTCTCGCCGCTGTAAGAGATGGCGATGATGACGTCGCGCGGGTCGACGATGCCCAGATCGCCGTGCATCGCCTCCACCGGGTGGAGGAAGAGGGCGGGGGTGCCGGTGCTGTTCAGGGTGGCGGCGATCTTTTGCCCGACGATGCCGGATTTGCCGATGCCGGTGATGATGACCCGGGCCGGGCACGCCATGATCATCCCGACCGCCTTGTCGAACTCGGCGTCGATCTGCCCGATGACCGCGGTAATGCCCTCGGCCTCGATGCGCAAAACCTCTTTGGCCTGTTCCCTATCCATCATCACTTGGAGCAGGTGCCCGCGGTCGAAGCGCTGCAGCCGAGCGCCAGCTTGTGAAACTCCTTGTCCGGCGCCACCGGATACTGCCCGTCGAAGCAGGCCTTGCAGAAGTGGTCGGCCGGGTAGCCGGTGGCCTCCACCAGGCCTTCGAGGCTCAGGTAGTAGAGGGTGTCGAGGCCAAGGTAACTGCGGATTTCCTCCACCGATTTCTTGTTGGCGATGAGTTCGCCTCCGGTGGGGAAGTCGATGCCGTAGTAGCAGGGGAATCTGGTGGGCGGGCAGCTGATCACCATGTGCACCTCCTTGATGCCGGCGGCCCTCAGCGAGCGGACACGGCTGCGGGCGGTGGTGCCGCGGATGATCGAGTCTTCCATGATGATCACCCGCTTGCCGTGGAGGAAGCTGCGGATGGGGTTCAGCTTGATCCGCACCGAGAAGTCGCGCATGGACTGGGTTGGCTGGATGAAGGTGCGGCCGACGTAGTGGTTGCGGATCACCCCCATCTCGAGAGGGATGTCGGCGGCCTGCGAGTAGCCGATGGCCGCATAGTTGCCGGAGTCGGGGAAGGGCATGATGAAGTCCGCGTCGATGGTGCATTCACGGGCCAGGATCGCGCCCATGCGCTTGCGGCTCTGGTAGACGTTGATGCCGAAGATATCGCTGTCCGGCCGCGCGAAGTAGACATGCTCGAAGATGCAGTAGCTCTTGGGCTGCTTGGGTTCGAGGTGCAATGACTTGAGGCCGTGCTGGTCGATGATGACGATCTCGCCTGGCTCGACGTCGCGCAGGTACTGGGCCTCGACCAGGTCGAGGGCACAGGTTTCGGAGGCGACGATGTAGCCGCCGTTCGCCAGTTTGCCGAGACAGAGGGGGCGGAAGCCGTTGGGGTCGCGCACGGCGATGAGTTTGTCGGTGGCGAGCAGCAGGATGGAATAGGCGCCCTTGATCTGGCGAAAGGTATCGAGGACCGCCTCCTCCAGCCCCATGGCGGCGCAGCGGGCCAACAAATGGACCACCACCTCGCTGTCCATGGTGGACTGGAAGATGGAGCCCTTCTTCTCCAGCTCGTCGCGCAGGCTGCGGATGTTGACCAGATTGCCGTTGTGGGCCACGGCCAGGGTACAACCCTGGTGGGTGGCGAGGAAGGGCTGGGCGTTGACGATGTTGGAGGCGCCGGTGGTGGAGTAGCGCACGTGACCGACGGTGATATGGCCGGTCAGGGATTGCAGGTTTTTTTCGCTGAACACCTCGGAAACCAGGCCCATGCCCTTGTGCTGCTTGACGGTGGCGCCGTCGGTGGCCACAATGCCGGCGGATTCCTGGCCGCGATGCTGGAGGGCGTAGAGTCCGAAGTAGGTGAGCTTGGCCGCGTCTTCATGGCCGAAAATGCCGCAGACGCCGCATTCCTCCCGAGGCCGGTCCGGAGAGAGCGTGTAGGTCATGGCCGCAGATTCCTTCCCATAGGTTGTCCGGCGGGTTGATCGTCTGACCCCACCGTGTTGTCCCTGCGAAAAAAAGTGCAACTATACCCCCTTTTGCTGCCAGCGGAAATATTTTTTTCCGCCGCCTGCAACCAGCGGCGGGGGGCCTATTTGGCCGTGCCGGTATGGTCGGTGCCCTGGTAGAAATTGACCCAGGAGGAGGAGTTGTTGAGCGCCCAGTTGCGGGGCGGCACCAGCCCGCTTTTCAGGGCTGCGACCCCGCCGTGTTCCCGCAGGCGCTCGTAGATGCGGACATAGAGGCAGCGTTTGCGGCCCGGGTAGACCTCGCACCAGCCGTCACGGCTGCCGCCGCAGGCACCGTTCAAGAGATACTTGGCGCAGCCCGATTGCGGGCAGGCAAAGGCGAGTTCCGCCAGGGTGCAGTCGCCGCAGTGCTGGCAGCCAAACAGGAGAAACTTGAGCACGTGCTCGCTGTGGTCGAGGAAGTTGGCCAAGGGGCCATCGGCCAGCGCAAGGCAGAGTTTTTTCATCGGTCCGTAGAGGGGCCCCGCCGGGACGAAGGCCAGGTTGTGCATGGCCAGAGCCACTTGATAGCGCAGCACTTCGCGGCCCTTGGCGGTCTGAGCCGCGGGTTCCGGTCGGTTGAGGCCGGAGGTCTCGTCTTTTTCGAAGTAGTACCAACCGTCCCGGTGCCAGAACGAAAGGGCCGGGACGAGGGAGCGCCACTCCGGCGCCAGTTTCTCCGCCTCGTCGAGGACGAACTCGATGTCGCCGTAGGAAAGGCCCGGGCCGCCGATATGCGCCCCGGCGTAGCCCAATCCCTTGAGCACGCTCAGGAGTTGGGCGGCCCGCATGAGCCGCGCCTTCTTGCCCTTGTCCGGCCCGGTCGCCTCGCGTTGCATCCCGGCATAGAGTTCGTCGGTGATGACGCAGCCCGGAATCTTGCCCTGGTGCATGAGGGTGGCCACCGCCAGGTTGGGGATGAAGACGTTGCCCAGCACCGGCAACTCCAGGCCATGCAGTCGCAGGTAGAGGAGTACCTCCTCGAACTTGCGGGCATCGTAGCCGACCTGGGTGATGATGAAGTCGGCGCCGGCCGCCGCCTTGCGGTGGAGCTTGACATACTGCATCATCAGCTCTGCCTCCAGCCTTTTAAAGGGCGAGAGCGCGACCCCGCTGACAAAGCCGGTGGGTTGGATGGGGGCGCGCTGGCGAAGCGGATCGTCGGCGGAGAAGTGCCCCTTGTTCATGCGGCTGATGAGGTCGAGGGCGTGGACCGAATCGAGATCGAAGACCGGCTTGGGGAAACCGCGGTAGCCTTCCTTGGGGTAGTCGCCGGTGATGACCAGCAGATCGCGGAGCCCCAGCCGGTCCCAGGCAAAGAGCTGGCTCTCCATCTGGTTGCGGTTCTTGTCCTTGCAGGAGAAGTGGGTGATAACCTCAAGACCCATCTCGCGGATCTCAAGGCCCAGCACCTCGGGAGAAAGCGCCGCATGGCCGCCGGCGTTTTCGGTGATGCTCACCGCCTGGAGCCTTTTGTCGGCGGCGGCGTGGCGCGCCAGCTCCAGGGTGCGGGCGTGTTCTTTGCTGCGGCCGCCCCGGCTCGGCACCAGCTCGAAGGTGAGGGTGAACTCTGCCGGGTTGGCAAGGGATCGGAAGAAGCGGGAATCCGGGTGGCTGTTCATGGAGGGCGAGACTCCTTGGGCTGAGGGGTTGACGAGGCGGTTGCCCTCGCGCGTCGCATGGGGTATCCATAACACCCAGGCAACGGCATCCATCCGGTGGATGGAGAGATGACCATACGATACTCATTCCTGGCCGGCGATGCTACCCTTATGGCATTGCCGGCCGGAGGGGAGCAGGCCATGGCGGCGAAGGGATGGCAGGAGCGGGCGGCGGTTTTCGATGCGCGGGCAGCGGAGTATGACCAGTGGTACGAGGGGAGTCCGCTCTTTGCCCTGGAACGTGACGCGCTCAAGGGGCTGGCGACCCCGCTGGTCGGGCCGGCCTTGGAGATCGGCGTGGGGCCGGGCCGTTTTGCCGAGGCCTTGGGGGTGCGCTTCGGCCTGGACCCGGCCTGGTCGCCCCTGGCTCTGGCGCGCCGCCGCGGGGTGCTGCCCGGCCAGGGGGTGGGGGAGCATCTGCCCTATCGGTCTGGCATCTTCGGCACGGTTTATCTGCTTTTTACCCTCTGCTTCGTTACGGATCCGGCCGCAGTGCTGGCGGAATGCCATCGGGTCATCAGGCCCGGCGGCCATCTGGTCTTAGGGCTGGTGCCGGTGGCCAGCCCGTGGGGCAAGGCCCTGGCTGCGAAAAAAGCGGCGGATCATCCCTTTTATCGCCATGCCCGCTTCTACGAAGTGGGCGAGGCGGAGGCGCTGTTGCTCGGGGCGGGCTTTGCGGTGGTGGAACGGCGTTCTGCGTTGTTTCAGCCCCCTGATGCCAAGTTGGGAGCGGAACCGGCGCGCGAAGGCGCGCTGGAGGGGGCGGGATTCGTGGTGATGGTAGGCAGGCGACGTTAGCGGGAGGGCGCGCCGGGTGTCAAGCGGCCGGCTATTCCAGCCAATGGCGGCGTTCTTCGAGGTAGCCGCGGACCAATACCGCGGTGCCGGCAGTGACCACCGCCGCCAGGGCCAAGGCGACCAGCCAGCCGCCCCGGCATTTCCCGGACTTGGGGGCAGGGGTCACCTCACGCTGGCAGGAGCGGCATACCAAGGCCTCGGGGTGGATGGTTTCCCGGCAGAAGGGGCAGGTGCGTGTGTGCATGAACTTACTCTAAAGCGAGTCCTTCCCCCTTGTCAAGAGTGCAGGGAAGAAGCGGCCTCCGGGGCAGTGCGTACCGGAAGCGTGCGAGTTTTTTCTTGTCATGGCAAGGGGGTGGCGTTAAAATATCCCAACAACTCCGCATCCCATTTTTTCTTATTATACATTGACTGCTGAGGAGTATGAACATGGCAAGCGACAAGGTAGTGCAACTTTCCGACGCCGCCTTCGAGGCGCAGGCGCTGCAAGCGGATCTTCCGGTACTGGTGGATTTCTGGGCGCCCTGGTGCGGTCCCTGCAAGGCCATCGGTCCGGTGATCGACGAGCTGGCGGCCGACTTCGACGGCAAGGTGAAGGTCTGCAAGATGAACGTGGACGACAATCCTGCCACCCCCGGCAAATACGGCATCCGCGCCATCCCCACCCTGATCCTGCTCAAAGGCGGCAAGGTGGTGGATCAGGTTACCGGGGCGGTGGGCAAATCCCAGTTGGTGGCCATGATCCAGAAGGCCCTGTAACTCGTTTTGGGGCGACGTTTTCTCGCAGGGCCGGCCTGGTGCCGGCCCTTTTTTTGTGCTTGTGTTTCCGCGACTACTCCGGTAACTATCAGAAGGTCGCCAGGGCCGTGCCGGCGTTGGCGACTGACGGAATCGCCGTGGGAGGGTTATGATCCTCCCCGGCACGGTCACCTACCTGCCGATAGCCCCTACACCTGGGGGAGAGCGCACAATGGAAAGAGAATGAGCGCAACGCGAAACGATAATCCAAATCCCAGACATCTCGTCAAGCTGATCGTGGCGCTGGGGCTGACCGGCCTGCTGGCCTCCGGCCTGACCGGCTGCGCCACCCTGGACAAGACCCTCGAGTTCTTCGGCTTCGGCGGCGGCAGCACTGCCCCCGATACCCCGGAAGGTCTGGCCATGCAGGCGATGGATGCCTTCAACCACGGGGAGTATGGGGATGCCCTGAAACGTTTCGAGGAGATCAAGGATCGCTATCCCTTCAGCGCCGTGGGGCTGCTCGCCGAACTCAAGGCCGCCGACACCAAGTACTATATGAAACGCTACGACGAGGCCTTGGTGCTCTACGAGGAGTTCGAAAACAACCATCCCACCAATGAGGCCATGCCCTATGTCCTGTTCCAGATGGGCATGTGCCACTACGAGAAGATCGATACCTGTGACCGCGACCCTGGCAGCGCGCTGAGTGCGGTGGCGATGTTCTCGCGGCTGCTCAAGGCCTTCCCCAACTCGCCTTACGTACCCGAGGCCCAGGCCAGGTTGCGGGCGGCGCGGGATTTCCTCGCCAACCACGAGATGTACGTGGCGGCTTTCTACGTGAAAACCGGCGAACTGTCCGAGGCCGAAGGCCGCCTCAAGTATCTGCTTGCCAACTACCCGGAGACCACCATCGTGCCCAAGGCCAAGGAGTTGCTTGCCGCCATCCAGGCCGGCAAGCCGCCGACCCGCACCTGGCACGACTGGGTGCCGGACATCGCTCTGCCGAGTTGGAAAACCTTCCTCGATTCCTTTGGCCTGATAGGTGGCGGCTCTGCTTCCGGAGGCGGCAGTGGGAGCAGCGGAAGCGGGGGGAGCGGCGGCAAGTAATCGGTGGCGGCCGCCCCGGCTATCCTTGCCGGCGGCTCTTCTTGTCGTAGCGTTCCTGCTCGCTGTAGATGCAGCCGCAGTATGGCTGGCGGTAGAGACCCATGGCCTTGCTCTGCTCGATGCCCTGCTGCCATCCCGTGCGAAAATCCCGGTAATAAAAAGGTACTCCGCTCTCGCGTCCGATCCGTTCGCCGATGGCGCGGATCGCCTCGTGCTTCTGGTAGCGGCTGTAAAGCAACGTGGTGGTGAAGGCCTCGGCCCCGATCTCCCTGGCGTGGGCCGCCGTGGCGGCAAGGCGCATCTCGTAGCACCGGAGGCAGCGCTCCTCCTCGTGGAAGACCACCTGCCGCAGATATTCCCTGAGCCCATACTCCCGGACCGACTCCACCCGGAAATCCATGGCCGCGCAGAGGCTGTCGAGGGCCGCGAGCCGCCGCTCAAATTCCTGGAAAGGATGGATGTTGGGGTTGTAGAAGAAGCCGCTCGGGTGCATCCCCTCCTCGCGGAGAACAGTGAGCGGGTAGAGGGTGCAGGGGCCGCAGCAGACGTGGAGCAGGAGCTTCATGGCGTGGATCAGGCCCCGGCCAGCTTGAACTTGCGGGTATCGATACCGTACTTGTTGATCTTGTAGTTGATGATCCGAAGACTCGTGTCGAGAATCTGGGCGGCCTTGGTCTGGTTCCCCTTGGTTTTTTTCAGGCTCTCGATGATGAGTTCCTTTTCGAAATCCTCCACCGCCGCGGCAAAGGAGAGGGGGTGGCGGTCGCTCACCGACTCGGCGGTCTGGAGCGTGGGCGGCAGGTGGAAGCTCTTGATCGCCTCCTCGTCGCAGATGAGCACCGCCCGCTCGATGCAGTTCTGCAATTCGCGGACATTGCCCGGCCAATGGTACTGGACCAGCAGGTCGATGGCCGGGGTGGAGATGCGGCGGATGTTCTTGTCGTTTTCCTTGTTGTATTTCTGCAGGAAGTATTCGGCGAGCAACAGGATGTCGGTGCGCCGTTCCCTGAGGGGTGGCAGGTAGACCGGGAAGACGTTCAGGCGGTAGTAGAGGTCCTCCCTGAAGGAGCCCTCCTGCACCGCCTTTTCCAGATCCTTGTTGGTGGCGGTGATGAGCCGCACGTCGCACTTGATCGGCCTGGTGCCGCCCACCCGCTGGAACTCGCGGTCCTGCACCACGTTCAGGAGTTTCACCTGTACCGCCGGGGAGAGTTCGCCGATCTCGTCGAGGAAGAGGGTGCCGCCCTCGGCCAGCTCGAAGCGTCCTTTTTTCGCCTCATGCGCCCCGGTGAAGGCCCCTTTCTCGTGGCCGAAGAGTTCGGACTCGAGGAGCGTCTCCGGCAGGGCCGAGCAGTTCACCGCCACAAAGGGCTTGTTCTGGCGCTTGCTGTTGTGGTGGATCGCCTTGGCCACCATGGTCTTGCCGGTGCCGGATTCGCCGCGCAAGAGGATGGTGGCGTTCGAGTCCGCCACCCGGTGGATCATCTCGAAGACCTCCTGCATGCGGCTCGAGTTGCCGACGATGTGGCTGATCCGGTACTTCTCCGACAGCTCCCGCCGGAGCTGGACATTCTCCTGCTCCAGTCGGTTGCGCTCCTCGTTCACCGCTTGGATGCGGGTGACGGTTTGGGCGATGAGGCCGGCCAGCACGGTGAGAAAGAGCAGGTCCTGTTCGAAGTTCATGCCCTCGCGGTACTGACAGTCCACGCTCAAGGCGCCGATGGTCTCCTTGCCCTGCTTGATCGGGACACAGATGAAGGAGAGGGCCTTTTTGTCCGATTCGCCGCGCGCCTTGGTGCGGTTCAGGAAGAGGGGTTCCTTGCTGATCTGCGGCACCACGATGGGGGTGCCGTTGGCCACCACCCGGCCGGTGATGCCTTCGCCCAACTTGTAGGTGCCGCGCCGTCGCGCCTCGGCGGTGAGGCCGAAGGCGACCTCGGTCTCGATCTGGCCGGTGAGCGGGTTGATGATGGTGACTGCCCCGTTGTTCAAGGCCTTGCGGGTGGAGAGGATCTCCATGATGGTCTCCAGGCTGGAGCGCAGCTCGGTGGAGGAGGCGAGGACCTTGGTGATCTCGTAGAGGCAGGTCAGGTCGGCGAGTTCGCGGCTATCGCCAGCGGGTTCTTTTTTCATTTTGGTAAAACTCCCTCATGGTGTCCGAGGGCTACTATAACAAATTTGTCTCACGGTGCACGAAAAATATACAGCGGCGAGGGGAATCGGCGCGGCGGCTAGGAGACGGGGGGCAGGAACGGTCGCAGGGTTTGGACCCAGACCCGATAGCCGGCCTCGCTGAGGTGGACGCCGTCTTCAAGGAAGAGGGCCGGGCCGAGTCCGCTCGCCATGAAGGCGCCATGGACATCGATATAGCCGGCGCCCAGTTCCAGGGCCAGCGCGCGGAGTCGCTCATTGAGGCGGGGGATGGTGTCCGGGGCGAGCCACGGCAGCCGCATCGGCAGCAGGCTGGTGACTTGGACTGCCGCGTTCGGGTAGCGCTGGCGCAGGGTGGCGACGACGGCGCGATAGGGCGCGAGGAAGCCATAATCCTCCATCGCCACGTTGTTGGTGCCGATCATCAACAGGAACCAGATCGGATTCGCGAGGCGGCCGCTCAGGCGCTCGAGCCGCTGCCGCAGTTCCTGCACCGTCTCCCCGGCCTGGCCGAGATTGACGACGGCGTGATTGGGAAAGCATGCCTGCCAGTCGTAAAACTCGATCAGTGAATCCCCCAGGAAAATGAGCGCTGGCGCGGTCATGGGAACTGGCATGCGTCAGCGGGCGATGAGCACCACCGCGCCGAAGCCGGCCACCGCCATGGTGGAGGCGGCCAGCGGCCGGCTCTCCTGTTCCGGCACGATGTCGTTGGGGGCGGTGGCAGCGGTGTCGATCAGCCGGTGCCAGCGGGTGCCCTTGGGCGGGGTCGGCGTTTCAAAGATGCGGGTGGTGCGATGGGCATTGCACATGACAAAGAAGTCGGGTTCGGCCCGGTCGCTGCCGCTGGTGAGGTGAAAGCCCAGGGTCTTGGCGGCGGCATCCGCCCAGTCCGGCGAGCCGGGTCTGAGTGATTGCCAGAAGATGCCGCCGTCGTGGGCAGGCGTTGCGGCCGGGAAAAAGCGGTCGCGCCGGAAGACCGCATGGCGTTTCCGCAACGCGATGAGCAGGCGGAAGAAGCGTAGCAGGTCGCGGTTCTTGGTGGCCAGCCGCCAATCGACCCAGCCGGTCTCGTTGTCCTGGCACCAGGCGTTGTTGTTGCCGTGCTGGGTGCGGCCGAACTCGTCGCCGGCCACGAACATCGGCACCCCCTGGGAGAGCAGGAGGAGTACCGCGCCGGTGCGGATGCGGCGAAAGCGCAGGGTGTTGATGGCCGGGTCGTTGGTCTCCCCTTCGGCCCCGCTGTTCCAGCTCAGATTGTAGTCGAGGCCGTCGCGGTTGCCCTCGCCGTTCGCCTCGTTGTGCTTCTGGTCGTAGCTCATGAGGTCGTAGAGGGTGAAGCCGTCGTGGCTGGTGAGGAAGTTGATCGAACTGTAGGGGTGGCGGCTCTGCTGGTAGAGGTCGGCACTGCCGGCGATGCGGGTGGCGAGTTGCGGCACCGTCCCCTCGTGGCCGCAGAGGAAGGCGCGCACGTCGTCGCGGAAACGGCCGTTCCACTCGGCCCAACGGAAGTGGGAGGAGAAGGAGCCCACCTGGTAGAGCCCGGCGGCATCCCACGCCTCGGCAATGATCTTGGTGTGGGCGAGGATCGGGTCCTCGGCGATTTTTTCCACCATCGGCGGGTTCGATAGCACCTCGCCCTTTGGCCCCCGGCCGAGGATGGAGGCGAGGTCGAAGCGGAAGCCGTCCACGTGCATCTCGACCACCCAGTAGCGCAGACAGTCCATGATGAGGTGCCGCACCCAGGGGTGGTTGCAATTCACCGTGTTGCCGCAACCCGAGAAGTTGAGGTAGTCGTGGCTCTTTTCGTCGAGCAGGTAGTAGATGGTGTTGTCGATGCCGCGGAAGCTGATCACCGGCCCATTGGCGCCGCCCTCGGCGGTGTGGTTGAAGACCACGTCGAGGATCACCTCGATTCCGGCCTTATGGAGCGCCTTGACCATCTCCTTGAACTCCCGCACCTGGTCGCCGTTGCGGCCGTTGACCGCGTAGCCCGCCTTGGGCGCGAAGAAGGCGAGCGGACTGTAGCCCCAGAAATTGAGCAGCCGCTCGTTGGTCTGCGGGTTGCGAAAGGTGGACTCGTGCTCGTTGAATTCCGCCACCGGCAGCAGCTCCACCGCCGTGATCCCCAGTTTTTTGAGGTAGGGAATCTTTTCGACGATGCCCTGGTAGGTGCCGGGGTGGTCCACGTTGGCACTCCGGTGGCGGGTGAAGCCGCGCACGTGCAGCTCGTAGATCACCGTGTCCCTGAGCGGGCGGTTCAAGGGACGGTCGCCCTCCCAGTCGAAATCGTTTTCCACATGGAGGCAGCGGCGCTGGAAGGTGGAGAGCGGGCCGCAGAGGCCGGTACGGCAGTAGGCCATGCCCCATTCCGAACCGCCGGTAAGCGCCTTGGCATAGGGGTCGAGCAATATTTTGTCCGGCTGGTACCAGTGGCCGCTGCCGTGCGGTTCATACGGGCCGGCCATGCGGTAGCCGTAGCGGAGATGCGGGTCGAAGTCGTGGAGCAGGATGTGCCAGACATCGCCGGTCTTGTTGACCGTCGGGTCAAACTCCAACTCCGCCACCGGCGCCTCGACCCCGGAGCGGAAGAAGACCAGCCACACCCGCTCGGCGTGGCGGGCGAAGATGGCGAAGTTGTAGCCATCCGCCCGGCGGGTGACGCCCATGGGCAGGGGAGAGCCGGCGGAGGTTGTAAATTTCATTTTTGAATCAAGCGCTAACTTTGTTGGCCGCACTCCGCTGCTCCTCGCCGTGGTGGTTGGCTGCTGGCATCAGCATACCGTGCGACGAGGGAAAAAGTCCATCTCCGAGAAGAACACAGAGTATTTCGCAAACCAGGGTTGACAGTGGTGACTGTTGGGCGTATTATGTTGCGTAACATAATACGTAATATCAGGAGGGCAATGCGATGCGGGCAAGCTTTACGCGGGATGAGATGATCAGCGCCACTGCGGCGGCAAAAAACTTCGGCAAGGTAGTGGCCGACCTTGCCGAGCACCGGAAGGAGAAGACTGCCGTGGTCCGGAACAACGAGGTCACTGCGGTCATCCTGCCGGTGGGGGAATACGAATACATGGCAGACATCGTCGAGTTCGTGGAGCATCTTGAAATCTACGACCTGGTGACCAAGCGGAAAAAGGCTTCCGGCAAGCGGGTTGCGCTGGACACCCTCCTCAAGGAGGAAGGCCTTGCGCTATAAGGTGCTGCTCACCGCGGCGGCGGCCGATGATTTCCGGGCTCTAGACGGCGCGGTCAAGAAGCTGGTTGCCAAGCAGCTCAAGAAGATTGAGGAATCACCCCATCTCGGCCTGCCGCTCGGGAACATGCGCGGCTTTGACCTGACCGGCTATTACAAGCTCTATGCGCTCAAGAAGTCGATCCGCATTGTCTACCGGATTGTGGAGGACGAGGTGGTAGTGGAGGTCGTCGGCATCGGCAAACGGGAGGATTTCGAGGTCTATGCCGACGTGGCCCGGCGGCTGTTGCAGAAGAAGCGGTAGGAGTGGTCCCTTGCGTAGCTTTGTTGCATCCTTGAGCGGCAAACTCGAAGGTATGCAGGCCATCAGCATCATCTCCAGCTATCGCCTGACCCTCACCACCCTGATTGCAAACAAGGAGATCATCCTGCTCGATGTCGGCAGCCATGATGCGGTGTATCGATAGTATGCTCTGCTTTAGGCCGCTCTTTAAGCGTTTGTTGTTAGACCTGTGCGTACCGCCGCAACTGCGCATTTATGAACTCAACTGTATTTTCGTACTTAGCCCTCACTTCTGGCGTTAGCGTGTCAAAGGGGCCGAAGGCGCTTTCAAAGCCGGCATAGAATTGCGAAACCGATATCGGTGGCTTGATAGTGAAATCGTGAGCCACGACCGCAGGCCAATTCACTACGAACTGGTGTTCTACGCCTGCCTTCACGGGGACGGGCCACTCAATAATGACATCACTTCCCAGGCTTTTCATCCCGAGCGCTATGGCCCTTCCCTGGACCGACTGACCCAAGGTGATTCCGAGCCATTTCGCCGACTCTCCAACACGATAAGCCTCTATCAGTGCTGGCCCCGCGTACATTGACCGGGCAAGGTTGAAGAAGAACCGACCTAAGGCCAACCCAGCCCGGACAGGGACGCAACGACACATCGCTTTATGGACAATCTCGGTAACCGCGATAACCATGCAGCGCAGCTCCGTATCGGACGAGCCTTCTGTAAATAGAATAATCGTGTCCGAGAATGTTGCTGTATGGATTGCTGCAGAAAGTGCTACTCTTTCGCTAGAGTGAAGAAACTCGATCGCGTAGTTGCTGATTTCGTCTTTAACAGACACCAACTCAGACAGCATACTCCACGCTTGGTCTGCATCTTTTCTCACTATCGCCGACATTCCGAGAATGTCGATATGGGCGACGAATCTAATATCTTTGTCCATCGTTAGATAAAAGGCTCAGTGGCTCCCATGGGTTTGCTTATCCAAAAGACGGAGAAACCCGAACCGTATCATCCGCCCACCCTGTTGGTGCAACATACACAGGCAACGTGGCAAAAGTCCATCGTTGGTTTGTGTGCGGCCGCTTCGCCATGAAAAAATTTGCCTTGTTCGGGATGATGCATAGAGTACCCTGAAAGAGAGTCGCATCGACCAACCACAACCGCAGAGGTGCACCCTATGGGATTGTGTGAACAGCTCGGACTCGCCAGCCAGCCAGCGCTCATCATCGACTGGGACATCACCCCGGCCGACACCTTCGGCATCTTCGAGAGCTGGGGCGGCAAGGTGCGGGTCCGCAACAAGCGGGAGCGCTACTACTACTTCTACATCGACGCCTGGGAGGCGCCGGCCAAGGTGCTCCTCATGGAGCGCGGCATCAAGTACGCCCGGGTGCTGGCCCAGGTCCTCGCGCCCCAGGCCATGATCGACGCCTGCGTGGCCAGCCAGGGCAAGGCGCTTCTGGACAAAAGTTATGCCGTGGACGCGGCCTTGAAAGAGTGGATCGTCAAGGAGGTGCTGGAGCCGGGCGACGCCAGCAAGGTGGTGCCGGTGGAGAGCAATATCCCGGCCGAGGAGTTGGCCACCGGCCTGCCGGGCAAGGATGCCGCTTTGCCGGCAGTGACGCCGATTGCCCTGCGCCATGCGCCTGCCTTTATCCGCGAGGAGGAGGTGGCCGGCATCGTCCGCAGCTACAACTTCTTCGAGACCCAGCACAACCCCACCGGCACCTTTGCCCACTCGCTCATCGACAACAACGATGGCCTCACCGTGACCGAGCGGGTTTCCGGCGTCATGTGGCAGCGCGGCGGCTGCGACCTCACCACCCACCGCCATGTGGCCGCCTATGTGCAGGCGCAGAATGCCGCCGCATTCGCGGGCCATGCCGACTGGCGGTTGCCCACCATGGAGGAGGCCCTGGCCCTGCTCACGCCGCAACAGAATGCCAAGGGGCTCCATCTCCACCCCTGCTTCTCGCGGGAGCAACCCTTCATCTTCCTGGCCGACGAACGCAAGCCCGGCGGCTACTGGTTCATCGACTTCAAGCAGGGCTCCGTCTTCTGGGCCTCGGGCACTATTCCGGGCGGCTTTGGCCGCTTGTGCCGGACGGCATAGGCGGATGCGCGGTCACCACGCAGGCCCTGCCGGCAGCTTTGCCTCGGCGCCGGGGCAGTTGCGCGGCAGGGCGCTTCAGGCCTTGCGGTTGCTGCGGCCGCTGCTGCGCCGCTACCGCTGGCGGCTCACGGTCGGCCTCGCCGCCCTCATCGGGGTCGATTTTCTGCAACTGCTGGTGCCCCGCTTCATCAAGCGGGCGGTGGACAGCCTCAGCGCCGGGACCGCCACCAATCCGTTGTTGGCCCGGCTGGCCGGGGCGGTGGTCGCGCTGGCCCTTGTCGTCGCCGGTTGCCGCTTTGTCTGGCGGACGTTGATTCTCGGCTTTTCACGGCTGGTGGAACGGGATATCCGCGAGTGGCTCTTCGGCCACCTCCTCACCTTGGACCGCCTCTTCTTCGGTCGCCATCCGGTGGGCGCCACCATGGCGCTCGCCACCAACGATCTCGCCGCGGTGCAGCTCGCCGCCGGTATGGGGGTGGTGGCGGCGGTGGATGCGGTGGTGATGACCATCGCCGCCTTTTGCTTCATGCTCTACATCCATCCGCTGCTGGCCCTGCTGACCCTGACGCCGATGCCGTTCCTGGCCCTTACCACCAAGGTGCTCTCCGCCAGGGTCCATCAGCGTTTCCACAAGGTGCAGGAGCAGTTTTCCCGCATGACCGAATTCGCCCGCTCCACCTTCGCCTTTATTCCGCTGTACAAGGCCTTCACGCAGGAAGAGGCGCAGGGCGCGCGTTTCGGCAAGCTGGGCGAGGAGTACGTGCGGGACAACCTGCGGCTGGCCACCGTGCAGGGCATCCTTTTCCCGGCCTCCGGGCTGGTGGGCAACCTCAGTCTGCTCATCGTGGTGGTCTATGGCGGCCGGCTGACGGTGACCGGCGCCATCTCCACCGGCGACTTCGTCGCCTTTCTCTCCTACCTGCTCATGCTGACCTGGCCGATGATGGCTTTGGGCTGGGTCTTCAACCTCTTCCAGCGCGGGGTCATTGCCCTGGAGCGGATCAACGAGGTGCTGGCGGCCCGTCCCGCCCTGCCGGAACCGGTCGCCACCGGCCCGGCATCCCTGGCCGGCGCCATCATCTTGCGCAACCTCACCTTTACCTATCCCGGCCAGGGACAGCCGGCGCTGCGCGAGGTGAGCGTCGAGTTCGGCCAGGGGATCACCGGGATCGTGGGCCGCACCGGCGCCGGCAAATCGACCCTTTGCCAGCTCATTGCCCGCCTCTATCCGGTGGCGGACGGCATGCTCTTGATGGGCGGCCGTGATGCCAACACTCTGCCGGTGGCGGCGTTGCGCGAGCGGATCGCCTATGTGCCCCAGGAGGTGACGGTCTTCTCCGACACCATTGCCGCCAATATCGCTCTGGGCAATCCGGCGGCCAGCCAGGAGGCCATCGAGCGGGTAGCGCGGACCGCGGCGATCCATGAGGAGATTCTCGCCATGCCCCAAGGCTACCAGACGCGGGTGGGCGAAAAAGGGGTGAGGCTGTCAGGCGGCCAGCGGCAGCGGCTGGCCCTGGCGCGGGCCCTGCTGCTCGACCGACCGGTGCTCATCATCGACGACGGCCTGGCGGCAGTGGATCTCGAAACCGAGCAGCACATTGTCCTTGCCTTGCGGGAGTATCTGGCTGGCCGCACCTGCCTCATCGTCTCGCACCGGCTGGCGCCGCTCCAGTATGCCGACCGCATCCTGGTTTTCGACAACGGCCGGCTGGTGGCGGCAGGCACTCATGCCGAGCTGTTGGCGCAGAATCGTTTCTACGCCACCATTTATGCCTTCCAACGCATGGAAGAGGCAACCGGGGAGGCGGGCCATGCAGCCGCATGACTTCGGCTACTTCGAGGAGGGCCATCTGGCCGGCGGCCGCGAGTTGCGGTTGTGGCGGCGGCTGATCGGTTTCGCCGGTCCGTACTGGCCGTGGGTGCTGGTGGCGGTGCTGCTCTCCTTCGCGGTGACCGGCGCCACGCTGGCCATCCCCTATCTGGTGCGGCTGGCGGTGGACCATTATATCGTCAACCGCACCTTGCCGATCGCCGACCGCCTCGGCGGCCTGCTCCAGATGGCCGCGCTCTTTGCCGTGGTCGCCTTCGGCGGCTTCGGGGCCAACTTTTTCCAGGTCAAGGTGCTCGAGCGCACCGGCCAGTCGATCATGCAGCAGGTGCGCCAGCGCCTCTTCCGCCATCTGCTGCGGCTCGACCTCGCCTTTTTCCAGGATCAGCCCACCGGCAAGCTGGTGACCCGCGTCACCAACGATATCCAGAATCTGTACGAGATGTTCACCTCGGTGATCGTCACCGTCTTCAACGATGCCCTGACCTTTGTCGGCATCCTCGCCATGCTCTTCTGGCTCAACTGGCGACTGGCCCTGCTGATGCTCTGCCTGCTGCCACTCCTGCTGCTCCATACCTTCTGGTTCAGCCGTCTGGCCCGCGATGCCTTCCGCGCCATCCGTACCGGCCTGGCCCGCATCAACGCCTTTCTGCAGGAAGCGCTCTCCGGGGTGACGGTGTTGCAGCTCTTTGGCCGCGAGGCGGACGCCCGCGCCAAGTTCGCCGCGGTCAACGAGGAGTATCTGGCGGACACCCTGCGGCAGATCCGGATATTCGGGGTCTTCATGCCGGCGGTGGACCTGCTCAACTCCCTGGGCATTGCCGGGGTCATCTGGTTCGGCGGCCATGAGATCATGGCCGGCCGCATGACCATTGGCGTGCTGGTCGCCTTTCTTTCGTACCTGCGCCTCTTTTTCCAGCCGTTGCGCGAGTTGTCCCAGAAATCCTCGGTGATCCAATCGGCTCTGGCCTCGGGTGAGCGGATTTTCGAGCTGCTCGACCGCGAATCCGCCATGCCGTTGGCGGCGCGGCCCAAGACCGTGGTGTCGGTCCGCGGTGCCATCAGCTTTGCGGGGGTGACCTTTGGCTACGACCCGGCAAAGCCGGTGCTGCGGGAGATCAGCTTTGAGGTGGCGCCGGGAGAAACCGTTGCCTTGGTCGGCGCCACCGGGGCCGGCAAGAGCACGGTGATCAACCTGCTCGAACGCTTCCACGATCCGCAGGTGGGCGCGGTCCGGCTTGACGGCATCGACCTCAGGGAATTCGAGCCAACGGCTCTCCGGGAGCAGATCGGCCTCATCATGCAGGAGGTCTTCGTGGTGCCCGGCACGCTGCGCGACAACATCCTCCTTGGCCGCGAGGTGGAAGCGGCGCGGCTGGCGGAGGTGGTGGAGGAGGCGCAACTCGGTGGGCTCGTGGCGCAGCTGCCTGGCGGCCTCGACGCCCGGATCGGGGAGGGCGGGGTCGGGCTCGCCGCCGGCCAGCGTCAATTGCTGGCCTTTGCCCGGGTGCTGGCGCGCGACCCGTGCATTCTGGTGCTCGACGAGGCCACCGCCAACATCGATTCCGAGACCGAGATCATGGTCGACCGGGCCATCGCCGCCACCATGGCCGGTCGCACCTGTATCGTCATCGCCCACCGGCTTTCCACGGTGCGGCGGGCGCATCGCATTGTCGTGCTCGACCATGGCCGCATCGTCGAGCAGGGTACGCACCAGGAACTGTTGGCGCAGCAGGGCTTCTACGCCCATCTCCACGCCTTGCAGTTCAACAACGGCGGCGGGGCGCAGCAGGCGAAGGGGGAGTGAGCGGCCGGGGCGCGGCAGACGGGCTCAGGATTGCCCGCCGCCCCCCTCCTCGACCAGATAGTCCTTCAGCTTGGCGAGCAGGCTTTCGGGCAGCGGCTCGTTGTAGAGGAAGGCCTGGGCCTCCTCACCGGTGATCTGCTGCTTGATTTCGACCGGCAGGGCGCGGAGGATCGCCATTCGTTCCGGATCGGGCTTGGTCTTGCGGGGCGGCGCATGGCCTTGGGATTCGTTGGGCATGATCTTCTCCGATGTGATGTCGGAAGGCGGACAGGGTCAGGCGGCGAAGGCGACCACCCGGTTCCGGCTGTCCCGCTTCGCCTGATAAAGAGCGGTGTCGGCCCGGCCGACCAGGTCGTCGGCCTGTTCCGCGGCCAGGAATTGGGCGACGCCAATGCTCACCGTTACCTGGAGAGTCGTGTCGGCAAAGGACACGCGGAAGTCGGCAATTTGTTGCCGCAGTTTTTCGGCGACGGCGACGGCGGCGGCCAGGTCGGTGACTGGCAGGATGATGAGGAATTCTTCGCCGCCATAGCGGCTGATGATATCGTATCGACGCGAATGGCTTTTCAGGTTTTCTGCCAGTGCGACCAGCACCGCATCGCCGGCCAGATGGCCGTAGGAATCGTTGACCTCCTTGAAGTGATCGATATCGAGCAACAGGCAGGAGAGGGGGGTCTTGAAACGACGGTGCTTGGCGATCTCCTCCTCCAGTCGTTCATAGACCGTGCGGCGGTTGAGCAGACCGGTCAGGCTGTCCAGCGTGGCCATGGTCGTGAGGTGGGCCTGCGCTGCCTCCATGCGCCTCATGCAGCGGGTCGATTGGAAGAAGAGAAAGCCGGAGAGCAGGGCCACCACCAGCAGGGCGTTCAGGAGAGCAACGCGCCGGTTCTCGGCCAGGCCCGCACTGAGGCTGGCCATGGGAATGGTGATACTGACGCCGCTACGGACATCTTTGTTCTCACACCCTTGGGAGTCGGGGCAGTTCCGGCAGTCCGGCCGCAAGCAGAGAGGGGCCATGTAGCGGTATACCTCGCCACTGGCGGTGTTCTCGATGACGTGCGCCTCTTTGGCCCCGTTGGCAAACGCGAGCAGCGCCTGGCGCTCGAACGGGTCCGGGGCGCTGGCCTGGTTGGCCACGGGCGTCAGGGTTGCGAGGTGGAGTTTGAGGCCGTCCTTTTTTTCGGCCAGGCCGCTATTGGTCGAGGCGGCAAGGAATCTGGACGCGGGCTCTCTCGGCGTGTGCGAAGCAGCGTGGACGGCGCCGGGTGCGGGAAGTCCCTGGCGGTTGAGGACCATCTCGGTGAAGAGGGCGCGGGCCTGCTGAAGCAGGATATCCTCGGTAAGGCGTTCGGTGCGGAATTGAAAGTTGACGAAGATTGCCACCACAACGGCGGCGGTGGCGACACAGGACAACAGCAGAAAGCTGCGGATGAGCTTAAGGCTTTGTGACATTGCCTATCGTCTGATTAAGATTGTCCAACAGCCAAGAAGCCGGGAAAAATAACGTTCGGGTACGGTAGTCGGTTCGGTTGGTTTTGGCAAGCGTAAAGATGGTCAGGCGGAAAGCCTCTTCCTGCAAGGGATAGACAGGGCGGGGCCGCCGGATGGCCGACGACGTGGAGGTTTGGCATGCTGTTGTTTTTGGCGAGTTTTTTTCTGGTCTATGGCGGGATGCATTGGTACGGCTACCGCAAAATTTCGGCCGCCATCCCCTTGGATCACAGGGCGCGTCGGTTGCTGGTCGCCGCCTTGGTTTTCCTGGCTTCGGCGCCGATACTGGTGCGGATGGCCGAGCGTACGGGGTATGTCACTGTTGCCGCGACGATAGCCTGGTTCGGCTATCTGTGGATGGGCTTTCTCTTTCTCTTCGTGGTCATCGCCGGCGCGGTTGATTTGGTGCGGAGTGGGTGGCGGCTGGCGGGTTGGCTGGCGAGGCGTCCTGCCGTTGGCCTTCCGGCACGTTGGGGCGGTCTGCCTTTCTGGCTTGCCTGTCCGTTGGCCCTCCTGCTTTGCGGCTATGGCTGGCAGGAGGCGAAGGATGTGCAACTCACGCGGGTGGTGATCCCTTCCGCCAAGCTGCCGGTGTCGGCGGCGCCCTTGCGCATCGTCCAACTCAGCGATCTGCACCTGGGGTTGCTGGTCGGACGACAGCGGCTTGAACGCATGCTGGCCCAGGTGCGCGCGGCGCGGCCGGATGTCCTGGTCGTCACCGGCGACTTGGTCGATGCGCAGGCCGATGGCCTGGTTATGCTCGCCGACAGGTTCAGGACCATTGCCCCGCGCTACGGCAAATATGCGGTCACCGGCAACCATGAGTATTATGTGGGCATCGACCAATCGCTCGCCTTTGCCAAAGCGGCTGGCTTTACCGTCTTGCAGGGGCAGACGGTGAGGGTGGGTGACCATGGTGCCATCGCCGGGGTCGATGATCCGGTGGGAGTCGCCATGGGACGTGCGGCTGCCGATGAAGAGCAAAGGGTGGCGGCGGCGCAGGATCGTAGCCGCTTTGCCATCCTGCTCAAGCATCGGCCGGAGGTGACGCCGGCATCGGCCAGGGTCTTCGATCTCCAGCTGTCGGGCCATGTGCATGGCGGTCAGATTGCCCCTTTCAATCTGCTCACCTGGTTGGCCTATCCGGTGCCGACCGGGTTGACCAAGTCGGCGGCTGGTGCCCTGCTTTACGTGAGCCGGGGGAGCGGCACCTGGGGGCCACCTCTGCGGCTGTTGTCGCCGCCCGAGGTGACCCTCATCGAGGTGGTGCCGGCAACGATTACCGCACGGTCTTGGTCTTCAACAGCGGGTCCTTGATCTGGCCGAGCTTGACCAGGCAAACAATGCCGTAATAGGTGCTGGGCGGGGTGGTGCCGTAACCCGGTTGCGGACCGAAACCGCCGTTTTCCGGAATGTAGAGCGATTCGATAAAGGTGTGGATCGCCGGCAGGTCCAGCATGCCCATGGCACTGAGGTCGGTCATGGTCTCCAGCGTGGCGGCCATGTCTTCCACGGTCGGGAGGTCGGGGTACTTCCGGTCCTTGACCAACCCGGAGTAGCGGGTGGTCTTGATGTGGGCAATGATCTCCTGGCGGTCAGTCTCCTTGAGGGCGTTGAGCAGCAATAGGGAGCGGACGCCCATCATGGTGGACAGCGGCATGGAGGGCTTGCCGGGCATCCTGCCGAAACCCTGGCCCTTCTCCCGGTAGCTTTGGACAAAGGCGACGGTTTTGTCGCGGTGCAGCAACTCCGGGGCCTTCAGGAGGTCGAGCGCCTCAAGCCCGTAGTAGGTGGTGGCGAGGTCGGCCTTTTCCCCCGGCCGGTTCACCCCCTTGATGCCGCCGTCGGCCTGGACGAGGGGCTTCAGGTGGGCGACCAGTTTGTTCCTGTCGATCGCATCGAGGGAATCGAGCAAGGAGAGGGTCTTGAGGGCATAGAAGGTGAAAACGATGTTGGAGCGCTGGGCATAGGCGGGGTCAGGGGCAAAGCCGCCGTCCTGCCGCTGGCAGGATTTCAGAAAGGTGATGATTTTCTTTTTCTGCTCGGCCGACACCCCCTTGCCAAGGGCCTTCAGGCAATAGACGTTGTAGTAGGCAAAGGTGACCGAATCCGGGAATTCCTTCCGGTTCGTCCACTCACTGGCGATGTACTTGCTGGTGAGTTTCAGGTCGATCCTTTTGGCCGGTGCCGCGGGCTGTTCTTCCGCCGCCCAAAGAGCCGCGGGAATCATCATGCCGCAGAGGAGCAAGAGCGTTACGGTCAATCGTTTCATCTCGTTTTTTTCCCCTTTCCTAATTCTTAGAAATCGGTTGTCCCGTGGTGGTGTCGCCCGCGGGAGAGACTGATAGAGTATAGCTGCCAGGAAGTAAAAAGAGGAGGGGAAACCCCTCCTCTTTTTCTGGTTGTCTTACTTCATGCCGGGTTATCAGCTATGCGGTGGCTTGCCGTAGCTGGTGCCCTGATTGGTATGGCAGACGCTGCACTTGCCGATGGGGTTGGCCAGCCCCTGCAGGGCGATGTTCTGCGTGTTGTCCGCCGCCATGGCCGACGGGTTCAAGGCATGGGGTTCGCCGTGGCAGCTGGAGCAGAGGATCTTCTCGCTGTAGTGGCCATGGCTGTTCAGGTACTTGCCGAAGAGGCGTTTCTCCATGTAGCCGCCGCCCTCGCCGGTGTTGCTGTGGCAGGTGGCGCACTTGGGCAGGGTGGTATCGGACCAGGGCTGGAGCATCTGGCCCTGGGCGATGCGCTGGTTCAGATCGCCGTGGCAGTCGGTGCACCAGACGTTGTGGCCGTTGATAGTCTCGCTGGTGTGGGCGCCGCGGTAGCAATTGACGTTGTTGCCCGGATGGCACTGGTAGCAATCCTTGGCGATGTTGGGGTCGTAGTTGGTCAGCACCACGCTGTTCTGGGCGTGCCAGCGGTGGAGCACGTCGGAGAAGGTATACTTGGAGACCGCATAGCCGGCATAGCCCGGGGCAACCGACTCGCCCATGGCCGGATCGAGATGGCACTGCGAGCAGCGGATCGGCCCGGGCACGCCGTCGTGGTCCGGATCGATAGTGGCGATGTTGATGTGGCTCGAATTCTGGGCGTGGAGCATGCCCATGACGTTGAAGGAGTCGCGGGGCGTCGGGTTGGCGTAGCCGTAGGACTTGGCCACATTGAGATGACAACCACAGCAGCCACCGAAGGCCGCCGGGACCACGGTGGTGGTCTGGGCCAGCAGGGCGCCGGTCGCCCTATCGTATGCCTTGACGCTGGCGGTGAGATAGGGATTGCGGTTCGGGCCACCCAGCGGGTCGGTCATGATCTTCTGGGCGGTGGTGGAGTTGCTGCTCATGTCAGGATAGGCCGGCACGCCGACCACTTCCCACATGGCTCCCTGGCTGTCCGGCGTCATTTCGCCCCTGAGCTGGGAGCCGGTCAGGCCCTGATAGTTGCCGTTGGCCGCCTTCGGGTTGAAGCCGGGGAAGAGCTTGGGTGCGTTGGTGACCCAGCTCTGGTAGTACGGGTCGGCCTTGAGGCTGGCCTCGGTGTTCTGGACGATGTCGTAGGTGACCTTGAAACGGCTCCCGTCGGTGACCGGCACCGGATCGGACCCGCGCTGGATAAGCTGGGCCCGCAGAGTGTTGAAGGGCGGCAGCAGGACAAAGGTGTCGAAGCCCATGCACACGCAGTGCATGCCGAGGTCGTTGGTGGCGATGACCTTGTAGTCGGCATGGGCGGTGCTGGTTAGCAGCGTGGCACCGGTTGCCGCAAGGGCAAGGCAGCCGACAGCAATCTTCTTCTTCATGAATCCTCCTCTCTTTTTTTAGTTGTTGCAACTTCCCCTAGAGTCTTACAACGAAAAAAGATCGATCGTTCCCCCTCCCAGGCGTCACCTCCTCTAAGTTTGTCTTGAGATGATAATTATTACCCATTTGGATACGCGGAACACGAATATCATAGGTAAGATGACCCAAGCGAAAAAAGCAACCTAAAAATATGAATCATTATTCAACCGTGAACCTTGGACGCCGGGAAAGCCGGAAGCAAACGGGCGTGGAACGCCTGTCGCCCTCGTGAGGCAGCGGAAGATAAGGGCTTTTCTTTGAGTGACCGAGGGAAAAGAGTTGCGGAGCATTGGCCAAAGAGAGGAGGGAAATCCCTCCTCTCTTTGGCGTTGTTTCTGCCCGTCTCTTGCGGATGCCGGCGCGGTGATTAATGCGGTGGCCTGGCGTAGCTGGTGCCCTGGTTGGTATGGCAGACGCTGCACTTGCCAATCGGGTTGGCCAACCCCTGCAGGGCGATGTTCTCCGCGTTGTCCGCCGCCAGGGCCGACGGATTCAGGGCGTGCGGTTCGCCGTGGCAGCTGGAGCAGAGGATCTGATGATCCTCGTGGCCACGGCTGTTCAGATACTTGCCGAAGGGACCGTTGAGATAGCCGCCGCCCTCGCCGGTGTTGCTGTGGCAGGTGCCGCACTTGGGCAACGTGGTGTCGGACCAGGGTTGCAGCATCTGGCCTTGGGCGATGCGCTGGTTCAGATCGCCGTGGCAGTCGGTGCACCACATGTTGTGGCCGTTGATGGTCTTGCTGGTGTGGACCCCGCGGTAGCAGTTGACATTGTTGCCCGGATGGCACTGGTAGCAATCCTTGGCGATGTTGGGGTCATAGTTGGTCAGCACCACGCTGTTCTGGGCGTGCCAGCGGTGGAGCACGTCGGAGAAGGTATACTGTGAAACCGGGTAGCCGGGATAGCCCGGCGCCACCGACTCACCCATGGCCGGATCGAGATGGCACTGGGAACAGCGGATCGGGCCGGGCACGCCGTCGTGGTCCGGATCGATCTTGGAAATATCGATGCCGCTCGAGTTTTTGGCGTGGAGCATGCCCATGACGGTAAAGGAGTCACGGGGGGTGGGGTTGGTGTAGCCGTAGGACTTGGCCACATTGAGATGACAACCGCAGCAGCCGCCGAAGGCCGCCGGAACCACCGTGGTGGTCGAGGCCAGCAGGGCGCCGGTGGATTTGTTGTAGAGCTTGACGTTGGCGGTGAGGAAGGGGTTGCGGTTCGGGCCGCCCAGGGGGTCGGTCATGATCTTCTGGGCGGTGGTGGAGTTGGTGCTCACGTCAGGATAGGCCGGCACGCCGACCACCTCCCACATCCCCTTGGTGCTGTCGGCGGTCATGTTGCCCCGTAGTTGGGCACCGGTCAGGCCCTGGTAGTTGCCGTTGGCCGCCTTGGGGTTGAAGCCGGGGAAGAGCTTGGGCGCGTTGGTGACCCAGCTCTGGTAATACGGGTCGGCCTTGAGGCTGGCCTCGGTGTTCTGGACGACGTCGTAGGTGACCTTGAAATTGGTGGAGTCGGTGATGACCCTCGGCTCGGAGCCGCGCTGGATGACCTGCGCCCGCAGGGTGTTGAAGGGCGGCAGCAGGACAAAGGTGTCGAAGCCCATGCAGACGCAGTGCATGCCGAGATCGTTGGTAGCGATGATCGTGTAGTTTGAAGATGTGCTGGTGGTACTGCTCGTGCTCCTCTGTTCTTCCGCCTTGGCCGGCCCGCTGGCCAGCAGGGTGGCGCTGCCCGCCACCAAGGCAAGACAACTGATAGCAATTCTTTTTTTCATGGGAACCCCCTTCGTGTTGTTGCGGTTTTCGAGTTTCATGTGGTGTGACGCGCTGTGGTACCGGTGGTTCTGTTTCCTCCTGCTGTTTGGGTATGTAAGACCGTTTTGGTCTTGGGTATTATTGCTCAGCGCATTGTGTAACAAAACCGGAAAAAAAACAACCAAAAAACATCCTGCGTGATCTTGGCGTCCGAGCGATGTTTTTTGCGTGGCGCACTCTGCTGGGAAGTTTGACGGGGATTCCGTTGGTTGGGGATGGCTGGCAGCATTCAGGAGGAAGATTGGCCAAAGCGGGAAAGGGATGTTGGGTATAAAGATGCAACGGTGGTCGGCAGCCTGAAAAAAGGAGGAGGGGGCCCCTCCTCCTTTTTGGTTTCAGCGTGCCCCGTACGGATCAGTGCGGCGGCTTGCCGTAGCTGGTGGATTTGCCGGTATGGCAGGTGTCGCAGACGCCGATGGGGTTGGCCAGCCCCTGCAGGGCAATGTTTTCTGCATTGTCCGCCGCCAGGGTCGACGGGTTCAGGGCGTGCGGCTCACCGTGGCAGGTGGAGCAGAGGATCTTGTCGTTCCGGTGGCCATGGCTGTTGAGGTATTTGCCGAAGAGGCCGCCGATATAGCCGCCGCCCTCGCCGGTGGCGGTATGGCAGGTGCCGCACTTGGGCAACGTGGTGTCGGACCAGGGCTGCAGCATCTGGCCTTGGGCGATGCGCTGGTTCAGATCGCCGTGGCAGTCGGTGCACCAGATGTTGTGCGCGGGAGTCCCAGTGGTATGGGTGGTGTGGGCGCCGCGATAGCAGTTGGCGTTGTTGCCCGGATGGCACTGGTAGCAATCCTTGGCGATGTTGGGGTCATAGTTGGTCAGCACCACGCTGTTCTGGGCGTGCCAGCGGTGGAGCACGTCGGAGAAGGTATACTGTGAAACCGGGTAGCCGGGATAGCCCGGGGCAACCGACTCACCCATGGCCGGGTCGAGATGGCACTGGGAGCAGCGGATCGGCCCGGCAATGCCGTCGCCGTCCGGATCGATGGTGGCGATGTTGATGTGGCTCGAGTTCTGGGCGTGGAGCATGCCCATGACGTTGAAGGAGTCGCGGGGCGTCGGGTTGGCGTAGCCGTAGGACTTGGCCACATTGAGATGACAACCACAGCAGCCACCGAAGGCCGCCGGGACCACCGTGGTGGTCGAGGCCAGGAGGGTGTTGGTGGTCTTGTCGTAGAGCTTGACGCTGGCGGTGAGATAGGGATTGCGGTTCGGGCCACCCAGCGGGTCGGTCATGATTTTCTGGGCGGTGGTGGAGTTGCTGCTCATGTCAGGATAAGCCGGTACGCCGACCACCTCCCACATGCCCTGGGTGGCGTTGGCGGTCATGTTGCCCCTGAGCTGGGAGCCGGTCAGGCCCTGATAGTTGCCGTTGGCCGCCTTGGGGTTGAAGCCGGGAAAGAGTTTGGGTGCGTTGGTGACCCAGCTCTGATAGTACGGGTCGGCCGCCAGGCTGGCCTCGGTGTTCTGGACGATATCGTAGGTGATCGTGTATTTGGTTGCGTCGGTGAGGATGACGGGATCAGCGGCCCCTGTCTGCCAGGCCTGCGCCCGTAGGGTGTTGAAGGGCGGCAGCAGCACAAAGGTGTCGAAGCCCATGCACACGCAGTGCATGCCCAAGTCGTTGGTGGCGACCACTTTGTAACTTATTGGGCCGCTTTTCCCTGCATTGGCAGCGCCGCCGGCCAAGAGCATGGCGCTGGCGGCTGCCAAACAACTGACTGCGATTCTCTTTTTCATGAAATACCCTCTCTCTGTTGTTGAACTTCCCCTAGAGTTCTTGCAACGGAAAAAAGATCGTTCCCCCTCCCAGGCCCCACCTCCTTATGATGTGTTGGGGTGTATACCCTTTCTTGTTCTCCCCTAAAATGCCATATCACTGATTACGCAATATCACCCACAAAGCGCAACGAAAAAGCATGAATGGTTGTTCATTAACAACGCGGTAATATTTTTTGTATAATTTTTACAAATAGTTGTGGGTGATTAATCGTTGGGGTGCGTCTGGAGGGGAGGCTGGGTGGTGGGTGTTTGTGCCTATCGTTGGTTTGGGGCGGGAGGGGAGATGTCGAGGTTGGCGATGCCGCTGCGGAGGGCGAATTTGACCAGTTCGACGGAGGAGCGGACGTTCAGTTTTTGCATGATGCGTTCCCGATGGCGGGAGACGGTTTTGGGACTCAGGTGGAGCTGTTGGGCGATCTCCGGGGTCGTGAGGCCGGCGGCCACCAGTTCCACCACCTGCACTTCGCGGTGGCTCAGCATCGCGGCCTGATTGGCCTCGGTGGCCGCAAGGGCGGCCGGAATCGTAGGCGTGGCATGGCGTGGCTTGCTGGCCTCGTGAGCCAGCCGGCGGTATTCCTCCACCAACCAGGTGGCCTGGTCGGGCTGCAGGAAGATGGCACCGCTGGCCACATGCTGGATCGCGGCCACCAACTCTTGGGGCGCCGCCTGCTTGCTGATGTAACCGCGCGCGCCGGCGGCCAGCATGCTGAAGAAAAACTGCTTGTCTTCATGGACGGTGAGGGCCAGGATCTTGGCGCTGGGGTCGTTGGCGATGATGCGGCGGGTGGCCTCGATGCCGTCCATGACCGGCATGGAGATGTCCATGATGATCACGTCCGCCTGGTGTTCCTTGACCTTGTCGATGGCTTCCTGGCCGTTGGCCGCCTCGGACACCACGCTTATGTCTGCTTGGGTGGCGAGCAGGGCCTTGAGCCCGGTGCGCACGACGATATGATCGTCGACCACGAGAATTCTGAGGGGGGTCATGGCGTGAGTCCTTCTGGGGGAGAGGGGATGGTGCTTCTCGCGATGGGGATGGTCACGTCGATGAAGGTGCCGCTCCCTGGCGTGGAGTCGATCTGGATCTGGCCGCCGACCGCCTCCACCCGTTCGTGCATGCCGGCCAGCCCCATGCCGCGGTCCGCCGGCAGGAGGTCTTGGTCAAAGCCGACGCCGGTGTCGTGGATCTGCAGGGTAACCTGGCTGGACGCGAAGTGGAGCTCCATGGTGGCATGGTCGATCTGGGCATGGCGGACGATGTTGGTGAGCGCCTCCTGGATCACCCGGTAGAGGACGGTTTCCACCAGCGGATCAAGCCGCTGTTCACGGCCACTTACGGTGAGCTGCACCGAGAGGTTGTGTTGCTGCCGGTTGATATCGAGCAGATGCGAGATGGCAGGGACCAAGCCGAGGCCGTCCAGTTGGGCGGGCCGCAGGTCATGGACCAGGCGGTGGAGGATCAGGGACATCTCCTTGCAGAGGCCTTGGGAATTATCAAGGAGCTCCAGGGCCGGGGGGGAATTGCCGAGGATCTGGCGCAGGGCGCCCATGTTGAGGCTTGCCGCCGTAAGGATCTGGGCGGTTTCATCGTGCAGTTCCCGGGAGATGCGGGTGCGTTCCTCCTCCTGGGCCAGCACCACATGGCGCAGGAGCTGGCGGCGGAGTTGGCGGCGTTTTTCCGTTTCGGCCTGGGCCTTTTCGAGGGCAAGGAGCCGTTCCTGCTCGGCGGCGAGGAGCTGGTGCTGGCGTTCCCGGTCGACAATCTGGGTGGCGCGGATGAGATGGTAGGTGATGAAAATCGCCAAGGCGGAGCGGACCACCTGGATGGGAACCCCGGTCCAGTCGAGAAAGTTGAGGCTGTTGAGCCAGGGCGCTGGCCAGAGTTCGGCGGGGGAAACAAAAATCTGCGAAAGGCTGTAAAGGCCAAATCCCCAGGCCGCATAGGTGAAACAGATGGCCAGTGCCGGCGCCTTTTCCTGGCGTTTGGCTTCGCGGCTCTGGTAGCGCAGGGCAACGGCGGCAAGAAAACCGCCAGGCAGGGCCAGCATGTAGCGGGCCATGGCGTCGGCGCAACGCAGGCAGTTGGGGTGACGTTCCCAGGGCAGGAGGTGGCTGAGGAGGATCGCCAGGATATAGAGAACGATCATCCCCCCGCCGATGGAAACATCCAGTGAAAACAGGCGGTCTTTGGGGCGCAGAGCCTGGACGCCGTAAGCGATGAGCGAAGCAAGGGAGATGGCCAGAATGCAGAGGCGAAAAATTTGGAGGGGCTTGCCGAGGTCGATGTCCTCCCAGCCGGCCTGGAGGATGTAAAGTTCGATCCACTCGTGGAAACCGTGGAGAATACCGAAGACGGCCAGCGGCCGCAGAATGCGGGCTTCGGCCAAGAGCGGCGAACGGCCGGCCTCCAGGGCCATGGCCAGCCCCATGCTGAAGAAGGAGAGGCCGTAGAGATGATAGATAACGATGTAGTCGAGATGTCCGTTGCTGCCGAACATGGGAATGAGCGACCTCTGTCGTTGCAATTCGTGGGAAGTCGATTTACTCTACTTGAAGCGGCGGGAAAGTGCCAGGGAAGAGTGCGCCCTCGTCGCGGTTTCCGCTCCCTGGTGTGGAGCCGGAAGTGACAGTGTTCCGTTTTGCGAAGGAAAACGATATGCCCTCCCTTGCCCTGACCTACGACAAGCTCGATCAGCCCGGCCTGCTCCGGGTTCTTTTTCACCCGCGGCCCGATTGGACGCCGCCGCCGCCCGGCGCGGTGGACCAGAATATTCCCGTCGCCCCTGGGGTGGAGGTGACCGCCCGTTTGTTCCTCGGCGCCCCCCTGGATCAGCCCGCCCTGCTCTTTTTCCACGGCAACGGCGAGGTGGTGGCGGACTACGACGAGATCGGCCCCGCCTTCAACGAGGTGGGGCTGCACTTCATTGTTGCCGAATACCGCGGTTACGGCAAGAGCGGTGGGACGCCGACGGTGACGGCCCTGGTGAACGATGCGCATCGCGTTTTGGCCGCGGTGCGCGAGCGATTGAAGGCGGCAGGGCACACCGGCCACCTGGTGGTGATGGGCCGGTCGCTCGGCAGCGTGCCGGCCCTGGATCTGGCCGCGTCAGCGGAACCGGCCATCGACGGTCTGGTCATCGAAAGCGGCATCGGCCATACCATTCCCTTCCTGCTCGGTCTCGGGATCGAGGTGGCGGAGTACGGCATCGCGAGCGAGGCGGACGGCTTCAAGAATGTGCAGAAGATCGCGCTGTTCAGAAAGCCGACCTACATTCTTCATGCCCAGCACGACGAGGTCATCCCGGTGGTAAGCGCCGAGCTGCTCCAGGTGGAATGTGGGGCTCACAGCAAGGAGTTCCAGATGGTGCCGGGGGCTGGCCACAATAACATCATCGCCTGCGTCGGCAAGCTTTACTTCCAGGCCATCAAGCAGTTCACCCGGAAGGTTGGGCAGACCAGGCGGCCAAGGCGCCCGGGCGTAAGAAGCTAGGAGGGGCATGGCAGTCCGGCCACGGAGAGAGCAGCAGGGAATTTGGCGGCAGCCGCCGGCATTCATGGCTGCCGGTGCGATGCTGGCCGCGGTGACGGTGGCGGCCGGTCTGGACGACGGCTGGCGGGCGCAGCCGGAGATGGTGGGTGGTAGCGCCGTGGTGCTGCTGGGGATGGCCCTCTGGTATGCCTGGCTGCGGCGCGGCGCGGAGAACCTTGCCATTGGCGGCCAGGCGGTCGGACCGATGTTGTGGAGCGTGCTGGCCTGGATGGCCTACCGCATGCTCCTGCCGCTTTCCTTTCAGTTTATTCTGTTGCCCGCCGCGGTGGTGGCGTGGATTTTTACCGTCTATCCCATCCAGGCCCTGGGCGGCGCCCTCTTTGTGATCCTGTTCATGGAGATGGGGTTGATGGTGGTTGGCCGCCAGACCGCGGGAGTGCTTGGCGCCAATCTGTTGGCTTACGGCGCCTTGAGCTTGGCCCTTGCCTTTTTTACGAGCAGCGAGGCGCACCGCCGACGGATGCGGGAGGTGTTGACCCGGGCGCGGCGGGATGCCGACAACGAGGCCTCCGCCCGTGATTTCGGACTGCTCGAGGAACCCACCGATGTTCTGGCCAGCCTGCCGCTCGAAGCTGCGCCAGAGAATCCTGATCGTTACAGTCGTCCGGCCCTGGAGGTTATTACCGAGTCCTTTGCCCGCCAGCTCGCCTTGGCACGCCAGCGGCTGGATTGCACCACCGTTGCCCTGCTGTGGCCAGATGCGGATAAGGCCCAACTGCGCGTGCGTGGCCATGCCTCGACCCGGGATGACGTTCTGCCCGGCCCTTTTCCGGTGGGGGTGGGGATTACCGGTGCCTTGGTCGGAGCCCAGCAGGAAGTGGCGGCCTGCCGCAGTCAGGGCAGTTTGCCGCAGATTCCCTATTATCGGCGGCAGGAGGGGGTGGGCAGCATCTTTGCCCTGCGGGTTCCTTGCCCGGAAGGGGAGGGGTGGCTGGGGTTCGAGGACCGGCGGGTAACCCCCATCCTCTGCGCCGACCGGGCAAAGCCGGAGGAATGGAGTGGGGAGGAGCGCGATCTGCTGCGACTGGTCGCCGGCCAGCTCGCGCAGGATCTGACCATCGGCCGTCGGTTGCAGGCCATGGAGGATGAACGTGGCGCCTTCCAGCGGGTCTGCGTGGCGTTGCGAGAGTTGAACGGGGTCCTCGGCCTCGAGCAGGTACTGGAGGCCACGGTGCGGGTGGTGAAATTGCTGGTGGCGGCCGATTTCGTCGCCATCAGCCTGGTGGGCGACGAAGGGCATCGGCTTGCCATGGTGGAAGGGGAAGAGGCCGGGCGGTTGCAGGGTCTGGCCTTCCCACGGGAAGAGGGGCTGGTTGGGCAGGCCATGAAGATCGGGCGTTCTCTGCCGGCCAAGGCCGAGTGCCACGGCCCGATGCCGGTTTTTTCCAGCGGCCAGCGACTGAGCGGTTATCAGTCGTTGCTGGTGATTCCTCTGCTGAAGGAGAAGGGCGAGGCACTGGGCGCGCTCACCATCGCCGGTCGGGCGGCTGGTCTGTTCACCCGCACCCGGCAGGATATTCTGGAGTTGATCGCCACCCAGGTGGCGGTGAAGGTCGATCTCGGTCAGGCCCACGAACAGATCAACCGCATGGCCACGGTGGACGGCTTGACCGGTCTGGCCAACCACCGCACCTTCCAGCACGGCTTCGAGGTCATGCTGGAACGTGCCCAGCGCCGGGGCAGTCCGCTCTGCTTGATCCTCTGCGACATCGACCACTTCAAGCAACTGAACGACAACCACGGTCATCCCTTTGGCGACCAGGTATTGCGCAAGGTCGGCGAACTCCTGCAAGGTACGGTCCGCAGCGTCGATCTGGCCGCGCGCTACGGCGGCGAGGAATTTGCCGTGGTATTGGAGGATTCCGATTTCAAGGGCGGGCTCAAGATGGCCGAGCGCATCCGCCGGGAGGTGGAGCTGCTCGCCCTGCACCACCAGCGTGAGTCGGTGCAGGTGACCATTTCTCTAGGGCTGGCGGTTTATCCGGCCGATGGCACCGAGAAGGCGACTCTGGTCGGCCGGGCGGATCAAGCCCTCTATCGTGCCAAGCAGCAGGGCCGCAACCGGGCGGTGGCTTGGGCAACGGTGGCCGCGGATTGAGGCTCGTGCAATCAGCCGCTTAACAGGATGATGGCGATGAGCGCCAGCACCATGCCGGCCAGTTGCTTGAGGGTCACCGGCTCCCGCAGAAAGAGGGCGGCATAGAGGATGGTGAAGAGCGGGTAGAGGGCGGTGATGCTGACCACCACCGTGATCTTGCCGTTCCTTGCGGCGGCGAAGTAGAAGAGGGTGCCGGCCATGCCGGCGATGCCGGTGAGCACCGCAAAGAGGATGCCCTTGGGATGGGTTTCCGGCTGGAAGTGGATGAAGGCAAGGGCGACTAACCCCACGGCGGCCGCGCCGGCGACCTCGTAAACCAGGGCGCTCTGGGGGTCGATGTAGCTCACCGCCAGCTTCGGAAAAAAGCCCCAGAAGCCGTAAATAACCAAGGAAATCAGCGCGGCGAGCAGCCAGTTCTCCATAAAAAGCGAGTGTACCCGGCGCTCGGACCCTTGGGCAAGGATTTTGTCGGGCAGGTCATCCATGCTGCAACACAGCTTTATCCATATCCCCGGCATTGGCGCCACCACCGAGCAGTTGCTCTGGGCGAACGGCATCCTGAGCTGGGACGATGTGCGGGAGCCGCTCCCGGCGGCGCTGCCGACCGCCAAGGCCCGGTTGCTGCTCCGGCATGCGCCGGAGCGCCGACGGCTGTTGGCCGAGGCCCCGTTGGAGTTTGCCCATCGGTTGCCGGGCAGCGAGCGTTGGCGGCTTTTCCCGGCGTTTCGGGCGAAAACCGCCTACCTGGACATCGAAACCACCGGCCATTTCGGCCCGCAGACCATGATCACCGCCATCGCCCTCTACGACGGCCAAACGGTGCACAGCTATGTGCAGGGCGAGAATCTTGATCGCTTCGTCGAGGAGATCGACCGCTACGATATGCTGGTCACCTACAACGGCCGCGCCTTCGACGTGCCGATGCTGGAGCGCGCCTTCGGCCTCCGGTTGCGCCACCTCCATCTCGATCTGCGCTACATCCTGCACCGGCTCGGTATCAAGGGCGGGCTCAAGGGCTGCGAGAAGTATTTCGGCCTCGACCGCGGCGACCTTGCGGGGTTGGACGGCTACGCCGCGGTGCTGCTCTGGCAGGAGTATGAGCGCACCGGCGACCGTCGCGTACTCGAAACGCTGCTGGCTTACAACATCGAGGATACGGTGAACCTGGAAACCTTGATGGTCCACGCCTACAATCTGTATCTCGCCGCCACCCCCTTTGCGGAGCGCCATCGTCTGTCGCTGCCGTCGCCGCCCCAGCGTCCCTGCCGCCCCGATACCGAGGTGGTCCGGCGCCTCCGCGCCCGGCTCGCCATGGTGCGGCAGATGAGGGATTAGGGTGACCAACCCCTGGAAAGCCATCTATCCGGCCTGCCAGCCGCGGCTTCCATCCGCCCTTTGGCAGCGGCTGACCGAGGAGACGGACGACCCCTCCCGCTTTCCTGCCCGGCTTCGCGCTGCCACCGAGGCGGGAATTCCCCCCTTTCTTGCCGATCTCGCCGTCCTGGAGTGGGCGAGGCACGCCGCCCGCGAGGCAGCGGCCGTTGTCGCCCCGGTGCGCAGTCTGGCGCTCAACCCCACCCTGCAACTGGTGGAGTCCGGGTGGCAGGGGCTGGCGGCCCTGACCGGACGCGATTCGGCGTCCCCCGCGCCGCAACCTGGTGGCGAACGGCTGCTGGTCTGGTGGGCGCCGAACGACGGGATGGTACGCTGCCGGCCGGCCACCGACGAGGATCTCCTGGTGCTCAAGCTGGTGGTCGAGGGCATCGATCCGCAGGCCGCCGCGGCGGAAGGCGGCGTGCCGGTAGGCGCCGTCGATCAGGCGCTGCGGCGGGCGGTGGCGCGCGGCCTGTTGCTGGCCCCGCCTTCCCGCCTCCGGCGGGATGAGTCCATGTTCCCGCTGGCCGGCGTCGGGGAAGAATTTCTCGTTGCCGAAGTCTTCACCCTGCAGTGGCACATCACCCAGGCCTGCGATCTCCACTGCAAGCACTGCTACGACCGCAGTTCCCGGCCGCCGGTCTCCCTGGCCCAGGGGCTGAAAATCCTCGACGACCTGCGGGATTTCTGCCTTGTGCGTCAGGTGCTGGGCCAGGTCTCCTTTTCCGGCGGCAATCCGTTGCTGCATCCCGATTTTTTCGCTCTTTACCGGGCCGCCACGGAACGGGGTTGCAACACCGCCATCCTCGGCAATCCCGCGAGCCGCCACGAGATCGAGAGGCTCGTCGCCATCCAGCCGCCGGTTTTTTTCCAGGTCAGCCTCGAAGGGCTCCCGGCCCACAACGACTTCATCCGCGGGGCCGGCCACTTTGAGCGGGTGCTCGCCTTCCTCGATCTGCTCAAGGAATTCGGCATCTACACCATGGTGATGCTGACCCTTACCCGCGACAACCTCGGCCAGGTGCTGCCGCTCGCCGAACTGCTGCGCGGCAAGGTCGATCTTTTTACCTTCAATCGCCTGGCCATGGTGGGGGAGGGGGCGCAGCTCCTTTCGGTGCGGCCGGAGGAATACCGGGATTTTCTCGCCGACTATCTCGCCGCGGCAACGCAGAATTCCAGCCTCGGCCTCAAGGACAATCTGTTCAATCTGCTGCGCCACCAGGAGGGACTGCCGCTTTTCGGCGGTTGCACCGGCTACGGCTGCGGTGCCGCCTTCAACTTCCTCTCGGTGCTCTCCGACGGCGAGACCCATGCCTGCCGCAAGTTTCCCTCCCCCATCGGCAACCTTCACGAGGAGCGGCTGGCCACCCTCTACGATGCGGCGGCCGCCAGCCGATACCGGGCCGGCAGCCAGGCCTGCCGCGGGTGTGCGATCCGGCCGGTCTGCGGTGGCTGTCTTGCCGTGGCCTACGGCTTCGGCCTTGAGGTGACGGCGCAGCGCGACCCCTATTGTTTTCTGCCGCCCGGCGGTTGAGATTTGCTTTTTCCCCGGCGTTCCTGCCATAATGAAAAGACACCCCGGCAGGAGCGACCATGCAATTCCGTCTCATGTCCTACAACATCCACCGCGCCATCGGCGTGGACCGCCGGTTCCGGCCGGAGCGCATCGCCGCGGTCATCCGCCATCACCGCCCGGATCTCCTGCTGCTCCAGGAGGTCGATGTGGGCGTCCCCCGTTCCCGCGGCCTCCATCTGGGCGAGGAACTGGCGCGGCTCTGCGGCTATCCCTATCTGGCCATGGGGCTCAATGTCCAGCTGCGGCACGGCAGGTACGGCAATGCGACCCTGAGCCATTTTCCCATCGTGGCCGAACGCAACATCGACCTCACCCTGCCCGATCGCAAGGCGCGCGGCTGTCTCTACACGGCGGTGGATTTGGGTACCGCGGCGTCGCCATTGGCCATCTTCAATCTCCACCTGGGGCTTTCCTTTCGGGAGCGGCCGCAGCAGGTGGGCATCATGGTCAATTCCCCGGAGTTTGCGGGGCTTACGGCCGAGCACGCCTGCATCGTTGCCGGCGACTTCAACGACTGGCTGACCCGGCTGGCCCCGATCTTCACCGAGATTCTCGGCTTTGTCTGTCCCACCAACCGGATGCGGGGGTACCAGAATGCCTTTCTCACCTACCCCTCCTTTTCGCCCACCGCCGGGCTCGACAAGATCTTCCTGCGGGGGCCGCTGCAGGCCCTCAAGCGCCACCCCTGCCGACTGACGGCCTCGCGGGTGGCCAGTGACCATCTGCCGGTGGTGGCGGACCTCGTTGTTGCTGATCGATGATACTTTTTGATGTTGTTGGCAATTATTTTGCCTTTGACAGCGAAAAGGGCTGGCATATATCCTGAAAAGGGAAGGCGGTCCGGAATGTTCGGCCGCATGGCGTCACGGATTACCGACAAAGGAGGCGCAGGTGGATAGCAGGGAACTCAAAAAGGTGCTGGCTGGCCTTGGGGTGGCGGGTCTGATTGCCGGCGCCGGCCTGGGCGTGGCCCAGGCGGCGGACAAGGCGGGAAGCAGCGGCTGAACCGGGAGTGGCGGCGCCGGCGGCGCCGTAACCCAGGAAAAGCCCGCAGGCAGCGGCTGAAGCGGGAGCATGGGGGGCGCCGGGAGCGCTCCGGAAAAGCCGGGTGGCGAGAAACAGAAAGGGAAAACGCCGGCCACCATGCCGGATCAGGAAAAACCGAAGCAAAAACCCGCCTCCAGCGGCTGAAGCGGATAAATCGCCGGTGCCGTGCGCACCGGCTGGGAAGGAACCGACAGATGTATGCTGTCGGTTCCTTTTTTGTCGTGGGAGCAGCCAACTACCATACCCTATACAAGGAGGACACCATGAAAAAGAAACTTTTGCTTGTCACCGCACTGGCAGGGATTTTGGCCGCCGGCACCGTGTCGGCAGAAACCACCCACCATGGAGCGGCGGCAGCGACGGATCAGTCCACGGCTTCCCAGATGGGGCAGGGCATGATGGGCGGCGGGACGATGGCCCCCGGTATGATGGGCGGCCAGGGCGGCATGATGGCCCCCGGTATGATGGGCCAGGGTGGCATGATGGGTATGATGGGTGGCCAAGGCGGGATGATGGGCGGCGGCATGGGCATGGGCGCCTGCGGCATGATGGGTGGCTCCGGTTACGGCCACGGCATGATGGGTTGGATGATGGGTAACATGACCCAGGACGAGCAGCAGAAGTTCCTGGATGCCACCAAGGACATGCGCAGGAAGCTGCACGACAAGCAGTTCGAATACGGCGAGGCGGCCCGCAACCCCAAGACGACCAAGGCGGAGCTTCTCAAGAAGCGCAAAGAGATGTGGGAGCTCCAGCAGAAGATCCATGAAAAGGCGTGGGAATTCATGAAGGAATAGCGTAGCGACAGGGCAAGGCGGGCAGACAATGCCCCGCCTTGCCCGTCTTTGCTGGGCGGCAGGGATGCCACGTCAGCCGCCCACTCCAATCTTTTGCCGAGAGGAGGAGCGTGATGCCGGCTCGTTCAGGGTTGCCCGCCGCACCCTTTCGTCTGCCCGATGCCACGGGCACCGTGCATACCCTGGAGGAGTTCCGCGGCCACTGGCTGCTCATGGTCTTCCACCGCCACCTCGGGTGACTCCCCTGCCGGCAGCATCTCTCGCAGTTGCGGGAGCAGGAAGAGGAATTCACCCGCCGCAATGTGCGCATCGCGGTGGTCACCTTCGAGGCCGGCTTCCTTGCCCGGCAATACGTTGCCGAGACCGGCCTGATCTGGCCGATCCTGATCGACGAACAACGTGAACTCTATCGGGCCTACGGCATGCTCACCGCCTCGTTCTGGGACATCTGGGGCCCCAAGAGCTGGTGGGCCTACTGCAAGGCCCTGCTGCACGGCCAGCATCTCCAGCCATCCCACGGCGACATCTCTCAGCGCGGCGGCGACGTGCTCATCGACCCGGCGGGGATTGTTCGCTTGCATCACGTAGGGGAAGGTCCGGCGGATCGGCCGCCGGTGGCGAGGATTCTGGAACGGACGACGCGGTAATCACACAGCAGGAGGATGGCTATGGGATGGCATATGTACGATGGAGGTGGCATGGGCTGGGGGGGCGGTTTGTTCATGCTGCTCTTCTTCGGGCTGGTCGTGATCGGGACAATCGCGGTGGTGCGCTGGTTGGTAACCCCGTGTCGCGGCAGGGAGTCCGCCCTGGAGATCCTCAAGCAGCGTTATGCGCGGGGGGAGATCACCCGGGAACAGTTCGAGGAGATGAAAAAGGATATCCTGTAGCCTGCGGCCATGAAAGCGACCATGAGTTGCACGATGGCCGGTGCCGATTGGTTTCCCTTTGACCGTCGGTTGGGGCGGGGTGCCGGAGGCTGATGGACACGAAAACGGAAGTCGTCGAATCGCTGCGGAGTCTGCACGATCTTCTCAAGGCCATCAACTCCACCCTCGATATCGACGAGGTGGTGGGGCTGATTCTTGAAAGAACGGCAAGGCTGATGCGCGCCCAACGCGTGCTTATCCTGCGGCTCGCTCCGTCGAATGCCGAACTCCTCGTCTATCGCGCGTATGGATTCCGTGAGGGAGAACTGCGCCTGCGGCGGTTTGTCGGGGTCCGCTCCTTCGACCATTGCATAGTCCACAAGGGAACCGTCATCCATTTTGCCGAACTCTTGGCGGAAAAGGATTACGAGAAAGCGGTTGCCGCGGTGCCGCCCCTGGCGACGATGTTCTTCGCCCCGCTGGAGATAAAAGGCAAGGCATACGGCCTGCTGGGGGTGTCCGGCGGGCAGCAGGATTTTTCGGAAATCGAACTGGAGATCTTTTGTGCCCTCGCCAGTCAGGCGGCGCTGGCCATCGAGAACGCCAATCTGTACCAGCGGCTGAAAGACACCTTCCACCATACCGCCGCCGCCCTTGCCGAGGCGGTCAACAGCAGGGACCCGTATACCGGCGGCCATGTGAAGCGGGTTCGGGATTATGCGTTGCGGATGGCCACGGCCCTCGGCATGTCGGGGCAGCAGCGCGACGCCCTGCAGCTTGCCGCCATTCTGCACGATATCGGCAAGATCGGCATCGACGACGCGATCTTGCGAAAAGGCGGCGACCTGACCGATGACGAACAGCGCAGCATGCGGAGGCACCCCGTGATCGGCGCGCACATTCTCGCCGTGGCCGACGGCATGGCCGAGGTGGTGCCGGGCGTGCGGCATCATCATGAATGGTTCGACGGCAGCGGCTATCCCGATGGCCTGGCCGGTGAGGGGATCCCGTTGTCGGCCAGGGTCATCGCCATTGTTGATGCCTTCGACGCCCTGACCACCGATCGCCCGTACCATACGGCGTTGTCGTTTCCCGCGGCCTTGGAAGAGCTGGAGCTGGAGGCGGGGACCCACTTCGATCCGGCCCTGGTCAGGACTTTTACGATGGGCATGCACCCGGCATGAGGATGAAGTGCCCTGCCGGCAACCCGGAAGAGGGAGGAGCAGATGGAGATGCAGGAGGGAAAAGGCCACCAGCACGGAACCGGTCATGCGATGCCGCACCAAACCGATCCGGTATGTGGCATGACCGTGTCGTCGGCCGAGGCGGCCGGGGAGTTCGAATATGGCGGCAGGAAGTATTATTTTTGCAGCGACGGCTGCCGCCGGAAGTTCGAGCAGAATCCCCGGCAGTATGGCGCGGCACCGCTGCATCACCACGCGGCGGGTAAGGATTCCCACCCCATGGGCCACGAACAGCTCTATACCTGCCCCATGCATCCGGAAGTCAAACAGGCTGGCCCTGGCCCTGCCCCCAGTGCGGCATGGTCCTGGAGCCGCTGATGCCCGCCGTTTCGATGGCCGGCGCAACCGAGTACACCTGCCCCATGCACCCCGAGGTGGTGCAATCCGCGCCCGGCACCTGTCCCAAGTGCGGCATGGCCTTGGAGCCACGTGCGGTTGCCGCTGGAGAGGACGAGGCGAGTCCCGAATACGAGGATATGCGGCGGCGGTTCCTGGTCGGCGCGATTTTCACCGTGCCGGTGGTACTGATCGCCATGCGCGGCCTGATCCCCGGCGGTCACCTGTTGGACGCGCTCGCCGCGGCCAGGACCTACGAATGGCTGGAACTGCTGCTGGCGACCCCGGTGGTGCTGTGGGCCGGCTGGCCTTTCTACGTGCGAGGCGTGCAGTCGGTGGCCAACCGCAGTCTCAACATGTTCACCCTCATCGGCCTTGGGGTGTCGGTGGCCTATCTGTATAGTCTGGTGGCCGTGTTGTTGCCCGGCCTCTTTCCCGCGGCCATGCGGGACGCGCAAGGCATGGTGGGGGCCTATTTCGAGGCCGCGGCAGTCATCGTCACCCTCATCCTGCTGGGTCAGGTTTTGGAACTGCGGGCGCGCAGCCGGACCGGCGCGGCGATCAAGGCGTTGCTTGGCCTGGCGCCGAAGACCGCCAGAAAGGTGCAGGCCGATGGCAGCGAGAGCGACCTCCCGCTCGAACAGGTCCAGGTCGGCGACCGGCTCCGCATCCGGCCCGGCGAAAAGGTGCCGGTGGACGGCGTGGTCTTGGAAGGCGCCAGCAACGTGGACGAATCGATGATCTCCGGCGAGCCGCTGCCGGTGAGCAAGAAGGCCGGAGACCAGGTGATCGGCGCCACGGTGAACACCACCGGCTCCCTCATCATGCAGGCGGAAAGGGTGGGCAGCGACACCATGCTGGCGCAGATCGTCCACATGGTGGCCGAGGCGCAGCGCAGCCGCGCGCCGATCCAGAAGCTGGCCGACGTGGTGGCGGGTTATTTTGTGCCCATCGTCATCGCGGTCGCCCTGCTTGCCTTTGGCGTGTGGTTTCTGGTCGGCCCGGAACCGCGGTTGGCCTATGCGGTGATCGTGGCGGTGTCGGTCTTGATCATCGCCTGCCCGTGCGCCCTGGGGCTGGCCACCCCGATGTCGATCATGGTCGCCACCGGCAAGGGCGCCACCATGGGGGTACTGTTCAAGAACGCCGAGGCCATCGAAACGCTGCGCAAGGTCGATACCCTGGTGGTGGACAAGACCGGCACCTTGACCGAGGGCAAGCCCAAATTGGTGGAGGTGGTGGCGGCGGCCGGTTTTGAGGCGGAACTGCTGCTCGCCTTGGCTGCCACCCTGGAGAAGGGCAGCGAGCATCCGCTGGCCGCGGCCATTGTTCAGGGCGCGGCCGCAAAGGGTATCGCCTTGGCCGAGGTGACGGAGTTCGCATCGCACACCGGCAAGGGCGTTGCCGGCACCGTGGACGGCCGGCAGGTGCTGCTGGGCAACAGGAAGCTGCTGGAGGATTTCTCCGTCGCTCCCGGCGACTTGGCCGCAAAGGCGGAGAAGATGCGGACCGAAGGCCGGACGGTGATGTTCGTTGTAGTGGATGGCAAGGGCGCCGGTCTGCTGGCCGTTGCCGACCCGATCAAGGCGACCACGCCGGAGGCCATCCGGCAACTGCATGAGGAAAAGATGCGGGTGGTGATGCTCACCGGCGACAACCGGGTTACCGCCGAGGCCGTTGCCCGGCAGCTCGGCCTCGACGAGGTGGTGGCCGAGGTGCTGCCCGAGGAGAAGGCCGCCATCGTCAAGCGTTTTCAGGAGGGCGGCAAGGTGGTGGCCATGGCCGGCGACGGCATCAACGACGCCCCGGCCCTGGCCCAGGCGCAGGTGGGTATTGCCATGGGCACCGGCACCGATGTGGCCATGGAATCGGCGGGGGTGACCCTGGTCAAAGGCGATCTCACCGGCATCGTCCGCGCCAGAAGGCTCTCCCGCGCCACCATGGCGAACATCAAACAGAATCTCTTCTTTGCCTTTGTCTACAATGTGCTGGGCGTACCCATCGCCGCCGGTGTGCTCTTTCCCCTGTTCGGCATGCTGCTCAGCCCGGTGATCGCGGCGACAGCCATGAGCTTCAGCTCGGTATCGGTGGTGAGCAACGCCCTGCGGCTAAGGGGTATCAGGCTGTAGCTGTTGTGGAATCCCGTTGGATCAGGCCTCATGCCCCAGAGGGAGCGGCAGCCAGTTGCGTGATAATGGCCCGCAGGAAGGCGGGCAGGTCCTCCGGGGTGCGGCTGGTGATGAGGTTGCCGTCTACGACTACCTCCTGGTCCACGTACCTGGCGCCGGCATGAATGAGATCGTCCTTGATGGCGAAAAAGCCGGTGACGGTGCGGCCGGCGATTACCTCGGCCGAGGCGAGCATCCAGCCGGCGTGGCAGATGGCGGCAACGACCTTGCCGCTTTGGGCCATCTCCTTGACCAGCCTGACCATCTCCGGGTGACGGCGCATGCGATCCGGCGCATAGCCCCCGGGAATGACCAATCCGTCGTAGTCGGCGGCCTTGATCTCCTTGCTGCCCTTGTCGGCGGTGGCCTTGATTCCGGCGGCGCCGCTGTAGTGCATGCCCGCCACCGGGCCGACCACCGTCACCCGGGCGCCGGCCTCCTGGAGGCGGTAGTAGGGGTACCAGAATTCCCGGTCGTTGTAGGTCTCCTCCACCAGCAGCAGCACCTTTTTGCCTTGCAGTTCCATAGTTCTTCCTCCTTCTGCCGTGGTTGCCTGCGCGAACGCCACACCTCCATCCTAGGACGACCGGGTCGAAAAAGCAACGGCCGCCCATGTTGGTCCTTGCAAGTGATGCCCGGCCGGCACTACAATGAGGGCAAACTCTGTGCGAGGGGGTCGTCATGTCAGCTCAACAAAGCGGGACTCCGTCCGCCGGCGCGATGACGCCGGAGGCGGCCCAGGCCCAGCTCGTTGCCTTTTTTCGGGCGATGCCCCATCCGATTCTTCTTTATCTTTTCGCTGCGCCGGGCCGGGGAGAAACATACAGCGAGGGGGCTCGCCAGGTGATCCGGGCGGTGCGGCAGCTCACCGACAAGATCACCCTGCGGGAATATGGCCTGGACCATGAGTTGGCCAGGAAATGGCAGGTCACCCACGCCCCTACCCTGCTCTTTGCCCCGGACGACTATCGCATCCGCTGGCTCGGCGCGCCGTTGGGCCACGAAACCCAGACCCTGATGGAACTCTTGAGCCTGCTGGGCTACCGCGATTCGGGGTTGAGTGACGCTGCCGTCAAGGTGCTGCACAAGATCAGCGAGCCGCGCGAGATCAAGATCTTTGTCAGCCCGACCTGCCCCTATTGCCCGCAGCAGGCGGTCAATGCCCTGCGGGCGGTGATCGAGCGGCCCGATCTCGTCTCGGTGGAGATCATCGACATCCAGGCCAACCCCGATCTGGCGGATCAATACGACGCCTACAGCGTGCCGCAGACCTATGCCAACGAAAAGCTCATCGCCAAGGGCGCCCAGCCCGAGGAACTCTTCATGGCCTCGCTCGACAAGCTCGAACAGGTCAATATCTTTATCCCGGATGTCGAGGCCGAGGAGATTGCCGCCGATTTGGTCATCGTTGGCGGCGGGCCGGCGGGACTTACCGCCGGCATCTATGCGGCGCGCAGCGGACTGGCCGCCGTGGTGGTGGAAAAGGGGATGCTCGGCGGCCAGGTGGCCACCACCCCGATGGTGGAGAACTACCCCGGCTTCACCCAGGTGGGCGGCAAGACCCTCTCCGATATCATGGTGAGCCACGCCCTCCAGTATGTGAAGATCTTTCCCGGCGAGGAGGTGCTGGAGATCACCCCTGGCGCGCCGATGGTGGTCAGGACCAGCCGCCGGCGTTTCACCACCAAAGCGGTGCTGCTGGCCACCGGTGCGGTCAACCGCCGGCTCGGCGTCCCGGGCGAAGAACGCCTGGCCGGCCGCGGGGTGAGCTATTGCAGCACCTGCGACGGCCCGTTGTTCAAGGGCAAGAAGGTGATCATGGTGGGCGGTGGCAACAGCGCGGTGACCGAGGCCCTGCACCTGCACAACATCGGCTGCGCGGTCACCCTGGTGCATCGGCGCGACACCCTGCGGGCCCAGGAACAACTGGTGAAGAGCCTGGAAGCGGCCGCTATTCCCCTGCTGCTGGAGACGGAGGTGGAGGAGATCCGCGGCGAGAAGAAGGTGAGCGAGGTGGCGCTCAAGAACAACCGCACCGGCAAGAGCACCACCCTGCCGGTGGCCGGGGTCTTCATCGCCGTCGGCTACGAGCCGGCCGTAGAGCTCGCGCGGAAGCTCGGTCTCGAACTCACCGACGACGGCTACATCAAGCGGGACGAACACCACCGCACCAGTGTGCCGGGCATCTACTGCGCCGGCGACGTGGAGGGCGGTTACAAGCAGATCGTCACCGCGGCCGGCCAGGGCTCGGCGGCGGCGCTTTCCATCTTCGAGGATTTGGTCAATCCCTACTGGAAGACGCGGCGCGATCAGCCGTCGAAGCGGTAGAGCACGGCGGTGCCGGCAGCCCAGAGGAGGACGGCCAGGGTGATGAGCGCCAGGGTGGCGGCCAGGACCTTGTGGAGGAAGGTTTCCCGGCGGCGTTCCCGGTAGCCGAGCAGCATGGCGACGAGGGCGCCGGCGGCCATGCCGCCTCCGTGGCCCCAGTTGTTGATCCCTGGCACCAGGAGGCCGAAGGCGAAGATGCCGATCGCCCAGCCGCCCACCTGACTGAACAGCTCCTGACCGTAGCTGCCGCCCCGGTGTTTGCCGTAATAGAGCAGCGCGCCGATGAGGCCGCAGATGGCCGCCGAGGCGCCGATGGTGAAGCGCACGCCGGCCAGGTAGGAGAGGAGAAAGCCGCCGATGCCGCCGATGGTATAGATCACGAACATGCGAGGGGCGCCGAACTCCTGGGCGACCAAGGGGAGAAGCTGGCGCAGAGCCAGCATGTTGAACAGGATGTGCAGCAGGCTGCCGTGCAGGTAGTTGGCGGCAACCAGCGTCCACCAGCGGCCCAGGGCGTTGATCGGCAGGGTGCCGGTAGCGCCGAGCAGGAGCAGGCTGCGGTTATCCGGCGAGAGGAAGGAGAAGGGACTCATGGTCATGCCGGTGCCGCCGGGGTTGAGCAGCAGGGCCAGCAGATACATAGCGACATTGGCGCCGATGATAAGGTGCAGGATCTGATCCGGCCGCTCGAAGAGGCGGCCGGCCAAGAGGGCCTTGAGGGGAGAGCCGGGATGCGGCAGGCCGCACCACGGGCAACGGGCCTCGTCCCGGCTGATCAGCCGGCGGCAGTTGGGGCAAAGCATGGAGTTTTTCGCGGCGTTCGTCATGGGGGCCTCAAAGGATGCGTTCCGTTACTCATACCACAATGGCCAGAGAACGCCAGCCCTCTCTGGGGAAGAGCCGCGGTGGTTTTTTGAAGGGAGTAAAGAAGCTGCCGACTTTTTGTTGCCATTGGGGAAGAGTTTTGGTATTTAAGCATAAAATTAAAAGATTAAATCCTAAGATTATGTTGACTCGGCAAACCACTCTCCTCCTTTTGAGCCTTGTATTGCTGCTGCTTCCGGGTGGCGTCTTGGCCGCAACCACGTCGCAGGCGCCTTCGTCACCCCCGGCATGGACGGCCCAGGAGGCGGTGCGTTTCGCCCTCGCCAACAGCCCGGACGCCAAGATGGCCGAAAGCCGCATCGCCGCAGCGCAGGCCGCCATCACCATGGAACGGGCGGCCTTCTTCCCGCGGCTCGATCTGAATTCCCAGTACAGCCAGACCAACAACCCCATGTATTCCTTCGGCAACATCCTCAACCAGGGGGTGTTCCACCCGGGCATCGATTTCAACCATCCAGGCCAGACCGACAACCTCAACCTTGGGGTTCGGCTGAGTTACAGTCTCTTTAGCGGTGGCCGCGATTGGGCCGGGCTCAATGCCGCCCAGGCGCAGCAGATGGCCGCCCAGATGGAACGCGACGCCGTGGCTGCCCAGTTGGGTTTTGAGGTGGTGCGGGCCTTCAATCTCATCCAGCAGGCGGAGGGGATGGTGCGGGCGCATCAGGATGAGGTCAAGGCCATCGGTGCCGCCGTGGCCGTGGCTCAGGCCCGCTATGGCGAAGGGGTCTTGCTGAAGTCCGATCTCCTCGACCTCGAGGTGCAGCAGGCCAAGGCCCAGGAAAATCTGATCCAGGCCCAGCATGGCCTGGCGGTGGGACGCAAGATCTTCCTCAATCTGCTTGGCCTGCCGGAGGGAGAGGTGGTGCTGGATCCGGCCGGCGGTGCCCGCCAGGAGGTGCCGGCCAACCGGGATTACGAAAAACGCCCGGAACTGCAAGGGGTGGACGCCTTGGTGCGGGCGGCCAAATCCAGGGTACGGCAGGCTTCGGCCGGCTATTACCCCACCCTCGACGGCTATGCCGGCTACGGCATCGACAAGGGATACGAGTTGGAGGGCGGCTCCGGCAATTCGTGGGAGGCGGGGGTGCAGCTCAAGTTCAATCTGTTCAACGGCCGCCAGACGGAAGGTGCGGTCGCCAAGGCCTCGGCGGGTTTGGTTGAGGCCCAGGAACGGAAACGGAAAACCGAGCTGGCGGTTGGCCTGGAGGTGAAACAGGCCGAATTCGCCTTGCAGGAAGCCCAGGAGCGCTTGCGGGTCAGCACCAAAAGCGTCGAGCAGGCCCAGGAAAGTGCGCGGATCAACCGCCTGCGTTACAAGGAAGGCGTGCTGTTGACCGCGGATCTGATCGCCGTCGAGAGCCGGCTGACCGAGGCCATGGTGCGGCGCACCGTGGCCGAGACCGCCGAACGCGTCGCCCTGGCCGACTTGCGGCGGGCCCTCGGCCTGGCCCAGTTCGAGGAATCGTCGGCCCCGCCGCCGGCCGGCCATCATGCCACTGACTAAGTTTTGCGCGAGGACTTGAGCTATGCGCCGTCATTATCGCCTGCTCGCCGGTATCTGTCTCCCCCTGCTGATTGCGGTCGGGTGCAGGCAACAGCCCCAGACGTCGACCACCCAGTCGTTGCCGCCGGCCCAGGTACGGGTCTTTGCCGTGGCCAAGGAGCCGGCGCGGTTGCAGGAGGAGGTGACCGGCACGGTGGAGGCGGTGCAGCAGGCGACCATTGCCGCCAAGGTGACCGGCGTCATTGAGGAGCTGCCGGTGACCCTTGGGGCGGCGGTACCCAAAGGCGCGTTGCTGGTGCGAATCGCGGCCGGCGAGACCAATGCCAGGATGTCCCAGGCCGAGGCCCAGTTGGGGCAGGCAAAGCGGAACTGGGAGCGGGAAAAGCGGCTGTTGGCCAAGGACGCCTCGACCCCGGAGACGGTGCGCTCGCTGGAGGATGCCCTGCGGGTGGCCGAGGCGGGATATCGCGAGGCAAGGACCATGTACGGCTATACCGTCCTCACCGCCCCCTTTGCCGGAAAAATCGCCCAGAAGATGGTGAATGCCGGCGACTTGGCCACGCCGGGCCAGCCGCTGCTGGTGCTGGAAAACAATAGTCGCTTGCAGGTGGTGGCGGCGGTGCCGGAGACCCTGGTGCCGCAGCTCAAAATCGGCGACAGCGTGCCGGTCTCGGTCCCGGCCGTCGGCTATGAGGGCAAGGGCACGGTGGCGGAAATCGCCTCGGCCTCCGATGCCGCCAGCCGCAGCGCCTTGGTGAAACTCGCCATCACGGATGCGGCGAACCTGCGTTCCGGCCAGTATGCCCGCGTGATCCTGCCGGGCACCGTTGCCGCCGAGACCCTGCTGGTGCCGGCCACGGCCGTCATGCGGCTGGGGCAGATGGAGCGCCTCTTCGTGGTGCAGGAGGCCAAGGCTCGCCTGCGCCTGGTGCGCACCGGCGACCGTCACGGCGACCAGGTGGAGATCCTGGCCGGGCTTAACCCCGGCGAACAGGTGGTGGTCCAGGGCAACGAACACCTCGTTGACGGACAGCCGCTGCAGATCGTGCCGTGATGACCCAGCCCACCTCTCCCAAACAGCATGGCTTTGCCGGCCGGTTGGCCTCGTTCTTCATCGATTCGAAGCTGACGCCCATTGGCATTGTCGCCTCCCTTTTGCTCGGCATCATGGCGGTGGTCATGCTGCCGCGCGAAGAGGAGCCGCAGATCAAGGTGCCGATGATCGACGTCATGGTCGCCATGCCCGGCGCCAGCCCGAAGGAGGTGGAGGAGCGCGTTTCCATCCCCATGGAGAAGCTGCTCTACGAGATTCCGGGCATCGAGTACATCTACTCCACCTCCATGCCGGGGCAGAGCCTGCTCATTGCCCGCTTCTACGTGGGCGAGAAGATGGAAGACGCCATCGTCCGCCTGAACCAGAAGCTCGCCACCAATGCCGATCGCATCCCCCACGGCGTCTCGCCGCCGCTGGTCAAGCCCCATACCATCGACGACGTGCCGGTGCTGGCGCTGACCTTCCACAGCCCCCGCTATGACCACTATGCCCTGCGGCGACTGGCGGCCCAGGTGGATGACGCCATCAAGAACATCCACGAGGTGGCGGAAACCAAGCTGATCGGCGGCACCAGGCGCCAGCTGCGGGTGCTCTTCGATCCCACGGCCCTGGCCGCCCGCCATCTGACCGCCGCCGATATCGCCGGACGCTTGCAGCAGGCCAACCGCCAGTCCTACTCCGGCACCCTGCGCTCCCTGAACCGGGAGGTTCTGCTGCAGACCGGCCAGTTCATGAGCTCGGCCAAGGAGGTCGGCCGTGTCGTGGTGGGCGTCTACGGCGGTCATCCGGTCTACCTCGCCGACGTCGCCACCATTGTCGATGGCCCGGAGGAGCCGGACAACTATGTCCTCTTCGGCCACGGCAAGGGGCAGCCCGAGGAGGCGGCAGTGACCCTGTCGGTGGCCAAGCGGCCCGGCGCCAACGCCGTGCAGGTGGTGAATACGGTACTGGCCAAGGTCGATACCCTCAAAGGCTCGCTTATTCCGGCCGACGTGCGGGTGAGCGTGACCAGAGACTACGGGGAGACCGCGGCGGAGAAATCCAACGAGCTGCTGCTGCACATGGGGATCGCCGTCTTCGGCGTGGCGCTGCTCATTCTCTTCTTCCTCGGCTGGCGCGAATCGATCATCGTCATCCTCGCCATCCCTTCGACCCTGGCGCTTACCCTCCTGCTCTTCTATCTCTATGGCTATACCCTGAACCGCATCACCCTCTTCGCCCTCATCTTTTCCATCGGCATCCTGGTCGACGACGCCATCGTGGTGGTGGAGAACATCGTCCGGCATATCCGGTTGCCGGCCAACAAGAACAAGTCGCTGATCAAGATTGCGGTGGAGGCGGTCAACGAGGTGGGCAACCCCACCATCCTCGCCACCTGGGCGGTGATCGCCGCGATCCTGCCCATGGCCTTCGTCGGTGGCTTGATGGGGCCGTATATGCGGCCGATTCCCATCGGTGCCTCGGCGGCCATGATCTTCTCCCTGATTATCGCCTTCACGGTCACCCCTTGGGCCGCCATCCGGGTCTTGAAAAAGGAGTGCCCGCCCTCCGAGTGCCCCATCATCGAGGAGGATGAGGAAGTGGCGGCGGTGGCGGCGCATGACCACGCGCCGTCGGACTTCTTCACCCGCCTCTACCATCGGATCATGGAGCCGCTCCTGGCCAATGCCGCCTGGCGGAGTGCCTTTTTCCTCGGCATCGTGATTCTGTTGCTCGGCGCCTGTTCCATGGTCTACTTCGGCGGGGTCAAGGTCAAGATGCTGCCCTTTGACAACAAGAGCGAGTTCCAGGTCATCCTCAACATGCCCGAAGGTTCCACCCTGGAGCAGACGGCGCAGGTGGCGCGCGAGATGGCGGCGGTGGTGGGCCGGGAGCCCGAGGTCGTCAACTATCAGGTCTATGCCGGCACTGCCTCGCCCTACAATTTCAATGGCCTGGTGCGCCACTACTATCTGCGCCGCAGCGCCTCCATGGCGGATATCCAGATCAACCTGCTGCCCAAGGGCGACCGCAAGGCGCAAAGCCATGAGATCGCCAAGCGCATCCGACCGGAGGTGGCGGCGATTGCCAAGAAATACGGCGCCACCGTGGCGGTGGCCGAGGTGCCGCCGGGACCGCCGGTGTTGCAGACCCTGGTGGCCGAGATATACGGCCCCAACGATGGGGAGCGGCTGAAGCTTGCCACCCGGGTCAAGCAACTCTTTGCCGCCACCCCGGGGGTGGTCGATGTGGACTGGTACCGCGAGGCGGAACGGCTAAAGACGGTGATCACCGTGGACAAGGAAAAGGCCGCCCTGAACGGCATTTCCGAAGACGAGATCACCCACACCGTCGATATGGCGCTGAAGGGCGCGGCCATCGATCTGTTCCACCAACCGCGGGACAAGGAAGAGATCAACATCGTGCTGGAGCTGCCCAAGGCGCAACGCGCCCGGGTGGACGGCATCCTCAACCTCCAGCTCCGCTCCGCCACCAACTCGGCCGGCGCGCTGGTGCCCCTGCGCGAGCTGGTCAAGGTCAGCGACGTGCCCAGCGACCAGCCCATCTACCGGAAGAACCTCAAGCCGGTGATCTACGTCACCGGTGACGTGGCCGGGGCGGCGGAGAGCCCGGTCTACGCCATCCTGGCGATGAACAAGGAGCTGGCCACCTTCGACGGCCGGCAGTACGGCGGTAAAGAGCGCACCATTTCCATCTACAACCTCAAGCAGCCCTTCACCGAGATGGAGCCGGCCATCAAGTGGGACGGCGAGTGGCACATCACCCTGGAGGTTTTCCGCGACCTGGGCCTCGCCTTCTGCGCGGTGATGATCCTCATCTACATGCTGATGGTGGGCTGGTTCAAGGATTACCTGGTGCCGCTGGTGGTGATGGCCGCCATTCCCTTCTCGCTCATCGGCATCCTGCCGGCCCACTGGGCCCTGGGCGCCTTTTTCACCGCCACCTCCATGATCGGTTTCATGGCCGGGGCCGGTATCGTGGTGCGCAATTCCATCATCCTGGTGGACTTCATCGAGCTCAGGATCAGCCATGGCCTGCCGCTGGCCGAGGCGGTGGTGGAGGCGGGGGCCATTCGTTTCCGGCCCATGCTGCTCACCGCCTTGGCCGTGGTGGTTGGCGCCTCGGTCATCCTCGCCGATCCCATTTTCCAGGGGCTGGCCATCTCGCTCATGTTCGGTGAAGTGGCCTCGCTGCTCATCAGCCGCATGGCGGTGCCGGTGCTCTACTATATGCTGCGCCGCCACCAGCACGCTCCGGGGGCGGAACAAGCGTAGCCCCGCGGGATTCGGCACCACGAAAAAAGGCGGCCTTTTGAGCCGCCTTGGTGTGGATCGGATCAACCCTGTCGCTTAATGGCAGCAACAGCTCTTGTTGTCATAGAAGCGGTGCAGCCGGCACCGAAGATTCTTCAGTCGCAGGCTGCGTTCGTTGGTACCCCAGCGCGGTTCGCTGACCGAGTAGAGGGCATTCTCCAAGCTGTCCGCGACATGCTCGGCGCTCAGGCGCCATTCGTCGTTACAGCCGCAGACTAAGGTACTCACCTCGCCCACGTCGCGATCCAGGTTTTCAAGCGAACGTTCCATCGCCCCGCCAAAGTAGCGCAGCGAGCCGAGCCGATCCCTATGGAGCAGGTTGTTTTCCGCCACCTGCATCAGTATGGTTCGAGCTGTCATGGAAGTCACCTCCTTTGCACTTCTTTCCTTTATCAATAAAATAAGACAGTTTTCGCCAAAGGCCATGGTCGGATCAACCCTCGCCAGACAAGGCACTCGGCGAGTGGCACGACGCAAGTGGCGTCTAAGATGGGATTGCGACTAGGCGTCGCCGGCAAGCCCTGCCACCAGGCGACGAAACGGCGCCAGCTGGCTGGCGATGGATTCGGCCAAGTGAAACTGCACCAGGGCCCGGTGGAGATTCTGCTCCGGCGACTGGACCTTGAAATAGATATTGCCGCGCAGCTGATCGGTGAAGAAGCGCAGTCCCAGCTCAAAGGCGATGAGCCAGGCGGCGTCGGGAAAGAGGGCGATCTCCTCGGGGTTCAAGAAGGCACCGGCCTCGGTCAGATAGCCGGTAAGGATCGCCTGGCAGAGATCGAGGTCGAAGCGTACCGCCGTCGGCTCGTCGGCCTCCTCGCCCAAGGGATTGCAGGCGGAACGCAGGCAGTCGCCGATGTCGTAGTGTGGCAGCCCAGGCTTGACGGTATCGAGATCGATCAACGCCACGGCCTGGCCGCTGGCGCGGTCCAGCAGGATATTGGCCACCTTGGGGTCGCCATGGATGATCCGTTCCCGGATGCGGCCCTCGGCCCGCGCCGCCTCCAACACAGTCGCCCGCGGGGCGGCGTTGTCGATGAAGGTTCGGCCGTAGGCGATTTCCGGCGTCATTTTGGGGGAGGCGGACGCCCAGGCGGCCTCGAATTCGGCAAGATAGCGGGGGGTGATGTGGAAGCCCGGCAGGGTGTCGTGGAGCTGCGCTGGGTCGAGGTCGGCCAATTGGCGTTGAAAGAGGCCGAGGGCAAAGCCGATTTCCCGGCCGTGGGCCGTGCTCTGAATAGTATCGAAGGCCACGGCGTTATCGATGTAGGAGAGAGCCCGCCAGCAGCCGCCGCGGGTATCGGTATGGTAGTCGGCGCCGGTACAGGTGGCGAGCGGTTCGATGACCCGCCAGCAGGAGGAGGATCTCCGACTGGTGCGGTGGGCGGCCGCCAGATGACCGCTGACCTGGCGCAGGTTGTGCATGATTGCCGCAGGGTCCTGAAAAACACGGCCATTGAGCTGCTGGAGGATGAAAGGCTGGCCCAGGGCGGGGCGCACCAGATAGGTATCGTTGACATTGCCGTTGCCATAGGGGGCAATGGCGGCAATTTCCCCTTGAGGCGCGAACAGGGCGGCAATCTGCGTGAGTTCGGTCATGGGTTCCTGCGGCAGCGTGACGAAAGGCGGCGGGGGTTGGAGGAGAGGGCTTGCCAAGAGCCGGCTCGACCGCTACCATGTTCAAGAAGATCGGCACGATGCCGATAGGGGAGAGAGACCGGGCCGCAAGGCCCGCGATGTCGTGGCCGCTGGCTTGTGGCCTGGCCACGTGCGAATTCACGCTGACGAAACGAGGGAGTGCTGTGCTGCAATGGGAGATTGATGGCAGGGTCCGCTGGCTCTGCACCGCGTGTACCCGTAAGAATTCCCATGTGTTCCTGATGCATCAGGCAAAATTTCTGGGCGAGGAGCGTGATTCGGCGCATGTCTGTTACTGCTGCCGTTGCGCCGACCGCGTGGTGGAGCGGTATGGCCGCTGGCGGTGGCTCTATTTCGGCTTTTGCTGGCTCTTTGGGTTGGCCGCCCCCGAACGGGTGAAGTCGCGCCGCTCCAAGTAGGGTATAGCCCACCATCTCAGGGCATCAGCGCGTCGGCCACCCAGGCCGGCTAGTGGATGGCGTTTTTCAGGTTGATGCCGATGGCGCCGCCGATACTTGCCCCCCGCAGGTTGGTCTTGGTCAGGTTGGCCCCGGTGAGGTCGGCCCGATCCAGGTTGGCCCCGGCCAGTTCCGCCCCGGCGAGATTGGCGCCGGAAAGGTCGGCCCGTTCCAGGTTGGCGCCCTTGAGGTTGGCCCACTTGAGGTTGGCGCCGGCGAGGTTGGCGCCGCTCAGGTTGGCTCCGGCGAGATTGGCCCGCATCAGGTTGGCCTTGGGCAGGTTGATGTTGGCCAGGTTGCACCCTGGGCAGTCTTGGCTCATGTCGCGGTAGATGGCGTTGAGGTCACGACGGGCCAGGTCAGGGTTGGCGGGCCTGCTCGCCGATTCCTGGATGGCCGGCTCCGGTGCCGGCGTCGTCGCCACCACGTCAGGCTGATCCGTGGAGGTGATCGTCTTCTTTGCCGGGCTCGCAGCCGGCGCCGCAGAGGCTGCCGCTTCGGCGGCCGGCGCCTCGGTTTGGTGGGGCCGCCGCGTTTTGGTTTTGGCGTCGCTCGGCAAAGCGCCCACGCCGCTGACCACCGTGAAGCGGCTGGTCATCATGCCGTTGGCGGTGTCATACTGCTGATACTCATCCCCGACCTTGTAGACCGCGCAGCAGAGTTCATCGCCACTCCCCCAGCGCCTGAATTTCATGCAGAGCGTGTCCTCCTCGATGGCCCAGGTGCCGGTGGTCTGGTCGTTTATTTCCTGCTTGAAGGCGCGGATGGTGCCGTCGGGGTGGAGTTCCACCTTGGCCTGCACGCCATACTCTTCCATCAGCAGGGTATTGCCGCGCACCAGATCGTCGATCTGGGCGCCGGACAGCTTGACTTTGCCAGGCTCGGGCTTGGCCGCGCCTTTTTGCAGGAGACCGCAGCCGGCGGCCAGGGGCAGGAACACCAAGAGGAACAGGATAGGAAGAATGCGTGGATGCTGCACAGGATGCCTCCCTTGAAAACGTTTGCCGCGAATCATCGACAGATGCCTTTTTTTACCTGAAAGTCCGTCGCTTGTCATGGAAGAATAGATTTTTTTTGCCGTTGCGGGGCAGCAACGTCGCGGATTTCCCTTTCTCTGCGGTCTACCGTCTTTTTTGGGCTGGCATGTTGCGCGAACGGTGTGCTATGCTGGTGGGCAATCGACGGCCCGCAGGGAAAAGGATGGCTGCGCGGCCGCGTATCGCAAGGGGGACAGGCATGTTTGACAAGGTAATTCGTACGGACACCAGTGCGGCCCAGCTCTTGATCCGGGTGGCGTTGGGGGTGGTGATCTGGCCGCATGGCGCCCAGAAGGTGCTGGGCTGGTTCGGCGGACCAGGGCTCGCCAAGACGATGCAGATCTTTGCCGGCCTCGGTTTTGCGGCCCCTGCCACGGTGGCGCTGCTGGTCGTCGAATTTATCGGTTCCGTCTTGCTGATCCTGGGGCTTCTGACCAGGGTGTGGGCGCTGGGGATCGGCATCTCCATCTCGATCTGTATGGCGCTGAACCACGTGCAGAACGGCTTTTTCATGAACTGGTTGGGCACCCAACGCGGCGAGGGGTACGAGTATCATCTGTTGGTGATCGGCATTGCCTTGGCCTTGGTGGTACGGGGCGGCGGCATGCTGTCGCTGGACCGGCTGCTCTCTCACGCCAAGGACCGGCGCAAGTCCAGGATCTTCTACTAGCCGCTGGTCAGGAGGGGCGAAGCCGGGGGCTGCGACGAGCAGGCGAGGAGGCTGCCAACTCACTGCACGCGGTGGACCTTGGCCGGCGCGACCACCTCGGCCTGACCCGACTCCTTTTCCCATGCCGTCATTTTCTGCGTGAGTTCCTCATTGCCGAGGCCGAAGACCGTGGCGAGTTCCTGTTTGTCGTAGCAGGGCGCCCCCGTCTCGTCGTAGCCGACCGGCTTGAGCTGCGGGAAGTGCTCGCTGGTGGCGAAGTGCGAGGCCTGGCCGATCAGTTCGCGGAGTTCCGGCGGCCCGTAAAAGAGCAGCCACTTCACCGCCGCCGACCAGGTGGCGCTATCCACCTCCGGGTTGGCCAGTACCGCGAGCGCCATGGGCAGATCCCATTCCTGTTTGAAATCAGGCATCGTCGTTACCGATGGGTATCGATCAGTTCCTGCCGGGTGCGCACGCAGGTGGCGTTGAAGGTGTCGAACTCGTCGCACACCGTCCTGACAAAGCGCCGTTGGCCGGCGTAAAAGACGCAGGTCGTGGCGAACCGGCATTCGTGGTTGAAGTCGTCCCAGTGCTGGCATTCCTCCACGCACTCGGCACGGCCATACGTGATGATCTTGCGCTGGTAGAGGCACTGTTTGTTGAAGTTGTCCCAGTACTGGCATTCGGTGCGGCTGATGGGGGCGGCGCTGCCGTTGCCCGGCATACAGACAATGTTGGTTTCACCGCTGGTGTATGACTGGCCTGGCTCAAGGACGACGGTCTTGGCCCAGGCCGTGGCGGCGGTCAGCGGCAGGCAGAGGAGGATGGCGAGGAGGGTCTTCATGGCGATCACCCGCTGTTCTTCTTGTTTTCCACATAATGGGCGGCGGCCTGGGCGGCGATGCAACCGTCGGCCGCGGCGGTGACGATCTGCTTGACGTATTTTTCCCTGAGATCGCCGATGGCGAAGAGGCCGGGAACGTTGGTTTCGCACTTGTGGTCGGTCACCACGAAGCCGTCGGCGTTCATCTTGGTGCCGGCCGGCACCAGCCCATTGTTCGGGGCAAAGCCGATGAAGACGAAGACCCCGTCGGTGGCCAGTTCCCGTTCGCTGCCGTCTTGGGTGTTGCGGAGCCGCACCCCGCTGACGCCTTCGATCCCGGCGGTGATCGCAGTCAACACCGTGTTCCAGACGATCTCGATCCGCGGCTCGGCCTGGGCCCGTTTCTGCAGGATCATGCCGGCGCGGAAGGCATCGCGTCGATGCACGATGTACACCTTCTTCGTGATTTTCGCAAGATAGAGCGACTCCTCCAGCGCCGAGTCGCCGCCGCCTACCACCACCACCGTCTTGTCCCGGAAGAAGAAGCCGTCGCACACCGCGCAGTAGGAAACGCCGCGGCCGTAGTATTCGTTTTCGCCCGGCACCCCGAGTTTCTTAGGGCTGCCGCCGGTGGCGAGGATCACCGCCAGGGCCCGGAGCTCCTCGCCGTCTTCCAGCCGCACCGTGTGGTAATTGAGGCCCGGTTCGAGTTCCGCCACTTTTTTGTTCAGGGTCGGCAGGCCGTAGCGCGCGGCATGGGCCGCCATCTGTTCGGCCAGGGCCGCGCCGGTGATCTTCTCGGTGCCGGGCCAGTTCTCCACGATGTCGGTATTGTTGAGCTGGCCGCCGGCCACCCCCTGTTCGATGAGCAGGGTATGCAGGGCCGCCCGCATGGCATAGATGCCGGCGGTGAGCCCGCCGGGGCCGCCGCCGATGATGATGAGGTCATGGGTTTGCGTTTCGGTCATAAGCATCCTTGGGTGTCGGTGGGATGATGGTCGGCGGTTTCTCCTTGCCGCGTTTGGCGGTGCTGCCCATGAACAGGCCAACGATGACGCCTACCGTGAAGGCCAGGAAGATGAGGAGCGCCCGGGAGAGTTGGAATTCCCAGAGGAGGAAACGGACCGCCACCAACTCGGTATTCTGCAACGTAAAGAAGACCACGGTGAGCAGCAGCGCCATGATCAGGATGAACCGCACCTTCATCTTTCCTCCTTCTCTTGCGGTCACGGCCGGCTGGCGGCTCAGAACCACTTCTTGCGCTTGAAATAGTAGAGCATGCTGGCAGCAGTACAGGCCATCAGCCCCAAGGCAAAGGGATAACCGAAGACCCAGTTCAGCTCCGGCATGTTCCAGGGGCTCGCCGCGGTGTTGAAGTTCATGCCGTAGAGACCGGCGATGAAGGTGAGGGGGATGAAGATCGCCGCGAAGATGGTGAGCACCTTCATGATCTCGTTCATCCGGTTGCTGATGCTGGAGAGGTAGATGTCCAGCATGCCGGCGAGGATATCCCGGTAGGTCTCCACCGTGTCGATCACCTGGATGGTGTGATCGTAGAGGTCCTTCAGGAAGGGATGGACGGTTTCGCTGATGAGGGTGGTCTCCTCCTCCCGCATCAGGCCGTTGATCACCTCGCGGAGTGGCCAGACCGATTTGCGCAGCAGGATCATCTCCCGTTTCAGCAGATGGATCTTGCGCAGCGTCTGCTGGGCGGGGCTGGCGATCAGTTCCTCCTCCAGCCCTTCGATCTCCTCCCCCAGTTGTTCGAGCACGGTGAAGTAGTTGTCGATGACCGTGTCGAGCAGCGAGTAGGCGAGGTAATCCATGCCCAGTTTGCGGATGCGGCCGCGGTTGCTTTGGATGCGGTTGCGTACCGCCTCGAAGGTGTCGCCTGCCCGCTCCTGGAAGGTGACGAGAAAGCCCTGCCCCATGACGAAGCTGATCTGCTCGGTGTCGATGAGGCGGGTGGCGGCGTTGTAGCTCTGGGTCTTGATGACCAGAAAGAGGTAGTCGTCAAAGAGGTCGAGCTTCGGGCGCTGGGTGGTGTTGAGGATGTCCTCGATGGTGAGGGGGTGGAGTTTGAAGCACTGGCAGATCTTTTCGATGAGATCGACCTGGTGGAGGCCGTCCACGTTGACCCAGGTGACCGTGGCCTTGTTCTGGTAGAGGGCGCAGGCGTCGGGGTGCGCCAGCGTGGTGATCTCGCAGTGTTCCTGGTCGTAGTCCACCAGGGTGACGGTAACCTCCGTGGCCTTCTGTTCGCCGATATGGACCGGCGTGCCCGGCGGCAGTCCGGCCTTCTGCGACGAGGTCTTGGGAAGCCGGAACGCGGAGGTCGGGTTGGGGATGTTCATGATGCCATCCTTCCGGAGTGGTGGCCTGCCGGCGGCCACGCCTGTGGGGCGACCGCCGGCTATCTAGCGGAGGAACCGCAACGGGCAGGGATTTATCTCATTCCTCTTTGCGGAGGCTTTTCAGCCAGTATTCCATCTGTTTACCCGCCGCCTCGCGGCCGCCGAGGCCGAAGGCCAGGGCAAAGGCCACGGCCACCGCGCCCAGGGTAAGGCCGAAGGCGAGGTTGACGATATCGTCGGCAATGCCCATGGCCCTGAGGCCCATGGCCAGGACCAGGGCCAGGATGGCGACCCGGGCGATGGTGGCGAGTCCGCGGTTGTCGGCGGTCTGGGAGAGGGCATTGTAGGCCAGATTGGCGATGAAATTGCCGATGGCGAGAACGACCAGCCCCAGCACGATCTGGCCGGCGAAGATCAGGAAATCACCGAGGATCGCGGCGAGCTGCGGCATGGCGAGCTGATCCACCGCCGAAACCGTGGCGGCCAGCATGATGAAGAAAAAGAGGATGCCGCCGCACACCTTGGCAAAGGAGGCCTTGTCGCCCATGACCACCTTGAAGCCGAGCTTTTCCGGCAAGCGGTCGGCGCCGAGGTTCTGTAAAAGCTCGGTGGCGGCCGAGGTGAGGAAACGGCCGACAATGAAGGCCACGCCGAGGATCAGGGCGGCGGCCAGCATCTTCGGGATGGCCGAGAGGATGGTGGCGAGCATCTGGGTGGAGGGGATGGAGATCGCCTCGATCTTCAGGGCATCGAGCGAGGAGATGAGCACCGGAATGAAGACCACCAGGAAGATGAGTTGGCCGATGAGCCGCGAGATGCGGAACTGTTCACTGAGCCCGATGCGGGCCGAGAATTTGTCCAGCCCGCGGGACAACACCTCCATGGAGCTGCCGAGGATCTTGGCGATGAAGTAGCCGGTGAAGGCGATGAGCAGGGCGGCGACCAGGTTGGGGAAGATGCCGAGGAAGTTGCTGAACATCAGCATTACCGGATCGAGGACATCCTTGACCCCCAGCACGTCGAGGGTGAGGAGCAGCACCCACAGGGCCACCAGATAGTAGGCGAGGGTGCCGAGGAATTTGGCGATGTGCACCTCCTCCCCTACCTTGCCGGCCAGCCGTTCATCGACGTTGAGCTTTTCGCAGAAGGCCACCACCGCCTTGCGGATGAGGGTGGCGGCACCGATGCCGATGAGGAAGACGAGGAGCGCGCCGAAGACGCTGGGCAGGTAGTTGCCCAAGGCGGTAAGCATCGGCGTGAGCAGTTGTTTGATGGTTTCCATGGTGTCCCCCTGTGGTGGTTGAGAAGCGGTCGCGGGCAAGGCCGATGCCGGCATGCCCTCTGTCTCCCGTTATGCTGCGCCAGGGAGGGTTTTGTCAATAAACCTTTTGGTGCTCAGCGCAGCCGTTCCGGCGCCAGCAGCATGGTGAGGCCGAGCAGCACCAGCACGACGCCGCCGAGGAGCTTGTCGTATTTGGCGTAGCCGCTGCCCATGGTGGTTTGGAGGGTGATCGCCGCCAGGGTGAAGATGATGAGGTCGTCGAGCATGAAAAAGAGGTCGTAGAGCAGGATGTAGCCGTAGTAGCTGAGCCGTGGCAGTTGGTGCAGGGCAAGGGCGTGGGTGAAGATGGCGGGCAGGGCTGCCGAGCAGGCGAACTCGATGGTGTTCACCAGAAAGGCGAGGCAGATCACGCCGGCAAAGGAGGCGAGCGACAGGGGGGCGGCCACCAGTCGTTCCATGCGGCCCATGGTGGTCTGTTTGAGGTGGCTGTTGCCCAAGGCGCAGACCGGCGCGCCCTTGGTGCGCCAAAAAGAGCGCAGGTCGAGGAGGCCGATGAGCACCGCACCCAGGCCGACAGCGATGGTGAGCGGCCGCAAATACCCGAGAAAGAGAAAGACATTGAGCCAGGCGGTCATGAAGAGGAAGTAGAGCACACCGGAGGCCAGGACAAAGGAGCCGACCAGCAGCCAGATCTTGCGGCGGTCCTGGAGGGTGACCAGCAGAGAGAGCAGGTAGACCAGAGCCCACATGGCGCAGGGGTTGAAGCCGTCGGCCAGCCCCAGGAGCACCGCGAGAGCGGGCAGGGAGAGGTCCGCGATGGAGATGGTGCCGAAGAGCGGCAGGTGGACGCTCTGCTGTCGCCAGATCTCCGGCCCATTCGCCAGGACAACATCCCCCCACGCCATGCCGAGGTAGAAGATTCCGGCGGTCAGTACTATTCGGGCAGGGAATCGCATACGTTGCGCCTTCTCGTCAGCTTCTTAAAGAAGTATAGCGCATCTGGCACGATGGCAGGGGAAAAGAGCGGTTGCAGAAAGGCGAGGGCGGTTGCCGGATTTTTTGAAGCGGTTCGTCGGTGAAATGCGCGGGATGTCCGCTAACTCGCTGTGATGGATCATGATTTTCCCCTTGTCGGGTCGCGCAAATGTTGTATCCATTCAGCCCCAATTTGTGCTATCATAATAATGAAAGTTTCCCCTGAAAATCAGACGAATCAAAGGACAGAATTCGGACACGCTTCTCTTTTGGAGAAACCGCGTGTCATGAAGGCGTTAAATTTAATGGCTGCGGCAGATGGCGTTTGCGGGAAGCCGGTTGCGGCCGAGCCAACGTCAGGGCTGTCGCGTCATCCCCCTTTTCTTCCAGAGTTATTGCTTACGAAGGCGATTGTTGCGAACCTCACCGGCGCGTTTTGGAGTAGAGGGGGCAGCGAGCGATGTGCATGGTGTCGCGCAAGACATCGCGACAGTGCGGCGCAGGCCGTGGCAACACGTATCAAGCGGAGACAATAGCCCGAAATCACTCACCTTGGACTAGTGCAATAAATGGGGGAAGGTCAGGCGATTTCAGGCAATGAAGGAGGGGGATTACGCTGGACGTACCCCTTCCGTATGAACCCTTAACTTCCGAAGGAGGGATTGCCATGAGAACACATACTATTCCCAACAAGCTGTTGGTATGTGCCGGCCTTTCCTTTCTGTGTCTGGGAGGGTTGGCCTCTGAGGCTGGCGCCGCCAGTCTCCTATCGCAACAGCTTCAAAAGGATAAATACCTGACTATCGAGGCGCTGCGCGGGGAGGACGTGCCTTTTTTCAAGGACGACTACATGCTTCCTCACGAGTATACGAAAACAAAAATTGATGCGATCTCGCTGTGCGCGAACCGCGAGATGTTGCAGGCCGAGGATCCGACAAGCTCGTTTGAACAGCTGGCATGTCAACGGGTGCAGCAGGATCCCAACGAGCCGAACGTCGATCGCGCAAAGGCGCTCACCGAGGATCCAACCCATGTGAAAGGGCAGGATAACTATTGACAACTGAGGCAGTGACAGGACGACCTTCCCCCATTTATTGTGCTGGCGCAGGCGTAACGAGTGAACGGTGTTCCGTAGGGAGGCTGGCAACAGAATCCTCAGAAGGCGGCATCGGCAGCGGTAACCGATGAAGGACCGGGACCGCGAAATAGAGTTGATTTCCAACATCCCAGTGGCAGATAATAAAGGCTGTTGTCGAACTCAACACACAAGGAGAGGACTACGATGCGGAAATGGAACATGCTGTTGTACTTGATGTGTGCCGGCCTCCTGGTGGCTTGCGGCACGAAGCAGGCGACGCTGCCCACCAACGATGCGGGGGATCTCTCGGCCAAACTCCGGCAGGGCTACGTGCAGAAGGTGGAGACCGCCCTGTTGGTGTTGGACGCCTCGTCCACCATGTTTGACGACTACGATGGAGTCCAGAAGTTCCGCACGGCACAAAATCTGGTACTGCGCATGAACAGCGCCATTGCCAACCTGAAGCTGGAGAGTGGCCTGCATGTGATCGGCCCGGTCATGGGGCCGAACCAACAGGACAGCAAGCTGGTGTATGGTCTTGCCCCCCATAATTCCGCGGAATTTGCCAAGGCGACCAAGGCGGTCCGGATAGGCGGTCTTACCCCCTTGGCGAAGCCTCTCACCGAAAGCATCGCGAACCTGAAAAACAGCCCGGGCCGTATCGCCATGATTATTGTCAGCGACGGCCTGGAGACCAGCGCCGCCGATCCCGTCAAGGCCGCGGCAGAACTGAAAAAGGCCTACGGCGATCGGCTCTGCATCTACACCGTGCAGGTTGGCAACGACCCGAAAGGCAAGGCCACCATGGAGGGCATTGCCAAGGCGAGTGGCTGCGGCTTTGCCACCACCGCCGACGCCCTCGCTTCCGGCAGCGGACTGGCCGGCTTCCTGGAGAAAGTCTTCCTGGAAAGGGGTGTTGCCACGGCTTCGCCGGTGACGACAGGGCGCATCATCCTGCGCGGCATCAATTTCGATCTGAACAAGGCCATCATCAAGCCGGAATTCATACCGGTGCTGGATACCGCGGTGGAGGTTCTCAAGGAGCAGCCGGGCCTCAAGGTGGTGGTCGAGGGCCACACCTGTAGTCTTGGCTCCGATGCTTATAACCAGAAGCTCTCCGAGCGGCGGGCCAAAGCGGTCTATGATTATCTCGTGAAACACGGCGTGAACGCCGCCAATCTCACTGCGGTGGGTCGGGGCAAGGCGCAGCCCATCGCGGACAACAAGACGGAAAGCGGCCGCCGCCTCAATCGGCGGGTCGAGTTCAAGGTCATGGAATAATCAGGTCGAATACCAGGAGGGGCAGCGCGGTTACCGGCTGCCCCTTCGGGAGAAAGATGGATGAAACAGTTCTCCTGCGCCAAGCCGGGAAAACAGCTCTTGGGGTGGGGCCTTTTTTTCGCCACCCTGCTGTGCTCCCCGGTTTCTGGCGGTCAAGCCCGGGCGGGTGGAGCGGAGGTGCCGCCCGCCATTCTCGCAAGCTTTGAGCATTTCAGTAAGGGCTGGATGGCCCGCCTTGACCAGGTCAGTCAGCAGAACAGCCGGACCCTGAAGCCGGAGGCGGCGGCCAACGGCCGCGTGGTCGGCCACTATATCTGTTATGGGCCCGACTGTAGCCGGGAGGTGCGCGGCACCGGCTCCAAAAAGACGCCCTATGTGGGGATTCTGCGCTATTCCCAGCGGATGATGGAAAAAGAAGGGGATACCCCGCAGAACATGCGGGAACAGGAGGGGGTGCCGACCAGCGAGCTGCAGGTCACCGAGATTTTCCGGTACACCGGTGGTCGCTGGGTGTATTGATTTGGGGCATCACCAGCCACTGGTGGCGCCCGTGTCCGTCTTTTCCGGATTTTTCACTGGCGGCTGGACTCACCCATGCGGGTAATTCCAGCTGTTTTCTTTGCCGCAGTCTAATCCTGCCGCTTATCCCTTGCCCCGCAAGTCGGTCAGCGAGAAGGGGCGCGGGTCGGCTGTGGTGGCTGCCTCGCCGGCGAAATTCCTTTCCAGTCCGGCCTTGAAGGTGGCCAGCAGGTCCTTGGTGGCGGCCAGGAACTCCTCGTCGTGCTCGGTGCGGTTGATGGTGGCGTGAATGACGATCCTGTTCGGTGCGGGCGGATAGCCGGTGGTCACGGTCCAGGCCAGGGCGTTGGGGCAGTCGGGCACGGAGAAGCGCACCCCGCCCATCACCGTTTCCTGCCGGACGTGAAAGCGGCCCCAGTGGAGGAAGTAGATCACCCGCCCCAGTTCCTCGGCCTCGTCCACCGCCTCGATCGCCTCGCAGTAGAGCGGCAGGGTGTCGATGGAGACCTTGGCCCGGATCTCTTCCTGATTTGTCGCCACCTCGGCAATCTCGAAAAATTCCATGGTATTTCCCCTGCAAAGCCGGCAAGCAACCTTGCCCTGCGATCATTCCCGAACCCTGCGCTCCCGGCTTCCATTTACCCAGCCATTGCTGGCGTGGCAACCGGAAAATGATCCCGTCACGGGACGCGCGCGGAGAAAAATGCGGCAACCGGCAAGCAAGGCGAGGGGTGGAAAAGACAGGAGCGGCCCTGGCTTGCGCCGTGGGGGGTCGCGGGCTGGATTGGGCTCCGCTACTCCACGGCGAGGGCTTGGCGGAAGGTCAGGAAGCGGCCGCCGTGTTGGTGCTGGAATTTTTTCGCCTGCCTGCGGCTTGCAAAGGCGATGATGCTGGTGTTGCTCATCACCGGCGGGGCATCGCTGCCGACCAGATAAACGGCCTGGCGGGTGTCGACCAGCTTGGTGGTCAGGTAATCGGCGACCTGGAGCCGTTCCCTCGCCTCCGGCGGGTGGCTGCGCAGATACTTGGCGGTACACGTCAGGCTGCAGAACATGACCACGGTGCCGTCCTTGGCGGTCAAGACGTGGCGGGTCTGCGGGTACTGATCGATCCACATGCCGCAGACCCGGCATTCCGGCCGGGAATTGGCTGCCCCGTGGCCAGGAGTCGCCAGCAACAGGAGGATCAGGGTGAACAGCCAGAGAGAACGGCGAGTTCGTCGCATGGTAGCTCCGCAGACACGGGAAGCCATGGCACGACCGGAGCGCTGCACAGGTGCCGCCTGGGCCTCCGGTCTTCCGCGGACTCCCTATTTGGGCATCCCCATTGGCATGTCCATGTCTTTGGACATCTTGGCCCGTTCCTTGAGGGCCTCGTCGAAGGTGTAGATGGTGCCGCCGAAGCCCTTCTGGAACTTTTCCGCTTCAGCCTTCTTGCCGAAGGCGATCCAGCTCGGGGCGCAGGCCGGCACGGCGCTGCTCTTGTAGAGGAAGGTCATCTCGGCCGGGTTCATCCACTCCCCGCTGATGAAGTCGCGGGTGCGGGCTGCCTTGATCTTGGCCGCCTCGGTGGCCTGAATATAGAGGCCGCAGTGGGCACAGCAGTAGGTTGCCCGCTTGCCGTCCTTGAAGGTGATTTCGTAGGCGGTGTTTTCATTGCCCGCGGCATTCATGCCGCACAGAGGGCACTTGGCCGCCATTCCCGCGGCATGGGCGGCCACGGCAAACAGTAGCATAACGGCCAGAAAACTGAGCGAAAAGAGAGCGTTTTTTTTCATTGCGTAACCTCCTGAAAGGATTGTAACGCGGATGGGGCGGCACCTGTATGATTTTCGGTTCCATGCGCTCCTGATTCATTCACGATGCGGCCAAAGGCCATCGGATGTCAATACGAAAAGAGCGGAGGATTCAGCGCAGTGCCGGTGGCAGGCGGTGCGATTTACCCCGCCGTTGGCGCGTCGTCATCCGTGCGTGATATGAGGCGGAGGAAGCGGCCGGCAAGAGCACGTCACCAGCGGATCAGGATCGCGCCGGCAACGAGGAAAAGGGCGCCCACAATCCGGGTGAGGTTCACCGGCTGGAGCGGCACGTTGAGCAGGCCGAAGTGGTCGAAGAAAAGGGAGGTCGTGAGCTGGCCGATGACGATCAGGGCCACCACCGTAAAGACGCCCAGGCGCGGCACCAGGAGGATCGAGATCGCGATGTAGATGGCGCCGAAGAGGCCGCCGCCCCAGGACCACCAACTGCTGCGCATCGCGGCTTGGGGCGCCAGCAGCGGCTCTTTCTGGATGAGGATCATCGCCAGCATCACCACGGTGCCGCCGAGGTAGCTGAAAAATCCCGCCCACCAAGCCGAGCCGATCTCGGCCCGCAGGTTGGCGTTCACGGCCTGCTGGGTCACAAAGCTCATGCCCGCAACGAGGGCGAGAAGCATCAGGAAGAGATTGGGCAGCGTCATGGGCGCGTTTCCTCTTTATGGGGTGACAGCCACCTTGACTACGACTTTGTGGAGCACCCCCGGCGAAACCAGCGGGGCGTGGGCGTCTTCGGGGAAGAAGATGACAAAGGCTCCGGGGTGGACGGCCACCCAGGCCTCCGGGGTGTCGCTAAAACACTGTTCATCACCCTTGGGATCATACTCCTTGGTCGGTTGCTGGCAGCGGGATTTGGCCTTCCAGCCCATGGTGTCGATGCCGTCGAGCAGGAACTGGATGTCGATGTACTTCCGGTGCGCCTCCAGCACTGCCTCTTCCTTGGTGCGGCCAGGCTCCTTGGCCACGATAGCAAAGAGGCGGTCGCCCTCGATCTCGTATTTCCCGAGGGGTAGTTCTTTCAGGTCCGGCCGGGCGAGGAATTGAAAGGCCTGGGCAAAGAGCGGATGGAGGGCGGTGTAGCGGTGGACGTTTTCAAGAACGTCGAGGATCATGGCGTTCCTTCAGGCGTGGATTGCCTCGGCGTGCAGCTTGATCCCCAGCGCACCGACCACCTTGAGGATGGTGGCAAAGTCCGGGCTGCGTTCGCCGGAGAGCGCCTTGTACAGGCTTTCGCGGGACAATCCGGCATCCCGCGCCACCTGGGTCATGCCCTTGGCGCGGGCGATGTCGCCCAATGCCTTGGCGATGAACGCCGCGTCGTTTCCTGCCTCTTCCAAAGAGGCCTCCAGGTAGGCGGCCATTTCCTCCGGGGTCCGGAGATGTTCCGCTACATCGTAGCGAGGGATTTTGGTCTTGGGCATGGCACAATTGTATCCACGTGGCTACTGATTGTCAATGTCGGTTTCCGGAACATGTCGGTTTCTGGGAAAGCAAGGGAACGGGCTATTCTCCTCGCGAGCAATCGAAAAATAGGTCTGTCCCCTTTTTCTGCGCATTCTCAGGCTAACGACCAAGCTAAGACGTGGCTGGCCGGAGGCCAGACCGTCGTGCTTGAGCGGATTGTTAGAACTATTTTTCCTTGTCTGTTGATTCTGTTTTAGGTTTAGTTTTTGGTTGTTGTTTTGGTATTGCGGCTGACTTTTTTTGCATTTTAGGGATAGTAGCTGAATCAGCAGTGAATGTTGAGTTTGATTTTTCTTTAGACATTGCATTCTCCTGTTTGTTTAAATTGATGGCAACAAATGACACAACTGAAACTACTGCCATGATAAAAAATACTGATGACAGTAAATTTATTTTGTCATTTATTCGGCTAGATAAAGGTATGACATTTTCATATCTATCGTCATCCTCAATGTAATATTTGTAAGATATATCAATTGATTTCTCTATCGCCTTTTGGCCAATAAGGTAAGATGTGATAGTGCAAATTATTGCAAGGGCAAATAGCGCCCAAGATGTGAATAGTAAGTTGGTTTTGATTGCTGACTCTAGGTCAATAATATAGCGTATGAAAGAAATTGATATAGCTAGGCCACTACTCGAAAGCGTTAAAACTGCTTTGTCTAAGGCTTCAGAATTCGATAGTTGCCGATCAACAAGTTCTTTCCGTCGTTCTGCAAATAGTTTCTGATTCTCAGATTTGCTCATTATTTTCTTTAAGTTCTAATGTTCAAGTTAAGTGGCGGATAGGCCGCAAGCCTAGCCGTCCTTCTTGAACGCCTTGTTCGGCAAAAAATCTGCCATTATTTAGCTTTTCCGAGGCTACGTTTAGCTTGAGATTGCTCACTTTCTTCTTTCGCCTTTGCCTCTTCGTATAGATTGCGATAATCAATGCCTAGAATTTCGCCCAAAATTCTAAAGCGTCTACGGATACTTGGAGTGTTGTTAAGATATTGATTTTGGAGGATAATCTCTACCTTCTTTGATAAACCTAGGAAGTCTTCTGATAAGTCGCGCTCACAGACAATAATTGGTAATTTATTGCGAGGATATTCTTCTACAATCATAAAATCATTCATATCCATTTTTTCATTTGCAGACTTTGTTTGTTCTATTTTAAGGGCTTCATCATATAATCTGTAAATAGCTAATTCAAATTTATCGTCTTTGTCTGTACTCCCTGTAAGTTTAGAAATTGCTTTTGAAATTGTTTCCGCATTCCTCACTGTATATGCAATATTTTTTACACTCTTTGCGATCGTTACTCCGATTTTTCCAATATCTTTTAAATTGCTTAGCATAATTTACACCTTTATATTCATCCATTTTATGATTTGTTAAATCTTTATATCCTGCCTTTTCTGTTATTTCAAAGATGCCGAACATTAATATTAGACGGCTTTCCGCTTTATGCCCTCTCTGTAGCCCAAAAGCGGCAACCCTGTCAATTTGATAGCGTTAAACAGCCCTGGTTTTTCCGGATAACACCCCGAAATGGAATGATTATACCGTATCCGGAGAAAACCGGAAAAGCATTCTCCTGTAGGAATAATCTCGGAAAGGTTAAAAGGGCTTCATTCTTTTGCGCATTGATTTATGCATGGTTTATGTGTTATTCTTTGTGTGGAATCTGTGTGGCGATCATCAACCAACGGAGGAGGCAAGAAGCGATGGAAGCGCAACAACACATCCCACCTGGCGGCGGCCCGCGTCGCGCCACCAATGTATCGATCAGCGCGGAGTTGTTGGCCGAGGCCCGGCGGCTTGAAATCAATATCTCGCGGGCAGCGGAGCAAGGGCTGGCGCGCATGGTCGCCGAACGCAAGGCGGAGGTCTGGCTTGCGGAAAACAAGGGTGCGCTGGAAAGTTCCAATGCCTACGTCGAACAACACGGACTGCCGCTGGCCCGCCACCGGAGCTTTTGAATGGCGCGTTTCGACGTGTACAAGAATCCCGAGGGCGCAGGCTGTCTGCTCGATGTGCAGGCCGATCTGTTGAGCCATTTGAACACGCGGATGGTCGTGCCGTTGTTGCCGGCATCGATTGCGCCGCAACCAGCCCCACCGCTCAATCCTTCTTTCACCATCGAAGGCGAGACTCTCGTCATGACCACGCAGTTCATGGCCGCGGTGCCGTCAATGTTGCTCCACCCTCCAGTCATCACCAACCTCCAGCCGCAGCACGATACGATCATCGCAGCCATCGATTTTCTCATGCAGGGCTTTTAGTCAGGCTACCGCAAAGGGGTATCGTCTGCCAGGCACTGGCAGAGCTTTTTTGCCAGGGAGGTCAACCCTTGGCGATCCACCGGATTGCCGAGAGTGCGGAGCATGCGGCGGGCAAGGCAGCCCTGGCTGAGGATGATGGCCAGCGGCGCATGGAAGATGGTCGGAATGGTACCCTGTTTCTGGTGATACGCAAAGAGGTGCTGCCACACCTGCCCTGCGGTGGCGCTCGCTGCCGCCATGCCGAAGAGTTGCAAATAGGCCGGGTCGCTGATCACTGCGGCCTCACCATCCTTGATCGTCGCGTTTAAAATCGCCGCCAACGGCGTGGTTTGCCACCCCTGCTGTTTCTTTACTCCTGTCCAGGTCTCAGCCACCAAGGCCTTTAATGTCTCGACAATCAATGAGGCAATGGCCAGATCGGCCAGCGGGCACTCCTGCACGTCGATGATCCGGATCTCGATGGCATCGCGGTCGAAGCGGGCAATGGCGCCGCGGGCATTGAGCCATTCGTCCTGCAAGGTACCCTCCGGGTCAAAGGGCGCGATGGACTCGTACATGGGCGCCAGAATCTGTTCGCGGTAGGCGGCCTCGCTGAATACCGGCTCCGGCACCACCAGGCCGGTGATGCGGGGGAGCTTGGCGGAGTTGGTCTTGTAGGTCTCCAGGCGAAAATCAAGCGACGATTGCACCTGGCCATCGACAATGGGGGTGCTGGCCGCCAGGGCCGGCAGCAGCGGCAGGATGAGGCGGATCGCCGCGTGCAGCCGGCCGAATTCCTCATCGCCCTGGAAGGGGAGATTGAGGTGGCAGCTCTGGAGGTTGGCCCAACCGTGGCCCCGGCAGTCGAAGATGCGGTTGAAGGCGGCGTAGATCTCCCGGTCGCCGTGGGGCCAGAGGTGCATTTCTTTAAAGGGGTCCATCCACGGGTGGGCGCCGCCGGGCATCAGGCGGGCATCGTGGGCAGCGAGCAGGGTGTTGATCCGCTGTACATCCGCGTGGAAGGGCGCCACCATGGCGGCGAGATCGGTGGCCGGCTCGGTGGTTTTCAGTTCGATCACGTGGAGCACCAGCTCGTTGGACCAGGAAATCCCTGGCTTGTCGTAATGGCTGGTGAGTTCGCCGGCTGCGGCCTGCAGGAGCTGGTCGCTGATCGGCTTGACATCGAGGCTGGTGCCATCGACGATCATGTATTCGAGTTCGACGCCAATGGCATCGAAGAGGTGGAGCGGTTTCATTTCCGGCATGGGGTGGGGTGGGTGCGCTGTTCGATGCGGTTCAGGAAGGATTGCATGATCCGGCGGTAGAGTTCGTCCTTGAGCACCGCATCCTCGCCCCCGGCGTCGATGTTGGGGTTGTCGTTGACCTCGATCACGTAGATGTGGCGGTCTACCTCCTTGAGGTCCACGCCGTAGAGGCCGTTGCCGATGAGGTTGGCTGCCTTGAGGGCGGTCTTCACCACCCGCTCCGGCGCCTCGCTGACCGGCAGGGTGATGGCGTCGCCCTCCGCCTTGGTGCCGTCCGCATGGTGTTCGATGATCTGCCAGTGGTTCTTGGCCATGAAGTACTTGCAGACAAAGAGCGGCTCGTTGTCGAGTATCCCCACCCGCCAGTCGTAGTCCGTGGGCAGGAACTGCTGGGCAATGATGAGTTCCGAGTCGTCGAGCAGTTGGTGGCTATACTCCACGAGTTCCTCCAGGGTGCTCGCCTTGAGCACCCCTTGGGAGAAGGAGCTGTCCGGTTTCTTGAGGATGATAGGCAGCCCCAGTTCGTGGAGCACGACCTCCAGATTCTCCTTGTGGGCGATCATGGTCTTGGGGCAGGCGATGTGGTTGCGCTGCAAGAGCTCCGCCAGGAAGACCTTGTTGGTGCATTTCAAAATCGACTCCGGGTCGTCGATCACCACCAGGCCCTCGGCCGCCGCCTTGCGGGCGAAGCGGTAGGTGTAGTGGTTGACGCTGGTGGTCTCGCGGATGAAGAGGGCGTCGAACTCGGCGAGCCGGGAGAAGTCGTCCTTGGCGATGAGCTCGGCGCTCAATTGCAGATGGTTGGCGGCCTTGACGAATTTTTTCAAGGCCCGTTCGTTGGAGGGCGGCGCCTTTTCCTCCGGGTTCACCAGGATGGCGATGTCGTAGCGGGCATTGATCCGCTTGGGCTGCGGTTCGCGGCGGGTGAAGAACTCGTTGGCCACCTGGATGACAAAGGGGTGGTGGTGGTCCGGAATCTCGTTGCCGGCAATGGGCTGGATCGATTGCAGATGCCATTTCTTCTGGAAGACGAACTGGGCGCGCAGGAGCGGCGCGTGGAAGGTGCGGAAGAGCTGGGAGGCGAGCCGGTCGTAACGCTTGGCCATGTTGCGGCCGAAGTAGATGCTCAGGGTGAAGCGGTCGGACTGGATGGTGCCGAGGCTCTTCTGGATCAGCTCGTCGAGGTCGTCGGAGACGAAGCGGACGATGGTCTGTAGCTTCATGTCCTGGATGGTGGAGAGCCGCGGAATCGGCTTGTGGCCGCGCGCCTCGGCCAGCAGCGAGACGTAGTAGCCCTCCGCTTGGTAGCGGTACGAACGGCAGAGGTTGAAGACCTTGGTGTGTTTGAGATTGGTGTAGACCGGGTCGGTGAGGTACTGCCGGGCCGGCACGATCTCCACCCCTTCGAGTTCCAGGGGCCAGCTTTTGGGGTTGTCGACAACGATGAGGGTGGTGGGCATCCGGAATGTCAGTGGCTGGGTTTCTTGGGTTCGATGATGAGCAGGTTGCCGTCGTAGGTGATGATGCCGAGCAGGATGGCGCCGATCAGCCGGTGGGTGGATACCTCGTAGTAATGGCCGGCCTGGAGCGGATTCTGGTGCAGCGGATCGGCCACCAGCACATGGCGGTGTTCCATGTCGTAGCCGCAGAGCACCACGAAGTGGCCGCTTGGTACCCCGCGGACATCGTCGTAGTCGAGGTTGGGGCCGTATTCGCGGGCGCAGTGGTAAAGGTAGGTGGCGGAAAGGCCGCAGAGGATCGGCTTGCCCTGCTTGAGGTACTTGCGGATCAGGGCGGCGTTGAGGTCCTGGAAGCGGATCACGCCGCCAAGCCGCAAATATTCGAGGTACGCCTTGGTGGCCACCGCCAGTTTCGGTTTTTTCTTGGCCGCCAACTGGAGTTCGAGTTTCTCCGCCAGATCGATCACCTGATCGTCGAACCAGGTGGGGTCGAAGATGTTCAGATTGTAGGTGTAGGTGGTCACCTTGTAGCCGCGTTTGAGGGCATGGCAGGCGAGCAGCACCTCGAGGGTGCCGCCGCCTTCGAGGTTGCTCACCTCATTGATCACCTTCCGGAGGGCGATGGGGTCGTCGTAGTAGTTGTAGACCGCGTGCAGACAGGTAGGGCCGCAGGTGGTGTCGTCCGGCTGGGGGAGCATCGGGAGTTGCAGGCGGGTTTCCATGGGAGATCTCGGCCCTGGTTGGTTTTCCCCATTATTGCAGAGGGGCCGGGGAAAGGAAACAGAAAAAGACGGGATTGCCCGGCGGTTGCGCCAGGGTAAGACTTGCTGTTGGTAGCCGAAGGCCGCTATAATGAAAATAGGCCGACCATCCGGGTCGGCAGGGACCTTGGAGGAAGGGGATGGAGATGGGGATGGGGATGATTTCCTGGCCTGAATACGCGAAGTTCTTTGCCGCCCTGCTCGCCATCGTCAACCCCTTGGGCGCGGTGCCGGTCTTCATCAACGTCACCGGCAACCTGCCGGCCCATGCCCGCAAAGACACGGCGCTGTGGGCGGCCGTCGCCACCGGGGTCATCCTCTGGGTCGCGCTCTTGACCGGCGAGGCGGTGCTGCGCTTCTTCGGCATCTCCATCGGTTCCTTCCGGGTGGGCGGCGGCATCCTCATCCTGCTCATGGCCATCTCCATGCTCCATGCCAAGATGAGTTCCATCCAGCACACCGAGGAGGAGTTGCAGGATGTCGAGGCGAAGGAGTCCATGGCGGTGGTGCCGCTCGGGACCCCGCTGCTGGCCGGGCCCGGCGCCATCAGCACGGTGATCCTCTATGCCCAGCGCGGCAGCGGCCTCATCCATTACGGGCTGATCGCCGCCGGCATCGGCGTTCTCGCGCTCATCACCTGGCTGCTCTTCCGCGCCGCCCCGCCGGTGGCCGCCTACCTCGGCCGGACCGGCATCAACGTCGTGACCCGGATCATGGGCCTCATCATGGCGGCGGTGGGGGTGGAGTTCATCGTCAGCGGCCTCAAGCAGCTGCTGCCGGTGCTGGGGAGTTGAGCCTTTCCTCAATCAAGCGTTAACATGGCCGCTTCGCTGCTGCCGGCTTAACGCGCTGCGCGGCTCCTCACCGTATCGCACTGTATGGTTTTGTCCGTCGTGCTTTCGCCATCCCTGGCTCGCACGACATGAGGCCTTCCCTGGCCGTCGCTGCTCGTTCGCCAATGGGCTTTGCCCATCCGCTGCCTTCGCGTTCCCATCCTGATTGAGAAAAGGCGGGAGGCCTGTTTTGCCGTCAGGCCAGCGGTTATTGATACTCGCGGGTGTTGCAGAAGGTGATGTCCTTCCACTGCTCGGCCACGAACTTGAGCCGCCATTCGCTTTCCGCCAGATAGGTCAGGTTCCCCTCCGCGTCCAGGGCCAGCTCGCCCCGGTTGCTCTTCTCGAAGGCCTCCAGCCGCTTCTTGTCCTCGCAGCGCACCCAGCGGGCCGTGGCGTAGTTGATCGGCTCATAGGTGGCATCGACGCCATACTCGGTCTTGAGCCGGGCCATGGTCACCTCGAACTGCAAGACCCCCACTGCGCCCAGGATGTTGTCGCTGCCGATGAGCGGCCGGAAGAGCTGCACCGCCCCTTCCTCCACCAGCTGAGTGAGCCCCTTCTGGAGCTGCTTCGCCTTGAGCGGCGATTTGAGCCGCACCCGGCGGAAGTGCTCGGGCGCGAAGTTGGGGATGCCGGTGAAGGTGAGCGGCTCCTTTTCCGACAGGGTGTCGCCGATGCGCAGGGTGCCGTGGTTGTGGATGCCGATGATGTCGCCGGGCCACGCCTCCTCGACAAAGGCCCGATCCTGGGCCATGAAGATGATGGGGTTGGCGATGAGGATCTCCTTGTCCAGCCGGTGGTGGCGCACCCGCATGCCCCGCTCAAAGCGGCCCGAGCAGATGCGCAGGAAGGCGATGCGGTCGCGGTGGGCCGGGTCCATGTTGGCCTGGATTTTGAACACGAAGCCGGAGAAGGGCTCTTCGTCGGGAGATACGATGCGGGTGGTGGTGGCGCGCGGCATTGGGGCCGGCGCGATCTCGACAAAGGTGTCGAGCAGCTCGCGCACCCCGAAGTTGTTGATGGCGCTGCCGAAGAAGACCGGGGTCTGGCTGCCCTTGAGGAAGTCCTGGAGGTCGAAGGGGTTGGCCGCGCCCTCCAGCAGGGCGATGTCCTCGCGCAGCTCGTCGGCCTGGCTGCCCAGGGTCTGATCGAGCAGCGGGTCGCTGAGGTCGTGGATGGTGAGGGTATCGTCGGAGAGCCGCTCCTGGCCGGGGGTGAAGAGGGTGAGCTCCTTGCGGTAGAGGTTGTAGGTGCCCTTGAAGCGCTTGCCCATGCCGATGGGCCAGGTGAGCGGCGCGCATTCGATCTGCAACGTCTCTTCGATGTCGGAGAGGAGGGCGAGCGGCGTCATGCCCTCGCGGTCGAGCTTGTTGATGAAGGTGAGGATCGGGGTGTTGCGCAGCCGGCAGACCTCCATGAGCTTGCGGGTCTGGGTTTCGACGCCCTTGACGCTGTCGATGACCATGACCGCGCTGTCCACCGCGGTGAGCACCCGGTAGGTGTCCTCGGAGAAGTCCTGGTGGCCGGGGGTGTCCAGCAGGTTGATGGCGTAGTCGCGGTAGTCGAACTGCATCACCGAGCTGGTGACCGAGATGCCGCGCTCCTGTTCGATGGCCATCCAGTCGCTGGTGGCGTGGCGTCTGGCCTTGCGCGCCTTGACCGAGCCGGCCATCTGGATGGCGCCGCCGAAGAGCAGCAGTTTTTCGGTGAGCGTCGTCTTGCCGGCGTCGGGGTGGCTGATGATGCCGAAGGTGCGGCGGCGCGCGATTTCCCGGTGGCGGGGTGGGTGGCTCATAATTCGTGGTCTCGTCAATTCCAGATGGTGGGTGGTACTGCCAGGCAGTTGGGCAACAGCGGCGCAGGCCGGCGTGGCTGGGAAAGGCGGCGGTCCGGCCCGCTTGGTCAGCGGCTGCTCAGGGCGGGGTCAGGAAACGCGGGGCGCGGTTGCCGTCCAAGGCTGGGAAAGTACGGTGTTTCATGGCGGGCCACTCTACACGCCCCTTCCGTTTTCGTCAAGAAAACAGCCTGATGCTCAGGCTGGCGGCGGGCGGTGGGCCAGGATCTGCTTCAATGATTCGATCACCTTGCTCGCCTCGCGCCGGCTGAGGGCGGCCACGGCCTCCTGCTTGTAGTACTTGCGCAGGAAGTTGCGGAAGTGCGTTTCTTCCCAACCGAGATCGTCCACCAGATGCTTGATGAAGAGCTGCTGGCGGAAGGTGAGCCCTCGGGCGTTCACCCGGTAGTGGCGGCTCTTGGCGAAATGGCGCATGAGGGTGCGGAAGCCCCTCTCGTCCAGTTCCCTGGCCGAGCGCACGCCGGTGATCTTTTCCAGCGCGTCGCGGTATTCCTGGTCGGTCAGCCCCAGTTCCTTTTTGACGATGTGGATGACCGCCAGCTTCTTGTGGTCGAGCATCGGTGTCTCCGTCGGGCGGCGACTCTAGCGGATGAGGCGGCGCCGCAGCAGGATGATGGCCAGCCAGGTGGCGCCGATGGCCAACAGGAGGGCGCCGAGGATTTTCAGGAACCACGGTTCGTCGAAGCGGCCGTAGCAGAACATGCGCGACAGGGTGACGATGGGGGTGAGCGGCAGGTGCTGGCAGACCAGGCGGGCGGTGGGAGCGAGGCTTGCCAGCGGGAAGAAGATGCCGGAAAAGAGAAAGAGCGGGGTGATGACGAGGGAGATGAAGTAGTTGAAGAACTCGTAGCCGCCGGCCAGGGCAGTCATGATCAGCCCCAGGGCGGCGAAAAAGATGCCGGTCAGAAAGAGGATCGGCAGCAGGGCGACGGCCCAGGGGCTTGGCCAGAGGCCGAAGAGGGGCAGGGCGGCCAGCATGATGAGGGCGGCGATGAGCCCTTTGGTGGCGCCCCAGCTGATCTCGCCCAGCGCCAGGTCGCGCACGGTCATGGGGGTGATGAGGATCGCCTCGTAGGTCTTCTGCAGGGTCAGGCGGGTGTAGGAGCCGTAGGTGTTCTCGAAGGCGGCGCTGTACATCACCGACGAGGCGACCAGGCCGGGAGCGAGGAACTGGAGATAGGTGAGGCCGTCGATGGTCGGGACGGTGTGGCCGAGGCCGTAGCCCATGGCGAGCAGAAAAAGCAGCGGCTGGCCTAAGTTGCCGATCAGGGTGGAGACGATGTGGGTGCGCCAGACCAGGGCGTTGCGGCGCCAGATTTTGAGGAAGGCAAAGGGTTTCATGACTCTCTGAGCGAGCGGCCGGTGAGCTGGATGAAGAGGTCTTCGAGGTTGGCCGGCCGCCGCACCCAGCTCCGCGTCTTTTTGAGCAGCGCCTCGATGTGGTCGCATTCCTTTTTGGCATAGACATAGAGGGTGCTGGCGACCCGTTCGGTGGAGGCGTCGCAGTCGGCCAGCTCCTGCGCCAGCAGATCGAGTTCGGCGGCCGAGCCCTCCACCTCGAAGACCTCGATGCCGACCAGATCGGTGATGAGCTGCCGCGGTTCGCCTTGGGCCACGATGCAGCCGTGGTCGATGATCAGCACCCGGTCGCTCAAGTGGGCGACCTCGTCGAGGTAGTGGCTGGTGAGCAGCATGGTGGTACCCGCCATTTTGAGCGCCTGCAACCGCTCCCACATCAGGTGGCGTGCCTGGGGGTCGAGGCCGATGGTGGGCTCGTCGAGGATGAGCAGCTTGGGGTCGTTGATGAGCGCCCGGGCCAGCAACAGGCGGCGGCGCTGGCCGCCGGAGAGCTGGCCGATCACCTCCTGCCGCCGGGACTGGAGGGCGAAAAAGTGGAGCAGTTCGGCGGTCCGTTGCCTGGCCACGGTGCCGGGGATGCTGTAGTAACTGGCATAGAGGAGCAGATTCTGCTCCACGGTCAGATCGGGGTCGAGGCTGTCGGCCTGGGGCACCACCCCGATCATCGCCTTGACCCTGGCCAGCCGCCGGGGCACCGGCAGGTCGAAGAGCCGGATCTCGCCGGCGGATTTGCGCACCAGGCCGAGGAGCATGTTGATGGTGGTGGTCTTGCCGGCGCCGTTGGGGCCGAGGAAGCCGACGCATTCGCCCTTGGCCACCTTGAAATCGATGGCATTCACCGCGGTGCGGTCGCCGAAACGTTTGCTCAGCCCGCTGACGGCAAGGACCGGGGCGGGCGGGCTGGTGATATGGGGAGGCGTGGCCGCAGGCTGCATAGTTTGGTCATTATACCGGCAAACCACCCTCTTTGGCCAGCCTTGTCTGCATGGAAACGATGGCCGTCCGGCTCAGGGCCAGAGGCGGCGCTGTTGCAGGTCGGCCAGGAAGGTTTCGGTATCCACGAAGCGATGGGCCTGCCAGCCTTGGGCGCGGGCGCGGTCGATGTGGCCGGGGTTGTCGTCGATAAAATAGGCGGTTGGTGGCATCAGGCCGAGTTGGCTGGTCATGTCGCTGAAAAGGGAGCTTTCCCGTTTGGTCTTGCCAAGGCGGAAGCTGTTGAAGACCTGGTCGAACTCGCCGAAGAAGTGGTCGCGCCGGTCGAGCCGCTCCAGCCAGTCGGTCTGGTCGCTGAGGATATAGACCCGGAGCCCTTGCTGGCGCAGGCGGCGCACCGCCGCGACCATCTGCGGCCGCAGCACGAACCGGCTGAGGATCTCGTTGGTCAGGGCCGCGTCGCTTCCGGCGATGCCGGTTCGCTCCCGCACCAGCTGCCAGAAGCGGTGTTCATCGCTCTGGCCGGTGACAAAGCCGCAATCGTAGATGATCTCGGTGGCGGTTTCGAAAAAGGAGGCGCCGTCGAGGCCATGGCGGGCGGCAATGGCCAGCAGCCCCTCATGATACCCCTCTTCGGCCAGCACGCCGCCGTAATCGAAAAAGGCGGCCTGCGGCGGCGAGGCGCTCACGCGCCGCGCCCCATGGCCAGCAGGCGTTTGATGCGTTCCGCCGTCGGCGGGTGGGTGCTGAACAGGCCGGCGAGGTTTCCCGCCGTGAGGGGATTGACGATGTACATCTGGGCGGTGGCCGGGTTGACGTCCATGGGCAGCCGGTGGTTGTACTCCTCCAGCCGTTTGAGGGCGCTGGCCAGCGAGGCCGGATGACCGCAAAGCTTGGCGCCGGTGGCGTCGGCCAGGTATTCCCGACTGCGGGAGATCGCCATCTGGATGAGCATGGCGGCAATGGGGGCCACGATCATCATCAGCAGACCACCGAGGAGACCGCCGCCCTCTCCTTCGTCATCGCGGCGGCCGCCGCCGAAGAGCATCGCCCACTGGGCCATGGTGGCGAGATAGCTGATGGCGCCGGCCATCACCGCGGCGATGGAGCTGATGAGGATGTCGCGGTTCTTGACGTGGGAAAGCTCGTGGGCCAGCACCCCTTCCAGTTCCTCGCGGGTCAGCAGGCGCCACAACCCCTCGGTGACCGCCACCGCGGCATGCTCGGGATTGCGGCCGGTAGCAAAGGCGTTGGGGGTGTCCTGCGGGATCATGTAGACCCGCGGCTTGGGCAGCCCGGCGCGGCTGGCCAAAGACGCCACCAACGCATGCAGCTCCGGTGCCTCCTCCTGCGAGACCTCGCGGGCGCCGCTCATGGCCAGTGCCATCTTGTCGCTGAACCAGTAGGCAAAGAAGTTCATGGCGACGGCCATGACCAGGGCCATGGTCATGCCCTGCGAGCCGCCCAGGGCCTGGCCGGCGGCCATGAAGAGGGCAGTGAGCACTGCCATCAGAACAAAGGTTTTCAGCATCGCATTCATGACGGTTCCTCCGAGAATCAAAGACATCCGGTGCCTGAAAAGGTTCCGGGACTACTATAAGGGCGGTGGCGTCGGAGTCAAGGAGCGGTCAGTCGCGGCGGGGCCATTCCTCGTTGGACTTGCTGCCCGCGAGGTAGCAGAAGCGGTCCCATTCGAACTCGCGGCCGGAAACCGGGCAGCGGAGGGTGACCTTGCGGTCGGTAAGGCCGATCACCTCCCAGTCGCCGCGGCGATGGCCACTTACGATGCGGATTTTCTGGCCGATGGCAAAGGGGTAGGGTTCGAAAAGAAGGACATTGTCGACGATCATGGTTCGACTATACCATAGACCGCAAATGATGGCCAAGGAGAGATCAACGTGCCAGCGGAGCAATACCCGGCGGCAGGGAGACGAAAAGCACAGCTTCCGGACGTTGGCACCGGCAGGATTACAGATAGACGATCACCGAACCGCTCCGTTCTTTTTCCTTTTTTTCCCACCGGAAGGCGAGGATGGCGCCTTGTTTCTTGAGTAGCCGCAGCTCGCCTTCCACCAGGTCCCGCAGTACCGGACCATTTGGGGAATGGAGCCCCTTGCCGGTGACGATGCGGACCGTGCGCAGCCTGCTGCGGTCCGCCTGGGCGAGGAAATGGCGCAAGGCCTTTTCCGCCGCAACGGCGGTCAGGCCATGGCAGTCGTATTCCGCCTGCGGCGGCGGATAGCCTTTGAGGCGTTCGCCTAAGGGAGCGGCCGTGTCATGAGGTACGGTGTCGGCTGGGCTGGTCTCCGGAGTCTCGGCGCCCAGTCCGGAGGCCAGGGCCTCGGCAAAGCCGCTCACGGTCGTGCCGTCTTGTTGGAAAAAGGTGGCGGCATCGGCCTGCTCGTCCAGCCGGGGGATGGCGTGCCGTTGCTTGTGGCTGCTGGGTTTGTGGGGGCGATCGGCCATAATTTCCCATTATACCTTGGCCGGTAAAAAAAATGAATGGGCTATCCCGACGGGGTTGCCCGGTGGATGGGAATTTAAGTTTTTCCTTATGGATTGGGGCATTTTTTTTGCTGGTTTGCCCAAGGAGGGGCTGCTACAATGGCTCCCAACTGTCCGCGGCAGCTGTTCGGAACCGCGGAACTGGCGCTACGGCAAGAGGGGGGGCCTCGGCTGGGGCGGCCCCGGAAGGTTGGGAGAGTGCATGGCCGAGAAGTTGCATTTCATTGTCACCAGTGAACGGGGTGAGACCCGTACCTTTACTCTCACCCGTCGCACCATCAAGCAGGTTCTCGTCGGTGTCGTCGTTGCGGTGATCGGGAGCGTCATTGGCTGGGGCTTGTCGGCGGAAAACCTGACCCTGCGGACCCGCTCCGCGACCGCCCAGAGCGAGGTGACCGCGTTACAACAGCAGAATCAGGCCATCCTGGCCAAGGCGGCCCAGCAGGAGCGCGAGCAGAAGGCGCTGCTCGACACGGCTCTCGGCGAACTCCGGCAACGCACCCAGGCCATCGAATCGATCCTTTCGACGGTCGGCGTGGGGGTCGAGATCAAGGAAAGCCGCGCCAATGCCGGTGGTCCTTACCGCCGCCTCCCTAACGATTCCATCGAAAACCTGACCTTCAAGGTGGATCACTACCTCAAGACCGTCCAGTCGCTGCCGCTCGGTTCACCGGTAATGGGTGGCACCGTTTCCTCTCTCTTCGGCCGGCGGATCGACCCGATGAACGGCCTGGCCGCCTTCCACGAAGGGGTTGATATCCGTGAGGCCCTCGGCACCAAGGTGCGGGCGCCGGCGGACGGCGTGGTGGTCCAGAACTCCTTCGACGGCGGCCACGGGAATTTCATCCTCCTCGACCACGGCAACCACTTCCGGACCCGCTATCTGCATCTGCAGAAAAGTCTGGTGCGGCCAGGCGAGACCGTCAAGCGCGGAGAGGTGATCGGGCTGGTCGGCAACACCGGCCGCAGCACCGGGCCGCATCTTCACTACGAGGTCTCCTACCGGGATCATCTCCTTGACCCGCTCAAGTTCATGCGGATCGCCTCCTATCTGAAGGAACGCGACCGCCGCCTGGGCAATTCCGTCCGCTAAGGGGCTTTGGCCCAAAACCTATCGTATGCAGAGGGGACGCCATGTTTTTCAAAAAAAATGAGAACGCCGTGCTCGACGACCTCAGCAAGGATGTGGTGGGCAGCATTATCGGCAAGGAGATGCAGATGGTGGGCGACATCTGCTTCAAGGGCAAGCTGCGGCTCGATGGCAATGCCGAAGGCAACATCCAGGGCGACTATCTCATCCTGGGCGACAGCGGCATCATTATCGGCGACATCGTGGTCAACACCTTTGTCTGTGCCGGCCGGGTGCAGGGGAACGTCAACGTGAAGACCCTCCAGGTCATCAAGAGCGGCACCATCAGCGGCAAGGTGGAGACCACCGACCTGGCGGTGGAATCCGGCGCGGCCTTGAACGGCGAAATCAAGTCGCGGGCCAAGGAGCTGCGGCTGATGCCCGGCACCGCCACCCCACAAGAGGAATGGAACGCCCGCGTCCAGGAAGCGGCCGCTGCCGCCGGCAGCAGCATGAAATCGGTGACACAGCAATAAGTCTGTCCCGGCTCGTTTGTTGTCTTCCTGCCTCGGCAGGAGAGAAGCCCCCACGATGCACCTCGCTGCCGTGGGGGCTTTCCTGTTTCTTAAGCCGCATGATCCCGCCCAGAGGCGGCGCCCAGAACCGAGGGACGGGTTTCCCTTGGCCTGGTCAGCGCGGCGGGGGCGGGGGATATGGGGCAGGAACCACCTGCACCGGCGCATCGGGGGGCACCTGAATGACGGTGACCGGCGGCTGCTGGACGTAGCTGCCGGGTAATTGATTGCCCTTGGCGTACATGCACTGCTGGTAGGCCAGATCATAGCGCCATTGCAGATCATGCGCGCTTTCGTTCGCCTGTCCCGCCCCTACCGCGGTACCGGTGGCAAGGCCGACCCCGGCCCCGGCCAAGGCGCCGCGTCTGCCACCCAGGGCCGCCCCCACCGCCGTGCCGAGCGCCGTTCCGGCCACCGCTCCGGTGGCGACGTCTTGCGAGGTGGCTTCGGCCGGCGAGATGCCGACGGATTGTTCGGCGTACGCCCGGCACCCCCGTTCTTCGGCGGCGAATTGCTCAAAGGGTTTTCCCGGCGCCGGCATCACCGCCACCCGTGGCCCCATGGGCATGGTCGCGGTAGCACAGCCCGCCAGCGCCGGCATCAGGAGCACCGCTCCCACCAGTAATCGTTTCATGGCGACCTCCTTATTCCGATTCCGAATCATTCGGAATTAGCGGGAGAGGTCCGGCGGGGTGGCCGGTACCGTCTTCCAGCCGCCGGGGCAGGTCGAGATGTAGGGATAATATTTTTTGCTCTTCTCGCAGTAGTACCAGGTCTGGCCGGTGGCCGGCTCGCTGGCCTGCGGCGCTGGCGGTGGCGGCTGCACCACCACGGTTGCCGGCGGGGCTTCCTCGACGATCACCGGCGGGACGTAGGGGTCGGGATACGGATAAATCGGCGCCGGATAGAAATACCAGATCCCGCCGATAATCCACCACCAGCCCCACTGCCCCTCATGCCGGCCGTGCCACCAGTGGCCGTGCCGCCAGCGGTGCAGGTCATGGTCTCCGAAGTACCGGATGTCACCATGCCAGCCACGCCAACGTCCATAATGTTCGGCCTGGGCAGGGTGGCACGACAGGGCCAGCATCAGGGCTGCGATACCACAACCAGCAATACCTTGTCTCTTCATGGTTCACCTCATGGGCTATGGGAGAGGGCCAGCAACCTGCCCCCGAAACAGGATCGGGACACCTGGGGGTGCGTCGGCGGTCTGCTCCTGGCTATGGGAAGTGATGGGGATACGTGGATGCGACCTTGGCGCATGGGCAGTGTGGGAAAGGGTGCACATAAAGGAAAGGTGCTGCGAACTGGTAACCACACCGGTATTTAAGAAAACCATTAACCTTTCGGCCCAATGGCTGTCAAGAAGAAGAATGAGGAAAGATTGTGCACCAATTCGCTGGCTTGGGCAACCCGTGCGCGCACGGGGGCCGGGAGCGGCTAGCTCTGGCGTAGGGCCTGTTCATAGGCGGCTCTGGTGGCCGGATTGAAGCAGACCAGCAGCACCTCGGCCAGTTCGGGGTTGGCGGCGAGGGCCTGGCGGATTTCGTGCACCGCGATGCGGGCGGCTTCCTCCTTGGGATAGCCGTAGACTCCGGTGCTGATGGCCGGAAAGGCAAGGGTACGGAGTCGGTATTTCCGGGCCAGGGCAAAGCAACTCCGGTAGCAGCCGGCGAGCAGTTGCGGCTCGCCGTGGTTGCCGCCCTGCCAGACCGGGCCCACGGTATGGATGACGTGACGGGCCGGCAGGTTATAGCCCTTGGTGATCCGGGCCGCGCCGGTGGGGCAGCCGCCCAGGGTTTGGCATTCCGCCAGCAATTGTGGCCCGGCCACCCGGTGGATGGCGCCGTCCACCCCGCCGCCGCCCAGGAGCGAGTTGTTGGCCGCATTGACAATGGCATCCACCGCGAGCGTCGTGATATCGGTATCGACCAAAACGATTTTTTCGTCCATCGTCTGCTCCTGAACTATTTCAGTCAAAACCGGTCGCCGTTGAACAGCCGCCGGAGATTGGCGTCATTCTGGTCCGGCGTGTGGACGATCACCTGGCCTTCCGGGGTGACCTCCGCCACCACCCAGTCGAGGAAGGAGAACCAGACCCCGATCTCAGTCCCGTCCGGCGCGAAGATTCTGGCGCCGTGGTAGCGGTTGCGGGGTGATCTGGTGTCGTTCCGGAGGACCCAGAGCCAATCGCGCAGTTCCTTTTCGGTGAGGGTGATCGGTTGCCAGAACCCCGGTTCGAAAGCCAGTCCGTGCCGGATGCCGATAATGGCCAGCGGTTGCGCCTCGGGGCCGGAATAGTAGTAGTCGTAGCCCGGCAGGACGCGGCCCTTTTCAAAGGCGGCGTTTACCGTGGCGTCGCGCCGGAAGGTGACCTGCGGCAGGGCGCAGGACGAGAAGAAAATGGCCCCCAGCAGCAAGACGGCCAAGGTGGCCGGCTGCCTTCTTGGTACACGTTGTCGCGCCATGGTCGGCCTCACTGGAGATGGACGTGACCTCATTATACGCCTGACGCCGGGCAAAAAAAAGACGGGCCGTGGAAGGCCCGTCTGACAACGATCTGCTGGCGGCCGGATCAGCCGGTAACGCTGGTGCACTGGTCGTAGAAGTCAAGCACCTTGTCTTTGTTGGCGGATTCCATGTGGGCCATGGCGGCGCGGGGGTGCTGGTTCATGACCCCGCCCACCATGTAGGGGATGAAATAGCCCCAGTCGATCTTTTCCCGCCAGGGCAGGATCTCCTCCTCGATGGCCTTGATGAGCGGTCGCACGTTGAACTTGGGGTTCTTGAGGAAGGAGATGAGGAGCTCGGTGGGGCAGTTGCCGGCCCCCCGGCCCATGCCGTAGAGGGTGGCGTCCAGGTAGTTGATGCCGCAGATGATGGAGGCGATGGTGTTGGCAAAGGCGAGCTGCTGGTTGTTGTGGGCGTGGATGCCGATGGTCTTGCCCGGCAGCTGCGCCATGTACTTCTTGGCCAGCACGTCGATGTCCTCGGAGTAGAAGGCGCCGTAGCTGTCCACCAGATAGATGACCGGCACCCGGCTCTTGGCCAGGTCGTCGAGGGCCTCATCCAGGTCGCGCGGCCCCACGGTGGAGACGGCCATCAGGTTGATGGTGGTTTCGTAGCCCTTGTCCTGGCAGTGGTGGGCCAGGGCGATGGCCTTGTCCACCTGATGCACGTAGCAGGCCACCCGCACCATGTCGAGCACGCTCTCCGATTTGGGCCGGATGTCGTCGTACTCGATGCGGCCGATGTCCGCCATGGCGGAGAATTTGATCTTCTTCTCGGAGTCGCCGATGATCCGCAAGAGGTCCGCCTCGGCGCAGAACTTCCAGGGGCCGACCTCATCGCGGGAGAAGGCGGATTCGGAGCTCAGATAGCCGATTTCCATGTAATCGACGCCGGCCTCGGTGAGGGCGTGATAGACCGCGCGGACGAACTTGTCGTCGAACTGCCATTTGTTCATCAGGCCACCGTCGCGGACGGTGCAGTCAATCACCTTGATCTCCGGTCTGAACATAGCGTACCTCGCAAAAAAAAGACGTTGGCTGAACGAGCTAGGCTGCGGATCATACTCCATCCGGCGTCTTCCGGCAATGGTCCATGAAGTTTTTGACGTTTTGCCCCAGTTCGGGGAGGTTTTTCTCCCGCAACGCCTTGGTGCCGAAGAGGCTGGTGGCCACGCCCACCGCGGTGGCGCCGGCGCTGAAATACTCCGGCAGGTTGTGGAGGGTCACCCCGCCCACCGCGGCGAGCGGGATCTGGTCGAAGGGGCCGCGCAGGTCGCGGATATATTGGGGGCCGCCCAAGGCGCCGCAGGGGAAGACCTTGACCATGTCGGCCCCGGCCGCCCAGGCGGTATAGACCTCGGTGGGGGTCAGCGCGCCAGCCACGATGGGTAGCTGCTCGCTGTTGGCCAAGGCGATCACCGCCGGGTCGCAGTTGGGGGTGACCAGGAACATGGCCCCGGCCTCCACCGCCTGGCGCGCCTCCTCCAGATTGCGGATGGTGCCCATGCCGAGCCAGCGGCCGGGCGGCACCGCGGCGCGGAATTCGCGGACCATTGTCGTGGCGCCCGGGGTGTTCATGGTCACCTCGATGGCGGGAAGCCCGGCGACAAAGGAGAGTTGCATGAGTTCGCCGAAGAACTCGTGCTCCACCCCGCGCAGGATGCCGATGACCGATGGGTCGAACTTCATGGTGTGCCCTCCCTCGTTTTTTCTATCTAGCCGCTTCGGCCAACGAAAGTCCACTCATTTGCGGGGTTTGGCCCGGCTGGTGGGCTGGGCGGCCCACGGGTCGTCGGGCCAGTGGTGTTTGGGGTAGCGGCCCTTCAGCTCCTTTTTCACCGCATGGTAGGAGGTGTTCCAGAACCCCTTGAGGTCCTGGGTGATCTGGATCGGGCGTCGGGCCGGCGAGAGCAGATGAAGCACCACCGCTACGCGGCCGCCCGCCACGGTGGGGGTCTCGGCGAGCCCGAAGAGCTCCTGGAGCCGCACCGCCAGCACCGGCGCAGAGCCGTCGGCGTGGTACTGGAGGCGGATGCGCGAACCGCTGGGCACGGTGAGATGGGTAGGGGCCAAGCGCTCGAGGGCGCGCTGTTGCTCCCAGGGGAGCAGGCCGAGGAGGATGGCGTGCAGGTCGAGGCGGCCGAGCTGCTCGCGGCTGCGGATATGCGTGAGCGCGGGGCCAAGCCAGTCGTTCAGGGTGGCGGCAAGATGGGGGGCCGAGAGGTCGGGCCAGCCAGCCTCCGGCTGCCAATGGCGTAGGGATTCGACCCGGGCCTGGAGCTCGCGGGCTGCCTCGCTCCACGGCAAGGCCTCAAGGCCGAGGCGGGCGATGCCTGCCACCATGGCCGCCTGGATCGCCGCGGCCGGCGGGTTGGGGAGCGGCCTGCTCTCGAGCACCAGGGCGCCCAGCCGCCGCTGGCGCAGGGCAGTGACCGCCTGGGTGGTGTCGTCCCACTCCACCTCGGTGCGCTCCTCGATCTGATCGCCCACCGCCTCTTCCACTCCGGCCAGATCGAGGGGCGCGGCGAGGAAGATGCGACCCTCGATGCGGCCGGCATCCAGGCTGGCCACCGCAAGATACTCGTGGTTGCCGAGGCGGTCGTGGTCGGTGAGTCGGGCCGCGCGGCCGGAGGCGAGTTTGTAGTGGTGGGGCTGGCCTGGCCGGCGCTGGGCGATGCGGTCCGGGTAGGCGGCGGCCACCAGGAGGCCGGGCGCCATGGGGGAAGTGACTTTGGCGGAGGTTTTGGCCAGCAACTGGCGGAGTTGACGACTCACCTGCTCCACCCGGCGGCACGCACTAGGATCGCCGCCCAGGGCCCGCAGCGCCCCAGCGCCCTGTTCGCGGAAGGCGGTCAGGGCGTGGAGGCGGTCGTCGAGATCGGCGGAACGGTCGCGTTCCTTGAGGATGTCGCGTTCGGAGAGCAGAGCGGCGAGATCGCAGGCCAAGGCGGCACTGCCACTCGCCGCGCCGGTGAGCAACAGATGGGCCAGGCGGGGGTGGACGGGGAGCATGGCCATCCGGCGACCGAGATCGGTGATGCGGCCATGGGCGTCCACGGCGTCCAGGCTCTGCAGCAGTTCGCGGGCTTGGGCCAGGTGGCCGGCTGGCGGCGGCTCGAGCCAACGCAGGGTGGCGGGGTCGCTCACCCCCCAGCGCGCCAGTTCGAGCGCCAGCGGCGCCAGGTCGGCGTCGAGGATCTCCGGCGGGTCGAACTCCCGCAGACCATGGTCCACGGCCTCGCTCCAGAGCCGATAACAGTGGCCGGGGCCGAGACGGCCGGCGCGGCCGGCCCGCTGGGCAGCGCTCGCCTTAGAGATGCGCTGTAGGGTCAGGCGGGTAAGGCCGCTTTCCGCCTGAAAGCGCGGGGCGCGGCGCCAGCCCGCATCGAGCACCGTGGAAATTCCCTCGATGGTGAGGCTCGTTTCAGCGATGGGAGTGGCGAGGATTACCCGGCGCCGGCCAGCCGACTCGGGTGCCACCGCCTGGCTCTGGGCACTGAGCGGCAGGTCGCCGTGCAGGGGCAGGATGGCGACCCCGGCGGCCTCGGGAGCGCTGGCCAGCAACTCCGTGGTGCGGATGATTTCCCCGGTGCCGGGCAAAAAGGCGAGGAGGTCGCCGGACTGTTCGCGCAGCGCCTTCCTGACCGCGGTTGCCATCTGCTCGGCAATGTTCCGGGGAGTGGGCTCCGGCGGGAAGCTGGCAGGCGGCGGCAGAGAGAACACGTCCACCGGGTAGCTGCGGCCATGGGCCTCGATCACCGGGGCCTCGCCCAGCAAGTGGCTCACTGCCGCGGTGTCCAGGGTGGCGGACATGACCAGCAATTTGAGGTCGTCGCGCAACTGCGCGGCATCGAGGCAGAGAGCCAGCGCCAGGTCACCATCGAGGCTGCGTTCGTGGAACTCGTCGAAAATCACCAATCCCACGCCGGCGAGGTCCGGCTCCTCCTGGAGACGGCGGATGAAGAGGCCGGCGGTGACCACCTCGAGGCGCGTAGCCGCCGAGACCTGCTGCTCGAAGCGCACCCGGTAGCCGATGGTCTGGCCCACGGCTTCGCCCCGCTGGCTTGCCATGAAGGAGGCGGTAAGGCGGGCGGCGAGGCGGCGCGGTTCGAGCATGACGATCTTTCGGCCAGCGAGCCACGGGGCGTCGAGGAGCGCCGGCGGCACCACCGTGGTCTTGCCGGAACCGGGCGGCGCGGCGAGCACCACGGCCGGATGGTGGGCCAGCGCGCTTTGCAGCTCCGGCAGGATGTGGTGGATCGGGAGAAGAGTCACAGGGTCTCAGTACGGCAGGGGTTGGTAGCGGGCCAGCTCGGCCAGCAGTTGGGCCATCTTCGCGTGGTGCGAGCCGGCCCAGTAAATGCGGCCGCAGCCGGGACAGCGGCGGAAGCTATGGTAATACTTTTTGGTGAGCGGCTCAAGGTGGTGGAGGATATCCGCCTTGGCCACCTCATGCAAGACGGTGTTGCAGCGCAGGCAGCGGCCAAAGGGGCGCACCTGCGCCGCGATGCCGTAGAAGTGGAGAATCTCGGCCAACTGCCGGGTCGGCTGTTCTTCTCGGACCAGGTGGCCGTGTTCCACGGCCTTGCGCTTCAGCAACTGGAGGTCACGGGTGAGGAGGATGCGCTGCTGGCGGCCGCATTCCCCGGCCAGTTCTTCATCGTGCCACTCCGGGTTGAAGAGGGTGTCGAAGCCGGCCATGCGGAGGCGGGCGGCGAGCTTGGCCACATTGTGATCGATGAGGAAGCGCGCCGCTGGCAGCGGCTGTGGCCGCAGCAAGGTAGGGATGGTGACGTCCACCGGCGGGGTGAGCGGTGCCACCGTGAGGCTGTCGCCTGGCGCCAGCAGGTAGCCAAAATCGATCTCTTCGTTGTTGGCGATGAGGCGTCCCACCTCGGTGTGGGGCACGCCCAGGGCCTCGATCACGTCCTTCACCGAGGCGCGGCGGGCCACCGGGTAGTGGACGATGGCGGTGTTTTCCCGGCGTCTGCCGACCAGTTCCCTGAGCCAGCCGCAAAAGGTAATGATGGCCTCCGGCGTGGATGGTTCCGTCATCTTCCCAGTGTACCAAAGAGCCCCGCCTTTGTGCGGCAAAGTTTCCAAGCAACCGCGCCAAGGGTTGCAATGGAGAAAGAAGTTGGTAGAGTAGATCGTATTTGTCTCGAAGGAGAGTACGGATGGTTGCCTTGCCCCCTATCATCGACTTTCACGCCCATGCCTTCCCCGACCAGGTGGCGGCCCGCGCCATTCCCGCGTTGGAGCACGCCGGGCAGGTTACGGCCCTGCTCGACGGCCGGCTCGATTCGCTGCTGGCCAGCATGGACCGGGCAGGGATCGCCCAAAGCGTGCTCTGCTCCATCGCCACCCGGCCCGAGCAGTTCGCCTCGATTCTTTCCTGGTCGGCGGCTATCCGTTCCGACCGCATCATCCCCTTTCCCTCCGTCCATCCCGCCGCTTCCGAGGCGGTGGCCCAGATTGCCGCGATCCGGGCGGCCGGCTTCTTGGGCATCAAGATGCACCCCTACTATCAGGAGTTCGTGCTGGACGAGGAGCGGATGTGGCCGCTCTACGAGGCCATGGCCGCCGCCGGCCTGATCCTGGTCATGCACACCGGCTTTGACATCGGTTTTCCGCGGGACCGCCTCTGCGACCCGGCCAAGATCGTGCGGGTGATCGAGGGGGTGCCGCAGCTTACGCTGGTGGCCACCCACCTTGGCGCCTGGGATGACTGGGACGCGGTGGAGGAACTGCTCATCGGCCGGCCCCTCTATATGGACATCTCCTACAGCCTCCAATTTCTCGACCCGGCGCGGGCTCGGCGGATGGTCCGCAGCCACCCGGCCGGGTATGTCCTCTTTGGCTCCGATTCGCCGTGGGCCGATCAGGGAGAGGTGGTGGGGCTGCTCAAGGCCCTGGCCTTGGACGCGGATGAAGAAGCGGCGATTCTCGGCACCAACGCCGCCCGGCTGCTGGCCGGTGGTGATCGCAAGGAGCAAACGGCATGACAACGCAGACAGTGATCTCGGTGGCGGAGTTCAAGAAACGGCTCGAGAAGGGCACCATTGAATTTCTCTTCGATCTCCGCAGTCCCGACGAGTTCGCGGCTTGGCGCATCGAGGGCCGGATGCCGGTGACCACCGTCAACATCCCGCAGCTCGATTTTGTCGGCGAGGAGGAGAAGTTTTTCGGTCAATTGCCGCGGGACCGGGAGATCATCACCGTGTGCGCCCACGGCGACGCCTCGAAGTATTCGGCCGAACTGTTGCAGCGCGAGGGCTTCCGGGCCTTGAGCCTGGCCGGCGGCATGGACGCGTGGAGCATCTTCTACGAGACCCACCAGATACAGGCCGGGCCGGACATCTATCAGGTCTACCGCATCGCCAAGGGGTGCATCACCCATGTGGTGGTGGCGGGCGACGAGGCAGTGGTGATCGACGCGGTGCGCCATCTGGAGCACATCGAAAAAATCCTGACCGCGACCGGCGCCAGGCTGGTGGCGGTCTTCGATACCCACCTCCAGGCGGATCATATCTCCGGCGGCCGGGAGCTGGCTGCGAGGCATGGCGCTGGGTATTGGCTGCACCCCCTGGATGCCGTCGGTGCCGCGTATCGTTCCAACGAACTCACCGACCATGCCGTCTTCACCGTGGGCGGCCTGGAACTGATCGCGGTCCATTCGCCGGGTCACACGCCGGGCAGCACCTCCCTCCTCCTTGACCGCCGCCTGCTCTTTTCGGGCGACACCATCATGAAAACGGGCATGGGCCGGCCCGACCTCGGCGGCATGGCGACCGAGTGGTCGCACCTCTTGTACCAGACCCTCTTCACCCGCTATGCGGTGCTGCCGGATTCGGTGACCGTGTTGCCCACCCACGCCACCTCGGTGCGCGAGATGGATTCGCGCGGCGCAGTCTCGCTTACCATGGCCGAGGCCAGGCATCATGACCTCTATCAGGAGGGGGACGAAGCCGCCTTTGCCGCCCGTATCGCGGCCTCGCTGCTGGAGAATCCGGAACGCTATCAGGAGATCCGGAAGGTCAATCTGGGCCTTCTGACCCCGGACGAGAAGCGACAGCAGGAGCTGGAGATCGGCAAGAATCTCTGCGGGATGGCCGGGAAAAAGGGATAAGCGGGGCGGCTGGCGGCGGATCCGGTTTTTATGGCGTGGCTAGCCACGCCCGTGCCTCCTCCATGGCCTTGAAGACCCGAAGGGGGATGGGATGCGCGTCGAGATCGCAGAGGATTTCATACATGCGGCCCAGGCCAAAACCAAGGTTATCGGCCACCACGATGGCGGTTTTCCCCTGCGGGCGTAGATGGCTGTGTTCTTTCGCAATGGCGAATACCTGCCGCATCTGGTCGGTTGAGAGTTGCGTCAGATTGGCGTGGGAGGCATCCCAGAGCAGGTTGGCGGTGCAGCCCTGGTCGTAAAACTCCCTGAATGCCGCAATGAGTTCCTTGACCACAACCGTCCCGGTCAGGACCAGAATGGTGGTGTCCCCATTTTCTTCGAGTTGTTTCCGGATTGGAGCCATACCAGCGCCACCTGCACCTGCGAGCCGAGAGTAAGGGGAGTATTTTTATTGTCGCAGGGTTTTGGTTCCGCGCCAAGGGAAAAATGAGCGGCGCTGGTGGCATATGCCGTTGGGAAGCCGCCATTGCCTGGGAGGCGAGAGGCTAACGCGGAGGGGTGGCATTGCGCATCTGTTGCGGCAAGAGGGCGGCAAGCAGGATGGCGGTAGTAGTGCCGGCGGCGGCCATCAGGAAGCTGCTGCCGAAGCTGCCGCTCGCCTCGGCGAGCCAGCCGGCCAGGGCCGGGCCGCTGATCTGCCCCCAGGCGAAGATGAAGGTGATGACGCCAAAGACCCGGCCGGCGCGGTCACCGGCATAGTCGCCGACCAAGGCAGCCATGATCGAAGGGATGCTCCAGGCCACCAGGCCATAGCAGCCGATGGAGAGCCAGAGGAAGGGGAGCGGCAGCTTGAAGGCCGCCAGGAGATAGGCAACGGTCTGCATGGCAAAGACCATCATCAACGCGGTCTTGCGGCCGATGCGGTCGGAAAGGCCGCCGAAGACCGGGCCGGAGAGGAGGCTCAGGCCCCCCACCCAGGCCCAGAAGGTGCCGGCGGCGGTTTCGCTGGCACCGTGGTCCTGCATGAGGGCGGTGACGATGAAGGTGGCGAAGATTACGTAGGTGAAGCCGAAGAGAAAATAGATGGCGCCGAGATGCAGGATGGTGCGCTTTGACAGTTCGCGACCGGGCAGCGTCGGGGCGGTGGGTTCTCCTTTGCCGCTGCCGTATGGGGTAAGGCCCATGCTCGCCGGCGAATTGCGCAGCATCACGGCGCAGACGCCGGCCACGGCCAGGACCAACCCCCCCAGCACCTGCCAGCTTAAGCGCCAGCCGTCGGGGGCACTCTGGTTGAGGTACGGCACCAGCTTGCCCGCCAGCAGGATGGCAAAGCCGCTGCCGATCACCACATAGCCCGTGGCCTTGCCACGGGCCGAGCGCCGGAACCAGCAGGCGACCAGGGTCATCATCGGCACGTTGGCAGCGCCGCTGCCCATGCCGGTGAAGGTGTAGAGCAGCAGCACCAGCGGATAGGAGGTGGTTCGACTGATCAGCAGCATGGAAGTGCCGATCAGCAGCAGGGCGCTGGTGATGACCCGGCGTTGGCCGAACCGCTCGGCGAGCACCCCGCAAAGCAGCACCGCCACCAGGTAGCCGGCGAAATTGCAGGTGCCGATCAGGCCCATTTGGGCATAGGAGAGCGCCAGACTCTTGCCCATGGCCGGCAACAGCATGCCGAGCGCGAAGCGGCCGAGCCCCAAGGCGGCAAAGACGCAGAGGGTGCCGCTCCAGACGATATGCCAGCCGTAATGGAGCCGGGCGGGCTGCGTCGTCATCGTCGCTTAACGGCGGGCCGCCGCCAAGGCGGCCTTGAAGCCGGCGGCGGAACGCGCGATCACGTGATCCTCCACGCAGAAGGCAAGGCGGAAGTAACCGGGCAGGCCGAAGCCGCGGCCCGGCACTCCGAGGATCTTCTGTTCGGCCAAGAGCGCCACAAAGGCGGCGTCGTCGGCGATGGGCGATTTGGGGAAGAGGTAGAAGGCGCCCTTGGGCGGCACGAATTCGTAGCCCGCCTCCTGGAGCACCTGGCAGAAGAGTTCGCGCCGCCGGGTGTAGATCGAGCAGTCCACCGTCACCCCCTGCAGTTCCGCTACCACCCGTTGCATGAAGGCCGGCGCGTTGACAAAACCGAGGATGCGGTTGGCCAGCGTCATGGCGCCCAGCAGCTGCGCCTTGCCCTCGATGGCCGGATGCACGGCAATGTAGCCGATGCGCTCGCCGGGCAGGGAGAGGTCCTTGGAGTAGGAGGAGACGATGATGCTGTTCGGATAGGCGGCAAAGACGCTGGGCACGATGTGGCCATCGTAGACGATCTTGCGGTAGGGCTCGTCGGCCACCAGATAGACGGTCTGCGGCGCCTTGGCGAGCACGGTGGCGAGACCAGCCAGCTCGGCGGCCGAGTAGATCTGGCCGGTGGGGTTGTTGGGGCTGTTGATGATGATCGCCTTGGTCTTTCCCGTGATGGCCGCCGCGATGGCATCGAGATCGAGGCTGAAGTCCGGCGCGGTGTTTACGATCTTGGTCACCCCGCCGTGGTTGTCCACGTAGAAGTTGTACTCGACAAAGAAGGGGGCGAGGATGATGACCTCGTCGCCGGGATCGAGCAGCGCCTTCATGGTGACGTTGATGGCGCCGGCGGCGCCCACCGTCATCAGCAGATCGTCGGCGCCGACAGTGAGGCCCTGCTCGCTGCCGATCTGTTTGGCCACTGCCTCGCGGACAAAGGGATAGCCGCTGTTGGCCATGTAGCCGTGAGTGCCTGGGCCCTCGGCGCCGATGACCTTGGCCACGGCCTGCTGATACTGGGCCGGCGGCGGCAGGTCCGGGTTGCCGAGGCTGAAGTCGCAGACCTGATCGGCGCCGTACTGGGCCTTGAGTTTGGCGCCCTCCTCGAACATCTTGCGGATCCAGGAGGCGCGTTCGGCAAAGGCAATCATTTTCTGGGAAATAGCCATGGGTGTACCTTTTCGTTTTATGTTGTTGCTGCCGCCAGGCCAACGCAAAGAAGCCTTAAAGGCGCTGCGCCATCACAGTTTGCGTTTGTCGATCACCCGTTTCGCCTTGCCCTCGCTGCGTTCCAGGCTCTTTTCTTCGACGAGCTTCACCTCGACGCCGATGCCCAGTTCCGAGGCGAGCCGCCGCTTGATCTCGTCGATGAGCTGGCGCTGCTTCTTCATCTCGTCGAAGAAGATCGATTCGATCACCTCGACCAGCACGGTGATCTTGTCTAGGCGGCCGTCGCGCTCCACCACGATCTGGTAGTGGGGTTTGGTGCCCTCGATCTCGAAGAGCACCGCCTCGATCTGCGACGGGTAGACATTGACGCCCTTGATGATGAGCATGTCGTCGCTGCGGCCCAAGACCCGTTCCATGCGGGTCAGGGTCCGGCCGCAGGGGCAGGGCTCCGGGATGAGCCGGGTGAGGTCGCGGGTCCGGTAGCGGATCACCGGGAAGGCCTCCTTGGTCAGCGTGGTGATCACCAGTTCGCCGATCTCGCCAGGGGCCACCGGTTCCAGGGTTTCGGGGTTGATCACCTCGATGAGGAAGTGGTCCTCGTTTATGTGCAGGCCGTGGCGCTCCCGGCATTCGCCGGCCACGCCGGGGCCCATCACCTCGGAGAGGCCATAGTTGTCGGTGGCGATGATGTTGAGTCGGTTCTGGATCTCGGCCCGCATCGCCTCGGACCACGGCTCGCCGCCGAAGAGGCCGAATTTGAGGCAGAGGGCACTCAGGTTGATGTGCATCTCCTCCATGGCGTCGGCCAGCAGCAGGGCGTAGCTCGGGGTGCAGACCAGGGCGGTGGTGCGGAAGTCCTGCATGATCTGGATCTGGCGCTTGGTGTTGCCGCTCGAGATCGGGATGACCGAGGCGCCGACCCGTTCCGCCCCGTAGTGCAGGCCAAAGCCGCCGGTGAACATGCCGTAGCCGAAGGCGATCTGCACCACATCGTCCTTGGTGACCCCCGCGGCGGTAAGCACCCGCGCCACCATGTTGGACCAGCGCTTGATGTCGTTGGCGGTGTAGCCCACCACCGTGGCCTGGCCGGTGGTGCCGGAGGAGGCGTGGACGCGGACGATGTCGCGCAGCGGCACGGCAAAGAGGCCATAGGGGTAGTTGTCGCGCAGGTCCTGCTTGGTGGTGAAGGGCAGGGTCCGCAACTCGTCAAGCGAGCGGAAGCCGTCGGGGTCGATGCCCAGTTCCTTGAATTTCTGGCGGTAGAAAGGCACATGGGTGGCGACCCGGAAGAGCGTGGACTGGAGGCGCTCCAGCTGCAGCTGCTGCAGGTCGTCGCGGGTCATGCATTCGTATTCCTGTTCCCAGTACATAGCCTCCTCCCTGTTTATCGCCATGCAGCATGGCCACGAAACCCACGAAACCCACGAAAGGAGAAAAGCGAAACAACGGGCGGCGGTGGATTGTTTTTCGGGCCGTTATTTTTTCTTGTACCAACTTTTCGTGTCTTTGGTGGATTTCGTGGCCATTTATTCCACGTCGCGGCCGAGATAGGCGCGCTGGACGTCCTTGTTGGCCAGGAGCTCGTCCGCCGCGCCTTCCACGATGATCTTGCCGGTCTCCATCACGTAGCCGCGGTCGGCGATCTGGAGCGCTGCCTTGGCGTTCTGTTCGATGAGCAGCACCGTGTTGCCCTCGTCCCGCAGCCGGGTGATGATCTGGAAGATGTTTTTGACGATGAGCGGGGCCAGCCCGGTGGAGGGCTCGTCGAGCATGATGAGCGAGGGCTTGGCCATGAGGGCCCGGCCCATGGCGAGCATCTGCTGCTCGCCGCCGGAAAGGGTCCCGGCCAGCTGCTCTTGGCGTTCGGCCAGCACCGGGAAAAGGGCATAGATCTTGTCGAGTTCCGCCGTCAGATCGTAGCCCTTGCTGCGGTACTGCACATAGCCGCCCAGCACCAGATTCTCGCGCACGCTCATGGTGGCAAAGACCTGGCGGCCTTCCGGTACCAAGGAACAGCCGCGGGCCACGATCTTTTCCGCCGCCAGCCGCTCGATGTTCTCGCCCTTGAGCTGGATCTCGCCGGCAATGGCGCGAATGAGGCCGGTGATGGTGGCAAGCAGGGTGGTTTTGCCCGCCCCGTTGGCGCCGATCAGGGTCACGATCTCGCCGGGGTTGACGTGGAGCGAGATGCGCTTCAAGACCCGCAGCTTGCCGTAGCCGGCCTCCAGGTTCTTAATCCGCAGCATCGTCTTCCCCCAGGTAGATGCGGATCACTTCCGTGTTCTGCTGGATGTTGTGCGGGGTGTCCTCGGCGATTTTCTGGCCGAAGGAGAGCACCACGATCTCGTCGGAGATGTCCATGACCAGCGACATGTCATGTTCGACCAGCAGCACGGTGATGCCGCGGTCGCGGATGGTGGTGATCAGCCGGGCGACCTCGGCAGTTTCGTAGATATTGAGGCCGGCGGCGGGCTCGTCGAGCAGGAGCAGGGTGGGTTCGGCCGCGAGCGCCCGGGCGAACTCCACAGCCCGCTGCTGGCCAAAGGCTAGGCTGGTGGCCTCGCTGTCGGCCAGGTCGGCGATGCCGAGCAATTCGAGGTATTCCAGGGAGCGCTCGCGGATCTCCCGCTCCTCGCGGAAGGTGCTGGGCAGCCGCAGCATCCCGGCCCAGAAGCCGGCGCGGCTGCGGCAGTGGCGGCCGATCATCACGTTTTCCAGGGCGGTCAGGCCGGGATAGAGCTTGATGTTCTGGAAGGTGCGCGACAGGCCCCGGCTGGCGATGCGATGCGGCTCCAGCCCCTCTATCGGCTGGCCGTTGAAATGGACGCTGCCCTCGCTGGGCGGGAAGGTGCCGGCGATGCAGTTGAAGAGGGTGGTCTTGCCGGCGCCGTTGGGGCCGATCACCGCCTTGATCTGGCCCGGCTGCACGGCGAAGCTCACGTCGTTCACCGCGTGCAGGCCGCCGAAGCGCTTATGGACATGGGTGAGTTCAAGCAGGGCCATGGCCATTCTTCCGGAAGAGATTTTTGAGCTCGCGCAGGATGCCGCGATGCAGCAGGCCGTGCGGGGCAAAGAGCATGATGACGATGAGAATGGCGCCAAAGACCGCGTCGTCGTAGGTGCCAAAGAAGCCGCGCAGGGAGAGGAAGTTGAGCACCACCCCCATGATGAGCGCGCCCCAGAGGTTGGCCATGCCGCCGATGGCGACGATGGCCACATAGCGCACCGACTTCATGATGCCCGCCTCGGAGGGGCCGAGGCCGCCGTTGAAGTGGGTGAGAAAGACGCCGGCCACCGCGGCCAGCACCGCGCTCAGCACGAAGGTCTGCAGCTTGTAGCGGGCGGTGTCCACCCCCATGGCGCGGGCCGCCTCCTCGGAACCGTGGATGGCGCGCAGAGCCCGGCCGATCCGGGAGTGGATCAGTTGGGAAAGCAGCAGCATGGTCAGGAGCACCATACCCCAGGCAATGTAGTAGTTGCTGGTGCGGGCGGCAAAATCGCCGCTCACCGTGAGTCCCGGCAGCAGGGTGAAGCCCGGCACCTCGGAGATGCCGTCCGCCTCGCCGAAGAGCGGCGTGGCCAGGGCCACCCGGAAGATGATGATGCCGAAGCCCAGGGTCGCCATGGCCAGGTAGTGGCCCTTGAGCTTCAGGACCGGGATGCCGAGGCAGAAGGCGATGAGGGCCGCGGTGAGCACCGCGGCAATGCAGGCGGCCCAAGGTGTCACGTGGAGCACCGAGGCGCCGAAGAGGTCCTGCTGGTGAACCAGCAGGCCAAGGCTGCCGAGCGCCTTGAACAGGGCGTTCCCCTGGTAGGGCATCAGGTCGTGGGTGGTGAGCATGGCGGAGAGATAGCCGCCGATGGCGAAAAAACCGGCATGCCCTAGCGAGATCTGGCCGGCGTAGCCCATGAGCAGGCAGAGACCGACGATGACCAGCGAGTAGTAGGCGGTCATGGTGAGCTGGGTGAGATAGTAGGTGGCATCGCTCCACTGGGCGATCTGCTGAACCACGATCACCACAATGGCCAGGAGTGCGAGCGGCAGATAGCGGGCCATGGCTAGAACTCTTTGAGCCCGGCCGCATCCTTCCTGCCGAAGAGGCCATGGGGGCGGACGAACAGGATGATGAGCAGGATGGTGATGGCGATGGCGTCCTGGAAGGCCAAGGGCAGGACGCTCACGCTGAAGGCCTCGATGATGCCGAGCAGCAAGCCGGCGGCCACGGCGGCCATGCTGTTGCCCAGGCCCCCGAGGATGGCCACGGTAAAGCCCTTGATCGCCAGTCCGGTGCCGATGGAGTATTCCGTCGAGGTGATCGGACTCATGACGCAGCCGGCCAGGGCACCGATGCCGGCCGAGAGCATGAAGGAGAAGGTCACCATGTTTCGCGGGTTGATGCCGCAGAGGGTGGCGGCCATGCGGTTGGCGGCGCAGGCCCGCATCTCCTGGCCCAGCAGGGTGTAGCGGAAAAAGAGGCTCAAGGTCCCGACCATCAGGGAACAGGCGCCGATGACCCAGAGTATTTGCGGCGAGACCCGGGCGCCCAGCACCGCGATGGTGGTGATTTCATTGCCGGAGAAGTAGGGCAGCGCCCGTACCGATTCGCCCCAGACGTGCAATGCCACCTCGCGGATGAGGATGGAGAGCCCGATGGTGATGATGATCATCCGCAGCACCGACGGGCGGTCGAGCCAGCGGATGAAGGTGATTTCGAGGAGCGCGCCGATCAGCATGGTGATGGCCACCGCCAGGGCAATGGCCACCGGCAGCGGCACGAGGCCGTTCAGGGAGATGGCCAGCATGCCGCCCAGCATCACGAACTCGCCTTGGGCGAAGTTGATGATGCCGGTGGTGTTGTAGATGATGTTGAAGCCGATGGCGACGATGGCGTAGATAAAGCCATAGGTGACGCCGGCCATCAGGTATTGGACAAAGAGTTCAGGGGCCATGGAAGCGACAACGAAACGCCGCCGGGCTTGATGGCCCGGCGGCGTCCGGTTTCCTTACGCGTGGTCTACGCTTACTTTTTCTTCTTGGGCTGGCCCGCGGCGGCAACGGTATAGGGGACGAACTTGCCGTTTTTCACCGTGAGCATGGCAAAGGAATCGATGTTCAGGCCGTTGTGGTCCTGGGGCGAAAAGTTGAAGACGCCGCCGGTGCCGACAAAGCCCTTCATGTTCTCGATGGCGGTCCGCACCTTCTCGCGGTCGGTGCCGGCCTGCTCGATGGCGCGAGAGAGGATCTCGAAGGCGTCATAGGCGTGGCCGCCGAAGGTGCTGACATCCTCCTTGAAGCGGCCTTCGTAGTCCTTCTTGTACTTGAGCAGCACCGCCTTCTGCGGATTGTTCTTCGGCAGCTGATCGGCGATGAGCAGGCGGCCGGCCGGGAAGATGATGCCTTCAGCCGCCGCGCCGGCGGCCTCGACGTACTTGATGTTGCCAAAGCCATGGCTCTGGAAGAGCGGCACGGTCCAGCCCGCCTGCCGCATGTTCTTGGCGATGATCGACTGGGCCGGCACGATGGACCAGTTGACCACGGCCTGCACGTTCGGGTTGGCCTTGAGTTTGGCCACCAGGGCGGAGAGGTCGGTGGCCTTGCTGTCATACACCTCGTTTTCGAGGATCTGGATGCCGAACTTCGGCGCCGCCTCGGCGAGCTGGGCCTTGCCGGCCTGGCCGAAGCCGGTATTGTCGCTTACCGCCGCGATCTTGCTGATGCCCATGGCCTTCATGGTCTCAAAGATTTTCTGGGCGGCGTAGTCGTCTTTCTGCGGGGTCTTGAAGACGTACTTGGCCACCGGATTGACGATGACTTCGGCGGCGGCGCAGGAGAGCAGGATGGTCTTGCCCTCCTCGGCGATGTTCTTGATCTTCATGGTCTCGCCGCTGGTGGAGGGACCAATGATGGCAAAGACCTTCTCTTCCTCGATGAGCTGCTTGGCAAACGAAATGGCTTTTTCCGGGCTGCCGCCGGAATCCTTGACGATGAGCTGGATCTTGTTGCCCTTGATGCCGCCCTTGGCGTTGATCTCGTCGGTCAGCATCTCGAGGGTCCGCGCCTCGGGGCCGCCCAGGAAGGCGGCCGGGCCGGTCACCGCCAGGATGGCGCCCACCTTGATGGTCTCCGCGCGGCTTACGGCCGGGGCGATGAGGCTCGCGGCACAGACCGCCGCAGCCGTGATTTTCCACAAACCCTTTCCCAATAGTTTTTTCACGCTCTCCTCCTTTGCTCCTCTGTTATCTCCCGCACCACCCGCTTAGAGGTTGTGCACTTCCTCGCCATCCAGCACCTTGAGCTTCGCCGCGCGGAAGATCTGTTCCGCGCCGGCGAGATCGTCGAAGCGGAAGAGCAGGATGCCGGTCTCCCCGCTCTTCTTGGTAAAGGCATACATATACTCCACGTTCAACGCCGCGGTGCGCACCACCTGAAGGATGGAATCGAGGCCGCCCGGCTTGTCGGGCACCTCGACCGCCAGCACGTCGGTGGTGCCCACGGTGAAGCCCTGTTCCTTCAGGACCTTCTGGGCCTTGTCGGTGTCGTTCACCACCAGCCGCAGGATGCCGAAGTCGGCGGTGTCGGCCAGCGACAGCGCCCGGATGTTGATGTTGCTCACGGCCAGGGTATGGCTGATGTCGGCCAGCCGGCCGGGATTGTTCTCCAGAAAGATGGCGATTTGTCGTACATGCATGGTGCGCCTCCTGGTGTCCGGTTCGCCTTCGCCCCGATACCTTTGTCGGCCGCGCTGCGCGGCTCCTCGCCGTACTACCGGGTACTGCCTCGTCGCTGCTCGCTTGCCTTCGCGGTCTCAGGCCGAATGCCTGCCGGAACATTTTGTGGTTGTGGTTATTGAGCCACGCTTCCGAATCAAAGCTTGCGGTTGTCGATCACCCGTTTGGCCTTGCCCTCGCTGCGCTGGATGGTCTTCGGTTCCACCAGCTTGATCTTGCAGGAGATGCCGAGCAGGTCCTTGATCTCATGCTGGAGTTTTTTGCTCAAGGTTTCCAGGGACTTTACCTCGTCCGAGAAGATTTTTTCGCTCACCTCCACCTGCACCTCGATGTTGTCCAGCGATCCTTCGCGGGTGACCACGATCTGGTAGTGGGGCTCCACGCCCTCGACCCCCATGATGACCTCTTCGATCTGGGAGGGGAAGACGTTGACCCCGCGGATGATGAGCATGTCGTCGGTGCGCCCGGTGACCTTGGGCATCCGGTAGAAGGTGCGGCCGCAGGTGCAGACATCGGGGATGAGGCGCGAGATGTCCTTGGTGCGGTAGCGGATGACCGGGAAGGCCTCCTTGGTGAGGGTGGTGAAGACCAGCTCGCCCTTCTCGCCCAAAGCTACCGGTTCGAAGGTGTCGGGATCGACGATCTCGGGCAGGAAGTGGTCCTCCATGATGTGGAGCCCCTTCTGCTCCTCCAGACATTCGGCGGCGACGCCGGGGCCGATGACCTCGGAGAGGCCGTAGATGTCGATGGCCTTGATCTTGAGGCGAGACTCGATCTCCTCGCGCATCGCCTCGCTCCATGGCTCGGCACCGAAGACCCCGACCCGCAGTTTGAGGGTGGCCGGGTCGATGCCCTGGTCGGCCATGGCATCGGCGATGTTGAGCGCATAGGACGGGGTGGAGAGAAGGACGGTGGAGCCGAAGTCCTGCATGATCTGGATCTGGCGCTTGGTGTTGCCGCCGGAGATCGGGATGACCGCAGCACCGAGGTTCTCGGCGCCGTAATGGGCGCCCAAGCCGCCGGTGAAAAGGCCGTAGCCGTAGGCGTTATGCACGATGTCGCCGCTGTGGACGCCGGCGGCGGAAAGCGTCCTGGTCATCAGTTCGGCCCAGAGCTGGATGTCGCGTTTGGTGTAGCCCACCACCGTCGGCTTGCCGGTGGTGCCGGAAGAGGCGTGGATGCGGACCACCCGCTCGAGCGGCACGGTGAAGAGGCCGAAGGGGTAGTTTTTGCGCAGGTCCTCCTTGGTGGTGAAGGGCAGCAGGCGGATGTCGGCCAGGGTCTTGATGTCGCCCGGCGCCACTCCGGCGTCTTCCATCTTCTTGCGGTAGTAAGGCACGGTGGCATGGACCCGCGCCACCTGCGCCTTGAGCCTCTTGAGTTGCAACGCCTCCAGCGCCTCGCGCGGCAGGGTTTCGTATTCCTCGTTCCAGATCATAGGGATAATCCTCATTCCTTTTTGCCACGAAATCCACGAAAAACAGGAAAACTTATGAGCCCGAGGTGCTGGTTTTGGTCGGCGGCCGGCTCGGACGGGGGCCGCCGAGTTTTTCTTTTCGTGTCCTTTGGCGGTTTTCGTGGCTCAATGGTCCTACTCTCCCGCCTTGCGGCCTGCGGCAAAGGCGGCGAGATTCACCTCGACGATTTTGGCCGGCAGCCGCTCCTTGATCACCTCGATCCAGGTCGCCTCCTCTACCGGCAGCAGACGGGAGAGCACGCCCACCAGGGCCACGTTCACCGCCTTGAGGTTGCCGGCCTGTTTGGCGATGGCAAAGGCATCCACCGGGATCACGCTGATGCCGCGGCTGGTCAGTTCATCGAGGCAGCGGTCCGGGTAGGTCATCTTGCCGGTGGCCACCGCCGGCGGCGGAATCTGCTGGGTGTTGACGATCACCGTGCTCTCCTTCTTGAGCAGGGGCAGATAGCGTACCGCCTCCATGGTTTCGAAGGCCAGCATGATGTCCACCGTGCCCGGCTCGATGAGCGGCGAATAGACCTTGGTCCGCCCGAACCGCAGATGCGCCTCCACCGAGCCGCCACGCTGGGCCATGCCGTGCACCTCGCTCTTCTTGGCGTCGAAGCCGGCGGCGAGCAGCGCGTAGGCGGTGAGTTCGCTGGCCAGCAGGATGCCCTGGCCGCCCACCCCGCAGAAATGGATGTTGCCTTGCTCCTGCATCACTTGCCCTCCCCGGCGACGATGGCCTCGAACTTGCACAGCGTCAGGCACTGGCCGCAACCGATGCACATGGTTTCGTTGATGATGGTGTAGCCCTTCTGCTTTTCCTTCTTGCCCATGGCCGTGGCCTCAGCCGGGGTGAGCGCTACCCAACTGATGGCCGGGCAGCCGAGCTTGAGGCACATCCCGCAGCCGGTGCAGTTGGCGGTGTTGCTGTGAAACGGCTTCTTGGGCCGCTTCTTTTCCGCCGGGGTCAGCACGCAGGGGAAGCGGGTGATGACCACCGAGGGTTCGGGCCGCTCGATTTCTTCCTTGAGTACCGCGTAGGTGGCCTCGATGTCGTGCGGGTTGACGGTGCGCACGTGTTTGACGCCGATGGCCCGGCACAGCTCGGGAAAATCGATGGCATTGGCCGGCTCGCCCATGATGGTGGAACCGGAGGCCGGGTTGGGCTGTTGGCCGGTCATGGCGGTGATGCGGTTGTCGAGAATGATCACCGTCGAGTAGCTCTGGTTGTAGACCGTGTTAATGAGGCTGGTGAGCCCCGAGTGGATGAAGGTGGAATCGCCGATTACCGCCACCGCCTTGCCGAGGCCCTCTGCGCCCAGGGCCTTGGCCATGCCGTGGGCCATGCCGACGCTGGCGCCCATGCAGACGCAGGTATCCATGGCGGTGAGCGGCGGCAGGGCGCCGAGGGTGTAGCAGCCGATGTCGCCGGAGACAAAGACCTTGAGGCGGTTCAGGTTGTAGAAGAGACCGCGGTGCGGACAGCCGGGGCACATGTTGGGCGGCCGCGGCGGCAGCTCCACCGGGCCGAAGACCGCGGCGCCCGCCTCGCCGGTGATGGCCTTCCTGACCACCGCGGGCGAGAGTTCGCCGATGGCCGGCACCTTTTCCTTGCCGGTGCAGGCAATGCCCATGGCCTTGACCCGCAGCTCGATGAAGGGGTCGAGGTCTTCGACGATGTAGAGGGTGTCGACCTGGCTGGCAAAGTCGCGGATCAGTTTCTCCGGCAACGGGTTGACCATGCCGAGCTTGAGGAAGGAGGCATGGGGAAAGGCCTCCTTGGCGTAGAGATAGCTGGTGCCGGCCGCGATAAAACCCATGGCGCGGTCGCCCATCTCGACGCGGTTTTCGGCAAAGGTCTCGGCGAACTCGGCGATCTTCTGCTGCCGCTCGCCCACCGCGACCCGGCGGCCACGGGCATGGGCCGGCAGCATCACCAGCTTGGCCGGGTTTTTCTCCAGGCCGGGCGTGACGCCGGAGGTTTCGGCGGCTCCCTTGGCCACCACGCCCTTGACGTGGGCCACCCGGGTGCAGCTGCGGAGCAGCACCGGGGTATCGAACTGTTCGCTCAGCCGGTAGGCGAGCTTCAAAAACTCCTTGGCCTCGGCCGGGTCGGCCGGTTCGAGCATGGGCAGCTTGGCGGCATAGGCGTAGTTGCGGCTGTCCTGCTCGTTCTGCGAGCTGTACATGGAGGGGTCGTCGGCCACGATGACCACCAGCCCGCCGCGCACCCCGGTGTAGGAGGCAGTGAAGAGCGGGTCGGCAGCCACGTTGAGCCCCACGTGCTTCATGGTGGACAAGGCCCGCACCCCGGCGAAGGAGGCGCCAATGGCCACCTCGAGCGCCACCTTTTCATTGGGCGCCCACTCGCAATACACGGACTTATAGTCCGAGAGGTTCTCCAGGATCTCGGTGGAGGGGGTGCCGGGGTAGCCGGAAGCCACCTGGACGCCGGCCTCAACGGCGCCGAGCGCCAGGGCCTCGTTGCCGGACATCCATAACGTTTCGGCGGTGGATGTGTTCTGCGCCACGCGATTCACCATGGTTATAACAGTTTGATATTTCAGGTAATCGTTTAGCCAAGACGAAGCAAGAAGGACTACTTACCACGTCCCGGCGACAACTTCAAGAGCACGGCCTGCCGATCGACAGGCCACAAAGCAAGGGGGCAGCGTGGTGCGCTGCCCCCTCCGGTTTTTCGATCAAAGCCAAAACGGTTAGAACTTGTACTCCGCTTCCCAGTATACTTCGGTGGCGTTGTCGTTCATGGCGCCGCTGGGGTTCTTGGTAAAGGCCTTGCCCGGATCGAGCTGGGCGGCATAGAGCGAGAAGCTCATCTGCTTGGTGTACTGGTACTTGAGGTTGGCCTGGTAGTAATCGCCGAAGTCATCGTCCACCCCGGCATAGGTCTGGTCAAAGGTCAGCTTGGAGTAAGAGAGATCGACCGAGAGCTTGTCCAGGGGCTTGACGCCAAAGCCGATGGTGGCGATCTGCAGGTTGGAGTAGTCTGCCTCGCCGATTACCCTGCTGTTGGCGTTGTAATTGTAAACCTTGCTCAGGTTGTTGGCACCATTAAGATTCAGATACTTCCAGGCCAGCAGGTCGCCCCACTGCGGCCAGCCGCCGTAGAAGACGTCCCACTGCTCGCTTCTGCTGGTGCCGGATTTGTCGCCGCTCATGAAGGCATAGCCGAGGTAGGGCCGCGGCTGCCAGCCGAGGTTCTTGAAGGTGTAGCCGGCGTTGAGCTTGCACCCCCAGGCCTCCTGATCCTGGGTATAGGAGGCGTCGCCGCGCTGGATCGCCCCTTCCAGGGAGTAGTCGATGCCGTTGGCCAGCGTGTCCGAAAGGCGGAGGCCGTACATCCAGATGTCCTTGCCGATCCACTCGTCCTTGCGGTTCAGGGCGTAGAGTTCCTGCTGCATGCCAAGGACGGGGAACTTCTTGGTGGTGAGGTAGAAGCCGGAGAGGGTGATGTCGTCGCCGTGTCCGCCGTTATAGGAACCCGCCCCTACATGGTTGTAGTTGTTGCCGGTGCTGTTCTCCTGGTCCTTCATGTAGAGGCCGTCCAGCATCACGTTGTCGGTGATATGCCAGCGGAGCTTGACGCCGTCGAAGTAGATGGAGGTGGAGGCGAACTGGGACTGACCGTCCAAAACGACGAAGCCGGAACCATAGATCAGGTTCTGGCGGCCGAAGGTGCCCTCCACCGGGAGGCCCAGCAGGCTCTTCACGTTGATGTAGGCGTTATCCAGAAAGACCTTGTTGCTGTTGTTGTCCATGGCTGTGTCGCTGGCGGCCAGGCTGGACTGATCGTAGGTCACGCCTTCACCCCAGGTCTGGTCGGTGAGCTGCACCCGGGCGGTGACGTTGTCCGTGGCCTTGAAATCCGCCCAGATGCTGCCTTTGGTGCGGAAGAGGTCGCGGTTGTCGAGATTGTTGTTGCCGTCGAAGTCCCAAACGTTCTGGAGGTGGTAGCCGCGGAAGGTTACCTGACCGCCCAGGGAGAGCTTCTTGGTCCACTCGGCTGCCGCGGCTTCCTTCTCCGCGGTGGTCGCGGCCTGTTTCGCGGTCTCGGCATTGGCGGCCACTTCCTTGCTGAGTGTCTGGTTCTGGTTCTTGAGGGTGTTGATCTCCGCCTTCATCGCCTCCATCTGGGCATTGAAGGCCTTGGTCATTTCGGTCATCTGCTTTTCGAGATCGCCGATGCGGTCGCCGCCGGCGCCGGCCGCGGCAAGGCCCGGCAGGCAGAGCACGCCGGCCAGGGCGATGGTGGAAAATTTCTTGATCATGATCCTTTCTCCTTTTCTCTTCTTTCCCTTCCTGGTTTGGATACGAAAAAACGCCCAATTATCGTAAATGAATCGCCGTTCACTTTTTGCAAAACGGTTTCTCATACCATGAAAAGAAAAAAATGCAAAGATGAAATCGTCGCGCCCTGAAATGGCGGGACGCGGCCACGGGCGGCCTTTGGCGGCGAGCTGGTCTAGTCGAATTGGAAGGTGAGCCAGCGGGACTGGGCCGAGGAGGCGAGGACCTTGACCGGATCGACGTAGTCGTAGACCCGCGGGGTTTTGCCCGCGGCCGGCCGGAGGATACGGCCCACCACCTGGAGCAGGCGACCGGTGAACTTGATGGGCGTGGTGAGGAAGAGGGTGGTGAGGTTGGGGCAATCGAACCCTTCGCCAATGAGCTGCACCGTGGAGATGAGGAGTTTGATCCGGCCCTGCTGGATCGCCTCCACCAGCGCGGCGCGTTCGTCGGGCTTGGTCTGGCCGGTGAGGATTGGGGCGGCGAGCCCCTGCTTTTCGAGGAGCCGGGCCAGTTCCTCGCAATGCTGCACCCGGTCGCTCACGATGAGGATGGTGCCTTCGCCACGGGCCGCCTCCTTGGCGATGTCGCCTACGATCAGCTCGTTGCGGGCCGGATTCTTGGTGAGCGCCTTCATCAGGGCCTGGTAGTTGCCGCGGTAGACGTAACGGAATTCGGTGGACCGCTGGATAAACTCGGGTTTCAGGACCGCGCCGGTGGCATGAAGTTGCTGGGTGTCCACCTGGTGGACCCGGTCGCCGAGGTAGATGTAGATGAGCTTGGTGAGCCCGTCGCGGCGGAAGGCGGTGGCAGAGAGGCCCAGCATGTAGCGGCAGCTAAAGGCGGTGACCACCTCGGTGAAGAGCGAGGCCGGCACCCGGTGGCATTCGTCCACGCAGAGGTGGCCGAAGTGGGCGGGCAGTTCGGTAAGGTGGTTGCGGGCCGAATTGACGATGGCGATGGTGATGGGTCGGATTTCGTAGTGGCCGTCGCCGATGAGGCCGGGCTCGACGCCGAGGAAGCTCTGCACCCGTTCCGCCCACTGGTGCAGCAGCTCCTTGGTGTGGACCAGGACCAGGGCCGGCTGGCGGCGGGCGGCGATGGCCGCGAGGGCCACCACCGTCTTGCCGGAGCCGGTGCCCGCCTCCAGTACCCCGAATTCGTGGGCGAGGATGTCGGTAAGAGCCGCCTGCTGGTAGGGCCGCAGCTCTTTGGCAAAGGAAAGGGCAAGGGGCGGCAACTCGTGGCGCTGGTCGACAATGGCCGGACTCTGGTGCATGAAGCGACGGCAAAGGGTGATCGCCTGGCGGGCAAAGCCGCGGGGGAAGCGGATGGCGTCGCCGTCCAGCCAGTAGAAATGAAGCTGGGGCTTCAGGCGCTTGCCGATCCAGCGGCCGTATTTCTGGGCGTCACGGTATTCGGGGTTGTCGAGGGTGAGCTGCTCCTTGAGGGCGGCGAGGAGCGCGGCCGAGGCGCCGGTCAGTTGCGCCTCGCTGCCGACGGTCAGGGTCAGGGGGTGGGAATGCATGGGGCCTGCTTATCCCTTAGGCAGCGCATCCGGTCCCGCGAGCAGGGCGCGGAGCCGGGTGGTCAGCAGGGCAAGCTCTTCCTCCAGCCGGTCGATTTCCGCCTGCTGGCGGATGATCACCTCGTTCAGTTCCTCCACGGCCTTTTCCTGGAAGGCGAGGCGAGTTTCCACTTCGATGAGCCGGTCTTCCATGGGTCCTCCTGGATGGTGCGTGCAGTTGGCCTATCTTAGGGCATCTGGTCGGTTTTGCCAACCGCCGTGATCCAGCGCGGTTCAATAGGCTGCCGGCCGGTGAGTCGTTGGTAACGCACGGCCGGCCAGCCGAGGGCGATGACGCTGTGGATGGTTTCTTCCTTCGGGATGCCGAGGCGGGCGGCGATGCGCGCATCTCGGCGCATCGCCTCCACGGCAAAGCCGATGAGGCAGCTGCCGAGTCCCATGGCATGGGTGGCGAGCAAAATGTTTTGGGTAGCGAGCAGGGCGTCTTCGGTCGGGCAGCTCGCCCCCGGCCGGCTGCCGATGCAGATGGCGGCAGTAGCCCCGTGGAAGAGGCGGTCGCGCCCCGCTTCGTCCCATTCCCGCAGGGCCTTGGCTGTGGTACGGTAATGGCGACGGTAGTAGCGATCGAGTGCCGGCTTGCCGCAGAGGCGGAGAAGGGGGCGCAGCAGCGGCGTGTTGGCCAGGCGGTTCAGGCGGCGAAAGAAGTCGGCCACCCCCTTGCCCAGCACCACCACGCTGGCGCGGTCCGGCAGGATGGTGAAGGTCCACCTCTGGCTGTTGGTGCCGGAGGGCGCGGTGGTGCCGATTTTGACCAGGTCAGCGAGCAGGGCGCGGTCGATGGGTTTTTCTGTGTAGCTGCGGCAGGAACGGCGCGAACGCATGAGCTGGACCAGGCTACCGAGATCGCTCTGGCCGTAAGGCAGCCATTCCGCAGGAGAGGCAAAGGTGGCAAAGGTCAGAGGGGTGTTGTGGGCGGCGGTTACTGTGACGGCGCCTGTCGGGCAGAGGGCGGCGCAGTGGCCGCAGGCCATGCAGGAAGCGACGGCGACCGCCCGACCCTCCTGGAGCACCAAGGCATCGCTCGGGCAGTTGGCGACGCAGAGGGCGCAACCGGTGCAGCAGTCAGGATCGATATGAACCGAAAGATCGGGGTGCATGGGAAGGATTGTGAACGGCTGCGCGCAAAGGCGCAACGATTTTATTGCACCGCCGCCGGTTTCGCCTTGACCGCCGGTTGAAACCCCACTAGGCTGCGGGGAAAGGGGCAGGTCATCCGCCCTGCAGTCTTTCTGAGGACGCGATCCGGTGCATTTTTTCGTTGCCTTGCTCATCCCCGGCGGCCTGATTCTGGCGGCGGCAGCCATCGTTACCTTGATCGAGCCGTGGCGGCCGTGGCTCACCCTTCTTGGCACCCATGGGCCGTTGGTACTGCTGGCGCTTGCCTTTCTTCTGGGGTGGCGCTTCAATCGCAGCCGCCTGGTTTACGGGGCGTTGCTGCTCTTCCTGGCCGACCGTCTGTTGCTGGCCGGGAACACGACCGGCGGCCTGGCCTCGCAGGCCGCGTCGTGGCTTGTCGCCCTGGTGCTGCCCCTCAATTTTCTCCTGCTGTCCTGTCTCCGCGAGCGGGGGCTCTTCACTCCCATCGGCGGCTGCCGGCTGCTTGCCATTGCGGTGCAGGCCGGCATCGTGGCACATCTGGCGTTTGAGGCCCCCCTCACGGTTCTGAGATGGCTGGCCAAGGCGGATTTGGCTCTGCCCAAGGGCTTCTTCCTCTCCCTGCCCGTGGTCCTGGCCTCTGGCGCGGCTGCCGGGGTCATCCTCTGGCGTTTCGGTCGCCGCCGCGACCCCCTGGATCAGGGTCTTTTCTGGGCTCTGGCCTCGGCGATGGCCGCTTTGGGGTTCCAGGGCCCGGTGGCGTTGTCGTCCTATTTCTTTGCGACGGCATGCCTGATTCTCCTGATCGCCGCCTTGGAATCGGCGCACGGCATGGCCTTCCGCGACGAGCTGACCGGGTTGCCCGGCCGCCGGGCATTGAATGAGGCAATGCTGCGGCTGCGCGGCCCGTATAGCGTGGCCATGGTGGATGTGGACCATTTCAAGAAGTTCAACGACCAGTACGGCCACGACGTTGGCGACCAGGTGCTGCGGATGGTGGCCGGCCGGCTCCGTCAGGTGCAGGGCGGCGGTCGCGCCTTTCGTTATGGCGGCGAGGAATTCACCATCCTTTTCCCCGGCAAGGGGCGGCAAGAGGTGTTGCCGTGTCTTGAAGCGGTGCGCGAGGCGGTGGCCAGCGCGCGTTTCCGGCTGCGGAACGCTAAGCGATCCAGCCGCCAATCCAAGGCTTCCCGGGGTAAGTCGAAAAGAACCGGCAAGAGCGTGGCGGTGACCGTGAGTATCGGGGTGGCGGAGCGCCAGTCGGGCAAGGAGCACGCCGAGCGCACGGTACAGGCCGCCGACAAGGCCCTCTATCTGGCCAAGGAAGGGGGACGCAACCGGGTTGCCACGTAGCCACCTGGCCGCGGCAGGCGATGGTGCCGCGGGCCCCGTTTTCTTCACCAGCCCGGGCCGGTTTCCTCGCATCTGGCCGTCTTCATGGCGTTTTGCCCGACCCCGCGTGCCAAGAAAATTGCCTTTTTACCCCAAACCGGGTACATTCCGTCCTCCGTTTTAGGCGGAAGGAGCAGTTTTTCATTCACGCGACAGGACGATCACCATGAGCACCAACGAACCGAACAAGATCATCTACTCCATGATCCGGGTTTCCAAGTTCTACGAAAAGAAACCGATCCTGAAGGATATCAGCCTCTCCTACTTCTACGGCGCCAAGATCGGCGTGCTGGGTCTGAACGGCTCGGGTAAGTCGTCGCTCCTGCGCATCCTGGCCGGGGTGGACAAGGAGTTCAACGGCGAGACCCACATCTCGCCGGGCTTCACCGTGGGCTACCTGGAGCAGGAACCCCATCTGGACGATGGCGCCACCGTGCGCCAGATCGTGGAGCAGGGCGTGCAGGAGATCGTCGATCTCACCAACGAGTTCAACGAGATCAACATGAAGTTCGCCGAGCCCATGAGCGACGAGGAGATGGACAAGCTCATCGCCCGCCAAGGCCAGGTGCAGGAAAAGCTCGACGCCCTGGACGCCTGGGACCTCGACGCCCGCCTCGAGATGGCCATGGATGCGCTGCGTTGCCCGCCCGGCGACACGCCGGTCAAGGTGCTCTCCGGTGGCGAGCGCCGCCGGGTCGCCCTCTGCCGCCTCCTCCTCCAGAAGCCGGACATCCTGCTGCTGGACGAGCCCACCAACCATCTCGACGCCGAAACCGTGGCCTGGCTGGAGCATCATCTCCAGCGCTACGCCGGCACCGTCATCGCCGTGACCCACGACCGCTACTTCCTCGACAACGTGGCCGGCTGGATCCTCGAACTGGACCGCGGCCAGGGCATCCCCTGGAAGGGCAACTACTCCTCGTGGCTGGAGCAGAAGCAGAAGCGCCTGGCCCAGGAGGAGAAACAGGAGAGCGAGCGCCAGAAGACCCTGGCGCGCGAGCTGGAATGGATCCACCTGAACCCCAAGGGCCGCCATGCCAAGTCCAAGGCCCGCATCGCCGCTTACGAACAGTTGCTCGGCCAGGAAGGGGAGAAGCGGACCAAGGACCTCGAAATCTATATCCCGCCCGGTCCACGCCTCGGCAAGCTGGTGATCGAGGCGGAGGCGATCAGCAAGGCGTACGGCGACAACATCCTCTACGAGAATCTCTCCTTCTCCCTGCCGCCGGGCGGCATCGTCGGCGTGATCGGTCCCAACGGCGCCGGCAAGACCACCCTCTTCCGCATGATCACCGGCCAGGAGCAGCCCGATTCCGGCACCTTCCGCCTGGGGGAGACGGTCAAGCTCGCCTACGTGGACCAGTCCCGCGATGCGCTCAATCCGGAGGAGACCATCTGGCAGGCGATCACCGAAGGCCAGGAGACCATCACCCTCGGCAACCGCGAGGTGAATTCCCGCGCCTACGTGGGCAAGTTCAACTTCTCCGGCACCGAACAGCAGAAGAAGGTGGGGCTCATGAGCGGCGGCCAGCGCAACCGCGTCCATCTGGCCCGGATGCTCAAGTCCGGCGCCAACGTCATCCTCTTGGACGAGCCGACCAACGACCTCGATGTGAACACCCTCCGCGCCCTCGAAGAGGCGCTGGAGAACTTCGGCGGCTGCGCGGTGGTGATCAGCCACGACCGCTGGTTCCTGGACCGCATCGCCACCCACATCCTCGCCTTTGAGGGCGATTCCCAGGTGGTGTGGTTCGACGGCAACTATTCCGAATACGAGGCGGACCGCAAGGCGCGCCTGGGCGCCGAGGCGGATCAGCCGCACCGCATCAAGTACCGTCACCTGACCCGGGCCTGATCCGGCCGGACATTACCGAGGGGCCGCGTGGGGGCGCCCGAGGAGAAGAACCTATGGAAGCCATGAAACCACTTCGCCAACCCGGCGCCAAGATCCTGGTGGTGGACAATAACCCCTTCTTCCTCAAGTTTCTCAGCGACACCCTGAGCGCGGAGGGGTTTGCCGTGTTTTCGGCGACCAGCGGCCTCGAGGCCCTCGCGTTCCTCGACGCCCACCGCTTCGTCGCGGTCTTCATCGACCTCGTCATGCCCAACATCAGCGGCGACAAGCTCTGCCAGATCATCCGCAGCCGGCCGGACGGCAAGGAGATCCATCTCATCATCCTCTCCGCCATCGCCCCGGAGGAGAGTCCGGATTTCCGGGCGCTGGGCGCCGATGCCTGCATCGCCAAGGGACCGATGCAACACATGAAGGAGCACATCCTCGCGGTGCTCGATCTGCTGGCAGCCGAGGAGCGGGTGCAGGAGGGGATCATCGGCCTCGAGAACGTGGTCAAACGCCAGATCACCGAGGAACTGCTGCTTTTCAAGCACCATTATGAGATGATCCTCGGCAACCTGACCGAGGGGGTGCTGGAGATTGCCATGCCCATGGGGCAGGTTACCTACGTCAACCGGGCGGCGGTGGAACTTTTCGGCCTTGCCGAGGAACGCATCCTGGGGGCCGACTTTCTCGGCCTCTTTCCCCAGCGTTGCACCGCCGAGGTGCGCCAGATGCTGGCCAAGATCGACAAGAAGGGCGGCCTGATGGTCAGCGGCAGTCGGCTGGTGTCGGTCAGGAGTCGGCTCATCTCCCTCAACCTCCTCCATGGCATCGACGGCAGCGAGCACGGTTACCGCCTCGCCATCCTCCAGGACGTCACCGAGAAGACCGTGGAGGAATACGCCCTGCAGATGTCCACCAACGAACTGCACCAGATCTTCCACAACGCGGCTGAGGGCATGCTGGTCATCGACATGGATTACAACATCCTGCGGATGAATACCCCCTTCTCCGCCCTCTTTGGCGTTGCCGAAAGCCAGCGGTTGCAGAAATGCTACGATGTCTTTGCCGGGCCGCGCTGCCATACGGACCAGTGCTCACTCCATCGCATCCGACAGGGGGAGATGCGGGTGGAGTGCGAGGAGGAAAAGCGCTGTGCCGACGGCATGGTGATCCCGGTACAGCTCATCGCCATTCCTTTCCGCGGCCCTGGCGGCGAACTGCTCGGCATCATGGAGCACTGCCGCGATATCTCCGAGCGGCGGCGCACCGAGGAAGAGCTGCGGAACAGCGCCGAACGATTCCGGACGATCTTCGACAATACCCTGGTGGGCATCCTCTTTTCCACCGCCGATCGGATCATTGCCGACCTGAACGACCGGGCGGCCACGCTGCTGGGCTACACCCGCGAGGAACTGATCGGGGAGAGCCTGGCACTCCTTCATCTTTCGCCGGCCCATTTTGCCCGCTTCGGCGAAGAGGTCTTGGCCCAGGCGAGGAGCGGCGGGATGATCCAGATGGAGTACCAACTGCGGTGCAAGGACGGGACCCCGCTGTGGGCGCAGCTCTCCGGCAAGGCCATTTCGCTGCCGGATTTGGGCGCGGGCATGCTCTGGGTGGCGGATGACATCACCCGCCGGAAGCAGGCCGAGGAGGATCAGCGCCAGATCATCGAAGAGCTGCGGGAGATGCAGGAGGCGTTGCGGACCCAGTCGATCCGCGATCCGCTGACCGGCCTCTTCAATCGGCGGTACATGGAGGAATCGCTCCAGCGCGAGATCAGCAAGGCCAAGCGGCAGGCCGCCACCCTCGCCCTCTTCATGCTGGACCTTGACCACTTCAAGGAAGTCAACGATACCTATGGCCATGTGACCGGCGACTGGGTGCTCCGGAGGCTCGGTGAGATCATTCGCCACAACATCCGCGAGGAGGATGTCGCCTGCCGTTACGGCGGCGAGGAATTCGTGGTGATCTTCCCGAACATTTCGGCGGCGGACGCCCGCGGCCGGGCCGAGGAGTTGCGGGCCAATGTGGAGCAGCATCTGGTCGTCGAAAAGATGGGGCAACGGATCGGGCGGGTGACCATTTCCATCGGCATCGCCATGTGCGAGGTCGGCATGGACCGGGAGGCCTTGGTGCGCCAGGCGGATCACGCCCTCTACCGAGCCAAGAACGAAGGCCGGAACCGGGTGGTCATGTAATTCCACCGCACCTTCGCGTTGCCCCTCGCCGTCCTCGTAGTTTCTGCCTCGCCGCTGCAATAAGGAGGTGTCCGGTGATTGCAGGATGGAAGAGATGGCTTCTGTTGGTATGCCTCTGTCTGCTCAGCCTGGTGGGATGCGGCAGGTCGCCGGCCATCCGGCCACTCACACCGGAATCGACGGTGGTAGCCTTCGGCGACAGCCTTACCTACGGCACCGGTGCCCGACCGGAGGAGTCATATCCGGCAGTACTCGCCGGTCTTTTGGGCTGCAACGTGATCAACGCCGGGGTGCCTGGCGAGGTGACCGCCGGAGGGCTGGCGCGGTTGCCCGCGGTCCTCGACGAAACCCGGCCGGCCTTGGTCATCCTCTGCCACGGCGGCAACGATTTCCTCCGTCAGCAGGGCCGGGAAGAGACCGAGGCCAACCTGCGCCGCATGATGGCACTTATCAAAGGGCGCGGCATCGATATCGTGCTCATCGGCGTGCCGGCGCCGGGGTTGTTGGTCGCCACCTCGCCGATCTATGAGGAGCTGGCCAAGGAATTCAAGGTGCCCTACGACAAGGGGATTGTCCGGGCCATTCTCACCGACCGGACGCTCAAGAGCGACCAGATCCACCCCAATGCCGCGGGCTACCGCCGCATGGCCGAATCGGTGGCCGAGGTGATCCGCAAGGCCAGCGTCCGTTAATTCTTTTTCCGGCGATAGATCGTGAAGGTGTAGGGTTCGCCTTCGTCGATGACCTCCTGGAAAAACACCGGGAAATCAGCGCTGACAAAGGGGGGAAAGAAGATGTCGCCCGCCACCTCCCGGTGGAGGATGGAGAGGTAGATGGCGTCGGCGTAGGGCAAAGCCTGTCGGAAGATTTCGGCCCCGCCGGCGATGAAGACCTGGCGGTCACCCGCCGCAGCGGCGAACGCGGCCGGAAGATCATGCACCACCAGGCAGCCCGGCGCCTGGTAGTTCCGCTGGCGGGTGATGATGATGGTGCGGCGGCCCGGCAGCACCCGGCCGATGGATTCGTGGGTCTTGCGGCCCATGATCAGGGTGTGGCCCATGGTGATCTGTTTGAAGCGGAGCTGCTCGCCGGGAATGTGCCACGGGATGGCGTTCTCCTTGCCGATCACCCGGTTGCGGGCCACGGCGGCGATGAGAATGATCTCCGGTCTGCGGGCGGGCGGGGCATGGTCTTCCATGCCGCCATTCTACCCTTGCCGGGGATTTTTTGTTGCTTTTTTCCCCTGAAAATATATAAGGCAATGCCTTGCCGCCCTTTGACAGAGGCGCCTTGGTGGAGTATGGAAGAGGGAGGGGCAGTGGAGAGAGCCGGCGTCGTGATTGGTAGCCGATTGGACACGAAAAAAGGGTTTGCAGAATCGTCTGCAAACCCTTGATAATTCTGGTGGGCCGTCGGGGGCTCGAACCCCAAACCTACTGATTAAGAGTCAGTTGCTCTACCAGTTGAGCTAACGGCCCGGTCGAAACCGGTCAAGCGAGCGCGTTATAGCATACGCGACGGTATGCGTCAAGCAGAAGAGGGTGAGAAAATGAGCAAGGTGTTGATCGTTGGGGCAGGCGGGGTTGGCAGCGTGGTGGTGCACAAGTGCGCCCAGGTGCCGGAGGTCTTTTCCGAGATTGTGCTGGCCAGCCGGACAGTGGCCAAATGCGAGGCGATCCGTGACTCCGTTAAACAGCGCACCGGTCGCGACATCGGGGTGGCGAAGGTCGATGCCGACAACGTCGCCGAGATGAGCGCCCTCATTAACCGGGTGCAGCCCGCCCTGGTGGTGAATGTGGCCCTGCCGTACCAGGACCTGGCCATCATGGACGCCTGCCTCGCCGCCGGGGTGGATTACCTCGACACCGCCAACTATGAGCCGCCGGACGAGGCCAAGTTCAGCTACACCTGGCAGTGGCCCTACCACGACAAGTTCAAAGCCAAGGGGCTGATGGCCTTGCTCGGCAGCGGCTTCGACCCCGGCGTCACCAACGTCTACTGCGCCTACGCCCAGAAGCACTACTTCGACGAGATCCACTCCGTCGACATCCTCGACGCCAATGCCGGCGACCACGGCCACCCCTTTGCCACCAACTTCAACCCGGAGATCAACATCCGCGAGGTGACCGCCCGCGGCAAGTACTGGGAAAACGGCCAGTGGCTGGAGACCGACCCTTTGAGCGTGAAGCAGTCCTTCGACTTCCCGCAGATCGGCCCCAGGAACGCCTACCTCATGTACCACGAGGAGCTGGAGTCGTTGGTGCAGAACATCAAGGGGCTCAAGCGCATCCGCTTCTGGATGACCTTTTCCGACAACTACCTCAAGCACCTGGAGGTGCTGCAGAACGTGGGTATGACGAGCATTACGCCGGTGATGTTCGAGGGCCGCGAGATCGTTCCGCTCCAGTTCTTGAAGGCCCTGCTGCCCGACCCCGCCTCGCTGGGGCCGCGGACCAAGGGTAAGACCTGTATCGGCAACGTCATGGAGGGGATCAAGGACGGCAAGCCGCGCAAGATCTACATCTACAACGTCTGCGACCATGAGGAGTGCTACCGCGAGGTGGGCTCCCAGGCCATCTCCTACACCACCGGCGTGCCGGCCATGATCGGCGCCATGATGATGGTGACCAACGCCTGGCGGGGCCAGGGCGTCTTCAACATGGAGCAGCTCGACCCCGACCCCTTCATGGAGGCGCTCAATCGCTACGGCCTGCCGTGGGAAGTGAAGGAATTTTAAATTCCAACCTCAATCAAGCGTTAACTTTGTCGGCTGCGCTGCGCGGCTCCTCGCCGTACTGACTGTACTGTCTCGCCGCTGCTCGCTTGCCTTCGCGTTCCCATCTTGATTGAGATTTGGAATTTCCTTTGTTGTGCAAGGATCGCCGGATGCGGAGTCAGAGATGATAAATGGAGTCGGAGAGTTTCCTTTTGTGCACGAGGTGCCGTCGCCGTGCTATGTGAGCGACCGGGGCAAGCTCGCCCAAAACCTCGCGCTGCTCGATCGGGTGCAGCGGCGCACCGGCTGCACCATCCTGCTGGCTTTGAAGGGCTTTGCCCAGTGGTCCCTTTTCGGCCAGATCAGTCAGGTGCTGAAAGGCACCACCGCGAGTTCCCTTGATGAGGCGCGCCTTGGCTGCGAGGAGTTCGGCGGCGAGACCCACATCTTCTGCCCGGCCTACACCGAAAAGGAGCTGCCGGAACTCCTTGGCTACGTGGACCACATGGTCTTCAACTCCTTCAGCCAGTGGACCCGCTTCCGGGCTCAGGTGCTGGCCCATCCCAAGAAGATCTCCTGCGGCATCCGGGTGAATCCCGAGTACTCCGAGGTGGGGGTGGATATCTACAACCCCTGCGGCCGCTATTCCCGCTTGGGCGTCACCCGCGCCGAGTTTCGGCCCGAGCTGCTCGACGGCCTGGAGGGGCTCCACTTCCACGCCCTCTGCGAGCAGAACGCCGACGCCCTGGCGCATACCCTGGCTGCCTTTGAGCAGAAATTCGGGGAGTTCATCCGCGGGATGCGCTGGGTGAACTTCGGCGGCGGCCACCACATCACCCGGCCCGATTACGATGTGGAGCTGCTCTGCCGATTGATCGACGGCGTGCAGCAGCGCTACGGCGTGCCGGTCTATCTGGAACCGGGCGAGGCGATTGCCTTGAACATCGGGGTGCTGGTCTGCGAGGTGGTGGACCTGGTGCACAACGAGATGGAGATCGCCATCCTCGATGCCTCGGCCTCGGCCCACATGCCCGACGTGCTGGAGATGCCTTATCGCCCCAGGCTCATCGGTGCCGGCCAGCCCGGCGAGTTTCCCCACACCTATCGCCTGGGCGGCCCCACCTGCCTGGCCGGCGACGTGATCGGCGACTACTCCTTCCCGCAACCGCTTACCATCGGCCAGCGCCTCATCTTCTGCGACATGGCCCACTACACCATGGTGAAGAACACCACCTTCAACGGCGTGCGGTTGCCATCCATCGCGGTTTACGACCCGGCCACGGGCAAGACCGAGGTGGTGCGCAAGTTCACCTACGAAGACTATCGCAACCGCCTCTCCTGAAAGCTCTTTTCTCCATAGACTTTTCTGTGTTAGGCTGTCGTCGGCACTCTTGCTTGGGAGGGGATCGATGAAAACCAAGGCCTATATTGCGGTCGTTCTGCTGGGTGTTATTGTGGTGCTGCCCGGGGTCTCTGTCGCGGGGGATGCGGTTTTGTATGCCCAGTTGCGGCAGAAACTGTGTACCGCGACGCACAATGTTTTTGAGTGCGATCGGGTGGTGGAGGCCTATCAGCTCCAACACGGCCTCGGCCGCTACGCAGCCCGTAAAGGCAAGTCTCTCACGATCCAACTCAAGAGCAAGACGGTAGTCTTACAAGACAAGGAGTATGCCGACGATGTCGCGGCAGATGATGTCATCCTGTACAGCTATATCGACTACCTGCCCAGCGTGGGCCTGCACGTAATCGAGATTGCATACTATGAGGGGACAGCCACCCTTGTTATTCAGCACGAGTCAGGCGAGAAGGCATATCCTTCAGGGTTCCCGGTGGTCTCGCCTGATAGGCAGAGGTTCGTGGCAACCTCATGGGGCCAGCCAAGCAACTTCAATCCGACCGATATTCAGATCTGGCGCATTCAGAAGGGAAAGATGGTTCGCGAATGGTGGTCGGGAGAGTTGGAAGAGTGGGGGCCGAAGGGCGCCCAATGGCTCGATGCAAACAGGATCAGGATTGAGAAGGTTTGTTTAAACGACTCAGCGGATGATGTTCCCTGCGGCACCGTCGATGTGGTGCGGCAGGGCGGGAAATGGCAGTTGATCGAGTAAGCCTCGCCTACGGCCGTACCGCCCGAACCACCCCTTCCTGTTTGTGGACAAAGCGGTAATCCACCCCGCCGCACAAGGGATAGCTCTCCCAGTACCCCGCCTCGCCTTCTTCCGGGCTTCTGCCCAGCCAGTGTCCAGTGAGTAATCCCTTGGGGCAGTTTTCTTGCCGGTTCAAATCGCAGAGCACGAGTAGGCTGTAGAGTTCGTCCTTGGTAGGCAGCCGCCAGTCGCTATAGCCCCCGAGATTGAGCCTGGTTGCTTGGTATTCCGCCTCGTTCCAGCTGCTGACCGCAGGGCCAGCCTCCTCTTGCCACATCCGTCCACTTTGGCTTTCCTGGCAGATGCCGTCGCTGAAGTGGATCAAGGAGGGGGTGTTGGGGGCGAGTTGGCTCGTGGCGCAACCTGTTAGGAGGAGGGATAGGAGGAACAGCCCGTAACGAGGTTTCATGGTCATGCCTCCGTGAAGGGGACGCTTTGGGTTCTTCCTTCATTGTCGCAAGGAATAGCGTTGTCGGCAAGGCTTTGTGTCGCCCAAAATGGAGACAAAAAAGGCCGGGGGACGCCCGGCCTTTTGCTTGGAAGTTGGGTGGCGCTTAGATCGCTTCGTTGTTTCGCTCGCCGGTGCGGATGCGAATCACTTCATCGACACTAAGGACGAAGATCTTGCCGTCGCCGATCTTGCCGGTGTTGGCCGCCTGGCGGATGGCTTCCACCACCCGGCTGGCCCGTTCCGTTTCCACCACCACCTCAAGTTTGATCTTGGGCACGAAATCGACTTGGTACTCGGCGCCGCGGTAGACTTCCTTGTGGCCCTTCTGACGGCCATAACCCTTGACTTCGGTTACGGTCATGCCTTTGACGCCGACGGCATCGAGCGCCTCCTTGACCTCGTCGAGTTTGGGCGGCTTGATGATCGCCTCGATTTTTTTCATCGTGTGCTCCTTTTACCGGTCGGAAGAGACGAGGCCGTAGCCGGATTCGCCGTGCAATGACTGGTCGAGTCCAACCATTTCTTCCTGCTCGTCGATACGGAAGCCGACGCTCTTTTCCACCACGAGGCAGATGATGATGGTGACGGTGGCGGCGAGCGCGATGGTGACGCCTATGCCCATGAGCTGAATCTGGAGTTGGTCAAGAGCGGTCCAGGTGCGACCGACGGCAGCCGAGGCCTTGGCCATCCAGGAATCGCGGATGAAGAAGGAGAGGAGCAGTACGCCGAGACCGCTGCCAACCCCGTGGATACCGAAGCAGTCGAGGGAATCGTCATAGCCCAGTTTGAGCTTCATCTGCAGCGCGTAGTAGCAGACGAGCGACGAGATGGCGCCGAGGGTAATGGCCCCGGTTGGCTGCACCACGCCGGCGGCCGGAGTGATGACCACCAGACCGGCCAGAATGCCGGAGACAAAACCGAGCGAGGTGGCCTTTTTGAAGATCAGTGCCTCGATGATGAGCCAAGTGAGCGCGCCGCTGGCGGCCGAAACCTGGGTCATGGTGAGCGCCCGGGCGGTCTCCAGCCCGCTTTGGGCGGTGGAGCCGGCATTGAAACCGAACCAGCCTACCCAGAGGAGGCCGGCGCCCATCATGGTCATCACCAGATTGTTGGGGTGCATGGCGATCTTCGGATAGCCGCGCCGGGGGCCGAGGAAAAGGGCGACCACCAGGGCGCTGACGCCCGCGGAAACATGGATGACCAGGCCGCCGGCGAGATCGATCACTCCGCTGGCGCCGGCATGGTAGAGCCAGCCGTCCGGCGCCCAGACCCAGTGGCAGAGCGGGACATAGACCGCAAAGAACCAGAGGACGATGAAAAGGCAGTAGCCCCGGAAGTAGACCCGTTCCGCCAGCGCCCCGCTGATCAGCGCCGGGGTGATGATGGCGAATTTGCCTTGGAACATGGCGAGGATGTACTCCGGTACCCCGTTGGTGATGGTATTGTCGATGCCGCGCAGCAGGAAGTAATCGTTGTTCCAGCCGACGAGACCGCCGAGGATGCCATGACCAAAGGTGAGGGCATAGCCGCAGACCGGCCACAGCACGCCGATCAACGCCATGGCCACAAAGCTGTGCATCATGGTGCCGAGCACATTCTTGGTCCGTACCAGGCCGCCGTAGAACATGGCGAGCCCCGGCACCATCAGCAACACCAGGCCGGTGGAAATGAGCATCCAGGCGGTGGTGCCGGTATCGACCGCATTTTCGGCCGCGAAAGCCACGCTCGGCCACGCGGTGGCTAGAACCAATCCCAGGGATATCAGAGTGCGTCTTTGCTTCATGTCTCTCCTCGTCGTTTCAGTGGCTACAGGATGCAACCCGGTCCTTTTTGCAAGAACCAAACCGTTCGGCGATAAAATCATAACTATTTGTATTTGTTTTATTTTTTTATTGATATCGCGCGGCGGCCCTGAGTGTTTGGCTGTTTTTGTTGACGAAATCGTGAAAAAGAACGCCATTTTTTACAAAATTGCATACGCAAGGCGGCGAGGACACGCGAAGCCCATCCACCCCGGCCAGAATTCGTTTATCTTATTGAAAGGTTGACCGATCTATGGCATGGTCAAACAGGGAGCAGATCTGTCCCGTTCCGGGGCGGATCTGAAGCGAGGGGGAAGGGAGAGGGAGGATGGTAGCGCTTTTTGCCGAGATCAGCGCACGGATCCCGGCCAATAAATTTTATCCACCGCGCTTCGCCGCGAGCCAGACCATTTTCCGGCCCCGGCTGGTGGAGTCCTGCCTGGCCAACCGGGGGCAGAGCAAGAAGGTCTTCCTTATCGAGGCCCAGGCCGGACAGGGTAAAACAACCCTGGCGGCCCAGTATCTGCAGCATACCAATGCCCCTTATGCCTGGTATCAGGTCGGTATCGAGGACCGCGATCCGGTGCTGCTGCTCACCGCCCTGCTGGCCAGTCTGAAGCGGGCATTGCCGGAGTTTTCCGCCCCGCAGCTCGAAAAAATGCTGGCCGACGGCGAGGTGAGCGTCTTGGAGCTGCGCAGCGCGGTCAACCTCCTGCTGGCCGATCTGGATCGCTTTCTCGTCGGTGATTTTTTTATCGTCTTCGACGACTTCCATCTGCTGGATGGCTTTGCCCAGAGCCTGGCGGTGGTCGATTATGTGATCGAAACCTCGCCGCCCCATCTCCGCTTCATCCTGATTTCGCGCTGGACCGTGCCGCTCCAGACCCGGATCGTCAAGTTCAACCGGGACGCCCTCCAGCTCACCAACCACGACCTCGCCCTCTCGGAGGATGAGGTCGCTCTCTTCCTGCGCAGTTCGGTGGAAGAACCGGTGCCGGCCAGCACGGTGCGGGCGTTGCAGCATGCCACCGATGGTTGGGTCATGGGCATCATCCTGGCCAGCCACGCGCTGGAGCGGGGTAACGGCATGGACCGTTTGACCGATGTCGGCCCCTCGATTCATCAGGGGGAGATTCCGGCCTATTTCAAGGAGGAGATCTTTCTCCACCTGCCCGAGGCGTTGCGTCTGCCACTCCTGAAGCTTTCGCTGCTCGACGAGATTCCCGTGGCCCTGGCCCAGGAGATTACCGCCATGCCCGGCATCGGAGGGCAGCTCGAAAAGCTGATGGAGCAGAATTACTTTGTCCGCGGCCTGAACGAGGAAAGCACCCTCTTCAGCCTGCATCATCTCTTCCAGGAATTTCTCCAGGAGCGGGCGCAGGCCGAGCTGGACCCCGCGATCATCGATGCCATTCTCCATCAGGCCGCCGCCTTCTGGATGGAACACAAACGGCCGCAGAAGGCAGTGCTCTATTATCTGCGGGCCAAGGATTACGACGGCCTCGAGCAGGTTCTGGAGCAGGAAGGTATGGCGTTGATGGCCATGAATCGCCTGGCCACGCTCTACAGCGTCCTGCAAGGAATTCCGGCGGAGGTTATCAAAAAGAGCGGTTGGTTCTCCTATTTTTACGGCGTGGTCACCGAACTGGCCGAGCCGCAGACCTCGCTGCCCTATTTCGAAACCGCCCGGATCAACTTCATCAAGGAGGAGGACCTGGTCGGCGAGTTGCTGGCCATCGCGGAGATCATCAATTTCCATATGGCCTACGACGGTTCCTACAACAAAGGGATCGTCCACCTGCGGCGCGCCGAGGAGTTGTTCGAGCGCCATGCGGAGAAGCTCGACACCTTTACCAAAATCCTCGTTGCCCACGATCTGGCCTCCGGGTGCTGCTTCTTCGAGATGGACATGGCCAAGGCCAACCATTATTCGGCCCAAGCCCTGGAACTGGCCCAGCGGCACGATCTCGACAACTTTGTCGGTCGCATCCGCATCATCCAGGGTTTCGAGTACCTGCTCCAGGGCCACTACGCCGACTCCCAGGCCGTGGCGGAACAGGCCTACGGCCTGATTTACAGCCCGCGGGTCGATGTGGTGAGTCGGGCGGGCTTGCGGACCCTGCTCCTCGATCTCCTGGTCAAGACCGGCGAGTTCGATGCCTTTGCCCGGCTGGAGCGGGAATCCTGTGCAGCGCCGGAAGGACGATTCATTCCCGGGGCCATCACCCAGCCCCTGCTCATGATCTGGAACGCCGAGGTGGCCATGGCCCGCGGCGATCTCGACCAGGCGGAAAAATTCATCCAGCAGGGGCTGCGCTCGGGCTTTTACGGGGAGACGCCGCACCTGCGCAGCCAGTTTCTGCACATCCTGGCCTGTATTTATGCCATCCGGCAACGCAAGGGCGAGGCCATCGATGCCTTGGAGGAGTCGCGGCGGTTGCGGGCCGAGGTCGGCGGGCCCTATTATCTGGTGCTCAACGATTTGATGAGCGGCATTATCTATGCGCATCTCGGCATGGCCGAGCAGGCGGAGACCTATCTGGTCCGGACCATCCAGGGAGTCGAAACAATCGGGGTCGAGTATTTCCGGGCCTGCGCCTTGCTCTTTGGCGCCTTTCTCCAGCTGCGGGCCAACCGGCCGAAAAAAGCGGTGAAGGGGTTGGCCGAAGGACTGGCGATCATGCGGCAGTATGGCTATGTCCATGTGCATGGCTGGTACCCCGAAAACATGCAGGAACTGCTGGCGATGGCGGTGGCCCAAGGGGTGGAACGGGACTACGCCCGGCTGCTGGCGCGGCAGCGGCTCGGGCTTGGGATTACCGACGAAGGGGAGGCCTTCTCCCTGTTGCGCATCCGTATCCTGGGCGGCTTTGTCTTGAGTTGCGGCGACCGCGTCATGCAGACCCAGGATTTCACCCCCGGACAGCGGCAGCTTCTCACCATGTTGGTTTGCGCGCCGAATCATCAACTCCGCCAGGAGCAGGTGCAGGTGGCGATGTGGCCGGAGAGTACGGCGGAAAAGGCGCGCTCCAAGTTCGACTCCGCCCTTTCACGGCTGCGCAAAAGCATGGGCGAGATGCTGGGCGAGGAGGAGGTGCGGCGCTCCCTGGTGCTCAAGAAAGGCATCCTGAGCCTGGAAGAATGCTGGGTTGATGCCCAGGAGTTTTTGCAGGCCGCCAAAGATGGGCGGGAGAGGGCGCGATCGCACCAGTGGTGGCAGGCGGGCGTGGCCTTTGAGAAAGCCTTGGCCCTGTGGCAGCGGTGCGACGTCGAGACCTTTGCCGAGAATGATCAGGTGGCGGAATACTGCGCGACCCTGGCTCAGACCGCGGTCGAAACCGCCGCCCAGTGGAGCGGTAAACTCGGCGAAATGGGCCGCAATGGGGAGGCAATTGCGGTTCTCCGTCAGGCCCTGCAGCATGATCCGACCAACGAGACCCTGGTGCAGCACCTCTATCGCGCCTATCTCAGGGCCAAGGAGGCTCGTCAGGCGCAGGAACTGCTCCAGCACTTTGCCGAGGGCCTGCGTAAGGAGGAATATACCGAAGCGGAGATCGCGGAGTCCCTGGCGGCAATCCGCGAGAGCGAGGCGCGTTCAGTCGGTGGCCGGAAGGGCTTCCCGGCGGCAAAAGCAAAACGATAGCGGTGTGAGATTTTTGTGAGAAGCGGTCGCTAGAATGGGCATCATGGAAGCACGGGATGGGGTTGGAGGCGAGGAGAAAGAGCAAACGCCTCTGGACGTTTTCGTCGGGGGAGGGAGCGATGGTGCAGCGACAATTCGTGGTGCGGTTCAAGCGGCATGACGCCAAAAATTTGGATCTGCGCTGGCTGAGTCCCGAACCGGCGGAGCAGGTGGTGATAGCGGCGGAGAATATCCCCATGGCGGTGCGGCAGTTTTACCGTGAACACGCCCGCGACGACATCAGCCTGACCCTGCTCGAAATCTTTGAAAAAGGGGGGGAACGTCCTGCCGTTGCGCCAGATGCAGACTTTTTTCACAGCGAATAGACGCCGGTTGGCAAGGGAATAAAAAAAGGCAGGTTCGGTTTCGAACCTGCCTTTTTTTATGGTCTAGTCTCAGAGACGCCGACAGCCCGCTCAGAAGGGCCGCATCATCCAGATGCCGCAGGGGCAGGTATCGGCGCAGAAGCCGCAGGCGATGCACTTGTCGTCGTCGGAGACGTAGCGGTAGGTGCCGTCGGGCAGGGTTTCGCGGCTGATCGCCTGGGTGGGGCAGATGGTCTCACAGAGGTGGCAGTCGCGGCAGGTGCCGCAGCTCATGCAGCGTTCCGCCTCCTCGGCCGCGGTGGCCCCAGGCCGCTGGGGTTCGTAGTGGGCGTGGGTGAGGTCGCACTGGGCGACCACTGTCTTGCTGAAGGGCTTGTACTCCTCGCCCTTGAAGGCGGCGATCAGGGCCTCGGCCGCGTTTTTGCCGGCGCCCAAGGCATTGGTGGCCAGGCCCGGCCGCTCCACGTCGCCGATGGCCGAAACCTTCGGGTCGCTGGTGCGGCCGGTGGCATCGCACTTGACCCAGGCGGCGCCGCCGACCGTTACCACCTCCACCGTGTCCGGCAGGAACTTCAACGCCGGCACGTCGCCGATGGAGATGATCACGGTTTGGGCCGGGATGAGCTGGCCCGCCGCATCGACGAGCCCCTCGGCGGTGACTTCCTTGGTCTGCACCGGCCACTGGAACTTGGCGCCCAAGGCCTCGGCCGCCGCCTTTTCCTTGCCGAAGGCGAGCGGCTTCTGGATGTCGACCAGGGTCACCTGCTCGGCACCCAGGCGGTATGCCTCGCAGGCCACGTCGCAGCCCACGTTGCCCGCGCCGATGATCACCACCTGCTTGCCGATCTTGGGCGGCTTGCTGCTCTTGGCCCCCTTGAGGAAGTCCAGCGCCGGCAAGACCCGCTCATGGCCGGGGAAGGGGATGGTGCGCGGCTGGTGGGTGCCCACCGCCACGATCACGTGGTCGTATCCCTTCTTGAGTTCGGCGAATTTCTCCTTGGTCATGGCGACGCCAAGGTTCACCTTGATGCCGGGCATGGCGAGGAAGCGGCTGATCTCTTTGTCCCAGATTGCCTTGGGCAGACGTTCCCAGGGGATAACCTGGGCGAGCTTGCCGCCCAGCTGCTGGTCGCGCTCGAAGATGTGCGCCTCGACGCCGGCCTTGGCAAGCTGCCAGGCGGCGTTCATGCCGGCCGGGCCGCCGCCGATGATGGCGACCTTCTTGCCCAGCGATTTGGCAGGTTTGGGTGCCGCGGCATCGCGGGCGGCGCGGCCCAGCATCTGCACATCGATTTTCTCGTCCACCACCTGGCGGGAGCAGTTCTGCATGCAGAGATTGGGGCAGATGTGGCCGCAGATCGAGGCGGGCAGCGGCGTATATTCCATGAGCATGGCGTAGGCCTCTTGCTCCTTACCCTCCCGCATGAGTTTCAGCCGGTCGATGGTGGGGATGTGCACCGGGCAGTAGAAGGCGCAGGGCGCGGCCTTGTCGCGATTGGCCCAGAAAGGCTTGCGCCGGCGGAGATCGCCGGAAACGATCATGCCGATCGGGCTGCGGTCAAGTCCCGGGGCCAGATCGCGGATCGGGTCGCCGCCGCCGAAGCCGCGGTTCCAGATCTTCTGCTTGAATTCCGCCATGGGCATGGGGCCGGAGAACATCAAAGCCCGGTCCTGCGGCGGAATCGCCATGAGCATCATCCACTCGTCGCGCTTGGAGAGCTTCTTGAGCAGCCGGGGACGGCCGATCTTCCTGAGGAAGTTGGGCAGCCGCTCCATGAGCCAGGCCCACTGCTCGTCGTCGGGCAGCACCGCCTTGACCGAGTTCTTGGCATAGGAGCCGTCGGTCTTGCCGCGGTAGTAAACCCAGCCGCCAACCATGCCGACGCAGGGGCGATAGCCCAGGACATTCTGCGGGTTCTTCGGCTCGATGCCGCAGACCACGGCGATGCCGCCGCAGTTGAATTCGGCAAAAGTGTCGCCCACCGAGCCCAAGACCCACAGCTCCGGCCGCTTGTGTTCGGGGTTCCACTTGGTCATGGTGAGCCCGCGGGCGCCGATGGAGCCGCCGATGTAGACCTTGCCCTCGGCGGTGGCGTTGCAGACGCCGTTGGTGGCGTCGCCCTTGACGGTGATCTCGGCGCCGATGTTGAGGTAGCCCACGTCATCGGAGGCCGGGCCGTTGCAGGTGATGGTGGTGCCGGGCAGGCCCATGCAGCCCAGGCGCTGGCCGCAGGGGCCGTCGATCTCGATCTCCACCGGCTTGCCGGCACCGTTCAAACGGCCGCCCACGTTGTGCTGGCCGTAGGTTTCCAGTTTCAGTTTGCGGGACTTGGCAAAGGCCTTCTGGACCAGCTCCTCGAAGTTCTTGGAGCTGATGCGCTGGCCCTCTTTGTCGAGCCCTTTGACCACGTTTGCTTTGCTCACGGCGTGCTCCTTCTCAACAGACGTATCTGATATTTAAGCGTTCGGCCACAGCCTTGTCGTCGATGCCCAGGGCGTCGGACATGCCGATGGGCAGGCTCTGGGAGCGGCCCAGCGGGGCCATGATCTTCTTGACCTCGGTGCGGATGGCCATGAAGGTGTCCACCACGCGTTGGGCGACCAAATCCGGGTCGAGACGACGATAGAGTTTGGGATTCTGGCTGGTGATGCCCTTGGGGCAGAGGCCGATGTTGCAGACGTTGCAACGATCCGCCTCGCTGCCGAGGCAGCCGGCCGCGGCCTGCATCATGTATTTGCCCATGTGGACGCCGGAGGCACCCAGCATGATGAGGGCCATGCCGTTGCGGGTGACGTTGCCGTTTTTGCCCACGCCGCCGGCGGCAAAGATCGGAATCTCGTTCTGCTTGCCCTGGGCGCAGAGATCGAGGTAGCACTCGCGCACGTTGCTGGCGATGGGGTGGCCGGTGGCATCCATGCTGATGTGGTACGCCGCGCCGGTGCCGCCGTCGATGCCGTCGATCAGGAGCGCGCCGGCATAGGGATTGCGCACCAGGTTGTTCAACACCGCTTTGGCCGAGGTGGAGCCGGAGATCTTCGGATAGACCGGCACCCGGAAGTTCCAGGCCATGGACATGGTCTGGATCATCTTCATCACCGACTCCTCGATGGAATAGAGGGTCTGATGCACCGGCGGGCTGGGCAGGTCAACGCCCTCGGGCACGCCGCGCAGGCGGGCGATGATCTTCGAAACCTTGAACCACATGAGCAAGCCGCCGTCGCCAGGCTTGGCGCCCTGGCCGTACTTGATCTCGATGGCGGCCGGGTCGCACTGCATCTCGGGGATGGCGCGGATGATCTCGTCCCAGCCGAAGTAACCGGAGGCGATCTGCAGGATGATGTATTTGAGGAAGGGGCTCCGCAGCACCCAGGGCGGGCAGCCGCCCTCGCCGGTGGCCATCACCACCGGGATGCCCAAAACCTCGTTGCAATACGCCACGCCTTGCAGCAGGCCCAGCCACATGTTCGGGGACAAGGCGCCAAAGGACATGGAGCCGATGACAAAGGGGAAGATCTCCCGCACCGGCGGAATCCATTCGCCGGCCATCTTGCGCCGCACATATTCTTCCGGCGGCAAGACGCGGCCAAGCAGGGTGTTGCAGGAAAATTCGTGCCGGCCGGCGTCCAGCGCCGGGTCGGTGAGCATGGAGATGCGGTCGAAGATGATGCGGTCGAGGAGGTTCGGCCCTGGCTCGTTACGGCGACCGCCACGCTTGACCGGCTCGCCCTGCTGGGTGTTGAGGAAGCGGAAGCGGTCGCGGGCCTGATTGGGCAGGGGGCGGATCGCCTCGTTGGGACAGACCATGGAGCAGGTGCCGCAACCGATACAGCGTTTGCTGATCTCAGTGGACTGGCGGATGCCGACAAAGGTCTTGTACGAGCTGCCCCGCTCGCTGGAGGCAAGCACCAGCTTGGGCATGCGCTTGCGCATGTAGGTGAGCTTCAGGGTGCCCACCGGACAGACCGCCGCGCAGCGGCCGCACAGGGTGCAGCGCTCCTCGTTGTGGTCGATGATCCAGGGCAGATCGTTGGGGGTTAGGCTGCTTGGGGTATTGGCAATCGATTGAACTGAGACCATATCTGTAACTCCTGTCTGGCTGGCGGAATAATGACCGTGTGTTCACGCATGGGCTGGAAATCGAGGGAGCGGTCGCGATCCGGGATCATGGCATCGACGCCGCACATCTCCGAGGCGATCGCCCACTCGCCCGGCTTGCCGCCTACGGTGGCGGGCCGCATTTTCTTGGCGTCCATGACCAGGAGGCAGGTCTCGTCGGGCAGGGTGCCGATCACCGCGTTGGGGCCGTCGATGATGAGGCGGCGGCAGGCGTCGCGCAGCCCGCGGAGGAAATCGCCCTGCGGGTGGTTGGCCAGCTCCTCGTTCTTGAGCGGGGTAATGACGTGCTTGTAGGTCTCAAGCGGCAGCTTGAGCTGCTTGGTGACATAGTGCAGGATGTGGGCGAAGACCTCGGAGTCGGACTGGTAGCCGATATAACCGGGGAAGCCGCGGCCGGTCAGCCAGTCCTTGATCGGCACAAAGGCGGTATTCTCGCCGTTGGTCATGGTGGCAATGCCCTGGATAAAGAAAGGATGGCAGGCGTAGAGGTTGATGCCGTAGTTGGTGTTCTGCCGGCCTTGGGCCATGCAGACCCGGGCCTTGATGCGGCCGGAGTCGAGCCCCAGCGCCTCGCCTACCCCCAGCGGCCAGCCCACCTCCTTGATCATGGCGACATCCGGCCATAGGGAGAAGGCGGTGAGGTCGTCGTCGTGGGCCTCGCCGTCCTGGCGCAGGGCCAAGCGGGTCAGCATGAGCCGATGCTCCTTCTCCGCCGCCGCGAGCTTCGTCCAGGCGGTCGGCATTTTGTAGATGCGGAGGACGTACTTGAAGCGGTCCTTGGCCTCGATCATTTCCTTTTTGACGTCGAACTCGTGGTCGTACTTGAGGGTGAACCCTGCCTTGTCCATGATCTGGTCCAGCCTGGCCAGCGCGGCCTCGCTGTGGGCGATGCCCGAGAGGATCGGGTCCTTGGCATCATACTTGTAGTCCGCGAACTGGAGTCCCCGCAGCAGGAGGCCCAGGCCGCTGCCGTCATACCCCTCCTGCATGGCCTCCATGGCCGTAAGCACCGAGAAGGGGGAGAAAGGCTTGCTGGCGGTCTTCAACGCTAACCGGCACATGTGTTGCTCCTTCTAGATAAGGTATGTTGGCTTCGGAATATGTGCAGGGAAGGCAACGCGCCGCCCTCCGGCCAAGCCGAAGGGCGGCGGTGCTCGCTGTGACTTCCGGAGCGGTAAATCATCTCGGAAAAACGCCGGGTTTTGCCCTGCCGGACGAAACCGCAGCACTGCAAAATACACCTGGCCCCAGCCGCTGTCAAGGGGCAAACCGTGCTGGTTGCCTGGCGTTTGTTGGTGGTTTTTCTCCCTCTGGAGCCGCCCATGTTTTGCCCTTGACAAAGGGGGGTAAACGGGGTAGTGGAAAAACTTTTCAAGCTGGCGCCTGAAGGGCGTCGGTGCGAGTCGATCTCGATTTAAGATAGGCGACGCCTGGGGGTTTCGGATACGGGAACCCGCCAGGTCAACCCGCACGCATCAAATCATATGGCACCTTTACTGACATTCCCCAAGGGTGGTGTCCACCCCCCCGAAGCCAAGGATCTGACCGCAGCGCTTGCCATCGAAACGATGCCCGTGCCGGATGAACTGGAGCTGATCCTCGGCCAGCACATTGGCGCCCCCTGCACACCCACGGTGGCGGTGAAGGAGACGGTGCAGGAGGGGCAGGTGATCGGCACGGTGACCAAGGGGCTCGGCGTCCCGCTCCATGCGCCGGTTGCCGGCACGGTGACCGCCATCGGCATGTCTGCCCATCCCATGCGGGTAAGCGCGCCCTCCATCACCATCAAGACCAACCGCGAGGCCGAGCCGTTGCAATATGCGGCCACCGACTGGCAGCAGCTCTCCCGCGAGGACCTGCTCAAGAAGGTACAGGACGCCGGCATCATCGGCATCGGCGGCGCCGGTTTTCCGAGCCACGTGAAGTTGAGCCCGCCGCCCAACAACCCCATCGATACCCTGATCTTAAACGGCGCCGAATGCGAGCCGTACATTACCGCCGATCACCGGCAGATGCTGGAAAAAAGCGCCGAGATCGTCGAGGGCGCCAAGATCATCCTGAAGATTCTCGGTATCTCTGCCTGCCACATCGGCATCGAGAACAACAAGCCGGATGCCATTGCCGCCATGAGCAAGGCCGCGGCGGCGGCCTCGACCCCCTCCGCGCAGATCACGGTCCGGCCGCTCCAGGTCAAGTACCCGCAGGGTTCGGAAAAGCAGCTCATCCAGTCGATCACCGGTCGCAAGGTGCCGGGCTTTGCCCTGCCCAGCGCCGTGGGGGTGGTGGTGCACAATGTGAGCACCGCCCGGGCGATCCGCGATGCGGTGGCGCTTGGCAAGCCCCTCTACGAGAAGGTGATGACCATCTCCGGCAAGGGGATCAGGCGGCCGGCCAACCTGCTGGTCAAGGTCGGCACCAGGGTGAGCGACATCGTTGCCTATCTGGGCGGCGTCACCCCCCAGCTCGCCAAGGTGGTTATGGGCGGGCCGATGATGGGGTTTGCCATCTCCACCCTCGACATTCCGGTGACCAAGACCACCTCGTCGGTGCTCTTTCTGGCCGAGGACGAGATCGATGCCAGCCCGCATTCCCAGTGCATCCGTTGTGGCTGGTGCCTCAAGGCCTGCCCCATGGGGCTCGAGCCCAAGGAGATCGCCATCCACGTCGAGGCGGGTCGCGCCGAGGAAACCGGGCGCTTCGGGGTGTTCGAATGTTTCGAGTGCGGCTGCTGCGCCTTTGTCTGCCCGGCCAAGCGGCCGCTGGTCCAGTTCATCCGACTGGCCAAGATGAAGGCCAAACGCTGAGCCTCGTGCCCGCCGCCCAGGAATAACCGCCAAGTTTATTTAATGTAGGGAGAATCGCCATCAAACCGCCAGAGTCAGAAACCCAGACCAGTGTTGCCCGCAGCGGCCTGTGGAAGGTCTCGGTGTCGCCGCATGTGCGGAGCAGCGAGTCGGTGCCGAAAATCATGTGGACCGTGGTAGCCTGTCTGGTGCCATCGCTCATCTTTTCGGTCTTCCTCTTCGGCCTCCGGACCCTTATCATCACCGCCGTCAGCGTGGCCAGCTGTATGGCCGTCGAGGCCATCAGCCAGAAGGCATTGGGCCGCAAGGTCACGATCAGCGACGGCAGCGCCGCCATCACCGGCATATTGCTCGCCTTTGTCATCCCGCCCGGGGTCCATTATCTGCTGCCGGTACTCGGAGCGGTGATGGCCATCTACGTCGGCAAGCACCTCCTGGGCGGCATTGGCTACAACATCTTCAATCCGGCCCTCTTGGCCCGGGCCTTCCTGGTCGCCACCTTCCCGGTGGCCATGACCTCGGCCTGGTTGCCCCCCCTTGATCACCTGGCCATCTTTTCCTATCTCGGCACCACGGTCGATGCGGTCTCCACCGCCACCCCGCTGGCGGTGCTGAAGACCCAGGGCATGGCCGCCTTTACCCAGCAGTTCGGAACCCTGCCCAACGTCTATACCAACTTCTTCCTGGGCTGGCGCCCCGGCTCCATCGGCGAGACCTCTGGTCTGTTGATCGTGCTCGGCGGCCTCTACCTGCTCTACCGCGGCTACATCACTTGGCACA
>JAJZRO010000015.1:14845-56695 GCA_021802645.1 Deltaproteobacteria bacterium | reverse complement strand
GAGGCCGCGGTGGGCTCGTTGATGATGCGCTGGACATTGAGACCGGCGATGCGGCCGGCATCCTTGGTGGCCTGGCGCTGGGAGTCGTTGAAGTAGGCCGGCACGGTGATGACCGCGTCGGTCACCGGCTCGCCCAGGTACTCCTCGGCAGTCTGCTTCATCTTGGTGAGCACCATGGCCGAGATCTCGGCCGGTGCGTACACCTTGCCGTCCACCTCGACGGCGGCGTCGCCATCCTTGCCCTCGACGATCTTGAAGGGGCTCACTTCCTTGCTCTTCCGCACCTCGGCATCGGTGAACTTGCGGCCGATGAGGCGCTTGATCGCATAGAGCGTGCGGGTGGGATTGGTCACGGCCTGGCGCTTGGCCACCTGGCCAACGAGGCGCTCACCGCTATCGGCAAAGGCCACCACCGAGGGGGTGGTGCGGTTGCCCTCCACATTGGCGATGACCTTCGGCTCGCCGCCTTCCATGATCGCCACGCAGGAGTTGGTAGTACCCAAATCAATGCCAATAATTTTTCCCATAACTGATTCTCCTTAATGACCTCAACAGGTCGGTATGAATACAATCCGTGTTCCCTTCCCCTTACTCGCTGCCCTTGGAGACAACCACCTTGGCGGCGCGCAGCAGCCGGTCCTTGAACATGTAGCCCTTCTGGTATTCCTGGAGGATGGTGTTGGGGGGCACCGTCTGGCTCGCCTCCATGACCAGCGCCTCGTGGAGGTTGGGGTCAAAGGGCTGGCCCACGCCATCCACCGGTTTCAGGCCGAATTTTTCCAGGGTGTTGCGCAGGCCGGTTATGGTCATCTCCACCCCTTCGAGCAACCCCGCCACCTCGCCGGCATTGCGGCCCTGTTCGATGGCGCGCTCCAGGTTGTCAATGGTGGGCAGCAACTCCCGCAACAGCCCCTCTTCGGCATATTTCATCGCGGTTTCCCGCTCGCGCTGCATGCGTTTCTTGAAATTCTCGAATTCGGCCGCCAGCCGCAGCAGTCGGTCCTGCAAGTCCTTGGCCTCTTCCCGTGCCTTCTCGAGGTCAACGGCGAGATTCGCCTGCTGCTCCGCGCCCTCCGCTGCTGCTTCCGACCCGGCAGCCGGCTGTTCGCCTTCTTTGTCGACAAAATCAGTCACTCGCTCTCTCCTTGATGCCGCTGCGATCCTGACCGCCGGATCGCCAGCAATAGCGTGATTTTCCTCGGGAAACTGTCTCGGTGGTGCAACAATAAGTCTGCCCTCCAGGGTTGTCAAGGCAACAAAAGCGATTTGCCGTACGCCGCGCCGCCCTCAGTGGGCGCCCCCCTCTTTTGCGCCGGCCACCCGAATAACCACTTGAGCCGGCAGCCGATTTACCGATACGATGGAGCAGGCCACGGTTCGAGGGCTGCCCCCCGAGGCAGGCGGAACCGCTGGAGACAAAAGCCAACCGACAGGATAGGGTATGAAACGACATGTCGCGCTGCTCTGTTGGGTCCTGATGCTCGCCGTGCCGCTGACCGCCGCGGCCGAAATGCGGCCGGTCCTCAAACACCGCGTCGGGACGCCGCCCTTTAGCGTGATCGAGGCCATGATGCGTGGCAATGCCCAGGGCGTCGAGAGAGCGGTTCAACAGCCGCCTCCGCCGGACACCGCGCCCGCCCTCACCTGGCTCGCCGACTGCGACCACCGCCTCTATCCCGGCCTGGTCCAGAATGATCCCGACGGCAGGGTCTACGCGGTCTGCACCCTGGGCAACCAACTCCGGCTGGCCACCGGCGCCATCGATTTCGGGGTGCGCGTCCTCCACAGCCCGGTATTGCTCATCACCGGCCAGACCGACAGCGAGGCGATCCGCCTCTTTGAAACGCGGCCCGATGGCGTGAACGAGGAGATCCGGCACGATCTCGCCTCACTGAATCTGCCGCCGCCCAAGGCCAAGGCGCCGCAAAAGGCCAAAAGCAAACGGGGAAAGGGTCGCAAGGCGAAGGCAACCGCAGTGGCGAAGACGGCACCGGCCAAATCACCGGGACTGCCAGGGATGCTGGTGGAGCGGAATGTGGATTATCAGGTGGCGCAGGCCCTGCGCCGCTATCAGGATCGGGTTGCCGATGGCCGCCTGGTGGTGGTCGGCGGGATAATCGATCTCGCCAACCAGTACGGCGAGGGCAAGGACCGCCTCTTCCTCATCAACATCAACGGCGAGACCGATCCGGCCAAACTGCGGCGGTCGCCGCATGTGGTGCGGCTCGACCCGAACCAGCTCAAACTGCTCGGCCGCCGCTCGCCGCCGGCGGTGCCGTCAATCAATCCTTAACTCCCCTAACGCCGGGAAGATATACAGCTCTTTTCTCCCCCCTTCTTTTGCACCCTGCGGGCATAAAGGCACGCAAAGAAAGGAACAGAAAAAGCCACAAAAAAGGCCCCCCGCCCGAACGGACGGGGGGCCTTTGCTTTCCCTCTAAAAAAAATCGAACTCAGGAGCTGATGTAACGCCTGATGCCGTCGGCGATCATGCCGAAGATCATGCGGAACTTTGTCTCGTCGCGCTCCAACAGCGTCACCCGGAAACCCTGCAGATCGGTGGCGAACGACGAGAGCGGCACCACGCAAACCCCGGTGGCGCCCAAGAGATAATACACAAACCGTTTATCGAGCGAGGTACCCGGCTTGTTCACCAGCTGTTCCACCTGCGCCCGCACCTCCTTGCTCTCGATGGCCAAGGTCTGGCGGTCAGTGAGCACCCCTTCCGCAAAGGCCACGCTCATGTAAAAGGCGCCGTTGGTACGGTTGACGATAAGGCCGTCGATATCCTTGAGGATGTCGTAGGCGATGTTGGAGCACTTCTCGTAACGCGCCACCCGCTCGGCCAGATAGTTCGGGTATTCCGGGTGGGTGACCAGTGCTGGCAGCGCCCTCTGCGGCAGGGTGGTGGAGCAGACCTCCACCATCTTGGCGTTGAGGATCGAGTTGACGTATTTCTCGAACATCGGGTCGTGGTGGCCGTTGTAGACCTCGATCCAGCCGCAGCGCGAACCCGGCCACGGCATCTCCTTCGAGATGCCGCGCATGTTGATGGCCGGCACGTCGCCGATCAGGTCGGAAAGCGGCAGCGTCTTCTGGCCGTTGTAGATGATGTTCTGGTAGACCTCGTCGCAGATGATGAAGAGGTCGTACTTCTTGGCCAGGGCCACCATGCCGCGCAGGATCTCCTCGGGGTAGACCGCGCCGGTGGGATTGTCCGGGTTGATGATCAGGATGCCCGCCACCGCCGGATTGTACTTGATGCGCTTTTCCAGGTCGTCGAGGTCCGGATACCAGTGGTTGGCCGGGTCCAGCCGGTAGCAGACCGGCCGGTCGGCGGCGTGGGCGGCCTCGGCGGAGGAATGGGTGGTGTAGCTCGGCGAGGGTACCACCACGCGGGCGGTGCGGCGCAGAAAGCCGAAGACCTTGCTGATCGCGTCGCCCAGGCCGTTGAAAAAGATGATGTCGTCGGCGCCGATCTGCACGCCGCCGCGCTTGTTGACCCGCTCGGCCAGAAACTCACGGGTGGAGAGGATACCACGGGTGGGGCAGTAGCCGTAGGTGGCATCCTGCATGACAAAGTCCGCCACCACCTGCTTCATCCACTGAGGGATCTCCTCGCCCTTGGCCACCGGATCGCCGATGTTCTCCCAGTAGGTCTTGATGCCGAGCTTCTGGAGCTTCTCGCCCACATTGACGATGTTGCGGATTTCGTAGGTCAGTTCACCTGCACCAATATGCACGATATCGGTACGCATCCCGTTACTCCTGTCGTAAAAAGCGATCGCCGCCCGCCCGGAACCCCGGGACGGCGCGGCCAAATGACATTTTTGTCGGTAAAGCAGTAACTACTAGCACAGCCGGGCCGGTTCGTCAACAAGTGCTTTATCACCGCTGCCGTTCCGGCCGATACGATTCAGTAAGAGGGCAACATCACCGGCCTCGGCTCGAGCGGCCAAGGAGGGCGGAATGGCACTGTGGCGCTTTGAAATCCAGGACAACAGGGTGATCATCGGCAACCGCGAGCGGCAAAAGATCACGGCCACCGGCTGCAACGAACCGTTCAAGGACCGCTACTGGTGTCCCAAACGGCAGTGGTTCCAGCGGGAGGCCTGTCCGTTTGCCAGCCCCACGGAGTGCGACAACTTCGAGACCATGTGCGGTTCGGTGTGACGGCCTTTCCCCCGCGTGCGCCTGCTTGAACGCAATGGCGCCGCCGGAACAGCGGTAACGGACGGCGCGCCAGGGATAGGCCTGCGGGACGAATCAGACCGCGATGTGCAGTTGCGAATCCGGCCGCAGGAGGCCCGCCACCGTAGCCGAGGCAGCCTGCTGGGCGGCGCTCGGTGTCCTGGTGGCGCCCACCGGAGCGCCCCCCGCCTTGGAAGCGCCGACCGCGCTCCCTGTCTTACCATTGGTCTTTACAGATCCCAACCCGACTCTTCCTCAACCGGCTCGCTGGTCAAGCGGCACGAACGGCCGTCGCCGTGGGCCGACATAGACCTGACGCGGCCGGCTGATGCGCCAGTCCGGATCGTCCCACATCTCCTTCCAATGGGCGATCCAACCCGGCAGGCGGCCGAGGGCGAACATCACCGTGAACATATTGGTGGGAATGCCGATGGCGCGGTAGATGATGCCGCTGTAAAAGTCCACGTTGGGATAGAGATGACGCTCGACAAAGTAGCTGTCCTTGAGCGCCACTTCCTCCAACTCCTTGGCGATGTCGAGCAAGGGATCGGCGATGTTAAGGGCGGCGAGCACGTCGTCGCACGCCTTCTTGATGATCCGGCTCCTGGGGTCGTGGGTCTTGTAGACCCGGTGACCGAAGCCCACCAGCCGGAAGGGATCGTTGGGGTCCTTGGCCCGCTCGATGTATTTCTTGTAGTTGCCGCCCTCGTTGTGGATGAGTTGCAGCATCTCCATCACCGCCTGATTGGCGCCGCCGTGCAGCGGCCCCCACAGGGCGTTGATCCCCGCCGAGATCGAGGCATACAAATTGACCCGGGCGCTGCCCGCCACCCGCACCGTGGCGGTGGAGCAGTTCTGTTCATGATCGCCGTGGAGGATCAGGAGCTTGTTCAAGGCCGCCACCACGGTGTCGTTGATCACATAGGGCTGCACCGGCGAATCGAACATCATGTTCAGGAAGTTGGCGCAATAGGAGAGATCGTGCCGCGGGTAAACCAGCGGCTGGCCCATGGATTTCTTGTAGGAGAAGGCGGCGATGGTCCGCACCTTGGAGATGAGGCGGGCCGCCATCTTGTCGATATTCTCCAGCGGATTGTCGAGCATCTCCGGGTAGAAGCTGCACAGCGAATTGACCATCGAGGAAAGGATGGCCATGGGCGGGCTGTTGGCCGGGAAGCCGTCGAAGAAGCGGATCATGTCCTCATGAATCAGGGCGTACTTGCCCAGCATGTGGCTGAAACAGGTAAGTTCCTGGCGGGTGGGCAGGCTGCCGTGGGCGAGCAGGTACGCCACCTCGACGAAGCTGCAGTGCTCGGCCAGATCCTCGATGGCGTAGCCGCGATAACTCAGGATACCGTGTTCGCCGTCGAGAAAAGTGATGCTGCTCGCGCAGGAACCGGTATTGGCAAAGCCGCTGTCCAGCGTGATATAGCCGGTTTGCGCCCGGAGCTTGCGGATATCGACGGCCTTCTCCCCTTCGGTGCCAACGAGGATCGGCAGTTGATACGTCGCGTCGCCGAGTTTCAACTCCGCTGTTCCGCCACTGGTATAGTTATACGGCATGATAAACCTTCCTTCTCCGCGCCATGTGCGCCGCCCAGGCGACCAGCATAGCCAGAACCCGTTGCCCGCGCCCGAACGGCCGCAGCGTTATGAGCAAAGCCGTGCAATTCCCTTCCGGATCGGGTACTATACCGCATCTCCGCGCTTTTTCAAGCCCAAAGCGGCAAAGGCCCAACCCATGCATGCGACCCTGTATCACGAACGCTTCCGCCGGTTCACCAACGAGGTAACGGTCTACCCGGTTTCTTGCGAGAAGCTCGCCGCCGGCCGCAGCGACATGGAGTGGCTCGACGCGGTGCTGGCCGGTGGCGCCCGCATCGTGCAACTGCGCGACAAGGTCGCCGACGCGCGCACCCTCTACGCCAAGGCGCTGGCCTTCCGCGAAAAGACCCGGGCGGCCGGGGCGCTGTTCATCGTCAACGACCGTCTCGACATCGCCCTCTTAAGCGAGGCGGACGGGGTCCACCTCGGCAACGACGACCTGCCGGCCGAGGCGGTGCGCCGGTATGCGCCCAACCTCATCATCGGCGTCTCCTGCAACACCGAGGAACAGGCCGCCACCGCCGAGGCGCGCGGCGCCTCCTATTTCAACATCGGCCCGCTCTTTCCCACCCAGACCAAGGAAGAGGCGCGAGAGTATGTCGGCATCGAGGCGATCCAGCGTTTCTCGGCCCGCTCTCCCCTGCCCTTTACCGTGATGGGCGGCATCAATCTCGACCATGTCCCACAGCTCATCGCGGCCGGCGCCCGCCGCATCGCGGTGGTGACGGCACTGAGCCAGGCGCCGGACATCGCCGCCGCCACCCGACAATGGATTGCGGCCATCCGGGACGGCATCGCCAACAAGGAGACGCGATGAAAAGCCTCAAGGAACGGAGCCAGGAGATTGCGCTGCTGATGCAGTATGCCGTGCCGGAGGCGGCGCGGGCGCAGGCCGCCACGCTGCTCGACCAATACGGAAACGATGCGGTGGCGCTCAGCGTGTTCCACCACTTCTACAGCTTCCTGCCGGAAGGGCTCGACGACGCCATCACCGTCCTGCGCCGGTTCGGCCGGCGGGAGAGCAAGTTCCTGCTCTGCGCCACCACCACTCTCAATGACTATCTGTACGTGGCCGACAGCGAGGCCGCTGTCTTCCTGGGGCCGCTCTCGGAAGGGGTACCGGCGGAGGTGCTCGCCTTCTTCGGCTTTGCCAGCCCGGCGGCCTTTCACAAAACGCAGCAGGACCTCGACCGCATGCCGGTTCACCTGCCGCCCCATCTCGACCGCACCCTCTGCCCGGTCTGCCACGCCGCCGAAGGCGAATTCCACACCCTCGGCTGCCCGGTGGAGATCTGCCCCTGGTGCGGGGGCCAGCTCACCAGCTGCCCGTGCCGCTTCAATCAGCTCGGCATCCACGAGATGGACAAGGAGACCCAGATCGACGACCTGCTCGAACTCTTGTACGCCAAGGGCCGCATCCCCTTTAACGCGGAAGAGCAGGCGCCGGCCTATCCGACTTCGCCGGTCGACCTCGACCAGCCCTAACCCGAAATCAGGGCCAGCCACCACGAGCCGGCCACCACCCCCAAGCCGACTAGCGCCGCGACCAGTTGCCAGCGCGGCAGCACGGCCCAGCGCAGCATGCCGGTGCGGGCCACCACGAGACCGAGCAGTACGCCGGCTGCCAGCCCCCAAAGATGGGCGCCCAGGTCGGTCCGCTTCCCCTCGCTGCCCAGCACCGCCAGCAGGGAAAGGGCGCCGCCGGCCCCCACCACCACATCCTGGGCGCTGGTCAGCCGCGCGGTTCGCAAGCCGGTGAGAATGCCGACCGTGCCGAAGACCGCGGTGGAAAAGCCCACCGACTCAAAATCGCCGCTGCCGCGCAACAGCACATTGATGGCATTGCCGAGGCCGCCGGCCAGGAGGATGAGCAACCAGCCGAAGCCGCTGCCGGTGAGACGGCAGAGGAAATAGGCGAGCACCCCGCCGATGGTGACGTTGCCCAGCAGATGGAGGAGGTCGGCGTGGAGGGTCAGGGCGGTGATTACCCGCCACCACTGGTGCTGCACCAGAATGCTGGTGGTATCCACAGCGCCCTTGGCGAACCAGAGACTTTCCTGTTGCCAGGCGCCGCTCGCCGCATAGAGAGCCAGAAGGCCACCGAGGACCGGGATGACCACCGGCCGCTCCACCAGGAAGAGCGAGGTGTGGTCCGCCGCGGGTACCGGTGGCCAATCGCGATTTTCCGCCTCGTAGGCGGCCAATTCCTCCCGGGCCGCCGTCTCGTCGGCCGGGGGCACCAGCAGCTGCCACTGGGGAGGGGCGAAGATGACGCGATGGCGAATCGCCGCCGCACTCAAGACCAGGGCCCAGAGCAGGATCTGACGCTGACCCGGCGCCTGCGCCACGACCTGCCATGCGTCACGCCGCTCCACGCCACCTCCTCACCGCCGGGACGCGCCGGGATGCATCACGAGGCCTCCTGCGCAACACCCGATCCTTATGGAAATTTCCGTGGCGCGGCACGATCCGAAAGTCCGAGTTCAGGGAATGCGATGGCCGGCGGGTCCGGCGGCGCCCTCCCGCTGATCGGCCCGCCTGATGGCCAGGCAATCGTAGGCGAAGCGGCCATTCTGGTAGGCGGTTTTGCTGCGCTTGGCGATGCGCCAGCCGCCGATCTGGAAAACGCCCTCGCTCTCGATCTTCTCGATCAGGGCGGCGGCGGTGTCTAGATGTTGCGCCAATCCCGCATGTTGGGTGAGGATAATAGGCTTGGCGCCCGGCGTGGCGATGAGCGTCACCGGCTCGATGATCAGGTTCGAAAGGTCGCCGGCCGGCAGGGCCTCCAGGGTTGGCCTCGCCTGCAACCGGATCATGCGGGCGCGGCTGTCGGGCCCCACCGTTTCCTTGGTGGAACTGATGAGGTCGAGCAGATGGTCGCGGACCTGGTTGAGTTCCTTGGCCGCCCGCAGCCCGTCCATGCCCGGATAGACGGCCAGGGCCTTGGCCAGCAGGGAGACCTCGCGCAGGTAATGGTTGCGCTGGTTCTCCGGCACCAGATACATGGCGATGATGGAGACCGGAATGCCGTCCGCGGCACCGTAGTCGATGCCCTGCGGGCTCCAACCGACGACGCAGATCAAGTCTTCGTCGAAGGGGACCCGGGCATCGGGGCAGGCCCACCCCTTGCCCAGCGCGGTCTGCGTGGTCTGATCCCTGGCCAGGATCAGCCCGGCCACGTCGGTGCCGGCCGGCAGCGACGGAATCGCCTCGATGATATGGGCGAGAAACTGCAGGGCATCGACCTTGTCGTTGTCCGGCAACTCGATCAACCGGCCCTCCTGCAGGGCGTCCAACAGGCTGTCCATGGCTATTCCCCTCCATACCGGTTAAAAAACCACGTTTTCACGTAATGGGTCAAAATGGCGTAACAAAGCAGGAACGCGACGATCCACAGCCAGTACACCGACGGCAAAGGCACCATGCCCAACCCCGCGGCAAAGGGCGAATAGGGCAGCCAAGCGGCAATCGCCATGATGGCGAGGGTGGTCAGGGTCATGGGCAACGAGGCGTGACTGCCGATAAACGGGAGTCGCTTCGTCCTGATGATGTGCACGATCAGCGTCTGGGTCAGCAGGGACTCCACGAACCAGCCGGTCTGAAAGAGCCGGGCCAAGCCCTCGCGCGACACCGCTGAGGTGGCGGGATCGCTGAAGAGGCGGCAGCCGAAGAAAAACCACATCAAGGCATAGGTGGCATAGTCGAAGATCGAGCTGATCGGCCCGACAACGACCATGAAGCGCTTGATGTTGGCGATATCCCACTTGAGGGGTTTGGCGATCAGCTCCTCGTCCACGTTGTCGGAGGGAATACCGGTTTGCGAAAAGTCGTAGAGCAGGTTGTTGACCAGGACCTGGACCGGCTGCATGGGCAGGAAGGGGAAAAGATAGCTCGCGCCCACCACGCTGAACATGTTGCCGAAGTTGGAACTCGCCCCCATGCGGATGTATTTGACGATGTTGGCGAAGACCCGTCGTCCTTCGATGATGCCCTCTTCAAGGACCAGCAGGTTCTTCTCGAGCAGGACGATATCCGCCGCCTCCTTGGCCACATCGACGGCGGAATCGACCGAGATGCCGACATCGGCGGCCTTGAGGGCCGGGGCATCGTTGATGCCATCCCCCAAGAAGCCCACCACGTGGCCGTTTTCCCGCAACTGCCGCACAATCTCTTCCTTCTGCGTCGGGTTGAGCTTGACAAAGGCGTCCACCTCTTCCACCACCCGCCGAAACTCGGCTTCGGACAGCGAGGCCAATTCGGCGCCGCTGACAATTCGGTCAATGGCGAACTCCACGTCGCGGCAGACCTTGCGGGTAACCAACGCATTGTCGCCGGTCAGAATCTTGATCCGCACCCCGGCGTTGCGCAGCTGGCCAATCGCCTCCAGGGCGGAAACCTTGGGTGGATCGAAGAAGGCGATGTACCCCAGCAGAATCAGATCGCGTTCATCCTGGACGGTGAAGGTCGCCTGCCGGCGGGGGAATTCCCGGTAGGCAACCCCCAGAACCCGAAAGCCCTCCTCGTTGAGATGATCGACCTCCTCGAAAAGGTTGTGCCGGATCATCGGGATCAAGGGGAAGATCTCGTCGCCGATCTGGTAGTGGCTACAGCATTCGTAGATCTCCTCCACCGCCCCCTTGCAGATCAGCACGTGATCCTCTTCGTAGTCCACCACCACCGACATGCGGCGGCGCTGAAAATCAAAGGGCAACTCATCCACCAGCCGGCAGTTGGCCTCGGCATCCAGGACGCCGTGGTCGAGCACCGCATGGTCGATCAGGCTCCGCAGGCCGGTCTGGTAATAGCTGTTGAGATAGGCGTAGGTCAGGACATCCTCGCTGGTGCGGCCGGTGATGTCCAGGTAGCGCTTGAGCACCACCCGATCCTGGGTGAGGGTGCCGGTCTTGTCGGTACAGAGGATATCGATGGCGCCAAAGTTCTGGATGGAGGGCAGCCGCTTGACGATGACCTTGCGCTTGGCCATGGTCAGAGCGCCCTTGGCCAGGTTGACGGTGACGATCATCGGCAGCATTTCCGGGGTGAGGCCCACGGCAACGGAAAGGCCGAAGAGCAGGGCCTCGATCCAATTCCCCTTGGTGAAACCGACGATAAAGAAGACGGCGCAGACCATGACCACCATGAAACGGATCATGAGCCAGGTGAAGGAACGCACCCCGCGGTCGAAGCTGGTTTCCTCGCGGCGTTCGACCAGACGTTCCGAGATGGCCCCGAAGATGGTGCGGATGCCGGTGTTCACCACCAGGCCCTGGGCCGTCCCGCTGGTGACCGTACTGCCGAGGAAGCAGGCATTGGGCAATTCCGTCACGCTGCGGCCGGCGGAAACCGCGGGCAGGGCAGATTTTTCCACCGCCATGGATTCGCCGGTGAGGACCGATTCGCTCACGAAGAAATCCTTGGCCGAGAGCAGGCGCAGATCGGCCGGCACAATGGAGCCGGCCTGCAGCAGCACAATGTCGCCGGGCACGATCTCGGAGATGGTGACCTCCGTCTCTTTTCCCTCCCGGAGCACGATGCTGCGGGATTGCACCCGTTTGCCCAGGGCCTCTACGGCGCGGCCGGAGCGACGGTCCAGAATGTAGGAGAGTCCGATGCTCAGAACCACCATGGCGCCGACGATGAAGGCCGATTTGAGCTCCCCGATCGTCCCGGAGATGGCCGCAATCAAAAGCAACTGGATGTTGAGGGGGTTTCGCAGGCGATGCAGGATATCGGCCCAGAATCCCAGGTGCTCGGCCTGGGCCAGTTCGTTCGGGCCATGCTCGTCGAGACGGCGGGCCGCCTCTTCCGCACTCAGACCACGGCCAGTGACCTCGAGCCGTTCGAGCGCCTCCTGCCGGGCAAGGCCGCAGATCTCGACCAGGATGTGTTCGCCAGGAGAAACGAAACGGGACCCCTCCCGATTGAGGAGTTTCCGATTTTCCCTAAAACCAAGGGGAGGGATTTTCATGATTCACCTCCAGAAAAGCCGCGACAAAGAAACGGCTGGAGGCGAACCGTCGTTCAGGGGATCACAGACAGGAACGATTCGTCAACACAGCCACACGACGACGACACCACGCGCCAGGGTCGTCGTCTTCGCTCTGATTCAATGTTTGAGTCACATTCGGGCTACTACTACAGCCATCATGGTTACCCATACCGTTCTCCGGGAAAATTTGGTTCCAACCATCAAGACGTGAACGCCTTCTTCCGTCCCATGTCGCTCATACCTTCTTCTCTGCTTTTTTTCAATCACAAACTACGCGATGTCACAAAATGGCCCCGACGCCAAAGCAGAACCGCCACGCGCAACAGCGCTGTTCCCTTCCGTCGCGTTCCGAGGTATAGTGACCCTGCCGCCAGCGGCAGGGCCGCTCATCGTCGTTCACCAACGCTCGGATACCACCGGATTTATGGGCCTGATCACGCAATTCATCGACCTCGTACTCCATATGGATGTGCACCTAGGCGCTCTCATCGCCACCATGGGCCCCTGGACCTACCTCATCCTTTTTGCCATCATCTTCTGCGAAACCGGCCTGATCGTGACGCCATTCCTGCCCGGCGATTCCCTGCTCTTTGCCGCCGGCGCCTTCGCCGGCTTGGAACTTCTCGACCTCCCCCTGCTGCTCCTCACCTTATCCGCAGCCGGCATCCTTGGTGACGCGATCAACTTCGCCGTCGGCGCCGCCATCGGGCACCGACTGCTCGCCGCTGGCGGCGGCCGCCTCATCAAACGTGAGCACCTGGAAAAAACCCACCGCTTTTACGAAAGGCATGGCGGCAAGACCATCATTCTCGCCCGCTTCATGCCCTTTATCCGCACCTTCGCCCCTTTTGTCGCGGGGGTGGGCGACATGGCCGCCAGCCGCTTCTTCCTTTACAACATCAGCGGCGGCGTGCTCTGGGTCTTTCTGGTCGCCGGCAGCGGCTACCTCTTCGGCAACCTGCCCCTGGTGCAGCGTCACTTCTCGCTGGTGATCATGGCGATCATCGTACTGTCGGTCATGCCGGCGTTCATCGAATACCTCCGCCATCGCAGGGTTCCTGCCGCCGAAAAAACCGAAGGATGCTGACCGCCGACACCAGGCCAAGGTGTTGCCAACCCGCCAGAAACAAAAAAAACCCGTAATCTGTTACGATTACGGGTTTGAGTTGCCGAATGGTGCCGAAGGCGAGAGTCGAACTCGCACGAGGGAACCCCCACTAGACCCTGAACCTAGCGCGTCTACCAGTTCCGCCACTTCGGCACACGAGACCGCGATATTACTTGCCTGCCGGGCGGTTTGTCAAGACAATTTCCAGAGATTTTCGCCCATCGCCAGGCGTCCCCTCTCCACAGCCCTTCACCAGCCCAGGCCCGACCACGCAACCACCAAGATTTGCTTGCGTTCTTGCGGACGGCTGTATATTGTCGAGGCAATTCTTCTTCGCCCGAGCGCCGAGCAACCGACCGCATGAAGCTCTATACCGATCTCAAGGACATCGCCCAACCCTTCCCCCACGCCTGCATCACCATCGGCAACTTCGACGGCGTCCATCTCGGACACCAGATGTTGTTCAGCGAGGTGACGCGGTTGGCCTATCACCATCACGGCGCCAGCGTCGCCATCACCTTCGATCCCCACCCCCTCCAGGTGGTGCGGCCGGAACTGGGGCTGAAGCTGATCTCCAGCCGGCAGCAGAAAATCGAACTGATCGGCATGGCCCACCTCGATGCGCTGGTGGTCCTCCCCTTCACCAGGGATTTCGCGGCCATGCCGGCGGAGCGCTTCGTGGACGAGGTACTCATTCGCACCATGGGCGTGCAGGAATTGGTGGTGGGGTACGATTATGCCTTCGGCAAGGGCCGCCAGGGCAACATCCCCTTCCTGGAGGAGCAAGGCCGCGAGAAAGGCTTCAACGTCACGGTGGTGGAGGCCTACTACGTGGATGGCATGCTGGCGAGCAGCACCAAAATCCGGGAACTGGTGCAGGCGGGCCGCATGCGGGAGGTCAAAAAGTTGCTCGGCCGCCCCTATCAGATCCGGGGTGAGGTCAAGGTGGGGGAGAAACGGGGAGGCAAGACCTTAGGCTTTCCCACCGCCAATCTCTATTTCGACAGCGACGACCTCTGCCCCCGGCACGGCGTCTACGTCTGCCAGGTGGTTTATGGCGGCAGATGCTACGGCGGCGTCCTCAACATCGGCCGCAACCCCACCTTTGCCGGCGAGCGGGTCTCGGCCGAGACCCATATCTTCGATTTCAACAAGGATATCTACGGCCAGCCGATCAAGGTCAATTTGCTCCGCTTTTTGCGCGAGGAGCGCAAATTCGCCGGCCCGACCGAGCTGGCCGCCCAGATCGGCCGGGATGTGGAAGAGGCGAAACAGGTACTGGCCGAGGCCCAACAGGAACTGGTGCTTACCTGCGAAGAGCGCTACAACCACTGAGCCGCCAAAACCGTCCAGTCCAACCTTACCTTGCCGCCCTGGCGCGCCTGAACGATTACTCTCCCCTCGCGTTGACGCCAAGCTTTTTGAGCAGATCGCGCACACTCGCGTAGTTGGCCGGAGACGACCAACCCACGATATTGGCCGCCTTGGCCGCTTGCGCGTCTTTGGGCAGCGCCTTCAAGGCCGCGGCCAGCTTGGCCGCCACCGCCGGTTTCACGTGCGCGGTCGCGGCAAGGGGCCACTCCGGATAGAGCGGGGTGCTATGGACAAAGGGGAAGTCGTCCTTCACCTGATTGATGATCTTGAAATCGCTCAACCTGATCTTGCCTTCGGCCTGCATCCGTTCCAGGGTGTCGGTGCGGACCGTGCCGGCGTCCATGGCGCCGTTCAGTACCGCCAGCACCACGTTGTCATGCTTGCCGCCCTCGACAAAAGCGGCAAAGTCCTTTTCGGGATTGATGTGATGATCCTCCAGAACCTGCCAGGCCATGAGGGCGCCGCCCAGGGATTCCCGGTCGACGATCATGAACTTCCTGCCCTTGAGGTCGGCCAGGGTATTGATGGGGCTGCCGGCCTTGACGAAAATCACGCCGCCGAACTTGTCCAACGCCTTGCCCTGGCGGGAGTTGATCATGGTGGCAACGGCCTTGACCTTGTACTTGTCCTCCAGGTGCACGTAAAAGGCGGAATTGGCCAGGATGAAATCGATCTTGCCCTCCTTGACCATGGGGGCAATGGCCTCGAACTTGAGGGGGATGATGGTCACCGGTTCGCCCATTTTACTGGTGAGATACTCACCAGTCGGCCCCCATTCAATCATGGTTTGGGGGGCGCCTCGCTTGGCGAGCACTCCCAGCCTGATTTCCGACCGGGCCTTCGTCGCCATGCATAACACCGCAAGGAACGCAACCATAGCCAGGCAACTGGACTTCCGCCTCCACCGAATCATCCTCGTTCTCCTTGCCGATTGCTGGTCACATCGAGCCATCCGGCCATACTCTCCCCTTCCCCGCTCGCCTTAGGCAACCGCGGCGGAAAGCCGCCTTCCGCCCCCAGATCGCACTCGCCGTTCAATCGTATAATTTCCCTAAAACCGCTGTCAAATGAATTCGTTGCGGAACCACCACGACGGACGGCACTCCTACTGAGTAGGAGTCAACCAACGAAGAGGGGAACGAAATTGGCCGGCAGAAAGACCAGGGCCGGCAAGGCCGCCGGCCAGCGGAATCAGGTCCGGTAATCGGCGTTGATGGTGACGTACTCCAGGGAGAAGTCGCAGGTAAAGATTTCCGCCCAGCCGTCGCCCCCATGCAGATCGACCGTAACGGTGAAGTCCTTCTGCTTGAGGACCTTGGTGGCCGCCGCCTCCACTTCCCTGCCCCGGCCGATCCCGTTCTCCACCATGACCACAGCGTCGAAGGCAATGGAGACCTTTTCGGCATCGAAGATCACGCCGGAGCGGCCCAGGGCGGCGATAATCCGGCCCCAGTTGGCGTCTTCGCCGAAGAAGGCGGTCTTGACCAGATTGGAGTTGGCGATGGTGCGCGCGGCCTGCTCGGCCGCGGCCTTGGATGGCGCCCCATTGACCCGCACGGTCACCAGTTTGGTGGCGCCTTCGCCGTCCCGCACGATCTTCAAGGCAAGCTCGCGGCAGATCTCATCGAGTTGCTGCTGAAAAAGTGCGCATTCCGGCGAGGCGGTATCGATCATGGCGTTGCCGGCCTTGCCGTTGGCCAGAATGAGCACGGTGTCGTTGGTGCTGGTGTCGCCGTCCACGGTGATAATGTTGAAGGATTGGGCCACGCTTTGTCTGAGCATGGCCTGCAGGGTCTCCTGCTCCACCGCCGCGTCGGTGAGCAGATAGCAGAGCATGGTGGCCATGTTGGGCATGATCATGCCGGCGCCCTTGGCCATGCCGACGAGCTTCACCGGCCGGCCGGCCACGATAAATTCGCGCACCGCGGTCTTGGGCACCGTATCGGTGGTCATCATGGCCAGGGCCACTTCGCCGAGCGCGTCCGGGCTGAGCCGCCCGGCCAGTTTCGGAATGCCGAACCGGAAACACTCGACCTCAAGCTGCATGCCGATCACGCCGGTGGAAGAAACCTGGACCAGCTCTTCGGCGATACCAAGGGCGTCCGCCGCCATGGCCGCGGTGAGCTTCGCGTTGCGCATGCCCTCCTCGCCGGTGCAGGCATTGGCAATGCCGGAGTTGACCAGAATGGCCTGGGCCTTGCCCTTTTTCAGTCGCTCGTATCCCAGCACCACCGGCGCCGCCTTGACCTGACTGGTGGTGAAGACCCCGGCCGCCACGGCCGGCTTGTCGCTGACAATAAGCGCCAAGTCAAGGCGGTCCTTGCCGCGGATACCGGACTTGATCGCCCCGCCACGAAAGCCCTGGACCGTAAAATTGCCGAAGGAATACTCTGTCATGGTCGTCTCCATCCCGCAGGGGGCAAACGCCCGTTACGCGTCAACCCCCGGAACAACAACCTCCCGAAAAAGCCCCAAACCGCCGGCACAACCTGCAGGGCCGCGGCGCAACGGCGCCTGATCAGGTATTATGCTGGCCGCAGCACCGCTTGTACTTCTTGCCGCTGCCGCAGGGACACGGCTCGTTGCGGCCGATCTTGTCGCTCTCGCGGGTCTGGGGCTTGGATTTCCGCGCCGCCGCTTCTTCCTCGTCGCCATGGTGCAACTGGATGGGCGGCTGGCGCTGACGCTGCTCCTCCTCCAGTTCATCGACCTCGTCCGCCTCGGCCAGTTGCAGCCGGAACAGGATGCTCACGGTCTGCTGCTTCACCGTTTCGATCATGGCCATGAACATGGCGAATCCTTCCTTCTTGTACTCGTTGAGCGGATTCTGCTGGCCATAGCCGCGCAGGCCGATGCCCTCCTTCAGATGGTCCATGTTGAGGAGGTGCTCCTTCCAGTGCGTATCCACCATCTGGAGCAGGATGACCCGTTCGAGGTGACGCAGGTTCTCGGTACCGAGTGCCTGTTCCCGCTCCTGGTAACAGGCGGTAAGGGTAGCAAGCAGCCGCTCGGCCACGTTCTCGTCGGTGATCTCCGCGCGCTCCTCCGCGCTCCAAGGCAGGGGGAAACCAAAGACGGCGAGAAAACGCTCCTCGATGGCGGCCCAATCCCAATCCGCGGCATCGAGCCGTTCCTCGGCAAATTCCGCCGCCACTCCTTCCACCAGATCAGCCAGCATGTCGCGGATGATTCCACTGACATCGTCGCTGGCCAGCACCTCGCGACGTTGGCGGTAGATCACCTCGCGCTGCTTGTTCATCACGTCGTCGTATTCGAGCAGGTGCTTGCGGATCTCGAAGTTGTGACCCTCGACCTTGCGCTGGGCGTTCTCGATGGCCCGGCTGATCATGGCGTGTTCGATGGGCTCGTCCTCCTCCATGCCGAGGCGGTCCATCATGCCGGAGATGCGGTCCGAGCCGAAAATGCGCAGCAGGTCATCCTCCAGCGAAAGGAAGAAGCGGGAGGAACCCGGATCGCCCTGGCGGCCCGAACGGCCGCGAAGCTGATTGTCGATGCGGCGACTCTCGTGACGGCTGGTGCCGAGGATGTGCAGCCCACCCAACTCCGCCACCCCTTCGCCGAGCTTGATGTCGGTGCCGCGACCCGCCATGTTGGTGGCGATGGTCACCTTGCCCTGCTGCCCGGCCTCGGCGACGATCTCCGCTTCCTTCTCGTGGTGCTTGGCATTGAGCACCGCATGGGGGATGCCTTCTTTCTTCAGGAAGTTCGAGATCTTCTCCGAAACATCGATGCTGATGGTGCCCACCAGCACCGGCTGGCCCTTGGCGTGCAGTTCCTTGATCTCGCGCACGATGGCGCGATACTTGGCATTGACATTCTTGTAAACCGCATCCGCGTAATCAGCCCGGATCATGGGGTTGTGGGTCGGGATGACGTTAACGTCGAGATTGTAGATCTTCTTGAACTCCGCCGCCTCGGTGTCGGCGGTGCCGGTCATGCCGGAAAGCTTCTCGTACATGCGGAAGTAGTTCTGGAAGGTGATGGAGGCGAGCGTCTGGTTCTCGTTTTCCACCTTGACCCCTTCCTTGGCCTCCAATGCCTGATGCAGACCGTCGCTGAAGCGACGGCCCGGCATGGCGCGGCCGGTGAACTCATCGACGATGATCACCTGCCCCTCGCGCACCAGGTAGTCGACATCGCGCTTGAAGAGCAGATGCGCCTTCATCGCCTGATTCAGGTGGTGCAGCCACTCGATGTTGCGCGGGTCGTAGAGGTTATCGACGTTCAAGAGCTTCTCGCCCAAGGCGACGCCCTCCTCGGTAAGCGCCACGGTGCGGGCCTTTTCGTCGATGGTATAGTGCTCTTCCTTCTTGAATTTGGGGATGATCCGGTTCACCTTGACGTAGAGGTCGGTGGACATCTCCGCCGGTCCCGAGATGATGAGCGGGGTGCGTGCCTCGTCGATCAAGATGGAGTCCACCTCGTCGACGATGGCGTAATAAAACGGCCGCTGGCAGAAGCTCTCGATGTCGAACTTCATGTTGTCGCGCAGATAGTCGAAGCCGAACTCGTTGTTGGTACCGTAGGTGATGTCGGCGTTGTACGCCTCCTTCCGTTCCTCGTCGTCCAGGCCATGGACGATGATCCCCACCGAAAGGCCGAGGAAAGTATAGAGCTGCCCCATCCACTCGGCGTCGCGCCGGGCAAGGTAATCGTTCACCGTCACCACGTGCACCCCGCGGCCGGTGAGGGCGTTAAGATAGACCGGCAGGGTGGCCACCAGGGTCTTACCCTCGCCGGTGCGCATCTCGGCAATCTTGCCCTGATGGAGGATGATGCCGCCGATGAGCTGCACGTCGAAATGGCGCATGCCCAAGACTCTTCGCCCTGCTTCGCGGACCACGGCAAAGGCCTCGGGCAGTAGGCTGTCGAGGGTCTCTCCTTGGGCAACCCGCCCCTTGAACTCCACGGTCTTGGCGGCCAGCTGGCCATCGTCAAGCCGCTGTATTTCTGGCTCCAGACCATTGATCCGCGCCACGATCGGCTGCAATGCCTTCAACACCCGCTCATTCTTGCTGCCGAATATGCTCTGCAACACCTTGCCAAACATCCGTGTCGTACTCCTTTAGGCACCCCGCTCCCAGACCAGCGCCTCTTCGTTGCAGTCCGGAAACTTGGGGCATTGGATACAGTCGCTCCACACCTTGTGGGGCAACTCGTTCTTGTCGATGGGCCGGAATCCCAATTTTTTAAAGAACTCCGGCTGGTAGGTCAAGGTAAAGACACGGCCGATGCCAAACTTCTCGGCCTCATCAAGACAGGCGCGTACCAGTTGCGATCCCAACCCCTTGCCCTGTTCCTCTTCGGCGATGGCCAGCGAGCGGATCTCGGCCAGGTTCTCCCAGCAGATGTGGAGGGCGCACACCCCGATGACCGGGGCGTCGTCGCCGAGGGTGGCGGTATCGGCACAGACCTTGAAATCCCGCAACTGGTCGTAGAGCGAACTGAGCGACCGGCCGAGCAGCAACCCCTTAGCGGCAAAATGGTGCAGCAGATTGTAGATGGCCTTCACGTCGGCCATACGGGCGCTGCGGATCATGGCGCCTCCCCTTTCCCTTACGGCAGATGGATCTTGGAGGCGGGTAGCAGGGCGACATACGTCTGCACCCCCTCCTCCTGGTCGATTTTGGCAGCGAGGGCATTGGCCTCGGAAAGCTTTTCAAACTTGCCGACAAAGACCCGGATCAGGCCATCGCTGTTTTCGCTGGCCGGTTGGATAAAGGCTTTGTGGCCTCGAGCCTCCCATTCTTCCTTGGCGTGATTGGCCGAATCCTGCTCGCGGAACGCCCCGACCTGCAGGCAAAAAAACGAAGGTTCTGCCGTTTCCGGCTTGGCCGCCACCGGCGGCGCCGCCGGTTCGGACTTGGCGACCGGGGCCATGGCCGCGGCCTTTGCCTTTTTATCGTTCTTGGTGTCCGGTTTGCCGGTCAGCCGCGCGAAGGAGATCGACTGCGTTCCCGCGGGCGGCAGCAGGACCGTCTGCCCAGCCCAGACCCCGAGGAAAAAGAGCCACACAAAGATGCCACCGCAGACCGCGACCAGGCCGAACATCCCGCCCCAGCTCAATTCGAAACGAAACGCGATTTTCTTAGCGCCGTTGCCCATAGCTTCGCCTACATGGTTTCCGGGGCCGACACCCCGATCAAGGTCAACCCATTCCGGATAACGATCCGCAACGCTTCACAGAGCCAGAGCCGCGCCCGGCTCAGGTCGACATCCTCGGAAATCACCCGGTGCTTATTGTAGTAACTGTGGAAGTGCGCAGCAAGCTCCTGGAGGAAGAAAACAATGCGGTGGGGCTCCAGGGCCACGGCGGCGCTCTCCACCAGGGCCGGAAAGACCGCCATCGCCTTGAGCAGATGGAGCTCTTCCTCGGTGGTCAGCCGCGCCAGCAAGGCTTCTGCCAGCTCGCCACGCGTTATACCCTTGGCCGCCGCCTGCTTGGCAATGCTCGCCAGCCGGGCGTTGCCGTACTGGACGTAAAAGACCGGATTCTCCTGGCTCTGCTGGGTGGCCAAGGCCAGGTCGAATTCGAGCTGGCTGTCCGCCTTGCGCATCAGGAAGAAGAAGCGCGCCACGTCGGGGCCGACCTCGTCGAGCAGCTCATCCACGGTGACGAAGTTGGCCTTGCGGGTGGACATCTTCACCTGCTGGCCGTCGCGCAGCAACGTCACGAACTGGTGGATGACCACCGTCACCTTGGCCGGATCGTAACCCAGGGCCTTGACCCCGGCCAGCACGTCCGGCACAGTGGCGATGTGGTCGGAGCCGAAGATGTTCACCATCCAGTCGTAGCCGCGGCGGAACTTCTCGCGATGGTAGGCGATGTCCGGCAGCCGGTAGGTGGGTTCGCCGGTCGATTTCACGATGACCCGGTCCTGCTCCATGCCGAACTCGGTGGTCTTGAACCAGACCGCGCCGTCCTTGTCGTAGACGAGCCCCTTGGCCCGCAGGGTGGCGATGACATCGTCCACCAGGCCGTTCTCGTAAAGGGAGTGCTCGTTGTAGTAGTTGTCGAAGCGAATCCCGAGCCGGGCGAGGGTGTTGTTGATGTCGGCGAAGATGACCTGTTCGGCCTTCTCCTTGAAGGGCGCGACCTCGGCCACCTCCTTCAGACGGTCGCCCTGCTCGCTGATCAGTTCCTGGGCGATGTCGCGGATGTACTGGCCCTGGTAGCCGTCTTCCGGGAAGGTAAACGGCAGTCCCAGTTGCTCCAGGTACCGCGCCCGGGTCGATTCGCCTAAGACCCGCATCTGACGGCCGGCGTCGTTGTAGTAATATTCCCGGGTCACCAGGTGACCAGTGGCCTCAAGCAGCCGGGCGATGGCGTCGCCCAGCACCGCCTGCCGGCCGTGGCCCACGGAAAGGGGGCCGGTGGGGTTGGCGCTGACAAATTCCACCAGCACCTTTTTCTCCCGGCCGATGTCGCTCTTGCCAAAGGCGTCGCCCGCGGTGCAGATCTCCGGCAGCACCGACTGCCAGACCCCCTCCTGCAGGAAGCAGTTGACGAAACCGGGGCCCGCCACCTCCACTCTGGCGAGCAGGTCGGTATGGGCCGCGAGCAGTTCCACGAGCTGGGCCGCCACCTCGCGGGGCTTTTTCTTTTCCTTGCCCGCCACCACCATGGCGAAGTTGGTGGCATAGTCGCCCTGGCCCGCGTGCTTGGGCTCCTCCACCGCATAGAGCCCGGCCGCGGCCTCGGTCCAGTAACCCAGCTCGGTGCCTTGGGCAAAACAGTGGTCAATCCTCTTCTTCAAACGCGCTCTGATCATGATTCCCTCGAAAAACCCGGCGCAACGCCGTTAGCAATCACTCTTCCCCGGTGTGGCATCAGCCGCCCCACTATACACCCGTCGATTGCGCGAGCCAAACAAACAGAGCACCTCATAGGAAATGGTGCCCATCCAGCCGGCAATCTCGTCGGCATCGATGGTCTCGCCGCCGCTCTCACCCATGAGGACCACGGCATCGCCAGGGGTCACCCCGGCAACGTCGGTCACATCGACCATGCAGGCGTTCATGCAGATGGTGCCCACCACCGGCGCCCGCTGGCCGCGGACAATCACCTGGGCCCGGTTGGTAAGACTGCGCAGATAGCCGTCGTCGTAGCCTACCGGCAACACGGCCAGACGGCTCGGCCGCTGGGTGACGAAACGGTGGCCGTAGCTGACGCCATAGCCAACCGGCACCTCCTTGACCTGCAACACCTGGGTATGGAAACCCATGGCCGGCTTGAACGTCACCTCAGGCCGGATGCTGACCGCCGAGGGATAATACCCGTAGAGACTGATCCCCGGTCGCACCATGGTGGCATGGGTGTTGAGGAAACGCAGCACCGCGGCGGAATTGGCAATGTGGGCCAACGACGCGCGAGGGGCCAGGGCGGCAACGGCGTCGCGCACCTTTGCGAAGGCGTGGTACTGTTCCTCGGTACCGCCCTGCGCCAGGTCCGCCTGCGGGAAATGGGAGAGCAGCCCGGCGACATAGAGCCCGGGCGTGGCCTGAATGGCGGCAGCCATGGCCGTGGCCTCGGCCGGCAACACCCCCAGCCGGCCCATGCCCACATCGATCTTGAGGTGGACGCCGATCTCTTGCTGCGCGGCCACCGCGGCCTGCGACAAAGCAGTCAACGATTCGGGGCCGAAGACCACCGGGCTGAGGTTGTAGCGGACCACCTCGGCCGCCGCCATACTCGGGGCGCCGAACAGCACCACGATCTCACCACCAAGGCCGGCCTCCCGCAACGTCACCGCCTCTTCCATCTCGGCCACGCCAAAGGTCTCGGCGCCGGCCGCGGCAAAGGCCTGTGCCGCCGGCACCAAGCCGTGACCGTAAGCGTCAGCCTTCACTACCGCCATCACCTGCACCGTGTGGCCCACCCACGCCTTGAGTGCCGAAAAATTGTGGCGCAGGGCCGCCAGATCGACGGAAACCCAGTTATAGGAAGGCGTTGCCATGCTCGTCTCTCAACTCGTCGCCGTCAACCGCCATTGCCGCCACAGTAGACGGCTCGACCGAAAAAGGGCCGAACCCACCGCGACATAGACCATGCCGACGATCCAGCCCGCCAGGCCGGAGGCCCGCAACAGCCGCCCCAGGAGCATCATCAGCACGATGAACCCCCACATGCGCCAGGAATAAACGCCGCCGATGCAGCTTCCTTCCTCCCGCGCCAGGATGCGGGCGAGATTCTTTTGCGCGGTGCGGTCCAGCACCAAACGGGACTTCACCAGCCCCACCGCCACCGCCACCACCAACGGCCACGGTGTCACCACCTCAAAAAGCAGCAGACCGCGAACCACCAGAAAGATGCCAATGGCACTCCACAACAGGGCGGCAACCACCAACTGGGTCTTGATCGCCGCGGCCGGCTTGAGCCTGCTCAATCCTTTCACGCCCTTCCTCCGCTGCAACCGCCGCCACCTGACACCGAGGGGGGCCAGGGGTGGCGTTCGTCACAATAAAGGGGAACGGTACAAATAAGAAAGGCATATCTCCCGCAAAGGAGATATGCCTCTCAGTCGCGTGGACTTCGTACGCAACGGTGAGACGTTACACCTCGGTAACGGTGATGGCGCTCTGGGGGCAGACCTCAACGCAGGTCTCGCAACCCAGGCACTCATCGGAGTTCACCGGTTCGGCCTTGCCATCAACCATCTCGTATACCTGCGCCGGGCAAGCATTGACGCACTCCTCATCACCGACGCACTTGTCCTTGTCTACCTCGATCTGCCACATGATACTACCTCCGTTGACATAAAATTGTTATAGGCCCGGAGCAGCAAAGGCTCCCTGGCCCGCTCTCTCCGTATGAATACCGTACCCAACTCCCTCTAATTCACCGCCATTTTTTTGTCAACAGAAAAAGCCTTAACCCAGCGGAATGCCCAGTCATCTCAAAGGATAGGCCATTGCAAGGCCCCCGGCCGAAATATGGTTGACCAGCCTTGGGCGATCATTTACCATGACGCTTTCCCAAACGACCCCCAAGCTGGCGGAGATGACGATGGCGCACAAAATCAAGAAAGGCGGCACCAAGCAACTCACCCCGCAACAGGCGGCGGCGAAATCCGAAGAGGCGATGATCGGCGGCATCATCGAAGGCAGCCCCGACGCGGTGGGCGTCGCGGTCATCCGCCTGGATTGCGGCTGCCGGAAGATGGCGGCGGTGAACCGGGACGGTGAACCGGCCAGCAAGGTCATCACCTACCGCGACGAGGCCCTTTCCGTCTGCGACCAGTGCAAGGCGGACAACGGCGCTTACACCCGCGTGACCGAGCAGTTCATCCACTGGCATAAGGCCGATCTCGACGAGGCCGCCAAGGCCAAGATCATCGCCAAGGTCCTCGGCTCCACCGCCTCTCACTGAGAGAGCGCCACCCCCCCCTCGCCTTGGGCCGCGTGCCGCGCTATTTCACGCAGGCGCCCAGATACCTGCCGGTGGTTTTCATCTCCTGCCTGGTGGAGTGTCCGCCGCTCTGGGTGGTCATGGTCATCCGGCTCTGCATCGTGTTGCCCGTGTAGGTCGCGGTACCGTCGCCGGTTGTCCGGGTCCCGCCCTCTTGGCACTCCACTCTCCAGGTAACCGTGTTGCCGCGGCGGTCCATCTTGGTCACCTTGCAGTTTTTCTTACCCTCGTCGGACGGCACCATGTCCTGTTTGGTGACACACTTGTTCATGGTCGTCCGCATGGTGTTGCCCTTGGCGGACATGGACATGCCCGGCGGCAACTTCACTCCCGGCGGCAGCTCAGGCATCTGGGGCATGCCCTCCATCTGCACCTCGGTGGTGAACTCCCACCGGCCCTCCTTGATGGAATCATCCGCCTTCGCCGTTCCAGCAAGACACAGCACACCGACCACTCCCAGACTACACCAGACGCCTACCCGTTGCATCAGCCCCTCCTCGCGTTTGTTTTTTTGGTTGGTGGCCGACAGAGTTGCCGACCAGATGAACCAGCTTGGCAAGGGGGAAAAGATTTGTCAAGCAGATGACGCCCCGGCGCCCAGACCGATCAGCCGCGCGCCAAGCGGAAGGTTTGCGCCGCCTTGACCAGGGCCGGCGCCCATTGCGGGGTGCCGAGGGCGTGGATGTGGGTGTAGAGAGCCAGGACATTCTGCATGACCAGGCCGTCGCGGCCGGCCATGAATCCCACCCCCCGCTCCATGCGGAAGGCGAGCCTGGCCGGATCGCCGCCGTAATGCTCCACCCGACTGTAGCGGAACTCGTGGCCCTTGATGGTCTCGCCCTGGGCATAGAAGGGATTGGCCGCCTCGGCCATCAGCACCGTGTAGCCGTGGGCCTGGGGTTTGCGCTGCAGGGAAAAATGGATCGGAAAGAGGCCGACCAGCGGGTAATCGACACCGTCGAGGGTCAACCGCTCGCCCAGGTAAATGAGGCCGCCGCATTCGGCATAGATCGGCAGCCCTTTTGCAGCCGCCTCCTTGATTGAGGCACGGAAGCCGGCGTTGGCAGCCAGTTCACGGGCCGAGGTCTCGGGGAAGCCGCCGCCGATATAGAGACCGTCGATGGCGGGCAGGGTCTCGGCCGTAAGGGCATTGATCGCCACCAGTTCGGCGCCGGCCGCGGCCAGCGCCTCCAGGTTCTCGGTATAGTAAAACTGAAAGGCGGCGTCCTTGAGATAGCCGATGCGGACCTTGGTGCCGGCCGGGATCGGGGCGGCGGCAGGCATGGCCACCGGCTCCACCTCGCCCAACAGGTCGCCAATCTTCGCCAGATCGAGATATTGGGCGGTCCGCTCCGCCAGGGCACCGATGGCCGCATCGGCGGCGCCGTGCTCCGGAGTCGGGGTGACGCCGAGATGACGCTGGGGAAAGACATCGTGCCGCGAACGGGGGATGGCCCCCACCACCGGGATGCCGGTATAACGCTCCACCGCCTCGCGCACTAGCGCCTCATGGCGGCTGCTGCCGATGCGGTTCAGCACCACCCCGGCGATATGCACCTCGCGATCCATCTCCCGGCAGCCCAGCACCAGGGCCGCCACCGTCCGGGTGGTCTTGGTGCAGTCCACCACCAGCAGCACCGGCAGCCGCAGCAGTTTGGCCAGCTCGGCGGTGCTGAAGCGCCCCTCCACATCCACGCCGTCGTAGAGCCCCCGGTTGCCCTCCACCAGGACCACATCGGCGCCCGGCGCGTGCTGGCCGAAGGAGGCAAGCATTGCTTCGGCCGACATCAGATAGGGATCGAGGTTGTAGCAGGGGCGGCCAGCCGCCAGGGAGAGCCAGCCGGCATCGATGTAATCCGGTCCCTTCTTGAAGGGGGCGACCCGCAACCCTTGGCGCGCCAGGGCGGCGGCCAGTCCCACCGCCACCACGCTCTTACCGGTGCCGCCGCCCATGCCGGCCACTACCAGTCCTCTGGCTCTTTTTTCCTGTGTCACCGCCATTTTCTCCGGATTTCCGTGGTTCTGGCCTGTGTGGCCGTGCTCCTGCTAGGGAGGTACACGACCGCCCATAAAATTTCCATGCTTTTTTAGCAAAAGGTGAAATTTTATTTTGCACACTATTTCAAAGACTTTGACGCCAGGACTCCCGTGTGGTAGGATTGCGGGCCACGCTTGCCAACCACGCCACCGGTGCTTATGTATAGGGCTGGCGTTTGTGAAATCGCATGCGGTCCCCCTGGCCTTTGCCTGCCGGCTGCATCATCATCTGAGTTGAGGAAAACCCACCATGACCGAACAGAACAAGAAACAGGAAGATCTCTCTGCCGTCATCGCGGAACTGGAAGCGAAGTGCGCGGAGTTACCCAATAACGTCATCGCCCATCACCACCTGGCCCTGGTCTACCGCAAGGCCGGTCGTACCGCGGATGCCCTGCGCGAACTCCACAAATGCCTGGAACTCGACGACCATTCCATTGAGGCCTATATCAATCTGGGCGCCTTCTATTTCGAGCAGGGCGAACTCGACAAGGCCCTGGCGGTCAATCAGAAGGCCATCGCGGTGCTGCCCACCCTGGCCCAGGCCCACGCCAACCTCGGTTTGATCTGGCAGCAGAAGGGCGAGGCCGAGAAGGCCATTGCCGCCTATCAGGAGGCGGTCCAGCACGATCCCAAGATGATCACCGCCTGGGTCAACATGGCCACCGCCCACATCATGGCCGGCGAGTTCGACCTGGCGGAAAAGGCAGCCAGGGAGGGGATCAAACTCAACCCCGATTTCGCCATGGCCCATAACAATCTGGCCGTGGCCCTCTTCTACCAGAAACAGCCCGAAAAGGCGCTGGCGGCGGCGGAAAAGGCCCAGGCCCTGGGGTATCCGGTGGATCCGCGCTTCCTTACCGCCATCCGGCAAGAGCTGGCATGAAGAAAGCCGAACTCAAGATGCCGCCGTGGTGCCCTTTCTGCGGGCAGAATATCGGCAAACCGCAGCCGCCGGTGCAGCGCAAGCTCGGCGAGTTCAATGTCGGCTCCTGCCAATGCGGCGCGGTCTATACCTGCGACCCCACCGGCCATAACGTCGGCGCCGCCATGGTCGAGGCCCTGGTCTATGCCTGCAACGACGACTGGGATCTGGCCTGGGAACTGGAGCCGGAAAAAGATTACCTCACCGGCCGCATCGAAAACTATGACGAACTCTCCCACCAAGTGCTGGAGCAGAAACACATCGACGGCCGCTATGTGCGGGGGGTGATCTACTTTGTCCGGCTGCACAAGGACATCAGCGAGATTGCCCAGCGCGTGGCCGCGAAAAAGGCGGACACAACGCCGCCCGTTGCCGTTGCCGCAACCGATATGCCGGCCATGGAGCCGGACCGCGATCCCAAACGGGTGCGGCAAAAGGCGAGCAAGACCACCGTACGCCAGCTGGTGGAGACCGGGAATATCGACGGCCTCGTCGACCTCGTCTTCGACGACGTCAAGACCCTCTGGTTCATGCAGCGGTTGCTCTACGACCCGGACGAGGCCAAGCGGTGGCAGGTGGCGTATCTGATTGGCCAGGTCTGCTCCCGTTTTTCCACCCGCCAGCCAGGGCCGGTGAGCGATCTGCTGCACCGCCTCTTTGAGGCGAGTTCCGACTCCGCCGCCACCCACTGGGGGCTGGTGGAGACCATCGGCTCCATTATCGCAGGCCGGCCCGACATCTTCGGCGCCTTTACCCGCCACCTCCTGCGCTACCTCAGTCACCCCACCAACCGCAATCAGGTACTGTGGGCGTTGGGGACCATTGCCGAGAAACGGCCGGATCTCGTCCGCAACCTCCCCTTCTACCAGCTCTTTTCCTTTCTCGATTCGCCGGATCCGGTGGCCAAGGCTCTGGCAATCCGGCTCATGGGACGCATCCGGGCCACGGAAGTGGAACTGCGGATCGTCCCTCTGACCGACCTCGATATCCCGGTCACCATCTACGAAAAGGGCCAGCCAGTAACAACCACCATTGGTGAGCTCTGCCGCCAGGCCCTCGCCCTCATCCGCAGTAAAGGAGAAACCGCGTGAACACGGAAAACGAGACCACGAAAAACGAACCCAAGACCCAGGCCCAGCTCGACCTTGAAGAGGGCCTCCGCTTTTTCAAGGAAAAGGATATGCCCCAGGCGGCCAACGCCTTCCACAATGCCCTGCGCGGATTCGAAGAGGAGAAGAACGACAAGGGCATTGCCAATGCCGCGGACCGGCTCGGCGATATCTGCTGCGAGCGGGGCGACTTCGCCGCCGCCCTTACCCACTTCCAACGCGCCTTTGCCATCGCCGCCACCCCTGGCGACGAGTTGAGCATGACCTACATGAAGCGGAAACTCGCCCGCACCCACCGAGGTCTCAAGCAATACACCGAGGCCATGGCTATCTATGCCGACCTGCTCGATGTCTACCGCGACTTCAACAACCCCGGCGGCGCGGTCCAGGTCTTCGAGGAGATGGCCGAGATGTACCTCGACATGGGCGAGCGGTCCAAGGCGGCCGACGCCTACCGCACCGCCGCCAACATCCACCAGAGCTTCAAACACAGCCGCCACGCCGAGACCCTCCTCCAGAAGGCCGCGGCCGCAGAGAAGGGATCTATCTAATCCGACCACCTCCAGGCTGGTTCCCAGCGGTTATTGTCTCGGCAATAAAAAAGGGGCGGAAGGTTTTACCTTCCGCCCCTTTTGCATACAGACTGCAATAACGCCGTGAATCAGGTACCGCGGCTCTCTTCGTCCTTGGCACGACCCTTGGCAGCGTACATCGTGGTGCTGCCGGAAGACCAGAAAGTCATCTTACCTTCCTTCACCAGATCGTTGGCGGCGTTCTTCACGTCGCGCGGCTTGGCGTCCGGATCGCAGGCGTAGAAATCCTTTACATACAGCTGGGGCTTCGGGGATTTCATCGCCTTGTCCAGGATCGCTGCCTTCAGTTCTTCCTTGCTCATTGCCATAACGAAACTCCTTTAATCAGGTTGTTGTTACTTGGTATGGCTGGTGAACTTGAACTGGGTGGTCGTCCGCCAGGTATCATAGGCCAGACGGTAGTCATCGACGCTCTTCTCGGTGAACGGAATCTTGGTCAGCTCGAAGAACTTCTCCCAGCCAATCCGCTCGGCCCACTCGCCAATACGCTCGTACTTGTTGGCGTTCTTCGCCCAGGTCTCGAGGATACCCTTGACGGTATCAACAACCTCGGGCCAGCGCGGCGGATTGTTCGGCAGGAAGGGGATGACCAACTTGGAGAAGGCCGTACCCTTGCGGCTGTTGGATACCTTGCCGCCCACCAGGATGGCGATACCGTCACCCTCCGGATCGGCCAGCGGCATCGCCGGGCACATGGTGTAGCAGTTACCGCAGAACATACAACGCTCGGCGTTAACCTTCACGGTCTTGACTTCCTCACCAGCGGAGTTCTTCGCGGTGTGGGGCTTTACGGCACCGAGCGGACACGCGGCGATAGCCAGCGGCAGCTCGCAGACGCCGGTGATGGCGTCGTGGTCGACCATCGGCGGCTTACGATGGATGCCGAGGATGGCGATGTCGGAACAGTGTACCGCACCGCACATGTTGAGGCAGCAGGCCAGAGCAACCTTGCACTTGGCCGGCAGGTCCATGCTGACGAAATGATCGAACAGGGCGTCCATAACGGCCTTGACCACGCCGGAGGCGTCGGTCGCCGGGGTATGGCAGTGAATCCAGCCCTGGGTATGTACCACGTTGGAAACAGAGGCGCCGGTGCCGCCAACCGGGAAGCGGTTGCCACGGCCCTTCAGATCCTCCACCATCGCCTTCATCTTGGCCTCGGAGTCCGTGATGAACTCGATGTTGTTGCGGGTGGTCCAGCGGACATGGCCGTCGCAGAACTTGTCGGCAATGTCGCAGGTCTCGCGGAGGAACTCGACGGAGAGCAGACGGGCAGAACCCACGCGTACGGTGTAGCACTCGGCGCCAGTCTCGCTCACGTGCTTCAGCACGCCAGGCTGAACAATCTCATGATAGAGCCACTTGCCGCGGTTCTCATTGATAACCTTGGGCATCATGCCTTCGTAATGTGGAGGACCAATATCGGTAATCCTGTCCTTCATCGGATTTTGTGGATCGTAACCCATGACTAACCTCCTTATATGGTAATGAGTCCTTAGATACTTAGTACGTTCCCAGATTACATCGCATTGCGCTTGCGGAACTCCTTCACGTCGCGCTCCCAGCCACCCTCAACCTCCTCCTCACGCCAGAAGACGTAGGGGTTGGAGCGGGGCTCCTTCACGTGCTGCGGAATCGGCTCGACCTCGAGAACGCGGAGGAAGACCGGCAGGCTGATGCGCTGCATGGTCTCACCAAGACGCTCGCGGTTCTTGCCGTTCTCCATCCACCAGTCCCAAACCTTCTCGATGATCTCGACCAGGCCTTCGAACTCGTTCTCGGCATCCAGCTTGATGAAGGGGTAGATCATGGTGGCGAGCTGGGCACCGTCGAGGATCGGGGCCTTGGCGCCCATCATGATGGTCGCGCCCTGATCGGTACCGGGGCGCAGCGCCTTCGGCATGACGTTCAGGCAGTGCATGCAGCGGGTGCACTCGGCGTCATCGATCTTCAGGGTGTCGCCTTCCATCCACATGCAACCGGTGGGGCAGAGGCTGATGACCTCCTTCTGGATGTCGAACTTGCTACCCTTGGAGTGCGCACCGCCATTCGGCTTGTTGGCGCCGCTGATGTAGTTCTTCACCTCGGCCTGGTTGATGCGGATGGCATCACGCCAGGTACCGATAACCGCCAGGTCGGAACGGGCGATGGCCGCAACGCAGTCGTTCGGGCAACCGGAGAACTTGAACTTGAACTTGTAGGGGAAGGCCGGACGATGAATTTCGTCCTGGTACTTCATGGTCATGGCGTAGCAGACGGCGTCGGTGTCGTAGCAGGCCCACTCGCAGCGGGACTTGCCGATGCAGTTCGCCGGGGTACGCAGGTTGGAGCCGGAACCACCCAAGTCCCAGTTCAGGTCGTGGGTCAGGTCGTAGAACAGGGGCTCCAGTTCGTCGGTCTTGGTGCCGAGCAGAACGAGGTCGCCGGTGGAACCGTGGAAGTTGGTCATACCGGAACCGCGCTTCTCCCACAGATCACACAGCTTGCGGAGGATCTCGGTGGTGTAGAACTTGCTGGACGGCTGGTTCAGACGAACGGTGTGGAAGTGGGCAACGCCGGGGAACTTGTCCGGCAGGTCGGAGTAACGGCCAACGATACCGCCGCCGTACCCGAAGACGCCGACGATACCGCCGTGCTTCCAGTGGGTGATTTTGTCCTTGTAGGACTGCTCCATCTGACCCAGGATGTCCCAACACTGCGGGCTCTTTGCAGCCTGCCGCTTAAGGTCGGAGACAAAGCTCGGCCATGGACCCTTCTCAAGATCGTCCATCATTGGCGTATCGTGCTTCGACATCGTCAAATCCTCCTTGGAAAAGTTATTTGAAAAATACCCTCATTCACGCCGCAGAAAACCGTGCTGGATGCGAGAAGTACTCCAGCCACCAGCCGGTTGCTGCAGAGTGAGAAAAGAAACCGAATTTTTCTGAATGGGAATTCAGATTCGAGGACAATATACGGCCCTCCCCCCTTTGTCAACAAAAAACACAACGAAAAACCGCGGCCGGATATTCCCGGTTTTTCCCGGTCCTGACAGGCGATAGCGGCCTTCGGACCCTGTCCGTTTTCACGACGCCATTCTTTTGCTGACAAACTTCTCGCTTCCCTGATTTACGGTGGCGCCAATACGAGGTATGATGGACGAAAAGAGAGAATCAAAAGCCCTTACCACCAAGCGAGCCGCCCGTGCCACGCCCAAAAAAACGCCGCCGCTGCCAAGGCCCCTTCTGCGGCAGGGCCTTCAAGCCGACCGGCACCCCACTTTCAGAACTGGAACGCATCGTGCTGCATCGCGACGAACTGGAGGCGTTGCGCCTCTGCGACATGGAAGGTCTGATTCAGGAGGAGGCCGGGGAACGGATGGGGGTTTCCCGCGGCACCGTGCAGCGGCTGCTTGCCGCCGCCCGCCGCAAGGTGGCCACCGCCCTCACCCAAGGCGCCGCACTCGTCATCGACGAGGAGGAGGGCCATGCGGCCATTGCCGCATCAGAGCCTCCGCCTCCGGTGAGCAAATAGAAAGTCTACCCCTGGCCGTGGCAGTTGCCATGGCCCTGGCAGGCCTGGGTCGGCTGCATGACCACCAGCTGATTCCCCAGAAAACCATCCACCACCGCCCTGACGCTGCCAAACACCGGCTGGGCCGCGAAATAGACCGTGATGCCGACGCTGGCAAAACCCGCCAGGGGTCGCGCCCCCATGCCGCCGACCACGATGGCGTCAATTCCCTTGTCCTTCAACAGGCCCACCGGCGCCATGCAGCCACCTGCCTCGTGGGCGATGTTGTTCACGGTCTCGACTCCCGCCACCTGCCCGTTTTCGATGGCCACCAGCGTGAACAGGTCGCAATGACCGAAATGGTCCGATCGAGCGGCCTCAAGTCCGCCCGGTGCGTTGGATGGTACTGCAATCCGTAGTGTTGCCATGGTCCATCTCCTCTTCATCATATTTATACATCTGCCCTCGGCGGCAAGGCGCAAACTCGGGCCCATGCCTCAACCTCCCGTGACCCCTCAGCCGGAACGAAAAAAAGGGTGCATTCTGTGCATATGTTCAGTATGTAGGGAAAATAGCCCTTCCTGTCAAGCGAGAATTTAAGAAAATAATAAAATGTTAACATACGCCCTGAAAGGTTTGACAGGAACCGTGACCCGCGATAGGTTGACCGGGTATCTCCGGTGCAAGAAACCCCATTTGATCCATTGACATACGAGGTAATCGCCATGGCCCAGAAAATCGTCATCATCGGCGGGGTCGCCGCCGGCCCCAAAACCGCCTGCCGCGTCAAGCGCCTCATGCCCGAGGCCGAGGTCACCATCATCGACCAAGACAACCTCATCTCCTACGGTGGCTGCGGCATCCCCTATTTCGTCTCCGGCGACGTCTCGGACGAAAAGGAACTCCGCAACACCAGCTTCCACATGACCCGCGACGAGGCCTTCTTCCTCAAGGCCAAGGGGGTCAAGACCATGACCAGCACCCGGGCATTGGCCATCGACCGCAAAGCCAAGAGCGTGGCGGTGGAAAACGTCGCCACCGGCGCCAAGGAGTCGGTGCCCTACGATAAGCTGGTGCTCACCACCGGCAGCAAGCCCAATGTCCTGCCGATTCCGGGGGCGGACCTCGACGGCGTCTTCACGGTCAGCGATCTCCACAAGGCCGTGGCCATCAAGGAGCGGGTCGCCAAGGGAGAGGTGGGCAAGGTGGTGGTGATCGGCGGTGGCGCCATCGGCATCGAGATGGCCGAATCCTTTGCCGACCTCTGGGGTCTCGAAACCACCATCCTCGAATTCATGCCGCAGCTCCTGCCCCGCCTGGTGGACTGGGACTTTGCCCGCATGCTCGAAACCCACCTGAAGGAGAAAGGGGTGGCGGTCTTCACCAAGGAATCGGCCACCGCCATCGAGGGTGAAAACGGCAAGGTAAAAAGGGTGGTCACTGCCCAGCGGACGCTGGACGCGGATCTGGTCATCATGGCGGTGGGCGTGCGGGCCCGGAGCGAACTCGCCCAAGCGGCCGGGCTCCTGGTCTCGCCCCAGGGCAACATCGTGGTGAACGACCGGTTGCAGACCTCGGACCCCAACATCTACGCGGCCGGCGACTGCATCGAGGTGAAGAACATCCTCACCGGCAAGAAGGGGATCGCGCCCATGGGCTCGCTCGCCAACAAGGAAGGCCGCATCGTCGGCGACAACCTGGCCGGCATCCCCACCGTCTACAAGGGGTGGATCGGCACCTTCACCATGAAGGCCTTCGAACGCGCCATCGGCGCCACCGGCCTGGCGCTCGACGCCGCCCTGGCCGAGGGCTTCGACGCCGCGGCAGTGACCACCGCCCAGTCGGACCGCGCCCACTTCTTCCCGACCCAGGCGGTGATCCCGCTGCGCCTCGTCTTCGACAAGCGCACCCGCAAGGTGCTCGGCATGCAGGGTTTCGGCCCCATGGGCGATGCGGTCCTGACCCGGCTCGACGCCGCGGCGGCGATGATCATGCAGGGCGCCACCATCGACGACATGAGCCAACTCGAAATGGCCTATGCCCCGCCCTTTGCCACCGCCCTCGACGCCCTGAACGCCACCGCCAACGTGGCGGACAACCTCATGGCCGGCCGCCTCCGCTATGTTTCGGTCAAGGAATTCCTCGACTGGATGGATGATTTCGCCAGCCAGCCCGACTGGGTGGCCCTGGACATCCGCCATCCCAACGAGGCCAAGGTCTTTGTCGAGCGCTTCGGCGCAGACAAATGGATCTCGGTGCCCTATGTCGACATCCGGGCCCGCCGCCAGGAGCTGCCCAAGGACAAGACCATGTGCATCATCTGCGATGCCGGCACCCGCTCGTCGGAGATCCAGATCTTCCTCGACAGCGTGGGGCTCACCAACAACCTGGTGCTGGGCGGCGGCTTCAACCTCATCCGCCGGCTGGGCGTGGCTTGGTGGCCGCAAGGCTGAGCCCAGCCCCATTCCACCCCCAAAAGGAGCGCCGATGAGCCGCCAGGCAATCCGATATCCGGCTATGGCACTGCTTGTCGCGCTCCTGTGCCTCAGCGCGCCGCCAGCCACCTTCGCCCTTGACGGCCAGCTCAACCTCAACACGGCCACGGTGGAGCAGTTGGAGATGCTGCCCGCCATCGGCCAGGTCCGCGCCAAGGCCATCAGCGACTACCGACGCCAGCACGGGCCATTCCGGTCGGTCGACCAACTCCTGTCCGGCAAACTCATCGGCGAAAGCGCCCTGGCCGCAGTCCGTCCCTACCTTATCCTCAGCGGGACCACCACCCTTCATGACGGTTCGCCCTCCAAGGGCAGCGCAGCCCGCAATCGCATCCCCTTCCAAGATCTCCCCCCTTCCCGCCACCTCAGCCTGCGGCCGGGCGAGATGCAGGTGCTGGCGGATGGCAACTACTTCCCTGCCCTGCTCCAGGGCATCGGCGAAGCCCGGCAACACATCGCGATCGCCATGTTCCTCTTCAAGACCGGGGATACGCCGGACAACCGGCCGGTCCAACTGGCCCGGGCGCTCATCGACGCCCGCCGCCGGGGGGTGCGGATCGAGGTGCTGCTGGAGAAATCAGGCTATGACGAGGAGGTGAACCGGGAAAACGAAAAGACGGCGCAACTGCTGCGCAACAACCGGATCGATGTCCGCTTCGACTCGCCGGAGACCACCACCCACGCCAAAGTGGTGGTGATCGACGGCCATCTCGTCTTTGTCGGCAGCCACAACCTGACCCAGGCAGCCCTCACCCACAACCACGAAGTCTCCCTGCTCATCGACGATATCGCCCTGGCCCGCGAAACCATGGATTACCTGGCCACCATCCACTGAACGCCCTCCTGCCCTTGCCCCTTCAATACATGCGGTGGCGGAACAGCCAGGCCGCCGCCAACATGTTCGCAATCCCAATAACGGCCAGCGGCCAGAACTGGGGAATGAGCAACGCAAACGGGGTGCCCTCCAGGAAGACCCCGCGCAGGATAACGAGGAAATAGCGCATGGGGTTCAGCAAGGTTATCTGCTGTACCAGGGGGGGCATGTTGGCGATCGGGGTCGAAAACCCCGAGAGGATGATGGCCGGCACCAAAAAGAGAAAGGCGCCGAGCAGACCTTGCTGTTGAGTGACGGCCAGGGAGGAGATCATCAGGCCGACGCCGATGGCGGAAAGAAGGAAAAGCAGGATGCCGACATACAAGGTCAGCAAACTGCCAAGAAGCGGCACCTTGAACCAGAAAACCGCGACCAGGGTGACCAAGGTGGCCTCGAGGCTGCCGATACAGAAACCGGGCAGCGTCTTGCCCATCAGGATTTCAAAGGGGGTGAGCGGCGTGACCAGCAGTTGGTCAAAGGTGCCTTGCTCCCTCTCTCTGGCCACGGACAGGGCGGTCACCAACAGGGTAACCACCAAGGTCAGCAAGCCCACGATACCCGGCACGATGAACCAGCGGCTCTCCAGGTTGGGGTTGAACCAGGCACGGGTCACCAGTCGCGCCGGCAGTGACGCCCGGCCCTGTGCAACCATTTGCTGCCGGTTGAAGGAAAAAACAATCTGCCGCACATAATTCAGCAGGATCATGGCGGTGTTGGAGTCCCGCCCATCGACAACGGCCTGTAACGAGGCGGTATTGCCAAGCGCCAGATCGCGGCTGAACTGCGGCCCGATGTGGAGGACGAGCAGCACCTTTTTGCCCTCGATCAGGGGTGCGATCTGGCCGTCATGGTCGACCGTGGCCTTAAGGGAAAAATTGGGGGAGCCGGAAAAACCTGCCAACAGCTGGCGGGACGCCGCCCCCCGGTCTTCGTTATACACGGCATAGGGGACGTTTTTCAGGTCATAGGTCGCCGCATAGCCAAAGACCAGGAGCTGGAGAAAGGGCGGCACGATAAGCACCAGCCGACTCTTCTTGTCCTTGAGCAGGGCCAGGAATTCCTTACGCACCAACGCGGCGATCCGTTTCCACATGGCCGCCTACTCCAAACTTTTCCTGGTTTTCCGCCTGCTCATACCGAGAAAAAAGAAGGCCATAACCGCAAGCGCCAGGGCGTTGGGCCAGAGCACCGACCAGATGTTGCCGGCCAGAAAAACAGATTGCAGGATCGCCACAAAATAGCGGGCAGGAATAAGGTGGGTGATCACCTGGACGGGGAAAGGCATGCTGCCCACATCGAAGATGAAACCGGAAAGGATGAAGGCGGGCAGGAAGGTGACGACAATGGCGACCTGGCCGGCCACAAACTGGTCCTTGGTGAGGATGGAAATCAAGAGGCCCATGCCGAGAGCAACCAGGAGAAAAAGCGCGGCCGCGGCGAACAAGACGAAAAGCGAGCCCCGGAGCGGCACGGCAAAAAGCCATACCGCCATGGCCACCGAAAGCGACATGCCGCCCATGCCCAGCAGGAAATAAGGCACCAACTTACCCAACAGCACCTCCCGCATGGCCACCGGCGTCACCAGCAGGCTCTCCATGGTCCCGCGCTCCCACTCGCGCGCCATGACCAGGGCCGTCAGCAGGGCGCCGATCAGGGTCATGATCACGGCGATCAACCCCGGCACCAAAAAATTTCGGCTCCGCAATTCCGCATTGAACCAGACCCGCTGTTCGACCTCCACCGGAAAGAGGGACGTCATGCCCTGCTGGGTTGCCCACTCCTGGAGCCAGCCGCTCCACACCCCCTCCACGTAGCCGGAAATCAACCGTCCGTTGTTGGCGTCCACGCCGTTGACGATAACCTGAATGGGGGCACCGGCCGGGCTGCGCAACTCTCGGGCAAAATCTCCCCGCAGTCGGACAATGGCCTGGACCTGGTTCGCCATAAGGGCTGCTTCCGCCTCCTGCATGGTGGAAAAATGGACCGGGGCAAAATAGCGTGAACCGTGAAACGCGCCGGTCAGCGTCGCCGTATCCGCACTTGGCTGCTCCACCACGAGCGCGAGGGGAACGTGCTCGGCATCAAGGGATACCCCGTAGCCGAAGAGAAAGAGCAGCACCACGGGCAGCAGAAAGGCGATAGCCACACTGCTCGGGTCGCGGATGATTTGGAGAAATTCCTTGCGCATCAGGCCGCGCAGACGCATGGCACTGCCCATCCGGCCGGCTGTCGCCCGCTCGTTCATGCCGCCACCTCTTGCTCCCGGACGGTAATCAGGTGAATGAAGGCATCCTCCATGTCCGGATCGGGTCGATCCGCCGACCGGGCCCGGTTCTTGATCTCCTCCGGAGTGCCGAGAGCCAGTAGGCTCCCTTCCGCCATGATTGCCAACCGATCACAGTATTCCGCTTCCTCCATAAAATGGGTGGTGACCAGCACGGTCACCTGCTGGGCGGCCAGCATATTGATGTGATGCCAAAATTCGCGGCGCGCCAGGGGATCGACCCCGGAGGTGGGCTCGTCCAGGAAGAGAATATCCGGCTCATGCATGAGGGCACAGGCCAGGGCAAGCCGTTGTTTGTAGCCCAGCGGCAACCCGCCGCTGATGGTCTCGGCGAGCGGCGCGAGATCGAAGGTCTCAAGCGCCCAATCGAGCCGCTGACGCCGATGGTTGCCAGCGAGATTATAGGCGCTGCTGAAGAAATCCAGATTCTGCCGGACGCTCAGATTGCCATAGAGAGAAAATTTCTGGGACATGTACCCGATTCGCGCTCGGGCCGTGGCCGATGCCTGCCGCAGGTCCACACCGGCCACGCGGAGATCGCCGGCGGAAGCGGGCAGCAGTCCGCACAGCATGCGAAAGGTCGTCGATTTTCCCGCGCCATTGGCCCCCAGCAAGCCAAAGACCTCGCCCCGGCGCACCTCAAAGCTCACCCCTTTCACGGCATAAAAATCTCCGAAACGACGTTGCACATCATGCACCGCGATCACCGGCCCATCGCCCCCTCCCGGCGGGAGGGCCCCACCGGCAGAGGCCACCTGAAGTGTCTTGGTTTGCCGCGGCCTGGCCTTGTCTTCGTGGAGCAAAGCGACAAAACCATCCTCCAGCGAGGGGGGCACCGCCTCCACTCCTACCGCCGGCAGGGAGGGAAACAATTGCGCAAGCGGTGGCATCTCCGGAGTCTCGGTCACCACGCGCACCCCCTGTCGGGCGATTATCGCATCAGTGATCCCGGTCTGCCCGCTCACCGTTTCCAGCACCCGCCTTCTTTCCCCGGCTGGAACGGTCAACACAAAGGTCCGTCCCGACAGCGGGCGACTGAAGCTTCCCGGTGGCCCGGAACCAAGCAAACGCCCCTCGTTGAGGAGCAAGACCTGGTGGCATCGCTCCGCCTCGTCCAGATAGGCGGTGCTAAGCAAGACGCTCATTCCCTGTTCCTGGGTAAGTCGGTAGACAATGGCCCACAGTTCCCGACGCGAGACCGGGTCCACTCCCACCGTCGGCTCATCGAGCAGCAAAAGACGGGGGGGACGCACCAGGGTACAGGCCAGGCCAAGCTTCTGCTTCATCCCCCCGGAAAGGCGGCCTGCCAACCGATCGAGAAAGGGGCCAAGGCCCGTCATCCGCAACAGTTCCTCATAATGCGCCGGTCGTTCCGCCACCGGCGCGCCCTGCAAATCCGCATAGAGATCCAGATTTTCCTGCACGGTCAGATCTTCGTACAGACCAAAACGCTGGGGCATATAGCCGATGGACGCCTGGACCGTCTGTTGGTTCTGCACCACGTCCATCCCCAATACCGTGATGTGCCCGGAATCCGGGATAAGCAGACCGGCGGCAAGGCGCATCAACGTGGTTTTCCCTGCACCGTCAGGCCCGATGAGACCGGTGACTTCCCCGGCACGCACCGTGATGGAAATGTCGGTCAGGGCCGAAATGGGACGAGGCATGGCGGGAAAGGTCTTGTTGACCGCGGCAAAGGTCAGGACGTGCTGGTCGCGGCCAGCCTCTCCGGCCGCGGACGGTGTCGGCAAAGCCGGGGGCATTACTGCTTCCCGCAGGGATTGGCCCCCAGGGGCCTGGACGAATCAGCTTGCGTAAGGGGAATGGAGACGGTAGCCGGCATGCCGAGACGCAACTCGTCTCCCTGGCCGTCACAGATATAGACGCGGAGTTGATGCACAAGACTGGTGCGGACTTCGGTGGTTTCCACCGCTTTGGGCGTAAATTCCGAGGTGGGCGAAATATAGCCGACCCAACCCCGATAGCGTTTCGCAGGGTAACTGTCGGTACTCACCAGAGCCGCCATGCCGAGCCGCACCTTACCGAGATCCGGCACCGAGACATAGGTCCGGACCCAAAGAGACTCATCAAGCGCCACCGTATAGACCGGTCGGCTGGGCGAAGCCATGTCGCCAGGCTCCAGCAACCGGTCCTGAATAATCCCGTCCACCGGGGCATACAGGTTGGCATCGGTCAGTTGCTTTTCTGCCAGACCCAGCGCGGCCTCATATGCCTGCAAGGTTGCCTTGGCCGCCGCAATATCTTCCTGCCGCGGCCCGGCAAGCGCCAATTTCAAGGCTTCCCGGGCCTCCTGCAATCGCGCCTTGGTCAATTTGGCACTGGCCGCAGCCTCATCGGCCTGTTGCCGGGAGACAGCGCTGGAGGCCACCAACGAGGCCAAACGCCGGGCCGTTCGCTCGGCGATGTTGGCGTCCGCTTCCGCTGCCTGGACCGCGGATTTTGCCTGTCGGATCTCCTCCGGCCGGGAACCGGCTTCCAGACGCGCAACTATTTCCTGCTGGGCCGCCGCCTGCGCCTTGGCCTGGGCAACGGTATATTCCAGGCGTTGCCGATCCAATGTTGCCAGCAACTGCCCCTTGTGGACCCGTTCTCCTTCCCGGGCCGACATGGTGGCAATCCGCTCCTGACCGTTAAAGGCCAGTTCGACCTGCCGGATATCGACATTACCGTAAAGCACCAGTTCCGTCGGGGCCTTGTGCGACCGCATGAGGCCCCAAAACCAAGACGCAAGCCCCACGATCAGGAGGGTTGCCAGGACAAGCAAAACCACTCGAGGGATTCGTCTTTGTTCCATAAGGGTCTGCCCTGATCGGTGATGACCGTCTGCTGTTCATGCAGCGAGAGTCTGTCGAGCACCCTGCAACAGTGACACAAAAACGGAGAAACTGCCGCCTATTTTTTCCTGCGCACCAGCCGCACCTTGCGCACTCCGCCAGTGGTGCCGCCGCCCTTGACCCGGCGAACCAGCACCTTCTTCTTCACCGGCGGCTGACCGGCATCACCGGGGGCCGCCGCCTCGCCAGCGAGGTCGGCCGCACCCGGCAACGGTTGCACATGATGGCAACCGGCACGCGGACAACGCAAAGAAGTCTTGCCGGCCAGATTCTTCTTCTCCACCAGAAAGGGTGAACCGCATACCGGACAGGAGATGGCATGGGGTCGGGACCACGCCATGAACTCGCAATCCGGTTCGGGGCAGACGTAAAAGGGCTTGCCGGTGGGAGTGTGTTTGCTCACGATGGTGCCGATCTGGCAAAGCGGGCAGCGCATGGCCGGCTCGCTCTCCTTGGCGTACGATTCGGAATGGCGGCACTCGGGATGGCC
>JAJZRO010000015.1:12017-14745 GCA_021802645.1 Deltaproteobacteria bacterium | reverse complement strand
GGCACCTTGATCTTGACCAGCACGTTGCCCTGCATCATCATGGTCTGGTCGAACTGATGCAGCGCCAGGGCCAGCGGTTTGCGACAGGAGATCGCCTCGCTGACGATCTGTTCGAAGTAGGCCGAAAGGTTGACCTCCTGCATGGAAGGAAGGGCCCTGTTCATGACACCGATGAGGGTGGCGGCATTCTCCCGGCAACGCCAGGTGCCATCCGGCATCAGGGCCAGATAACCGCCATCGAGCAGGCGTTGCAGCAGGCTGATGGTCGAGGCGTCCAGGGGCAGGGAAAAATCGGCAAGATCACCCGCCAACCCCTCGAAGGTGTAATATTCCGGCGGGAACCCCGGCGTCTGCTCCGGGATGATTTGAATATTGCGCACCTCCTGATCGTGTTCCACTCCGGCCAAGGGCGAGGGGGTCAATAAATCGCGAAACTGCCGGCCCTGGTAGGCGGCGAGAAAGCCAGGCTCCCGGATCGCCCGGCCGCTGGCCCGGAAGAAACAAGACTCGCCGGCGTTGAGGCCGACATCGAACAGAACCCCCTCGGCATCCTGCATCTGACTGGCCAGTGCCCGGGCATGGATGAGATCGTAGATCTGTTGCGCCACCGGTTCCAGGACGCCGGCCAGAGCGGCGGGCAACAATTCAGGATGGAGCGGCAGCAGAACCCCGCCCACCTCGCTCTCCCGTTCGGTACCGGCCAGCGCGCCGGCACCGAAACGCTCTTTCACCTGACTGCGCACCCTGGCCAACACCGGTCGCGCATCGACATTCCCCTGCGGATTGAAGCTGCTCACCAGACCAACATCCCCCTGGGGGGTGGCGACTCCTTCATAAAGCTGTCGCAGACCCGCCAGCACCTGGGCCGGTTGCAGCTGATGGACCAGGTAGGCCTCCTGGAGCAACTCCGCCAGCCGGAAGGGCATCGGCGGCTCGATCCGGAACCCCTCCTCGGCAACCTCGCTGACCCGAAACGACTGGCCGCGAAACATCCCCACCACCTCTTTCGCCTGGAGGGCATCCCGCACATAGCCATCGTCGGTAACGCCGTAGGCCTCTTCCAGCCGGGCATCGAACTCGCCGCCGTCAGCGGCAAGCCGCACCCGCACCTGCCACTTGAGCGGCGGCGTGAAGGCGCGGATCTCCGCCTCGCGCTCCGCCAGCAGAAAAAGAATGGCCAGGGTCTCACTGGCCAACGGCACCCCCTGGGGTCCGGTGGTCGTACCGATCAATCGCTTCAGGTGGTGCACCAGGTGGGAATTGAACAGCATCCGCAGATGGTAGGCCACCGCCTTGTCGGCATCCACCGGCTCCACCAGACGGAAGGCCTCACGCAGTTCCTCCCGGCTGAAGCCGAAGAGATGAAGCCGCCGACCGCCATGCATGCCGTTGGTCGCGATCAACCGATACTCGTTGATCAGCCAGGCCCAGTATTCACCATGCTGGTCGCTGTCAAAGGCGAGGTAGAGATTCACGGAATCGCCGGCCGGAAGCCGGGCGAAAAAATTCTCACCGCCATCGGTGACGACAAACGTAAACCTGGGAGGCTCGCGCTTGAGCGGATCCTTGGGCGGCAAGAGCGTTGCCTTGACCGGCGCGCCGGTCACCACCAAGGTTTCCACCTCGCCGGCCAACTGCGCCGCAATGGTGCGAGCCTTCTGCTCCGACTCGACAACAATCACATCCTTCGCCATGCTTCCTCCTGCCCCCTCTCCGACGTCACCATGTCGTAGAATCTTCAAAAAATCCAATTTTTCTCACATGATATAGAATTTGCCCCGCTGCCGTCCAGCAGAGAGTGCAGCGCTCCCGGTTTTTTCGCCCCGCCCCGTGGGCCGACCGCCCTCGCCTCGCCTCGGAATCCCTCAAGGAAATAGCCGCTTCGTTCGACACGATGGTATAGTAGGCCGTTGCAAACTCGTTTTGCAACGGCCTGCGTCCGGCCCAGGGATGAGCCGCCAATTCCGGCACGTCGACGACGTGCCGGAATTGCACGAATGTGCCGGATTCATTTCGGCACATTCGTGGTTGCAAAAAGTCACGGATGATTTTTGCAACATCCTGACAGTGGCAGCAAACGCCGATTTTCGAGGAGAGTCGCCCCATGCCCACCCTTGTCACCCTCGCCGGTATCGACCAGGCCCTGACCGCGCTGGACCTCAAGCCCGGCACCCTGAAGGCCCTGCTCGCCGAGGCGATCCGCTCCTCCTTCCCCGATGAGGAGTCTCTCCAGAGTATCACCGCCATCCCCACCGATGACCTGGTCAAGAAGGTCTACGGCGTCAGCAAGGCCGCGGATCTCAAGGCCAAAAAGAAAAACTTCAGCAGTCTCAAATCAGGTCTCAACAAGAGTCTCCGCGATCTCGACGGCGACCAGAATCCGGAAGGCGTCATTATCGGCCGCGACAACGTCTTCATCGTCTCCGACGAACGCAAGGACAACCTGATCCGCGAACTGGGGCTGGCCGCCGAATCGACCCAGACCCTGCGAGAGATGTTCAAATCCTTCAAGAGCCTCTTCAACGAGGTGATCAAGGAAAAGGGGGTCCACGAGGTCCACGACCTGATCCGGGAGTTTGACGAGACCAGGAAGCTTATCGAGCAACTGGGCGGCGGATTGCCCGAGGCAACGGAAGCGGCACCGCTTACGGAGATCGGGGCTGAGGAAGTCGAGATCGTCAGCGGGGAAGAACTCGAAGAGGTCGAAGAGCTTCCATCCTCCGCTGCA
>JAJZRO010000015.1:0-11917 GCA_021802645.1 Deltaproteobacteria bacterium | reverse complement strand
GAGGATGCCGAGATTGTCGAGGCCGACGAGGTTCCGCCCGCCGCCGAAGGGCTTGAAGGATTCGGCGGGGATATTGAGACTGTCGAGACGGAAGAGGCGCCGGAGGAGGTCGCGGAAGTCAGCGAGGACGAACTCGAAGAAATCGAGGAGGTTCCAGCCGAAGAGGCGCGGAAGCCGAGTCCCCTCGATCTCCTCTCAAAATATCTGGAAGCCGATGAGGCGGTTGCCGCGGAGGGCGACTATCTCAAGGAGACCGACGAAGAATATGCCGCCCAGATACTCAACCGCTTCATGCCCAAATTCGTCCATATCCCGGCGGGCGACTATCTGGTCGGCAGCGCGCAGCCCAAGGGATTGGAACAGCCGCAGCGGCGAATCGCTCTTCTCTCCTACCACATTGGCCAGTTCCCGGTGACCAACGACCTTTTCGAGCTCTTTGTCCGCGAAACGGGCTACGAGACCGATGCCGAGGCTGCCGGCTACGGCATCGTCTTCGAGGGACGCTGCGTCACCACTCTCGACCCCATCACCGGTCGCGCTACGGTCACCTTGGCGGCCGGCACCAGCGCCCATCACGTGGGCGGTGCCTCCTGGCGCCACCCCCACGGCCCGGGAAGCACCATCGAGGGGAAACACCACCATCCAGTGGTGCAGGTGAGCCACAAGGATGCCATGGCCTTTGCCGCCTGGGCGGGCAAACGGCTGCCCACCGAGGAGGAATGGGAGGCTGCGGCCCGCGGCCCTCACGGTCTGCCCTTTCCCTGGGGCGACACCTGGCTGCCCAAGCTCGCCAATTTCGAATCCTCCTGCCTCGGCGACACCATGCCGGTGGACCGCCACGGCCGGGAAGCCATGAGCCACTTCGGCATCCATGATCTGTTGGGGAATGTCTACGAATGGACCGCCACCATCCACCAGCGGCCAGGGACAGCGACAACCGCAACCAGCAATGTGATCTATATTCTAAAAGGCGGCTGCTGGACCTCCCGCGGGATGATTAGCGCCAGCCACCGGGAAATCGAGCGGGGCCACTACTGGTCCAACACCATCGGCTTCCGTTGCGCGGTGTAGATGGGAATTGAAAGGGCAAAAGTCAAAAGGCAAAAAGAAACGTACCGCACTTTTTCACTTGTAACTTTTGCCCTTTGCTTTACCCCAGCACCTGATCGATCAACTCTTCCCGCACCTCGTCGGTGATGATGACGGTGCCGATGGCAGTAGGCAGCACAAAGAAGGGACGGCCGCCCACGGTCTTCTTGTCGGTCTTGAGATAGCTCTTGATCTGCTTGCGGTCCAATTGCGGCGGGATCGTTATCGGCAAGCCATAATCGACCAACAACTGGCGCAAGGCCGCGGCCGCCTCTTGCGGGAAGAGCCCCTGCCGCACCGCCAGTTCCGCCACCGCGGCCATGCCCATGCTCACTCCCAGGCCGTGGGCCAGGGTGTAACCCGAGGCCGCCTCTACCGCATGGCCGAGGGTGTGGCCGAAGTTGAGGATACGGCGCAGATCCGCCTCCTTCTCGTCCGCCGCCACCACGGCGGCCTTGATGGCGCAGCAACGGGCGATCACCGCCTCCAGCACCCCGAGATCCCGGGCCAGGATCGCGGCCCGCTGCGCCTGCAGCTCGGCGAAGAAGGGCGCATCGTAGATCACGCCGTATTTGATTACCTCGGCCAGCCCATTGAGCATCTCGGCCTGCGGCAGTTCCCGCAGCACCTCGCTGTCGATATAGACTCGCCGTGGCTGATAGAAGGTGCCGACGAGGTTCTTGCCCTGGGGGATATCGACCCCGGTCTTGCCGCCCACCGAGCTGTCCACCTGGGCGAGCAGGGTGGTGGGAATCTGCACAAAGGGAATACCCCGCATATAGATCGAGGCGAGGAAGCCGGTCATGTCGCCGGTCACCCCGCCGCCCAAGGCGATGAGGCCGTCCTTGCGGTCCACCCCGAGCTGGGCCAGCCGACTGGCAAGCATGCCGATGGTGGCCAGATTCTTGCTCGCCTCGCCGTGGGGAAAGGTGATGCAATCGGCCGCGATGCCGGCCGCGGCCAGGGAGGCCATCAGCCGCTCGCCGAAGAGCGAAGCCACCCGGTCGTCGGTTACCACCACATAGCGCTTGGCAATACCGCGTACCTTGAGGTCCTGGCCGACCTCCGCCAAGAGTCCCGCCTTGATCACGATGTCATAGGCCCGGTCGCCGAGCCCCACCTGCACAGTCCGCACCTGTTCGCTCCTCTGGCCAAGTTTTTCGCTGGCCCGATACTATAAAAGAAATCCGCGGATTTGCAATGAACTTGACAATCGACGCGGGATCACTACACTGAAATCAGTTCCTGACATCACTTGGATACGGAGGAACCCATGGCCACCCCGCCCCGTCCCCGGACGACGAAGAGCACGCTGACCGAAGCCAGTATTCGCGTCGGCAAGGCCTTGGGCCGCTCCACGGCAAAGATTGAGCATACCGGCCGCAAGGCGCGACAGGTGGCCAAACAACTGGTGGAGGCGACAATCGGCAAACCACCGAAACCCGCCGCTCGGATCAAAACCAAAGGCAGGGCCGCGGAATCGCCCCTCAAACCGAACTCGGCCATGACGGTAGAGGCGCTCATCGGCTTTCTGGCCGGCGACATCTACAACTACCTCGCCGAAACAAAGCAGGTCGCCACCGCGGATCTGTTCCGGGCCATGAAGCACCGCAACAACACCACGGCGTATATCTGCGCCGCCCTCGGCTGGCTGGCCCGCGAGTATAAGATCCGCTTCCTCGACGACGGTGAAACCATCGCCCTGGTCGAGTAGCCCCGCCCCCTTCCCGATCGACCATAAAAAAAGGGGATGCTGCTCACGCAGCATCCCCTTGGCACTTCGGAATCAGATCCAGTGATTACATCTTGGCGCCGGAAGCGGCACCCTGCATCTTGACCTCTACCTTCTCGGTCAGACCCTGGTAGTACTCCTTCAGGATGACGAGAACCTCGTCGCGGCCGAAATGCGGTACGATCTCGGCGCCCTCGGAAAGGGCCTTGCGCAGCTTGGTGCCGGAGAGGATAACGCGATCCTCCTTGGTGTGCGGGCAGGTACGCAGGGAGGCCATACCGTCGCACTTGTGGCAGTAGAAGGTCCAGTCGATCTTGAGCGGCATGCACTTCAGCCCCTTGCCTTCCGGCATGTTCTGGGGGATCTTGTCGAAGATGGTCTGGGCTTCGAACAGGCCGTAGAAGTCGCCAACGCCGGCATGGTCACGGCCGATGATCATCTTGTTGACGCCGTAGTTCTGACGGAAGGTGGCATGGAGCAGCGCCTCGCGCGGACCGGCGTAGCGCATGTCGAGCGGGTAACCGGCCTGGATGACGTTGTCCTTCACGAAGTAGTGCTCAACGAGGCAGTCGATGGCCTTGACGCGAACCTCGGCGGGGATGTCGCCCTTCTTCAGGTTGCCGATCAGGGAGTGGATCAGCACGCCGTCGCACACCTCGATGGCGATCTTGGCCAGGAACTCATGGGAGCGGTGCATCGGGTTGCGGAGCTGCAGAGCGGCAACGTCCTTCCAGCCGCGCTCCTCGAACATGGCGCGGGTCTCGGCCGGGGTCAGGTACACACCCTTGTACTTCTCCGGGTACTCGCCTTCGGAGAGAACCTTCACGGTGCCGGCCAGGTTGAACTCCTTCTGCGCCATAACCATCTTGACGCCGGGATGATCTTCCAGGGCGATCTTCCAGAACTTGTCGTCGGCAGACTCCTCGCCCTCGCCCTTGAAGACCTTCTCGCATTCCCACTTCTTGTCGGCCTCGGTCATCTCGTACTTCTCGGAGACCTTCATGGTGGCGTAGATAACGCCCTCGTTTTCCAGGGCAATCTCGTCGCCAACCTTGATCGCGTCGGCGTCGGCCTTGGAGCAGTCCAGGGTGACCGGCACCGGCCAGAAGGTGCCATCGGCCATGGTGAACTTCTCGCAAACGCCCTTCCAATCCGCCTTGGTCATAAAGCCGGACAGGGGGCTGAAGCCGCCGATGCCCATCATGATGCAGTCGCCCTTGGCGCGGGCGCTGATCTGAATCTTCTTCATGCCCTTGGCCTTGTCCAGCTCTGCGTTCCGCTCATTGCCGTGCAGCAGGCAGCAAACCAAGCCCTTGCCTCCGTGGGGAGCTACCAATTTCGACATAACGTGTCTCCTTTAATCAGTTTGTGGGAATGTTGGTAAGGTGGATATGAATACGTAGATTGAACGTCCATTCACTATTTTTTTAGACGCCTAGGTATACGCAAGGGCCGGGGAATTGTCAAGAAAAAATTGGCCAGCCGGAAGGCCTGTCTTTTCGGGGTAAAAGGGGTTGTTGCCAACGAACCGGGAGGTCCTGTCCGTCACGAAAAAACCCGCGCCAGGTGGGTGACAATACGGTAAACGAAAAACGCTTGGCGCAAGGCCTGAGGTTGCCTCGCGCCAGGAAAGGGAAGGTGAACGATCTTGCCTCTCCCCTCGGCTATGAACGGGGAGAGGCCGCGACTCATGCCTTCTTGTCAAAAAGAAGGCCGGTGAGTTCTTCCAGTTTTTTGCGGAGCTTGATGACGTCCTCCGACGGAATCTGCCGGATCACTTCGCCGTTTTTCTTGTTGGTGACCTTCACGACAAGCTCATTCGCCGTCTTGTCCATGGAAAACTGCAGATTGGTCCCCATCATGTCCAGACGGTCCTGCACGTCGTTCAGCACCTTCTGCATCTCGGCTTCGGACAGTCTCCCCTTGGCCTGATCGCTGTCACGGCGCAACCGCTGTTCATCGAGGGCATTCTGTGCCGAATCCGCGTTGGCTTCCACCGGCCGCACATCGGCCTTGATCCGGGTCGCCGGATCGACCTGCTGGGCGGCAAGCCCGCTGAGAACCTCCCGGCTCACCTCTGTTCTGACATTCGCTATTTCCATAAGTTACTCAGCCTCCACTTCCCGTTATCATCCTCCTATGAGGACGACCGCCAAGTGGCATTTTGTGAAGCGTTCCCCGCCGGAAAGCGCGGCATCAAATGCCGCCGGCAAATTGGCCGTACGCTTTTTTCAGCTGCTTCCCCTTGCGGATTCTCGCCAGTTCTTCCTTCAGCACAGCAAGTCTGCGGGTTACCTGCTCCCGACAGCGCCTTTCACATTCCTGAATCTGGACAATAATCGCCATTGCCTCCTCCGGCGAGGCCTGTTGCTGTACGTTTTCCAGCGCCGCAAAGGCCGCAGCGCGGCGACGCAACAGCTCCTCCAGGCGAACATGGTCGTCACCGGCGCTGACCGCCTCTATCTCTTCCGTGAGTTCAAGAATCTTCTTATACATTCCTCACACCTTTCACCCCCCCCCGGCGGGAGATCGGCGGGTTTAATAGTTGATTGCCTCGCGAAGCGGGCTCAGATTGCCGGCGACATATTCAACCGAATCATCCGCCGGGCGGGAGACCGGCTTTTTTGCCTTGGCAATCTCCGTCCATGCCTCCAGCAGGGGCTCGACTACTGCCAAGGCGTCTGCGATTTTTTTCGTATCGTTTTTCAGATTGGCCATGATCAGGTCGGAAACCAGATAGGTATAGAGGTCGTTCAGGTTCACGGCAATCTCACCGCCCTGCTCCATGTCCAACGAGGCTTGCAGTTCGAGGACAATGGCGAGCGCCCGGCTCAAATGTTCTGCCTTTTTCCCAATATTCCCGTCGTTAATCTCTTCAACGGCCGATTGCAGCCTGACTCGCAGCGCTTCATACAGCTTGACCACGATCTCTTCCCGGCCCAGGTTCTCCAGATCGTTCTTCACATAGGCATTTCGGGCATAGGCATTCATAAGAAGGATTCCCCTGATGGTAATTAAGGTTATTTCGTGCTGCTCGAATTGTTGGCAATCTGGGCATTCAGGTTGCTGAGCGACTGCAACTGCTGGGTCAACGCGCCGGAAGTAGCCTGGAACTGGGCCAGCAGCGTCTCCATGTTGTTGAACTGCTGCCGCAGAGCGTCTTCCCGCTGGGCCAACTGATCGTTCATCGTCGCCACTCGGTCTTCGATGTCCGCAACAGACGTGTTCAGACCCGCCACCTTGGAATCCAGCAATCCCGTGGTTCCCGTCAGATAGGTACCGAGAAAACTATCAAGCTGGACGGCAAACCCCTGGCTGCCTTCGGTCGTCTGGGTGAAAAAGTTCTCCACATCCTGCGGGTGCGCCTGGTAGGCCGTAGTAAAGGCCGCGGCATCAAAGCTCAACTTGCCGCTCTTGTCTGCCGTTACCCCCAGCGAGGTGAGATTGTTGACCGCGCTGTCGACACCATTCACCGACGAGAACAGCATGCCTTGCAACCCGGACTGGAGGATGCGGGGAGTACTGTCGCCCTGCAGGACACCATAGGTTTTTGTCGACGGATCGGAAAGCTGCAGTTGTTGCAGGGCGCTAAGCGCCGCGTTGTACTTCGCGACAAAGGTCGAGATGCCACTGGTGATGCTATCCACATTGGGCGAGACCGTCACGTCGAAAGGCGCGCTCGGCGCGGCCGACTTCAGATTGAGGGTAACGCCTTGCAACAGGTCGGTAATGGTATTGCTCGACCGCTCGACATCGATGCCGTTCACATTGACCTTGGCATTGGCCGCGGCCTGAGTCTGACTCATGGACTGGGTGGCCGGGGTCGCATAGAGGCTGGAGAGCCCGCTGGCATCGGTGTTGACGCCGTCGCTATCGGCCATGGTGAGACTGATGGTGTTGCTGGCTCCGGTTATCTTGCTGGCCAGGGTCAGGTAGTAGTTGCCGAGACCGTCGTTGACCACGCCGGCCGTGACATCGGCGCCTGAGTTGTTGATGGCGCCGGCAATCCCGGCCAGGGTATTGTTGGTGGAATCGATGGTCACCGTCACCGGGGTACCCGTTCCCACCTGAATGGTCAGGGTGCCGGTGCCCACCACGGTGTCGCTGGCCGCAAAGGCCGCACTCTTGACCTGCTGGGCTTGGGCCAGGCCATTGACCGTCACCTGATAGTCGCCGGCCAGAGCCGTGCTCGAAGCAGAGGCGGTCAAAACCGAGGTGTTGCCGGAGGCGACGGAAAAACCGCCAAACAGAGCGGGGTCTTTCAGGGCATCCGCTGCGGTTTGCAAATCCGACAGCACCCCTTTCAATGCCCCCAAGGCGGAAATCTTCGCCTTATACCCAGCTTCCTGCTGTTGCAGAAGCTGGATAGGACGCTGCTCGATCGCCATCATCTTCGAGATGATGGACTCGGTATCCAGACCGGACACCAAACCGCCGACGCTGGTTGTTCCGGTGACGCTGCTGGTTGCCATGGTCTTTTCCCGATCAGCTGAAGGCCGGGGGGGCGTTGCCGCCCCCCGGCTTGGGTGTTAACGACTCCCTCTCAACTTACTTCAAGAGGGTGAGAGCTGCCTGCGGTACCTGGTTGGCCTGGGAGAGCATGGCCAGACCGGCCTGCTGCAGGATCTGGGCCTTGGTCAGGTTGGCGGTTTCGGTCGCGAAGTCGGCATCCTGAATCCGCGACTGCGCAGCCGAAATATTCTCGGAGACGTTCGCCAGGTTGGAAATCGTGGATTGGAAACGGTTCTGATACGCACCCAGGTCGCCACGGGAGGTGTTGACTTGGGTGAGCGCCGCATCCAACGCACCGATCGCCGTCTGGGCATCCGCTGCGGTCAGAAGAGAAACCGCCGCCACCGAGGTGAAGGAGCTGGTGTTCACGCCGGCAATCGCAAACACATCGGCGTTCGCGTTGGCGGTCGTGATCGCGCCCTTGGTGCTGGAGAGCGACACGCTACCGGTCTTCACGGCAGAGATAGTGGCAGCAGCACCTTCAGTCAGGGTCGAACCACCGAAGCTTACGGTATCGTTGCCAGCGGCGCTGTCCGCAAAGGTATCAAGCACGATATTGCGGCCATCCGTGGTGGAGAGGGTGATGCTGGACTTGGAGCTGGAGCTGGTGAAAGAAGCCGAGATTCCGGTGGTACCCTGGGCGCCGTTGATGGCGGAGACCAGGCTGCTCAGGTCGTTCTGGTCCGTGACCGCCGCGGAGATCGCCACGCCGTTCAGGTTGAACGAAATGGTCCCCGGTGCGCTCAGGCCAGACAGGGTGGTGCTGTTGGTGGCGGTAGCAGAGACGCCGATACCGCTTGCAGCGCTGTTGATCGCCGCAGCGATTTCCCGAGCGCCACCGGTGGTGGTCAGAGAACCTGCCGTGCTCGCCGCATAGGAGATGGCGCTGGTGGTGCCGCCATTCGCAGTGGTGAGGGTGAGGTTGGTCTCTGCCGTCACGCCGCTAACCAAGGATGCGATGTCACCAACGGCGACCTTGTTCATTGCTGTGCCGGCAGTGGTCAGAACATGGCTGCCCAACGCAGAAGCACGGGCATCCCCAATGGAATTAACCGTAATCGTCTGGTTGGCATTGGCGCCGACCTGGAAGTCCTTGCTGGTGAAAGAGCCATCCAGCAGGTTCAGGCCGTTGAACTGGGTGGTGCTGGCATTGCGGGTGATTTCCGCAATCAACTGAGATGCTTCCGCGTTCAGGGAAGCGCGGTCGGTGGAGCTATTGGTGGCGTTGGCAGACTGGATCGCCAGCTCGCGCAGGCGCTGCAGGTTGTCGCCAATCGCACCGAGGGCACCTTCCGCCGTCTGGGCGAGGGAGATACCGTCGTTGGCATTCCGGGATGCCTGATTCAAGCCGCGGACCTGGGCGGTCATCCGGGAGGAGATGGCCAGACCGGCAGCGTCGTCTTTGGCGCTGTTGATCCGCAGACCGGAGGAAAGCCGCTGCAGGGACTGGTTGAGGCTCAGGCCGGTGTTGGTAAGATTCCGCTGGGCATTGAGGGAAGCGACGTTGGTGTTAACTACAATAGCCATGATGAAACCTCCATGTTTGGTTGTGTCACGAGCAGGCCTGCGTCCTTGCAGAACCCGCTTTTTTCAAGACAACTTACGTAACTTACGTACCAACTTTATATGTTCGGTAGTTTTTCTTCGCGGTGGCACCTCCTTAGTTTTTTTATCCCTTGCTTTTACAGATCGGGCGGATCTGCTGCCAACTTAAATTTTTTTTCTATTTTTCTGCTCCCATCAGAATGCCCGTCGTTTTTCCAAAAACAGGGGCGAGGCGGACTGCGGCCACCGCCATCCCGTTGGGCAGGGTTACGCCAAGCAGTTGCAGACCAATAATGGTTGAAGACAGAAAAGAGGCAAGCGAGAAGCGACCCGGCAGGCAAGGCGCCTGCCGGTTGGCAGGCCTTGCCTGGGCTGGGCTGGGAGGGATGCGGGAAGCGACCGAATCAGGCGAAGGGGTTGCGGAGCAGCATGGTCTCCTCGCGGCCCGGGCCCACCGAGAGGATGTAGATCTGGGTCTCGGTGAACTCCTCGATCCGTTTCACATAGTCCCGGGCCTTGGCCGGCAGTTCGTCGAGGCTGCGCGCCTTGCGGATCTCCTCGCTCCAGCCCGGCATCTCCTCGTAGATCGGCTTCAACTTGGCAAAATGCTTGATGTTGGCCGGGGTGGCGGTGAGGGTCTTCCCTTCCAGGTCGTAGGCGGTGGCCATTTTGAGGGTGGGCTGGCCGCTCAGCACGTCGAGCTTGGTGATGGCCAGGCCGTTGATGCCGTTCAAGCGGATCGCCTCGTTGGCAATCACGCCGTCGAGCCAACCGCAGCGCCGCTTGCGCCCGGTGGTGGCGCCGAATTCGCCGCCCTTCTGCTGCAACTGATCGCCGACCGTATCAAAGAGCTCGGAGGGGAAGGGACCCTCGCCCACCCGGGTGGTGTAGGCCTTGAGGATACCAATGACGCAATCGATGTGCGAGGGGCCGAAACCGCTACCGGTGCAGGCGTTGCCGGCAATGGTGTTGGAGGAGGTGACAAAGGGGTAGGTGCCGTGGTCGATGTCGAGTTGGGTGCCCTGGGCGCCCTCGAAGAGGATGTGCTTGCCGGCCTTGCGACCTTGGTCCAGCGCCACCGAGACATTACCGATAAAGGGCACGAGCCGCTCGGCATAACGCATGAATTCGTCGTAGATGGCATCGACCGAGACCGGCTCGCCGCCGAATTTCTTGGTGAAGAGAAAGTTCTTTTCCTCCACGTTTTCGGTGAGTTTCTCGCGGAAGAGGACCGGATCGAGCAGGTCGCCCGCCTTGATGCCGTGGCGCAGAATCTTGTCGCCGTAGCAGGGGCCGATGCCGCGGCCGGTGGTGCCGATCTTCTTGCCCTGCTTGAGCGCCGACTCGCAGGCGGCATCGAGCAGCTTATGGTAGGGCATGATAAGGTTGGCCCGCTCGCTGATCATCAGGCGGTCGGGGGTCACCGGCAGGCCGTTTCCCGCCAGTTTGTCCATCTCGCCCAACAGCACGCCGGGGTCGATGACCACGCCGTTGGCAATGAAACACATCTTGTTGCCGTAGAGGATGCCGGAGGGAATGAGGTGGAAGATGAACTGCTTGCCGTCCACCACCAGGGTATGGCCGGCGTTGTTGCCGCCCTGAAAGCGTACCACGTAATCGGCATAGCCGGTCAGGAGGTCGACGATCTTGCCCTTGCCCTCGTCACCCCACTGGGTGCCGACAATCACCACGTTGGCCATCGGTATGACTCCTTGCTGCGTCGTTCGGTTCGTCGTGCGGCTCCGGTTTGCGCTGCCGCCGCACTGGTGCCGCCCGGCGGCGGCACAGGGCACCTTAGCCAAAGGCCGCTGAAAAGTCAATTGCGCAAAAGGAATGGGCGCTGTTTCATGGGTCCGCTCTTCTGCCGGGGCGGCTTGACACCCCCTGGCAAATGCCGTAGAGTGCGGGCCAGGAAACTGGCGTCTTGGGGCCTGTCGGGCCAACAGGGGGAGACAAAGGCACATCGTATGTTTGGAATCGGACTGCCGGAACTCATATTGATTTTGGGTATTGCCCTCATCGTGGTGGGGCCGGAACGGCTGCCGGAAATGGCCAAGTCGCTGGCCAAAGGAATCAACGAGCTGAAGAAGACCGCCGCCGCCCTCAAGGAGACCATGGATGAGGAGTTGAAGAAGGAAGAGGAGTCCGATACCCCGCACCAGAACCTTACCACCGCGCCGCCGGAATTTCCCGGAATTAACCCGCCCCCTGCCCAAAGCGACGACCCAGAGGCCAAGCCGGAAGCCGCAGCTTCCGATGCCGTCCCGCCGCCTGCCGCGGAGCCGGTTGCCCCGGTCGACACCACCCCCTCAATTCCCGAATCGGCCGCCCCCCCCTCCTCCAAGCCATGACAACGGCCCTATCCGGTTTCTTCTCCGCCCACCTCCGCGAGCTGCGGCATCGGCTTATTGTCATCTTTCTCGCCATCATCGTGGCCAGCGGAGGGGCCTACGCCTTCATCGAATCGTTGGTGCGCTTGCTGGTTGAGCCCCTGCGCCGCGCCCATCCCTCTGCCTACCACCTGGTGTACACCAATCTGCCCGAGGCCTTTGTCAGCTATTTCAAGGTGGCCTTGCTCGCCGGTCTGCTCATTGCCTTTCCGGTCATCGTCTATCAGCTCTGGATGTTCGTGGCGCCGGGGCTCCACCGCCATGAAAAGCGGCTGGCCCTTACGGTGATCGGCTGGGGTGGGGGCTTGTTCCTCTGCGGTGTGCTCTTTGCCTATGGTGTGGCCCTGCCCCAGGCGCTCCATTTCCTGCTGAGCTTTGCCGACCCCGGCCTGGTGCCGCAACTGAAGCTCGACACCTATCTCACCTTCGTGGGCCGGGCCTGTCTGGCCTTCGGCCTGGCCTTCGAGCTGCCCTTCCTCATGGTGATGGTGGTCAAGGCCGGTCTGCTCGACCGCAACTACTTTGCCCGCCACCGCAAGTATTCCTATATCGGTATCGCTGTCATCGCCTTCCTGCTCACCGCCGGCGACCTCGTCTCCACCGTCCTGGTGGCCGTGCCGCTCTGCGGGCTTTATGAAGCAGGCGGGCT
>JAJZRO010000003.1 GCA_021802645.1 Deltaproteobacteria bacterium | reverse complement strand
CGGGCATTGAGCAGGAACTGCCGGTTTACCCGCTCGCGGAACATGGGCACCACGAGAAAGCTGATGAGGCAGATCAGGCTCATCAACCCGAGGGCAATGAGGGAGAGCTGCCAGGAGTAGGCGAACATCACCGCCAGGAAGATGAGCAGGAAGGGGAGGTCGAGGAGCAGGGTGACAGCGGTGCTGGAGACAAACTGACGGATGGTCTCCACCCCCTGCAGACGGGCGACCAAGGTGCCGGTGGGCCGGTACTCGAAGTAGGGGAGCGGCAGCCGCAGGAGATGGCGGAAAACCTTGCTGCCCAGCACCGCATCGATGCGATTGCCGGTATGGAGGACCAGATACTGCCTGAGCCAGGTCATGGTGAGGTTGAAGAGCATGAACATGACCAGGGCCAGGCCGAGGACAATGAGGGTGCTGCGGGATTGGTGGACGATGACCTTGTCGATGATCACCTGGGTAAAGAGGGGGGTGGCAAGGCCTACCAGCTGGATAGCGAGACTGGCGAGCAAAACATCCCGCCAGATGTTCTTGTGCTTCAGAAGCTCAGGGATGAACCAGGAAAAACCGAAGTGTTTCTTCTCCGCCGGGAAACCGGAAATGGCCTCCTCGTTTCCGGTAGCAGACTCCCTGGCGACCAGGATGAACTCGGCATCGAGGCGCTCGCCAGCCTCGGCAAGGGCCATGGTTTCCGGGGACTGGGAACCGGGTCGGAAGAAAAGGAATCTCTCGCCCTCTATCTTGAGGATGATGACCGGCGTGGCCGAGGGCGGCTCCGCTTCGCTGGGAGAAAGGCCACCATCCGCCGCCACCCCTTCCCCTTCCGGTTGCGAAGCGGATGTGGCTCTGGGTGGCGTTTCTGGCTGCAAGAAGGCGATAGCGGGAAGCGGCAATTTCTGCCATTCAAGCCCGGCGACGGCACGGCTACCGGTTTTGAACCCCAGGGAACGCGCCGCCTCATGAAAAACCGCCCGGTCGTGTGGCGGCGGAAAGGCCTGCGCCACCAGGGCCGCATCAAACGGCTGGCGATAAAGCCCGCTCAAGCTGCCCAAGAGCCAGAGCAGTTCCTCGCGATGCATCGTTCCCCCCAACGACACCATCAGATCCCCTCAAATATTGGCAACAAAAATCGCTTTCAAACCAAAGGCGGCGCATGGGTGGCATCCCCAGCACTTCGGCAGCCCGGTTGCCGAGTATCCTTGGCCTGTGGCTTTGCGCCCCAGGGTCGCCCCTGGTTTGACCCTTCGAAGACAATTTAACACCTTATAGCAGTCATACCCCCGAGTGTCAAACCTTTTTATAGTTAGGGAACAAGCCGCAAAAAAGGGTTGAGACAACACTGTCTCAACCCTTGAATTTGCTTGGTGACCCCTACGGGACTCGAACCCGTGTTACCGGCGTGAGAGGCCAGCGTCCTAGACCGCTAGACGAAGGGGCCACAATCTGTGCGCCATTTTCTAAAAGATATGGTCCGGTTTGTCAATCATAATTGTTGCCGCAGCGGGCAGCCATGGGCCGCCAACTCAACCGGCAAGCCGCCGACCGAAGGCTTCCGCCTCGGCGAGCCTTGCCGCATCCTGAAGCATCTCGCCTCGACGGTCGATGCCGCGCACCAGCAGTTCGTCGCCATAGGCCGCCCCCATGGCCTCGAAGGCATAGCGAGCCGTCAAGCGGGCGCCATCAAAGACCTTGGCGCCGTGCGTGGCCGCCACCGCCACCAGATATCCCCTGCGCTCCGGGTCGTCCCGCCAGCGGCCCTCTCGCTCCAACAGCCGTCGGCGGCTCCAGAGCGCCTGACAGCGGTCGACAAAGCCCTTGGCCTGGGCGGTGATGCCGTAAAAATAGATGGGGGAGGCCAGAACGATCCGGTCGGCCTCGATGATTTTGGGGTACAGGTCGGTCATGTCGTCTTCGAGGACGCACTCACCGCCTTTCTCGCAACCGCCGCAGCCGATACAGGGATGGATGTCGAGATCGCTCACCCGCACGATCTCACAAAGAGCCCCTGCCGCGGCAAGACCCTTTGCCATGGCATCGAGCAGCGCCTCGGTGTTGCCGCGACGCCGAGGGCTGCCGTTGATGGCCAGAACTTGGCGCTTCCTCTTCATAATCCCACGGCCACCTCAAATCCGGTTGTAGTAATGGGCCTCGTCCCGCAGCCGCTGCCCCACCCCGTCGGTCAAGAACCGCGACGCCACCCGCCACCGCCAGTTGCCCTTGGGCGTGCCAGGGGTGTTCATCCGGCAGTCGCTGCCGAAGCCAAGCAGATCCTGAAGTGGGATCACGGCCACCGCCGCCACCGAGGCCAGGGCTATCCGGATAAAATCCCAGTGGATCGGGCTGCCGACCTGGCTGTGGGCGTAACGCAACGCCCGTTCCTTGCTGGTGGCCGCCACCTTGTCGCTGAAGTACCAGCCCACCGTGGTGTCGTTGTCGTGGGTGCCGGTATAGACCACGCAGTTGGTGGTGGGATAGTTGTGCGGCAGGTAGGCATTCTGCGCGTCGGAATCAAAGGCGAACTGGAGCACCTTCATGCCCGGGAACCCCAAAGCATCCCGCAACTTCTCCACCGCCGGGGTGATGATGCCGAGATCCTCGGCAATAATCGGCAGGTTGCCGATGGCCGCCGCCATCTCCGTAAAGAATTGGCGATCCGGCCCCTTGACCCAGCGGCCCTGGATGGCGTCGAGCGCGCTGGCGGGCACCTCCCAGTAGGATTCAAAGCCGCGAAAATGGTCGATACGGACGATGTCCACCGTGGCGAAAATCTGGCGGAACCGCTCCCGCCACCAGGAATAAAGGCGCTCCCGTACCTGCGGCTCGCGGCTGTGCCACCGGAAAAGCGGATTGCCCCAGCGTTGGCCGGTTTTGCTGAAATAATCGGGCGGCACCCCCGCCACATGGGTGGGGCGGAGGGTCTTGGGGTGGAGGGTGAAGCATTCCTGGCGGGCCCAGACATCGGCGCTGTCCGGCGCGACGTAGATGGGGATGTCGCCGATGAGCCGCACCCCGCGTTCGGCGGCATAACTGCGCAGACGTTGCCACTGCCGGTAAAAACAATACTGGAGAAACTGGTGATAGCGGACGCGCTCCTTGAGCCGCTGGCGACCGGCGGCCAATGCCTCCTCTTCCCGACTGGCCAGGGCCTGAGGCCACTCGTACCACGGGCGCAGGCGCTGCTCTTCGCGCAGGGCCATGAAAAGGGCATAGTCATCGAGCCAGGTGGCAGCGCGGCAGAAGTCGTCAAACCCCTCGGCGCCGCCTTCGTGTTGGAAGACCTGAAAGGCGGCGGCCAGCACCTCCTGCTTCCACGGGACAACCCGGTTGAAGTCGACCAGGTATTCGGAAAAATCGGGGAGGTTATCGAGATGGCGCCGCGGTAGCAACCCCTCTTCCGCCAGCAGGGCGGGACTGATCAACAGCGGATTGCCGGCAAACGCGGAAAGTCCCATGTAGGGGGAATTGTCCAATTCCGGACTGGTGGGGCAGAGCGGCAGGAACTGCCAGTACTTCTGGCCTGCCGCCGCGAGAAAATCGACAAAGGCGTGGGCGTCTGGCCCCAGATCGCCGATGCCGCATCGGCCCGGCAGCGAGGTAATGTGCAGCAGGATTCCGCTGCCGCGTTCCAACAACATGGCCACCCCCGGAAAAAAGTGTCGTCGCTCTCCCGCCTCTTCTTGCCCAAGGATAGCACCCCCACCCTTTACATTCCAACGGGAATGTTTATTTATACAAAATGAGGTTCACGCCACTCCGCGCCACATCCTTGTTTTCGCCTCACCCTCCTCGCACGGTCGCGGAACCAGTACATGTATTTTCCTCTTGCTTTCTGAAAAATATCTTTTTAGAATGCAAGGTTTTGGCGCCTAGTTCTTTTTCGGCCCACCCCAATGGTAACAACTCGAAATCAGGAGAATACACCAGTGTCTTCCAACATCAAAGCGCGCTTGCTTGAAGTGGGAAAAGATGAAGGGTGTGTCACGCTCGCCTACCTGAATGATCTCATTCCGGATGGCAAGGACCCGGATACCATCGACGGGATCTTTGACTTTCTCCAGAAGAACAACATCGAGGTCGTTACCCACGAGAAAGGCGACAAGAAAAAGACGCTGGGCGGCCGCAACCTCGACGACGGCGAGGCCAAAGAGGGGATGACCGCCGAGGATATCCTCGACGAGGAGACCCTGTTCCTCGAAAAGAGCGCCGAAAAGGAAGAGAGCTCGGAGCCCGAGGAGACCACCACCACCTATCTGCGGGAGATGGGCCAGTTCGAGTTGCTCACCCCGGAGGAGGAGGAAAAATACAGCAAGACCATCCGCGAGGGCTTCGACGCCATCATCCGGGCCATCCGCAACGACAAGTCGAACCTGCCGGAGATGAAGGCGCTGGTCGAGCGCATCGACCTCTGGGAAAAGCGCGATCCCACCCTGAAGCCCAAGAAGCAGCATCTCAACCACATGGTGCGCGGAGTGGCCAAGGTCTGCGAAAAATATCCGACCCGTAAAAAGATCGGGGAGATGCGCTGCCGCATCGAGCTCTATACCCGTTCCATCGAGGTGGCCAAGGATGCGATGATCAAGGCCAACCTGCGGCTGGTGGTGAGCATCGCCAAACGGTACATGCACCAGGGGCTCACCCTGGCCGACCTCATCCAGGAAGGCAACCTCGGCCTGATGCGCGCCGTCTTCCGCTTCGACTACACCAAGGGCAACAAGTTCAGCACCTACGCCAGTTGGTGGATTCGCCAGGCCATCACCCGGGCGATCCTCGACAAGACCCGGACCATCCGGCTGCCGGTGCATTTCCTCGAGTTGCGGAGCCAGTTCTTCAAGGCCTTCTACTCGCTTTTGAAGGAGCTGGGCCGCGAGCCGACCCCCATCGAGATCTCGGACAAGACCGGGTTGCCGATGGACAAAATCCTCGCCATCCTGGAGGCCTCGCGCGAACCGATCTCGCTCGAAACCCCGGTGGGCGACGACGACTCCACCCTGGGCGATTTCCTGGAAAACCAGGAGTCGATCTCGCCTTACGAGGCGGTGAAGGGCAAGGAACTCTCCGACCGGGTGACCAACATCCTCTCCACCCTGAGCGCCCGCGAGGAAAAGATCATCCGCCTGCGCTTCGGCATCGGCGAGGATGCCGAGTATACCCTGGAGGAGATCGGCAAGCGCTTCAACGTCTCGCGGGAACGCATCCGCCAGATCGAGAAGAAGGCATTGAACCGGCTGCGTCACTCCAGTCGGCGGGAAAAGCTCAAGCACTTCCTCGACTAGCCAATCGCGCCCCCTCCGGCCCACGCCGAAGGGGGCTTTTTTCGGCCGCACGCCGGTCGCTCCCTAATCGACGAGGACCATGGGCACCGGGCTCATTGACCGGACCAGCCGTTCCCTCCTGCCTGTCACCCTGGCCTTTGCCGGCGGGATCGGCACGGCAAGCCACATCACGCTTCCGGCGGCGATCATGCTGGCCGCCATGGCGGTGTTCGCCGCCATCCTGCTCTGGGCCTATTTCTCCGGTCGTCCCCGCCTCGCCAGCCTCCTCCTGCTTCCCTCTTTCTTCCTGACCGGCCTTTGGCACGGCGCGCCCTCCTTCCAGCCACCCCAGGATGGCCACCATATTGCCTCCCTGCTTGGCACGGGGGAGCAGGATATCGTCCTGGCCGGGACCCTGGCGGAAAATTCCGAACAGATCGGCGACCGTACCAGATTGCTCATGGCGGTGACCGAGTTGCGACAACCTGGCGCCACTACCCCGGCCCACGGCCTGGTGCAACTCACCGTCGGCGGCCACCTCCGCCAGGAAATCCTCCCCGGCGATCCCTTGCTGGCGCGGGCCCGCGTTGGCCCCCTCCGCGGTTATCGCGTCCCCGGCGCCATGGATTACCGCACCTTGCTGCACCAGCAGGGGATCTGGCTGAGCGGTTGGGCGGAAACCCCGCTCCACATCGTGCCCCTCACCACCACGCCACCCTGGCCTGGACGGCTGGCCTTCCTGCCGGAACGCCTTCGCGCCCACGCCAACCGAATCATCGACCAGCTGGCCCTTCCAACCACCATGCCGCTCTATCAGGCTCTCCTCACCGGCAGCCGCGGCAATGTGCCGGGGGAAGTCCTCGAACACTTCAAGGCCATCGGCGCCATGCACCTGCTCGCCATCTCCGGCATGCACCTTGGCCTCGTCACCCTGCTTTTCACCGGCCTCTTCACCTGGCTGCTCAAGCGCTCCACCTGGGTGCTCCTCCAGCTGCCGGCCCGCAAGCTCGCCCTGCTGCTCACCCTGCCGGCGCTGCTGGGCTATGCCGCGATCACCGGCCTGCAACCCCCGGCGCTCCGCGCCCTCGTCATGGTGCTGGTCTTTATGGCCGCGATCTTCCTCGACCGCCAGTGGTGCAGCCTGAACAACCTCGCCATCGCCGCCCTGCTCATCATGCTCTTCGAGCCGGCAAGCCTCCTCGGCGCCTCGTTCCAGCTCTCCTTTGTCGCCGCCGCCAGCATCATCCTGGCCTACCGCTGGCGCTTCCCCCTGCTCCCCGCCCCCCGGGGAACGCTCCTCCAGCGCCTGGGCGCCTGGCTCATCACCAGCCTCACCATCTCCGTGGTGGCCACCCTGGCCACCGCCCCTCTCAGCCTCTTTTATTTCAACCGGCTCTCGCTGCTCAGTCCGCTCTCCACCCTGCTGCTCACCCCGCTGCTCTGCTTCTGGGCCATTCCGCTCGGACTCGCCGGACTCGCCCTTGCTGGTCCCTTTCCCGCGCTGGCCCAGCAACTCTTTGCAGCCGGTGGCTGGGGGGTTACCGCCTCGCTGGCCGTGGCGAGGCAACTGGCCGGGCTTCCTTGGGCCTCGTTCTACCTGCCCACCCCAACCTTGTTCGAGGTGGCCACCGGCCTTGCCGCCCTCCTGGCCCTGCTTGCCTGGCAACGCGGCAAACCGGCACGAATCGCGGTCGTCACTCTGCTGGCCGTGCTGATCGCCCCCCCCCTCATCCGCCACAGTATTCGTCTTGCCGACCCGAGCAGCCGAGTCACCTTTCTCGATGTCGGCCAAGGCGAGGCGGTGGTCCTGGAACTGCCTCACGGCAAAACGATACTGGTCGATGGCGGCGGCATGGAGAGCGAACGCTTCAACGTCGGCGAACGCCTCATCGCCCCGTTCCTTTGGGGCCGCGGCATTAGCCGCCTCGATGGAGTGGTGATCAGCCACCCCCACACCGATCATTGGAACGGCCTGCCCTTTGTCATCGACCACTTCCGGCCGGCCACCCTGTGGATCAACGGCGACCGGCAGGGCGAGGCCGACTATGCGACCTTGCTGGCCAAGGCGACATCTTTGGGCATCGCCATCAGGGTACCGCAACAGGGCGATGTCCTCTGCCAGTCGAGCGGGGCGACCCTGCGAAATCTCGGCGACCTCCATCTCCTCCCCGCCGCCCTCCTGCCTGCGCGCTCTGGTCGCCCGCGCCGCACCGACGCCAACAATCAGAGCCTGGTACTCCAGCTGCGCCATGGCAACCAGGCCTGCCTGCTGCCCGGCGACATCGACATGGAGCATGAGGAGGGGTTACTCAAGGTGGCAGGGCTGGAAAGCGCGGTGCTGCTGGCACCGCATCATGGCAGCAAACACTCAAGCAGCCCGCAATTCATCGTGGCGGTGAAACCGCGCACCATTGTGGTGTCGGCCCAAGGCGGCAGCAGGGCGCGCTTTCCCCATCCGGAGAAACGGAAGATGTGGGAGGAGATGGGCATCCCGGTGCTGATCACCGGGGTCAGCGGCTCCATCGGAGTAACCATGGGAACCGAAACCCTGCGGATTGCCCCCCTGACCACTCCGTAATCCCATTTTACTCCCGGTGGCAACGCGAAGGCCGGGCAGGACACGCGCGTTCACGCGCGAGCGGCAAAGGGTACCGTGCTGTCCGGCGAGGTGCCGCGCAGCGCGGTCGGGAAAGGGAACGTGTGATTGCGATGCGAGTTACACGTCGGTGAAGTCCGCCGGCGGCTTCTTGAGGAACTGGGCGAACTTCCCCTTGTCGATGCAGTTGACGTAGGCGTCCTCGGCTGCGATCCACCCCTTGTTCATGAGATCCAAGATGGCGTCGTCCAGGGTCTGCATCCCGTATTTCTTGCCGGTCTGCATGGCCGAGGGAATCTGGTAGGTCTTGCCCTCGCGGATGAGGTTGCGCACCGCCGGCGTGCAGATGAGGATCTCGAGAGCCGCGCAGCGCCCCTTCTTGTCCACCCGTTTGAAAAGCGTCTGGGAAACCACCGCCTTCAAGGCGTCCGCCAGGGTGGACCGCACCTGGGCCTGCTGGCTCGAAGGGAAAATTTCGATGACGCGGTCCACGGTCTTGTTGGCGTTCAGGGTGTGGAGGGTGCCGAAGACCAGGTGGCCGGTCATGGCCGCCTCCATGGCCAGGGCGATGGTTTCGAGGTCGCGCATTTCGCCGACCAGGATGATGTCCGGGTCCTCGCGCAGCGCGCCGCGCAGGGCGGCGGAAAAGCTCTTGGTGTGCAGCCCCACCTCGCGGTGGTTGACAATGCAGTTCTGACTCTTGTGCACGAACTCGATGGGGTCCTCGATGGTGAGGATGTGGTCCTTGCGGAGCTTGTTGGCCTGATCGACGATGGCAGCCAGGGTGGTCGATTTACCGCTGCCGGTGGGGCCGGTGACCAGCACCATGCCCTTGGGCAGGGTGGCGAGCTTGGAGACCACTCCCGGCAGCCCCAACTGTTCGCAGGTGAGGATGGTGCTCGGAATCTCGCGGAAGACCGCGCCGATGCCGTACTTCTGCTGGAAGAGGTTGCCGCGGTAGCGGGCCAGCCCCGGAATCTCATAGCCGAAGTCGATATCGCCCGTCTCCTCGAAGACCTTGATCTTGTCTTCGGAAACGATTTCGTAGAGCATGGCCTTCAGATCATCGTTGCCCATCACGTTGTACTTGACCTTCTCCATGTCGCCGCGAATCCGCAGGATGGGCTGCTGACCCGAGACCATGTGCAGGTCCGAGGCGCCCTGCTCGTGCATCAGTTTGAAAAAGGCATCGATCTGGGCCATGCTGACGTCTCCTTGTGTTTCGATTCCGGACTCACGATGGCTGCGGCAATCCCTGGGCAGCCATGGTACTATAGCATAACTCTGCCGCCGGATGACAATCAAAAACAACAGGAACCGCCGCTGCGCCATGGCCTGGATCGACCTCCACACCCACTCCCGCTATTCCGACGGCACCTACACGCCGGCCGCCCTGGTCGATCTCGCGGTAAAGCGCAAAATCGCGGCGCTGGCGCTCACCGACCACGACACCGTGGCCGGCGTGGCGGAATTTCTCGCCTACGCGGCGCAACGCCAGCTGCCGGCCCTCGGCGGCGTGGAGATCAGCGCCTGGCACGAAGATCTGACCATCCACATCCTGGGCTACGGCCTGAATCATACCAACCCCAACCTGCTGGCCCGACTCGCCGAACTCCAAACCGCGCGTCAGGAACGCAATCAGGGCATCTTCGAAAAGCTCCGCCAGCTCGGTATCCGGGCAGAGCTTTCGGAGATCGCCCAGCAGGAAAATGGCCAGATCGGCCGGCCCCACATCGCCCGGCTGCTGGTGCGCAAAAAGGTCGTCCGCACCACACATGAGGCCTTCAGCCGCTTCTTAAGGCGCGGCGGCGCCGCCTATGTGGAAAGCCTTCGCATCCACGCCGCCGAGGCCGTCCGCCTGGTGCGCGAGGCGGGCGGTCTTGCCATGCTGGCCCACCCCGCCATCCTCGACGCCACGCTCGACACGGTGGCGGAACTGATCCAACTCCTGAAACCAGCGGGGCTTTCCGGCCTCGAGGCCTACTATCCCACCCACACCAAGAAACAGACCCGAATCCTCCTCGCCCTGGCGGCCGAGCACGGCCTGCTGGCCTGCGGCGGCACCGACTTTCACGGCGATGTCCGCCACGGCGCCCCGTTAGGGGGCAGCGCCGCCACGGTGCGGGTTCCGCAGACCGTCTACGATCAACTCCAGGCCGCTCTGGCCAAACATCCGTGAGCCACCGTTCCCGCCCCGCCACCTCCCCCCCTTGACCACCATTTTCCCCTTGCCCCCCACTGTAAAAAATTCATACGATGCAAGGGAGAGGGCGCTCTTCTTCTTCCGCCACGGAACTTACGGTCAGGGAGCACGCGTGATGCCGAAACGCTACCAGATTCTCATCGTTGACGACTCCAAAAGCGTGCTCAAGATCCTGGAAGCCGCCTTTGCCGACTCGAATTTCCGGGTCATCACCACCACCAGCCCCATTGCCGCCTATGAGATGATCGAAAACGAACATTTCGACATCGTCATCAGCGACATCATGATGCCGGAGATGGACGGCCTCACCCTGCTCCGGAAGATCAAAAACTTCAACGGCATGATCCAGGTGATCATCATCACCGGCTACATCACCATCAACAACACCCTGAACGCCTTCCGCTACGGCGCCAACGACATCTTCTTCAAGCCCTTCGAGGACGAGGCCGAAATCGTCCAGGCGGCCGAGGCGGCCGCGGCCAAACTCGACCGGATCAACGCCATTCTCAAACGACTGACCAAGACCAAAGAGAAGAGAGGCTGATTATGGCGGCCGACGTCGATCTGGATGCACTGCGCGGCTTCATCGACGAATCGAACGACTCGATGCAGACCATCGAGGCGGACTTCATCGCCCTGGAGAACGATCCCAGCAGCCGGGAGATCATCAACCGCATCTTCCGGCCGGTGCACAGCCTCAAGGGCAACTCCGGCTTCTTCGGCCTCACCAACATCAACAAGTTTTCCCACCGTCTGGAAAATCTGCTCGATGCGGCCCGCAAGGGCGACCTCCTCATCAGCCGCGACATCATCGATACCCTCCTCACCGGCATCGATTTTCTGCGCAAGATGCTGGACCGGGCGGTCGCCGACCCCACCGACACCGTCATCCGACCGGAAGAACAGGAATTCCTCGCCATCCTGGAACGCTACAGAACCGAAGAGGTGGCGGGCTCGATCCAGAGCGTCATCGATCTTGAGAATCTCCTCCACTCCTACCTGGATCTGGGCCTCTCCCTACAGGAGAGCTCGCTGATCGTAAACCTCCTTGGCCAGATCGCCAAGGCCAACGGCGCCATCCGCAAACTCATTGCCGACCACGCCAAGCCCGCGGAAAAGAGCGCCTTCTCGGCCGATCTCCTCTACTGCCACGAGGGCCGCGATTACACCGCGCAGCTCCAGCCCTTTGGCCCGGTCTTCGACTGCCTCGCCGCCGGCAAGCCGGTGGAACAAGCGCTGCTGCATCGTTTCTCCACCTCCCTGCAGGAAGTCGCGGCCCTCTTCAAGGGCAACGCGGAACTGACCAGGGAGATCGACGAACTCGCCACCCTGCGCAATTTCATGGACGACCTGCTCATGGCGGGCAGCGACGAGTTCACCGCCAGCGCCCGCCGGCTCCTGAACCGGATCATGACCGCCTTTGAGCGCAAACATGTAAGCGGCGACTCCCAGAAGCTCGGTGAAATCCTCATGGAACAGGGACTGGTCACCAGGGACCAGATCGAGTCCGCGCTGGGCAAGCAGAAAAAGATCGGCGAATTGCTGCTGGAGGAAGGAGCTCTGGCCAAGGCGGATCTCGAAAAGGCGCTCACCATCCAGAACAAGCGGGTGCTCGATTCCCACCTCAAACAGGGCGCCCCGGCCGAAAGCGTCAAGACCATCCGCATCGACCAGGACAAACTCGACAGCTTTGCCAACTCGGTGGGCGAACTCTTCATCGGCCTCGATTCGGTCAATTACGTCCGCAAGCTGTTGGAGGAGGCGCATGCGGAGTTCGCCCTCCTCGCCCGCTTCGACTCGGCGGTGGCCACGCTGGATGAACGGGTGGAGCGGCTCCACAACAACATCATGGACATCCGTCGGGTGCCGGTGAAGAATCTCTTCCAGCGCTTCCCCCGGGTGGTTCGCCAGCTCGCGGTCTCGCTCGGCAAGGAGATCAAATTCCGGGAGCTTGGCGAGGAAACCGTCATCGACAAGGACCTGCTCGAAGCCATTGAAAACCCGCTGGTCCACATCCTCCGCAACTCGGTGGACCACGGTCTGGAAACGCCGGAGGTTCGCAAGCAGAGCGACAAGCCGGCGGAAGGACTGCTGGAACTTACCGCCTCCTCCGACGAAAACAACGTCTACATCACGGTGCGCGACGACGGCCGCGGCATCGACCCGCAGAAGATGAAGGAAAGCGCGATCCAAAAAGGCTTCCTTTCCCGTCAGGAGGCGGAGCAGCTTACGGAGAACGAATGCATCAACCTCATCTTCAAGCCCGGCTTCAGCACGGCGGCAAAGGTCAGCGACGTCTCCGGCCGCGGAGTCGGGATGGATGTGGTGATGGCGGGACTGCGCGCCAGCAACGGCGCGATCGAGGTGGACTCCACCGTCGGCAGCGGCACCACGGTACGGCTCATCATCCCCCTCACCAAGACCCTGGTCACCAAGGACGCCATGATCGCCGAGGCCGGCGGCCAGAGATACGTCATCCCCTCCGACGACATCACCACGGTCATCGAGACCGAGAACATCATCCCGCTGCTCGCGGCCGACAACTGCATTGCCTATGACAACGCCATTCTGCGCCTGATCGATCTCAACCTCTTCTTTTACCCCTCGCAGCGGACGGGGGCTGACCGGCCGGAAGGACGCCAGGTGATCCTCGTCTGCAAGGAACACCGCATCGCGCTGCGGGTAGACCACATCGTCAGCTACCAGAAGGTGGTGGCCAAGGAGTTCCGCGCCGGCTACCGCCACCTCCGGCAGATCGCCGGGGTCTGCGGCTACACCATTCTCGGCAACGAGGACATTATCCTCATCGTCGATGTCAAAGAGGTTGCCGAGCAGGGCAGCTGAGATCGCCGCTTGACTCCCGTCCGCCTCCCTGCTAGGTTGGAGGCTGACATCCTCTCTTTTCCCGCGAAGCAAAGGCTTGCCATGCATACGGTCCTGGTGGTTGACGACGAACCCAATTATCTGGTGGTCCTCTCCGAGCTGTTGAGCGAGGAGGGCTACCACGTCTTCACCGCCCAGAATGGCGAGGCCGCGCTCCACACCGCGCAGGAAACCGATCTCGACCTGGTGATCACCGACATGCGCATGCCGGGCATGGACGGGCTCGCCCTGCTCAAGGCAATCAAGGCATACAACCCCCATCTGCCGGTCATCATGGTGACCGCCTTCGGCGAGGTGGAGAAGGCGGTGGCGGCGATGCAGGCCGGGGCCTTCAATTATCTGAGCAAGCCCTTCAACAACGATGAACTGGTCGTCAGCGCCGCCAAGGCGATCGAGCACTACGCGGTCCTCCGGGAAAATACCAGGCTGCGCGACGAGATGCGGGCGCGTACCGCCTTCGCCAACATGGTGGGCAAAAACCGGAAGATGCAGGAGATCTACGCCCTCATCCAGAAGGTGGCGCCCACCACCACCTCGGTCCTCATCACCGGCGAGTCGGGTACCGGCAAGGAATTGGTGGCACGGGCCATCCACTGCCACAGCCGTCGCGAAGAACGGCCCTTCATCTCGCTCAACTGCGCGGGACTGCCGGAAACCCTCCTTGAGAGCGAACTCTTCGGCCATGAGAAAGGCGCCTTCACCGGTGCCGTTGCCCTGCGCAAGGGACGCTTCGAGCTCGCCGACACCGGCACCCTCTTCCTCGACGAGGTGGGCGAGATGCCGATGACGCTCCAGACCAAGCTGCTGCGGGTCCTGCAAGAACGCGCCTTCGAACGGGTGGGCGGCACCCAGACCTTGCACGTCGATGTGCGCATCATCGCCGCCACCAACAAAGACCTCAAGGAAGAGGTGGAACAGGGGCGATTCCGCGAAGACCTCTACTACCGGCTCAACGTCCTGCACATCCACCTGCCGCCGCTCCGGGAGCGCATCGACGACATCCCCATGCTGGCCGCCCACTTCGCAGCCAAGTTCGCCAAGGAGATGCAGCGGCCGAACCTGGACATCGCGCCGGAAACCATCCGCCTTCTCACCACCCTGCCGTGGGAGGGCAATGTGCGTGAACTGGAGAACACTATCGAACGGGCGGCGGTACTCTGCTCCAACGACCTGATCCGGCCCGAGGATGTCCAGCCCGACACCGCCACCGGGCACGAAAGCGTGCAATGGAACGAAGGGCTCGACGTGGAGCAGCTCATGCCGCCCAACACCCCGCTGCCCGATGTCTTGAACGCCATCGAAAAAAGGCTGGTGGAGAAGGCGCTGGAGCGGGCGGACCATGTCCAGACCCGCGCCGCCGAGGCGCTGGGCATCACCAAGAGCCTGCTCCAGTACAAAATGAAAAAATTCGGCCTGCACCGGCGCTAACCGCGCCGCAGCCACCACCTGGCCCGCCCCTGCCAACGCCGGGCACCCCCTTTCCCCGCCCCGGATACCTCCCTTTTCTGGTTGCAGGTTCAGCGGCAACCATATTAAAATAAGTATAAACCATCACCTGTGGCAAAGGAGACCGTGGTGAACGCGAGTGACCTCTTCATCATCCTTGCCGGCCTGAGCTTGGTCGCCATTGCCGTGACCCTCATCCCCACCATTCTGCAAATCCGACGCACCTACGCCAAGGCCGAAGGATTGATCGACAACGTCGGCAAGGAGCTTCCTCCCCTCTGCCAGCGGATTACCAGCGCCGCCGGTCAGGTGGAGGGGTTGGCCGCCTCACTTTCCAACAAAATCGACCAGACCGACAAGGCCTTTCAGGCCCTGCGCCAGTCGGCCGACACCCTATTGTTGACCAGCAAGTTGGTCAAAGAGGCAGTCCGGCCTATCGTGACCAATATCGGCGGCTTTTCCGCCGGAATCAGGGCCTTCACCCACTTCCTGTTCCGTTCACGCGATTAACAAGGAGGTCGAGTTATGCATCACAACCGAGATGACAGTTGCAGTGCCGGTATTGCGGTTTTGTCGTTTTTGAGCGGCGCCCTGGTCGGCGCGGCCATCGCCCTGCTCACTACCCCCAAAACCGGCCGGGAGACCCGCGAGATGTTGGCGGGCTACGGCGAGGATCTGCGGGAAAAGGCCAGACATCTGCCGGAAGAATTGCGCGAGCGGACGGGCACCATCGTGGAGCGCGGCAAGGAGATGATCGAACAGGGCAAGGGCCTGATCGAAAAGGGTACCGAGCTGGCGAATCAGGGCAAGGAATATCTCGACGAAAAGAAGCGGACCTTGTCGGCGGCCATCGAGGCGGGCAAAAAGGCGATGGAGCAGGAAAAAGAGGCCTTGAACCGCGCCCTTGAATCCGAAGAGGTCTGACCACCCAGCGGGGCGGCGTCCAGCCGGCGCTGCCCTTCCGCATTGCCAGCGCCTGACCAGTTGCAAACAATGTTGAGAACAGGGAGGCGCCCCGGCATCACAAAAGGCGGCGAAACGCGCTGGTGGCCGGCAGCAATGGCCTGCCCCGATCAGGAAAGAAATTAGGCGTCGGCGCGCGCCCCGCCCCAGTTGAGCTTGCCGCGCAATATCTCGAAGTACCCTTTGCGGGGTGAGCAGATGAGTTTGAGGGGCTTTTCCGCCGCCTCCACCTCCAGCGTGTCGCCGGCGTGCATCTCCCACGCAAACTGCCCGTCCACGATCACCTTCACATCGCGGCCACCCGCCTTGTTCCGGCCGTCAGCCAGTTTGGTCCGCAATCTCACGGCAGGCGGCAAGAGAATCGGCCGGCTTTCCAGCATGAAAGGGCAGATGGGCGTTACCAGCATGGCGTGGAGCCTGGGCTGCACAATCGGTCCGCCAGCGGAGAGGTTATAGGCAGTGGAACCCGTTGGGGTCGAGAAAATGAGGCCGTCCGCCCGGTAGGTGGTGATGTACTCGGCATCGACCCAGGCACTCAGCTCCACCAGTTGATCCACGTTGCCCTTGCTGATGACGACATCGTTCAGGGCATAACGCCAATCGCCGGAAGCGAGCCGGACCTTGAGCATCATCCGCTCCTCCACCGTCATCCGGCCCGCCAGGATCTGGTCAAAGACCTCATACCGCTCGTCCACCGCGATTTCGGTCAAAAAGCCCAAGCCTCCCAGGTTGACGCCCACCACCGGGATCTGGCGGGCGCTCGCCTGATCCGCCACATGGAGCAGGGTGCCATCGCCGCCCAGGATGACCAGGAGGTCCATCTCCGCCTGGACCTCGTCCATCACCACGGCGATCCCGCGCTGGCCGAACCACGCCGCCAGTTCCTCCCCGATACGGCGCGGTTCTTCCGACCCCTTCTTGAGGATGATGCCAACCTTGCGGATCGCCATGGCCATCAATCGGCAGCGCCCTTGGCCAGCTGACGGGAACGAAGCGTGGCCGCCTCCACCGCGTCCATGACCAGGCCACGGAAGGCGCCCCGCTCCATGGCGTGGAGGCCGGCGATGGTAGTGCCGCCCGGCGAGGTAACCATGGCGCGCAGCTCGGCCGGATGACACTTGCTTTCCAGTGCCAGTTGCACCGAACCCAGGATGGTCTGCAAGGCGAGAGTTTCGGCCACCGGCCGCGCCAGCCCGACCTTGACCCCGGCGTCGGTCAGCGCCTCCAGGAAGGAGAAGACGTAGGCCGGCCCGCTGCCGGAAAGGCCGGTCACTGCGTCGAGGTAGCACTCATCGAGCACTACGCTGACGCCCACTGCGTCGAAGATGGCCTTGGCCCGTTCCAGGTCCTTGTCGGTGGCATAACGGCCGGGGCTGAGCGCTGAGGCCGCGGCCAGCACCAGGGCGGGGGTGTTGGGCATGACCCGGACAACTCGGGCCCGGCAGTGGGAAAGGCAGCCCTCCAGGAGGGCCAGGGGCACGCCGGCGGCAATGGAGATAATGAGATGCCGGTCGGTAACCAGTTCCCGGAACTCCTCCAGCACCGGCTTGATGACCTGCGGCTTGACCGCCAGGACCACGATCTCGCACTCCTGCCACACCTTGTCCGCGGTGGCGTGCGTCTTGATCTTGTATTCCTTGGCGAGCATCTCCCGCCGCTCCCGGCTGGGGTCTGCCGCCACCAGATATTTGGCCTGCACCAACCCGGAGGCGAGCATGCCCTTTACCAGGGCCTCGGCCATCCGGCCCCCTCCGACAAATCCGATCTTTTGCGTCAAGCCCATTGCCTCTCCCTCGTTGCCGCGTGCATTTGGAAGCAACCACGATTTTCTTCTGATGTACCGCACTTTCCCGCGCTTTTCAACGAATTCCGGCGGCTGCCACGGCAATGGAGGCCTCCACGGCAACGGCACAAAAAAAAGCCCGCCGGAGCTACTCCGGCGGGCCTGCGGGCAGTTAATCTTTCGGTGGCGTTTACGCCGGGCAGTGTTGCCCCGCAAGCGCCAGCGAAGGCGGCATCAGGAAAGGCAGCAGTCGGTCGCCGGCGGCCTTGGTGGTATCGGCCAACTGCTTGAGGACCCGGCTCTCCCCCTGCTTTTCGTAGGCTACGATGTCCCAAGCCTCGGGATGGGCGGCCACCGCGCGCATGAAGCCAAGATGCTGGGTATGACCCGATTTCCTGGCAACAACATGCCCCAACAGCGGGAAACCGAGCAGGGCCAGGTCGCCGACCAGATCGAGCACCTTGTGGCGGGCGAACTCATCGGCAAACCGCAGGCCGCCGGCATTGACCACGCCGCCCTCGTCGATCACGACGGCGTTGTCGAGGGAACCGCCCAGGGCCAGACCATTGGCCCGCAGCATCTCCACTTCATGGAGGAAGCCGAAGGTGCGGGCAGCGGCGATCTCGCCGGCAAAGAGCTTCGGGGTCACCTCCATGCTTACCGTCTGCCGACGGATCAGGGCATGGTTGAACTCGATCTCGGCCGTCACCTTGAAGCCATCGTAGGGCTCGATCCGCACCGAGCGGCCGTTCTCCTCGAAGACCACCGGGCGGGTGAACTTGAGCATCCACTTGCAGGCGTGCTGGCGTTCGCGTCCGATGCGCCGCAGCACATGGACAAAGGGCGCGGCGCTCCCATCCATGATCGGCACCTCCGGCCCCTGCAACTCGATGAGGGCATTATCGATGCCCAGCCCGACGATGGCGGCCAAAAGATGTTCGGTGGTGGCCACGGTGGCGTCGTCGTCGTTGACCAAGGTGGTGGCCAGCCGGGTATCGACCACCCGGTCCATGAAGGCCGGAGTCGGCACCTGCTGCCCCAGATCGGCGCGCAGAAAGCGCAGACCGCTGTTGACCTCGGCGGGGTGCACCGCCACGGTCACCGGCTTACCGGAATGCAGGCCGATGCCGGCGAAGCGGACGCTTTTCTTGAGGGTATGCTGAAACGATTCCATGGTATCGCAAACCTCGTTGAGGGGGTGGGTCTGTTTCGTTACTTGCCTAACAAAATGCACGAATCGATCCACTGCACCCAACAAGTGGCACACAATACCATATAATCACGCAAAAACAATATAATAAATTTTATACCGGCATCTGGCGGCAACCCTCGGCGGCGGTGTCGTTGTTGCAAAAAAAACACACCCCGCGCCACCGCCACACCCCCTGTGGCAAAAAAAACACACAAGGGCCCGGATCACACCGAAGACGTCTTGCCCAACTTCCGGGCAAGGAAGAGATCGAATTCCTCCGCCATAAAGAGCTCGACCCGCAGGGCGAGGATCGGAAACTCCTTGAAAAAGGGGGCGAGTTTCACATAATCCTTCTCGGTGGTCACCAGAGCCGCGGCCTTCCGGGCACGCGCCGCGGCGACGAGGGCTGCGACATCCGCCGCCGTATATCGATGATGGTCGGGAAAGCCGACAAAACCGGTCAGCAGAAACCGCTCCCTTTCCAGGGTGTGGCGGAAGGATTCCGGGTTGGCAATGCCGGCGAAGCCATAGAGCGGCAGGCGGCGGGCCTTGTCGATGGCAAAAGTCCTGCGCTGCTGGCTGTGCAGCATGCAGACCGGCAGATATTCGCCCATGAAGAGCGGCGTATTGGGGAAGAGGACGGCGAGCAACTGCTTGAACACCTCGGCCTCCGTCCTGGTCGCGTGATCCACGCCGGTGATGACAAAGGCATGGGCCCGGGCCAGGGCGCTGAACGGTTCCCGCAGCGGTCCGCCAGGAAAGACGCGGCCGTTGCCGACCAGCGTCCGGGCACTGAAGAGCACCAGGTCAAGATCGCGGGCCAGGGCCAGATGCTGGAAGCCGTCGTCCAGCACCAGGGAGTCCACCTGAAACCGCTCGATGGCCGCCTGACCGACCTCGGCCCGCTTCGGCCCGATCAGCACCGGCACGCCCGGCAGGGATGCCGCCAGCAGCACCGGCTCGTCGCCGGCCTCGGGTGCCGCCATGGCAAGGGTTTTGCCGTCGGAAACCACGTTCACCGCCCCTTGCACGGAACCGCCATATCCCCGGCTGACAATGGCGGGCCTGCGGCCCCTGGCCAGCAACTGACGGGTCACATAGAGCACCAGCGGCGTTTTGCCGGTGCCGCCCAGGGTGAGATTGCCGATGCTCACCACCGGCACCGGCAGCCGTTGCTGCTTGAGCAGGATCCCATGCCGGTAAAGCACGGCCCGCAGCCACATCGCCAGGCTGTAGAAAGGGGAAAAGATCCGGCCCACTGCAAAGAGCAGCCGCAGTTTTCTCGGCATCAGAAACCCTCCTGTGGCAAGAGGCTGGTCACCGCAGCCAGATAACGAGCCACCAACCCTTGTTGGCGTCCGGCGATCAGGGCACGCCCTTGCTCGCCCGCCGCGCGGGCCCTGGCCGGATCGGCAAGCCAGGCAGCCAGTTGATCGGCAAGCGCCGCTTCCCCCTCTACCATCACCGCGGCTCCGCAGGCGAGCAGGTCTTGGCTGATCTCGGCAAAGTCCTCCATGTGGGGGCCGAAGAGCACCGGCTTGGCCAAGGCGGCCGGTTCCAAAGGATTGTGGCCCCGCTCCTCCACCAGGCTGCCGCCGACAAAGGCCACCTCGGCCAGGGCGTAAAGGGCAGCCAATTCCCCCAGCGTATCGACCAGCAGGAGATTGAGCCCTGGCAGCGGCGGGGCGGAACGCAGGCCGGCCTTGAGCCCGAGGCTGTGGGCCACCTCCAGCAGCGCCGTCGTGCGGGTCACATCCCGGGGAGCCAGGATGAGAAAAAGATCGGGGAAGCGGGCCACGAGCCGGGCAAAAACCTGAAAGAGGATGGCCTCCTCGCCGCTATGGGTGCTGCCGGCCACCCACACCCGTTTGGCGGCGGGAAGAGCGAATCGCCGCCGCAACTCCGGCTCGGGAACCGAGGCCGGCAAGACGGCGTACTTGAGGTTGCCAAGCACCTCCAGCCGCTGCGACGCCACCCCCAGTTGCCGCATCTGCTCGGCATCGGCCTCGGTCTGCATGGAAAGGAGCCGGAAGGAATTGAAAAGCGGCGCAAAGAGAAAACGGAAGCGTTGGTAGTTGCGGAAGGCCGCAGCCGAGATGCGGCCGTTCACCAGCAGGGCCGGGATGTGCCGATTGGCCAGCTGGCCGAGAAAGTTGGGCCAGAAATCGGTCTCCACCAGGATGAAGAGATCGGGCCGCACAAGCCCCAGCGCCCGCCGGACCGACCAGTAGAAGTCATAAGGAAAGGGGATCACCCGATCCACCGTGTTGCCCAAGGTCTCGCGGGCATAGATCAGGCCGGAGCGAGTGGTGACGGAAAGGATCAGGGTGGCAGCGGGATAGCGCTCCCGCAACCCCAGCACCAGGGCGCGCGCCGAAGCGACCTCGCCCACCGAGAGGGCATGGATCCAGAGGCGCGGCCTGCCCGGCGGCAGACCCGCCAGTTCTTTCGCCAGACCGATGCCGAGGCGCAGGCCGATCCGTCCCCGATGGCGCGGGGTGAGGATACTTTTGACGAAAAGCAGGGGAGCGACTACAATCAGCCCCAGCCCTTGCAGGATGTTGTAGAAAACCACCACCCGTCTCATGGGACCATGAACCTGATTCTCCTTTTTCCGGCGGAGGTGAGCGGCGACCACGTCACCCTCACCGACCACCGGGCCGAACATGTCCGCACCGTACTGCGCAGCAAGAGCGGTGACCAGTTACGGGTCGGGCTTTTGAACGGCCCCTTGGGCACCGCCACGGTGGAAACCGTTGCCCGCGGGAGCGTTTCCCTGCGCCTTCACCTGCACGGCTCGGTGCCGCAACCCTGCCCCACCGCCCTCATCCTCGCCCTGCCCCGGCCGATCATGCTGCGCCGAGTGCTGGCCCAGGCCACGGCCCTCGGGGTGGAGCGGATCTTTCTCATCAACGCCAACCGGGTGGAGAAGAGCTTTTTTCAGGCCTCGCTGTTACGGGACGAAGCCTATCAAGCCGCCCTGATCCAGGGGCTGGAACAGGCGATGGACACCCGCTTGCCCGCGGTCTCGATCCACCAACGCTTCCGGCCCTTTATGGAGGATGTCCTCCCCGCCTATCTCGCCGATTATCCGGTTCGGCTCCTCGCCCACCCCACTGCCTCGGCGCCGCTGCCTGAAGTGGCGCCGTTGCCGCTTGCCGAGCGGGCCATCCTCGCCATCGGCCCGGAGGGCGGCTGGGTCGATTTCGAACTCGACCGCTTCACTGCCTGCGGCTTCCGGCCCTTCACCTTGGGCCCCCGCATTCTGCGGGTCGATTCCGCCGTGCCCGCCCTGCTCGCCCAGCTCGAACTGCTCCGCCATCTGCCCCCGACTGCCGGCTAAGCCGGCAAAAACCGGCCCCGCAATTTATCGACCAGCATGGTCAGCTCCCGCACCCGCAGGAGATAGAGCGCCGCGCCATAGAGAGCGACGCTGGTCGCCATCATGAACAGAAGGCTGCCTGCCTCTACCCAGCGCGTGGCCGGCGATACCCCGGCCAGCAGATGGTGCAGCCCATACAGCCAGCCGGCCATAATCAGCGAGGCCGCCACCACCTTGGCCAACCCCTTGGCCACGTAGGCCAGCGGATACCCCTCCACCTTGCGATAGAGCGCCGCGCCCAAGAAGAGGAAATTGCAGGTCATGGCCAGCGAGATCGAGAGGGCCAGGGCCCGATGCTGGAGCGTGCCGACCGTCAGCAGAATGATGACCACGTTGAGGATCATGGTGAGAAAGCTGCCCATCACCGGAAACTTGGTGTCGTTCAGGGCATAGAAGACCGGCACCACGATCTTCACCGCCGCATAGGCGAAAAGCCCCAGACTATAGCAACGAAGCGCCTCGGCGGTGCGCATGGTGGTGAAGGCATCGAAACGGCCGTACTGGTAGACCAAGCGGATAATGGGCTCGGAGAGCATGATGAGCCCCACACTCGCCGGGATGGTGAGGCAGAAGGCCATGATCAGCGAGGAAACCACGGTTTCCCGCAGCCGCTCCAGATCGCGCTGGGCGGCGTAACGGGCGATGACCGGCATGGTCGCGGTGGAAAGCGCCACCCCGAAGATGCCCACCGGGAAGAAGAAGAGGCGGAAGGCGTAGTTGAGCCAGGAGATGGCGCCCTGGCCAAGGGAGGAGGCGAAATAGGTGTTGACCAGCACGTTGACCTGAAGCGGGGCGAGGCCAATCACCGCCGGCACCATCAGCCGCAGAATGCGGCGCAGACCCGGGTCGTGCCAATCGAAATGCCAGCGGAAACGGAAACCGGTCGCAAACAGGGTGGGCAGTTGGCCACCCAGTTGCAGGAGCCCGCCAAGCATGGTGCCGATCGCCATGCCGACAATGGCCGGCTGGCCGAACCACGGCATGACCACGGCCATGGTGATGCCGCCCACCAGCGACCCCACGTTGAAGAAGCTCGCCGCCAGCGCCGGGACAAAGAAGCGCCCCTTGGTGTTCAGCGTACCCATCACCACCGAGGAGAGCGAAACCACCAGGAGGAAGGGGAACATGATCCGGGTGAGCTTGGCGGTCAGCGCCACCTTGCCCGGCATCTGCTGGAATTCCTTCTCCACCATGAAGCGAACAAGGTCGTCGGCAAAGAAGATGCCCAGCAGCACCAGGCCGCTCAACACCACGCAGAAAAAGGCGATCACGGTGTTGGCGAGCTGCCAGGTCTTCTCCTCCCCCTGGTTCTCGTCGTAGTCGGAGAAGACCGCGACAAACGCGGCGGACAAGGCGCCTTCGGCAAAGAGGTCGCGCAGGAGGTTAGGGATGCGGAAGGCGACGACAAAGGCGTCGAAGGCAAAGCCGGCGCCGAAGAGGTAGGCAAAGACCTGCTCCCGCACCAGTCCCAGCACCCGGCTGCACAGAACCGCCGCCCCGACCGTGCCGGCCGAGCGGGCAATGGTGCCGGTATCCTGTGCCGCCTTGTGCATGCGCCTCCCTAGTGATGCGAGAAAATCCCGTGCGACCCTGTAAGCCGATTTGCAAGCACCATAGCAGGTTCCCACCGGAAACTCAACCGGGATTCGGAATACTTCCTTGACTTCATTATGTTTTTTTGGTGAATAGAAACAAGGACTCAACACAAGAGGAACCGATATGCCCCCCTACATCTGCGCCGTTCTGACGATAAGCGACAAAGGCGCCCGCGGCGAGCGGCAAGACACCAGCGGCCCGGCCCTCTGCGAGATGCTGCTGGCCCAAGGCTACACCGTGGCGGCCTCTACCATCGTGCCCGACCGGATCGAGGCGATCCAAGGTGCCATGCGCCTCTGGATCGACCAGCAGGGGATCGACCTCGTCGTCTCCACCGGCGGCACCGGGGTGGCGCCCACCGACGTGACCCCCGAGGCGGTGCGCCCCCTCTTCGACAAGGAGGTGCCGGGCATGGCCGAGGCGATGCGCCAGCAGAGCCTCATGAAGACCCCAAATGCCATGCTCTCCCGCGGGGTGGTGGGCATTCGGCGCCAGAGCCTCATCATCACCCTGCCCGGCAGCCAGAGGGCGGCCACGGAGAATCTCGCCGTGGTGCTGCCGGCGCTCTACCATGCTATCGCCAAGATCAAGGGCGACCCGGCGGACTGCGCCCAGCACAATGCATAAAAAAAGGCCCAGGGAATCTCTCCCCGGGCCTTCTCTTCCCATGCCAGTTGCCGCGCTCAGCCGATGCGGCCAAAGACCTTGGCGTACTCCTTGGCAAAATAGGTGAGAATCATGTCGGCGCCGGCGCGGCGGATGCCGATGAGGCTTTCGGCCATCACCCGTTCGCCGTCGAGCCAGCCGCGCTCGGCCGCCGCCTTGATCATGGCGTACTCGCCGCTCACCTGATAGGCGGCGACGGGCAGGTCGAACTCGTCGCGCAGCAGCCGGATCACGTCGAGGTAGGGCATGGCGGGCTTGACCATCAGGATGTCCGCCCCCTCGTCCACATCGAGAGTCGCCTCGCGCAACGCCTCGCGCACATTGGCCGGGTCCATCTGGTAGGCCTTGCGGTCGCCCTCCTGGGGCGCGCAGTCGGCGGCGTCGCGGAAGGGGCCGTAAAAGGCGGAGGCGTACTTCACCGCGTAGGACATGATCGGCACCATCTCGAAGTTGTTCTCGTCCAGGGCCGCGCGGATCGCGCCGACCCGGCCGTCCATCATGTCGGAGGGCGCCACCATGTCGGCGCCGGCCACCGCGTGGGAGAGGGCGGCCTGGGCAAGAATCTCCAGGGTGGCGTCGTTGTCCACCTGCTTGTTCAGGATCACCCCGCAATGACCGTGGCTAGTGTACTCGCAGAGGCAGACGTCGGTGGAGACCATGAGCTGCGGCGCCTTGTTCTTCAGCTCCTTGATCGCCCGCTGGATGATGCCGTCCTTGGCGTGCGCGCCGGAGCCCATGGGGTCCTTCTTCTCCGGCAGGCCGAAGAGAATGACGTGGTTGATGCCGAGTTTCAGGCACTCCTGGGCCTCCTTGGCCAGCTGGTCGACGGTGAGGCGGAAGACGCCGGGCATGGAGGAAACCTCCTCCCGCTTGTTCTTGCCCGGCATGACAAAGAGCGGGTAGATGAGGTGGGCCGGCGACAGCGTGGTCTCGCGGATCAGCGCCCGCATGGGCTCATTCCGCCGCAGGCGACGGGGACGATACTCGGGGAACATCATGAATTCTCTCCTTCTCCTGAAAGGACTTATTCGACCTTGAAGGCCTTACTGACTAACGCATTGATAAATTTGTCCGGCGTCTCGATCCCCTCGGCCGGGATCACCACCTCCGCGATCTCCTTCTTCTGGCTCAAGAGCCGCAGGCCGTATTCCATGGCCTGGAGAATCGCATCGCAGGTCTGGTTGATGGTGGCCTCGTCGCGCGGTTCCTTGGCCAGGATGCGGTCGATGGCGTCGTCGCTGAAGGTGACCGTCACCCCGCACTTTTCGGAAATCTTCTTCGCGCAGTCGAGGATGCGCTCCACCAGCCGGATGAACTGGTCGCACACCTCGCGCGGGTCGAGGTCTTCGGCCTGGGCCTGTTTGGCCATCATGGCCAGCCGCGAGGGGGTGGCCAGCACCGCGTTGGTTTCGAGGTAATCGCCCATACGCTCCAGGATGAAATCGACCAGGCGCTTGTACTCCACGTGCTCCAGCACCTCGTAGCGCTCTTTGTGCAGGGCCTGACAGGCCGGGTCATCGAGCAGCCGCACCAGCTCGGCCTTGGGGTTGCGCACCATGTCGAGGGAGACCACCAGATGGCGGATCGACGTGGAGGGCAGCTTCTTCTCGAAGTGGAGCAGAGTGCGCTCCATGACGCTCGACAGCCCCCGGGCGCCGGTGCGTTCGCGGCAGGCGCGTTCGGCGATCTCCCGGAGGGCGGCGTCCTCGAACTGGATCTTGATGCCGTAGGCGCGGAAGTCCTGCTTCTTGCCCACGGTCACGGCGCTGTTGGGATTCAAGAGAATGGCGTAGAGGTCGTCGACGGAGAGTTCCTCCAGCACCGCCAACACCGGCAGGCGGCCGACAAATTCGCTCTCGAAGCCGAACTGGATGAGGTCCTCGGCCTTGACCTGCTTCAAAAACCTGCCGGCCTCCTTGGGCGAATGGACCGCCTTTTCAAAGCCGATGGTCTGCTGCTGCACCCGCTTCCTGATGATCTCGTCGAGTCCGGCAAAGGCGCCGCTCATGATGAAGAGGATGTTGCGGGTGCTGACGCTCCGCTTCTCGCGCTTGCCGGTGGCGCGGAAGTGCTCGATGGCCTCGATCTGCGAGATCGGGTCGTGGGGCACCTTCAATTCCACCTCGGTCTCTTCCATCGGCTTCAATAAGGCCCGCTGGACGCCGGTGCGGGAGACGTCGGCGCCGAGGCGGTATTCGGTGGCCGCGATCTTGTCGATCTCATCGACGTAGATGATGCCGTACTGGGCGCGGTCGAGGTCGCCGTCCGCCTGGCGCACCAGGTCGCGCACCAGGTCCTCCACGTCGCCGCCCACATAACCGGTCTCGCTGAACTTGGTGGCGTCGCCCTTGATGAAGGGCACGCCGAGGCGCTGGGCAATGAGCTTGATGAGGAAGGTCTTGCCCACCCCGGTGGGGCCCATCATCAGCACGTTGTTCTTGATCTGGCCGACGTTGCGCTTGGCCTGGCGCGGGTGCTTCAGGGCGTAGCTGATGCGGTTGAAGTGGGTGCAGATCTTGGTGGCGAGGATCGCCTTGGCCTCGTCCTGGCGCACCACGTACTGGTCGAGGTAGGCGATCAGCTCCTCGGGGGTGACGTCGAAGTGGAACGCTTCCGCCGCCTTGGGCGGGGGGGTAACGCCGCCGCCCTCTTCCGGCTCGGCCATGGGGAAGAGGCCGGAGGAGACGATCTTCACCTTGCGGCCGTACTTGCGGGTCAGGTACTCGCCGATTTCACGCTCCAGTTCTTTTTGGTCCGGCAGGTTGGTGTCGTAGTCCGTCATCTGCTTCCTCCACAGGGCAGCGGCCAAAGAAAGCCGCGCCTACCCCTCGCCCCCTTCCATGGCGAGCGATTTCATCTTCTTATGAAGATGACTCCGCTCCAGCCCGATTTGTTCCGCGGTTTGCGAGATATTGCCGTGGTTGGCCGCCAGCCGCACGGCAAGATAGTCGCGCTCGAAGAGGCGTTTCGCCTCCTTGTAGGAGAGATGTTTGTAGGCGGCCAGGTACTCCTCCGGGCTCGCTGGCGCCACCTTGGCGGGGCTCCCGCCGCCCAGGAGCAGCCGCACCTCGGCCTCGGTGACCTCTTCGCCCGGGCTCATGATGAGCGCCCGTTCGACGAAATTCCTGAGTTCGCGGACATTGCCGGGCCAGGGGTGCTGGGCCATGAGCTGCAAGGCGGCCTCGGCGAAACGCTTGCGGCCAAAACCCTTGCGGCCGCAATCGACCACGAAGTCGTCCACCAAAAGCGGCAGGTCCTCCAGCCGCTCGCGGAGCGGCGGCACGAAGATGGGCACCACGTTGAGCCGGTAAAAGAGGTCGGCCCGGAAGGTGCCCTGCTCGATCTCCTGTTCCAGGTTCTTGTTGGTGGCCGCCAGCACCCGGACGTTGACGCTGATGGTCTTGGCCCCGCCCACCCGCTCGAACTTCTGCTCCTGGAGGATGCGCAGGATCTTGGCCTGGGTCTTCATGCTCATGTCGCCGATCTCGTCGAGGAAGAGCATGCCGCCGTTGGCCAGATCGAACTTGCCGCGCCGGCGGTCGGTGGCGCCGGTGAAGGAGCCCTTCTCGTGGCCAAAGAGTTCGCTCTCGATCAACTCCTCGGGAATCGCCGCGCAGTTGATCGCCACCATCGGCTTCGCGGCCTGCGGCGAGAGGCGGTGGATGGTCTGGGCCACCAGTTCCTTGCCGGTGCCATGTTCGCCGCGGATCAGCACCCAGGCATCGGTGGGGGCGACCCGCTCGATCTGCGCCTTGAGCTGGAGCATCACCGACGAGTTGCCGGTGATGGCACGGTGCTGGCCGGTCTGCTCGCGGAGGATGCGGTTCTCCTGGGCCAGCTCGGCGAGTTGCAGGGCGTTCTGGATCGCCAGGATGATCTTGTCGTAGGAGGGCGGCTTCTCGATGAAGTCGAAGGCGCCCAGGCGGGTGGCCTGCACCGCGGTCTCGATGGTGCCATGGCCGGAGATCATGATTACCGGCAAGTCGGGGTAGAGCTCCTTGATCCTCTTGAGCGCCTCCATGCCGTCCATGCCCGGCATCCAGATGTCGAGCAGCACCAGATCGGCCCGTACCTCGTCGAGGCGGGCGAACCCTTCCTCGGCATTGGCGGCGGTAAGCGGCGCAAATCCCTCGTCCGACAGAATGCCGGAGAGGGATTCCCGGATGCTCGCCTCGTCATCGATGATCAGAATTCGTCGTTGCGCCATGTTCCCACTATAGCAAACCACTCACGTTTTTCTGAACCTTTTCATTACTCGAAGGCGAGCGGCAGTTCCACGACAAAGACCGCCCCGGTCGGCGCGTTGTCCCGCACCCGGATGGACCCGCCATGGTCGGCCACCGCGGTGCTGGCGATGGCCAGCCCCAGGCCGGTGCCGGACTTCTTGGTGGAAAAGTAGGGCTCGAAAAGCCGCAGTTTGTCCTCGTCTCGGACGCCGGGGCCGTTGTCGCGCACCTCCATGACCACCTGCTTCTGCCCCCAGTCGCAATGGAGCACCGCGTCGATGCGGCCCGGCGCCCCCGTTTCCCCGATTGCCGCCACGGCGTTGTCGAGCAGGTTGATGAAGACCCGTTTCATCTGCTTGAGATCGAAGAAAAACTCCGGCAATCCCTCTGCCACGGTGAGGCTGAAGGCGATATGTTTGTGCGCCTCCTGGTAGAGGGCCAGCACCTCTTTCGCCATCTCGGCCAGGTTGTTCCGCGACTTCTGGATGGCCGGCATGCGGGCGAAGCTGGAGAACTCGCCCACCAGCCGCTGGAGTTCATCCACCTGGTTGATGATGGTCTTGGTGCAGAGGTCGAAGACCTCGCCCTCGGCGGCGAGCTGGTCGAGATATCTCTTGCGCAGCCGCTGGGCCGAAAGCTGGATCGGGGTGAGCGGATTCTTGACCTCATGGGCGATGCGGCGCGCCACCTCCCGCCAGGCTGCCATGCGCTGGGCCTTTTCCAGCTCGGTGAGGTTGTCGAAGACCAGCACCACGCCCAGGGGACGGTGTTCCTCATCCTCCAGCCGGGTGAAATTCACCCGCAGCGAGAAGGTCTCCTCGCCCACCGTGAGCCGCAGGGGCCGCTGGATCGAAGGCTTGCCGGAACGGGCCAGTTCGGCCAGAAAGGCCTCCAGGATGTGCAGATGTTCCTGGCGCAGGATGGCGCGGTAATGACGGCCGAGCAGGTCCTCTTTGCGGATCTTGAGCAGTTCCTCGGCAAAGCGGTTGATGGTGATGATCTTGCCGGAGTCGTCCAGCGAGATGACGCCGGCCGCCACGTTCTGGAGGATGATCTCGGTGTAACGCCGCCGGTTGTCGAGTTCCTGGCTGGTGGCTACAATCTGCTCGCGGCTGACCTTGAGGTCGTGGGTCATCTGGTTGAAGGAATCGACCAGGGTGCCCATCTCGTCACCGGAGGTCTTCTCCAGCACGAAGTCGAGATCGCCTTCGGCGATGCGATGGGTGGCGTCGGCCAGCCGCTTGATCGGGCCGGTGAGGCCGTTGGCCACATAGAAGCCGAACCAGACCGCACAGAAGACGATGAGGAGCGTCACGATGAGCAGCATGACGATAAGGCTCGTCTTGAGCGGTGCCTTGAGCATCATCAACTGGCGGTAGCCTTCGAGGCCGGTGGAGATGGTCTGCATCCGGGCCAGCTTCTCCCGCGGGAGAAAGCTGGCGATCACCAAAATCCCCGGCCGGCCCTCGCCGGTGCGGACCAGGGTGAAAGCGCGGATCAGCTCCCCGCCGCCAAAGGGCTCGGCCACCACCAGACCGCGTTCACCCTCCAGGGTCCGGCGCAGATACCCCATCGGTATCTCCGGCAGCTCCTGGCCAGAGAACGCCGCGGCAACCTGGGCGGCTACCACCTCCCGCTGGTCGGAAATCACCGCCACCCCGGCCAGGCCGTGGCCGGCCAGGGCTTCCTTCAAGGTGGGGGTCAACGGCTGGCCAAGGGGCCTGGCCTCCAATTGAGCGGCAATGATCCGTCCCTGGCGGACCACCTCGTCCTTGGTGCCCTGATACGCCTCCTTGGCGATATTGAGCGATTCGAGCAGCGACTGCTCGACATTGCTGTTGAACCAGTAATCCATGCTGGTGGAGACGAACTGGAGGGCGACGAAGAAAAGCAGGGCGGTGGGGATGAGCGAGAGCGAGACAAAGGAGATGACCAGCTTGGTCTTGAGCCGGGTGCCCAGGATGCGGCGCTTGCGCTCGAAGACGAGCTGGGTCAGTTCGCGCAGCACCAGGAAGATCATCAACAGGAGGAGCAGCACGTTCAGGTTGATGAGCATGAAGATGAGCACGTTGCCGTTCACCGGCAACCGTACCGTCCCCAGCTCAAAGACCCGGGTTTCCAGATAGCTGAACAGCGCGAAAAGAACCAGCGAAATGAGGATGATGATCCGGATGCGCTTCCTGCGGCGCCGCCGATCCTGCTCGATGACCGACTCCCCGGGCGTCCGAGGCTCAGTAGCGGAACTGTACGGTGTACCAGTCGGTTTCAAAATCCCACAGGCTCCAAAAAGGGATGATGGAGTGGAAATTGAGCGGCAGGGTCTTCTCCGCCAGACGCGCCTTGATCTTGAGCGTATATTCGGCGTCCGCCACCAGGGCGGTAAGGGGGCTCAGGGCGAAGCCGTTGACCTGAGCCATCAACTCCTTGGCCTGGGCCAGCGTCTTGACGATGACGGTCTTGCCGTTTTGTTCGCCGTAAACGATGCGGTATTCATCCTTCAGGGTGTCGTAGCTCAGGATGTGCTCGAAGGTGCGGACCACCACTTTCTGGTCGAACCAGTTGCTGCGATGGCGGTAGAGCTCGACATAGAAGGTGAAGGTCACCGGGATGCCGCTCTGCACACCCTTTTCCATCTCGGGAGTAAAGGCGCGGCGTACCATGAGGTAGAGCAGCACCTCGCGGCTCGAATTGGTGACGATCACCTCATCGATGCTGGCCTGCCCGGCTGCCTGCGCCGCCGACGGCAGGAGGAATGCCACGAACAGGAAGGGCAACAACCAGCGCCTGTCGCACACTATTGAACGAAAGAAACGAGCCACGTCCATCTATCCTTGTCTTGATCCGCGCCGGCGCAGGAGGCACCTGGTGGCGGCTGCTGGCCCTGGATTCGCAAAAGAAAAAAAACCGCGCGCCAGGGTCGCCCCCACGCGCTGGTTCCGATCAACTCATCTTATACCCGGCAAAACTTTTTTTTGCGAGCAAATCGGCGTGTTAAGGCGAGGTATTCGCACCGACTAGCGGTCAGACCTGGCCGCCCCCGGCCAGCGGATTCCATTCCTTGAGCACCAGTTCTCGCGCCTTGTCGAGAAAGGGGCCGAAGGTGGCGGCATCGAGGGCGCTCAGCGCCACCGCGTGGTGGCCGGCCAACTGCTCGGCCACCACGGCGGGATCGACCAGGTCGATCTTGTTGAAGACGGTAAGCCGCGGGATCGCATCGAGCTCCAGCTCCTTGAGCAACCCCTCCACCACCGCCATGTGGTCACCAAAGCGCGGATTGCTCAGGTCCACCACATGGAGCAGCACGTCGGCCTCGTGGAGTTCCTCCAAGGTCGCCTTGAAGGCCTGTTTCAATTCCGCCGGCAGATGGCGGATGAAGCCCACGGTATCGGTGATGATCACCTCCATGTCCTGCGGGAAGCGGAGCCGTCGACTGGTGGGGTCGAGGGTGGCAAAGAGCTTGTCCTCGGCCAGGATCTCGCTGCGGGTGAGGGTGTTGAGTAAGGTCGACTTGCCGGCGTTGGTGTAGCCGACCAGCGAGAGGACCGGCAATTCGCGCTTGCGGCGCCGGGCTCGGCGCTGGGAGCGCTCGCGCGCCACCTCCTCGAGCTTCTTGTCGAGCTTGTTGAGTCGGTCCTTGATGCGGCGGCGATCAACCTCCAGGCGGGTCTCGCCGGGGCCGCGGCCGCCGATGCCGCCGGTGAGGCGCGAAAGGGCGTCGTCGCGGGTGGTGAGCCGCGGCATCAGGTATTTGAGTTGGGCCATCTCGATCTGCAGCCGGCCCTCGCGGCTCAAGGCGCGACGGGCAAAGATGTCGAGAATGAGTTGGGTGCGGTCGATGACCCTGAGCTCGGTGTGGTCGGTGATGGAGCGGATCTGCGAGGGATTCAGCTCCTGGTCGAAGACCAGCAGATTGGCATTGAGCTGCAACGCTTTGAGCATGATCTCGCCCAGTTTGCCCTTGCCGAGGATGAAGCGGGGGTTGATCTGGTCGCGGCGCTGGATCACGGTGTCGAGCACCACCACGTCGTCGGAGCGGGCCAGTTCCTCCAGTTCGTCCATGGACTCCTGCGCCTTGGCCTTGGGCGCGGTGGTGACGCTGACGAGAATGGCGCGGTCCCTGCCCTCCTCCACCTTTTTCGTGGGCCGCGAGCGGGCGAATTCATCCTCCAGGGCAGCCAGTTGGGCACGCAGGGTGCGGGGCTGCTGGGAGGGCACCACGGGCGGCAGGAAGGTCCACGGGGTGCCGGCCGTTGACTCCGGCACCAGGTGGGCGCTGTAGAGGCGCTCCGGCAGGCCGTCGGGCTGCGCCTTGATGACGGTGATGAGGTCGAGGCGCAGGAAGAGGAGGTCCATCAGGTCGTCCTGGCTGATCTCCTCGCCCGCCAGGTGGGTGTGGACCAAGCGCAGCCCCTTGAGCCGGCCGCCGGCCGCGCGGAAGCCGGTCAGCGCCGGGATGAGGAGGCCCTTGTGGTCGCCGACGATCACCAGCTCCACTTGGCCCGCCCGGTTGAGCAAAAGGCCGAGTTGGCGGTTCAGTTCCACCGAGAGCGCGGTCAGCTCCCGGGCCAGATCCGGACTGACGATGAGGTCCGGCTCCACCCGGCGCCGGGTGAGGCGCTCCAGGGCCTTCATCTGCGCGGTTTTGAGCCCCGCGATATTACCGCTGATGGTGCTGATGGCTGCCGTCCTTCGCCGGGTCGGCCGGTCAGGTGGTGCGGTCGCGCAGGAGGCGCTTGTCGCCCACCCGGATGGTGAGCTTAACCTTGTCGAAGTACTCCAGGAGCGGGATGGAGAACTTACGGGTCAACCCGGTGAGGTCCTTGAAGCGCGGGGCATCGATCTCCCCTTCCTGCCGGATGAAGGCGATCATCTTTTCCTTCAGGCTGGCCAGGGCCGCGGCGTCGAAGTACAAATCCTCCGAGACCTTGACCAACTGCCCTTCCCGCACCAGCACCTCCTGTACCTCCTGCACCAGTTTGGCGGGATAGCTGGCGAAGCGGTCGCGCACCTCCTTGACCGTGGGGGCGGCCAGGCCGGCCTCGCGATAGCACCGGGTCATCTCGGTTCGCAGGGCCTCGGCGTCGGCGGCCAGGGAAACCTGATGGGTGGCGAGACGGATGGTGGCGGTATCGAGCACGGTGACGCCCCGCTTGGTAAGCTCGGCAAGCAGCAACTGGAAGAGGCGCTGGTCCAGGTTGCGGTGCAATCGGCTGCGCAATTCTTCCAGCGGCAGCCCCTGCTTCATGGGATTGTCGCGGTGGAAGTCGCTGAGGATCGCTGCCACCTGGCTGCCGAGATTATCGAGCACGGTGGCGGCGATGAGGCGCTGCCGCTCGGAATCGACCATGATGACCCGACGGTTGGTGAGGAGCGGGTCGATCACCTTCTTGAGGCGCTTGCCAAAGAGGCCGAGCTTCACCGCCAGTTCCGCCATGGGCAGGCCGGCCAGACCGCCCTCCTCCAGATGGAACAACGCCAACTCCTCCTGGGAGCCGGAACGGTAGAGGACAAAGGCGCGCTGATTGACCTCCTTGTAGCGCCGGCGGCGGGGCGGCGAGCAGTTCCAGATCACGCCGCCGCCGATGGTGGCCACCGGCGAATAGCTGCGGATCACGTAATGGTCGCCGGGCCAGACGCTGACCGGCTCTTCGAGCAGGAGCTGGACATCGGCATGTTGGCCGGGGGCAAGTTCATCCGCGTCAAGCAAGACCACCCGGGCCATGATCTCGGCGGTGCCGGCGTGGAGCCGCACCCGGGCCCGGTTTTTGAGCGGTTTGGTGTTCATGGAGAGGTAGAGGAAATCGGCATCGAGCCGCAGCGCGGGCTGGAGACAGCCGGGGGAAGCGAGCACGTCGCCGCGGCCTACCTGCTCTTTCTCCACCCCCTGCACGTTGATGGCGGTGCGGTTGCCTGCCTCCACCTCCTGCCGCTCGGCGCCATGCACCTGGATGCCGCGGATCTTGCCGGCCACGCCGCGGGGGTAGAAGACCACCTCCTCGCCCACCTTGATGCGGCCGGAGATGGAGGAACCGGTCACCACCACACCGAAACCCTTCATGGTGAAGACGCGGTCCACCGGCAGCCGGAACGGCCCGTACGCCTCGGCAAAGTCGCTCTCCCGCACCAGCTGGTCGATGATGGCCCGCGCCTCGTCGAGCCCCTCGCCGGTCACCGCCGAAACCGCCACCATCGGCGCCTCGGCCAAGAAGCTGCCGGCAAGGAAACCGCGCACCTCGTCCTGCACCAGGGCAAGCCAGTCAGGCTCCACCATGTCCTTCTTGGTGATGACGATGAGGCCGCGTTTGACGCCGAGGAGCTTGCAGATCTCGAAATGTTCGCGGGTCTGGGGCATGATGCCCTCGTCCGCCGCCACGATGAAGGCGACCAGGTCGATGCCCGCCGCACCCGCCACCATGTTTTTCACGAAGCGCTCGTGGCCCGGTACATCGACGATGCCGAGCCGATGGCCGCAGGGCAGGTCGAGAAAGGCAAAGCCGAGCTCGATGGTGATGCCGCGCGCCTTTTCCTCCTTGAGCCGGTCGGTGTCGATGCCGGTCAGGGCCCTGACGAAACTGGTCTTGCCATGATCGACATGGCCGGCAGTCCCAAGCACGACCTCGCGCATCGCCTACCAGCCTCCGGTGAGATAAGGATTGGAACGGGCCTCGTCGCCGACGGTGGAACGGCTGCCGCCGTAGCCGTGGCCCGGCCACACCACCGTCGCCGGCGGCAGGGTCAGGATTTTCTCTTTGATGGATTCCATGAGCTGGCGGGTGTCGCCGCCGGGAAAATCGGTGCGGCCGACGCCGCCGGCAAAGAGGGTGTCGCCGCTAAAGAGATGCGGCGCGCTGTAGAGGCAGATGCCACCCGGGGTATGGCCCGGGGTGTGGATGACCTTGAGACGGACGGTGCCGATGGTCAAGGTATCGCCGTCGCGCACCACCTGGTCCGGCGGGGGCGAGGCCGGCAACCCCAGCATGGCGAAATATTCCCGCACCTGCGGATCGCCGAAAAAGGCGGCATCCTCGGCATGGAGCACGATTTTCGCGCCGGTGGCCGCCTTGATCTTCGCATTGCCGCAGACATGGTCCGGATGGCCGTGGGTGCCGACGATGTAGCGCACCGTCAGCCCCTGGCGCTGGCAATAGCCGAGCACCTCTTCCTCGTTGCCGCCGGCATCGATGATGAGCGCCTCCTTCGTCTCCTCGCAGGCCACCACGTAGCAGCAGACGCCCATGCCGCCCACCACCATCTGCTTGATCAGCATGAATCCCCCTTTGTTGCGCGGCGAACCGGAATCAGCAATTGCACTTCTTCGGATCGCAGCCAGAGGGGCCGCAGGCACAGCCGGAAGCGGGCGCGGCCATGGCCAGCGGGATCGGCCCCTTGGCCGGCAGTTCCTGCTCCACGTTGGCGAGCACCGCCTCGAAGGCCGCGGTGGTCTGGCTGGCGGCCCCGGAGGAGAGGTAGGGAGTGCCGTCGTCGCCGGCCATCACCACCTTGGGGTCCACCGGAATGCGGCCGAGGAACTTGAGGCCGAACTCCTTGGCCAGCTGCTCGCCGCCGCCGGTCTTGAAGATCTCCACCGTCTTGTTGCAGTGGGGGCAGATAAAGCCGCTCATATTCTCGACCAGCCCCAGGATCGCCATCTTCACGTGCTTGCAGAAGTTGATCGACTTGCGCACGTCGGCCAGGGCCACCTGCTGCGGAGTAGTGACCACCAGGGCCTTGGCGTCCTTGATGGTGTGGGCCACGGTCATCGGCTCGTCGCCGGTGCCCGGCGGGGCGTCGATCACCAGATAGTCGAGGTCGCCCCAGGCGACATCGGCGATGAACTGGCGGATCGCCTGATTCTTCAGGGGGCCACGCCAGATGATCGGTTCGTCGCGGTTCTCCATCATGCTCTCCAGCGACATCACCTTGAGGTTCTCGCTGTACTGCATGGGCGGCATCTTGCCCTCCTTGGTCAGCTCCCCTTCCATGCGGCCGTGCATGTTGAGCATGCGGACGATGTCCGGGCCGTGGAGGTCCACGTCCATGAGCCCGACCTTATAGCCCTTCTTGGCGAGCCCGATGGCCACGTTGACCGAAACCGTGCTCTTGCCCACGCCGCCCTTGCCGCTCATCACCAGAATCTTGTGACGGATGCGGCCGAGGGACTGGTCGATGGCGACATTCTGCTGGGCCACCGCCGCATCGGCCGAACCGCAGGCCGTTTTCTTGCTGCCACAACTGGAACCGCACTGTGCCATGATCGAACCTCCCAACGCTGTATATGAAAAACGAAAAGGTTTGCCTCTGGTTGGAAACTGGCGAGACTATAATGCACCCATGGCCAATTGGAAAGGGTGAAACCGGAAGCAGGCGCCAGGGGCCAAAAACAAAGGCCGGACAGTGCCGGCCTCGGGGAAACAAAGAAAACGCCCGGTCCCCCATTCCTCAATCAAGATGGGAACGCGAAGGCAGTGGATGGGCTTGACCCATTGACGAGCGAGCAGCGACGGCCAAGGACGGCCTAATGTCGTGCGAGCCAGGGATGGCGAAAGCACGACGGACGAGACAGTACAGTTGAGTACGGCGAGGAGACGCGCAGTGCAGCCGACAAAGTTGACGCTTGATTGAGGAATGGGCTACTTCATCGGGATGAACTCGGTGCGTTCCATGGCCAGCTCCATGGAGAACCGGTAGGTCTCTAAACTGAAGACCATGCGGCGGTTGTCCTGGAACTCGGAGTCCGGGGTGAGGGTGATGGCGCTGTTCAAGGCGATCGCCTTGGGCTGACCCATGGCGGCCACCAGATCGAACTTGCTCTCCACCATGCGCAGCGAACGGCCCATGACCTGATTGGTCATCTCGCCCATGGTGTCCACCACCTCGGCCGAGGTGCAGTCCTTGGCCAGTTCGCTCTCCGGCAGCCCCATGGTGAGCATGTAGCTCCGGTAGAGTTCCATGGCCGCCTCGGCGGAGAAATTCATCACCAAAAGGCCGTTGTAGTCCCCGGTGAACTGGACAAAGCAGCCCAGCTCCGGCCGCAGGCTCACCTTGGGAATGGACTGCAACGTGTTCGAGTACTTGATGCTCTTGCCAGTGCCTTTGTCCAGGGTCTTCTTGGTGGCCTGACAGAAAAGGCTGGCAACGATGTCGATGGTGGCGGCCTGCTCGTGCGGCATATTCGGTTCCTTATCGTTGGGCTGTGATAACGGCCGCGGTGGGCCGCGATGACGGCGCTCCCCTCACCGGCGCCTCACCATATCTAGCCGAAAATTCCCCATCCGGCAAGCGGGAAGACCGGCCGAACAGACGACGACCATACGCCGTCCGGCAGACCGGCCATCCCTTGCCTCACAACAAAATGCCCAGCCCCAAAACGGCCTGAATCACATAGAGGCCCAGCAATACCAGGCCGAGAGCTGCGTGGGGTGTCCGGTAGGGGGAGTCAACCCCGGCGATCCGACGAGACATGATATACAGGGCAACAAGAGCCGACACGATCACGCTGCCGACCGCAAGATGCAACGGGTACTCGATCAGGTGGCCCTTGTCGAGGAACACCAGCAGCACACCGGCGAGAAAGCCCGCCCCCCCCAGCAGCGCCGCCACCGGCCCGGTCCGGCGATGACTCCGGATCGCGGTGAAGGGCAATGATGCGCCGCTGCGCCGCGCCCGCCGGATGGCAAGCCCCAGCCACCCCTGCCGGACGAAAATCCCGAAGACCAGCAGATTGAACAGCCCATGCCCCAAAGCCAGGTAGGGCATCACCTGCCGGAGCCACTGGGGCAGCGCCTCGTTGATCATCCGCGACCCCGACCGCTATTCCACCACCAGCACGCCATGCATGCCGCGATCCTTGTGGCTTGTGAAAAAGAGCAGCTTCTTGGTGCAGTCGAACTCGTAGCGCCCCACCTTGGTCGGGGTAAAACGAATGATCTGCGGCTCCGTGGTCAATTCCACCGCAAAATCAATGCCGGCTTCGGGGGCCTTCAAGACGATGTTGTGCGGGACAAACCCGGCCTCCTTGCGGACCGAGAGTTCCACCGGCACATTGACCTTGACCACGACCACGTTCGGGTCAAAGTAATACCCGCCGCCCACCATCGCCACCCGTTGCACGCCATCCGGGTCGATGGTCGCGACGTAGCGTTTTTCCTTCATCGGTTCGTCGGCAAAGGCAACCGCGCTGACCAGCAGCATGAGAAGCGCCAAGAGCAATCTTTTTTCCATCCGCATACGAGCCTCCCTTGTCTGACGTTGTTGCAAAGCAGAACCGGCACCCGCCGGCCTGCGGTTTCCCGTTATCCCGTACGGCCGACGAGACCTTGAATCTGCCTCCCGATCTCCTCGGCTCTGGCGAGAATGGCCGGCTCATCGAGGGTCAACAACCGACGATCCTGCATCACCACCTGGCCGTTGATGATGGAATGGATCACGTCGCCGCCCCGGGCCGCATAGACCAGGTGCGAAGGGAGGTGGTAGAGGGGGGTGAGATGGGGCTGATCGAGATCGAGGACAATGAGGTCCGCCTTCTTGCCCACTTCCACCGAGCCGATCATGTTTTCGGCGTCCAGCACCCTGGCACCGCCGCGGGTGGCCATATGCATCACGGCTTCGGCCGGCATCACCGTGGGATCGAGGCGCTGCACCTTGTGGATCTTGGCCGCGGTGTCCATCTCGCCGAACATGTCCACATCGTTGTTGCTGGCCGCGCCGTCGGTGCCGAGCCCCACGATGACACCCGCCGCCAGCAGTTCCGGCACCGGTGCGATGCCGGAGGCGAGTTTGAGGTTGCTTTCCGGGCAGTGGGCCACCCGCACGCCCCGCCTGGCCAGCAGGTCGATCTCCGCGCCGGTCAGCTCCACGCAATGATCCGCCACCACCCGGCTGTCGAGCAGCCCCAGCCGATCGAGATGGTCCACCGGCCGCGCCCCGTGTTGTTTGAGGCAGCCGGCCACCTCGTCCTTGGTCTCCGAGAGGTGGATCACATAGAGGACATCGTGCTGCGCCGCCAGCTGATGGAGCCGCTGGAGCAAGGCCGGCGAGCAGGTGTAGACCGCATGGGGGTCCACGGTGATGGTAATGAGCGGATCGCCCTGATACTGCGCAAACATCTCCTCCACGTAACTAAAACCGTTCCCCAGTTCGCCGTAGTTGGGCGAAGGGAAGTCGTAGAGCACCTCGCCGATCCACGCCCGCATGCCACTCGTCTTCGCGGCGGCCGCTACCTCCTTGGCAAAGAGGTACATATCGCAGGAGCTGGTGGTGCCGGACTTGATCATCTCGGCCAGCGAGAGCAGCGTCGAGTGGTAGACAATCTCCCTGGTGAGCTTGGCCTCGGCCGGGAAGATGTATTCGGTGAGCCAGGTCATCAGCGGCAGGTCGTCGGCCAGGCCCCGGAAACAGGCCATGGCGGCATGGGTATGGGTGTTGACCAGCCCCGGCATGATGAGGCCGTGCGGGGTGTGCAGCCGCTTGGCCTGCGGATAACGGGCCGTGAGCTCCGTCGCCTTCCCCACCGCCACGATGGTGTCGCCGAGAATCGCCACCGCCCCTTCGGGCACCACTGACCCTGCCTCGTCCATCGGCAGCAGATGGCTGCCGCTCACCAGCAAATCGGCCTGTTCCGTCATGCCTTTCCTGCCTTGCGATCAGATTTCCTGGAGAAAGGCCACCAACAGTTCCTGGAGGCGCGCGCCGCACCGCTCGGTTTCGCTGATGATCTCGTCGATCAGGATGGGTTTGAAGTTGTCCGGGTCGTTCACATTCGCCACCACCGAGACCCCCAGCACCTTGAGCCCGGCGTGCTTGGCCACGATCACCTCCGGCACCGTGGACATCCCCACCGCGTCCGCCCCGATCTGCCGGAGGTAACGGGTCTCAGCCGGGGTTTCCAGGCTGGGGCCGGGAATCGCCACATAGACGCCGCTGGTCACGTTGGGCGTGGAAAGCCGGGCGGCGCAACGAAGCATAGCCGCCATGAGGGCCTGGTCGTAAGGCGCTGAAAGATCGGGAAAGCGCGGTCCCCAGCCATCGATATTCGGCCCGCGCAGGGGATTGTCGGGAATCAGGTTGATGTGATCGCGCAGCAGCATGATGGTGCCGGGGGCGAAATCCGGCTTGAGCCCGCCGGCGGCATTGGAGACGATGAGCGTCTTGGCGCCGAGGAGCGAGAGCACCCGCACCGGCATGGTCAACTCGCGGGTGGAGTAGCCTTCGTAAAAATGGAAACGCCCCTGGAGCGCCGCCACCCGTTTGCCGCCCAGGGTGCCGACGATGAGGTTGCCGGCGTGGCTTGCCACCGTGGCGTGGGGAAAGTGGGGAATCTCCTGATAGGGGATGACCTGCGCCCCCTCGATACGGTCGGCCAGGCCGCCCAGGCCGGTGCCCAGCACCAGGGCGATCTCGGGCAACAGGCCGAGGCGGGCCGCCAGGAAGCGAACCGCCGCGGTCACCTCGTGCTGAAACCGCTCCATTTCTTCACGCATACCCCACCCCCATGGCTGCCTGCCCTTGAATACTCTACCTGATCGCGACAACCGGAAAAAGGAAAAATCATGCCGGCGGCAGGGGGAAGATGAGGGTGGCGCCGCGTTCCGGGGCGCCGCTCCCCATGCCCTGACCGCTTCAGGCCATCAACTACTCCGAACCACCAGGCAGCAACGAGGCGAAGAGGTCAGACAAGGGGCTAGAGGGCGTGGCCTTCGACAAAGGTCTTGACCGTGGCGACTGCGGCATCGAGCACCTCGCAGCGGGTGGGCTTGCCGGCCAGGCCCGCGAGACTGGCGGGCATCTCGGGGTCGCGGCCAATGGCTCGCTTGACCGCCTCGCCGAACTTGGCGGGATGGGCGGTGGCGAGGCAGACCAGCGGTACGCCAGAACGGCGGCAGGCTAGGCCGGCATGAACCCCCACCGCGGTATGCGGGTCGAGGACATAGCCGGTGGCCTGATAAAAGTCGCGGATGGTGGCGAGGGTCTCCGCCTCGCTGGCGCTCTGCGAAGCAAAATCCGCCCGAATCCGCGCCTGGGCCGCCACGTCGAAATGCAAGGAACCGCTGGCGGCAAACCGCTCCATATCCGCCCGGGTCCGCTCGGCGCTCTGGCCGTTGAGGTAGTAGAGGTAGCGTTCGAAGTTGCTCGCCACCTGGATGTCCATGGAGGGCGAACTGGTCACCGCCACCTTTCCCACCGAGTAGTCGCCGTCGAGCACGAAGCGGGTGAGGAGGTTGTTCTCGTTGGTGGCGAGGATCAACTGGCCGATTTCGCCCGGCATCAGGTGGCGGGCCACGTAGCCGGCGAAGATGTCGCCGAAGTTGCCGGTGGGCACGGCGAAATCGACCGTGGCCGCCCGCCCTTCGCCGGTAAGCTTGAGGGCCGCGTAGACGTAATAGACCACCTGGGCCACGATCCGCGCCCAGTTGATGGAGTTGATGGCGCCGAGCTGGTGCTTCTCCTTGAAGGGGAGGTCGTTGAATATCTGCTTGACGATGGCCTGGCCATCGTCGAAGGTGCCGCGCACCGCCATGTTGAAGACATTGGCGTCGGTCACCGTGGTCATCTGCAGTTCCTGGATCGGGCTCACCCTTTTATAGGGGTGGAGGATGAAGATGTTGATCCGCTCCTTGCCCCGCACCCCGTAGATGGCGGCGCTGCCGGTGTCGCCCGAGGTGGCGCCGAGGATGTTCATGCGGCCGCCGGACTTCCTGAGCAGGTACTCGAAGAGGTTGCCCAGCAGCTGGAGGGCCACGTCTTTAAAGGCCAGGGTCGGGCCATGGAAGAGTTCGAGGATGTGGCAGTCGCCCTGCTGGTTGAGGGGGGTCACCTCCGGATGGTTGAAGGCGCTGTAGGAACGGTGGACCAGTTCCTTGAGATCAGCGGGCGGGATGTCGTCGATAAAGAGGGAAAGGACCGCGCAGGCGAGCTCCGGGTAGGCAAGGTTGCGCCAGGCCGCCACGGTGGCGCTGTCCACCATGGGCAGCTTTTCCGGCAGCAGCAGGCCGCCATCGGTGGCCAGGCCCATCATCACGGCCTCGGTGAAGGAGATCGGCGCAATCTGGCCGCGGGTGCTGATGTATTTCATAGGGCAATCTTCCGTTGCTATTGATACTGCGATGCATCCTAGGCCAGACCGGGCAAGGATCGGTGCGCGACACAACCTAGCGCACAATCTCCTTCCGGCCAACAGAAATCCTCTTCTTCACGTCGCCTTCCGTCTAGGGACGGCAATCCTGTAACTCCAGGGCGGTGTCGTCTATGTGGTGCTGCAATGACTTGGCCGCAGCCAGCACCTTGCCGTTGATTTTGTTGGCCTCGGTCATCCGTTTGAAGCTCAGCCAAAAATCCAGACCATTGTAAGTCTCGTTGATCGACAGCTCGACCCCTGCGATGAGGGGCACCTTTTTCGCCACCCATTTGCCGAAGACCTTGTTGGCGGCGGCGATGTTGGAGATATCGAGCAGCGTCTTCAACTCCGGCGATTCCGTTTCAAAATATTTCTGCATCTGCGGGTCGTCAAGCATTCCCTGGATCTCCTGGTTCGAAGAGGTCAATTGTGCAACCAGGCTGGACATGCCATCCTTGATAAAGGTCTGCCAGTCCTTGATGTTGCCGGTGAGTTCGGCGATCTTGCCGGCGGAGGAAAGGACCTTGAGCCGTTGAATCTTGGCCTCGATGGCGGCGACATCAAGGCCATCCCGCGCCATCTGCGCGGCATTCTTTTCATAGATCCGCTGCAACCGCTCCGCCGCCTTGCCCCGGTTGGCAAGGCAATCGAGCAGTCGCCCGGTAAAATATTCGATGCCATCCTTGGCCGCATTCACTAGGGCATTGCGATTTTGGGTTTCCCAGCTAGTGAGCTGCTCCTGCGCCATGGTGACGGTTTTATAAAACTTTTCCTGCTGGGTGACAAACCCGTTCATTTTTTTCCGGAGCTTCGCACAATCCGGCGCTTTGACAATGGGTTTGCCATTGCCCTTCATCTCTTTGTCATTTTTTAGATTCTTGACCATGAAGCTGTGGGCCTCTCTCAGGTCCACGACCCGAGGGTCATTCTCGGGATTGACCAGGAGCTGAATGTCCTTGAGCGGCATGGTGTCGCCAAAAAAGGGCGTGGCCTGGGCCGATGTTTTGGCAGGGGAGGGGGCGCTGCCGGCGGTGTCAAAAGGCTTCCTGGCATTGGCGGCCATGGTCTCGGCATCGCTGTCCAACGTCTTGAAAGCCAGCGTGGAATCCGACAACCCCTTGAAGGCCACGCCGCCCCCCTGACTGCCGTCCAACTGCTTGAACGACTGCATCATCTTGTCGTGTTGGGCCTGGAAGGCGGCCTCCTGGGCGCGCTGGTAAGCGGCCTGCTGAGCAGCCAGGGCAGCGGCCTGCTGCTGGGCAGCCAAGGCCTCCTGGCTGTTGGCAGTATGGGCATTGGGTGGGGTGAAGAGCGAGGTCAACAGCCCCTCGAACAACGCCCCCACGAACATGGCCTTGACATTCCCTGCCGCATTTCCATGTTTCGAGGTAAGGCCACCGGACGGCTGATCGCACACGATCTGCCCGTTGACACATCGGCAGGGAATTCCTTGCGCGGCATATGCAGCGTTTGATCCTTCACAATCAAGCGTCGGGGTAATCGTCTGCCCCGCCCAGACTGGAAAAGACGATAGCAAAAAACACAACATCAGGAAAAAACTGATTATTTTTCTTTGCATCCCCATCTCCTATTTGCCCGACATGGCTTCCCACTCGTAGATCTTGTCCTGGGCGCTGCGGGCGTCCTTGGCGTCCGGCACCAAAAGGAGATACTGCTTCATATACCGAATGGCCGCCTTAAACCGCTGCGTCTGCGCCGAGAGCAGGGCCAGGTTGAAATAAGCGGGCGGATAGGAAACCTGGTCCACCTCGGCGGCTTTTTGGTACAAATCAATCGCCTTGTCGTAATTCTTCTGCTGGTTGAAGGCATTCGCCTGCACGATCAGCTTCCTCTGCTCTTCCCCCATCTCCGGTTTTGTGCGAAGGGAGCGATAGAGAACCGCCTTCTTTTCAAAGGCCGCCAGTTTCTCCTTCTGGAAGGATTCCCAATTCTGCTGAATGAAAAAGAGGAGGTCGGCTGCTCTTTGAGCAGTCTTTTCGCCCCCATTGTATGCGGGGCTGAAAGAGATTGAGATCTCGTGAGGAAGCCCCTTAATGCTATAGCCAATCACCTTAATAGGAAAACCGGCCAGGTCATCGAAATAAACCGGGAAAATCGGAATCGCCAGCCTCCCTTCGGAAACGACGATGCCATCCACACTGCACGAAATCGAAAAAGCGCCGCCGTCGTAGTACTGAAAATTCGTGGCCATTCCCAATTCGCCTTCCCTATTCTCTACAAACTTTCGTAACGCCTCAACATTGGGAATCCTGGAATTTCTGCCATATTGGACCCAGTAAGCTTTTTTCATGAGGATCGTCAGTTGTTCTTCCGCGGCAGCTACTGTCGTAACATCCTGGGGAAGTTTCGGATAATAGATAGCGGCGGGCTGCGTCGTGCTGTCAGTGGAAACCGCGCACCCGGCAAACAGAACCGAAGCTACCACCAGCAGCAGGCCGGGCAGAATTTTGTTACACACGGCGATCTTCTCCTTCGATGTTGTTTCTTCCGGCCCTCGCCAGGATCAATTTTCCTGAAGCAGCGCGTCCCATTCGTAGATCTTGTCCTGGGCGCTGCGGGCGTCCTTGGCGTCAGGCACCAACGAGAGATATTGCGTCATGTACCCGATGGCCGGCTTGAACGAATGCAACCGGGCGGCCAGGATGAAAATACAGACAATGGAGCCAGAACATGTCTGACTTGACGCATCATCTTTAGCCCTCTTTCTTTACTTGATGCACATTCAGGTGGTTCAAGAACCTCGTAAGCCGTTTCCGGAATTCGCCCAGCTTAGCTAATGGTTTCGCGTATGGTCAGCATCACTTTGCACGGATCTCCTTATTTCCCAGTCGAGATGTCGGCCCGCCGGACAGAGACGGTGAGCGTTTCCTCTTTTGCCGTCGAGGCGGCGGCATCGGGCTTTCCTGGTACCCTCTTCACCGTCAGTTGCACCGTACTCCCCGGTTCCCCCCGCAGTTTCATGAGCTTTTCCCCATATCCCTTCATGAGGGACAATTCGCTCCCATCGACGGCAATAATTTCGTCCCCTTTCCGCAACCCTGCCTGGTCCGCCGGCGATCCTGCCTTGACTTCAATAATCGTCAAGCCATCCGACGGACTGCGCGATACTCCAACACCGATACCGCCCTTGCCCAACGGGCCGATAAGGACCAGTTCAACAGGCATGGTTCCGGTCGGGGTGACTTCGTCGCAATGCACTTTCGGGTCCGAGAACAGGGTGTCGTTGCTGTTCATGGCGACCTTGAATGTCGTCACCTGTGATTTGAGAACGATGCGGCCGTTTTCCAAGGTACCTTCTGCAGGGCCAGTCGTGAGCGGGAGGCCGCACGCGTTAGGCATGTAGGGAGGGATAGCCTGCACCTCAAGCGTCCCGCCTAGCCTGCTCCCCCGCAGATTGAGATGCAAGGTAAAGTATTTGAGATCGTATACGCTGGGCGCAGCGTTGGACGAAGGTATTGGCTCGTCATATATTGAGGCGTCGGTGCTGTGGACAAGAGGAATAGCGTTATTCATTTTGATCGTCAATTTGCCCTGGTCGGCGAAAATATCGGCGTCTAAATGGCCATCAGGCGATACCCACCTCCCGGACAGGGCGGTGAACTTCTCCACTTGTTCGAGCCGATATTCCAGTTTGATGATCTCGTCCTTGACCTTCTGGATGTCATTTGCCTTCGGTGCCAAGGCAACGTATTTCCGGTAACTCGCGATGGCCTCCTTGAGCCGTCCTATCTTGGCTTGTGCCAACCCCAGGTTGTACCAGGCCGGCGCCAGGTTGGGGGCAATCTCGGTGGCCTTCATGAATTCCTCGACGGCAGCCGCCAACTCCTCATTGCTCTTCGCCATTTCCACGGCGGCCATGCCACGCACCATGTAGGTATGGGCATCCTCCGCATTGCTCTGGGCCAGGGCCGGTGCCGTCAAGGCTAAGATAAAAAAAATCGCAGGCAGCAAAAAGGAATAAGATCGGTGCATACTATCTCCTCCAAGAATATAAGGGGACGTTAGCGCGAGACGAGAAAGATGGGGAGCTATTTCAACTCCCAGTCGTATATCTTGTCCTGGGCAGCGCGGGCGTCCTTGGCGTCCGGCACGAGCAGCAGATACTTTTTCATGTAAGCGAGAGCCGGCTTGAACCGCTGCATCTGAGCCGAGAGCAGGGCCAGATCGAAATAGGCTGGCGGATAGGAAACCGGATCGACGTCGATAGCCTTCTGGAACGCATCGATCGCCTTGGCATACTCCTTCCGGTCGTTCAGTGATTCGGCCTGAACAACCAACCTGCGCTGCTCCTCCGACATGGCTGGTTTTGTCTTCAGCGTCCGGTATTGGGCCGCCTTTTCCTGAAAGGCCGCTTCGTTTTCCTTCTGAAGTGTCACGATATTCTGCTGGATGAAAAAAAGGTCGTCCGCTACTCGCTGGGCTTCGGCCATTGCTGCCCGTCCGAACCGCAATTCAATTTGGGGGGACACGGCAACCGCGCCATTCTGGACGGTGATGTTGAAACCGGGCAAATCCTCGTAATACAAAGGACGGACAGGCAGATCGATCCTATCGTGGAGGACCTTCACGCCGTAGGTATCGATCGTGAAAAATGTGTCATTGACGAGAAGTTCCTTGGTCTGCGGGTAGGATTGGAAAAATTTGGTCCTGATCCCTGGACTGCCAACGAGAGGTGCGGGAATGCCATCATAGAAAATCCGCATGGTCTCGCTCCGCTTTTCAAGAAGACGCGCCAGGTCTTCCCTTGCCGCCTCGATGGTCGTGATGCCGGCGGGAAGCTTGGGGCTATAGACGTCGGCGGCTTGGGAAGAGACTGGAGGGGGCCAAGCCAACACCACGGCCAAAAAGAAAAGGCAAAAACCGCGCCCACGGACTGTTCTTCTTACCAAAGACATTTTCACAGTCTCCTCGTCACTTCCCTTCCAGCAGCGCTTCCCATTCGTAGATCTTGTCCCGGGCGCTGCGGGCGTCCTTGGCGTCCGGTTCCAGGAGCAGATAGTGCTTCATGTAGAAGATGGCGCGCCGAGGGTGTTTTTGTTGGGCATAAAGAAGGGCCAGGTTGAAGTAGGCAGCCGGATAGGAGGTGGGATTGGAATCAACGGCCTTCAGGTATTTCTCGATCGCCTTGTCGTAATTCTTCCCCTGGTTGAAGGCATTCGCCTGTACGACAAATTTTCGCTGCTCTTCGGACATCGCCGGTTTTACCTTCAGTGCGCGGTATTGCACTGCAATCGGCTCAAAACGGGCAAGCTGGGCATTTCGTTCCTCGTCGGCCTTTTTTTCTTCATTTTGAATAAAGAGGAGCGCATCGGCCGCCTTTCGGGCAGAGGCAAGATTATCAAATTGGAGATTGACCAGGTCTGGAAAGTTGATCTCGTGGCGAATGCTTCCATGGCCCTCTTTCCGGTATTCAGCGATGATCGTAGAATGAGAAATTTTGTAATAAGGCAGCACGAAGACACCTGTCTTCTGCGGGCCTCCGCAATGGTTTGTCCAGCCGATCTCCACCCTGTCATCATACGCAGTGGTCTTGTCGACATAGAGCGAAAGCGGGGGACAGATATCCGGATAGAGCCGCAGGTGTTGGAGCGAATCCTCAAAATCCTTCTTCGCGGACTCGAAGTTCATCCCGGCACGAACTTCCGGCCGGTAGACCACATCATACCCTGACCGCGGAGTTTCCGACGAAGCGGCGTTGGCTGGTGGCACAGTGGCGGCGATTACCGCTGCCATGGCCAAACACAAAAGACACAATCCGGCTCTTTTTTCCCGAAAAAACATGGGGCGCCCCTCTCCTGCTTATTTCCGCAACATCAATTCCCACTCGTAGATCTTATCCTGGGCGCTACGGGCATCCTTGGCGTCCGGTACAAGCTGCAGATACTGTTTCATGTAGGCGATGGCCGGTTCGTACCGCTGCATCTGCGCCGCAAGCAGGGCCAGATTGAAATAGGCCGGCGGATAAGAGACTGGATCGACGTCGATGGCCTTGCCGTAGAGATCGATGGCCCCGGCATACTCCTTCCGCTCGTTCAAGACATTGGCCTGGACGATGTATTTCCGCTGCTCCTCGGAGACCGGAGGCTTCACCTTCATCCCGCGATATTGCGCGGCTTTTGTCTTAAAAAGGGCGAGTCGCTCCCCGTGGTCCTTTTCCAGATTCTGCTGGATAACAAAAAGATCGTCGGCAAATCGCTGGGCAGCGGACAGTTCGGCAAAATGGAACGACATTAATCCAGGGAAATCAATCCGGTAGGGGACAATCCAGCTCGCCATTCCCGTGCTTCCCTCAAGGATTTGAAAGCCAAGGGGAGGAAGTTGGGCAGCGATTTTCGTGACAACAATGGTAGTGCCCAACAAGTCGGTATAAAAAAAGGCGAGGCGCGGACTCACCTCGATGCTTTCCGCCCGCACCGCAAAACCATCCACCGTCATGAACAGCAAGGTGTTGCCGGCATCATAAAACGCCATGGCGCCGCCCTTTCTGCCATGCATAAGGGGCTCCAGGGCGTTTCGCTCGGCATAAGTATTGATCCCCTGCTGACCGAGGTATTTTACGCCGGGTTGTTTGTCGCTCTGCAGCAAATCCGCCAGATCCTTCCTGGCGGCGTCAATGCTTGCGATACCGACCGGAGGCTTTGGGGAATATTGGTATCCCACAGGTATCCCGTCTTCAGTCTGGGCGTTTGCGGAGGTCATGAAAACGAACCATCCCCATACGACCACCGTCAAGGCCCAGAGCCCTGCTCTCCCAAAATCTCTTACCGAAAACATGCTTCCTCCCTTCATTGTCCCAAGGTCGGAGAAGATGATTCCCTGCTCAATTAAGCCAGGCCGTTGAAACATCCTGGGGCACGGCAACCGGCACCTCGACGCGACGGAGGGTCAGGCTGAGGGGCTCCTTCTGATCTTCCCGCACGATCTCCAGCGTCACGCTGCTCCCGATGTCGCCGTGCAGCCGCATCACCGCCTCCCCGGCGGAAAGACTCTTAACCGCCACCCCATCGATGGACAGAATTTCGTCCTTATCGCGCAGTCCGGCCTCGAAGGCCGGGGTGCCCGACTTCACGTTCGTTACCCCCAATCGCCCCTGCCAGCCGAAGTGCACCAAAGAAAATCCGCCATCCCACCACGACGTGAGGCCATAGAGGCCGACGCCCAGCCCACCCTTCGCGAGAGGGCCATAGAGTACATCCTCGACCGTTTTCCTTTCCCCGGCAACGATGCCACCGCAACTGTCGTCCCCCAGCAGGGACATCTGCGTGGCTGCCTCGTAGGTCGTGCGGTCATGATGGAGCACTATCTTGTGCTCCTTGTCGTTCAGCTCGCCGGATACCTCCGCGGTGTCGGGAGGAACCGTGCATTTGTCGGCGGGCACCGCCCCGCGGTTCCATGTCCCGGTAAGATGGTTGCCCTGGATGATCAACTGGTATTCTGCCTGGGTAAGGTCCGAGTTGGGGACCGTGCCGACCAGCGGGTAGGTGGAGCGCACCTCCTCCTCCGGCACCCGCCGCCGGTTGGTTTTGAAGGTCATGCGGTTGCCGGCCAGCGTCAGGGTATAGGGGGTGCCATCCTGCCCCATCCAGATGCCTGCCCGCGATTGAGCCTTGGTGACGAGTTCCTGACGGAACTCGAGCTTGACGATCTCGTCGCGCACGCCTTGCGCGTCCTTGGCCCCAGGCGCCAGGGCCAGATACTGACGGTAGCTCTCAATGGCCGCCGCATAGTGCCCCAGCTGCGTCTGGGCCTTGCCCAGATTGAACCAGGCGATGGCCATCTGCGGCGCAATCTCGGTAGCCATCCGGAATTCGTCTTCGGCCACCCCGAAGTCCTCGGGGGACTTGGCCATTTCAATGGCAGCCATGCCGCGGAGCATGTGGTTGCGTGCATCCTCCGGCGTTCCGGTGGCGGGGGAAGAGACGGAGGGAGAGGGTGCCGCAACAGGCGCGGGTGGCGGCGCCGCCCCGGCGAGACTGGCCGCAAGAAGCGTTACTGCCACACAACCACAGAAAAAGAACTGACGCATAGGAACCTCCTGGATCAAAAAGACTGGCCGGTGGTAAACGTCCCCGCCTCCTCTATGTAACTCGTGGGATTATCGCCCCTTGCCCGGTGCCAGCAGGCTGGTGCTCTCCATCTCCGCCGGGATCGGCAGCCCCATGAGGTCGAGGATGGTGGGGGCGATGTTGGTCAGGGTACCGCCGTTCTGGAGCCCCATGCCCGGCGCGGCGCCCACCATAATGAGCGGCACCGGATTCGAGGAATGGGCGGTGAACGGGCCGCCGGTGGCCGGATCGACCATGATCTCCGCATTGCCGTGGTCGGCGGTGATGAGCACCACCCCGCCCTGGGCGGTGAACTGTTCGACGATCCGGCCGAGGCACTGATCCACCGCCTCGCATGCCTTGATCGCCGCGGCCAGCACCCCGCTGTGGCCCACCATATCGCCATTGGCGAAGTTGAGCACCACCAGACCATAGGGCATGCCATCGATCCGGCGGAGCAGTTCCTCGGTCACGGCAAAGGCGCTCATCTCGGGCTTCTGGTCGTAGGTGGCCACCTCCTTGGGCGACGGAATCAAGGCCCGCTCCTCCAAGGGAAACGGCTCTTCGCGGCCGCCGTTGAAGAAGTAGGTGACATGGGCGTACTTTTCCGTCTCCGCGATGCGGAGCTGCCTGAGGCCATGGCTGCTCACCTCCTCGCCGAGGATGTGGGTGAGCGATTGGGGTGGGAAGGCCACTGGCAGGGTGAAGTGCTTGTCGTAGCGGGTGAAGGTGACCAGTTCGGCCAGGCGTGGTACGGTGCGACGGGCAAAGCCGTCGAAGCGCGCGTCGGTCAGAGCGTGGGTGAGCTGCCGGGCGCGGTCGGCCCGGAAATTGAAAAAGATCACCACGTCGCCATCGCCGATGGTGGCCACCGGCTTGCCGCTGGCGAGCAGCAGGGTCGGCTTGATGAATTCGTCGGTCTCGCCCCGACCATACGCCGACTCCACCGCGGCGATGGGGTCATCAGCGGTGAACTCGGCCGCGCCATCGACCAGGGTCTGCCAGGCGCGCTGCACCCGCTCCCAACGGTTGTCGCGGTCCATGGCGTAGTAGCGGCCGCTCACCGTGGCCACCCTCCCCACCCCGATCCGGGCCATGGCCTCCTTGAGCTGCGCCATGTAGCCGGCCCCGCTCTTGGGTGGGGTATCGCGGCCATCCATGAAGGCGTGGACATAGACGTCCCTAAGTCCCGCTTTGGCCGCCATCTCCAGCAGGGCGACCAGGTGGCCGAGGTGACTATGCACCCCGCCGTCGGAAAGCAGCCCCAGCAGATGCAACCTGCCGCCGGTGGCCGCCTTGGCCATGGCGCTTGCCAACACCGCGTTCTGGCCGAAGGTGCCGGTGGCGATCTCCCGGTTGATGCGGGTGAAATCCTGATAGACGATGCGGCCGGCGCCGATGTTGAGATGCCCCACCTCGGAGTTGCCCATCTGCCCCTCGGGCAGACCCACAGCGCCGTTGTGGGCGACCAGGGTAGTAGAGGGGCACTCCCGCTGCCAGCGGTCCATGTTGGGGGTATTGGCCTGGGAGACGGCATTGCCGGCTGACGGCGCGGCATAGCCCCAGCCATCGAGAATGGCGAGCAAAACGGGGGTCGGCGCCATGCCTTAATCCTCCCCCGGGCGGGCGACCGGCGTCTCCTCCACCGGCACGCGGGGCGCGTCGTGCCACAGCCCCTCCAGGTTGTAAAACTCCCGGGTGTCGCTGTAAAAGATGTGGACCACGATTTCACCGTAGTCGAGCAACACCCAGTGGCCTTCGGTCAGCCCTTCGGTGGTGGTGGTTTTGAGGCGCTTGCTCGCCAGGGCGTCATCCACCGCCTGGGCCAGGCCCTGGACATGGCGGGTGGAACGGCCGCTCATGATGACAAAGGCGTCGGTGAAGGAGGCGAGCCCCTGCACGTCGAGGATGACGAGGTTTTCCGCCTTCTTGTCGAGAGCCGCCCGGGCCGCGATCTGGGCCAGCTCCAGGCTTGGCAGATGGGAAAGAGTCTTGTCGATTTTCTTCATGGCAACTCACTGTTCTTGCATGGAAACGGGGAAGCCCATCATAAATGGGAGCGGCCCAGAAGACAACCACGAAAATGGGCAACGGAAAAAAAGGAAACCGTCAGCCGAGCCAGCGCCTCCCCTGCGCCTTGGGGGCATCAGAAGGTCGGCATGGGCATCCGCCCCCACTTGTTGCTCTCGCTGGTCTTCACCACGTGGAGCACCGCATGGGTGCGGGCGTCGAGATCGACGATCAGGGCCGGCGTACGGTTGAGGCCCATGGCGAACAAACGCCCGGGCGCCACCGCGCGCCCGGAACGGTCGCGAACCGCCACGAAGACGAACCGTTCAATGTCATAGTTGGTCGGCACCGTCCCCCACGTGCTGACAAAGTTATAGAAAATCCTGAAAAATTTGCCTAGTCCTCCCCGGAATTTGTACTGATGCCATTCGAGGATCTCTGGAAAGCGCTGGATCATGTCGTCGGAAAAGCGGCGATCGGCATCGGTCACCAGCGCCATGAGAAAAAAATCGCCCGGCATGAGGTAACCGAGGTTGACGTCCGGCCGCCTCGCGAGTTGTCGCTGTACCGACGGATCGGCCAAGGCTCGCTGGTAAAGTTCGCGCACCACTGCATCCTGGCGCGGAAACACCGGCACCAGCGTCATCTCGGCCACCCGCACCTGCTGAATGGTGCTCACTGTATAGGCGCGGAGCCCCATGGCCAAAACTACCGCCAAACAGAGGCTGAGCAGATACAAACCGAGGATCCCGACCCACTTGGGGCGAAGCCAGCCGAACAGGGCGGCAAAGAGACGGCCGCCCGGCTCACCCGGCAGGAACATGGGGGTGGTGGCCATATAATGCGCATATGCCTCCGGCGCCTCCTGCTGCATCCGCCATTCCTCGTTGCGGGCCAGGAGATAGTAGACGAAAAGCATGGTGACGTACATGATCAAGATGATGAAGCGCGGCCAATAGAGCAGCAAACCGAAGCCGGAGACGGCCAGGAAGAAATACTGCGGATGACGGATCTTCTTGTAGAAGCTGACCTGCACCACCCCCTTGCCCCTGAAACGGCCATAGTAGAGGGGAATAGCGGCGGTGAAAAAAAACAGGAGCCCCACCACCAGCAGCACCTGCAGATAGGAGAAGAAGAGGATGAGCGGATCGGCGGGAAAGACCATGTGGGGCAAGAAGAACTCGGTGGTCCAACTCGTCGAGGGCGAAAGAGCGAGCAGGTCGAGGAGCGGACCGTAGACCGAGTAAAAATAAAGGGCAAAGGGGGAAATCATGATGATGATTTCCATCCCGATGAGGCAGTACGCCGCGATGGTCCCCCAGAGGAGGACGCGGCCTCTGGTCATGTCGGGCTCCCGCTGGCCAGATGGCGGGCGATGGTCTCCTGCAATTCGGCAAGGCTGACGGGCTTACGGAATACGGCATGGGCGCCGCTCCGCTCCAGCAATTCCTCCATACGCGGCACGTCGATGGCCGTCACCACGATGATGAACAACTTCGGGTTGAGGCGTTTGGCGTGGTGCAGCACCTCGTAGCCGTCCATGCCCGGCATGCGGATGTCGAGGGTCATCACCTGCGGCCGCTCCTCCTGGATAAGGTCCAAGGCATGTTCGCCGTTGGTGGCGATGATCGCCTCGTACCCCACCTTGGTCAGGAAGAGTTTGAGCGCCTTGCAGAAGGCATACTCGTCATCAACAATCAGAACCCGAACCTTATCGTCTCCCATTGTCCCCCCGCTTGCGAATAGAGGCCGCGTCTCATGGCTGTGCCGCCTTGGTCGGCACATAGCACGTCAGTGGCAGATGGATGAAAAATTCCGTTCCCTGGCCGGGCTCGGAATGGACCTCGATGGTACCGCCGTGGCGGTCGATGATCGAATAAACGATGGAAAGCCCCAGCCCGGTGCCATGGCCCGGATCCTTGGTCGTGAAAAAAGGGTCGAAAACCTTGCCAAGGTGCTCTGGCGCAATGCCGATGCCGGTGTCGGCAAAGGTGATGGTGACCCCGTCGCCGACCCGTCGGGTCCGGATGGTGATGCGCCGCTCGGGCCGTTCGGCCATGGCATCGCGGGCATTGCTGATGAGGTTGAGGAAAACCTGGGCCAGCTGGTCGTCGTCCGCCTCCACCACAGGCAGGTTGGGGTCGTAATCGCGGTCCACCAGGATGTTGTCGAGGTTGAGGTCGTGCTCCACCAGCACCAGGGTCTGATCGAGGAAAACATTGAGATCCACCGGCCCGACCGCGGCCTCCTTGTGGTGGGAAAACATCCGCAGGTTGTCGGTGATCCTGGTGGCGCGGCGGATCTGGGCCATGACCACCTCCAACTGTTCCTGGGCGGCCGCCGGCAAATCCTCCATCTGCAGGAGTTGGACTGTGGTGCTGATGATGTTCAAGGGGTTCAGAATCTCGTGAGCCACCCCCGAGGCCAGGGTGCCGATGGAGGCGAGCTTTTCCTGGCGCACCATGACGGCCTGCGCCTTTTTCAGCTCCTCCAGCGCGGTCTGCAGCTGCTGGGTGGAACGGCGCAAAGATTCCTCGACCCGCCGCTCTTCCGTGACATCACGGAAAAGGGCGATGATGGAGGAGTCCCCAAGATCGCCCACCGGATAGAACACCACCGCGATCTGCCGGCCGAAGAAGGTCAGGGTCTCATGTTCCGGGAAGGCCACGGAGCCCAGACCGATGCCAACCAGCGCCTCGGCCATTCGACCCGCGACCTCTCTCTCGAAGAGCGAAAGGAAATCGCTGGCCAGGACTTCCTCCTCGGAGCGGCCGATGATGGCGGCGGCCGCCCGATTCACATAGATGATCTGCTGAGCCGGGGTGAATTCGATGATGCCCTCCGCCATGTTGTTCAGGATCACCTCGTAGTGGTGTTTCTTGATGAGCAGCTCACTGGTGATGGTCCGTGCGTGCACATCCTCCAGGCCGATAATCTGGCCGGTTCGTTCGCGGGAGGGCTTCTCCGCCTCGGCAAGCACCAGATCGAGATGCGTGGCGATGCGGTCGAAAGACCCCTTGGCAATGCAGGCGTCGGCCCCGAATTCGTGCACATCCAGGCGCTCTTCGGCGGCGATGGCGGAAAGAATGACGATGTAGGTCTCCTTGAGGGGTTCCATCCCGCGGATGATGCGGCAGAGCTTGGCCCCGTCGATGTTGGGCATCACCAGATCGATGAAGATGATATCCGGTGCGTATTCTTTTTTGAGAATCTCAAGGGCAACAAGGCCGTCGGCTGCGGTCCGCACCTCGTGGCCGAGCCGTTGCAACTGGCTGCCCAGGAGCCGTAGCACCAAAGGGTTGTTGTCCACCACCAGAATCTTCTTCATGTCGTCCTTTGCGGGAGAGGCCAGGGCAAGATGGTTTCCGCCTGGAACCCGGATTCATTCTATCATAGCGTCCCGGACTATGGCGCAACTTTCTTGCACCACTGACCGCTGCACGACCGCCGGTTTTGCACTTTGACATCTCCGGCAGAAGAAGTATAATCTCGCCCCAAATCGCAACGATCCGCGGTCTGGCGCCCGGCTGGCGCCTGCCGCCAGGAGCCCCTACCCGTCGCAGGCAGAAGGAGCCGGTATGCAAAAAGCCCTCAAGTGGAAACTCGCCTTCATGTTCGCCATGATCCTCATCGCCGGCATCATGGTCCTGCCTTCCTTTTACGCCAATACCCCTTCCTGGTGGAAGAAATACCTCGCTCCGGAAGGGTTGCGGCTCGGCCTCGACCTCCAGGGCGGCATGCACCTCGTGCTCAAGGTCGAACTGGACAAGGCCGAGGAAAACTCCCTCGACCTTGCGGCCCAGGAACTGAAGGAGGCCCTGGCGGAAAAACAGATCACCCTGGTGCAGACCAGATCGACCAACCCCCACATCGCCATCTTCACCCTGCCCAACACCAGCGCCCTGGACCAGGTGCGCGAAATGGTGAAGAGCGACTTCCCGAATCTCGCCGCCGATATCCAGGCGGAACCCGGCACCTTCCCCCGCGTCATCCTGCGCCTCACCGACGAGCAGGTGAAGTTCATTCGCAACCATGCGGTGGACCAGTCGCTGGAGATCATCCGCAACCGCATCGACCAGTTCGGCGTGGCCGAGCCGGTAATCATTCGCCAGGGCACCGACGAGATCGTGGTCCAGCTGCCGGGCGTCAAAGACCCGCAGCGGGCGCTCTCGCTCATCGGTCAGACCGCGCAACTCGAGTTCAAGCTGGTGGATGACTCCGCCGCCGTCAACCTCGACGGCCTCATCGCCGAGGCCCAGGCCGCTGGCCAATGGCAGCCGGGCCAGAGCCGCAAACAATTGAACCTCGCCCTCCAGGGGCGGCTGCCCGCCGGCAGCGAAATCTACTTCATGCAGGAGAAGGACAAACGCACCGGCAAGGATGTCCGGCTGCCCATCCTGCTCAAAAGCCAGACCCTGATGACCGGCGAGATGATCAAGGACGCCCAGGTCCGGGTGGGCGGCAACTTCAACGAACCCTACGTCAGCCTGGATTTCACCAGCCGCGGCGGCAAGGTCTTCGGCCAGATCACCGAACGCAGCGTGGGCAAGCGTTTTGCCATCGTGCTCGACGAGGTGGTCCGCTCCGCCCCGGTCATCCGGGAGAAGATCCTCGGCGGCAGCGCCCAGATCTCCGGCGGCTTCACCTACAACGAGGCAGCGGACCTCGCCATCGTGCTCAGGGTCGGGGCGCTCCCGGCACCGGTGTCGATCATCCAGAACCTCACCGTCGGCGCCTCGCTGGGTCAGGACGCCATCAACAAAGGGTTGATGAGCGGTCTCCTCGGCACCGGCCTGGTGGTGATCTTCATGCTGATCTACTACCGCTCCTCCGGCATCATCGCCAACGGCGCCATGGTGCTGAACGTCATCTTCCTCTTCGCCTGCCTGGCCGCCCTGCGCGCCACCCTGACCCTGCCGGGCATTGCCGGTATCATCCTCTCCATCGGCATGGCGGTGGACTCGAACATCATCATCTTCGAGCGCATGCGCGAGGAGTTCGCCTTGGGCAAGTCGGCCAAATCCGGGGTGGAGGGCGGCTACAACAAGGCGTTCTGGACCATCGTCGATGGCCACGTCACCACCCTGGTCACCGCCTTCGCCCTCTTCCTCTTCGGCACCGGGCCGATCAAGGGCTTCGCCGTCACCTTGTCGCTGGGCGTTCTCCTGAACCTCTTCACCACCCTCTTCTGTTCGCGGCTGGTCTACGATTATATCCTGCACAAGCGCTGGTTCCGCGATCCCAAATTCCTGCACTTCATCCAGAACCCCAAACTCGACTACATGCGGGCGAAGAAAATCACCTTCACCGTCTCCGGCCTGCTCTCCATCCTCGGCCTCATCGCCTTTGTCCAGATCGCCCGCGGCCACGCCAACCTAGGGGTTGACTTTGCCGGCGGCACCCTGCTCCAGTACAAGGCGACCCAGACCTTTACCCTGGCCGAGGCCCGCTCCGCCCTTGCCGCCTCCGGCCTCGAAGGCGTGGAACTCCAACAGGTGGAGGGCGAGAACCGCCTGATCGTCAAGCTCAAGAAGTCGGAAGAAAAGATGAGCGGCCGCACCGAGCAGGTCACCAAGGTGCTGCACGAACGCCTGCCGGCCAAGAACTTCGCCCTCGAAAGCCAATCCGAGATCGGCGCCTCGGTGAGCGACCAACTGCGGAGCAAGGCGGTGCAGGCCATCGTCATCTCGCTTCTGGGCGTGGTCATCTACCTGGGGCTTCGCTTCGACCTGCGCTTCGGTATCGCCGCCACCATCGCCACCTTCCATGACGTGCTGGCGGTGCTTGGCATCTGCTGGGTGATGGGGATCGAGATGAACCTGCTCATCGTCACCGCGCTGCTCACTCTGGCCGGCTACTCGCTCAACGACACGGTCATCATCTTCGACCGCATCCGCGAAAATCTTGCCAAGTCCAAGGACCACCAGAACATCACCAATCAGACCATCAACGACTCCACCAACGAGGTCTTGAGCCGCTCCATCGTCACCTCGCTCACCGTTTTTCTGGTGCTGGTCGCCCTCTTCTGGCTGGGCGGCTCGGTGATCCACGACTTCTCCTTCGCCCTGCTTTTGGGCGTCATCGTCGGCACCTACTCCTCGGTCTTCGTGGCCAGCCCGCTGCTGACCTTCTGGCGGCGGGGCGACAAGGCGCCGGCCAGGGCATGACCGGGAACCCGCGGAGAATCTAGCGTGAGCCTCAACCTGCTCGCAGACCACGTGCGGCCGCTCATGGCCGACGAACGCTTCCGCTTCCGCTGCCATCCGGGGGTCGGGTGCTTCACCGAGTGCTGCCGCGAGTTGGAGCTGGCACTTAGCCCTTACGATGTGCTCCGCCTGGCCAAGCGGTTGGGGCTTGACAGCGCCCACTTCCTCGACCGCTTCGCCGTGGTCGAGCAGGGCGAAGACGACCTCTTCCCGCGGGTCTTCCTGGCCATGGTCGATGACAGCCGCGCCAGTTGTCCCTTCGTGGACCGGAACGGCTGCACCGTCTATACCGACCGGCCGGCGGCCTGCCGCACTTACCCCTTGGGCCGCGGCGCCTCGCTGAAGGAGGATGGCACTGTCACCATCCTGCACGTGCTGCTCACCGAACCGCACTGCCAGGGCTTTGCCGAGCAGGAAGAACAGGATGTGGCGGCCTGGACCGCCGATCAGGGGCTCGCCGTCTACCAGCGGCTGAACGACTTGCTGCTCCCTCTGCTCCAACACCCGAAAACCAAAACGGGCTGGCGGCCGAGTGATGCCCAGTGCCAGCAGTACCTCACCACCCTCTACGACCTTGACCGTTTTCGAGACGAATTGCCCAAAGCCACGCCGGAACGCGAGGCTCTGCTGGCCGACGACGAGAGGCTGCTTACCCATGCCATCCATCATCTGACGCTGGATTTCTATGGGGACTAAACACCAACCCCCCCCAGAATATGCCGCCAGCCTGCGCAAGGCCGAAACCAGCGCCGTCGCTCCGCTGGGGCCCGAGCTGACCGAACGGCTGCGGGCCATCTCCCACGGGTACTGCATCGGCGAAGGCGGCTGCCACGGACCGGACCACACCGAACGGGTCCACGATCTCGCCATGCACATCGGCCGGCTGATGGGCGCCCAACTCGACATCCTGAGCGCCGCGGCCCTGCTGCACGACATCGGCCGCCGCCACGAGATGGAACACCGGGGCAAGGTCTGCCACGCTCAAAAAGGCGCGGAAATGGCCGAGGGCATCCTCATCGGCCTGGGGCTGCCGGCCGAGAAAATCGCCGCCATCGTCCACTGCATCGAGACCCACCGCTACCGCAACGACAAGATACCCCAGAGCCTGGAGGCCAAAATCCTCTACGACGCCGACAAAATCGACTCCATCGGCGCCATCGGTATCGGCCGCGCCTTCCTCTTCGCCGGCCAGGTCGGCGCTCGCTTGCATAACCGGATGAGCGACATCACCAACACCACCTCCTACTCGGTGGAAGACACGGCCTACCGGGAATTCCAGGTCAAACTCTGCAAGGTCCGGGATACCATGCTCACCCCGGAAGGCCGTCGCATTGCCCAGGAACGCCATGAATTCATGGAGCTTTTCTTCCGCCGGCTGGAGCGGGAGATCAACGGCGACGATACCGCCCGCAACCCCAATCAACCCTGAGGCCGGCCACCACCATGACCACAGACCCCCCCAACCGGCTGGCGGTCATCATCAAAACGCTCCGGCGGACCCTGCTGCGGCTCATCGGATTGCTGGTGGCCACCACGGGCGGCTGTTTCCTGCTGACGCCCCGCTTCCTCTTGGTGCTCCAGCACCATCTCCATCAAGGGCTCTCCTTCTTCACGGTGACCGAACCCTTTCTCGCCCACGTCAAGTTGGCGCTGGCCATGGCCGCCTTTCTGCTCGTGCCATTTTTCACCACCTGGCTCTGGCGGGCTCTGGCCAAGCCTTTCAAACTGCCGGCCACCACGGTCTTCTGGTTCATCCTCTTTACCTGCTTCCTTTTTTACAGCGGCGCCGCCTTCTGCTACTTCGTCACCTTGCCCTACGGCGTTGATTTTCTCCTGGAGTTCCAGTCCACGCAACTCAAGGCGGTGATCTCGGTCGACCATTTCGTCACCTTTGTCGCTCTTTTCGTGCTGGCCTTCGGGCTCATTTTCGAACTGCCCATCTTCATGGTCTTTCTCGCCAAGACCGGGCTCTGTAAACGCCAGGCCTTCGAACGCAGCCGCCGGTATGCCATCCTCATCATCAGCATCATCGCCGCCCTGCTCACGCCGACCCCGGACGTCTTCAACATGATGCTCATGGGGGTGCCGCTGTATTTTCTCTACGAAGCCGGCATCATCATCATGCGGCTGCTCAAAATCACCTGACCACGGCTAACCGCCAAGGGGGATTGCAGGGCAACCGTTGCTGTGATATGAAGGAGCAAAACACTTTCCCGCTGTTGCACCCTGAAACGGGCCACACCACCCCATGGCGAAATCCTACAAAAAAATAAGACGCCCGGAACGGCGCCGCCTGGTCGCCCTGCTGGTGATGGTGCTCCTGGCCTTTTCCGCCTGGATACTCTTCAGCCCCTATGGCGCGATACGGTATTATCGGGTGAGCCGCGACCTTCGCGCGGTGAAGAGCGAAACCCAACGCATCGATGCGGAAAACAAGGACCTCGCCGCCGAAATCCACCAACTCAAGACCGACCGGTCCTACCAGGAATCCGTGGCCCGTTCGACCTTCGGGATGGTGAAAAAGAATGAAATCGTCTTTGACTTCAGCGGCGAAAAGAGCGAAAAGAAAAAGGAAAAAGAGGAAGGGAAGCGTCAGGCGCCGTGAGGCGCCAAATCGTTGATGACCCACCGCACCGCGTCATACAGATCTTCGGCCACCCAATGCGGCTGTACCGTCTGGGTAGGGCCGATGTAGTCCCGATCTCCCCGACCGTAGCCGGTCAGCACCAGCACCCCCTTGGCCCCGCAGGCAGCGGCGGCCTTGAGATCCGACCAACGATCCCCCACCACATACGAACGCGCCAGGTCGAGTTCCAGCTCGGCCGCCGCCTGGGTAAAGAGTCCGATCTTCGGCTTGCGGCATTGGCAGGCGAGCCGGTAGCGCTCCTCTTTGGCCTCGGGATGATGGGGGCAGACATAGATGCCATCGAGCCGGGCGCCGGCGGCGGCCAGCTCTTCGGTCATGCGGGCATGCACCGCGGTGAGCAGTGATTCCGGGAAGTAGCCACGGGCCAGGCCCGACTGGTTGGTGGTCACCACCACCGGGATATGGCGCTCGTTCAAGAGCCGGATCGCCTCGCCCACCCGCGGCAGCAAATGGAAGCGGCTCAAATGGTTGATGTAGCCCATCTGCTCGTTGATGGTGCCATCCCGATCAAGAAAGACCGCCGGCCGCATGGAACCCTCCGCGTCCTTTTTTCGCGAGCAGGCCCGCCACCGCGGCGAAGACCTCCTCGACCTCGATGCCGAGCATGCACTGGTAATGGCCCAAGCGGCAATGCGTTTTGAAACAGGGGCTGCACGGCAAGCTCTTCTTCAGGATCACCGCGGTGTCGCAGAACGGCCCGGTCGCCACCTCGTCGGTGGAGCCGAAGATCGCCACCAGCGCTACCCGCTGCGCCGCGGCCACATGCATCAGCCCCGAGTCGTTGGTGACAAAGGCGTCGCAGCAGCCGATCAGGGCCATGGCCTCGGCCAGGGTGGTCTTGCCGGCGAGGTCCACCACCCGCTCCGGGGCCTCTGCCTTGATCAGCGCCGCCGCTTCCTGATCGGCCGCGGTACCGAAGACCAGCAGCGTTGCCCCGTATTCCCGACTCAGCCGGCCGGCCAACGCGGCATAGCGCTCGGCCGGCCACTTCTTCGCCGGACCGTAGGCAGCGCCGGGATTCAATCCCACCACCACCGCGGCCTGGCGGCTCCGTAAAAAGTCCCGCGCCCAGCGGGTGGTCTCCGGCGCCAACTGCAAGAAAAGCTCGTCCACCCCGCGCCTGAGCCCCAAGTCGGCCAGCAGACCCTGATAGTAATGAACCTGGTGGAGCTGCCGCACCGCAGGGCGAATGGTCACCCCGTGGGTCAGGAGCAGGCCGCGACCGTCCCGCCGGTAGCCGGCCCGCACCGGAATCCCGGCTAAAGCCGCGATCACCGCCGCCTCAAAGGCATTCTGCAGGAGGATGGCCATATCGAACCGCAATTCGCGCAGTTCCCGGCCGAGTTGCCACAGGCCGTACAGGCCGTGATGGCGCCCTTTCTTGTCATAGAGCAGCACTTCGTCCACGTGGGGGCTGGCGGCAAAGATGTCGGCCACCCAGGGGTAGGCGAGGATGGAGATTCGTGCCTCGGGAAAATTCTCGCGGATAGTGCGCACCGCCGGCGTCGTCATGATGGCGTCGCCCACCCAGTTGGTGGAGCGGATCAGGATCTTGCGCGGACGGTACTCGATAAGGCGTTTCATGAATAGCTCAATCGGCTCCCAGTCAGCCCACTTTGGTTGTTTTGCCAGGCCACGTCAAGATTTTTCTCAAACCCCGCGCCGCAATCGCCCATGCCGCTCCACAGCGTCACTTTTTGTCGCCGGTGCCCTTGCAAAATCGTGGCAGGAGTGGTAAAAGATGCGGGTTTTACAACGTCGCACATCCCATGCACACTCCCTCTGGTGCCCGGTGAAACCGGGTTGGGAAACGGGATGGAGGGTTTTCGTTTCGCAAGCAGAAACGAAGACGCAACCAAAACTCACAAGGAGTCACATCATGTCCCACGTCACCATGCAGGAAATGCTGGAGGCCGGCCTGCACTTCGGCCATCAGACCCGCCGCTGGAACCCGAAGATGAAACCCTACATCTTCGGCGCCCGCAACAACATCTACATCATCAACCTCGACAAAACCATGCCTCTCTTCAACCAGGCCTATGATTTCGTCGAGGGCCTCGCGACCAAGGGCGGCAACATTCTCTTTGTCGGCACCAAGCGCCAGGCCCAGGAGATCGTCCGCGACGAAGCGGCGCGCTGCGGCATGTATTACGTCGATTACCGCTGGCTGGGCGGCATGCTCACTAACCACCAGACCATCAAGAAGAGCGTCGAGCGCCTGAAGCACTACCGGGCCATGGAAGAGGACGGCACCATTAGCCGCTACAAGAAGAAGGAAGCCCTCACCATGCAGAAGGAAGCCGAGAAGCTGGAGCGCAACATCGGCGGCATCAAGAACATGAAGAACCTGCCGGACGCGCTCTTCATCATCGATCCCAAGCGGGAAGACATCGCGGTGGACGAGGCCAACCGCCTCGGCATTCCGGTCATCGCCATTGCCGACACCAACTGCGACCCGGACGGCATCGACTACCTGATCCCCGGCAACGACGACGCCATCAAGTCGATCCGCCTCATCACCTCGAAGATGGCCGATGCGGTCCTCGCCGGCCGGACCAAATACGGCGAACAGCGTCAGGCCGCGGCCGACAAGGACGAAGTCGCCGAGAAGGCCGTTGCCGAATAACGATCCGGCACAAGGCGGGCTCCGATCGTCTGATCGCGAGCCCGCCTGGCTTTTCTTTTTTCATGTTGAACCCTTAGCGTAACGAGGTACCTCCCGTGCAGATAACCAGCCAGATGGTCAAAGAACTCCGCGACAAGACCAACGCGGGGATGATGGATTGCAAGAAGGCGCTCGCCGACACCAACGGCGACATGGAAAAGGCGGTGGACCTGCTGCGGCAGAAGGGTCTGGCCGTGGCCAAGAAGCGGGCCGACCGCGCCACCAGTGAAGGCGTGATCGAGACCTATATCCACGCCGGCAGCAAGCTCGGCGTCATGATCGAGGTCGGCTGCGAGACCGACTTCGTGGCCAAGAGCCCGGCCTTCGTCGAGTTCGCCAAAAACGTGGCCATGCACATCGCGGCCAGTAGCCCGGTCTCCATCCGCCGCGAAGACGTGCCGGCCGATCTTATCGAGCGCGAGCGCAACATCTACAAGCAGCAGGCCATCGACTCCGGCAAGCCGGAGAACATCGCCGAGAAGATGGTGGGCGGCAAGATGGACAAGTTCTATGCCGAAAACTGCCTGCTGGAGCAGAAGTTCGTCAAAAACCCGGACCTCTCCATCCAGGACCTGCTGAACGAACTCATCGCCAAGATGGGCGAGAACATCAGCGTCAAGCGCTTCGCCCGCTTCCAGGTCGGCGCCTGAGCGGAGCAGACGGCAGCCATGGCGAAGAGCAAGTACAAACGGGTGCTGTTGAAGCTGAGCGGCGAAGCCCTGATGGGCGACGCCGCCTTCGGCATCAGCACCGAGGTGCTCAACTACGTGGCCAGAGAGATCAAGGAACTGATCGCCCTTGATGTTCAGCTCGCCCTGGTGATCGGCGCCGGCAACATCTTCCGTGGCGTCTCCGGCGCCTCCAGCGGCATGGACCGCGCCGCCGCCGACAACATGGGGATGCTGGCCACGGTGATCAACGCCCTGGCCCTGCACGACGCCCTGGAGCGCCACGAGGTGCCGGCGCGGGTGCTCTCCGCCATCCCGATGCTCACGGTCTGCGAATCCTTCTCCCGCCAGAAGGCGATCCACCACCTCAAGAAGGGCCGGGTAGTGATCTTCGGCGCCGGCACCGGCAACCCCTATTTCACCACCGATACCGCCGCCATGCTGCGGGCCTTGGAGATCAACGCCGATCTCATCTGCAAGGCGACCCGGGTGGATGGGGTCTACGACAAGGACCCGCTCAAGCACAAGGATGCGGTCAAATTCGACACCCTGAGTTACGGCGAGGTTCTGCGGCGGCGCCTCAAGGTGATGGATGCCGCCGCCATCTCGCTGGCCATGGACAACGACACGGCCATTCTGGTCATCGACATGAACAAGCCGGGCAACATGAAGAAGGCGGTGTGCGGCAAAGCCATCGGCACACTGATCAGGGGGTAGCAGATGAATCCGACCATTGTCGCCATGAACGAAAAGATGGACCACAGCATGGAGGCCTTCCGCCGCGAGCTGACCAAAATCCGCACCGGCCGCGCCTCCTTGAATCTGCTCGACGGCATCAAGGTCACCGCCTACGGCTCGTCGATGCTCTTGAACCAGGTGGCCAACCTCACCATCCCGGAAAGCCGGATGATCGTAATCCAGCCGTGGGATACCCAGCTGCTGGCCGCCATCGAGAAGGCGATCTTCGCCTCCGACATCGGCCTCAACCCTTCCAACGACGGCAAGGTGATCCGCATCTCCATCCCGCAGCTCACCGAGGAACGCCGCAAGGAGCTGGTCAAGCAGGTGAAGAAGATCAGCGAGGAGTACCGGGTGGCGATCCGCAACTGCCGCCGCGATGCCCTCGACGCCCTGAAGAAGCAGAAAGGCAACAAGGAACTGCCGGAAGACGAATTTTTCAAGCTCCAGGACGAGGCCCAGAAGGCCACGGACAAGCATATCAAGAAGATCGACGAGATCATGGCGGAAAAGGAAAAGGAGGTCATGGAGGTCTAGCCTCATGATACTCCTCACCTCGCCGCAGCAAACCAGCCGTGCACAAAAGGATATCGTCATGGTATCCTTTTTTTATTTCTGCCGCGTGAACCGCAACTGACCATGCCAGCCGCCGGACCCGACCACAGCAAGTTGCCCCGCCACGTCGCCATCATCATGGATGGCAATGGCCGCTGGGCCGAACAACGCGGACTACCGCGCGCCATGGGCCACAAGGCCGGGGTGGAATCGGTGCGGGAAATCGTCGAGACCGCCGGCGAGCTCAACATCGAGGTGCTGACCCTCTACGCCTTCTCCACCGAAAACTGGCGGCGGCCAGCCATGGAGGTCCAGGCGTTGATGACCCTGCTGCGCGCCTATCTCGAAAGCCAGCTCACCCTCATGCTCGAAAAAGGGGTGCGCCTCCGTTGCAGCGGCCAGATCGACCGACTACCCAAAGACGTGCAGGCCCTGCTGCACAAGGCCATCGACCAGACCGCCGCCAATCGCGGGTTGATCCTCAACCTGGCCTTGAGTTACGGCGGCCGCGGTGAAATCGTCCGCGCCGCCCAAAGGCTGGCGCAGCAATGCCTGAACGGCAGCCTCAAGCCCGACGATATCACCGAGGAGCGTTTCGGCGGAGAGCTCTATACCGCGGGGCTCCCCGACCCGGACCTCCTCATCCGCACCGGCGGCGAGTCACGCCTCAGCAATTTCCTCCCCTGGCAGACCTCTTACAGCGAACTCCACTTCAGCCCCATCCTGTGGCCCGACTTTCGCAAACCGCAATTCCTCGCCGCTCTGCTCGATTTCCAGGGCCGCCAGCGGCGCTTCGGCAAGACCGGCGCCCAGGTGGCGGCATGAGCCAAACGGGACCGGACATGAAACGACTCCTGACCGGGTTGGCCATCGCCATCGGCTGGTTCTGCCTGCTGTTCTATGGTCCGGCTTCGCTCTTCTGGACGGTGGTCTGCGGCCTCGGCCTGCTCGCCCTCCACGAATACTGCGCCATGGCGCTGACCGGTGCGACCGAGCAGGCGCTGCGCCCCTTCCTCATCCTCGGCGCGTGCCTGCCGCTCTTGGCCGCTGTCTTCGGCCAGCTCTCCATGGTGAGCGGCGCCCTGGTGCTGGCCTTCTGCTGCCTCACCTTCCTCACCCTCCGTGCTTACGGCCGGTTGGCCGAGCCCTTCACCTTTCTGAGCCGCGCCGTCTTCGGCGCCTTCTATATCGGCTTCGGCGCTGCCCATCTGCCCCTGCTCTTCTTGTTGCCGGAAGGCAACCGCTGGGTGCTCTTGCTCACCCTCATCATCGTGGCCGCCGATGCCGGCGCCTACTATGTCGGCTCGAATTTCGGCCGGCGCAAACTCTGCCCGGCCATCAGCCCCAACAAGACCGTAGAAGGCTTGGTGGGCGGCATGCTGCTCGCAATGGTCACCGCCATCGTGACCAGGCCGTTGCTGCTCTCGCCGGCCACCACCCTCCTGCAATCAGCCGTCGCCGGCCTGCTCCTTGCCGGCGTAGGGGCGGTGGGCGACCTGGTCGAATCGGTGCTCAAGCGCGCCATGGGAGTCAAGGACTCCGGCACCCTGCTGCCCGGCCACGGCGGCATCCTGGATCGGACCGACTCCATGCTCTTTGCCGCGCCGGTGCTCTACTACCTGCTTCGCTTCGGTCTGCTGTAGGGAAGGGGGGTCCATGACCAAACATCTCGCCCTGCTCGGCTCCACCGGCTCCATTGGCCGCAACGTCCTCGACGTGGTCCGGCAGTTTCCCGGCCGTTTCCGCATCATGGGCCTGGCCGCCGGCACCAACATCGCCCTCCTGCGCGAACAGATCGAGGCCTTCAACCCGGTCAAGGTCGCGATCAGCACGCCGGAACTGGCCGGCGACCTGGTGCAGAGCCTGCCGGCCGGCTGGGGCGAACGCATCGTGGTTGGCGCCGCGGGCAACGAAACGATCGCCACCCTGCCGGAGGTGGATACGGTGGTCTCGGCCATCGTCGGCGCCGCCGGGCTCACCCCGACCATGGCCGCCATCGAGGCGGGCAAGGATATCGCCCTGGCCAACAAGGAAACGCTGGTCATGGCCGGCAATCTGGTCATGGCAGCGGTGGCGCGCCAGCGGGTCCGCCTGCTGCCCATCGACAGCGAACACAGCGCCATTGCCCAGGCCCTGGAAGCGGGCCGCCGGGAAGACGTCAGCCGCCTCATCCTCACCGCCTCGGGCGGTCCCTTCCGCAACAAGAACGAACGCGCCCTGTGGGGGGTGACGCCGGACGAAGCCCTGGCCCATCCCAACTGGGACATGGGGGCCAAGATCTCCATCGACTCCGCCACCCTGATGAACAAGGGACTTGAGGTAATCGAGGCGCGCTGGCTCTTCGACATCCCGGTGGAGAACATCGAGGTGCTTATCCACCCGCAGAGCATCGTGCACTCCCTGGTGGAGTACATCGACGGCTCGGTGGTGGCGCAGCTCGGTATCCCGGACATGCGCATCCCCATCGTCTACGCCCTTTCCCACCCGGAGCGGCTGCGCCTCGGCCTGCCGCGCCTCAACCTCGCCAAGGCCCACGACCTGCAATTCAGCCCGCCCGATTTCACCCGCTTCCCGGCCCTGCAACTCGCCTACCAGGTCTGCAAACGGGGCGGCACCCTGCCCGCCGCCCTCAACGCCGCCAACGAGGTGGCGGTGGAGGCCTTCCTGGCCAAAAAGATTCGCTTCCCCGAGATCGCCTTGGTGGTGGCCGAATCGGTCAACCGGCTGGAGAGAAAAGAGGCGGCCAATCTCGCCGCCGTGCTGGAGGCCGATCTGGCCGCCCGCATGCAGGCCGAATCGGTGGTCGAGGCCCTGCAACTCAAGATGCAGCAACGGCTGGCCGGCGAGCACAACGACGCAACCTCGTCAACCCCTACTCCCTAACGGAGACTTCATGAACGCGATCATCTCCTTCATTATCGTCCTTGGCCTGCTCATCTTTGTCCACGAGTTCGGCCACTTTCTCTTTGCCAAGCTCTTCGGGGTCAAGGTGCTCCGCTTCTCACTGGGCTTCGGGCCCAAGCTCTTCGGCAAGCAGATCGGCGAGACCGAGTACCTGGTGAGCGCCTTCCCCCTGGGCGGCTATGTGAAGATGTACGGCGAGAATCCCGACGACGAGGTGGACGCCGCCGAGGCGGGCCGCTCCTTCAACGACAAGCCACTCTGGCAGCGCTTCTGCATCGTGGCCGCCGGCCCCTGCTTCAACCTCCTCTTCGCCGTGCTGCTCTTCTTCCTGATCTACGCCAGCGTCGGCCTGCCCAAACCCATCCCCGGCACCAAGATCGGCCAGGTTGCCGCGGATTCGCCGGCGGCCAAGGCGGGCATCATGGTGGGCGACGTGGTCCTTTCGATCAACGGCAAGCCCACCACCGAATGGGAGCAGATCTCCGAGTTGGTCCGCGCCGGCAACGGCGCGCCGGTGACGCTCATCCTCAAGCGCGGCGCCCAAACCGTCACCACCACCGGCACCCCGACCCGGCAGGAAGTAAAAAACATCTTCGGCGAGAAGGTGGGCGAACGCTATCTTTTGGGCATCACCCGCTCCGAGGAGCTGATCTTCGAGAAGGTCTCGCTCGCCACAGCCTTTGTCGCGGGCTTCACTCAGACCTGGAACCTCATCTACCTCACGCTGCTGAGCCTGCTCAAGATCATCCAGAAGGTGGTGCCGGCCTCGGAACTGGGCGGCCCCATCCTCATCGCCCAGCTCGCGGGCCAGCAGATGAAGGCAGGCTGGATGAACCTCGCCTATTTCATGGGGTTACTCAGCGTCAACCTCGGCATCCTCAATCTCTTTCCGATCCCGATCCTGGATGGCGGCCACCTCCTCTTCTTTGCAGTGGAGGGCATCATGCGCCGGCCACTCAGCATGAAGACCAGGGAACTGCTCCAGCAGATCGGCCTGGTGCTGATCATTTCGCTGATGTTCTTTGTCTTCTACAACGACATCATGCGCCTCATCGGCCGCGGCTGAGGCCCATGGGTGGCGACAGCGCCCATACCCCGCTGCTGCTGGCCCTTGAAACCTCAGGCACCATCGGCAGTGTGGCCCTGGTCACCCCGGCCCGCTGTGTGGCCGAACTGGCGGTCGAGGCAAGCCAGAGCCACGCCCAGCAGCTTTTGCCGGCCATCGACCGACTACTGCGCGAGGCCCAAATCGACTGGCCGCAGCTCGACGGTATTGCCGTAAGCCTCGGCCCCGGCAGCTTCACCGGCCTGCGCATCGGCCTGGCGACCGCCAAAGGGCTCAGCTTCGCGGCCGGCAAACCCTTGCTCGGCATCCCGAGCCTGGACGCCCTGGCCAGCCAGGGCAAAGGCCAAGGGATGCCAATCTGCGCCTTGGTGGACGCCCGCAAGAAGGAGGTCTATGCCGCCTTCTACCACGAAGGCAACGACGGCGCCATGGAACGCCAGAGCGACTATCTGGCCCTCACGCCCGCGGCCTTGGCAGAACGGATCAGCGAACCCACCCTCCTCCTCGGCAGTGGCGCGGAACTCTACCGCGACCTTCTTGTCGAACAACTCGGTGACCGCGCCCGCTTCGCCGACCCTACCCGCTTCTTTGCCCGTGCCTCGAGCGTAGGCCAACTCGCCATTGCCAAATTCCGCAACCAGGAGTTCCTCCCTTCGGACGCCGGCCCGCTTTACGTCCGCGTCTCGGACGCGGAACTCCAACTGGGCATGTCATCACCCCACTCGCCTAGATCAGCATATTAAGTGTGGTGCCCCTTTTCTCTTTTTTCTCTTCGAAAAAAGAAAAGGTAGACGAGGGGTTTCACTTGACGTCATGAATGTGCTTAAGTAGCCTATCAATTAAGTGCTACTTCTCTGGACGCTTTCGATGACAGCACAGAGTTCGTTTGCTCCATGGTGTTAAAAAGTTATCTTTTAGCGCGGAGGTGTATGTTGTTACGCATTATGAAGAATATCCAAAAACGCCTTAAGGCTACTTGGTTTTGGCAGATATTTGGCGTTTGTGCTATGCAAAAAACATGGACCAAGTTTCTTGTTGCCGTAGCACTTGTGGCCCTATTTCCTATGGCTATGTCAGGACTAGAGCTTTTAACTCCAATATATCGTTTGGATGGGATGCACAAAACCGATGGCGTGTTGCTTTTGGCCAAGCAACCGGCGCGGAATATTTACGGCTCACGGGTTGTTATTCGGAAGGATAACGGAGAAAAAGCATATTATTGGGGCGCGATACGAGGTGGTCGAGAGGAAGATGCATTGAAGGCTGCACTTGGAAAGCGCATAACCGTTTGGAGCCAAATCCAGTACGATATTCGCCCACCTTTCGTGTACGAGCACTTTTGGCATATTCAGGAGAGTGGAGGAACTATCCTGATTGACTATGACACCTGGTATTCGGGGAGATTGAAGGGAGCCAGCTCTATCGACCCAGCAATTTTTAAATTCTCACTCTTTATGTTCACTCTTTCTTTAATTGTTGTCGCAGTTGCTTGCCAGCTAATCAAGGACAGAGTTGAGTTGTGACACTACGACCTGCTATCGCCCATTTCCTGGGGCACCATACTGAGTTGACAGGACGCGCACAGTTTCGGGGACACCATACTTAATTATTGACAGCACCTTAAACCCACGGGGAAAGAGCGTTCCCCGACTCTCCATCCGGCGATTGACAATCGTCTCTTCTGTCTGTACATTATCCTGTACACACAGGAGACGCCTTATGAACACCATCACCTACACCGCAGCCCGCGGCAATCTCGCCCAGACCATGCAGCAGGTCTGCGCCGACCATGAGCCGGTGATCATCACCCGCAAGGACGAGGCCGTGGTGATGCTTTCGCTGGAGGATTACAAATCCTTGGAAGAGACCGCCTACCTGCTGCGCAGCCCCAAGAGCGCCAGGCGGTTGCTGGAGTCGGTGGCGGAACTGGAAGGCGGCAAAGGCACGGAACGGACGCTCGCCAAGTGAAGCTCATCTTCTCGGAGCACGCCTGGGAGGACTACCTTTACTGGCAGCAGACCGACCGCAAGATGCTGCTGCGCATCAACGCCCTCATCAAGGAAATCCAACGCCAACCCTTCGAGGGCATTGGCAAACCCGAACCATTACGACACGCACTGGCCGGCTACTGGTCCCGCCGCATCAACGACGAACACCGTCTAGTCTACAAGGTCACCGACGCGGCTGTGCTCATCGCCCAGATCCGCTACCACTACTGAGCAAGCCGCAGAGGAACAAGCCATGGGGAAATGGGTTCTCATCATTATTTCCGGCCTTTGCACTTTTGCTAGCTTTTCCATGGCCTTTCTCGCACATCAGGTTGGCGATGGAGGCGCATTTCTCTTCGCAGGCTTCGGAGTGCTCTTTGGGATTCCTTTTGGAATTTCATTGAGTAAGGTTTTCCGTAAGAAGAGTGCCGTTCCGGGAGGGCTGGATGCAGAAACAGCGGAAGCGCCGAAACCGGTTACTTTTGTGCCGCACCGGTTTATGCTGGCAGCAGTCAGCATCGGCGCTTGTCTCCTTGCCGCTCTGCTCTTTGCCATATTATTCAGGTAAAAGAGGCCTTGTGACAAAAGGGGGAGCGATTGATTTTGGCCCCCTGCTGCCCACTACGACACCCCGAGAGGGGGCCGACTACTCCCCTTCTTTCTCTCGACAAAAATTCGTTCCGTGCCCTTTTTCTGCCCGATTACTTCGGCACGACAGTATATTCCTTGCCGTCGTCATCCTCATCCGCTTCGACGTGCAGATTTTCGCGGCTACAATCTTTGATGCCACTGCACAACACCCGACATGCGTCGCCGATCTCTGCGCCGTCCGCCTCGGCCACCCACGTGCCGGACTCTGTTTGGTAGGTTGCCTGGGCATGTACCGTCGCCTTCCTGCCGCGCGTATTCTCTCGTACTGTCAGGGTTTTCATGGCGTTTCTCCTTTTCTGGTCCTGTTCCTTTCCTGTTGGTTATGCGATATGTCTCAAACCCGGAAAGGTGAAGGGCGGAACGGGGAAAAAACATGAATTTGCTCTCATGGTTGGGGCAGAGAGTACCGTTGCGCAACGGCGTCTCCCAGGCGCTGGGGGAGCAACTTGGTGCTGCGGATGAAAAATCGTTCCGTGCCGTTTCAAACGCAAAAGGGAGAGCGCCGCATAGCGCTCTCCCTTCGTCACTTGTCTTGTTGTCGCGTATTGGTTGATCCGGCAACAGAGACTCAGCCAACACCGACTCAGGGGTGTGGCTTGATGCCGTTGTAGGCCTCTGCCAGGAAGTTGCAGATGGCCAGGGCATTGTTGATGAATTGCCTGCCGGTCGCCCGGCTCGTCAGGGCCTGCGGCGCCGCCCCGGCATCTTCGGCCAGCACCAGCACCGGGCAACTCTGATTCTCCTCCCCCAGAAGCGCAACAATCTCCTTCCTGGGCCTGGGGAAGTCCACATGCTTGATTTCGATCTGGTCGCGAATGCGGGGGGAATAGTGAAGGAACCCTTCCACCGCAGCGCAGTCGGGGCAGTAATACGGCCCCCGGCCATCTGCCTCAACCCAGGGGGAGAGCGTAAAAAGAATATGTTTGGCCATGGGTCGCTCCTTGAAGTGTATTGTAGGCGAAGGAAAAAGGGGGAGCGCCCTGCGGCCCTCCCCCTTTGCTGTTTGTCGCTGCGGCCCTCTGGCCGTTAATCAGAACCCGAACTCGGCCAGCAGGTCGTCCACCAGGTCCTGCTTCATGGGGGTGGCGCTGGCGGCCTGGACCTCGCGGAGCATTTCCTTTTTCCGTTCCACGTTTTCGGCAGAGCTGTCCTTCCGGATGTTGAGCACCACCAGCACCTCGATAAGCCAGTCGCGGATCTGGCCAAGATCGGCAATGATCTTCTCCATCCGCTGCCGGGCCACGTCCTGGTAAGATTGCGAGGCGATGATGTCGTACATCGCCGTCTTCATCGCCGCTACGACCGCCAGCATGGCGGCTTGATCGGCGTCTCCGCCACGGAGCATCGCCTCCAGCGATTCGGCATCGATGATAAGCTTGTCGGATTTGTCCAGCACCGCGCCGGTGGTCTGCTCCATGAGCTGCACCACGTCGTGGGCGTAGTTTACGACGCAGGGCGCCTGCTCGCCGGCGCTGGCCAACGGCATTTGCACGGTCTTCATGTTGACCAGCATGGCGTTGATCTTCTGAGCCAGACTCGAAAGCACGCCCTCGGCATCGAGTTCCGGCAGATCGTCCCGAAACTCGCCCCGCAGCAAGGCGTCGGTCACCTCCACCAGGGAAGCGACGCTTTTTTCAAACTGTGGATTGGTGTTCTTTGCCATATCGTAACCGCACCCCGTAACGCGACAGAGACTCAACGCAAAAACCACCTGCGTGCTTGATTTACCCTAATGGTGTACTGGCGGCAACAAAATGTTGCATGGGTTGATTTACCCAGCCACGCACGGCATCAACTCAACGGCGTCCGCCCATGGTTTGATAGAACGCCTCTTTTGCCGCATACATCCGCCGATCCGCCTCGGCCAGCAGGGACGCCACCGGATGCCGGTCGGAGCCGGCACTGCCGACACTCACTGTTACCGGGAATTCGCTGCCGTCCGGCAACGGAATCGTGAGAGCGGCAAGAACCTCATGCAGCAGGCGGCCTACAAAATGAACCGCCTCCTCATCGGTCGTATTGGTGAGAAGGATAACAAATTCATCACCGCCGGTACGCGCGGCGACATCGGTGGTGCGCAAACTCTGCTGCAGGGCCGCGGCCACCGCCACGATCAACCGGTCGCCGCACTCATGGCCGTAGCGATCGTTGAGCCGTTTCAGGCCGTTGATGTCTCCCACCACCACGGCGTGGTGAATGCCGTACCGCTCGAATTTCTGCCGTTCTTCCTCTAGGGCCACGGTGAGATAGCCGCGGTTGAAGAGACCGGTAAGGGCATCGGTATTGGCCTTTTCCTCAAGCTGGCGGTAGAGCAACTGATTCTGGAAATAGGCGCCCAGCGGCTCGGTGACCAGACGGAGGAACCCGAGTTCCTCCTCGCCCATCTCGCCCTCGAAAAGCACCAGCCCCACCCGCTGCCCCTTGGCGCCCACCAGGGGCACCTGTCGACTCTGCCGCCAGGGCAGCACTCCCTCGGCAATGCCTTCGTCGGCCTTCTGCGTCGGCGCGCCACGGTCCAGGCAGGACCGGGCCAGGGCCGTGAACTCCTCCGCCGCCATGTGGCGGTGCTGGGCGAGCCACAGGTTGCCGGCCCGCAGGTCCTGGACAAAAAGGGCCACCGCGCCGCGGTGGAGGTTCGGCAACACGGTGTCGAAAAAATAATCGACCACCTCCTGCACATCGCTGCCCGTCTGCAGAAAGGTGCCGAAATCGACGAGCAGGGACAACAGCTTGTTCTTGCGGGCAATCTCCTCCTGGTGCAGGCGAATCTGGCCGATCAGATCGACCTGCCGGGTGATGTCGCGGAAGATCAGCAGCCCGCCCTGGCCGTTGGGGGCGACGGAGAATATCTCCGTAAACACCCGGCCGCCGAGCGCCTGACTCCTCTTGTAGCCGTCGGCCTTGGCAAAACCCGCTGCCGCCGGACAGCCCGGGCATGGCTGGCTATGGCCGAAGATGGCATAGCAGTGGCTGTGTTGCTGGCCTGCCAGCAAGGCGGCCACGGCGCTGTTCTTCCGTTGCACCGAAAAGTTGGCGGCCACGGTCAGCATGGCGTCGGGCAGGCTATCCATGAGCTGGGCCAGAAACTCCTGCTCCTCGGCGTTCAACCGCCGTCGCCGCTCCAACAGGATGTTCTTGGCCTGAAACTCCTTGCGGTCAAGGTGCGATTGACGCAGCAGGGTAATTTCCTGGGTGACGTCGTGGAGCGTAAGGAGGAAGTGATCCTGCCAGGGGTGGCAGAAGACGCGGAGATAGATATCGCCCTCCGGCCGGTTCAGGGAAAGCGAATGGCGCTTGGGCTCGGCCCCGCCTTGGCTGGCGGGACAGCCGTCGCACGGAGCATCGCTGCCAAAGAGAAGCTGATGGCAGGATTGGCCGGTGGATGGCTTGGGAAGGCGGCCAAGGATGGCGGCCGCGGTCTGGTTGGCAAAAACCGCCCGATACGTCTGGTCGCAGTGCAGGAGTCCAGTCTGGACCGCGTCGAGCAGTTGTTGCAGATGCTGATTAGATGCTGTGGTATGAGGCCCCATCGCGTCCGTCGTCTTGATCCAACCGCCCCTGACTCGCTGCCGGTCCCGATGATGGCGACTATAACACAAGAATGCAACGCCGCCAGGAAAAACATCCCGCCCGGCGTTAGGATAACACGCCCCCGCGCATTCGCCCGGACTCCCGCTACCTTTCCTCGATCCGCTGGGCCTCGCTCATGATGGCCGCCTCGCCTGCGGCGATACGCCACTCTTCAAAGGGGGCATACTGTTTGAGCTTGCCCCGGCCCACCTGGAGACTAGGTAGTCGGATAAATCCTCACTCTGCGCCCAAGGAAAATGTGCATCGTTTCCTGTCGTCCCCGCTGGCGTTCCCGAACGTTTTCGCCATCCCTTTCATCCCCTGGGCCGCCACAGTTTCTTAGGAACGGACCGTGCGCTGATTACTTCGGCAAAATACTGTATTCCTTTCCGTCATCATCCTGATCCGCCTCTACGTGCAGATTTTCGCACCCGCAATCCTTGATGCCGCGGCACAAGTCAGAGCATGCATCGTAGAACTCCGCTTCGTCCACCTCGGCGACCCACTTACCGGAGGTCGTTTGGTGGGTTGCTTGGGCACGTACCGTTACCTTCCTGCCGGACGTATTCTCTTGCACTGTGAGTGTCTTCATGACGTCCCTCCTTTTTGGGGTCACTTTTCCTTTCCTTTGGTTATAAGATATGCTTCAACCCCATAAAAGTTAATGGCAGGAGAGGAAAAAGATGGCTTCGCTCCCATGCTGCGGAGAAAAAATTAGCCTGATTAACAGCAGCATCCATGACGGATAGGTTCAGAAAACGGTGATTGAGGCGTTCCCAGCGACAAATGCGGCTGGAGGAGAATACGGCAACCGGTTGATTTGATGACAATTAAAGATATGGGAAAAAGATCGGGCTTGGCCGAAGAAGCCGGGAAAGAAAAACGACCAGACAATCACCTGCCGCGGATAACATTACGCCAGAAAAACGGGGAAGAAGACATGCAGGATAAAAAGGAACTCTTGGAAGGATTGAGGCGGACACCCGCCATATTGGCGGCGTTTGTCAGGACCATTCCGGCAAACAAACTGGACGTGCGCAGGGGCGAAGGCTTCTGGACCGTGGCCGAGCACGTCAGCCATCTGGCCGAGGTGCAACCCATGCTGCTGGGCCGCTTCCAACGCTTCATGGCCGAGGAGCACCCCGAGTTCATTCCCTACCTGCCCGGCGCTGGCGAGGAGGCGCCGGCTACCCCGCCACGGATGGAGATGGACACGGCCTTGGCGCAATTCGCCGAGGTCAGACGGCAACAACTCCAGCTCCTTGACGGCGCGGACGATGCCACTTGGCAGAAGAGCGCCACCCACCCGGAGTATGATCTCTATTCCCTGTACATCCTGGTCAGGCATACTTTGATGCACGACTACTGGCACATGTACCGCATGGAGGAACTATGGCTGACCAAGGATGCCTATCTGACCAGGGTGGGGTAACCGCGGCTCGCCGCAGGGTCGGTTTGGAAGAAAAACAAAGGGCGACCCGAACGGGTCGCCCTTGTGCAAGCTGCTACAGGTGGTCCTTAGATCTCTTCCGAGAGGGCCATGACCATGGCGCCCTTGGCCGTGGTGTTGAGCGGGTCTTCGGCGATACGCACCTCGGAGACGTCGATGGGCAGGGTCACGGACTTGAGCGTCTTTTCGAAATGCTCCTTGAAGCCGGTGGGCAGCACGGTGCCGCCGGCCAACACGATGGGCACCGGTTTGGCGATCTTCGGGATCTTGTCCGAGGAGTGCAGCACGTCCTGCAGGCTGTGGAGCAGGCTGTGCATGAGGTCGTCGTAGTAGATGTGCAGGGCGGTCTCGATCCGGTTCTTCGGGGTCTTGGCCAGGGAGAGGGCGCCCTCCTTGATAGTCTTGATCTTGGTGGCGGGTTCGCCCACCGAGGAGCCGACCATGGAGTCGATGTAGTCGCCGCCCTTCTGGATGCTGTAGGTGATGACCGGCACCGAGAGGTAGGCGAGGCAGATGTTGCACATGCCGCCGCCCAGGCTGATGCCGATGCCGGTGAAGTTGTCCTCCGCCAGTTCCGACATGACGGTGGCCAACCCCTCGTTGATGGAGATGGGGTTGTAGCCCACCGAGGCGAGGTACATCTTCAAGATCGACTCATGGTAGACCACCGAGGTCGGGCTGTCGATGGGCTGGCCCGGGGTGCTGAAGCAGATAATCTCGCCGGGATTCTTGGGCTTTTTGATCAGGGTGCTGATGATCGCCTGGAGTACCGTGATGCCTTCGTCCTCGCGGGAGCTCAACACGCCCTTCTCCATGGTGCGGCGGGTGTTGGTGTTGAACATGTTGGCGAAGTTCTCGGCCGAGTAGCCGAGGATGTAGAACATGTCGTTCTTCTCGAAGAAGGTCACCTCGTTCTCCACCAGGATCTTCTTGGTGAATTTCGAGTAAGGGATGGTGAAGAAGGCGTTGAGCTGCTTGACCGTGTGGATGTTCTTGCCCTTGTTCTGGGCCATCACGATGTGGCTGGTGCCAATATCGAGACCAACCGGCCCGGTGGGGCGTTCGGCGTCCTCTCCGATTTCTTTTTCCCGCGAGACCACGGTTTTGTGCGACGCCTGGATCGCGGTGTCGACATTGCCCATTTCTTCAGCCATCTTTTTTCCTCCCATGTTTCCTCTCTCCTGAAACCACTGCCGCCTCAATGCAAGCTCACCGAGCGGTTTTTCGCCAGGCGGCGAGCAGGATTCCACCCCTCGCAAAGGCTCTGGTACGAAAAATCAGAGTCATTGTACTTTCCGAAGTATAAAAATTCTACTTTATTTTCGCCATGTTCGAGGGAATCTTGAAGATTTTTTAGGGGCCCGCGGAAAAAAAGATTGCATCCCCGCGAGGAATCAAGAAAAAGCAGGGAGTTATCAACTAGCCGGGAGTCCTATGCCCTCTGCCGCCGAACCTATCCTCGCCCCCCTAAGCCTGCGCTACCCCGAGGAGCTGCCGATCACTGCCCACCGGGCCGAACTGGTGGCAGCCATCCGGGACAACCAGGTGGTGATCGTCGCCGGCGAGCCGGGCAGCGGCAAGACTACCCAGCTACCCAAGCTCTGCATCGAGGCGGGCCGGGGCCGACGCGGCCGGATCGGCTGCACCCAGCCGCGCCGCATCGCCGCCATCTCCATCGCCTCACGGGTGGCCGAGGAGCTGGGGCCGGCAGGCGCCGGCCTCGTGGGCTACAAGATCCGCTTCCGCGACGAGACCAGCCGCACCACCCGGATCAAGTTCATGACCGACGGCATCCTCTTGGCTGAGGCGCAGCACGACCGCGAGCTTCGGGCCTACGATACGATCATCATCGACGAGGCCCACGAGCGCAGCCTGAACATCGACTTTCTTTTGGGCCTCCTCAAGCAGCTTCTGACCAAACGGCCCGAGCTCAAGCTCATCATCACCTCGGCCACCATCGATACCACCAAATTCGCCAGGGCCTTTGGCGGGGCGCCGGTCATCGACGTGGCGGGCCGCGCCTATCCGGTGGAGGTGCGCTACCAGCCGGTGGATCATGAGCGGGAGGAGGAGGGCGAGGAGACCTACGTGGACCGGGCGGTGGCGGCGGTCTTGGCGCTGCGCCGGGAGGATCGCCAGGGCGACATCCTCATCTTCATGCCCACCGAGCGGGACATCCGCGAGACCGTGGACACCTTGAGCGAGGCGATCAAAGTTGAGCGGCAGCATCACGGCGGCAGCGAGGCCACGGTGCTGCCGCTCTTTGGCCGCCTTTCGCCTGGCGAGCAGACCCGCATCTTCCAACCGGCCAGGGGCCAGAAGATCGTGGTGGCCACCAACGTGGCCGAGACCTCCATCACCGTGCCGGGCATCCGCTACGTGATCGACACCGGGCTGGCCCGCCTTGCGAGCTACAACCCGCGGGCCCGCACCCACAAGCTGCCGGTGGTGCCGGTCTCCCGCGCCAGCTGCGACCAGCGCCAGGGCCGCTGCGGCCGGGTGGGGCCGGGCATCTGCCTCCGCCTCTACAGCGAGGAGGAGTACCTGGCCCGACCCGAGTTCACGCCGCCCGAGATCGTGCGCACCAACCTGGCCGAGGTGATCCTGCGCATGATCTCGCTGCACCTGGGCGAGCCGGCCGCCTTCCCCTTTGTCGATCCGCCTTCGTCCCGCGCCATCCGCGACGGCTACGCCCTGCTCGCCGAGCTGGAGGCCATCGACGACAGGCAGCGCCTCACCAGGGTCGGCGAGCTCATGGCCCGACTGCCGCTCGACCCGCGCATTGCCCGCATGATCGTCGAGGCACGCAACGAAAACGCCCTGCGCGAGGTGGCGGTGATCGCCGCCGCCTTGAGCATTCAGGACCCGCGGGTGCGGCCGGCGGAAAAGGAGGGCGCGGCCGACGCGGCCCATGCCCGCTTTGTCCACCCCCACTCCGATTTCCTCTTCTTCCTCAACCTCTGGGACACCTACCACCAGACCCTCACGAAAATCAAAAGCCAGTCGCGGATGCGCAAGTTCGCGAAAAGCCACTACCTCTCCTACCTGCGCCTCGCCGAATGGCTCGATATCCACGAGCAGATCGCCCGCATCCTCGCGGAGGAGCCGGGCTTTGCCATGAACAGCGAACCGGCCGCCTACGATGCGGTCCACCGGGCGCTGCTCAGTGGCAACCTTCGCAACATCGGGCTCAAGAAGGAGAAGAACGTTTACCAGGGCGCGGGGGGGCGCGAGATGGTGATCTTCCCCGGTTCCGCCCTCTACAACAAGGGCGGCCAGTGGATCATGGCCGCCGAGGTGGTGGAGACCACGAAGCTCTATGCCCGCACCGTGGCGAACATCAAAGTGGAGTGGCTCGAACCCCTGGCCCGGCCGCTGTGCCGCTATGCTTACAGCGACCCGCACTGGGAAAAACGGCGCGGCCAGGTGGTGGCGCTGGAAAAGGCAACCCTCTTTGGCCTCGTGATCGTGGCGGGCCGCCAGGTGAACTACGGCCGGATCAACCCCGCCGAGGCGCGGCAGCTCTTCATCCAGGCCGCCTTGGTGGAGGGGGAGTTGCAGGGGGACTACGGCTTCCTGAGCCACAATCAGAAGCTGGTGGCCGATCTCCAGGCACTGGAGGAGCGGGTGCGCCGCCGCGACGTGCTGGTGGATGAGCAGGTGATCGGCCGTTTCTACGAGGAACGGCTGCCTGGCGATATCTGGGATCAGGCGGGCCTGCGCCGCTTTTTGAAGCAGCCCGGCGCGGACCAGAGGTTGCGCCTCACCGAGGCGGACCTCCTGCGGCAGCTGCCGGAGAATCATGAGCTGGAACAGTTTCCTGCCCGGCTCCACCTCGACGGCGTGGAACTGGCCCTGACCTATACCTTTGCCCCAGGCAGCGAGGCGGACGGGGTGACGGTGGCGGTGCCCCTTCATCTCGTCGGCCACCTGCGGCCCGAATCCTTCGAATGGCTGGTGCCGGGGCTGCTGTTCGAAAAGATCACCTTCCTGCTCAAGAGCCTGCCCAAGTCGCTCCGCCGGCCGCTGGTGCCGGTGGCGCAGGCTGCCGAGCGGATCGCGCAGGAACTCACGCCCTATCAGGGTTCCCTCTACACGGCCATGGCGCGGGCGGTGCAGGATCTGTACGGGGTGCGAGTGACCCCGGCGGACTGGGGTATCGAGAGCCTGCCGCCCCACCTCCGCTTCCGTTTCCAGCTGGTGGACAGCCAAGGCACCGTGCTCAAGGAGAGCCGCCACTTCCAGGAGATCCGCGCCATGGAAGGGCTGGCGATCCCGGACGACCGCGAGGCCATGGCCCTGCGCCGCCAATGGGAACGCGACGGGATCGGGCCGGAGACGCTGCCCCAGGTGCCCTCCCAGCTGCCGCTCAGCGACAACGCCGGCCGCCTGGCCGGCTATCTGTACCCTGGTCTGGAACTCGTTGCCGGCCAGGGGGTGGGGCTGCGCCTCTTCCGCGAAGAGGCAGCGGCCCGGCAGGCCACCAGGGCAGCCCTCTGCCACCTCTACAGCCAGGAGTTCAAGCCGGCCCTCAAGTCGATCAAGAAGGAGTGCGCCATCCCCCGCCAGCACTGGGCGCTCTGCGAAGGGCTCGGCGGTCATGACGAGTTGAATGCGGCCCTCTGGGAGTTCGTGCAGGTCGAGATGTTCGGGGTGCGGGCGGCCGCAGTGCCGACCCCAACGGACTTTGCCCGCCAAGTCGCCCACGTGCGGCAGCAGGGCATCGCCCTGTTGGCCAAAAAGGCCTTTGAGCCAGTCATCGCAGTGCTCCAGGCCCGGCGGGAGACGCTCGATGCCATCAGCCGCCTGGCCGCTCAGACCAAGGGACAGGCCAGCCGCGCGGCCGACTTGCGTGCGGATGTGGCCGTTCTGGTGCCGCCCGATTTCCTGCAACGCTATACCCTGGCCCAGCTTACCAACCTGCCCCGTTACCTCAAGGCCTTGCGGCTGCGGTTGGAGCGAGCCCAGGTGGACCGGGCCAAGGACGAGGCCAAGGCCAAGCAGCTTGCCCCCTTTGCGGAACGCCTGGCCGGGGTGGGCGACGAGGCCGCCATGGGCGAGGCCAAGCGCCAGGTGCTCGCCGAATACCGCGAGATGGTGGAAGAATTCAAGGTGAGTCTCTTTGCCCAGGAGTTGAAGACCGCCTATCCGGTTTCGGCCAAGCGGCTCGAAGAGAAGTGGCGGGAGTTCGAGCTGCTGCGCTGAGGGGGCTGGTCAAGCGGTACGCCGTCTCCGGCACGAGACCCTTGCCGGCTTTACGATCCCGCGGCCGACGACAGAAATCGGACCGAGAAAGTAGCCCTAAGGCGTTCCCTGCGAGGGTCTGCGCCGCCACGATCCTCCGGCCAGGACGCGCGCAGGTCGCCACCCCCTGGCCGGGGCGCCAATCGCCTGAGCGGAAGCCGCTCAGGCCGCTGGATGGTGTTTGCCCACCAGTCGCACGGTGCTGGCCTGGGGACCGTGGTCGCCCTCTTCCTCGTAGAAGCGGACCTCCATCCCCTCCGCCAGCTTGTCGAAGTCTGCCTCCAGCACACTGTTGCGGTGGAAATAAATCTCGCGGCCGTCCGGGGTCGCGATGGTGCCGTAATCCTCGGCGGGCACCAGGGATGCGATCCGGCCATAGGGCACTGCTTCATGCATCTTCACCTCGCCCTGGCGGCGGCAGGCGTACTGTTCCAACTGGCGCTCGGCCGCCTGGAAGGCGTCGCGGATGCAGACATAGACATCGGTGTAGCCATGGTGCGGGTCGGGTTCCCGATTGATCGCCAGTTCGCTGCCCGGTACGGTGATATCGAGCCGGACGTGGAAATGCCCGCCGGATCGTTTGTGCTTGGGGGGTGCCTCCACCATCACCTCGCAGCGCATGATGGTGTCGCAGACGCGGTCGAGTTTGGCAGCCCACTTGCGGATGCTCTCCTCCACCGCGGCGGAGGACTCCATGTTCCGGTAGGTAATCTGCAATGGTAACTTCATGGTCTTTGCCCCCTTGTGTGCATGATCGTCAAGCAACGAATCCGGGTCAGGCCTCCTCAGCGGCGCCAACTGACCCGAATGCTCTTTTCCGCCTCGCCGTAGGCAAAGTCCAGCTCGCCTTGATAGGCCCGGGACAGGGCTTCGCCGATCCGGCGGGCCAGGTGGATACCGGTGGTGGTGACCATGGTCTGCCCTTCTCCGTCGACAACGGCCATCAGCCGCTCCAGGGGATGTTCCCCTTTTTCCTGCGCTTCCGCGTTGTGGATCAGGTTCATGATCTCCTGCCGGTGCTGCGTGAAAAAGGGGCCACTGATGGTGATCTCGCCGGCCGGGTAGTTATCGGCGATCCGCGCACAGGCCGGGCAAACCATGGCACAGGCCTCTGCCGGCGCCTCCTGCCAACTCCAACGGCCCTCGACAAACGAGGCGCCGCAGGTGCGGCATACGGCGGGCCCTTGGCATTTCCACCGTTCCTGGTACGCATCGTGCCGCTTCTCCTGCACCAGCCTGTCCTTCCTGCCGAACAATCCCTTGTCCATAGTTTTCCTCCTCGTCCGGATGCCGATGATTGGCAGTTACGCTATGGCTCACGGAAGAACCGGGGGCATCTTCTGCTGCTCCTCCACCCTGCGGGCGCAACCACTACACCATCTGGTTGCCGGCAGCGCCTCCAGCCGATCCAGACCAATCGGCTTCCGGCATTGTTCGCAACTGCCATAGGTGGCGGTCGCGATCTTCGCCAACGCCCGGTCAATCTCCTTGATCTCCTCCTGCTCCCGGTTGTCCAGCTGTTCGAACAGGCAGGACAGATCCGCCTTCTGCGCCTCTTCCTCCTTCTCGACGTCGCGTTCGCTCAAGGCCTGCCAATCCGCCGCCAAGTCCTGGCTACAGCGGAAAATCTCCCGCCTTTGCGCGAGAAGCAGGTCTTTCAGATGTTCCATGTCGTGTGCGTCCATGAGATTTTCCTCCTTGTCGGGCTCCCTTTGTTGCTTGGTCCCGCCGGCGATCGAATCTGCGGCGACAATTCGGCTGGCACCGCCTACTTTGCTCTGCCCACCGGCATGATGCAAAGAGGCTCCTCATCGCCTCCCATTCCCAAGGCCTGCTTCACCAGGGCATCGTCAAAGGCCCCCACCACCACGGTGCCAAGTCCCAGAACCACGGCCTGTAGCGCGAGATTCTGCGCGGCATGTCCAGCCTCCAGTTGAGCATAGCGCACCGCCCGTTCCCCGTATTTGCGCGCCGTCCTGGCATAAACCGCGGCCACCACGATATTTATGGCACCACGCTCGATGCAGCCCTGGCCGTAGCCGGCAGCGAGCAACTCGGAACGTCTTGCCGCCCCGCCTCTCTCCTCCAACGCATGACCGGCGGAATCATAGTGGTAGATGCCCACTGGCAGCTGTTCCACCCGGCCGACTTCGAGATAGAGTTCCAACGGGTAAAGCGCCCCGGCCGAAGGTGCGGTGCGCATGCCGTTTCTTCTGGTGGTGCCCTGCGCCGCCCACAGGAGCTGGGCGACCTCGGCCAGAGTGAGCGCCTGCTCCCCGTACGAGCGGATTGAGCGCCTAGCTTTCAGGGCGGCGCCTCCAGGGAAAGGGCACCGTCAGCTCGGGGTGGTGGCAAGGGGATCATTGGCGGCTCCTCCCAACTCTTCATGCGGCGTCAGCAAGGCAAAACCACGCACCACGCTTCGGGAAAATCAGGCTCCCTCAAAACACAAAGGCCCCCAAAAGGTCTGAAACCCTTTGAAGGCCTGTGAAGGGAACGGTCATAACACCTCCCGACACGACACCAGATATTGCCAGACAGCGAGATTCCCCCAATGCAGAGTGGGGGCACCGAGTTACAGGGCACTCCTTTCTCTTTCAGTTTCGGACAAAACCATCGACGCTGTCCAGATAAAAATACGACCGGCCAAAGAGGCCATACCATGGCCCGCATCGCGGAGTTCCTGGCCACAAGCCGCTAAGCGAGAGGCCGGTCCGCTGGAGAACCCCGCAAGGCCCGATTTGCGTTGAGATCCTCCGCCGTCTCCTCGCCAAGGGACGCCTTTTTCATTGACCGCCAACGAACCGGCCAACTATAAAATAAAGGAAATGACAGGCATCAGGAGCATTGCCCCGAGGCATCTCCTGTCTTCTTGGCAACGTGACCGCAAACGGGTTATCTTACCCTGCACCATGCAGGAAAAGGCTAGGCGCCATGCGTGGCCTTGCGCCCTGCGCCGAAAACCCAAAGCTGCGGCATCGCTCAGGTGGCTCCTTTTCTGTTTCAGACGTGGGACGGAGACGGGATGATGGCGGACGCTGAAGCGACAACCACCACCGGAAACCCTCAGGTGAGACCAATGGGCGGCGACGTTCCCTTCGAACGGCTGGTCCGGGTCGTGCAGGATCTGTCACGGGCACGCAGCCTGGAAACCATCACGGAAATCGTCCGCCAGGCCGCCAGAGCCCTGGTCGGTTCCGACGGGGCCACCTTCGTGCTGCGGGAAGGGGAACTCTGCCACTATGTGGATGAGGACGCCATCGCCCCGCTCTGGAAGGGGCAGAGATTCCCCCTCACGGCCTGCATCAGCGGCTGGGTGATGCTCCACCGCCAGCCGGCGGCGATCGAGGACATTTACGCCGATGCACGGATCCCGCAAGACGCCTATCGCCCAACCTTTGTCAAAAGCCTCGTCATGGTGCCGATCCGCAGCGCCGAACCCATCGGCGCCATCGGCAATTACTGGGCGCAACCGCACCGCGCCAGCGCGGAGGATCTGCGCATTCTCCAGGCCCTGGCCGATTCGGCCTCGGTCGCCATGGAAAACGTCCGGGTTTACGAGCAGTTGGAGCGTTCCGAACGCCGCTACCGCGACCTGGTCGAGAATCTCGAAGACGTGGTCTTTTCCCTGGACACCGCCGGCAGGATGCAATACGTCAGCCCGGCGGTGGCCAAATTCGGCTACAGCGTCGAGGAGATGCTCGGGCAGCACTTTGAGCGCTTCGTCCATGAGGACGACCGCGAAGCCGTGTTGCGTGATTTTACCCTGGCCATGGGCGGCGAAGCGATCAACTGCGAGTTTCGTGGCATCGGCAAGGGGGGCGCCGTGTTCTTTCTGCGCACCACCGTGCGCGCCACCCTGGAAAACGGCGCCCCTGTCGGGCTAAACGGCGTGTTGATCGACGTCACCGCCCAGCGCCGCGCGGAAGCGCAGCTCAGGTCGGCCCAACGTCTCGAATCGGTGGGACGGCTGGCCGGCGGCGTCGCCCATGACTTCAACAATCTGCTGACCGTGATCAACGGCTACGCGGATTTTGCCTTGCAGCGCGTGGAGAAACAGGACCACCTGCATAGTGATCTCCGGGAGATCCTCTCGGCAGGCGAACGGGCCGCCTCCCTCACCCGGCAGCTCCTCGCCTTCAGCCGCAAGCAGGTCCTGCAGCCCGAGATTACCGACCTGAACTGGATCATCGCCGACATCGAAAAGATGCTGCGGCGGCTGATCGGGGAGGACATCACCCTGGTGACCCATCCTGCCCCCAACCTCGACCCGGTGCTGGTCGATGCCAGCCAGATCGAGCAGGTGATCATGAATCTGGTGGTCAATGCCCGCGATGCCATGCCCACCGGCGGCCGGCTCAGCATCGAGACGGCCAATGTCGAACTGGACGACGCCTACGTGGACCAGCATCCGGCCGTAACCCCCGGTCCCTATGTCATGCTGGCGATAAGCGATACGGGCTACGGCATGAACCAGCAGACTCGGGAACGGATCTTCGAACCCTTTTTCACCACCAAAGAGGGCGGCAAGGGCACCGGGCTCGGGCTGGCCACGGTTTACGGCATCGTCAGGCAGAGCCGCGGCTATATCTGGGTGTACAGCGAGCCTGGCCAGGGAACCACCTTCAAGATCTATCTGCCGCGCAGCGAGAGGATTACCGCAAAAGAGCGGCCAGTCGCGCGGAAGGTGGTCCGGGCCGCGGCCAACGAAACCATCCTGGTAGTGGAGGATGTGGAGGCGGTTCGCAACATCGTGGTCAGGATCCTCAAGGACGCCGGCTACTCGGTATTGGCCGCAGCCAGCGGCAAGGAAGCATTGGCGATTTGTCAGGGGCATCCGGGCGAAATAGACCTGGTGATCACCGATGTGATCATGCCCCAGATGAGCGGCCGGGAAGTGGCCGAACAGCTCGCCAACGCACGGCCCCAGACCGCGGTGCTCTACATGTCCGGCTATACCGACAACGCCATCGTCCACCATGGCGTGCTCGATCCGGGCAAGCAGTTCATCGCCAAACCATTCAGCGCCGCCGACCTCACCCACAAGGTCCGCGAGGTGCTTGCTGCCAGACCGGGGTAAACCACCCTTCTTCCTCCCGGAATGCAAAGCGCTTCCCCCTCCTGGCCAGCACCTTGGAAGCACGACCTGAAGGGCGATCAGCCGCCCCGTTCACCGCCCCGACTGATTGAACACCTCCCGCAGCACCCTGGCGAGCGGCTCGCGCAGCACTGGCTTCATCATCAGACGGCGGATCCCGATGGCCGCTGCCTTTTCCTCGTTGATGATCTCGCTGCAGCCGATTACATCGCCGCGGCGCCGGCGGCGGCCCTGGCCTCCATCCGGCCGGCGGGCGGCTTGACCATGAGATGCTGCTGGCCGATGAGCTTCTTGTCGTGGAAAAACTGGACCACCCAGGTGCCGTCGATGTTCCGCGCCTTGGCCGGGATGGTGTAGGATTCCAGCTGGCGCTGGCTGGACTTGATCTTCTTGGTCTTGGTTTGCACAACCTGGCCGCCGGGCCCGATCCACTTGATCTCCAGCGGCAGGTCGATATTGGCGGGCATGAAGTTGATCGAATAAAGGACGCCGAACGTTGCCCCGGCCCGGTCGGGGATCTCCTGCGGCCCGGCGGTGAACATCTGGAGCTTCACCATGTTCGCCTCGATGTCGGGGATGTTCTCAAAGGCCTTGCCGATCTCCGGCATGGCCGCGAACTTCTCCGCCACCAGACCGGCGCCCTCCAGGTCCATCCGCCAGATCTTGACGTTCCTCGCCGGCGCCGCCGGCGAGGGCTCGCTGACCACCGCCGCCGTCCGCTGCCGCTCAGGGCCGGTCTCCTTGCGGTTGGTTCTGGCCAGTGCCTTGTCGAACCCAGCGGCGCCACGGATCTTCTTGGCCTTCTCGATGTTCTTCACGTTGTACAGGGTGGCGTCCGAGAGATCGGCGCCCTCGAAGTTGGCGCGGTTCAGTTCCGCATCGTTGAGGTTCGCCCCATCGAGGCGCGCACCGGCGAGATCGGCATCGGTGAGGTTGCTCCAACGCAGGTCCGCCTCGCCGAGATTCGCCTCGCGCAGGTTGGCGTTGGTGAGATCGGCGTTGGTCAAGTCGACATGGCGCAAATCCGCCTTGGCCAGATTCGCATTGATCAGGTTGGCGTTGCGCAAATCGAAACGGATGAGCTTCACGTCGGTGAAGACCGTGGCCTCGAGATCCTTGAAGGCCAAGCTGCCGGCGGTAAGGTTGACGCCGGTGAGATTGGCCTCCTTGAGGTCGGCGCTGGAAAGATCGGCGTCGGAAAGGTCGGCATGGGTCAGATTCGCCTTGCTGAGATAGGCGCGATTGAGCTTGGCCTTGCTGAGCTCCACCTCGCAGAGGTCGGCGCCGGTGAGGTTGGCGTTACTGAGGTCGGCCCCGGAAAGGTCGGCCTTGCGGAGTTGCGAGTTGGTGAGGTTGGCGTTCACCAGGGTGGCGCGGGAGGAGAGATCGACCTCGGCGAGATTGGCGCCGGTGAGGTTGGCGCTGCCGAGGTTCGTGGTGGTGAGGTTGGCCTTGGTGAGGTTGGCGCCGGTAAGATTCGCCTCGACCAGGTTGGCACCGGCCAGATTGGCCCCGGCAAGGTTGGCGCGGGTCAGGTTGGCGCCCCGGTAATCCGCGTACTTGGCGGAGGCGCCGGCCAGGATGGCGCTGTGCAGGTTGCCGCGCACCAGCACCGTCCGGGTGAGGTCGGCGCCGGAAAGATCGGCGCCGGAAAGATCGGCGTCGGCCAGCGACGACTCGCCCAGGTCCACGCCGCGCAGGCTCGCGCCATAGAGGTTGGCCCCGGTCAGATCCGCCTTGGTCAGCCGGACCGTATCGAGGTGCATGCGGCTGAGATCGGCCCGCGTCAGTTTGGCGCCGGCCAGATCCGCGCTCAGGAGGTTGGTGGAGGTCAGGCTGGCGCCGGCCAGATTGGTCTCCCGCAGCACGGCCTCGGTGAAATTGGCCTGGCCGAGATTCGCCTTGGTCAAATCCGCCTCACGCCAGTCGCTCTGGGTGCAGTCCGCTTCATGGAGCAGCGCGCCGCCCGCGTTCGTCCCCTTGAGTATTGCGCCGGTCAGGTTGGCGCGACTGAGATCGGTGTTGACCAGATTGGCGCGGGAGAGATCGGCGTGATTGAGGTCTGCCTTGGCCATCTTCGCCTCGCCAAGCCAGGCGCCTTCGAGGTCGGCCTTGCCGAGGTCGGCAAAAGTAAGGTCCGCCTGCCGCAGGTCGGCCCCGGAAAGATCGGCCCCCTGGAGACGCACGCCATTGAGGATGGTCCGCTGGAGGTTGGCGCCGTGCAGGTCCACGCCGGTAAAATCGATGGCAGAGAGGTCGCGGCCGGAGAGGTTGCGGCTGGTGGCGAGGATCCGCTGGACTTCGGCCAGGCCGGTGGGGTCCTTGAACGAGTTATTGACCCCGGTCAGCGGGGGCGGAGCGGAAATGGCAACCGTGGTCCACGGCAGGTGAACACGATGGTTGGCCAAGTAGCCGGCGCCACCGCCGATGCCAATGGCCAGCAGGGCCAGCAGGGCCAGGAGCAGGCCCGCATGGCCGCCGCCTTCCTCTCTTTTGCCGGCCACGGCCGGCGCGGCGGCAGCCTGTTCCCGCTTCGGTTTCCTGGTCGGCTTCTCTTCGCGGTGAACCTGGCCGAGGTTCCGGCACTTGGGGCAAGGCACCATAGCCCCGATGTGCTGCGCGGGCACCGGCTGACGATGGCCGCAGCGGTCACAGAGGAAATAGGCGTCGCCAGCCGGCGATGCCGCCGCGGCCGTGGCCTTACGCACGGTGACGGGCTTGCGGCATTGCGGGCATGGCACGGTCTTGCCGGCATGTTCCGCCGCCACCGTTTTGCTGTAACCGCACTGGCACTCGAAGTTTGCAGACATTCCGTGAAAAGACGCTCTCCCTTGAGGGGGCCCCATGCCCGGATCGCGGACGGGCCGCCAAACCGATCCCTCGCCCAGCCCGCTGGTTTCACTTGCAATTATCGGCAGTTCCCGTCCCGACCTTCAATATTTTTCCGCCCTCGGCCGACAGATTCCGGAACCCTCCGGCAGAACCCACCGCCAGCGGCAGCATCCGCGTTCCGTGCTCATGCTTTCCTGTTGTCTTCCCGATAAAGTCAGGTAAAATACTTCCTGAATCATTCCAGCAAGGGGGGCTGCCAGTTGCTATTTTCCCGTTTTTCCATGTGGTTTTCAACGAGAAACGTCGCGACGTCCCGCGTCTGACCGCCTCTTCGCCGATTCGTCGTGACCACCCCGAAGCAGAAAAAGCCCCCGCGCCCCGAAGCCCCGCCCACCGGCGACCCGGAACGCAAGGGGCCGATCGACCCCAAGGAACAGGCCATCAAGTACAAGGCCTTCCGCCACATCTTCACCGAAAAGGAGATCGCCAAGGGGCTCGACGAAAAGACCATCATGAAAAAAATCCGGCGGAGCAAAAGCATCGCCGGCCGCTATCAGCAATATGTCGAGATGATCGAGGAAGAGGGGCTCGGCAACAAACACCTCTACCCCTGGCACAATCCCTTCCATCACCTGTTGTTCTGGCTTGCCTACTGGATTCCCAGGGCCGCGAAATGGGGGAGCATCGCGGCCCTCATCCTGCTGGTGATCAACTACATCCCCGGCCCCACCCAGCACGTCGTCGAGGTGATCTTCGCCCGCACTATCTACGACACCGCGCCGGTGAGCCGCCTGCCCGAAGACCTCGAAAACTACGCCCACTCGGCCCGGATTGTCGATGCCCACGGGGCGGTGATCAAAGCGTACGGCAAACGGCAGGTCACCCAGCCGATCCCGGCCAAGGTGCAAAATGCGGTGCTGGCCTGCGAAGACCATTATCTGCTGCCGCACCCCAACAACCCCTGGTACGTCAACGCCTTCCTCATCCACCCCGGCGTGAGCTGGCCCAACCTCTTCGGCGCGGTGCTCGATGTCTTCCACGGCCACACCCGCGGCGCCAGTACCATCGTCATGCAGAACGCCAAGAAGATCCTTGGCAACACCGACCGCACCATCGCCAACAAACTCGAAGAGATCGTCATTTCCTACATGATGGTCTCCAAATTCGGCAAGGAGAAGTGCCTCAACTTCTACGCCAACACCGTGCCGGTGGGCGCCAACATCTATGGCTTTCCCGCCGCGGCGGACAGCTACTTCAAGAAACCCTTGTCCGATCTCAATTACCAGCAGCTGGTGGCCATCGGCTCCTTCATCCCCAACCACAACCGGCAGGTCGCCTTTTACGAGATCATCCGCGGCAAGAACTTCGACCAGCTCGACCCGGCCATGGCCACCCAGGCTCGCGAGGCCATGGCCAAGATCAACCTGGCCCTGACCCACCTGCGCAAGCTTAACGAGATCAGCGAAGAGGAGTATCGGCGCTGGTACCTGCGGGACGAGGACTCCATCCGGCGCATCGGCTTCCGTGACTTCCGCTCGCCGCTCTATGGCGAGGAGGAATGGACCTCGTGGAACGTGATCAAGGAGGTCACCAGCCGCACGTATCGCATCAACGGCCGGGAGGTGCCCGGGACCCAGCTCATCCTCGACGAACGAGGCGACGTGGTGATCGAGACCGCGGTGGATCTTGATCTGGTCGAACGGATCAAGGCGAGCATCGCCACCTACCTCGCCAACCCTGCCTACCGCGAGGCCCTGCGGCAGAAGAACGCCGGCATGTGGCAACGCGACCGGGAGCAGTATCTGGCCCGCAAGCTCGAACCGCCCTACACCGACTTTGACAGCTACATGGAATTCCTCTTCCAGCACCTCAACGTCGGTGTCATCGCCGTCAATCAGAAGGGCGAGGTGGTGGCCTACGTGGGCGGCAAGGAGTTCCTCCAGCACAATACGGACGAGGATTTCATCGCCACCGGCGAGAAGGTGGAAAAAGAGAGCAAGGAGGATTCCGAGAAGGTCATCATCGACCTGATGAACAACAAGGCGAAGATCATCCCCTCCTCCTCCATCAAGCCGATCACCGCCTATTTCGGCCTGGAGGCGGGCGGCCTCAAGATGGAAGATACCTTTGCCGACCGGCCGCTGGAATACAAATATCTGGCCGACGAAGGTCGGCAGGTGTGGATGCCCCGCAACTGGTACAATTACGACGGCGCCCATCCCATGGGCCGCCTCTACAACCTGCTGGAGGCGCAGGTGATCTCCATCAACACCATCTTCGCGCGACTCTACACCGACCGCGCGATCCGCGACGCGATGCTCGCCGCCTTCGACGACATCCACCTCGATTACAGCCATGAGGACGCCAAATACTGGCCGTTCGGCATCGGTGCCTTCAGCGTGCCGGTCCAGCAATGGCTCGGCATCTACAACGCCTTCCTGGACGGCAACTACCGGCAACCCTCCTTCGTCAAGCGCATCGTGGTCAACGGCAAAGTCATCTACCAGCGCGATCGCGACCCGGCTTACCAACCCAAGCCCTTCCTCGACGTCAAGAAGGCACGCGACGAGGAAATGCAGGCGCTCTACGAGGTGTGCAATCGCGGCACCGCCTCCAGCATGAAGACGGAGTTCCCCTTCCACAACAACCTCGTCTCCGGCAAGACCGGTACCGCGCCCAACGAAAAGTCGGCCCTCTTCGTCAGCCACTTCAACCCCTACCGCGACCGCAGCCGCTATCCGGGCCACACCATCACCATGCTGGTGACGGTCACCACCAACACCGGCGGCAACAAGAGCGTCGGCACCTCGGGATTGGCCCCGGCGAAAATCGCCGGCATGGTCTACAACTATCTCTTCCAGCAGGAAATGCAACGGATGATGGACCAGAAGATCGAGGCGGCCAAGCATACCAACACCCAGTTCCGCAACAACCAGGTCTACTGGGCCAACGTGAACCGCTACATGGACACCCTGATGCAGGGGCAATGCGGCGGCGGCTTCATCCACGACAATGTCCTCGGGGTGGACGGCTACGCCGAGGCCCTGGACCAGATTCTGAACAGCGCCAACCAGATCTATACCGGCCGCGACAACATCTTCCAGCAACTGGTCCAGTACTACTGCGACCAGGCCAAGGTGGTGAAGATGAATCCGGGTGGCAGCCGCTGACAGAGAGCCACTTCCCCATTTACAAAGAGGGAGAGTCGTGGCATAGTGGCAGCCGATTCACCGCAACGAGACAATGAGGGAACCATGGCACGAATCGGCAGAAACGACCCCTGCCCCTGCGGCAGCGGCAAGAAATTCAAGAAGTGCTGTATCGACAAGCAACAGCCAATGGCTGCCGCCCCCAGCGCGCCGCCGTCGTTGAACAGCGAGGTGGCGCTGCTCCAGCAGGCCGCCGCCGAGAAGCGTGACACCCTGAAGACCATCGGCGTCTTTGTGCTCTTCTCCACGACCGCCGGCGATGGCTGGGTGCTCGAGGTAACCGAAACGGATGCCATCCAGGTGGCCAAGGACGGCGCGCCCCTGCCGGTGGAGATCGTCGAGAACCCCGACACCATCGAGATCAACTGGACCCACAAATTCGCGATCCGGGACAAGAGCTTCGTACTCACCGCCTATGCCGACAAATCCGAACTGGTGGCGACCGATTACCCCACCCAGCGCATCGCCACGGCGGTGAAAAAGATCATGAAACGGATCCCGCCCGAACTGCTGCAGCGGCTCCACGTGACCGAGGAAACGGCTGCCACCGCGTAAGCTGCCATCCGCCTAGAAAGTAAGCCCCTGCCGCCATGTTTGGTGGCAGGGGCTTTTTGTTTGCCCCAACGGCCGTAGTCCTCTCCGCCGCCAGACAAAGAAGTGCCTGCCGCGCCGCAAAACCTGCTATAATAGCCAAAAATACAAGGAGGTGCACTATGGCACGGCTGCTCTATATCGAGGCTTCTCCCCGCAAAGAACGGTCGGCATCCATCCAGGTGGCCCGTGAATTTCTGGCCGCCTACCGGCAGAGCCATCCCGGCGACGAGGTGACGACCCTCGACCTCTGGCAGACCCCCCTGCCGCCCTTTGACGGCGCGATCATCGACGCCAAGTACCGCATTCTGCATGGCGAGGCCCATACCGCCGTGGAAAAAGAGGCCTGGCGCGCGGTGGAGGAGATCATCGCCCACTTCAAGGGGTTCGACAAGTATCTCTTCTCGTTGCCCATGTGGAACTTCGGCATCCCCTACATCCTCAAACACTACATCGATATCCTGATCCAGCCCAGCTACACCTTCAGCTACTCCCCGCAGGAAGGCTATAAAGGACTGGTCGTCGGCAAACCGGCGGCACTCATCTATGCGCGCGGCGGCGCCTACCCGCCGGGCACCCCGGCCGAGGGTATGGACATGCAGAAACGGTATCTGGAGATGATCCTGGGCTTCATCGGCTTCACCGACCTGCGGCCCATCGTGATCGAGCCGACCCTCATGCTCGGTCGGGAAGAGTATGCGAAGATGGTCGAAACGAAGAAGGTGGCAGCCCGCGCCCTGGCGGCCGAATTCTAGCAATCGCGTCCTGCCGGCGGTCGGGCGGTCTTTCGCGCCGGCCGATCGCCGGACTGCCCCACCCAACTTTCCGCTGGACAATCATTAAGTAAATGCTTAAATATCAAGTCCCTTGTTCCTAATCACCGATCATCGGAGGATTCGCCATGCCGATCTATGAATTCCGCTGCCAGCAATGCAAGACCCTGTTCGAGGCGCTGGTCAGCTCGTGCGACGGGGTCAAAGACGTCACCTGCAAGGCGTGTGGCAGCGCCCTGGTCGAAAAGACCATCTCCGCCAGCAGCTTCCGCATCTCCTCTTCGGGCAGTTCAATCCCGGCCGGGGCGCTCTCCGGTTGCTCGTCGAGGTCGGGTTTTTCCTGAGCGTGAGCCACCGACAGCCCGGGCGGCTGTCCAAAAAAAACCAGCGAGCGGATGGAAAGGGAAACTGACGGCGCAGAACGCCGATGGCCGCTCTACGGCAGCGTGCCGCGGTAGTTGAAGGTGCTCAACCGCTGGCGCGGATGGCCTTTGCCGAGACCACGCAACAACTGCGTCGCCTCGCGCAGGCCAAGACCCATGAGGGAAAGATCGACCACGCCGTAGGCCACGCCCATGGCCGCCAGTTCGGACTGATGCGGCAGCAGCGAGAAGGGATGCTGCGCCACGGCCACGGTCTGGCCAAAGGCCTTTTTCAGCTCGAAGACCTCCCCCTTGGGGCTCACCAGGGGCTGATCGTAACGGAAGAACCGCGGCATGAGCCGGGCTGTGAAGAGCGGCGGTCGGCCATATACCATCAGCCCCAGCAGTCCGGCCCTGGCACCGGCCACGGCCGCCAGCGACTCCCGGTCGATCTCCACCGCGGCCTGCACCGAGGCCAACCCCATCCCCACCAAGACCCGCTGGCTTAAGGAGTTGAGCACGTTGAGCCGGTAGTCGCCATGCAGTCCGGCCATAACCCCGCCCGAGTGCCCGCCACGGCCCGCCGGCCGCCGTGGCCTCTGGTCGGCAAAAAACCCCACCTGGCTCACATGGCTGAGCTGCCAGGCGGCAAAGCCGCTGTCGCGCAAAGCCGTAATCGTCTTGGCATAAAAGGAAAGATCCGCCTCCAGCATCACCGGCGGCAGCGCCCAGATCAGCTTCGGCCGTAGCGGCGCCAAGGCCCGCCCCAGCTTTTGCTGCTGGCTATAGGTCTCCGGCGTGAGCTGCGCCACCACCGCGACCACCTCGGCGGGCAGTCGCTGGTTGAGCAACCGCAGGTCGTCCACCTTGAGCCAGAGGGGCAAGGCCGCCTCGGCCGGCGGCCGTCCTTTTTTCGCGGCTGGTTTCGCCGGGGCCTTGGCCTTGCCAATCCCAAGGCGGCCAAGGATCGCCGCCGCCTCTTTGGGCTCGGCCAGGCGCGCCGCCAGTTTGGCAAAGGGTCGCGGGTCGATGGCGTGGCGACCGGCCGCCAAGGCCCGGCGCTCCGAGACATCGACCTTGTAGAGGCTGTCGCCGGGCCGCACCGCCCCGCTGATCGCGACTTCGACCTTTGTCCCGGCCGCCGCCTCCTGCACCGATTTTCCCAGCACCCGCAACTCCTTCAGGGTGAAGCTCTGGCGCTCGCCGCTGCCCTCGCCATGGAGCCGCAGACGATCAGCGCTCCGCACCGCATCCCGCAACACCAGCACGGCCCGGCCGCCCTTGACTCGCTCGATCTTGCCCAGGAAGATGCCGATGTTGCCGGAGTGATGCGGGGTGATGATGCCGGCAGGTTGCGGAGTGCGGAAGTAACCCACCGTGGCCTTGCGGCCCATGGCCGCGTCCAGCATCGATGCGGCCTCGGCCAGGGACTTCTCGTCACCACCATGATCGAGGGCCAGGCGGTAGGCCGCCACCACCTGCGCCACATACTGAGCGCTGCGCATGCGGCCTTCGATCTTGAGCGAACCCACGCCGGCGGCCTGCAACTCCGGCAGCAGAGGCAAGGCCGAGAGGTCGTTCATGGAAAAGAGATAGCCCCCCTCTTTTCTGCTGCCCTGCCAGGTATAGCGCCGGCGGCAGGGCTGCACGCAACGGCCGCGCAAGCCGCTCTTGCCCCCGAGATAGGAGCTGAAGAGACAGAGGCCGGAATAGCTGAAGCACATGGCGCCCTGCACAAAGACCTCCAGTTCCACCGGACTCTGCCGCCGGAACTGGCGGATCTCCGCCAGCGTCACCTCGCGGGCCAGCACCACCCGCCGGAAACCCATGGCGGCGAAATGTTGCACCGCCAGCGAGTTGTGGGCCAGCATCAGGGTGCTGGCATGCAAGCGCAGTTGGGGAAAATACTCGCGGGCCACCCCATACACTCCCAGATCCTGGAGGATCACCGCATCCACCGAGAGTTCGGCGAGCGCGGCCAGCAGGCGTACCGCGGCCGGGATCTCCTCCTCCTTCATCAGGCTGTTCATGGCCGCATAAACCTTGACCCCGCGGCCATGCGCATGGTCGATCATCGCCGCCACCTCGGCCAGGGAGAACTGCTTGGCCAGTGCCCTGGCGTTCAGGGCCGGGGCGCCGATGTAGACCGCATCCGCCCCGGCAGCCACCGCCGCGCTGAAGGCCTCCAGGCTGCCGGCCGGCGCCAAGAGCTCCATGCGCGAGGGAGTGCTCATGCCTCTCCCTCCCCGGCAAAGAAGGGCTGGCGCCGAAAGTTACGGACAAAGAAACGCACCAGCACCATGCCGCCGACAAAACCGCCGACATGCGCCCACCAGGCAATCCCGCCCGCCGCACCACTGCTGCTGCCAAGCTGCGTGGTACCCTGAAGGAATTGGAGGACGAACCAGAAGCCGATGAAGAAGACCGCCGGTATCTCAAAAAGGTAGAAGAAGATGAAGATCGGCACAAAGGTAAGAATGCGCGCCCTGGGGAAGAGCAGGAAATAGGCGCCGAGTACCCCGGCGATGGCGCCGCTCGCCCCGATCATCGGCACCGTGGCATGCGGCGCCGACCAGGTCTGGACCATCACCGCCGCCACCCCGCAGAGGAGGTAGAAAAGCAGATAACGACCATGACCCATGCGATCCTCGACGTTGTCACCGAAAATCCACAGCATCCACATGTTGCCAAGGACATGAAGCAGGCTGCCGTGCAGGAACATGGAGGTGAAGACCGGCAACAGCGGCGGCCCCTCGGCCCCGCCGGAAAAACGGGCCGGGATAAAGCCGTAATGATAGAGGAACGCCTCCATCCCGTCGCGCCCCAGGGTGAGTTGGTAGAGAAAAATCAGGACGTTGACGGCGATGAGCAGCAGGTTCACCGCCGGGACATGGTCGGCGGGCACGTCATCTTTGAGCGGGAACATGACGGCTAGCCCTGCCGGGCCGCCTCATCGCCGGCACCATCGGAGAGCGGCAGGATGAAGTAGAAGTTGTTGCCCTCTGCGGTCGGCTCGTACCCTACCATGCCGCCGTGGATCTCCACCACATGTTTGACAAAGGCGAGGCCATGGCCGGTGCCGGGCTCCTCCTTGCCGCGTTCGCCGCGAAAGCCGTCCTTGTAAATGGAGCCGGCCTCTTCATCGCTGAGGTGGCGACCGGTGGTGAAGACGTTGAACTTGATGGCATCCTTGCCGGGTCCGAAGAAACCGCGCAGGTATTCCCGGCCATAGGCCATGGCCCGCTTGCGGATGCCGTGGTGGTCGACAATCTCGTCGGTGTACTTCACGGCATTGGAAAAAAGATTGGCATAGACCTGCGACAACAGCCCCACATCGACCACCAGCGGAACCTCCTCGTCGATCATGTCGCGGGGCTGTTCGACCACGATGCCACGCCTTTCGAGCCGACCCACGTAATGCTCCAGTTGCGGGATGATGATCTCCTTTTCGATGGAGCAGCTCTTGGGCCGCAGCACCAGGTGGCCTTTACGAAAATGGTCGCGCCGGAAGAGGCTTTCAAGAAAGAGGCTGTAATGGGCGTGATGCTCCTGGAGCTCATGATGATTGGCCGACAGGTCGTCGTAAAGGGCGGCCAGTCGCTGGCTGAGGTCCTCACAGGCCGCTCCCTCCGGTTTCGCCGTGGCCTTGAGTTGTTCGAAACGCTTCTTCACCTCCTCCAGTTCCTTGATTCGCTTGCGGAGCTGGTTGAAGAGATGCTTGAAGTACATGTTGGGGGTGATGACGTTGTGCTCGATGTCCATCACCAGGTTGTTGATGAACTTGAGGTGGCGGATGTTCTGCTGGGCGATGAAGCGGTTGTGGAGGTTGTAGCCGATGCGGTTGGAGTACTTGCGCAGGAAGAAACGGTCGGCGGTGGTAAGCCGCGAGGCCGGATAGACCTCCAGCATGCCGAGGACCAGCTCGGTGAGATCACGCCGACCACCGCCATTTTCAATGACCGATGGTTTGCGGTGGATCGGCACGAAACAGGAGTCGCCAAGCTCGTAGGTAGCGCAGGTCAGCCGCAGCACCGGAGGCGCATCCTGCGGCGGCTGGACAAGGCCGGTGGTACTGCTGCATACCAGTTGCAGGTGCTGCCGGGCCTGGTCGAGAACATACAGACGGCTCTCGACCCCAAGAAATTCATGGGGCGCGAGTACGCAGACCCGGTAGAAATCCTCCATGGCGTCGTATTCCTGCGCCAGGTCGAAAAAGGTCCGCAGCAGCGCGTGCTGCGCCTCGGAAAAGTTATAGCGCCGGTAGCTCTCGCTTTTTTCGCGAATACGCCGCCGGATCCGCTCCACGGCTGCGCTGTCTTCCCTGCTCGGCTCCATCCTGCCGCCTCCCGGCTCGCTTGAAGACGGTTCTACCGCTGGATCAGCAATACCTCGTCGCTGCCGTCGTGTTCCCGCAACAACACATGGACATGCTCGTTGTCGGCCACCTGGATATCCATGCCCGTGTAATCAGGCTGGATCGGCAACTCCCGGCCGCCGCGGTCGACCAGCGCCGCCAGCTGGATGCAACGCGGCCGGCCCAGGTCCATGATGGCATCCAGCGCCGACCGGATGGTGCGACCGGTATAGATCACGTCGTCCACCAGCACCACCACCCGCTCCTCCAGGGGAAAATCGATGTCGGTCTTTTTCAGCACCGGGTTCTGGGTGGCCAGGCTCCAGTCGTCCCGGTAGAGGGTGATGTCGAGGCTGCCGGTGGGCAGGGTGATCTTTTCCCGTTCCAGCACGATGCGCTGGAGCCGCTGGGCCAGATAGACGCCGCCGGTATGGATGCCGATGAGGGCAAGGTTGGCGACGCCGTGGTTGTTCTCGGCGATCTGCATGGCGATCCGGTTCAGGGACCGCTCGATGTCCTCCGCACTCATCACCCGCGTCTTGCTTTCCATCGCCGCACCTCTTCGCCTCGGAGAGCCTTGTGCCATCCGGTTACCCAATCAGCTTACCCCACCGGGCCAGCAACACTCAAGGGAATTATGGCGTGGGCCAGAAGGCGTCCACCCCGCGGGAGGCCACCAGATTGACCGCCTCCGGGTAGGCCTCGCACTCCACGGCAAAGACCTTGGCGGCAATCGCCTCGGGGGTATCGCCTTCGGCCAGGGCCACGCATTTCTGCACCACAATCGGCCCTTCGTCGTAAACCTCGTTGGCGAAATGGACGGTGCAGCCGCTCACCTTCACCCCGCGGGCGTGCACGGCCCGGTGCACCTTCATGCCGTACATGCCGGCCCCGCAGAAGGAAGGAACCAGCGAGGGATGGATGTTGAGCACCGCCTTCTTCAGGCGAGCCGGCGGCTGATAGAGCTTGAGAAAGCCGGCCAGCAGTACCAGATCGACCTTGTATTCGTCGATCAGGGCGTTGATCGCCTCGTTGCCCTTGGCGACAAAAGCGGGATAGCCGTAGTTCTTCGCCTTGGCAAGCCCCAGCGCGTCGGCGGTGTTCGAGATCACCACCACGATCTCGCCGGCCATGGTGCCGGCCTGGAGGCGCTCGTGGAAGTTGTCGAGGGTCCGGCCGGAACCGGAGAGCAGGACGCCCAGGCGCATGGCTTACTCCGCAAAGTAGGGGTTGGTGTCGACGTTCACCGTCTTGAGCCATTTGGTAATGGCGGTATCGTAGGTGGAGGTCAGTTCGAAGACCTTGACCGCCAGGCGGAAGCGGGTCTTGAGCGTGGTGTTGCCCTGTTCTTTAAGTTCTTTGAGCACCTGCGGATAGTCGGCCGGATCGACGATGACGGTCACGTCGCGGAAGTTCTTGGCCGAGGAGCGCAGCATGGTGGGGCCGCCGATGTCGATATTCTCGATGGCGTCGGCCAAAGTGCAGGCGGGGTTGGCCACGGTCTTCTCGAAGGCGTAGAGGTTGACCGCCACGATGTCGATGGGTTGCAGGCCGTGCTGCTCCATCTGCTTCACATGAGCGGGGTTGTGCTTCTGCGCCAGGATGCCGCCGTGCACCTTGGGGTGCAGGGTCTTGACCCGGCCGTCGAGCATCTCGGGAAAGCCGGTGAATTCGGCGACGTCTTTCACCTTGATGCCGTTCTCCCGCATCTTCTTGGCGGTGCCGCCGGTGGAGAGGATCTCGATCCCCAACTTTTCCAGCTCCCTGGCAAAATCCTCGATACCCGACTTGTCGGTCAGACTGATCAACGCGCGCTCTGCCTTTCTCATGCCCTGCTCCTCTGCTCCTGGTTGCAATTGACGTGCATCTCTTCCTCGGCCACGGCCGTGCCGGAACGGCGCGAAGCCGGTTCCCGCGGTCGGCGGAGGATACCCTAATCCTTGCGGATGAATTTCTTAATGAGGCGCCGATCCCGCTTGCCGGGACGGGTCGGTGGCGGGACGATGCCGGCCTCCCGCCGCAGGCGCCGTTCTTCGTACACCGCCTCGCGCTGCTGGACGCTGGCCTCGCTCTCGCGATAGAGCTGCTGCGCTTCGGGTGCCGAGAGCCGGCGGCCGGCGAGCCCCAGCACGGTCACCACGAACTCGTACGGCCCCTTCTGAATCCGCACCTCCTCGCCGACCGCGATGGCGCGGGCCGGTTTGACCCGATTGCCCGCCACATGCACCTTGCCGCCGGCCACGGCTTCGGCCGCCTGAGAGCGGGTCTTGAAGAAGCGGGCCGCCCACAGCCACTTGTCGATGCGGATTTTTTCGTCTGCGGTCATTGCTGCCGGTGCCACGCCGGATTGGCCCCAGCCTACCACACTTCCCGCTGTTCGGCTATGCCCTTCTCCAACCGTTGTCCACCGGGCAATCTGCCGTTTTCACGGCAAAAACGCACCTTTTTCTTTGCGACACGGCGAAAACCGGCTATAAGAGCGCATCATGGAACTCAAAAGTGTGGGCATCACCAACATCCGCTACCCCATCACCGTCCGGGAAAAGTCCGGGGCGCTTCAGCAGACCGTGGCCAGCATCGACCTCCAGGCCAACCTCCCCCGCGAATACCGGGACAGCTGTGTCACCGCCTTCATCGAGGTCCTGAACAAGTACCAGGACCAGATGAGCAACCGCGTCTTCCGCCGGCTGCTCGTCGAGGTCAAGGAACGGCTGCGCGCCGAATCCGCCCATGTGGAGATGACCTTCCCCTACTTCATCGAGAAGCGGGCGCCGGTCAGTGGCACGCCGAGCCTGATGGAGTATACCTGCCGCTTCACCGGCGGCGTGGGTCAGGACGAGGATTTCATGCTCTCGGTCTGGGTGCCGGTCACCACGCTGTGCCCCTGTTCCAAGGAGATCAGCGCGATGGGCGCCCACAACCAGCGGGGCGAAGTGAACCTCAACGTCAAATACACCGATTTCATCTGGCTGGAGGAGCTGATCGCCATGGCCGAGGCCGGCGCCTCCTGCGAGGTCTTCGCCCTGCTCAAGCGGCCGGACGAAAAATTCGTCACCGAGCGGGCCTATGACAACCCGATGTTCGTCGAAGACGTGGTGCGCAAGGTGGCGGAGACCGCCCTGGCCCACCCGGGTATTGCCTGGTTCTCGGTGGGGGTGGAAAGCTTCGAATCGATCCACAAGCACAGCGCCTACGCCTACGTGGACAGTGACGAACTCCGCTGACCCCTCTCCTACTCCGCGATTTCCACGGTATTGCGACCCGAGTCTTTGGCCCGGTAAAGGGCATCGTCCACCCGCTTGATCAGGCTGTCCACGCCCTCATCGGCGCGGTATTCACCCACCCCGATGCTCATGGTGATGGAGCTTACCTGATCGAAATGGTGCTGCTCCACGTGCCGCCGCAGCTTATCCGCCAGAAACGCCGCCTGGGCCAGAACCGTCTCCGGCGCGAGCAACATGAATTCCTCGCCACCCCAACGGCCGAGATGGTCGGTAACCCGGATCTGTCCCCGCATCGCCTCGGCGACACTGCGCAGCACGGCGTCTCCCACATCATGGCCGTAGGTATCGTTGATGTTCTTGAAGTAATCGAGATCGAACATGATGAGGGAAAACGGGGTCTGATAGCGCTGCGCCCGATCGACCTCCCGTTTGAGCAGTTCGTCCAGCATGCGCCGGTTGTAGATGCCGGTCAGCTCGTCCCGGGTGGCCTGGAAGGCCAGAGCCTCCTCCATCTCCTTGCGTTCGGTAATGTCCCGCAAGGTCTCGATGGCCGCCACCGTCTTGCCCGCCTCGTCGAAGATCGGCGCCGCCTCGAAGACGAGATAACGCCGATGGCCGTTGAGGTTCGTGAACCAGCCCTCGGCATGGAGGCCATGCGGCAGCACCTTGGAGTGCTCCACAAAGTCGTAGAGGTTGCCGCCGAGGTCGCCGGTGCCGTCCAAAACGAGATCGGCAAGGCAGGGCCGCCGCTGCTGGTAGAAAGGCCGCCAATGGTCCCTGGTACCGACAATCTCGCTTGCCTTGAAGCCGGTCATCTTTTCACAGGGCTTGTTCCAGAACAACACGTTGTGTTGCGCATCCAGGACAAAGGTGGGCACGGATGAGTACTCGATAAGCTTGGTCGTGAACCGCTTCTGTTCCCGCAGCAGGTTCTCCGCCCGCCGGCGCTCGGTGATGTCGATGGAGACCTCGATCATCTGCGTTACCTGGCCGGCGTCATCCAGGATAGGGAATCCGTAAATTTCGTAAATCCTCGGTTCTCCCGCTTGATTCTGATGCACATGCTCTACCGTCACCGGTTTTCCGGTCGCCTTGACCTGTTGCAACGGGCAGGGATGCTCCTCGCCGGAGCAAGGGAAGGATTGATGATGGCTCAGGGCATGGCACGTCATCGGGTGGCCATCCGCGCCGGCCATGGCCTTGGCGTTTCCCAGCCGGACGGTATAGTCGTGGGCATCGATGACCGAGAAAGGATAGGGAAGCGAATCGATGACCTTGTCGAGGAACTCTTTCTCGCTCACCGCCGCCAGCTCCGCTGCCTCACGACGCCGTATCTCGCGGCACAGGGGCTTCATCAACATCACATAGAAAAACGGCAGAATGGCAAGGGCAAGCAGCGCCACATCAAGAAGACTGGTGGCCAGGGCGGACATTGGGGGCAACTGGCTGAGAAGAACCATGATCGCCCCCTCGGCAACCGCGACCGCCCCAATCATGACGAAGAAAAGCGGCACCGGCCGCGGACATTGGCCTGCCGGCCTGGATTCCTGGCGGGAAGGTTCTTGCTGCGTCTGCCTCTTATGGTGCATGCCCTGCCGCCGCCTTCTTCCCGCGTCTGGCCCGATGCCGGCGCATTTTTTTTATTCTAGCGCAGCGGCAATCGTCGCGTCAACCGAGGCCCGCCATGGCAGCCAAAAAGGGCAACACTGGCATCACTCGCCAACCTTGGTCACCCGATAGAGGCCATGGACGGCAAGATAATCGGCCACCGGCGCCGGCACCAGGCCGGCAACGGATTCGCCGCGGCCAACCCGCTGGCGGATGTACGACGAGGAGATCGGGACATCCGCCATGGCCAGGGCATGGATGCAACCGCCATCCGGATGCTGCCAGCTCCCCTCCCCCGCCGGGCGAAAGCGGGGCAGTTCCGCCGCCAGAAACTCGGCAAGCCCGAGGCCGCCGGCCGCCGGCCGCTCGACCACCACGAAGTCGGCGTAGCGGAAGAGCTCGGTATGGTGCTTCCAGGAAGTGATTTCGGCAAAGGCGTCCATGCCGATGCAGAAGAAGAGGTGCACCCTCTCCCCCAGTTGCTGGCGCAGCTCCTTCAGGGTATCGATGCTGTAGGAGGGGCCGGGCCGGTCCCGCTCCATCTCGGAGATGGCCAATCCCTCCTCGCCGGCCAAGGCGAGACGGAGCATGGCAACCCGATCGGCAAAGGGGGCCAGCGGCGTGCGAAGTTTGTGAGGCGGCTGGGCGGCCGGAATGAACAGCACCGTATCGAGGGCGAAACGCGCGCGCGCCGCGGTGGCCAGGGCCAGATGGCCCAGATGCACCGGATCGAAGGTGCCCCCCAGAATGCCGACGCGGGTGCCAAGCGAGGCGGAACGCTCCATGGCGGCCTTAGCTGCGCACCTGCCCGCTGCCGTAGACGATGAACTTCCTGGTGGTCAGCTCCTTCAACCCCATGGGGCCGTAGGCATGGAGCTTGGTGGTGCTGATGCCGATCTCGGCGCCGAGGCCGAACTGGCCGCCGTCGTTGAAGCGGGTCGAGGCGTTGACCATCACCGCCGAGGCGTCCACCTCGCGCAGGAAGCGCTGCGCATGGGCGTAGTTGTTGGTGACAATGGCCTCGGTGTGCAGCGAGCCGTACTGAACGATGTGGTCCATGGCCGCGTCGAGATTGTCCACCACCTTCACCGCCAGGATGAGGTCGAGGAACTCCATGCCCCAGTCGGTCGGCAACGCCGGGGTGACAGTGGGAACGATGGCGCGGGTCCGTTCGCAGCCGCGGATCTCCACCTTGGCGGCGGCGAGCTTCTCGCAAATGAGGGGCAGGAAGGCCGGGGCCGCATTCTGATGGACCAGCAGAGTCTCCAGGGCGTTGCAGACGCCGGGCCGCTGGGTCTTGCCGTTCATGATGATGTGCACCGCCATGTCGAAATCACCGCTCTCGTCGACAAAGACATGGCAGACGCCCTTGTAATGCTTGAGCACCGGAATCCGCGAGTTTTCCGAGACAAAGCGGATCAGCCCCTCGCCACCGCGGGGGATGACCAAGTCGATCTGCTCCTCAAGCTGGAGCATGGCGGTGATCGCTTCGCGGTCGGTAACCGGGATCACCTGGACCGCGGCCGGGTTGATCCCTTCCGCCGAGAGCACCTCCTGGAGCACCTTGGCCAGGGCGAGATTGGAGTGGATCGCCTCGGAACCGCCCCGCAGCACCACACCGTTGCCCGCCTTGAGGCAGAGGGCGGCGGCATCGACGGTGACGTTGGGCCGCGATTCGTAGATCATGGCGATCACCCCGAGCGGCACCCGCATGCGGCCCACGGTGATGCCGCTGGGCCGCTGCACCATCTCGGAAATCTCGCCCACCGGATCGGGCAGGGCCGCGACCTCCGTAAGGCCGGTGACCATGCTGTCGATAGTCTTGTCGGTGAGGGCCAGGCGGTCGAGCATGGCGGCGGAGAGTCCCTTGGCGCGGCCGGCGGCCAGATCCTTCTCGTTTTCTGCCTGGATCATCGCCTTGTTGGCCACGAGCGCCTCGGCCATCTTGAGCAGCACCCGGTTCTTGCTGGTGGTGGAAAGGCTCGCCACCTGGCGCGCCGCCCGCTTGGCCCCGATGGCCAGATTCTTGATGGTCTCTGCAATCGTCATAAACACCCCCTCCGCCGCGTTCGCCTAGAACAGCACCAGGTTGTCGCGGTGAATGATCTCGTCGCTGTCCTTATAGCCCAAAGTTTCTTCGATCTGGCTCGTCTTCAAGCCTTGAATCTGCCGCACCGCCTCGGCGTCGTAGTTCACGAGGCCGGCCGCCACCGCCTGGCCGTCACCGTCGAGACAGTGGACCGGGTCGCCGATGCCGAACTTGCCGCGCACCTCGACCACGCCGGAGGGCAACAGGCTCTTGCCGCCGCTGACAATGGCCCGGCAGGCCCCGGCATCGAGCACCAGATAGCCCTTGGGCCGCAAGGTGTAGGCGATCCAGTGCTTGCGGCCCGCCAGTTTGGTCTCCTGGCCAAGGAACAAGGTGCCCAGCGGCTCGCCGGCCATGAGGCGAGTGAGCACCTCGGGCTCGCCGCCCGGCGCCACCACCGAGCAGCCGCCACGGGCCGCCACCATCCTGGCGGCATTGACCTTGCTCCGCATGCCGCCGGTGCCCACCCCGCTCACCACCTGGCCGGCCATCTCCTCCACCTCGCGGCCCACCCTGGTCACCACGTAGATCTGCCGGGCAGCCGGATCAAGGCTCGGGTTGCCGGTGAAGAGGCCGGCCACGTCGGTAAGGCAGACGAGCAAATCGGCCTCGATGAGGTTGGTCACCATGGCGCCCAGGGTATCGTTGTCGCCAAAGCGCAGCTCCTCCACCGAGACCGTGTCGTTCTCGTTGATGATCGGCACCAGCCCCCATTCCAGCAGGGTCAAGAGGGTGTTGCGGACATTGAGGTAGCGATCGCGGTGGGAGAGGGCATCGTGGGTGAGCAGCACCTGGGCCACCTTCTGGCCGAGCTGCTCGAAGATCTTTTCGTAGGCGCGCATGAGGCTCGATTGCCCGACCGCGGCCGCGGCCTGCTTCTCGCGCAGACTGATGGGGCCGGTACCGAGGCCGAGCTTGCGCCGGCCGGCGGCCACCGCGCCGGAGCTGACCAGGATCACCTCGCGGCCTTGCTCACGCAAGGCGGCAATCTGGCCAGCCAAGGCGTCGAGCACCGGATAGTTGAGCCCCTCGCTGGTGGTGAGCACGGCGCTGCCCACCTTGACCACCACCCGTTTGGCCTTGCCAAGGTAGCGCTGCCGCAGTGCGCGGCCCTGTTCTTTGTCCACCTGATAGGTCATGCAGGATTCTCGTCCAGCAACTGGGCAATGGTTTCCTTGAGCGCGTCGATTCCCTCGCCGGTGAGGGCCGAGATCGCCAGGGTCCGAATCCCTGCCTTGGCGAAACGGTCAGCCAGTTCGGCAAGACGGGCGCGGTCGGCAAGCTGATCGATCTTGTTCAGCAAGACCAGGCGGTGACGGCCGAGCAGCGCCTCGTTGTACTGGGCCAGCTCGTGTTCCAGGGTCTGGTACTGCTGCCACGGCTCGTCGTCCGGGGCGGAGCCATCAATAACGTGCAACAAAATCCTGGTTCTTTCAACATGTTTAAGAAATTTATGACCGAGCCCGGCCCCCTCGTGCGCCCCCTCGATGAGGCCGGGGATATCCGCCACCACGCAGGAGGGCTGGTGGGGAAAATGGAGCACCCCGAGTTGCGGCGAGAGCGTGGTAAAGGGATAGTCGGCCACCTTGGGGGTGGCGGCGGAGAGCTTGGTAAGCAGGGTGGACTTGCCGGCATTGGGCAGGCCGATGAGGCCGACATCGGCAAGCAGCTTCAGCTCGATCCGGTACCAGCGCTCCTCGCCGGGCTTTCCCTTGGTGGCGATGCGCGGCGCCCGGTTCTGCGAGGTGGCGAAATGGATGTTGCCGCGGCCGCCCTGGCCGCCATGGGCCGCGACAAAGCGGTCGCCATCGGCCAGCAGTTCAGCCAGCACCTCGCCGGTCTCCACGTCCTTGATCAGCGAACCAGGCGGCACCGGCAGGATGCAATCGTTGCCGCTCTTGCCGTGCATACGCTTGCCCTGGCCCTGGCCGCCGTTGTCGGCTAAAAAATGGGAGCGGTACTTGAAGTCGAGGAGGGAAGAGAGGCGACCCGAGGCCTCGATGATGACGGAACCACCGTTGCCGCCATCACCGCCGTCCGGTCCGCCCTTGGGGACGAACTTCTCGCGCCGGAAACTGACGCAGCCGTTGCCGCCGTCGCCGGCCTTGACGAAAAACTTTGCCTCATCGATAAACGCCATCGCGGTCGCCTTGGGGCTCGCCCCCGCTTGCACGGGGGCGCCGATGAAGCCGGGGAAAAAAATTATTCGGCGTCGGCCACCGGATAGACGCTGACGCGCTTGCGGTCCTGACCAAACTCCTCAAAGGCCACCACGCCGTCGATCTTGGCGAAGAGGGTGTAATCACGGCCCAGGCCGACGTTCTTGCCGGGGTGGATCTTGGTGCCGACCTGACGCACCAGAATGCTGCCGGCCCGCACTTCCTGGCCGCCGAAGCGCTTCACGCCGCGGCGCTGCCCGTTACTGTCACGACCGTTTCTGGAACTGCCACCTGCTTTTTTATGAGCCACAGCAACACCTCATGTGGTTAAAAGTCGAAATTAGGCGGAAATCTGCTGCACCTCAAGGCCGGTAAAGGCCTGACGGTGCCCCTGCATGCGCTGATATCCCTTGCGACGCTTCTTCTTGAAGACCAGAACCTTCTTGTCCTTGTCCTGTTCGACGATACGAGCCGTTACCTTGGCGCCAGCCACCACCGGCTGGCCTACCGTCACCTTGTCGCCGTCGGCGACGAGCAGCACCTCGGTCAGCTCCACGGTCTCGCCGATCTCGCCGGCCAGCTTCTCCACGCGCACGCGCGCGCCCGGAGCCACCTGATACTGCTTCCCGCCGGTGCGGATAATTGCGTACATATCTTCCTCCGATACCGTATCATTCCTGCCGTTGCCACCGCTGGCCACGGCCTTAACATCCTACCGAAATCACGCTAAAAAATCTGCGAACAGACGCAGGCAATGCCTGCCCCGAGAAACCGTCATAGATACCACAACGGCCGTATTTGTCAAGGGCTATTGTCGGGCGGCGCCTCGTCATGGAAACGCCGCCGCCCCGTCACCAAACCGCTTTGGCAACCGCGGCTAGCCCCAGACGATGTCGTACTTCTCGATGTGCAGCTCCTTCACCGGCAGGATGGTCAACTGCCGGCCGGTGCGATGCTGGAGATAATCGATGGTGGCGGCCTCCTCTTTGAGCATCAGCGCCGCCACCTTGGGATGCACCTGGAGGGTGACGTTCGAAACCACGGCCTTCTTCGCCTCCCGCTCGATCCGCCGGAAGATCTCGTAGCAGATGGTGCGGGCCGACTTGAGCATCCCCTCGCCATGGCAGTAGAGGCAGGGTTCGCACATCATGTGGCGCAGGTCCTCGCGGTTGCGCTTCCTGGTCATCTGCACCAGGCCGAACTCCGAGACCTTGAGGATGTTGACCCGACTCTTGTCCTTGCGCACCGCCTCCCGCAGGGCATTGAACACCTCCTCGCGGTGGGTCTCCTCCTCCATGTCGATGAAGTCGATGATGATGATGCCGCCGATATTGCGGAGCCGCAGTTGGTAGGCGATCTCCTTGACCGCCTCCATGTTGGTCTTGAAGATGGTCTCTTCGAGACCGCTCTTGCCCACGTAGCGGCCGGTGTTCACGTCGATGACGGTGAGCGCCTCGGTGGTGTCGATGATGATGTAGCCGCCGCAGCGCAGCCAGATCTTCTTGTCGAGCGCCCGGTTCACCTCCATCTCGACGCCGTAGGCGTCAAAGATGGGGCCATCGGTCGGGGCGAGCACCACCCGCCCCTTGAGGCGCGGGGCAAAGGTATCGACGAAGCGCACCACCCGCTCGAAGGTCTTCTGGTCATCCACCACCACCCGATCCACCTCGGGCGAGAAGACATCGCGCACGACCCGCAGGGTGATGTCGAGGTCCTCGTAAACCAGGCTGGGCAGCGGCGCCTTGGCGGCCAGGTCCTGCACCTCGCTCCAGGTATGGAGGAGAAACTCCATATCCGCCTCCAGGTCTTCGTTGCTGGCGTTTTCCGCCACGGTGCGGACGATGAAGCCGGTGCCCGCCGGCCGCAGGTTTTCGATATCCTTGCGGAGCTGCTGGCGCACCTCCTCGTTTTCGATCTTGCGGGAGATGCCGATGTGGTCGGTCATCGGCATGAAGACCAGATTCCGGCACGGCAGGGTGATATGGCAGGTGAGCCGGGCGCCCTTGGTGCCGATGGGCTCCTTGCAGACCTGCACCAGCAGATCCTGCCCCTCGCGGAGCAGGTCCTCGATGTTCAATCCCGGCGTGCGACGGCAGAGGGATTCGGGCGGCTCGCCGCAGCAGCCGTTGGTGTCGCCGTCCTCGTGGCGATCACACTTGGCCATCCGCTTTTCGAACTCGGCATTGTTGATGTAGATGTCATCGACGTAGAGAAAACCGGTGCGCTCGAGGCCGATATCGACAAAGGCGGCCTGCATGCCCGGCAGGACCCGAACCACCTTGCCCCGGTAGATATTGCCGATCAACCCTTTTTCCGTCGGTTGTTCGAGATAGAACTCCACCAGATTGCCATGCTCGACCAGGGCGATACGGATCTCGTAGGGCGTGGCATTGATCAGCAAGTCGGTTGACATGGTTCCCCCCACTCATAGGATGGTGCCAAACCATCCCTGGTTTTGGCATCCGACGGCCTTGCCGCAAGGAATCCGGCAATGCCTCACCTCTCCGGCACACTGCCTCCATGCCGGAAATGGCGGCCCCTCCGCGGACCGCGCACGGGCGTCAGCAAAAACTACCTTGCAACCGCCCGCTCATTCCTCCCGGCTCCAGACCTTGACGATCCGGGCGCCATAGACCTCCTGCGGCGACAGGCGCAGTACCTCGCGCAGCAGTTCCATGGGCTTGACCGCGGCCCGGCCGGTTTCGCTCCACAAGGCCATTTCCACCACCCCGTCGGGCCGCACCGCCAAACCATGCACCTGCGGCCGCGCATCGATGGCGCGTTCCTTGCCCTTGCGCACCACAGTGATAACAAATTGTTCGCTCTCAAGCAACCGTGCAAACGAAGTAGCCGCCGGCACCGTCAGTAAAGTCACTTCGTAGCCCTGGAGCAGCCGCTGCGGCTGGTCGCCGGTAGCGCCGGCCATTGCCTCCACCCTGATCCCCTCCGGCAGCTCCTGGTTGAGCCGCGCCTGCCAAGCCGCCAGCTTCTCCAGCGGCTCGGTCACCTCGATATAGAGATATTCCGCCCGGCTGGCGGTACCCAACGGCAAGGCCGGGCCAAAGGAGACCTTGGGCGTGGGGTTGAAGCCCTGGGAGTAGCGGAGCGGCAGATGGGCGCGTCGGAAGGCCCGGAACATCACCTGGATCAGCTCCAGATGACTCAACAGCCGCGCCTCGTCCTGGCGGGCATAGTCGAGACGGTAGACAAACTTGGCCGACTGCTCTTTCTCCGCCCCAGCCGGCGTGATGGCCGGCGCTCCGGCCTCGGTCGATGGGCGATGGACTACCGGCCTGATGGTCTTGAAATCGCACAGACCGCAGCCCTGGCAGCCATGGACTCGGCAGTCGGGGGTATATTCCCCCTGCTGTGCCTTGGCCAGCTCCGCGGCAAAAAATTGTGGATCGACCCCGGCATCGAGATGGTCCCACGGCAGGGGCGCCTCCGGCGAGCGCCGGCAGAGGTACTGATCCAGGTCGAGGCCGGCCTGGGCTGCGGCCCGGCGCCAAAGTTCGAGATCGAGGAAATCGGACCAGGCATCGAGCCGCGCGCCAGCCTGCCAGGCGGCCTCGATCACGGCGGACAGGCGCCGGTCGCCGCGGCACAGCACGCCTTCAAGGTAACTCTGACGTGGGTCATGCCATTTGAACGAAAAGGAACGCCCCCTGAGACGGTCGCGCATGAGATGCAGCCGCCGCAGCCCCTCCTCGATCCCGAGCTGCGGTTCGCGCTCGAAAGGGGTGTGGGGCTTGGGCACAAAGACCGCGGCGCTCACCGTCACCTGCCGGCCGCCGCCCGGGCTGGTGCGCAGCACTTTCCAGGCCAGTTCGGGAATGGCGGCGATGTCTTCCTCGGTCTCGGTGGGCAGGCCGCACATGAAATAAAGCTTGATCAATTTCCAGCCCAGCCGGAAGGCCGCGGTGGTGGTGGCCAGCAGGTCCTCCTCGGTGATGCCCTTGTTGATTACCTGCCGCAGGCGGTCGGTGCCAGCCTCCGGGGCCAGGGTGAAGCCGGTCTTGCGCACCCGGCGGATCTGCTCCATGATCTGCGGGGTGAGGGTGCCCACCCGCATGGAGGGCATGGAGACCGAGACCCGCGCCGGGGTGAGTCTGTCCATCAGGCGGACCAGCAGGTCGCCCAGGCAAGCGTAGTCGCCGGTGCTGAGCGACAGCAAGGCCATCTCCTCGAACCCGGTGGCGTCGATCCCCTGCTGCGCCAGTTCCAGCACCTGCTCCGGCGAGCGCTCACGCACCGGCCGGTAGATGATGCCGGCTTGGCAGAAACGGCAGCCACGGGTGCAGCCCCGCGCGATCTCTACCCCCAAGCGGTCGTGGACGATGCGGGTGGTGGGCACCAGCGGCGCGGCCGATGGCGGCACCAGATCGAGACGCGGCAGGATGCGGCGCCGCACCGTGGGCTGCTCGGGCCGCAGAGGACTGACCCCGGCAAAGGCGCCGCTGGCGTCGTAATGGGGTTCGAAGAAACGGGGCACATAGAGGCCGGGAATCGTCGCGAGGCGAACGAGCAGTTCCTCCCGGCCGATGCCTTCGGACTTGGCCGTGGCCACGCAGTCGGCGATCTCGCCAATCGCCTCCTCGCCGTCGCCGAGCAGAATGGCGTCGAAAAAATCCGCCACCGGTTCCGGGTGGAAGGCGCAGGGGCCGCCGCCGATCACCAGCGGGAACCGCTCGTCGCGCTCCACCGCCCGGAAGGGCAAACCGGCCAGCTCGAGAATGGTGAGGATGTTGGTGTAGCAAAGCTCATACGGCAGGGTAATGCCGAGGATATCGAAGTCGGCCAGCGGCCGCCGCGATTCGAGCGAAAAGAGCGGCAACCCCTCTTGGCGCAACAGCCTTTCGAGGTCGCGGTCCGGCGCATAGACCCGTTCCGCCAGCCACTCCGGCCGGCGGTTCACCAGATGGTAGAGAATCTGCAAGCCCTGATGGGACATGCCGATCTCATAGAGGTCCGGGAAGGCGAGCACCATGCGCAGCGCCGCCGTCTCCCACTCCTTCTTTATCGCATTGAACTCATTGCCACAGTAACGGCTCGGCTTGGCGACCTGCGCCAGTACCGTATCGAGATTCACTCCACCCTCACCGTCTGAAAGCCGGGCGGCACCGTCACGACAAAATCCCTGTCGCGGCAGGTCGTGCCCAACAGCCAGTTGCTGAATTGCACGGTCAAGGCCGCGCCATTATGCCCTCTGCCACTCACCGAAACCGTGCCGGGCATCCGGCAGCCGGCCGCGCCACCGAGGGCGCCCACCTGTTGATAGGCGCCGTAGCGCACGTCGAGAAGAGGTTCCTCATCCTCTCCCAGCAGGACGGCGCGACTGATGACGCCCTGAACCGGGTCGAAGAGCACGCGATGATGCCCCGCCGCGCCGTTGGCCAACTCCAGCCAATAGCCTCCGCCGTCCTCGTCGCGACTGATCCCAATGATCCGGCTATCACGGGGCAGCCGGCCAATCAGCCAGAAAAAGGAAGTCTGCGGATCGAGGCCGGGGGGCGCATACTTGCGAAAGGTGGCGGCGGTGGTGCGGCCTTCATAGGCAGCGGCCTCGGCCACCGAGATGAAACGAAAAGAGACGCCGTCGGTAGTCAGCATCAGGAGCGGCTGGCCGAGGGGAGAGAGACCGACGAACTTGAACGCCCCCGGTTCCCGGGCCAGCAGATAGCCCTGCAACGTACCCGACTGCCAGAGGGATTGCACCACGATCCGCGCCTCCACGTCCAGGCAGCGGCCGCAGGCGTCGGCCGGCATGAGGAGGGAGGAGACCTGTTGCCGCACCTGCCGCTCTTCGTCGGCAGCGAGAGGCAACATCGCCGGACGCGTCGCCGCACAGCCGGCCAGCATAAACCAAACCACGCCCAGCAGCAGGAGAGAGGACAATCGCCGGAAAAAACAACTCATTGCGCCGGCAAGGCCCCGCGCTTGCGGCGAACCACTTCCTTTTTCGCCTGGTCGTCGTAGAGTTGTTCGGCCCGTTCATAGGCGCTGCCAGCCTCGCCATAGCGCCGAAGCTTGGCATAGGCATCGCCCAGATGCTCGTAAATGGTGGCATCCTCGTCGTTGGCCAGTGCCACCGCCTTCTCCAACTCCTGCACCGCCCGTTCATAGTCGCCGCGCTGGTAGTAGACCCAGCCGAGGCTGTCCCGGATGAAACCATCCTCCGGCCGCAGGCTCACCGCCTCTTCGATATAGGCCTGGGCCTCGTCCAGCCGCTCGCCACGGTCGGCCCAACTGTACCCCACATAGTTCAGGGCATAGGGATTATGGGGGTCAAGGGCCAACACCTCGTGCATCTTGGCCATGGCCGCCTTCGAATCGCCGGTACGTTCGAGGAAGAGACCATACTCGAAGCGGATCTTCGCATCCTGCGGCAGCTCCTTTTGCGCCTCGTCGAAGATCGCATAGGCTTTCGGCAGTTCGTTGCGCTCCCGATACAAGGTGGCCAGCGCCACATAAAAAACAACCTTCTGCTCGCCTGTCGCCTCGGCAATCGCCTGCCGCAACACCTTTTCCGAGCCGGCCCAGTCCTTTTCGTCATGAAGCAGCCGCGCCAGCAGCAATACGGACTCTTCATAGCCCGGTTGCCCCGGCCGCACCTCGGCCAGCATCTTCCGGGCCTTGGCCTTGTCGCCCTTCTGGTAGTAGGCCAGCACCAACAACGAACGGATGCTGGTCTGATTGGGGTCCTCGGCCAGCACCTTGCGCAGGTGGGCAATGGCGGCATCATACCGCTTGGTTTCCAGCAGGATACGACCGATGGTGAGGTCGACCCGCACCGTTTCGCTGGTGATCTTCCGCAACTCCCGCAGTTCGGCCAACGCGGCATCAGGCTTGTTCCGCTGGAGGTAGTTGTTGACCAGCAACCCGCGGGCCCGTTCATCGGCCGGGTCTTCCTCGATGATGCGGCGATACAACTTGGCGCTGTCCGCATAGCGCGACGATGCGTCATAAAATTCGGCCGCCTCGTAGGCCAGGGGCGTAGACCAGTTCAGGGAAAGGGCCTTGCCATAGGCGGCGGCCGCCTTCGCGTCAAGGTGCATCTCGCGGTACAGCTTGGCCAGATAATAGTACCCAGCATAGGACTGCGGCGTCGCCCGCACCAGTTGCTCCAGTTGCGCCTGCGCCTTGTCGTATTGATGATTGCTCGCATAGAGCGAACCGAGCATCAGCATAACGTTCTGGTTCTGGGGGTCCTTGGCGAGGATCGCCAGATAGGTCGCCTCGGCCTGGGCGGTCTCACCGAGGGAGACATAGAGATTGGCCAACAGGGACTGGGCACCGATATCATCGGGCTTTGCCGCCAGAATCTTGTTGATCCAGGCGATGGCCTCCTGCCGCTTGTCGGTGCGGACCAAGACCATGGCCAGATTGCGCATCACATAGTCGGCTCCCGGATCACACTCCAGTGCCTGTTCATAGTGGAGGATCGCCTCTTCCGGCCGGCCCTCCGCCTCGACCGTCCTGCCCAAGAGGAAATGCGCATACGCGCAGCCCTTGTCGGGCACCGCCCCTTGCTGCGCCTGGCCAAGGGTTTCGTGGCGAGCTTCCTGGGGCAGCGGGGCACAGGCAGCCACCGAGGCCAGCAGCAGAGCGATGGTGAACCGTATTTTTTTCCGCATCAGCATTCCTCGTTCTTTTCGGCCGGGCCGACCCCCTTCTGCCGGAGCAACAGCGCCACCGCCTCCCACACCGCGGTCTGGACCGCCGTTACTGGCTGATCGCCGGCAATGCGCCGGATAAACGGCTGCCGGAAACCTTCGAAAATGGCCGCCACCTTGGCCAACCCCTGTTCCTGCTCAAAATCATTCAGCACCTCCTGCCGGAGTTGCTGAACACGATGGACCCCCACGGCCGGCGGGGCGGTAAGCAACAGCACCAGGTCCGGCACCGGCGCAAAGGTCTCGTTCTGCGCGATGATCGCCACCGGGTCGTGTCCCAGGGCACCTTGATACGCGGCGGTGGAAAAGTAATACCGGTCGGTCAGTACTATTGTACCACGCCCGAGGGCCGGCGCAATGACCTGATCGACATGCTCCCGGCGGTCAGCAATGAAAAGCGCCAGCTCCTCCTCCGGCGTGATGCTGGCCCGGTTGGTAAAAAGCGCACGAATGCGCCGGCCATATTGCCCGTCGGTGGGTTCCCGGGTGGCGATCACCGGCAGTCCTTCCCGGCGCAGCCGCTCGGCCAGCAGGCGAATCTGGGTGCTCTTGCCGGTGCCGTCGATGCCCTCGAAGGCGATGAGCAGACCGGGACGGCCAGCGGGTATTGGGTGTTGTTCGTTCATGCCCTCTCCTGCGCGATCACGCCACGACGGCGATTGTGGACAATGGCTGCCGCCAGCTCAAAGGCGGCGGCGAGGCTGGCCGGATCCGCCACCCCCTTGCCGGCGATATCATAGGCGGTGCCATGGTCCACCGAGGTGCGCACGATCGGCAATCCCAAGGTCACGTTGACCCCGTCCCGGAAGTGGAGCAATTTGAAGGGAATCAACCCCTGATCGTGGTACATGGCCACCACCGCGTCGTAGAGCCCTTGGCTCGCGCGGTAGAAGACGGTGTCCGGCGGCAAGGGGCCGGAAACCTGCCAGCCCCGCGCAACCGCGGCCCGGACCGCCGGAGCGATCTGTTCTTCCTCCTCGCGGCCGAAGAGTCCGGCTTCGCCGGCATGGGGATTGAGCCCGGCCACCGCCAGACGCGGCGCGGTTAAGCCGAAATCCTGCCGCAAGGCCCGATGGGTGATGGCGATGAGTCGTGCCACCTCCGCCTCGCTCACACTCGCGGCCGCCTGCACCAAGGCCTGATGGATGGTGACCAGGGTCACCCGCAGACTGCCGCCGGCCATCATCATGGCGTAATCCGTGGCCCCGCAGAGGGCGGCCAGCATCTCGGTATGACCGGGGTAGCCGTACCCCGCCATCTTGAGCGCGGTCTTCGTGATGGGGCAGGTGACCATGGCCGCCAACTCCCCGGCCTGGATCAGGCGCACTGCCTCCTCGATATACCGAGCCATGGCGCGGCCGGTCTCGGCGTCAGGCTGGCCCCATCGCAGGCCGGGGCCAAGATCGGAAAGGGCATGGACATTGATCGCCCTCGGTTCCACGGGCGTGCCGGGCTGCCACGCCACCACCGGCATGGCCAGCCCGAGCAGTTGCGCCGTGCGGTGGAGCACCCCGGGGTCGCCCAGCACCACCGGCGTGAAGGCCAACGGCGCGCGTTCGGCCAGAAAGCGCAGGACGATCTCCGGCCCGACGCCCACCGGGCAACCCATGGTGATGCCGATGAGCTGTGATGGTGTGTTGGTGCGTTGCATCTCACCCCTCATCGAGTGCAAAGGCGTTTTTCATGAGTTCAATGCGCGGTTCGTTGCCGATCAGGGTGACCGCCACCACGTCGAAACGCGCCGGCCGCTCGCCCTCGCCTTGGCGGACCAGATACTCCATGGCCACCTTGACCATTTGCCGGCGCTTGGCCGCGGTCACCGCCTCAAACGGCCCCACCGCCGCGCCTTCCCGCCGGGTCTTGACCTCGATGAAAGCCACGACCCCCTTCTCCTCGGCCACCAGATCAAGCTCACCGCTGCGCGACCGGTAATTGCGGGCCACGATCCGATAACCGGCCCGTTCCAGAAAGGCTGCCGCCAACGCCTCGCCCTGCTTGCCCAGTTCCTTGCCAGGATCGCTCACAGATTCTCCTCGCCCATTGCCTCGCGCACCGGCCGGAAGCTGCGACGGTGCAAGGGACACGGGCCATGGAGCCGCAGCAGCCGGCAGTGCTCGGCCGTGCCGTACCCCTTATGGCGCTGGAAATTGTACTGGGGATATTGCTGGTGCAGGGCCTCCATCAGGGCATCGCGGGTCACCTTGGCAACGATCGAGGCCGCGGCGATGGAGGCGCTGCGGCTGTCGCCTTTGACCAGCGCCTGCTGGGGAATGGCGAGGGGTACGGGGTGCCGGCCATCCACCAGCAAAAAATCCGGGGCGACCGACAGGTTGGTCACGGCAAGCTGCATGGCGCGCAACGAGGCCTGGAGGATATTGATCCGGTCGATCTCGGCCGCAGCCACCACACCGAGACCGATCAAAGCGCCATTCGCCCGCAGCTCGTCGGCCAGAATCAGCCGCTGTTCGTGGGTGAGCTGTTTGGAATCCCGGTAGCGCTGCGGGTCGCACGCCGACGGTAAAATGACACAGGCCGCCACCACTGGCCCTGCCAGTGGTCCGCGGCCCACTTCATCCGTGCCGGCGATCCGAGCGTAGCCCTGCTCCCGTAGCGACCGTTCATAGACAAAACGGTCCGGCGCGGGTGGTTCAGGCCACAGTCGTTTCGGGCGCGGCAACTGGCTCACCCCACGGCAAGGCGACGAACCGCATCGGCCGCGCCCTGCCTGGAAGAATGCCTAGTTGATGTCCTTGTCCTTGATGCGTGCTGCCTTACCGCGCAGGTCGCGCAGGTAGTAGAGCTTGGAGCGCCGCACCCGGCCGCGGGTCACCAGCTCGATCTTCTCCAGCCGCGGGTTGTGGATGCAGAAGGTCTTCTCCACCCCGACGCCATGGGAGATCTTGCGCACAGTGACCGAGGCGCCCATGGTGCCGCGGTGCTGGCGGGTAACCACGCCTTCGTACACCTGGATCCGCTCCTTGTTGCCTTCGATGATGCGGATGTGCACCTTCACCGTGTCGCCGGGGCGGAAATCGGGCACGTCGTGCCGCATGTTCTCCTGCTCAATCATCTCGATAATGTTCATGGTCTTCCTCTTTTCGCTTCTAGGCTTTTCCGGGAGCAATCAACGACCGCTCCTGAATCCTCAAGTTATCGGTTCCCCAACACTCTGTCGAGCACGATGGCCGCTGCCGACCGTACCGACAGGTGATTGTATTCCGTTGCCCCGCTGATCGGCGGCAGGGTCGCGTCCACTCTCGCCAGCACCTCCGAAGTCAACCCCCAGCCGGTGCCGAAGAGGAGCAGAAACCGCTCGCCTGCCGACAGCCGCCGCCGCACCGCCTCGTAACTCACGGTGTTGGCCTGCGGCTTGGCGCAGGTGGCGAGCACTGTCGGCCGCGTGCCCCATTGGGCTTCCACCTGGGCATACAGCGCTTCCAGGCTCTCGCAAATCCGCACCAGGGCAAGGGCGGCCTTGCGTTTCTCGTTGTAGACACTCCCCCGGCCGGTGAGCCAGTGATCGAGGATCTCGGTCACCAACTGCTGCTGGTCCTCGTAGGGAGTAACAATGTAATACCGCGCGATCCCGAAGGTGCGGCCCGCCCTGGCGATATCGTGGATATCCAGGTTGGTGACCGCCGAGCCGATGGTCTCGCCGTTCTTGTTGGCCACCGGATAATGCACCAGGGCCAGTTCCACCTGTGCGCCCAGCGGGGCAAGACTCTCCGGGGCTATCGCCATCACCCGCGCCCCTGGCCCGCCGCCTGATGCTCGCGCACCGCCTCAAGCAGACCGTGCTTCTGGAGTAGCTTCTCCTCCTGCCGGCTGAACGTCATGGTGGCCAGCAGTTCCGGCCGCCGCGCCAGGGTCTGCCGCACCGCGGCCAGGAAGCGCCACTCGCCCACCGCGGCATGGTCGCCGGAGCAGAGCACCTCCGGCACCTCGTCGCCTTCGAAGACCCGCGGCCGCGTGTACTGCGGATGTTTGAGGCCGCCGCGGCTGAAGGTGTCGTTGGTGGCCGAATCGGCGCAGCCAAGCACTCCCGGCAGCAATCGGGTGATGGAATCCACCAGCACCATCGCTGCCAACTCCCCGCCGGTGAGGATGTAGTCACCGATGGAGACTTCGAGATCCACATAGTGGTCCCGGAATCGTTCGTCCACCCCCTCGTACCGGCCGCAGACCAGGATGAGGTGCGGCTCGGCTGCCAGCGCCTGGGCCAGCGCCTGGTCATAGGTGCATCCCTGGGGGGAGAGCAGCACCACCTTGCCGCCCGGCATGAGTTGCCGCACGTGCTGCACCGCGGCAGCCAGCGGCTCGGGCTTCATGACCATGCCTTCGCCGCCACCGAATGGGCGGTCGTCGGTCATGGCATGCTTGTCCGTGGCAAAGTCACGGATATTGTGGATGGCGATCTCGACCTTGCCATCCTGCATCGCCCGCCGGATAATCCCCTCGGTGAGCGGCGAGGCCAGCAGATCGGGGAATATCGTAAGGATATCGAAACGCATGCTGGCGAGTCCCGCACCACCTGTGCGCGGCAAGCGCTATGGAACTGCGTTCATCTCAAGCAGCCCCGGCGGCGGGGTGACCACCAGGGTGCCGTCGGCCGTGCGGTGGGAGATGAATTCCTCGACCACCGGAATGAGATATTCCCGGCCATATTCGCCCTGCACCACCAGCACCTCCTGGGCGCCGTTGTGCATGAGTTCCTGCGCCTTCCCGAGCTGGCGGCCCTCGGTGGTCGTCACCGCGGCGCCTTCCACCTCGTGCCAGTAGGTGGCGTCCTTATCAAGGGGCGGCATCGCCGTGCGCGCCACCCACACTTCCCAACCACGCAACGCATCGGCGCTGTCGCGGTCGGCAATGCCTTGCAGGCGAAGGATCAGCAGCCGTTCGTGGCTGCCACTCTTCTCTATCGCCATCAGTCGAGTGCGGCCGCTCGCCGGATCGGCCAGCGTCACCTCCCGGCATGGTGGCAGCGCCTCGAAGCGGCCGGCCGGCAGCACCTTGATCTCCCCGCGGATGCCGTGGGGCTTGACCACCGTGCCGAGCAGCACCTGATCGGCGCCGCGCCGGGGACCGAGGTTGACGATGCGCAACAACTACTCCAGAATCTCGAGCCGGGCCTTCTTGTTCTGCTTGCCCGCCGCAGCGGTCAACAGCGCCCGCATCGCCCGCGCGGTGCGGCCCTGCTTGCCGATAACCTTGCCGAGATCCTCTTTCGCCACCCGCAATTCGAGCACCGTGGTGTCGTCCTGCTCGGTCTCGGTCACCGACACCGCATCAGGGCTGTCCACCAGCTGGGTGGCGACCGCCGCAATCAGCTCCTTCATCGCCGGTTATTCCGCGGCAGCGCCCTTCAGCAGGCTCCGCACGGTGTCGCTCGGCTTGGCGCCCCGGGCGAGCCAATCCTGCACGCGATCCTGCTTGATGCTGACCGCGGCCGGACTCTGGTTCGGGTCGTAGGTGCCGACCACCTCCAGAAAACGGCCATCGCGCTTGGCCTCGGAATCGGCGACCACGATGCGGTAAAACGGCTTCTTCTTCTTGCCCAGACGGGTCAAACGGATACGTACCGCCATTCTTGAACTCCTCCTCACAACGAATGGATGTTGGCCCCGGCCCTGCCGCTGCCAACGGTTAGCACACAAAAAACTCGAAACCTACCGAAACAGCCCCTTGGGCCGCTTTACTTTCTTCTTGGGGCCGGCCATGTTGCCGAGGCCCGCCTTGCCACCAAACTTCTTCATCATCTTGAGCATCTCGGTGTAGCTCTTGATCACCTTGTTGACGTCCTGGACGTCGGTGCCGCTGCCCTTGGCAATGCGCTGCCGGCGGCTGGCGTTGATGATCTCGTGGTTCCGCCGCTCCTTCGCGGTCATCGAGTTGATGATGGCCTCCACCTTCACCAGTTCGCGCTCGTCCGGCTTGGGGATGTTCTGCATCTGCTTGAGCCGGTTCATGCCGGGAATCATGCCCATGATCTGCTCAAGGCTCCCCAGCTTCCTGATCTGCTGGAGCTGGTCGCGGAAATCCTCAAGGTCGAAGCCTTGCTTCTTGATCTTCTTGGCCAGCTGCTCGGCCTTGTCCTGATCGACCGCGGCCTGGGCCTTCTCGATCAGGGTCAGGACATCGCCCATCCCCAGGATGCGCGAGGCCATGCGGTCCGGGTAGAAGGGCTCCAGGGCCTCGAGCCCTTCGCCCATGCCCACGAACTTGATGGGCCTGCCGGTGACCTTCTTGATCGACAGGGCCGCGCCGCCGCGGGCATCGCCGTCGAGCTTGGTCAGGATCACGCCGCTCACGGCCAAGTCCTGGTTGAACTTGTCCGCCACCGTCACCGCGTCCTGGCCGGTCATGGCGTCGGCCACGAAGAGGATCTCGGCCGGCTGCACCGCCTCCTTGATGCGGCGCAACTCCTCCATGAGCGGTTCGTCCACATGGAGGCGGCCGGCGGTGTCGATCAGTACCGTGTCGCAGCCGTTCTGCTGCGCGGCGTGGAAGGCCTGCTGGCAGATGGCCACCGGGTCCTGATCCGCCCGCGAGGGGTGGACCGGCACCGCCAGCTTCTCGCCCAGTACCCGCAACTGCTCGATCGCCGCCGGGCGATAGACGTCGGCCGGCACCAGGTAGGGCTTGCGGCCCTTGCCTTTGAGCATGTGGGCGAGCTTGCCCGCCGAGGTGGTCTTGCCCGAGCCTTGCAGGCCGACCATCATCACCACCACCGGCTGGCGGCCGGTCAGGGTGAGGCCGACGCTCTCGCCGCCGAGCAGTGCCACGAGCTGCTCGTGCACCACCTTGATGACCTGCTGGCCCGGCGCCAGGCTCTTGAGAACCTCCTGGCCCACCGCCTTTTCGGCGACCGCGGCGACGAACTCCTTGACGACCTTGAAGTTGACGTCCGCTTCCAGCAGGGCCAGCCGCACCTCGCGGAGCGCCGCCTGGATATTCTCCTCGCTCAGCGTGCCGTGGCCGCGCAGCTTCTTGAAGACGTCCTGCAACCGGTCGGATAAGGTATCAAACATGCCAAAGACCGTGTAATTGCGTTTTTCTATCGAACGTTAACTTCGCCGCTTCGCTGCTGCCGGCTAAACGCGCTGCGCGGCTCCTCGCCGTACTGAACTGTACTGTCTCGTCGCTGCTCGCTCGTCAATGGGCTTCGCCCATCCACTGCCTTCGCGTTCCCATTTCGATTGAGAAACGCAATTATTTCAAACAGATTTTATTGAATCACCCCACTAAAGGGGAATCCATGCGCACCACCGCCCAAGCCTTCCTGGCCGGAAAACGGACAAAGATACTTGGTGCGCCGACGCTTGTCAAGGACCAAAGTCGCCGGCCGAGAGGCTTACAGCTCAGCCAGGCACTGGGCCAACGTCGCCGGGGTATCCACCTGCAGCGTCTTGTGCGGGGAATCCGGCGGCAGGATCTTCTTCATGAGGCCGGTGAGCACCGTTTTCGGACCCACCTCGATGAAGACCGTTACTCCCGCGGCCAGCAGGTGCTGCACGATTTCGTACCAGCGCACTGTGCTGGCGATCTGGCGGGCCATGGTGGAGCGGATCGCTGTCGGATCGGTCTCCGCGGCGGCAGTGACATTGAAGAGCAACGGCGTCTGCGGGGCCTTGACCTCCACTTTGGCCAGGGCCTGTTCAAAATCGGGCACCGCGCCCTTGATGAGGTCGCTGTGCCAGGCACCGCTCACTTTGAGCGGGATGGCCTTGCCGCCCTTCTCCTTCACCAGCTCGGCCGCTGCCTCCAAGGCCGCCATCTCACCGGAGATGACGATCTGCTCGGCGGAGTTGTGGTTGGCCAGGGTGAGCGCCCCCTTGGTCTGGGCCGCAACGACGATGCCGCGCACGGTGTCGATGTCGAGCTTGACCACCGCGTGCATGCCGCCAGGGTTGGCACCCGCCTCCCGCTCCATGAGCCGGCCGCGCTCGGTGACCAGGGTGAGCGTCTCCTCAGGGGTCAATACCCCGGCGGCGCTCAGGGCCGCGTATTCACCCAGGCTGTGGCCGGCGAAAAAATCCGCCTTCACCCCGGCCTTCTTGAGCGCCTGCCAGCAGATGAGGTTCACCACGGTCATGGCCGGCTGAAGGTACAGGGTACGGGTCAGCTCTTCCATGGGGCCTTCGAGACAGAGGCGGCCCAACGGCATGCCGCTCACCCGCTCAGCCGTGGCCATCAACTCCCGCGCCTCGGCGCTCTCTTCGAGAAAATCCTTGGCCATGCCCACATACTGCGAGCCCTGGCCCGGGAAAAGGACTGCGATCTTTTTCGCTGCCACCGTCGTTATTCCTCTACTGAGCTCTTTGGGGCCGGGAAGCCAAAAGACTTCCCAGCAGAAAAAGACCGACCCCCACGCAGATGGCGGAATCCGCCACGTTGAAGGCTGGCCAGTGGTGGTTCTGCACGTAGAAATCGAGAAAATCGACCACCGCGCCGAAGCGCAACCGGTCGATGAGATTGCCCACCGCCCCGCCGGCAATCAGCCCCAGGGCATGCGGTATGAGCCGCTGTTCCCCACAGAGCTGGTGCCAGCCCAAGATGATGACCGCCAGCGCTATCGCGGCGATCGCCACAAAGAAGATCATCCGCAGGGTCGAATGGTCGCCGGCCAAGATGCCGAACGCCGCGCCGGTATTGGTGATGTAGGTGAGGCTGAAGAGGCCGGGGACGATCTCCCGGCTCTCGTGGAGCAGAAAATTCGCCTGGATAAGCCACTTGGTGAGCTGATCGAGGGCCACCACCCCGATGCCCCACAGGATGAGCGGAAGAAAAGAGGGCCGGGCGCTCACAGACTCGCCACCACCGAGGCGCACCGGCCGCAGAGACCGGGCCGGGCCGCATCGCTGCCCACCGTCTCGGAGCGCGTCCAGCAACGCTCGCACTTCTGGCCGCTGGCTGCGGCTACGGCCACGCTCAAACCCGGGATCTCCTCGCTCACAAAGGCGCCGGCCGGCAGGCTTGCCGCCTGCTGCATGACCGAGACGATGGTGATGGTCTGGAGCGTCTCCCAGTGGGCAGCGATGAAGTCCGCCAGCTCGTCGCTGGCCGCCACGGTGACCGCCGCCTCCAAGGAATGACCGATCACCTTGTTCTGGCGGGCGATCTCCAGGGCCTTGGTCAGCTCACCCCGCACCTTGAGCAGCCGTTCCCAACGGCGGGTGAGCACCTCATCCTGCAACCTGGCCTCCTTGACCTCGGGGAAGAGGGCGGTGAAGACCAAAGTCGGCCGCGCCGGATCGGCGGGCAGGAACTCCCACGCCTCGGCGGCCAGGAAGGAGAGGACCGGGGCCATGAGGCGTAAGAGCCCCTCGGTAAGCTCGTAGAAGACCGTCTGCGCGGCCCGCCGTTCAGCCGAGGCCGCCGGCAGGACGTAGAGCCGGTCCTTCAGGATATCGAGGTAGAGCGAACTGAGCGTGACCGTGCAGAACTGGGAGAGGCTGTGGTAGACGAGATGGAACTCGAAGGTCTCGTAGGCGGCCAAAATCCGCTTCTTGAGCTGCTCGAACTGGGCCAGGGCCCAGCGGTCCAGCTCGCCCATGGCGCTGTCCGCCACCCGGTCGGTGACCGGGTTGAAGTCGTAGAGGTTGCCGAGCATGAAGCGCACGGTGTTGCGGATCTTGCGGTAGGCGTCGGCCAGCTGCTTCAGGATGTCGTCGGAGATCTTGATGTCGTCGCGATAATCCTCCGAGGCGGCCCACAGGCGCAGGATCTCGGCGCCGTAATTCTTGATGATCGTCTCCGGCGCAATGACGTTGCCGATACTCTTGGACATCTTCTTGCCCTGGCCGTCCACCACGAAGCCGTGGGTGAGCACCCCCTTGTAGGGGGCATAGCCGCGGGTGCCCACCGCGGCCAGCAGCGAACTCTGGAACCAGCCGCGATGCTGGTCGCTGCCCTCAAGGTAGAGGTCGGCCGGGGCCGCCAGCTCGTCGCGCTCTTCGAGCACCGCCGCGTAACTTACCCCGGAGTCGAACCAGACATCGAGGATGTCCTCCTCCTTGACGAACTCCGTGCTGCCGCACTGGGCGCAGGTGGCATCCGGCCCGATGAAATCACTCAGCGGATGGCTGTACCAAGCGTCCGCCCCCTCCTGCTCGAAGAGGGCGGTGATCTTCGCCATCACCTGCTCGTCGTTCTTGATCTCGCCACACTTGGCGCAGTAGGCCACGGTGAGCGGCACGCCCCAGGCGCGCTGGCGCGAGAGGCACCAGTCCGGCCGCCCCTCCACCATGCCGTAGATGCGCTCCATGCCCCACTTGGGAATCCAGGCCACCTTCTTGATCTCGGCCAGGGCCTTTTGCCGCAGGCCGTTCTGCTCCATGGAGATGAACCACTGCTCGGTGGCGCGGAAGGCCACCGGCTTCTTGCAGCGCCAGCAGTGCGGGTAGCTGTGGCTGACCTTGCCTTCTTTCAGCAGGAAGCCGCTGGCGGTCAGGTCGGCGTTGATGACCTTGTTCGCCTCCCAGGTGAACATGCCGCTGTACGGGCCCGCCTCCTCGGTGAAGCGGCCGTCGGCCGCGACCGGCGAGAGGATCGGCAAACCGTAACGAACGCCGCTCAGGTAGTCCTCCCGGCCGTGGCCCGGCGCGGTGTGGACGCAGCCGGTGCCGGCGTCGAGAGTGACGTAATCGGCGAGGATGATGAGCGACTCGCGTTCCAGGAAAGGATGCCGGCATTTTTTGCCTTCCAGCACCCGGGCCGAGAAGGTGGCGATGATCTCGTACTCGCCCATGCCGCACTCCTCCACCACCTTGTCCACCAGCCCCTGGGCCATGAGCAGTACCTCGCCGTTCACCTCGACGGCCACGTAGTCGTAGTCCGGGTGGAAGGCCACGGCCAGGTTGGCGGGCAGGGTCCACGGGGTGGTGGTCCAGATCAGGGCCGCCACCTTCTTGCCGGCGAGCGCCGGCAGCTCGGCGCGGAGGTCGTCCGCCACCGGGAATTTCACATAGATGGAGGGCGAGGTATGGTCCGCGTACTCGACCTCGGCCTCGGCTAGGGCGGTCTGACAGGAGGAACACCAGTGCACCGGCTTCTTGCTGCGGGTCACCGCGCCGGAGAGGAGGAAACGGTTGAACTCCCGGGCAATGGCGGCCTCGTACTTGTAGTCGATGGTGAGATAGGGGTGATTCCAGTCGCCCAAGACGCCCAACCGCTTGAACTCCTCCTTCTGCACCGCGATCCACTTGGCCGCATACTTGCGGCAGGCGTCGCGGAAGGCGACCTTCGAGATCTCCCGCTTCTTGCTGCCCAGCTCCTTGTCGACATTGAGTTCGATGGGCAGACCGTGGCAATCCCAGCCCGGCACGTAGGGGCAATGGTAGCCGGCCATGCGCTTCGACTTGAGGATGACGTCCTTCAGAATTTTGTTCAGGGCGTGGCCCATGTGGGTACGGCCGTTGGCGTAGGGCGGACCGTCGTGCAGCACGTAAAGCGGTCGGCCGGCCGTGGCCTGCTGCACCGCAGCATAGAGGTTCTGCTCGTCCCACTGCCGCAAGAATTCCGGCTCCCGCTGGGCGAGATTGGCCTTCATCTTGAAATCGGTCTGGGGCAGGTTGAGAGTGGCCTTGTAGTCCGTGGTTTTTTCCGTCATTTCCGTCACATCCCCGAGGTGCGAGCCATCGAAAAATCAAACGGCTAACATACCAACTTGGCTTCAAGTTGCAAGGTAAAATTCGGGGATTTCCCAAGGGTTGCGGCCCGTCGGGCGGCTTTGATTTGACATGATCGGCAGGGCTGCCTATATTTGACGGACCTGAGCGAATCCGACACGGGAACAGGCCGATGGGGCCTTCCCGGCAAATTTTGCAGCAAGAGAGAGAACCATGACCAAAGTCATCGCCATGGCGGGCAAGGGCGGGGTCGGCAAGACCACCATCGCGGCCCTGCTCATCAACTATCTGCTCACCAAAGGCCAGACCCCGATCCTGGCGGTGGATGCCGATGCCAACGCCAACCTCAACGAACTGCTGGGGCTTGAGGTGGGGCTGACCATCGGCCAGGTCCGCAAGGAACTCAAGGGCGACATGCCGCCCAACATCACCCGCGACCAGTACATGGAGATGAAGGTGCACCAGGCGCTGGTGGAGGCAAAAGGCTTCGATCTCCTCACCATGGGCCAGCCCGACGGTCCGGGCTGCTACTGCGCCGCCAACCAGCACCTGGCCATGACCATGGACCACCTGGCCGGCAACTACAAGTACATCCTGGTGGACAACGAGGCGGGCATGGAGCATCTGAGCCGCATGAATCTGCGGCTGATCGACTACTTCTTCGTGATCTCCGACCCCTCGGCCCGCGGCATCCTTACCGCCACGCGCATTGCCGAACTGACCGGCCCGCTCAAAATCGAGATCAAGAAACAGTGCCTGATCGTCAATAGGGTGCCGGAACCAGCCAGCCCCGAGCTGATGGCCAAGATCAACGAGGCAGTCACCTCCGCCAACCTGCCGCTGGGCGGCCTGCTGCCCGCCAGCCCCGAGCTGGTCAACCAGGAACTGACCGGGCAGTCCTACCTCACGCTGGACACCTCGGTGCCGGTGGTGGCCAAGGCCTTTGCCATTTTCGACCAGTTTCTCGTCTAACCCGCCTCCCCTCCTGCCATAAAAAAACCGGCTGACCGGAAATCCGGTCAGCCGGCATATCACCCCATCTCTATCCTGTTCTTACTACCGCTTGATGTTGATGAGATCGCTCAACATGTCGTCGGTGGTGGTGATGACCTTGGAGTTCGCCTGGAAGCCGCGCTGGGTGGTGATGAGCTTCACGAACTCGGTGCCCAGATCGACGTTCGACTGCTCCAGGGAGTTCGGCGAAATGGAACCCAGACCGTTGGTGCCGGGCGCGCCGGTGACCGGGGCGCCGGAGTCGGTGGTCTCGCGGAAGATATTGCCGCCCTCCTTGCGCAGCCCCTGGACATTGTTGAAGCTCGCCAATGCCACCTGCGCCTTCTTCAACACCTGGCCGTTGGAATAATTGCCGGTGATGACGCCGGTGGTATCCACCGACACCGACTGCAGGAAGCCGGCGGCAAACCCATTCTGGTTCTGGAAGATGGTGGTGGAGCTGTTGGCGTACTGGGTCGACGAAAGCGCCTCGGTGTTGAAATCGGTGCTGGTCGTCTCGCCCTGCATGCTGCCATCCTCACCGGTAAGGTCGGAGGGGATGGTCGCAAAGGTGGTGGCCGGCGGGCCAAAAAGATTGGTCGCGGCGCCGGTATTGGCGACCGAGGTGACGCTCAACTGGCTGGTGTAGCCGTTGGGTTCGTTTGCCGTGCGGTCGGTGAGCACCAGCCGGCCATCGCCATCGATGCTCGCCTCGGCGTTGAACTGATTCTCCAGCCAGAAGAGCAGGTCGTTCACCTTGCCGCTGGGGGCGGTGAGCGGCGGGCCGTAATCGGTACCCACGGTAAAGGTGGCATTGACCGCACTGCCATCCCCCCGCGTGCCGGCAAAGGTAAAGGTGTTCCCATTCGCCAGGGGGCCGGCCCCAGCGCTGTTCAGCACATTGCCCCAATCGGTCGTGGCGTTGATCACCGACACCGGGGGGCCAAGGTTGGTGATGCCGCGTCCCGGGGAAACCACCTCCTGCTTGGAGGTGGTGATATTGATCTCGCTGCCGAACGGATTGGCGCTGTTGGCGGAAGTGGTGGTGAAGTTGGTCACATACATGCCGGAGGGGCCGCCGGTCTTGTCGGTCATGACGATGCGGCCCTGGGCATCGATGGTGGCGGTACAGCTGAAGGTGGTGTCCAACTGATCCAACAATGACTGCACCTTCTCCGCGGTGTTCACGGTGTAGGAACCGGAGACCGCGTTGCCGCCATGGTCGTACCCGCTGAAGGTAAAGACGTCACCGTTGGCCATCTGGGCGCCGGCCGAGTCGAAGACCGAACTCCAGAGGGTCTCTTTGGTGATGGGGGTGGTGCCGCCCGCCGTGGAAGAAGCCCCCTTGTCGCTCACCAGAATCTGGGGCAGCGCGGTGGTCTGACCGGTATAGGTGGCGCCGAGATTGAGGGCAATCGCCTGATTGGTGGCCGCGCCGGTGAAATTGGTGTCAAAGGTATAGTACTGATCGGTGCTGCCCAGGGTGATCCGATTCACGTCGCTGGCCGGGTCCACCTTGCCGTCCGGCGGCACCCGCCACGCCGAGATCTTGGAGATTTCACCGGACACGCTGAAATCGATGGTGCCGTACAGCAGGGCGCCGGCACCTTTGTCCTTGGCGGCGTTGTACGTGGTATCCGGCGCGTAGATAGTGAGTTCATCGTTGGTGCCGTTGAGATTGCCGGACGCGTCAACGCCGGTGGTCAGGTTCCGATGGTCCTCCAGCGGCGGGCAGGTGACCAGGAACTCCCACTGGTTGTCCTTGGTGGTGCGATCGAAGTAGATCGAGACGTCATGGGCCGCGCCCTTGGAGTCGTACACCTTGATCGCCGAGGTATAGTTGTAGGCGGTGGAGGCGATCGGGTCGCTCGGCACGGCGGCCGCGGCGTTGCGACCATCCCAGGCGTCATACAGTCTCGCCTCCGTGACCTCGTTGTTCTGACGGGAATCGACGTTGACGATCACATCGACCTTGGTGCTGGCCACCGGCGGGGTGGACTTGCCCAGGTTGATGTCGCCGATAGTGCCCTGAATCTCACCGGAGGTGGGATTGATGGTCCACCCCTGGACAAAGGCGCCCGAGGGATTAATCAGATAGCCCTCGGTATTGAAGCGGAACTCGCCGGCCCGGGTGTACATGTCCGCCTGGGCGCTGCCCGCCGCGCGCAACATGAAGAAACCATCGCCGCCGATGGCCAGGTCGGTCGCCGTCGAGGTGCTTTCAAAAGAGCCCTGGGCAAAGAGGCCATCGATCGTGCTTAAGGTCACACCGCGGCCGATCTGGGCCGAACCGGCAGCCGTGGCGATGGACTGGGACAACACGTCCTGGAAGGTGGCGCGGCTCGACTTGAAGGCGATGGTGTTGACGTTGGCCACGTTGTCGCCCAGCACGCTCATGGCGTTGCCCATGGTGGAGAGGCCGCTGATGCTTGCATAAAGTGAATTCGAAAGACCCATATCTTCCTCCTGTTGGGTGGTTGCCTGTTGCCTGGACGCGTTATCTGACTTCGGTGATATCGCTGACCGCCATGGTGAGTTTGTCGTCCACCACGACGCTCGCGGCAGCCCCGTTGAAGTTGAGCCCCGTCACCTTGCCGGTGGTGAGGTAGCTGGCCGTGACCTGCTGGCCGGCGCTGTCCATTGCCTTGACCGCGAAATTGTACGTGCCGTCGGGCACGGTCTTGCCGTTGTAATCCTTGCCGTCCCAGGCGACGTCGTGGGAGCCGGCGTCGACCGCGCCCAGGTTGAGGGTCCGCACCGTATTGCCGGCGGCGTCGGTGATCGCGACCTGGCATGTCTGGGCGGCACTGGCGAGGCTGAACTGGGTCGGGGCGGGGGCGCCGTTCGTCACCGCAAAACTCTGCCCCGCCACCTGGACGTTTTTGCCGATCAGTCCCAGCAGTTGCAGATTGTTCTGGGACTTCTGGTAATCGAGCAAGCTCTGCATGTTGTCCGCCATCTTCATGGTGGCGTTCATGTTGGAGAACTGGGCCATCTGCGAGGCCATCTCGTAGCTGTCCATGGGTTTCAGCGGGTCCTGGAACTGAAGCTGGGTGATGAAAAGCTTCATGAAGTCGTCCTGGTTCAGATCCTTTTTCCCCACGGTCTTGAGCGTGGAAGAGGTATCCGCGTACGGGACGGTGGAATTGACGGTCGATGTGGTGGTCATGGCTGTTTCTCCTACTCAGGCAAAAAGATTGATTCCGGATGCACCGGTGTCCCCTGCGGTGGGACGCAGGTAAGGGACGTCATTCGCGCCTTCCGCCAGCGTGGTCTTCTGTCCATCACCGTAGCGCCCCTGCCAGTTCTGGACAAACTGACGCCACGCCTCGGTGTTGCCGTCGTTCTGCTGATTCACCGACACCATGCATCCCTCCAGGGTAAAACCCTGCCGTTCCAGATTCTGCTGGAACATATCCATGTGTTTTTCCAACACTTCCTTGACCCGTGAATTTTCCATGGAGAAAGCGACCGCCACATGGTCGTCGCGCACCATCATCTCCACCTTGACCTCGCCCAACTCCTTGGGATAAAGGCGCAGGACCAGATGATGCTCGTCGGTACGCAGGCCGCTGAGCACGCCTTCGGAAATGCGGGCCATGGTCTGTTGTTCCAGGGCAGGGGGCAAGCTGGGCGCCTGTGGAGCCGCCGCCTGCGGCGCGATCTGGGGTTGGGGCTGGACCGCTTGCGTCTGGGTGTTGACCGGGATCACGAGGTCGCGTTGCGAGTGCTCCGAAGCCGTGCCCTGCCCTATCTTTCCCCCTGCTGGCAGCAGGGACTCCGACTGTTTTTCCGCCAGCAGGTCGGCAGTATTTTCATCTTTGATCTGGGCCGCGGCCGCGGTCTGGGTGACGGGCTGCACGGCGGCCCCGCTCGCGGCGGTCGCCCCCCCGGACGCCTGCTCCTTGGCCGATGTTGCCGAGGCCAGCATCTCCTGCTTTACCTGCGACGAGGCGACCTCCATTTTCCTCAGTTGGGCCGAGGCAAGATCGACATTGTTCAGCAGGTTTTGGTAGACGTCGGTCATGGCCTTCTGGACGGCCGGGGTCCAGCCCACGCCTTTTTCACTGAACCCGGCCTGGGCAAAAATTGCCTTGAGGTCCGCGAAGAGCTGAGGCACATCGGCTTTGGGCGCGTTGTCGGCAACATTCTGGAGCCCCTGGATCAAGAGATTCTGCAAGCGATCCATGGTGAGGGTAACGGGCTTGAGCGGCTGGTTCGGGGTTTCCCAGGGCGTGCTGCGTTCCGGCAGCAGGCCGCGTTGCATGGATTTGGAGACCCCGGCTTCGTCGAGCAGATTCTGCAACTGCTCACCTTCCCAGTCGCTCAGGGTCGTGGGCTGGTCGGCCTGGACACTGTCAAGCGCCGACAGGAACTTCCCCAGATCCAACTGGTTGTCGCCGGTCACCGCCTTTTCGCTGATCTCCTGGATCTTCTCCGCCGAAACGCCCATGCGTTCGAGGATCGCCCCCAGGAAGGGCAAGTCGGTCTCCGCCACGGTCACCGGTTGTTGGTTCTGCGCCGCCTGGAAATGGTTGACCAGGGCGCTCAACAAGGAGCCAAGGTCCATGGTGCCCTTTTGTTCCTGAAACTGCTGCATGAGCGCCGCGGTCTCTGCCTCGCTCATGCCGGCATCCGCGGCCAGTTTCACGAGCAGGGAGGAATCAGGCAGGGTAACGGTCCAGTTGCCGGGACCAGTGTCGTTCTGCTTGGTCTGGCTGCGGATCTCGGCCATAAACTGGCCGAGCAGGGCTGAAACGCTGGCGCTCTGGGCAGTGCCGTCATCCTTTTCCTTGGGCGCCGGTTGGGACGGGGCAGCGTTATCCGTGCCGCTGGCAGCCGTGTTCGCTGCCCCATTCTGGCCGACGCCGAACAGGCTTTTCCGCTCGTCCGGCTCCGTCACCATCTTCCGCTCCAGGTAATCGGAAAAGGAGGAACTTTTGTCCGCCCCTCCCAAGCCCGGGAAGGTGCTTTTGGCACCCGAAGCGTTTGCCGGAATCGCTGCAATCAGTAAGCTCGCCACCGTTGCTCCTCGTTTTGCTGGTTAAGAATCGAAACCATCGTATTGAGGCGTTTGCACCCCGTTTAAGCAAGAGGTGTGCCAGAGCCAAAAACAGCCACTGGACCATAACGGAAAACCGTGGTGGGAGTAAGGGAATACGGCAATGGACCGCGAACACGGCTAAGAGGAAAGTACAGGGTACCCGGACGATTTTGCCGGGTGTCGGGAAGAAGAAAGGGAGCCAGGAGGAAAAAACGGCGAGAGGAGCAGACGCGAAGTAACCGCAGCCCCCGTCAGAGGGTATTCAGGGAGCTTCTGCTCAGCCGCTTCTTACCGGCTTCGGGCATTTCCGATCCATGACGTCCGGCATGGCATCATGGTCCGGTTGCCGGGGCGGTGGCGTCGCCGCCGCGATGGGCAAGGGAAGCACTTCACGCAGATTCCATAGAATTCCCGCCCGCTCTGCGAGACAAAACGCGTTAGGTTTTGACTCATTCCGATTGACAGGGAATGGAACCAGTGATAGCCTCAATTAAAAGTGGAAAAGCCGTTAATATCAATAGGTAGGTTTCTATGAGCCTTCCGCGCACCATTGGCTACATCGGCATCGCGCTACTGGCGCCAATTGCGGCATTTGGGTTATTCACAGCGTTTTCCAACCGCGATTGGTATGGCCTTCTTCTTACGGTTGGCTTTGTCGCGCTTCTCATCTTCTTTACGCACAACCTACGCTCTACTGCACAACGCGAATCCAATCCTGCTCTAAAAACAGCGAATGATCTTGGCTGGCATGGCGAACCACTGTCGGCTCTATTCCGTGGCCCAATCCTTCACACGCCAGAAGGCCTCATCATGCTTCTTGGCAGCCTGGCATCTCTTCTTTTTGCCTCGCTGTCATTCTTTGTCCCGTCATTGATCGGCCTTACTTCTAGTCGCTCTGCTATCAATGCCGCCATGTTTGCTATGTGGCCGATATTGCTATTCGTTATCTATATACGGTCTTGCGCACCGCACTTTCAACCCAGCGTCTTCTCAAGCTTGCTTATTCTGTGCACCGCGGGTTTTCCGTTCTACATGGCCTTTAAATGAACGTCCCGAAACCTAACTTCTCAGTGTCAACCCGGACCGCCTGCAAGCTGCGCTTGCCCGTATCCTCCGCACTACGCGCTCCGGGGGCCGGCTACCTCAACATTAGGCACCGTCTTCGCCCCTCATCGTGAACGAAATTGCTTTGCCGTACCCACAACTAACCAGAGGAGGAAGCCATGTTCTATTTTCGAATCAATAAACTTCGCATCTCCGATAATCACGAGAACGCTTTCCTATTCTTCAAGCGCGACCTCGCACAAGTCAAACTGGTTAGTTTTGTCACCACGGATGCAGAGATTCCTTCGCTAGATGCCTGGGTCGTCGAAACCGACCCAATCAAGAAACGGCAGTTGCTCACCAAGGCAATTCAACAAGTCGCATCCGCTCGGATTCTCACAGAAATTGACAACGTCAAAGACGATGCGGTGCTCACCTTCGGCGATACGGGATATGTATTGCACCAATCCAAGACAATTCCAGAAGATTTCAACTGGTGCCTTATCGCCGCCGAGGGTGACGATAACGTTCGAATGATTGGTGAGGAACTCGACTCCATCGTCAACCACGCCGAATTCGATGGCTTCGTTTCGAACCTAGCAACCCTGGTCGTCGGCGCAAGCAACCCAGCCTTTGCGGCTGGGGTTGCCGTCTCGAAGTTCTTGACTACGGTTGCCGCCGGAATTCTCAAAAAGAACAGGGATGACCAGTTAGGAATACTTTACATGTCATTGAATAAGCGGGAGCACTATTTGCATGGCGAGCGAAAGAAGGATGATGTCCCGGACCTTACGGGCAACATGCGAGTGGACTATTCTATTTTCGCCTTCGAATAACGATGCCTAACCTCTCGGCAAATGGGACCGCCCGCAAGCTGCGCTTGCAGGTTCCCTCCGCGCTTCGCGCCCGCCGCCCCTTACCCCAACGTTCCTTTGCACTCCTCGCGGGCTAAGACTAACGCGGTCGCGAGTGGGAGATGGGTGGAGAGTTCAATTGCCCTCTGGCCTTGCGTCGCCGCAAAGGCCAACCCCTTCGTTGGAGGGATTCGAAATGATGGGATGGATCCGCGCCGCTGTTTTTCTTGCTGCGATCTCCGCTGAAGTCGCCTTTGCTGCCGGAATAGACGGTACGTACCGTCTGGTGAAAGATTCCGATGGCAACACTCCGAAAAAGCAGGCTGTCGTTACCATAACCTTTCAGGGCGTCAACGCCGGAAGCGTCTCTATGCGGGCGATGCAGCCTGGGGAAACGGTCACAGACAGCGGTTCGTTCTGGATCGGCGGGCAGGTCATTACCATCCAGTTCGCCGAAATGGTGTGGCAGGCGTTCAGTCAGCCGTTCACTCTGGAAGGGTGTAACCTTACGCTTCCCTTCAAGGCGCTTGGCGGCAGTGAAGGAGCGGGCACCTCATTATGGGTGAGAGAGACCGCCGCGTGCGGATCGACCGGCCCGCAGAAGACCTCCGATCCACAGCCGGGCAACGTATCCGACGTCCCGGTCTCTCGTGGCCAGGCTGCGGAAATCAATGCTGCCCATCAGCCGAAACCTGACCCTACCACCAGCAAGCACAAACTCAAGGCGTGCAACTGCCGAAACATAGAAGCTCTTGAGCGTGCGGCTAAAGACAATGCTTACCTCCAGGGGCGCTTCAGAAAGCAAGCGGATGCATACAAAAAGCAGCTTGAAGAGTACAAGAATTTCGGGCGCAATCCTCCACCGAGCGTCCTCTCCCGGCAATTTGCCGACTACGACTCATGGCGGCATGGACAGTTGCGGAACGAGTTCAGCAAGGACATGGGCTACACCGCCAGCATGACGGTCACCCCCGATCCGAACAATCAGCGGCAAATCGATCCAAAGGCGCTGGAACAGTTCGCGAAACAGGCAGCGTGTCAGGGGTTGGTGGACGATGTCATCGCCCACGAAAACTATCACATCAAGGTTACAGCTGAACTTCAAGCCGGTACCAGAACAATGAGCACCGCCGCCGATCTGGCGCAGGAAGAAGTCGAAGCTTATGAAGCCGGACAGCAGGCGATCAAGCCGATTCTTGACAAGCTGAAGTCCGAGTGTAAGTGGAAGTGTATCGACAAAAAGCCTACACCAACGCCGTACTATGACGACAAGGCGAGCTGTGAACGCGCCTGCCGAGGCGGTCTGGGCGAGACGATCAGGCTCGATCCGAAACGCGGACGGTGCGATCCGGTAAAGGCTACCCCTTGAACAGCACATCCTTTCTTCGTTGAGCCAGCGGCCTAGTCGATCGGTTGCGGGCCAGCGATCCGGCAGGGATGGGCCTACAAGAATGCCTTGCTACAGCAGGCCAAGCATGCGGCTTAAGCGCACCGCCTTGTCCTGCTCGAGTTTGGGCATGATCTTGGCCACCTGGTCGGTCTTGAGCCCTTGCAACACCTCCAGCGCCTCGTTGTCCTCCATCTTATTCAAGAGCGGCGCCACCTTGGAGGGGCTCATGGCGGCATAGATCTTCATAAGGTTGTTGAACTGCTGGGTCTTGGTCACCTTCAATTCATCCAGCTTGGCCTTGAGGTCGTTCTGCACGGCAAGGAGCTTGTTCAGTTTGTCATCCGTCTCCTGCTGCCGGGCCTTCAGCTCGGTCTCCTTTTCGGCGACCTCCTTTTCCTTGGCCGCCACGGCCTTTTCCCTTTCCTGCAACTCGTTGGCCTTGGCAAGATCGTCCGAGGTCGGATTCTCCACCTTCTTGGCGGTCTGGCCGAACCCGAACGGAATGGCCGCGGCAAGAAGCACTCCCAGCACCAGCCCCATCACAAAGATGCCGATCCGCCGCCGTTTTCTGGGTTGTTCAGGGTGTTCCATGCCACACCTCCTTACCGGGACAATCGGCTCCCATGCCGATGAAAGCGGAGCACCATCTGCTCGTCGCTCGCCTTCTGCTCCTGTTGCAAGACGCCCCGGAGATATTTTTCCTGATCCCGTTCGCGGGCCTTTTCCATCACCTTGCGATCCTTCACCCGCTCGACCAGCGCCTGTCGCGCCTGTTCCACCGCATTGATCTGGGCGGCGATCACCTGCTGCTGCCGGGCGATATCCCGCTCCTTGCGGTCGATGGCCTGCATGTAGAGGGAATAGAGCGGGGCAACCATGGCCTTTTGCTTGCGCTGCTCCAACTCCTCCACGAATCGGACCAACTCCGCCTCGAGCCGCACCAACTCCTCCCGGTAGCCGTCCAGCACCACCTGTTCCCGCGCCAATTGCTGCTGGGCAACTTCTTCCAGGTTGCGCCGATAGTTGAGGACCGATTCGAGCCGAAAGGTATACGCCATCGCTTACCTACCCTGCTATCACTGGCCCGGCGCCACTGGCGCGATGCCGGCACCGAAGAGTTCCCGCAGCTGGCCCACGCTGTCCGCCAGCCCCACCTTCTCCTCCACCGGCTGGCGGAGGTAACCGTTCAACCGGTCGATCATCTCGATGGCGCTGTCGATCTTCGGGTTGCTGCCCTTGGCATAGGCGCCGATGTTGATGAGATCCTCGGAGCGACGGTAGGTGGCCATCACCTCCAGGAAGCGGTGGGACAAGGTGACCTGCTCCTTCGACACCACGTCGCCCATGCAGCGGCTGACGCTGCCCATGACCTCGATGGAGGGATAATGGCCCCGGCTCGCCAGGTCGCGGCTCAGGATGATATGGCCATCGACGATGGAGCGCACCGCATCGGCGATGGGCTCGTTCATGTCGTCGCCTTCGACCAGCACGGTGTAGATGCCGGTGATGCTGCCTTTGCCGACGCAGGTACCGGCCCGTTCCAACAGTTTGGGCAACTGCCCGAAGACCGACGGGGTATAGCCGCGGGAGGTGGGCGGTTCGCCGATGGCCAGCCCCACTTCGCGGCTCGACATGGCAAAGCGGGTCACCGAATCCATCATCATGATGACGTCGCGGCCGAGATCGCGGAAATATTCGGCAATGGCCATGGCCAAGTAGGCGCCGCGCATGCGCACCAGCGGCGGCTGGTCGGAGGTGGCCACCACCACCACCGAGCGGGCCAACCCCTCGGGGCCGAGATCGCGCTCGATGAAGTCCTTCAGCTCGCGGCCACGCTCGCCGATCAGCGCGATGACGCTGATGTCCGCCGCAGTATGGCGGGCGATCATGCCAAGCAGGGTCGATTTGCCCACGCCGGAGCCGGCGAGGATGCCGATGCGCTGGCCCTTGCCCAGGGTGAGCAGGCCGTTGATCGCCCGCACCCCGACATCGACCGGCTGGAGAATGCGTTCGCGGGTCATGGGATTGAGCGGCTCGGCGTAGAGGGGATACACCTGATCCACGTTGAGCGGCCCCTTGTCGTCCATGGGACGACCCAGTCCGTCGATGATCCGGCCGAGCAGGCTCTGGGAGACCGGCACGCTGGCCTGGCCGCCAACCAGCCGGATGGCGCTACCAGGTTCGATGCCGCGCATCTCGCCGAGCGGCATCAGCAGCACCCGCCCCTCCCGGAAACCGACCACTTCGGCCGGCACCCGGGCCGCCCCCTTGAAGACCTCGACCTCGCAAATGCTGCCCACCGGGATGCCGGGGCCCTCGCTCTCGATGACCATGCCGATGACCTGATTGACCCGGCCGCCCACGGAGATGAGGGGGGCCTGTTCGGCGGTATGGATGGCGCGGGCAAGGTCCATGGCGGCAACTCAGGCAGGCGGTGTCCCGCCCGCAGCGGCATCGGCAGCCAGCGCCGCCAGAAAGGCCTGCTCCACCGCCTCGTAGAGCTTCGCCTTGCAGCTTTCCAGGGTGGCATCGACCTCCCCGAAACTGGTCTTGAGCAGGCAACCACCCTGGCCGATGGCGGGGTCCTCCACCAGCTGCACCCGGTTCTTGCCCTCGAACAGGCCGGGGTTCTCCAGGCTGATCTCCTTGATCCGGTGCAGGTCATCCGGGTGGAGATGCACCTTCACCAGCGAATTCTCCACCACGAAGGTCATGGCCTGCTTGAGGCAGGCCTGGATCACCAGGGGATTGACCGCGACCTCATGGGCGACCAGGCGGTCCACCATGGTGGTGATGAGGGTGAACATCTCCCGCTCGTAGCGGCCGAGAACCTCGGCCCGCTGCTGCTGGAGCGTCTCGACAAAGGCGGCGAGCTGCTGCACCTGCGCCTCATATTCCTGTCTGCCTGCGGCCCGGCCCTCGGCCTCGCCCTTGGCAAAACCGCGATCATGGGCCTCCTGCTCGATGCGGCCGGCCTCGACCTGCGCCTGTCTGATGATCTCCTCGGCCTGCTGACGAGCCCGTTCGCGCTCGTCGCGAATCTCGGGCGGGCGCGTCTTGAGTGAGCCGGCTGGCGCGCCACCGTGCTGCCAAAACTCGGTGAGCGAGAGAAATTCATCGGATTTGGGCAGGCCCGCCATCCGGCCCCGCAACGTCTTGGCCTGGGCAGGCTGGGAGTCCGGCGCCGCATCCTTGGGCAGCTTGAGTACCTTAGACAAATTCGTCCTCCCCGCCACCCTGCATGAGCTGGATCTTGCCTTCCTGCTCGAGGCGTTTCGCGATCTTGATGATATTCTGCTGCGCCGCCTCGACGTCCTTGACGCGGGTCGGCCCCATGATCTCCATGTCTTCCTTGAGCATCTCCACGGCGCGGGTGGACATGCAGCTGAAGATCTTTTCCCTGAGTTCGTCGGAGGCGATCTTGAGCGATACCTTGAGGTCGTCGGTGCTGACCTCCTTCAGGACCGACTGGATGCCGCGATTGTCCACATTGATGAGATCCTCGAAGACGAACATCAGCCGCCGGATCTCGTCGGCCAGGGTCTCGCGCTGCTCCTCGACCCCTTCCAGGATGGAGGCCTCCACGGCCCGGTCGGCGTTGTTGAGGATCTCGGCCACCGCCTCGACCCCGCCCAATCGCTGCCCTTCCATGCCCTCCACCGACAGCAGTTCGTCCTGCAACACCCGATCGACGTCAACCAGAATCTCCGGACTCACCTTGTCGAGTTCGGCCATGCGCATGACGATTTCCACCTGGTTGTCTTCCGGGAACTCAGCGAGGATCTGGGCCGCCTGGGTATGATCGAGCACCGCCAGCACCAACGCCACGGTCTGCGGATGCTCGTTGCGCAGGAAATTGACCAACACCTTGGGTTCCAGCTTGCGCGCCTTCTGGAAGAGGGTGAGTTTCCAGTCGGACCGGATGTCCTCCAGGATCTCCTGCGCCTTTTCCGAGGAAAGCGCCCTTTTGACCGCCTGTTCCAGCATCTCGTTGCCGGAGAGGAAGAGGTCGGTGTCGCCGGTGTCGGCCTTGAACTCCTTGAGCAGCCCCTCCAGATCTTCCCGTTCGATCTTGTCGATCTTGGCCATCTGGCGGCCGACCAGTTTGATCTCCTCGGGATCGAGTCGCTGGAAGACCTGGGCGGTGAACTCTTCGCCCACGGTAAGCAGAAAGATGGCGGCCTTTTCCGGGCCGCTCAGATTGTCGGCCCCTTTTTCCTTTTTATGGGGTGCAGCCATGGATATCAGGCTCCTTCACGCAGCCAGCGACGAACCAGATCGGCAGCGCGGTCCGGGTCGCTCTGCGCCAGCCGGTAGATTCTTTCCTGATCGGTAAGCCCCTTGGGGGCAAGCGACAGGTCCTCCTCCTCCGAGGTCGACACACCGGCCACAAAGTGACCGCCCTCGGCCCTCCCTTCGCCCGCCCCTCTCCTCCCCTCAAGCTGCTTAGTGGCCAGAATTCGGAAGAAGGGCTTCACCACGAAGAGAAGGACACCGACGGCGATCAGCAGGTAGACGAGCGGCATCGCCAGCCATTCCATGATTTCCCGCCATTTTTCGAGCGGCGCCGCTTCGGGCTCGGGCACGGAGGAGAGGGCGAAGGCCATGCTGGCCACCTCCACCTGATCACCCCGATCTGCATTGAAGCCGACGGCGTTCTTGACCAGTTTTTCGAAATACTGCATTTCCTCGGGGCTTCGTGGCTTATATTTTAGAGCGGTGCCCTTTTCCTTGTCAACGCTCTTGTCGTAGGTGCCATCGACCATCACCGCCACCGAAAGCCGCTTCACCGTACCGCCCATGTCCTGAACATGCTTGGTCTGGTGGGTGATTTCATAGTTACGGGTCGTGTTGTTGCGCTTGTAGGCGCTGCCCTGGCCAGCGCCTTCGCCGGACTGGGCAAAGGTGGCCAATTCGCCTTTCGCGCCGGGAATCCCCTGCGGTGACGGTCCGCCCCGCTGATCCTCCTCGGTCATCGTCTGCTCGCTCCGCACCACCTGGCCCTCGGGGTCGAAGTTCTCCTCGGTCACATCCTTGCGATCGAAATCGATGTCGGCGGTGACGCTGGCGCGTACCCGGTTGGGCCCCACCACCTCCTCCAGCATGGATTCCACCTTCTTGCGCATGGTGTCCTCCACCTTGAACTGGTATTCGAGCTGGTCGCCGGAAAGCACGCTGCCCTGGTCCGCCCTCTTGCGGTAGAGCAGCCGGCCGGCCGTATCGACCAGGGTGATGTTCTCGGGAGTGAGCCCGGGTACGGCGCAGGCCACCAGATTGACAATGCTCTGCACCTGGAGTTGGGAAAGCTGTTCGCGGCCCCGCAGCTTGACGCTGATCGAGGCGGTCACCGGTTTTTCGTCCTCGACAAAGACCGACTCCTTGGGGGTGGCGATATGGACCCTCGCCTCCTGCACCTGCTGAAACTCCCGGATGGTGCGGGCCAGTTCGCCCTGGAGCGCCCGCTGGTAGTTGAGACGCTGCACGAAATCGGTGGTGCCGAGGCTGGTATGATCGAAGATCTCGAAACCAACCCCGCCACCGCGAGGCAGTCCCTGCCCCGCCATGTTCAACCGCACCTCATACACCTGACTGGCCGGCACCATGATGGCGCCGCCGCTCTCGGAGAGTTTGTAGGGAATTCGCTGCTCCTTCAGGCGGCTCACCACCTCGGCCGCATCGTCCTGGGTCAGGCCGGAAAAGAGCACCTTATAGTCGCCGGTGGCCTCGCCGCCCACCGTCGTCAAGGCAATGAGGCCACCCACCACCACCGTGATCACGGCGAGCCCCATCAGCTTCTGGGCAAGGGTCAATCCCCGAACGACCGAAACGAACTGCGCAAGAATCTCCTTAGGCCCTGCCATACATCCCCCTTACCGAAAAGAACGGATTAGAGTTGCATCCTCATGACTTCCTGATAGGCGTCGAGCACCTTCTGCTGCACGCGGGTCATGAGATGGAAGGAAATGCCGGCCTGCTCGACGGCGATCATCGTCTCATGGATATTGGCGTGCTGGCCGCTGGCGAGCCCTTGGCTCAGCGTGTCCGCCTCCCCCAGTTGGTTGTTCACGGCGGCGATGGACCGGTTGAGCATCTCGCCGAAGCCGCCGACGGCATTACCTTGGGGCGCCTTGGTGGGGCGCGGTGCGGCAAGTCCGGCCGGGGCGACGGTTGACATGGAGAGTTCTTTCATGGTGCCACTCCTTTAGAAAAGGAAACCAGCCGTTGGGCGGCGGGTCTTCGGTTGATGGTTATCGGCCGATATCCAACGCCCGCATCGCCATATTTTTGACAGCATCGAGCGCGGTCACATTGGCCTCATAGGAGCGACGGGCATCGATCATGTCCACCATCTGCTCCGCCACGTTCACATTGGGCATCCGGACGATCCCGTTGGCGTCGGCATCTGGGTTGGAGGGATCGTAGACCTCCTTGAACGGTGCCTTGTCGTCGACCACCGCCGCGACCTCCACGGTCCGCAACCGTTCGGCCGTGGAATTCAGGGTGTCCCGGAAGTTGCCTTCCAAAGGCTTGGCGGCAAAGATCACCGACTTGGCCTTATACGGCCCGCCCTCGAGGGTGCGGGTGGTGTTGGCGTTGGCCAGGTTCATGGCCGCAATATTCAGGCGTGCCCGCTCCGCCTTCAACGCCGAACCGCTGATCTGCATGGCAGTGAGTTCATCCATGGCTTATTTTCCTCCTTCGTCGATGGCGTATTGCAACGTCTCAAATTTCTTGGTGATGAGCCGCGTGGTCACCTGGTACATGAGCTGGTTTTCCGACAGTTTGACCATTTCCTCATCCAGATCGACCGGTCTCCCCTCCTTGCCGAACTCCCCGCTCTTGGTCGCCGCCATCGGATCGACTGTCAAATGTTTGGCATTAGTCCGAACCAGATCCCCCTGGCCGCTCATGGTCCGCTCCATCACCTTGGCAAAGGAAAAATCCTGGGTGGTATAGCCTGGGGTCTGCTGGTTGGCGATGTTCGACTGGATCAGGCCCTGTTTTTCCAGGCGCAGATCAAGCGCCTGCCGCATCATCGCAATGCTGCCGCCATAAAGTTTATTGACCGGCATGGTGACCTCCCTGTGTTCGGGTTGTGCCGCTGCCGGTTTTATTTGCAAATACGGTGCCAGAAAACGAGACAAAAGGAATAAAAGAGAGGTCGTTGCCAGAAAATCACGCAATAACAGCGAATAACAGTTCAGTCGAACACGCCCTGGGAACGGTATTCGTTTAGCTTGTTACGGAGGGTGCGGACACTGATTCCCAGAATCTTCGCGGCATGAGTCCGGTTATTGCCGGTCTTCTCCAGCGCCTGCATGATCATCTGCCGCTCCACCTCCCGCAGACTCTGGCCCTCGACCGCGATCGCCGCCTGCGCGTTCGCCGATTCGACCGCCCCTGCCGCCTGGGGGCCCACCGTCGCGGTCGGCATGCCGACGGGCCGCTCCACCTCCTCCCAGAAGTCCCAGGGTTCCAGTTCCTGGTCCACGCCGAGCAGCACCGCCCGTTCGATCATGTTTTCCATTTCACGCACGTTGCCCGGCCAGGCATAGGCAAGGAAGCGCGCCAGGGCGGCGCCAGAGAGTTTCTTGAGCGGTCGCCCATACTGGCAGGCGTATTTTTCGACAAAGTGGGCGGCCAGCAATGGGATGTCCCCCTGCCGTTCCCGCAGCGGGGGAAGCCGCAAAGGAATCACATTGATCCGATAGTAGAGATCCTGCCGGAAATCGCCCTTGGCCACCGCCTCCTGCAGATCGCGGTTGGTGGTGGCGACCACGTGGACATCGATCTTGATCGGCGCCTTGCCGCCGAGACGGTCCACCTCCTCCTCCTGCAATACCCGCAGCAGCTTGGCCTGGAGATGGAGGGGGATTTCACCGATCTCGTCCAGCAGCAGGGTGCCGTCGTCGGCCAGTTCGAATTTGCCTTTCTTGGTGACAATCGCCCCGGTAAAGGCGCCTTTTTCGTGGCCGAACAGTTCGCTTTCGAGCAATCCCTCCGGCAGAGCCGCGCAATTCAGGGCCACGAACGGCCCCTCCCGCCGGGCGCTCGCATGGTGGATGAGTCGGGCAATGACCTCCTTGCCGGTACCGGATTCACCGAGGATCAACACCGTCGCCTTGCTGGAGGCCACCGCCCTGGCCCGCTCCAGCAGGGCCAACAACTTGGCGTCCCGACCGACGATCGGCCGCATGGCGGCCGCCGTTTCGGCGGCCGGCACCACCCGCGCCGCCGCCGGACTGACAGCGGACGGCCGGGCGACTCCGGCAAAGACCCGCTTCACCGTCTCCTCGATCACCTCCACCGGAAACGGCTTGAGGATATAATCGAAGGCGCCGCGCTTCATGGCCTCCAAGGCGGTTTCCACCGTGGCATAGCCGGTGATGATCACCACCGGCAGCTCCGGCCAGCCGGCCTTGATATGGTGCAGCAATTCGATCCCGTCCATGGCCGGCATCTTGATGTCGCTGATCACCAGATCCGGCGCCCCCTTGCGCATCATCTCAAGGGCCATGCGACCGCTCTCCGCCACCAGCACCTCATAGCCGTTGCGGCTCAACGCCTCGAACAAGGCCACCCGCATGTTCTGCTCGTCATCGACAACAAGAATCCGGCGACTCATTTCAGGCATGGTTGCATCTCACGCATGGCGATTTCCAGGAACCTCCCTGCTCGCAGGGCAACAGGACAGTAAAAAGCGACCCCTTCCCCGGCTCGCTCTCCACCCGGACCACACCGCCGTGGGCCTCGGCGATGTGGTGCACGATGGCGAGCCCCAGTCCGCGGCTTCCTCCCTTGGTGGTAAAAAATGGGTCAAAGATACGGGCCTGATCGGCTGGCGCAATGCCATCCCCCGTGTCAGCACAGCTGATCTCCAAGAGTGGCGCATGGAGGCGAGAGGGCGGCAAGGTGCGCGTCGCGATCCGGACGACCCCACCGGCCGGCATGCTTTCCATGGCGTTGATCCCGAGATTCAGCAGCAGCTGGCCGAAGAGTTCGGCATCGCCCCAGAATAAATCCAGCTGGTGCCGCAGCTCCGCCTCGAAAGAGACCCCCTGCTCATGCCCCAGCAAACGCAATTTGTCGAGGACGGCGCCAACCGCCTGCCCAACCGGGAATTCGCGCCGCGTCGCCGTCGGCAGTCGGGCAAAGGTCAGGTGGTTGTCAAGCAGATGGCTCATGGTGCGCACCGCGTTGAGCATCTGGGTGGTAATCCGTTGGTAATCCTGATCAGCGGCCAGTTCTCGCTGCAGCAACGAAGCGAGCAATTCCAGGCTGCCCAGGGGGTTCTTCAACTCCTGACTCATCGCCTCGGCCATGTCCTGCATGGCGCTGAAGCGCTTGCGTCGTTCGAACTGGGCCTCGACCATGGCCGGATAGGTGACATCCTCGATCACCAGGAAAAAACCGCCGACATGACGGAAAGGGCTCTGGAGATCGTTGCGGGAGAGGAGCAGGTGCGACCGCCCCTGTCCCGCCGCGGCCTGATGGGCAATCAGTACCGAGCCGCCCGCGTGACCGAGCGCCGCGAGTTCCGCCGCCGTCATCCCGAACTCCCGTTGCAGCAATTCCCAGCAGTTCTGGTTCTGGATCGCAAGGCCGGCGAGATGGAGCAACTGGCGGGCCTTCTGATTGGCCGCGATAAGGATGCCGGCGGGCTCCACCAGCAGGACACCGCCGGGCATGCTTTCCAGCATGGCGAAAAGGAACTCCCGAAGATTTTCGGCCGTATTGTCAAAAAAGGTGGCCATCTGCAATCGCAACGCCTGACGTGTTCACTTTTTGCGCAAGAGGGGCTTCAGAGCCGTAAGCGACTGGTCGATCTCAAGCTGGTTCAGGCGCTCCTCGGCGAGCTTCTTGAGATACGGATCCGTGCCGGTCTGTGCCTTGCGGAACTGGTCGCGCCCCTGGTCGACTTCTCCGAGCTGCACCAGCAGGTCGCCGAGATGCAGGTGCACGCTCTGGGCCACCTCGCCCTGCTGGGGCATCTTTTCGCCCACCGCCGCGAGATACGCCTTGACCGTTTCGTCGGTCTTTTTCTCCTGACGCAGCATATCCCCTACCTTGCGGTACCAGCCCTGCAACGCGGTGACACTGAGCCAGCCTTCCTTCCGGTAAGTATCGAGGCTGACCAGCATCTCGGAGAAACGCCTGGCCTGAAGCAGCATGCGGAGACGCCCCTCACCGCAGAGCTGTTTCTTCTCCGGCTGGGTCAACTGCGGCAACGCCTGATCGTAAAAGGCGAGGGCCTCGCCGTAACGCTTCTGCTCCTCGCGCAACCGGCCGCTGTAGTAAAGAATCTCGCCAAGATCCTTGGTGCCGGCATAGGTCTTGCGCAGGAACTCCAGCAGCCGCTCCGCCGAGGGCAGGTCCTTCTGGGTCAGATAGACATGGGCGCGACGGATGTAAAGATCGAGCTTGTCCGCATCGGAAAGCGGGAAGGCCGTAGCCCGATAGTAAAGCGCCGCGGCCTGGGCGTTCTGATCCAGCGCCTGGTAGGCTTGGCCGATGAGGTAACGCAGCCGGCCGTTCTTGGACTTATCCACCTGGGCGAGCTCGGCCTGATAGAGCTTCACAACCTCCTGATACTGGCCGCGTTGCAACAGGTCCTCCACCAAGTCCGTCATCACCTCGGCGCCGGCGTCGCCCGCCTCGCCCGGATTCGGTCCCGGTGGCTCGTTGCGCAGGAAACTTTTCCCCATGGCCATGGCCAGATCGAAATTCCCGCGGGCCCGATAGCGGAGGAAAAGGGCGTAGCGGGCATCCTGGGCGATGGGCTCATCCCGGTAGCCGTCCACCACGGCCTGATAGAGCTTGTCCCCCTCCGGGTCGTTCAGATCGCGACGGCGCTGCCAGCTTGCCAGTTTCCGATAGGGGTCGTCGAGGTATTCGGTCTGCCGAAACTGGGAAAGAAGCACCGGCCGGGTTCCCGCCTCTCCCTCCTCCACGATCTTGGCGTAGAGTTTCTGGGCGGTGGCATCATCGCCCTGCCGGTGGAAGCTCTCGCCCAACTCGAAGAGCACCTCGAAACGATGAGGCGACTGCGGGGCCAGATTGAGAAAGTAAAAGAGGCGGCGTTGTCCTTCCGCCTCCTTGCCCGCCTCGAGATAGGCCAGGCCGAGGGAGCGGAGCAGATCAGGCTCCTCAAAGGACGCGCGCGGCGTCTTGACCAGCAACTCCTCGAAGGTGGCGATGGCCTTGGGGTAATCCTTTTTGGCCGCATAGGCATTGCCGATGCCGATGGCGGCCAGTGTCCGCTGCTTCTCATCCGCGCCTTGCAGCACCTTCTGGAAGGCGGTGATGGCCTGATCCAGACGACCAAGCTTCACCAGGGTCTTGCCTTGCCAGTACTGGGCGGCGGGCACCAGCGGCGATTGCGGATAGCGCTTCTGGAACAGCTTGAAATAGGTGGCTGCCTCCAGAAAAAGCTCCATGCGGTAATGGGTGACGCCCAATTCGAAATAGGCCTCGGGATAGTGGGCGGACTTGGGATACTCGGAGGTAAAGAGGCGGAAGAGGTTGCGCACCCCCTCCCAGTCCGGGTCGGTTGCCAGATCGGCCGCCTTCTTGGCCGATTGCGTCGCCTGCCACAGGGCCTCCTCCGCCTTGGCGGAATCGGGAAACTCGTCGTAGACACGCTGGTAGAGCGCCGAGGCATCGGACCACTTCGCGGCCCCGGCCGCCGCAGTCGCGTCCTGCCACAGGCTTTCTGCCGTGGCCGGTTGCGCGGTGGTGGTCGGGGTGTTGGCCGCGCCAGCTTGAGGTGCGCCGCCCTTCTCCGCTGCCCAAAGAGGGCAAACGGCGAGCACCAGGCACAGCACTATGAGGGAAAGCCGGTTGGCCATCACATGGATATCCCTGTCAAAAAACCTACACCATCAGGTCCCGTTTTCCGATTGCATCAACCCAAAACGCTTCATCTTCTCGATGAGGGTGGTGCGGTTGACGTTGAGCAATTTGGCTGCGCGGTTCCTGACCCAGCTGGTCTGGTCTAAGGCCTGGACGATCAGCCGTTTTTCGAAATCCGCCACCACCTCGTTCAGGAAAAACCCTTCACCTGGTATTTCATGCACATCCTGTGCCGCCGTGGCGGCCGGGAGCGTGCCAACCACCCGGTCAGGCAGGTCCTCGACCGCCAACTCCCGCCCAGCGGCCAGGATCACCATGCGCTCCACGGTATTTTCCAACTCCCGCACATTCCCTGGCCATGGATAGTGCAGCAACTGGCGCATCGCCTCGGGCGTCACGCCGCTGATCTTCTTCTGGCGAACCCGGTTGAACTTCTCAATAAAATAGTCGATGAGCAAGGCGATATCGCCCTTGCGCTCTCTGAGGGGCGGCGCCTCGATGGGAATGACGTTGAGGCGGTAGTAAAGGTCCTCCCGGAAGCGCCCTTCGGCGACCTCCTGGTCCAGGTCGCGGTTGGTGGCGGCTACGATCCGGAAATCGGACTGAATCGTCCGGGTTCCACCGATCCGCTCGAACTTGCGCTCCTGTAGGACCCGCAACAGTTTCACCTGGAGCATCGGACTCATCTCGGAGATCTCGTCCAGGAAGACGGTGCCGCCGTGGGCCAATTCGAAGCGCCCCATCCGGGTTCGGATGGCGTGGGTAAAGGCACCTTTTTCGTGGCCGAACAGCTCGCTTTCCAACAACTCCCCAGGGATGGCGCCGCAGTTGACGGCAATGAAGGGCCCGTTGCGACGGGTTCCTTCATAATGGAGGGCCTGGGCAATGAGTTCCTTGCCGGTGCCCGACTCGCCGCGGACCAGCACCGTGGTATCGGTGTCGCACACCTTCTTGATCAAGGTAAAAACCTTGGCCATCCGGTCGCTCTTGCCGACAATGGCAGCGCAGCCTTGCGGCTCGCTGTCGGCTACCAATTCCGTGCCGCCTTCGCCCAGGAAACGGCCCAAGGCCGCGTCAAGGGCCGCCCAGGCAAAAGGCGACTCGACATACTCGCTCGCCCCCGCCCGAGCGGCGGCCATGGCTTCGGCCACCGACGGCCGCCCTGCCAGCACCACACAGGGAAGGTCCGCCGCAACCGCCCCCTCCACAAAGGACAAGGCCTCTTCGTTGAGGCCGTCGGGGGCATGGAGAAAAACCGCTGCGCACGGATTGCCGTCAAGCCAACTGGTCGCCGCCGCAGTCGTCGGCAACCATGTCACCGATCCCCATTTTTTTTCAATTCTTTTGAAGAGTTCCGTCAGAGTGGCAGGAGCAGGACCGACAGTCAGCAAGGATCGCTTGGGCATGGGGCCTCGTAATCGGCGCGAACGCGCCAGTTTCTCTTAATAAATTTCGAATGTTATGTTATTGGGTATACATCAGGACGAAAAAAAGTGTCAATTTTTTTTCATCATGGACTTTTTTTTCTGTATTATTCATCTGTTAGTCGTTAAAAAAGAAAAAGAGTCAAGGCGTTTCGCCAGGTTCCAGCAAGGAGGACCGTTGTGATCACGGAAACACCGGGCCGATCGGTTGTGGAGTTCATCAAGGTAACCAAGGTCTATCCGCCCGACGTGGTGGCCCTGCAGGAGGTCTCGCTTTCGATCATGCGTGGCGAGATGCTTTTTCTGACCGGCAGGAGCGGCGCCGGCAAGACCACCATGCTCAAATTGATGTGCAACATCGAGGCTCCCACCAACGGCGTAGTGGAGGTGGTCGGCCGCAACCTCTCCCGGGTGCGGCCCGCTGGCATCCAAAAGATGCGTCAAAAAATCGGCGTCGCCTACCAGGATTTCCGGCTGCTGCCGAAACGGACCACCCTCGAAAACATCGCGATGGCCATGGAGGTCACCTATCAGAGCCGGCAGACGATCAGGCACCGCGTTGAAGAGCTGCTGGAGATCCTCGGCATTGCCGACAAACGGGACAGACTGGCCGGCAAGCTCTCCCGCGGGGAGCAACAGCGGGTAGCGCTCGCCAGAGCCGCCGCCAACAGACCGCCCCTCCTGCTGGCCGACGAACCGACCGGCAACCTGGATGCCAAGGCAACGGAACAGGTGGCGACACTGTTCAACACCCTCAATGCCGAGGGTTCCACCATCGTGGTGGCCACCCATGACGAATCACTCTACCGCGGCACCAACCACCGGGTGTTGCGCCTGGTGCATGGCACCCTGATCGAACCGGCGGCAGAAAAGCTTGTCGATGAAACCGCCCCGGCGCTGGCCTACGAAGTCATGCCGGTCACCTTGCCCGAGCCGGAGGAAACAGACGACATCGAGCTTGCCGGCGAACCGGACGAAGTCTTCGACCTGGACTTCGCGTTGGACGATACCGCCGCGGCCGGGAGCGAGGAGGAGGCTCCATGAAAAAAGTCGCTGCCATGATCCTGCGCCAGGCAGGCCGCAACTACCGGCAAACCTGGGGCACCCAACTCATGACGTTAATGACTGTGGTGCTTTCGGTGCTGCTCTTTTCCTTCTTCTTCCTGGTCTACATGAACATGCTCCGGGCCAGCGACCGGCTCGGCAACGACATCCGCCTCATCGTCTACCTTAACTCTGAACCGGTGCCTGAGTTGCGGCCTCAGCTCGAACGCAAGATCCGCGAATTCGGCGAGGTGGAAAAAATCGTCTTCGTTTCCCGCCAGCAGGCCTACCAGCGACTCAGCAAACAGCTTGGCAACGACCGGGACGTGCTGGCCGATCTCGGTTCCGACTTTCTGCCACCCTCCATTGAAGTGTTCCCCCAGAAAACCCTGAACAACCTCACCCGCATTGAGGAGTTTGCCCGCTACCTGCGCACGTTACCCGGGGCAGCCAAAGTGCAATACGGCAATGCCTGGCTGCAACGCTTCAGCTACTTCACCAACCTGTTGCAACTCATCGTGCTGATGAGCGGCACCCTGCTCATCCTCAGCATGACCTTCATCGTCTCCTACACCATCCGACTTACCGTCATCGCCCGCCAGGAGGAACTGGAAATCCTCCGGCTGCTTGGGGCCAGCAGCTTCTATGTCCGCGGCCCGTTGCTCATCGAGGGCATACTCCAAGGCCTGTTCGGCTCGGGTCTCGGCATGACCGCCCTCTATCTCCTCTATCAGTCGATCGTTCAGAAATTCAGCGGTCCCGGGATTCTCAGCCTTTTCGAATTCCATTTCTTCTCCCCGATGATGGTGGCGATCATCATCGGCGTGAGCGTCCTGCTCTGTACCGGCGGCGCCATCTTCTCCATTCGCAAATTTCTCCGCATCTAGCCACCATGAAACGCCTTACCGCCTTAACCATGGCCCTCTGCCTCCTGATGGTGCTGCCGCCATTGGTGCCGAGGGTGGCTGCTGAGTCCACCAACGCCGAAAACCGGCTGGTCGAACAGCAGAAAAAGATGGAACGGCTGCAGCGGGGGGTGGAAAGCCAGCGCGCCCGGGTGAAGGAGAGCAGCCAGAAGGAAGAAAACCTGCTGGCTGAAATGGACTCCTTGGAAACCAAGCTCCGGCAGGAACGCGCCCGTCTCCAGGGAATGCAGGCCGACCTTGATCGCCATGAAAAACTGATCGCCGAAAAACGGGCAGAACTCGAAAACGCCAAGGCCGCCAAAGAAGGAAACCGCCTCCACATGCAAAAACGGCTGGCGGCCTTCTACCGCTTGGGGCAGACCGACGTCCTCAATGTTCTTTTTGCCCGGGAGTCGATACCCGACCTGCTCAACTTCGACGAATACTTTCGTCACCTCATCCAGTATGACCGGAAGGCGCTCAGCGACTATCGGGCCAAAATCACCCAAATTACCGCGGCCCATGATGTTCTGGCGAGAGAGGAAAAGGCACTGGTCGCCAGTATCGCGGAAGTAAAGGCAGAGGAGCAACAGCTGGCGGAAACCAACACCCAGCGTGCCACGTTGTTGCGACGGGTCAAGACCGAGAAGAAACTCCACCAACAGGCACTGGCGGAGATTGAAGGCGCGGCCCAGCGACTCAACATCACCCTGGAGAAGCTGAAGCAGGAAGCGATGGCTCGCCATAAAACAGCCGCATCCCGGGGTGGCGTCGCCGCCGGCGGCGGCGCCTTTGCCGCCAGCAAGGGCCGACTCGACCCACCGGTTTCCGGCACCGTCACCACCCGTTTCGGCACCAACGACAGTGGCAAGTTCGGCATCGCCACCATCCAAAACGGTATCGACATCACCACCGAACCAGGTGCGCCGATTCGGGCCATCTACGGCGGCAAGGTTGTCTATGCCGGGATACTACGCGGTTACGGGACAATCATCATCATTGACCATGGCGACCATTATTTCAGTCTGATGTCGCGGGTGGGCGAACTCCGCAAAAAAGAGGGCGAGGTCGTGAGTCGTGGCGAGGTTCTCGCCACCATGAGCACCCAGAAGGAAGGCCTCGGCGAAGACCTCCACTTCGAAATCCGTCATGGCACCACCCCGGAAAACCCGCTCCACTGGGTCAACAACGCCAAGCTCAAAATTACCGCCACCCGCCGCTGACCTCACCGCGCATGGTATCATCTGGAAAAACCTAGGAAAATCGTTGCTGCAAACTTTATGACGTGCTATTTTACAAAGAATTGGGAAACCTCCGACCATAACCGATGGTCAATGTGTTATTCCTTAAAATTTTGGCGGCGTGGATTGCCTTTATGACCGAGAAGAAGAAAACCCTCCTGAAACGCTTGACCATTCCCTTCGCACTCATCGGCGTCTTGCTCGTCATGGCGCTGTGGACACAGCCTCCACGCGTCGCCGCCAAAACCCAGGACGCCTACAAAAGCCTTGAGACCTTCTCCAATGTCCTGAGTCTGGTCCAGGAAAACTATGTGGACGAGGTGAACCTCGACGATCTCGTCCAGGGCGCCATCAAGGGGATGCTCGGCACCCTCGACCCACACTCCTCCTACATGAAGCCCGATGAGTACAAGGAACTGCAAGTCGAGACCAAGGGCAGTTTCTCCGGTATCGGCATTGAAATTTCCATGCGTGATGGCGTCCTCACCGTCATCTCCCCCATCGAGGGCACGCCGGCCTTCCAGAAGGGCCTTAAGGCCGGAGACAAGATCATCAAGATCGATGGCGAACCGACCAAGGATCTCTCCATCAACGACGCGGTGAAAAGGCTGCGTGGCCCCAAGGGAAGCAAGGTGACCATCTCCATCCTCCGCGAGGGGTGGAGAGAACTCAAGGATTTCACCATCGTCCGCGACGTCATCCCGATCATCAGCGTCAAGTCGAAGCTGCTGGAACCAGGCTATCCCTACATCCGGGTTATCCAGTTCCAGTCCAAGACCACTCAAGACTTCCAGAAGGCGCTGAAGGACTTCGAAAAGGAAGGCGCCATCAAGGGGCTGGTCATCGATCTGCGCAACAACCCCGGCGGCCTGCTCGACCAGGCGGTGCGCATGGCCGACCTCTTCATCGACAAGGGGGTCATCGTCTCCACCAGAGGGCGCATCAAGGATCAGAACATGGTCTTTGAGGCCGAGCCCAACAAGGAGACTTACAAATTCCCCATTGTCGTGCTGGTCAACGAAGGCAGCGCCAGCGCTTCGGAAATCGTAGCCGGCGCCCTTAAGGACCACAAACGGGCAATCATCCTCGGCACCCAGACCTTTGGCAAGGGGTCGGTCCAGACCATCATCCCGATGAATGACGGCTCCGGCCTCCGGCTCACCACGGCCCGTTACTATACGCCGAGCGGTGAATCAATCCAGGCCAAGGGCATCACCCCCGATGTCGTGGTGCAGAACCGCGAGGCGGCCGAGGATGAAGGCGAAAACCTCACGCAGCAGAAGCACCAGTTCCTCCGCGAAAAGGACCTCAAGCATCACATCACCAACGGCCTCCCGGAGGAGAAGGAAAACGGCACCAAAAAGGAAGAGCCGGCCGTGAATGATGGCAAGGGGAAGGACGAGGTCAAGAGACAACCGGGCGACCTCGGGAAGGATCAGCAGCTTCAGGCCGCGCTGATGTTGCTCAAGGGAGTGAACATCTTCGCCCCGAGGGCGGCCAACAGCTCAAAGTAATCACGCCACCGCGCCGCGGACGGACAAAGCCCGGCCACAACGCGAAGCAGGGGGCATTCAGCTTCCCTGCTTCGCTGCCACCATCTCGTAGTAGTCTCGACCGGCGAGGTCGTTGATCACCACCGCCGGGAACCCTTCCACCTCGAAACGGAACAACGCCTCCGGACCGGCATCGGCAAAGGCGACCAGCTCGCTCTTTTTGATGCACTTCGAAAGCAGCGCCCCGGCCCCACCAATGGTAGCGAGGTAGATGGCACCTTCCTGACGCATGGCCTGCCGCACTGCCCAGGAACGCGCCCCTTTACCCATGGTGGCGGCGAGTCCCAAGGCCAGGAGCTGGGGGGTATAGGCATCCATGCGGTAACTGGTGGTAGGGCCGGCGGCGCCAATGACCTGCCCCGGCCTGGCTGGCGTCGGGCCGACATAATAAAGCAATTGCCCCCGCAAATCGACCGGCAGCGGCTCCCCCTGTTCGAGCAGGGCGCAGAGCCGGCGATGGGTCTGATCGCGACCGGTATAGAGCACCCCGCTCAGGCTGACCAGGTCACCAGCCTCAAGCCCGGCCATGGTTTCCGCCGTCAAAGGCAGGATCACTTTGACCAGGTCGGCAAAAAATCTCGGTTCATAGCGCAGGAGTGACATGGCTAGAGGATGATTTCCTTGTGCCGATGGGCATGGCACTGAATGTTCACCGCCACCGGCAGGCTGGCGATGTGGGAAGGGTAGACCTCGATATGCACGGCCAAGGCGGTGTTGTTGCCGCCCATGCCATGCACCCCTTGCCCCTGTTCATTGATGACGGTCAGAATCTCTGTTTCGAGGTCAGCCACGTCTCGGCGGTCAGCAGGTTGCCCCACTGGCCGCAGCAAGGCCTGCTTGGCGAGCAGGGCCGCCTTTTCAAAAGAGCCACCGATCCCAACCCCCACCGTAACCGGCGGGCAGGGGTTGGATCCTGCCTTCACCACCAGCTCGGAGACATAGCGGACGATCCCCGGCTTACCGGCCGAAGGCGGCAGCATGGCAAGGCCGCTCATGTTCTCGCTGCCACAGCCTTTGGGCAACATGCAGAGCCGGAGGGTATCCCCTTCCACCAGCTCCAGATGGATCACGGCCGGGGTGTTGGTCATGGTGTTGACCCGGGTCAGGGGATCGCAGACCGACATACGTAAAAATCCCTCGCTGTAACCCTGGCGTACCCCTTCCTGAATGGCGATGGCCAGATCGCCTCCTACCCGTGCCTCGCGGCCCAGAAAGGCAAAAATCACCGCAATGCCGGTATCCTGGCAAACCGGGATCTTTTCCCGGCTGGCAATATCGCTGTTGGTCAGCAACAGCTCAAGAATGTTCCGCGACAGCGGTGAGATTTCACGGTCACGGGCCGCGAGCAGGGCATCGAGGATATCGGGTTCCAGGTCACAAGCCGCGGCAATCGCCAGATCCCGTACCGCCCTGGTCACCGCTGCCGGGTCAATGAGTCGCATTGTCGCCCCTCTTCTCACGGAGCGCCCAGCCGCCGATTACGCAGGGCGAGGCTTTGCTGTTTAAAGGTGTGCTGGATCAGCTTTTCCTGGTCATCATCCGTGATCAGGGTAAACTCGACCCCAAGCCGGTAAGCCGTCTTCTTCCGCTCCTTGGGACCGACCTGCTCACAGCTGACCACGGTGCCGAAACAGCAGATATAGGTGTAGGCCGGCAAGAGGACGAGATGCAACTCCAGCAGCTCGCCCTTCCGGAACTCCTCCTCCGCCTCAAAGGCGATGCCGGAACCGCTCAGATTGACCTTCTGGAGCCGCAACTCATCAAACAAGGTACGCTCGCCCTGGACGCGTTTGAGCAGCAGGTTGAGTTTGTGGTCCAGGTGCCGCAGGAATTCGGCCAGATCGGCATCGCGTTCCTTGATCCGGTTCAAGGCCCCCTCCGCGCCGACGTACATCTGGATATCGGCCAACCCCTCCTGGTTGTACAGCGAAATACCATGCTCATAATCGGCGACCACGGCCCGATAGTGTTCCGGCGTCACCCGCTTTGCCGCCAACAACAGCCGATCCGCCACCCGCACCGATCCCCGTCGATTCCCTTCCGCCATCATCTCTCACCATGCTGCCTGAAAATTGTGCCTACCCTTTCCGCTGCACCGCTCGCCGGAAAAACGGGTCAGAAATTCTGCATGCCCTGACGGGTGGCAATCCGGAACTCAACCCGCCGGTTCTGGGTCCGGCCCTCTTCCGTGGCATTGCTGGCCACCGGCTCGCCGTCGGCATAGCCCACGGCAAAGAAACGGTCGTCGGGCAGGTGATCGCGGGCAACGAGATATTCCACCACCTTCACCGCCCGCGCCGCCGACAGACTCCAGTTGGAGGAGAAGGGCGCATCGGACCGGGGCGGCAGGTTATCGGTATGGCCACCAACCAAAAGGACCGCCTCGGTCTGGGCCAAGGCCGCACCCAGTTTGTCGAGGAGCGGCTTGCATTCCTCCTTGAGGTCGGCCCGCCCCGCATCAAAGACCAGGGAATCCCGCATCCGCACGATAACCAAGTCACCTCGTCCCGCCACGGTGATAAGCCCGGCGTTGATCTGCTCCTTGAATGCCTCGGTCACCTGCCGCCGGAAACCAGCCAGAACCGATTGCTCCGGCGGGGGGGTAACGACCTGTCCGATGGGCGGCTCGAAGACGATGACCTGCCGTTGCCCACCAAAGGCCTCCCGCAACGACCCGGAGGCCTTCTCGAAGCGGGGTTTGTCCATGCTGGAAAAGGAGAGGAGCAGAATGAAAAAGCTGAACATGAGTGACATCATGTCGGCAAAGGTGATCATCCAGAGGGGGGCTCCCCGCCCTCTGCTGCGCACCCTTCTGCGTCCCTCGCCACTCGTCATGCCTCGCCTCCTCCCTTCAACAACCGCCCCTTACGCTGCTTCGGCGGCAGGAAGGTTTCAAGGAATTCCTCCATGACCCGAGGATTCAACCCCTTGAGAATACCCAGCACGCCGTTGATGATCAGCCGACGGTTCCGCTCCTCCTCCTGGCTCCGCAGGGCCAGTTTGTCGGCCAGCGGAATGAAGAAGAGATACGCTGAGACCGCGCCATAAAAGGTCGCCAGCATGGCCACCGACATGGCCGGCCCGATGGTCGAAGGATCATGCATCTTGGCCAGCATCTGCACCAGCCCCAGCAAGGTACCGATCATGCCAAAGGCCGGAGCCGATTCGCCCATGCCCCGGAAGACGCTCTGGCCGACCTCATGGCGATCCACGGTCAGATTCACCTCCCGTTGCAGCACCTCCTCGATGAATTCCGCCTCGTGGCCATCGACGCAGAACATGACCGCCCGCTTCAGAAAGGGGTCGCGGATGGGTTGCTGATCGAGAACGATCAGGCCGTTCTTGCGCGCGACGTGGGAGAGCGTGATGATCTCCCGGATAAGCTCCTGGGGTTGGGTCGGCCGGAGAAAAAAGGCATTGGCCGCCACCCGGATGGAACCCATCACCTCGGCCATGCTGAAGCGGATGAATGCGGTGGCGGTAACCCCGCCACCCACGATGAGGAATGCCGGCAGATCCACAAAGAGCATCATCTTGCCGCCTAAAAAAATGGCGGCGATGAGGACGGTGGAGCCAAAAAGCACGCCGATGATGGTTGCTATGTCCATACGCCTCTCACTCCGGCGGTCATGATTCGTGACGCAGGCGCTGCATCACCTCGTCCTGCATCGGGAAGCTGTGCGCGGCGTCCGGATAGGCCCCGCTCCGCACCTCGTCACGGAAGGAGGTGATCGCCTCCTTGATCTGCGGGGCGAGGTTGGCATACTGTTTCACGAAACGCGGGACGAACTTTTCAAACATGCCGACCAGATCGTGGGTCACCAACACCTGGCCGTCGCAGTAAGGACCGGCGCCGATGCCGATGGTGGGGATACCGATCGCCTCGGTGATCGCCGCGGCCAATCGATCCGGGATGCACTCCAGCACCAGGGCAAAGGCGCCAGCCGCTGCCAGCGCCTTGGCGTCGCGCAGCATCTTCTGAGCCGATTCCAACTCGTTGCCCTGCACCTTGTAACCGCCGAGCTGGCCCGCGGTCTGCGGAGTAAGACCGATGTGGCCCATAACCGGGATGCCTGCCCGCACGATGGCCGCCACCGTGTCGCACACCTCCTCGCCGCCCTCGAGCTTCACCGCGTCGCAGCCCGCCTCCTTGAGAAAGCGGCCGGCATTGCGAATGGCCTCCCGCACATCGATCTGATAGGAGAGAAAGGGCAGGTCGCCCACCAGCACCGCCCGGCGCACCCCGCTTTTGGCGGCCTTGGCATGGTGGAGCATCTCTGCCATGGTGACCGGCACAGTGGATTCATAGCCCAGCACCACCATGCCCAGCGAATCGCCGACCAGCACCAGGTCGATGCCCGCTTCGTCGATCAGGCTGGCAAAACGCGCATCATAGGCGGTGAGCATGGTGATCTTCTCCCCATGCTCCTTCATGCGGCGGATATCGCGGACAGTCAATTTCGTCTTGGTCATAGGCGTTCCGAAGTCAGTCTAGATGAGCGCGACAAATCCGTCAACAGGCTGAACCGCTGCTAAAACAGCAAACTCTCCTGATCCATGGCCGTGGGACGCTGTCTGGGCAGGGCGCGGCCGAAGTGTTCATAGGCTGCTTGGGTGGCCATGCGGCCGCGCGGGGTGCGGATCAGGAACCCGATCTGGATGAGAAACGGCTCGTAGACATCTTCCAGGGTGGTCTTTTCCTCGCAGACCATGGTGGCCAGGGTCTCCACCCCAATGGGGCCGCCCTGGAACTTGTCGATGATGGCCAGCACGATGCGGCGATCCATGTCGTCGAGCCCCATGTGATCGACCCCCAGCATGGAAAGGGCCGCGTCCGCCACTTGCGCGGTGATGGTGCCGCCACCCTTCACCTCGGCGTAGTCGCGCAACCTTTTGAGCAGCCGGTTGGCGATGCGGGGGGTGCCGCGGGACCTCCGGCCGATCTCGGTGGCGCCGGCCCCATCGAGCTTGACCCCCAGCAACCCGGCGGAGCGTTTGACAATGGCAACCAACTCCTCCGGGGTGTAGAAGTCGAGGCGCAGGGCCATGCCGAAACGGTCGCGCAGCGGCGGGGTGAGCAGCCCCGTGCGGGTGGTGGCCCCCACCAACGTGAAGCGCGGCAGGGCCATCTTGACGCTCCTGGCGCCAGGCCCCTGACCAATGACCAGGTCGAGCTGGTAATCCTCCATGGCCGGGTAGAGGATCTCCTCCACCACGTGGTTCAGGCGGTGGATCTCGTCGATGAAGAGGACATCGCCCTCCTGAAGGCTGGTGAGGATGGCGGCCAAGTCGCCGGGCCGCTCGATGACCGGCCCCGAGGTGACCCGGATGTTGGCGCCCATCTCGTTGGCGATCACATAGGCGAGGGTGGTCTTGCCCAAGCCTGGAAAGCCATGGAAAAGGAGGTGATCGAGCGCCTCGCCGCGCCCCTTGGCGGCGGCAATGGCGATGCCCAGGTTCTCCTTGAGCGACTGCTGGCCGATGTACTGATTGAGATATTTGGGCCGCAGGTCGGAGTCGAAGTGGTCCTCCGGCGCCACCTTCGAACTGACGATCCGTTCTTCCTGGTTCATGCCAGCCCTCGCAGCGCGGCGCGCAGCAATTCTTCAAGGGCCAGGGCGCCATACGCCTCCTCGCCCAGTTGCTGACGCACCTGTTCCAGGGCTTGGCGGGCACGGACCGCCGGGTAGCCGAGATTCATCAGGGCGGAAAGGGCATCCCGCGAGGGTTGATCGCAGAATACCTCGGGCGAGGTTACCACCGGGGGGGTTGGCGTGATGCCCAAGGGGAGGAAATCGACCTTGTCTTTCAGTTCCAGACAGAGCCGTTCCGCAGTCTTCTTGCCCACCCCGGGCAGTTGCTTGAGCCGCCCCACGTCGCCGGCGGCGATGGCCCGACTGATCTCGGCCGGGGTGGCGGCGGAGAGGATGTTGCGGGCGAGCTTCGGCCCCACACCCGAAACCCCCATGAGGAGCAGAAAAAGTTCCTTTTCCGCCGCGTCGAGAAAGCCGTAGAGGCTGATGGCATCCTCGCGGACCACGGTATGGATCTGAAGCACCACCTCCTCGCCGAGCCGCGGCAGACGATGGTGATGTGCCTCGGGGAAGTGGACCTCATAGCCCACCCCGTTCACATCGACCACCAAGACCTCGGTCGAGCGATGCAGCAGTTCTCCTCGTAAGCGTGCGATCATATGGCGTTCAGCATACCCGAAAAGCAGCGCGGATCAAAGGATAACTTGGGGGAATGACTCACGGTTTGCGCGGGAGAACCCCGGCATGGTTGGCGAGGCAGATGGCCACGGCCAGGGCATCGGCCGCGTCTTGGGAAGGGCTGGCGGAGAGATGGAGGAGGGAGCGCACCATTTGCTGCACCTGCTCCTTGGGCGCCTTGCCGTAGCCGGCCACCGCCTGCTTGACCACCATGGGGGTGAATTCGGCCACCGGCAGGCCAGCCTGCATCAAGGCGAGAATGAGCACCCCCCGGGCATGGCCGAGTTTCAAGGCGGAACGGGGATTGACCGCGGTGAAGATCTCCTCCACCGCCGCGTGGTTTGGCCGGTGGGTGGCGAGCACCTCGCTCAGTCCACTATGGAGTTCCTGGAGCCGTTCAGGGAAGGATTTGTCCGGCGAGGTGCGGATGACGCCGCAGGCCACGAAGAACAGTTCATTGCCACGCTGGTCGATGAGGCCGTAGCCGGCCACCCGCGAACCAGGATCGATGCCGAGCAGGCGGCGGGAGACCCCGCCCGCCTGTCTATGCCGGCCGACCGCGACGCTTATGAAATGGCCTCCATGATGGCGTCGGGGATATCGAAGTTGGCGTGGACCTTCTGGACGTCGTCGTTGTCCTCCAGGTTCTCGATGAGCTTCATGAGCTGGCTGGCCACTTTCTCGTCCGTCACCTCCACCACGTTCTTGGGGACCATGGTGATGCCGGCCTCGACATGTTTGACGCCCTTGGCGTTCAGGGCCTCGCACACGACAGCAAAGTCGTCGGGCGCGGTCAGCACCTGGAAGGTGCTGTCTTCGGCCACCACGTCCTCGGCGCCCGCCTCGATGGCGATCTCCATCAGGCTCTCCTCCGAGATGGTGCTGCTGTCGATGACGATGGAGCCCTTCCGGTCGAACATCCAGGAGACGCAGTTGGACTCGCCGAGATTGCCGCCGGACTTGCTGAAGAAGTGGCGCACGTCGGCCACGGTGCGCACCCGGTTGTCGGTCATGCACTCGACCATCATCGCCACGCCGCCGGGGCCGTAGCCTTCGTAGACAATCTCCTCGTAGGAGACACCATCGAGATCGCCGGTACCCTTCTTGATGGCGCGCTCGATGTTCTCCTTGGGCATGTTTTCGTCCTTGGCCGCCAACACCGCCGACCTAAGCCGCGGGTTGCCGTTGATATCGCCGCCGCCCAGACGCGCCGACACCATGATTTCCTTGATGATCTTGGTGAAGATCTTGCCGCGCTTGGCATCCACCGCGCCCTTGCGGCGCTTGATATTGGCCCATTTGGAATGTCCTGCCATACTCGAACCTCAACACCGAATTAACATGAAAAATGTTTGACAAACCAGGCGGAGAGACCGCCCTGGCTCATCCCGCACTCCCTTTAAACCCCATACCGAGCAGAAAAACCTCCCGGCTTTCGCTCCGTGAACTCTTGGGTTTGACAATCTTGACCTGCCCGAACATCGGGCGGATTGCATCGACCAGCTCCTTGAAATCCTCGCCCTCGAAGACCTTGCAGTAAAAATTGCCGCCCAGGGCAAGGAATCTTTGGGCCAGTTCCACCACCCGCCACGCCAACCGCAGGGAAAGCTGCTGATCGGTCCAGCGGTTGCCGCTGGTGCGGGGGGCCATGTCGCTCAGCACCACCTGAAAGCGATCGCGAATGCCCCGGATACGCTCCTCGGTCTCTTCTGTAAAGGCGTCGGCGAGGAAGAAGTGGATCGTGGCGCGACCGCCCTGCGGCGTCCACTGGGTGCCGGGCTGAATATCCACCCCCACCACCACGCCGCTTTCACCCACCACCTTGGCCGCGTAAAGCGTCCAGCTACCGGGCTGGCAGCCGAGGTCGAGGACCGCATCGCCCTTGTGGAGCAGGTGGTGTTTCTGCTGCGCCTCTTCCAGCTTGTAGACCGAGCGGGCCGGGTAGCCCTCTTTCTTGGCCTTCTTGAAATAAAAGTCCTGAACCTCTTTCACGGCAGCACCTCCACGATGCCGACGACTGGAGCCGGTGGCCCGTATCGTCCCGGACTCATGGGCCCGATCAAAAGGGTGTCAAAATATCGTATTTTGCCATACTTCTCAAGCAAAATCACGACGCTGGCGTGCCGCTTCCCCAGAGGGCCAAGGCCTGTTTATAGACCGCGGAGCGGGGCAGCCCCAGTTCGGCCATTACCGCCTGAACCGCACTCTTGAGTGAGGACCCTTGCGCATGGTGCCAACGCAACCGTGTCTCCACCGTCTCTTCGGCTGGCGCTGAGGGCTCTCCCACCCCCTCGATGAGGACCACGAACTCGCCCTTCACCGCTGGCCGCCCGGAGAGAAGCGCCAGCGTCTCGCGCAGCCCGCCGACCAGGGATTCCTCATGGAGCTTGGTCAGCTCGCGCCCGAGAAAGACCCGGCGTTCCCCCAGCACGGCCAGACAATCCGCAAGGCTGTCGATGATTCGGTGCGGTGCCTCATAAAAGAGCAGATGGTGCCCTTGATTGGCCAAGATCTGCAACAGGGTGCGGCGCTGCCCCGACTTGGCCGGCAGGAAACCGACAAAGAGCACCGGCCCTTCAAAGCCGGCAATGGAAAGGCCGGCCGCCAGGGCCGAGGGGCCGGGCACCGGCACCACCGCGATTCCCCCTTCCCGCGCCTTCTGGACCAGGATGGTACCAGGATCGGCAATGGCCGGCGTGCCGGCATCGGAGACCAAGGCGACGTCCTGCCCCGCCCGCAAGGCATCGAGAATGCCCTCCGCCTTGCGCGCCTCCTGCCCCTTGAAATAGCTGACCAACTGGGTATGAATATTGTAATGGGTGAGGAGCTTCCTGGTGTGACGGGTATCCTCCGCGGCGATCAGGGCCACCTCTTTGAGGATACGCAGCGCCCGCAGGGTGATATCCTCCAGGTTGCCGATGGGGGTGGCCACCACATAGAGGGTGCCCGGCGCCCTTTGTTGCTCGTTTTCGCAGCGCATCGATTCAGGCGGTGGGCAAAGTCAGGCGGAAGGCGGCACCCGCAGTCCCGGCCTCGCACACCAGGTCCCCCCCTAACTCCGCCGCCAGTTTCCGTGCCAGATAGAGTCCCAGGCCGAGATGCCCATTCCAAGTGGAATAGAAGGGGGCAAAGATTCGCTCCCGCTCCGTCTCGGGCACGTCGGGACCATTGTCCTCCACCACCACTGTCGTCACCCCGGCGGCGCAGGAGGAGCGCACCACGATCCGGGGCTGATCGCTGCCGCGCACCGCGGCTAAACTATTTTCCAAAAGGAAGAAGAGCAGCTGATGGAGGGCGAGCTGCCCCTCATGCAACGGCGGAAGATCGGCAGCCAACTGGAGATCCTTCACCACCTTGTGCTTAAAAAAGGAATCCGCGCAGAGGAATTCTACCTCGGTCCGGATAATGCTGTTCACCGTATAGGGCTCCGTTCCCATCATCTGCGCGAAGTCAGGAAGAAGCAAGGTCCGCTGGACAGTCTGTTCACAACTCCGCACCTTCTCCTGCATCTGGCCCAGGGCTCCGGCCCGGCGTTGGAGGAGATCGGAAAGCTGCCGCGCGAGCGTTTGTGCCTCCGAAGGCATATCCGCAGCCAACATTTTTTCCATGATACCCTGGACCTGCTCGTTGGCCATGGCAAAGAGGTCGGTCTGTAAAGAAAAAGCCTGGAGGGCGCCGTTCAGGTTATGGATCAGGCCGCGGAAGAGCCGCCCCACCGACGCGTCGTGGCTCTGCCGGAGATAGGCTTGCGCCCACGCGGCCTCTACCGGTTTCCCCTCCTGCTCCGCCATATTTTTTACTCCCTCCCCCTTTCCAGGCCCTTTCCCCAGGTCTGGTCGAAAATTTTTTGTTCCCCGCTCCCTTTTTGCTGGTACCCTACCTGAAAATATCACTAAAATCCAGTGGGTTCGAGACGAGAATGCCCCCTAAAAGTAAAGGAAAACAATCCGCAACGCCTTCCAAATGAGACAGAAAACCCAGGTGATACGCAACCATGAAAAACGAAACGCACTGCCACGACCCGATGGATTTTTATGATGCTAACAATTTTTCTCTTTACATTGGAACGCCGCAATATTATCTATGGGCATCACTACAGTGTTTTGCGACCCCAAAGCCCCTTTGGGGTGCACAACTAAAAAAAATGTAGGACGCCTTGAGTTTCGGGCAAAAAGAGGCAATAAATAACAACCAACACCAAAGAGAGAGAGAGAACGACTATGAAACTGAACAAAGTTGTCGCGCTCGGCCTGATGGGCCTCATGGTAACCGGTATGGTTGCCTGCAAGCAGAACGCTGAGACCACCACCCCGGCTCCGGCTCCGGCCGAGCAGGCTGCCCCGGCCGCTCCGGCTGCTCCGGCCGCCCCGGCTACTGAGCAGGCTCCGGCCGCTCCGGCTGCTCCGGCTGCTGAGCAGGCTCCGGCTGCCCCGGCTGCTCCGGCTGCCCCGGCGAAGTAATTTCCCCGCCCTACCGTAGTATCCCAAACAGGGAGCAGGAAAACCTGCTCCCTGTTTTTTTTGTGCCGTTTCTCCCGCCGCTCCTCCCCCGCCATCATCTCCGATTGACAAGACGATACCCCGCTGGGTAATATATGAAAAATTGTTCATATATTCAACAAACCACTTCCGCTCCGGCACGACATGACAGAAGACCGCTGCGACTGCCGCATCATCCATGGAGAACGCATCGCACAGGCGCAACGGAACGGACTCGCTGCCGACGAAATCGATCACCTCGCCGAACTGTTTAAGGCCTTTGCCGACCGCGGTCGGCTCCGCATCCTCTGGGCGTTGCGGGACGGGGAAATGTGCGTCTGCGATCTGGCCGCTCTGCTCAAGGTCAGCGAATCCGCCATCAGCCATCAACTCCGCCTTCTCCGCACCTTGCATTTGGTGAGTAACCGACGCGAGGGGGCAGTGCTCTACTATCGGCTGAACGACGAACACATCGAGCAACTCCTCCAGGTGGCACTGACCCACCAGAGGGAATAAAGAGAGCCAGCGCCACCGTTTTAACGGGAGAGGATTATGCATCTTTTCAGCACCATCGGGATTGCGCTGTGGCATCTTCTGCTGGAAGCCGGGGCCTATATTCTCTTTGGTATCCTGGTCGGCGGCCTGCTCAAGGCCTTCCTCTCCCCCGCCTATATCGCACGCCACCTCGGCCAAGGCCGTATTCTCCCGGTCCTCAAGGCCGCCCTCTTCGGAATACCGATGCCCCTCTGCTCCTGCGGCGTGCTCCCCGCCGCCGCCGCCCTCAAAAAACAGGGTGCCACCAACGGTGCCACCGTTGCCTTCCTTATCGCCACTCCAGAATCAGGGGTAGACTCCATCGGCATCACCTATGCCCTGCTCGACCCCATCATGACCGTGGCGCGACCGCTGGCCGCCTTTGCCTCTGCCATCATAGCCGGCATTGCCGAGAATTTCCGCGAGACCCCGGAACCAACCCTCATCACGGCCGTTCCCGCCTGCGGGGTGGACGGCTGTTGCGACGGCACCGACTGTCCGCCGGCAGACCATAGCCGCCACCATTCCTTTGGCGAGAAAGTCGAGGCCGGACTGCGCTATGCCTTTGTCGATCTCTGGGGCGATATCGCCCCCTGGTTCTTTCTGGGGCTGCTCCTGGGCAGCATCATCACCGCCCTGGTGCCCGACAACCTGATCACCGGCTACCTGGGCGGCGGGCTGGCGGCCATGCTCTTTATGCTTGTCTTCGGCATCCCGCTCTACATTTGCGCCAGCGCCTCCACGCCCATCGCCGCTGCCCTCATCCTCAAAGGGGTCAGCCCCGGCGCCGCTCTGGTCTTTCTCCTGGTCGGTCCGGCCACCAATATCGCCTCGCTCACCGTCTTGGGCGACCTCATTGGCAAACGGGCCACGGTCCTCTATCTCACCACCATTGCCGTCACCAGCGTGATCTGGGGGCTTACCGTCGATGTTGTCTATGCCAGGCTGGGGGTCTCCGCCAAGGCGACCATGGGGCAGGCGGTCGAATTGCTGCCATTCGAGGTCCAACTGGCCGGAGCCATAATCGTCCTGCTGCTTTCCATCAAGCCGCTTGGCCGGGTGATCAATTGCAAGCTACGCCAACTGTTCACCCCGGGCGGCAAAGAAGGCGGTGGCCCCTCAGCTGGCTGCGGCTGCAGCGGCGAATGCCGGCCCCCGGCCGCCTCCGATTTTCCCCGCCGTTAACCGTCGCCCACCCAAGCACACCGCCTTGACACGATGTAAGGTGGTCTTATCGTTTAAGTATAAGAGAAATAAGCTGAACGAAATCAGTATGTCGCATTGAGAGGAGGTGAACACCATGTTGGATATTCTCCCAACCAATCAGCGTCATGAGATCCCGCAACTGTTCAAGGAAATGGAGAACATGGTCAGGCACTTCTGGGAGGTTTTCCCCGGTGGAGACCTCGTCCCGGACCTGACCGGCGAGTGGGTTCCGCGGCTTGACATCGCCGAGACCGAGACCACGATCGAGGTCAAGGCGGAGCTTCCGGGGCTCGAAAAAAAGGATATCGACATCTCTCTGGAGAGCGACCATCTGATCATCAAGGGTGAAAAGCACCAGGAAAAGGAGGAGAAGGACAAACGGTTCCATCGGATTGAACGGACCTATGGCTCCTTCTACCGCGCGGTACGGCTACCGGCCGAGGTGCAGCCCGACAAGATCGAGGCGGCTTACAAGGAAGGGGTGCTGACGGTCACTCTCCCCAAAACCGAGGAGGCGAAAAAGGGCGTAATGCACATTGACGTCCACTAGGAGACAACGAGCCGAGGACTTCCCTAGACACCGCTCTCACCCCGGAGTTCACAGAAGTGGGGCGGTGTCTCTGTTTACTCTCCTGCCTCCTTCATTACTATCAGTCGGAATCCAAACCGGACCTGCGCTCAGAGGTCCGGGGATCAAGACTCTTACGAGTAACCCGCCGTCCCTTGTCCACGGTGATTACCTCCGGCAGGCCACGGGCAAAACGACACGATCAAGCGATCAGAGACCACCTTGTCCGGCAAACGAATGACCGGCCTCCACGCCAAAGCAGGGCCTTCCCTCCTGAGGGCGAAGCCTCAACAGGCAACATCCAAAACGCCGGCCAGTGAAGGGGTTCTGACACGATATCCATGGCCAGCGCCGAATCCGGTCGTTTCCTACCGCCGATACCAGTCGGGAGGTGACGGACACGCTTCTTGCGGTTTCTGCAAGCGGTACAGGCGTTTCGTCCGTTCGTGGTCTACCGGCGCCGCAACAGGATGGACACTGAGAGATAAAGCCCCGACGCCGCCCTTTCCCGCCCCTATTCCAAACCATCCGTTGGCTCAACCCGCAACACTTGCGCCGTGATCCCCTCTTTGATGCAAAAGAGGGTCTGCGCTGCAAAAAAACAATGCAGTGCAAGATATATTTTGCTCCAAGGCGGGGGTGCAAAAAGTTTCTGCTTTCCGAATTTATGAATAATTACCAATCATTATTCGTCATTATCGCAATGGCATGTTTTTTGTATTGCGCATAAAGCAAACGCATTTTGCACCGTTTCCCTCGTTGCAGAGAGGGGCGCTGCAAAAGAATCCAGCAACCGACTGATAGATAAAGCGGGTAACGGTCATGAATAGCAACGTCCATGTAGTACAGGCAGAGATTGCCTCGCACCCGGCCTGGAAGTGGTTCATCCTCTCCACGGTCCTGCTGGGCGCCACCATGTCGGCCCTCGACGTCAGCATCGTCAACGTGGCCATGCCGACACTCAAGACCACCTTCGGCGTCTCCATGGCGGTGATCGAATGGATCGTCATGGCCTATATGCTCACCCTGACCATCTTCCTGCCGCTCTTCGGGCGACTCTCCGACATCTTCGGCCGGTCCAGGCTTTACAACCTGGGCTTCATCGTCTTCTCCGTCGGCTCGCTCTTTTGCGGCATGTCGACCACGGCCGGCTTCATGATCGCCGCGCGCGTCCTGCAGGCGGTCGGTGCCGGCCTGCTGCAGGCCAACTCCGTGGCCCTGATTACCGAAGCGTTTCCGACCAAGGAACGAGGCAGGGCCATCGGCATCCAGGGCGGAATTCAGGCCATCGCGATGGCCATCGGCCCCTTCGTGGGTGGCGTGCTGATTGCCACCATCGGCTGGCGGGCCATCTTCTATGTGAATATTCCCATCGGCATCCTGGGCACCATCGCCGCCCTGCTGGTCCTGCCCTCCACACCGCAACCTCGCAGGCGTGAGAAGATCGACTATCTGGGCGCCACCCTGTTCGCCGGCGGTCTCGGTTTGGTGGTATTGGCCTTCAACGAGGGCGTGAAGCTCGGCTGGGATTCGCCCACCATCCTGATGTACTTTGTCGCCGGCACCGTACTCCTGGCCCTCTTCGTCATCACGGAGCTGAAGGTGCCCCACCCGTTGATCGATCTCAAGCTGTTCAAGGATCCCTCCTTCTTCCTGGGCAACCTGACCGGCATGATGTCCTACTATGTCCTCTTCGCCGTCCTCTTTCTCATGCCCTTCTATCTGGAAAAGGTACTGGGCTACAGCGTGGCCCTCACCGGTGTCCTGTTGACCCCGCTGCTCCTGGCCATGGCAATCGTGGCTCCTCTTTCCGGCCATGTCTCGGACAAGTACGGCCCGCGGCTCATGACCACCTCGGGGATGCTGCTTTCCGCCCTGGGTTGTTTCGCCCTCATGTTCACGGGGCAGGCGGTACATCTGCCGATTCTGGTGGCTATCATCATCCTGCTGGGCATCGGCATGGGGCTCTTCACGCCGTCGAACAACAGCGCCGTCATGGGTGCTGCCCCGACGGAAAAGCTGGGAATGGCCGGTGGCCTCCTCAATATGACACGTTCCTTGGGGCTGATCCTGGGGGTCGATATCTCTGGTGGGGTCTTCACCATGCTGGAGCATCAGTATCTGGCCACCAGCGGCTACCACAACGTGCGGCATGTGTTCAGCAACGCCAGCATTCCGCTGCCGATCAAGGATAATGCCTTCATGCACGGCTTCATCATGGTCATCATGATTCTCCTGGCCGTCAATGTGCTCTCGGCATTCCTTTCCGCGGCCAGGGGCAGTCAAAGGATGGCGATCATCGATCACGAACTGGCGGGATCGGTCGTTATTTCGAGCGGCTTCTTCCACGGCTTCAACCGAGAGGCGAAAGGGATTTCCCTTTTCATCATGCTCCTCTTCGTTACCGGCATCATCGGCGGCATGGCCTCTTCCCGCTGGACCAGCCAAGGGTTCCTCGTTCCGCAGACGACGCAGGAGGAAACCCTGCTGCAACACTGTCCTTCGGCCGAAGAAACGCAACGCCTCGCCGCGGCCGAGAAACTCGCCTTGGCGTACTATGGGCAAAAGTACCACGACACCAATGTCCGGATCGAGGTACAGCCCCGCGGGGATCACATCGAGGCCGATGTGATCAAAAATGGCATGTTCATACGAAGGCTCTCCATCCGCGGCAATGCGATCACCGAGCACCGGACAGGGCTTCATGAATGGGTTCTGGATCTGATGAGTAACGTCTGAACCCTGGCAAGGGGAAAAACGAAGAGGCCGTCGCGTCGGCGGACAGAAGGCCTTCGTTACCAACACGTACTGAGCAAGAAACAGAGAAAAAAACGCTTCGTCTCCAGAGAGATAAAGGGCACCTGGCATCACCGTGATTCGGTTTTGAGAGGGAACGGGCACTCCCGCAAAGCAGTATCTCGCCGTCTTCGTAGGCCGGCAAGAGCACCCGAGAATCCACATCCCATCACCTCCATCAGGGCGATACCCCAGGCACGCATCGACTTCCCAACCAGCCAATGGCGGCAACAGAACCAGTGGGTTCAGCCACGGTGGTTGAAAACTTTGTTGGCCCGGAATGCGTCTCTTTCCGGACCGGCCCGTGCGGGGGCCATCCACTCGCGTAACGGTTAAAAAAGGGAATAGCTTGTTGGCTTATTCATTTTTTCCGCTTCGGCAAAGGAGGAACCTCAAATGAGTACCTTGCACTTCCCACACCCGCGAATAGCGTCGCACCCGTCCTGGAAGTGGTTCATCCTCTCCACGGTCCTCTTGGGCGCCACCATGTCGGCCCTCGACGTCAGCATCGTCAACGTGGCCATGCCGACCCTCAAAACCACCTTCGGCGTCTCCATGGCGGTGATCGAATGGATCGCCATGGCCTATATGCTCACCCTGACCATCTTCCTGCCGCTCTTCGGGCGACTCTCCGACATCTTCGGCCGGTCCAGGCTTTACAACCTGGGCTTCATCGTCTTCTCCGTCGGCTCGCTCTTTTGCGGCATGTCGACGACAGCAAGCTTCATGATCGCCGCGCGCGTCCTGCAGGCGGTCGGCGCCGGCCTGCTGCAGGCCAACTCCGTAGCCCTGATCACCCAGGCCTTCCCGGCGTCTGAACGCGGCAAGGCCATCGGCATCCAGGGCGCGGTCCAGGCGGTCTCGATGTCGGTGGGCCCGTTTGTGGGGGGCGTACTGATTGCCACCATCGGCTGGCGGGCCATCTTCTATGTAAATATCCCGATCGGCTTCCTGGGCACCATCGCCGCCCTCTTTATTCTGCCGCCGAACCAAGAGGTACAGAAAAAGGAGAGGGTCGATTATCTGGGGACCGTCCTGTTCGCCAGCGGTCTCGCCTTTATCGTCCTGGCCTTCAATGAGGGCGTGAAGCTCGGCTGGGGTTCGCCCACCATTCTGATGTACTTTGTCGCCGGTACCTTACTCCTGGCCCTCTTCGTCATCACGGAACTGAAGGTGCCCTATCCGTTGATCGACCTCAGGCTGTTCAAGAACCCCACCTTCTTCCTGGGGAACCTGACCGGCATGATGTCGTACTACGTCCTCTTCGCCGCCCTGTTCCTGCTGCCTTTTTACTTCCAGAAAGTTCTGGGCTACAGCGTCGCCCTCACCGGCTCGCTGCTGACCCCGATCCCGCTGGCCATGGCGATTGTGGCCCCCTTCTCCGGCTATGTCTCGGACAAGTACGGCCCACGGCTCATGACCACCTCGGGGATGCTGCTTTCCGCCCTGGCCTGTTTCGCCCTCATGTTCATGGGGGAAGCGGTACATCTGTCGATCCTGGTGGCAGTCCTGATTCTCCTGGGCATCGGCATGGGGCTCTTCACGCCGCCGAACAACAGCGCGATCATGGGCGCCGCCCCAAGGGAGAAACTGGGCATCGCCGGTGGGGTGCTGAACATGATGCGTTCCCTGGGCCTCATCTTCGGGGTCGACATCTCCGGCGTGATCTTCACCTCGCTGGAGCATAGGTACCTCAGCGAAAAGGGCTTCACCAACGTGCAGCATGTGTTCAGCAACACGAGCATCCCGCTGCCCCTGAAGGACAATGCCTTCATGCAGGGTTTCCTGGTCGTGATCGGTGTTCTGCTACTCTTCAATCTGCTCGCCGCCTTTTTCTCCTATTCAAACAAGTCGGCGGACAACATGGATGCCGCGGCCGTTGCCGCCGCCAAGGAGTTCGTGGAAGCAGCATAGTTTTCCATAAATGGCAGAAAGGCAAGGGGGCTGCCGCAGCAAAGCCCTCTTGCCTTTTCGGAGCATCGCGGCAAAGGTAGCCGCCGGACAGCGGCAGAACCTCTCCGTATCTCATTCGCCTGAGGCTGGACGACGGATCCACCTCAACTCGGCGCCAGCCTCCCCGGGCATGCCGAGGCCAAATACCCTCCGGGACCGGGTTTCAATCCCTTTTGCTTATCTTCCCCGACTCAGGAATCACAAATCGCGCAAGCTGAATTGTCTTGGAGTAGCTATAGTGAGATAATAAAGTGGTTTGGCAGGTCGGAGAGAGCCCCTTGTGCTCTTCGCACCCGAACCACCCGAAGGAGACCCCTGTGCAGCCCCCCGAAACACCGCCCGAAATACCTGAAAATTCTCCTGCCGGACCGTGTGACCGCCCCCGCTCCAGCGAACCAGGAAACAAGAGTGCGCCCGGGAAGACGCCGACGCAGCGCCGGTCGACGCTCTCCTCAAAGTTCATGTGGGGGTTGGGCATCATCCTCTTGGTGGGCATCGCTGTTTTCTCCCTGCTGACCTACGACTATCTTAAACAGATGTTCATCAAGGAGGCTTACGAAAAAACGGATATCGTGCTGGGGCATATCGACGCGACCATGGAATATGCCCGCGATGAGCTTCGCCCTCAGGTCTTCCATGTGGTGCCCGGCAATATCTTCATCAGCCAGGTCATGTCCAGTTCCGCCATGAACATAGGCATCATGCACAGATTTGCCAAGCGATTCCCCCAGTACATCTACCGAAGGGTGGCCACCAACCCTCTCAACCCGGACGACAAAGCCAATGCCTTCGAGGAGGGCTTTATCGAACGGTTCAAAAAGGAGCCTCGCAGCAAGCAGAGATGGCGAGGGCTCATCACCAGGGACGGGAAGGAATACTTTCTTCATGTCAAGGCCATCGTCATGGAGTCACAATGTCTCCTCTGCCACGGAGATCCCGCCTCATCCCCGGAGTCCATCACCCGCCACTACGGAAAGGTACATGGCCGCCACTGGAAGGTAGGAGAGGTCATCGGCCTGGAGTCGATCGCGGCCCCGGTGAGCGACACCTTCCGGATGTTGCGGCAGGTGACCTTTTCTTTCTTCCTGTTCGCCGTCGGCGGCATGATGGCCCTTTTTGGCATTCTCAACTACTTCCATTACCGGGTGGCAGTGGTCCCACTGCGGCGGCTGAATTCCTTTTTCAGGGACGTGGTGAATCGACACCGAGGTCTTGACATTCACCTGGATGCCAGGGATTACGAAGAGGTGTCCGAACTGGCGGAATCCTTCAACCGGATGATGGGATACCTAAAGGAATCCGAGGAGGAGCGAAAGGAGATGGAAGAGCGGGTGCGGCAGGCGGACAAACTTGCCTCCATCGGGCAATTGGCCGCCGGCGTGGCACATGAGATCAACAACCCCCTCAGCATGATCCTCGGCTATACGAAGATGCTGCGCAAGGAATGTTCTGCCTCCGGTTCCAGCCAAGCCAAGGAAGACCTTGATATCGTGTACCAGAATGCCACGATCTGTAAGAAAATCGTGGAAGATCTCTTGAATTTCTCCCGCCAGACCAAACCCCATCGCCATGCCACCAATCTGAACGCCGCCCTTGAGACGGCAAGCTCGTCACTGACGGATGATTTCCATGCCGCCGGCATGAAAGTCATCCATGATTTCGACCCCTCCCTGCCGCTGCTCCCCGCTGACGAGGAGAAACTGAAACGGGTCTTTATCAATCTCCTCCGGAATTCCCATCAGGCAATGCAAGCGGGAGACAGTATCACGATCAAAACTGAATATGACCGAGAAAAAAACGGGATCCGGATCGTCTTCACGGATAACGGCAGCGGTATCCCCGAGGCGATCAGGGGCAAGATATTCGAACCCTTCTTCACCACCAAACCACCGGGCCAGGGAACGGGCCTCGGACTGGCGGTAAGTTACGGCATTGTGAAGGAACACCGGGGTGAAATTACGGTAGAAAGCGAGGAAGGCAAAGGGACATCGTTCACCCTTTGGTTCCCCCTTGAAGGAGAGACGACATGAAGGAAACGGTCCTCATCGTTGACGATAACCCCGATGTAATCCGCCTTCTCGAAAGGCTCATCGGCAAGGAACTCCCTGTGGAAACCCTCAGCGCCGACAGCGGCGAGAGCGCCCTGCTCGTCCTTAAGGAACACACCGTGCATTGCGTGCTGGCCGACATGAAGATGCCCGGCATGGACGGCCGGGAGCTGTTACGGAATATCAAGGCAGAATACACTTCGCTGCCGGTGATCATCATGACCGCTTACGGGGCGGTCGAGACCGCCGTAGAATCCATGAAGGATGGTGCCTACGATTTTATCACCAAACCCTTTGAGGAGGAGCGGCTGCTGCATACGGTCCGGCGAGCCCTGGAGCACCAACACCTTCTCCAGAAGAACCTTGACCTCGAACGACGCATCCATGCCAAGGAGAAAGAGGTTTTCTTCGTGGGGGAGTCTCCCCGCGTACGGGAGCTTGTCGGCACGATCAAATTGGTGGCGCAGACGGATGTGACCGTGCTCATTACCGGCGAGACCGGGACCGGCAAGGAGCTAGCGGCCCGGATGATCCACAGCCTCAGCGACCGCACCGGGAAGCCCTTCGTGGCGGTCAACTGCCCCGCCATCCCGGAAAACATCCTGGAAAGCGAGCTGTTCGGCTATCGCAAAGGCGCCTTCACCGGCGCCAACACGGACCGGGAAGGACTTTTTCAAGCCGCCCAGGGCGGCACCCTATTCCTGGATGAAATCGGGGATATCTCCCCTCCCTTACAGGCGAAACTCCTGCGGGTGTTGCAGGAGAGGGAACTGAAACCCTTGGGCGACACCACCACCCGCCGGGTCGATGTCCGGGTCATCGCCGCCACCAATCGTGACCTGGAAAAGAATGTGGCCACCGGCCAGTTCCGCTCGGACCTTTATTACCGGCTCAAGGTGGTCTCCGTGCGTACCCCGCCCCTTCGCGAAATACCGGAGGACATTCCACTCATTGCCTTTCATTTTCTCTCCCTCCTGTGTGCGGAACTCGGCTTGCCGCAAAAACGGCTGACCGAGGAGGCGATACAATATCTTGTCTCACGACAGTGGCAGGGGAATGCGCGTGAACTCCAGAACGAGATCAAACGGGCGGTGATTTTCTCCAAAAAGGATCTCATTCTGCCACAGGATTTCGGCAATACGGCACCATTGGTTCCGGGTCCGGAAGAAAGCCCGGAAGTATATGGGGGGGAATACAAAGAAGCGCGTAAAAAGGTCCTCACCGCCTTTGATGTGGAATACATTACCCGTTTGTTGCGTCACACTGAGGGCAACGTTTCCCTGGCCGCCAATCAAGCGGGCATGGAACGGCAGTCTCTCCAGTATCTCATGCGGAAATATGGCATCAACTCCGCATTGTTCAGGAAGATAGGGGAAAAGAGCAGCTGAGAACGGAGAACACCCTACGACGCCCAGGCAGTGGGGCGAAGGTTACACGAGGAGGGACTTTTCCCGCAGAATAGAGACGTCGATCGTATAACCGAAAGAGAGTTGAGCCCTGCGCAGAAACTGCTGAATCTCCTCGGCCGTCACTTTTTTTTCAAAGAATATCCTGCGGACTCCCTCGTCGGTCCTGATGGACAACAGATAGCGGGCTCGAAAAATCCCGACCAGAAGCCAGAAACCGATGCCGATCATGCACCAGTGGGCGACCGGGATAAGGGGGATGACAAAATCTCCGGAGCCGACGGCGATCAGGGAGACTTCGCCGACGCTGGCCAGAAAATCCACGAGCAAGCCGATGATCCCGAAAATAAGCAGGATATAGCCGAGGAAATACCGACTGAATGGATGCTTAGCCTTGCTCTCATAGCAGAGCTTGATCTCCCGGATACGCGCGCGCGGAATGGTGGCGCCCCCACCTCTCCCGTTGACCTCGCTGATCCCGTCTTCCGAAATCTCCACCCTCGAACATCTGATCGTCTTGTCGGAGTTAATGTCCAACGAAAGCCCTTTTGCGCTGAAACTGACTGAAATTCTTTCAGCCACGGTTTCGCAACACGCGGCAACCAGTATTTCCATATCAACTCATGGGGGGAGCCGTCAATCGCAAAGCACACGACCAAAGGCACAAACGGCCATGCTTGGTGGACGCCTTTGGGCCAGCCCAAGGCGAAAGAGGCATAAAAAAACCCCCAACCTGGATAAGGAAGGGGGTTTCAGGTAAAAGGATCGGCGGCGACCTACTCTCCCACCAAGTCTCCCTGGCAGTACCATCGGCGCGAGAGGGCTTAACTTCCGTGTGCG
>JAJZRO010000014.1 GCA_021802645.1 Deltaproteobacteria bacterium | reverse complement strand
TTCTAGCAACAACCCATCCAGCGGTTCTTCTCCATCGGCGGGCGCTCTCAAGCCCCGCCGATTTTTTTTACCACCGCCGGGAACCTTTTCTAAAACCCATGGTCTTTCTTCTTAAAGACGGTACAAGAATCCCTCTCTCCTTGTGTGTCTTCTTCCTTCTCTTCCCAAGGCAAAAGGCCATCCATTTGGATGGCCTTTTGCCTTATGCCTTGCACCGCACTCCCAAACACAACCAGGACATTACCCGCCCTGGACCACGATCTTGCGCGGCTTGGCCGGCTCCACCTTGGGCAGTTTCAGGGTCAGGACGCCATCGGCCATGGCGGCCTCGATCTTGGTCTGATCAATGATCTCGGTAATGGTGAAGCGCCGCAGATAGTGGCCGCTCTCGAACTCACGGAGCAGCACGCGCTCGCCTTCACCGCCGTTCCCGGTCTTGGTACCCTTGATGGTGAGGGTATCGTCCTCCAGGCGGACCTCCACCCCTTCCTTGGCCACCCCCGGCATTTCGGCCACCACGGTCACGGCCTCGTCGGTTTCATAGATATCCACTGCCGGCATAAAATAGCGCTCCGCCTTGGTCGGTTCGCCGGCCTGCTGGACTTCCTGCTTTTCGCGCACCTGCATCTCCTTTTCGGTCATGGTCATACCCTCCTGCAATCTTACTGGGTCTTGATCTCGATCTTGCGGGGCTTCACCGCCGCTGCCTTGGGCAGGGTAATGGTAAGCACGCCGTTGACGAAGCCGGCCGCAACCTGGTCGGGATTCACCTTGGTGGGCAGGGTGACCGCCCGGTTGAAACGACCGCATTCGATCTCCCGGCGATGGTAGGAGAGCTGCTGGCCGGCCGGGCAGGTGGTGCGCTCGCCGCTGATGGTGAGGGTGTCGCCCTCCACCGAAAGATCGAGATCTGCCGCCTTGACGCCGGGAATCTCGGCCCGAACATAGAGATGATCGGCATCCTCGGAGATATTCAGGGCCGGAAACACGGTCCCCCCTGGCCGACCGGGATATTCCGGGGCCAAGCCATGGAAAAGGGTGTCGAACTCGCGGCGCATCCTTTCGAAATCCGCCCACGGATTCCGGAAGAGCGGCCGGTCACTGAATCGGATGATTGCCATACGCCACCTCCATACTCTGTGTAATTATTTGATTTAATTCCACAATACTCCGGATGCCAAAACAATAAGGCCGTTACCCTGCTTGTCAAGGGAGGGTCATTCCCCCGCCCTTGCCCTCCTTTCGCGGCGGGCAACGGTCACCAGTTTTCCCTAGGTTCCGGCAACCAAATCGGGTATAGTGGCTCGCTCGAAGCGCACCAAACACACATCAAATCAACCACCTGGAGGAACCATATGAAACTCATCCTGTTGGGCGCGCCCGGCGCCGGCAAAGGCACCGTGGCCAAGATGCTCACCGCCCTCGACGGCTCGGTCCAGATCTCCACCGGCGACATCCTGCGCGGCGCGGTCCAGGCCGGCACCGACCTCGGCAAGGAGGCCAAGGGCTACATGGACCGGGGCGACCTGGTGCCGGATTCCCTCATCATGGGCATCATGGAGAAGCGTCTGCAGGAGCCGGATTGCGCCAAGGGCTTCCTGCTCGACGGCTTCCCGCGCACCATTCCGCAGGCCGAGGCCCTCAAGGTGCTGCTTAACAAGCTCAACATCAAGCTCGACATGGTGGTGAGCATCGACGTGCCGCGCGAGGTGATCCTCGACCGCCTCACCACCCGCCGCACCTGCGAGAATGCCAAATGCCAGGCGATCTACAACGTGAAGAGCAACCCGCCGAAGAAGGAAGGCATCTGCGACAAGTGCGGCAGCCCGGTGGTCCAGCGCGCCGACGAAACGGTGGAGGCGATCAGCCACCGGCTGGAGACCTACAACCAGAAGACCGCGCCCCTCATCGGCTTCTACGAGAAGGAAGGGATGCTGCACTCCATCACCGGCACCTCCAGCGACGCGGTGGTGAACGGTATCAAGGCGCATCTCAAAATCTGAACCCCAATCTTTCGGCGCCGTTGCGGGACAAATGCTCCGCGGCGGTGTTTTGAATTTGGCAGTGCCCCTGGTTCCATTCTCAATCAAGATGGGAACGCGAAGGCAAGCGAGCAGCGACGAGACAGTACAGTTGAGTACGGCGAGGAGCCGCGCAGTGCAGCCGACAAAGTTAACACTTGATTGAGGATGGGACGATGATAACCATCATCGGCGGCGGCCTGGCCGGCAGCGAGGCGGCCTGGCAGGCCGCCAGCCGCGGGGTCCACGTTACCCTCCACGAGATGAAACCGGGCCGCTACAGCCCGGCCCATCACTCGCCCCATCTGGCCGAACTGGTCTGCAGCAACTCTCTGCGCTCCGACGACCCCCATTCCGCCGTGGGGCTGCTCAAGGAAGAGATGCGGCGGATGGATTCACTCCTCATGGAGGCGGCCACTGCCACCAGCGTGCCAGCCGGTCGCGCCTTAGCGGTGGACCGCGAACTCTTCGCCGCTTGGATCACCGAGAAGATCGGCACCCATCCGCGCATCACCGTGGTCCACGAGGAGGTTACGGAACTGCCGCCACCGGACAAGGGGCCGATCATCCTCGCCACCGGCCCGCTCACCACCGACTCCCTGGCCGCCGCCCTGGCCCGCCTCACCGGCGAGGCGCACCTGGCCTTCTACGACGCCATCGCCCCCATCGTTCATGCCGATTCCCTGGACCGCGCCATCGTCTACCAGGCCTCGCGCTACGACGAGGGGCCGGGCGACTACCTCAACTGCCCCATGAGCGAGGCGGAGTATCTCGCCTTCACTGCCGCCCTCAAGGCGGCGGACAAGGTACCGCTCAAGGAATTCGAGGAACAAAGGTACTTCGAGGGCTGTCTGCCCATCGAGGTGATGCTCGACCGCGGGGTGGACACCCTGCGCTTCGGCCCCATGAAGCCGGTGGGGCTGCCCGATCCGCGCACCGGCCGGGAGCCCTACGCGGTGGTGCAGTTGCGCAAGGAGAACCGCGAGGGTATTCTCTACAATATGGTGGGCTTCCAGACCAAGCTGACCTACCCGGAGCAGCAGCGCATCTTCCGCCTGATTCCGGGCATGGCGAGAGCGGAGTTCGCCCGGCTCGGCAGCATCCACCGCAACACCTTTGTCTGCGCCCCCAAGGTATTGCGGCCCACCCTCCAGGTAATCAACCGGCCCGATCTGCTGCTGGCCGGCCAGTTGAGCGGGGTGGAGGGCTACGTGGAATCGACCGCCATGGGGCTGCTGGCCGGACTCAACGCGGCGCGGCTCGCCGCGGGGCAGAATTTAATGGTGCCGCCGCCGGAGACGGCCATGGGGGCGCTGATCACCCACCTGACCCACACCGAGGCAAAGCACTTCCAGCCCTCCAACGTGAACTTCGGCCTCTTTCCGCCGGTGACGGAGAGAGTCCGCAAAAAGGAGCGAGGAGAATACCGTGCGCACAAAGCTCTTGCCGCCCTGGCGGCCTGGCAGGCCGAGAGTGGCCTCACGCTGCCGTAATTTTTGCCTGGCCCTGCTGGTCGCCGCGGCGTGCTGGCCGCTGATGGCGACTGCCGCCGATCAGCCGCCACCCGCCCCCACCACGCCAACCCCGCCGCCGCCCGTTGCCATGACGCCCGATACCCTGCGCCTCTTGCTCACCCAGGTTGCCAGTCACCCCACCACCGCGGTCGAGCGCAAGGCGCTGCTGATCCGCCTCCAAAGCCTGGACGGGAACCAGAGCGAGGCGGCGCGCCAGGAAGCGGCCGACGCCCGCGCGGGGATGCTCCTCCAGATGCTGCGCCGTCAGGCAGGCGAGGCAGTTTTTCAGGCCACCAGCACAAGCCTTCTCGCCGGCAACCGGGCCCTGGACTGGCCTACGCTGCGGCAGGCCTTTGTGGCGGCCAACCCCGAGCTGGAAAAATTCTTCAGCCAGTGGCCGGACCAGCGCGAGCTGCCCCAACTCACCATCAACAAGGTGGCCACCGAGGAAGAAAAGGGCCAGGTCCGCCTCTCCTTCACCCTGGTGCAGGAGCAAAAGCATCCCGCCACCCTCTCGGTGCCGATCCGGGTCACCACCCCGGCCGAGGTGGTGACGCAGGAGATCGCGATCAGCGCGGCGGAGACGCCGGTCAGCCTCACCCTCACCGAACTGCCCACCGAGCTGCTCCTCGACCCGGAGTATCATCTGCTGCGCGCCCTGGTGGCGGACGAATACCCGCCGGTCTGGGCCCGCTACCGCAACAGCGCCAAACCGCTCGCCGTGGTACCCGACGACCTTGCGGCCTCGCCCTTCGGCCCGCTGGCGGAACGGCTTCGCCGCCTCGGCTGCGAGACCATCCCGGCCGCCACGGTAAAGGACACCGACCTTGTCGGTCGCAACGTGCTTTTCCTCGGCCTCAATACCCCGATCGTCCGCAGCCTCTTCGCCCGGCCCTCCCATCCCGCCGATGGCTTCACTCTCGAGGTCCGCGCCAATCCCTTGGGGCCGGACCAGGTCGCGGTGCTCATCTCCGCCGCCTCGACCGCGGAGACCACCCTGGCCCTGCCCCGCCTCTTCGACGGACTCGACCTCGCCACCTTTGCCCATCTGGCCGGCGGCATGGTCCGGCAGCAGCGCACCGCCGACGCCGACATGGGCATCGGCTGGTGGCTGGACCAGCCCCCCACCGGGGTGGCGCTGGCCAACCAGCTCGGCTTTGCCGCGATCATGGAACGGCTGCGGCACACCAGGGTAGTCTTCATCGGCGAGACCCATGACAAGTTCGAGGACCACCAGCTCCAACTCCGGGTCATCCGCGCCCTCTACCGGCAATCGCCCAAGCTTGCCATCGGCATGGAGATGTTCCCGCGCCCGACCCAAGCGGCGCTCGACGCCTATGTGGCCGGCACCATCGACGAACGGGAGTTTCTCAAAAAGTCGGACTACTTCACCAACTGGGGGTTCGACTTCCGCTTCTATCGGGATATCCTCGCCTTTGCCCGAGCCAACCGGCTGCCGGTGGTGGCGCTCAACCTGGAGAAGGGCATCACTGCCAAAGTCTTCCGGGCCGGCGGGCTGGCGGCCCTGACGCCGGAAGAAACCGCCAAGCTCCCGCCGGAACGGGACCTTGGCCTGCCCGGTTACCGGGAGCGGGTTGCCGACGCGTTTGCCATGCACGACGGGCACGCCCCGCCGAAAGAGCTGAACAATTTCCTTGAGGCCCAGGCGCTGTGGGACGAGACCATGGCCGAGTCCGCAGCGGAGTTTCTCGCCAGACATCCTGACTACCGTCTGGCCATGGTGGTCGGCCAAGGCCATGCCCTGAAGGATACCGCGATCCCGCCGCGCATCGCCCGACGGCTGCCGGTCGCCCAGGCGGTGCTCCTGCCGGCGCGCGAGGAGGAGATCAAACCAAGCGAGGCCGATTACCTCATCAGCGTGACGCCGGCGCCGCTTCCCCCCCTGCCGACCTTGGGGGTAAAGCTGACGGAGAAGAACAACGGCGTGCGGATTGACGAAGTGCTGCCGGAGGGCGTGGCCGGCAAGGCCGGGCTTGAGCCGGGGGACGACCTGCTCGCCTTGGACAACGAGCCGATCACCTCCATAGATGAGGTAAAAATCGCCCTCTTCTATCGGAAAAAGGGCGAGACCATGCAGGTGCGGGTGCGGCGGCATCACACGCTGTTGCCGGACGAGGTCATCACCATTGCCGTGCCGCTCTAAAGGGCACCCGACGGTGTGGATCTATCCGCCATGAGGAAACGGCTCCTGACACTCCTCTCCTCGCTGTTGCCGGTGCTCTGGAGCCGCTATACGGCGTTTCTCCTTTTCCTCCTCGGCTACACGACGGTCATGGAGCAAGTCGGCGGCTTTCCTTCGCTGCTGCCAGCCTGGCGGCTTGAAATCCCCCTGCTGCTCTATCTCTACTTTTTCGGCAACCTGATTACCCGAAAGTCGCGCTGGCAGCCGGTGATTGTCGCGGTGCCCATCGTGCTCTGCTACGCCGTTTTTGATGTGTACCGTCTCCAACTCGGCCGCATGCCACGCCTGATAGAGGTGAGGGAACTGCCAGAACTGCTGACCATCCTGCCCTTCTGGCTCAAGGCGGTACTCATCGGCGTCTGGGAGATTCCCCTGCTCCTCTTCCTCGGGAATATCTCCCGGCAGTCCGTCAAACCGGCGGCCCTGGGGCTGTTACCGCTCGCCGCCCTGGGAATCGCGGTGGAATGGTACCCCGAGGCCTTCTCAACCGCCTTTGAGGCGACCCAGGACGAGATCGTCCATTATTCCGATATGATCAGCGCCGGCAACAACGGCCGGTTCAGCATGGCCCTCTACAACGAGGCGCAGCGCCGAAGCATGCTCAAGAAGACCGCCCACTACCGAGAGAATCCCTTCTATCTCCTGGACAAGGACCGGATGGTCGGAGAGATCAAGAAACAGCGGCGCAAACGGAACGTGCACCTCGTGGTCCTCGAAAGCTTTCTGGACCCGGAACTCCTGCTCGCTGCCAAATACTCGCGCAGGCCAACCCATCCTGATTTCGAGAAGATCTTCAAACACCGGGGCAGCTTCTCCCACTCCCCGGTTTTCGGAGGTGGCACCGGCCAGGCCGAGTTTGAAGTGCTTTGCGGGGTGCCTGCCTTACGGGAAGTCTCCGGCGTGGAGTTCAATGTCTTCACCGGCGCCAGGACCGCTTGCCTGCCGAATCTCCTCAACGAGGCCGGCTACCACACCATGGCCACCAACGGCTACCGGCCCGAATTCTTCAATTCCGTCAATGCCTATGCCGGCCTTGGCTTTGAAAAGGCATACTATCCCAGCGAATACGCGCCGGGCCAGGACACCTATCTCACCAGAGGCGATGTGACCGACGAGGAGTACATGTTTGATGGCGATCTTCTCGGTCAGAATCTCAAATTCGTGGCCCACTGGCTCAAGGAGCATCCCCAAACCCCCTTGTTCAACTATGTCTTGACCATGTACGGCCATACCCCCAACGACATCAATACGCAAAAACGGCCGGAAATTATAACGGTTACGGGGGGGCCGGAGGATGAGCAGCTGCAACGCGCGGTCAACCAGTACTATTATCGCACCCAGGCCATTGCCGCCTTTGTCCGGGAGCTGGTGCGCATCGACCCGAAAAGCCTGATCATCCTGGTGAGCGACCACCTGCCGCCACTGCAATTCGGACCGAATACCTACGAGGACTATAACTATCTCGGACAACAGGAAGAGTTTCTCTATCTGAACCGGATCTTCTTTGTGGAGAACGGCCGGAGCGTGGAGTACAACACCATCCACCACTATGAGGTGCCCAACATCATCCTCAACTATGTACGCCGCTCCTCCAAGGGACGCAATGGCACCTTTGCCCCGGTCGATTACTACAAGGCCTACCTGACCATCATGGCCCAGGCCATGGAGATCAAAAAAATCCTGCCCGTCGCCACTCCCGTCTCTGCCGCAAAAGAGGCGACGCCACGGAATGACCATGGGGCAGCCCCCCGTTCCCACTAGGCGTGGGCAGACACACCCCGCGGCCACGAGGAGCGCCTTCCCGAATCAATGGGACCTTGCCCCCTGTTACGCGCCTGGCGCCTGGCTTGGTGCGAGATTAAGGCCTTGGCGGCGGGAGTCCAGCCGCATGGGGCATTGCTCACCCTGTCTTTCCAAAGACCGGCCCCGGCGTGACCGTGAGCGGGATGGTGATCTCCCCCGCGCGCCAGCCAAGGTCAAAGGATTGCCCGCAGTTGGGGCAGATGAGCCCGATGATCACCCCGCCGCCGGGGGCCTCGCGGAAGTGGACGTGGAAACCGCGCTGGTAGCCGCAGGTGGTGCAGACCCTAAATTCCGCCATAGCGTAACCTCCCTGGTGTTTGCGAACGCGGAACGGCCAAAAACCGTCGCAGCCCCGCCTCAGAGATCAGTGTAGGCGAATCCGGCGCATGAGGCAACTGGCCGGATTGTCCCTTGGTTTTCACGGCCAGGCAGGGTATAAAACGGGCATGGAAAACGAGAAAGCGATGATCCCGCCCGACCGGGCAGCCTTGGCCGGACTGGTCCGTGACGCCAGAAATCTGGTGGCTTTCCAGCAGGCCATGGGCATCGAGGGCTATCCAGCCTCCCCGGAACTTTCCCGCTTTCTCTGCCCCGCCACCGAGAAGAAGACCGCGACTCCGGTACCAACCGGGGAAAGACGGCCGCGCCGTCCGGTAGCTGCGCCGGTAACCAGCGCCAGTAGCCTGGCCGACCTCCGCAAGGAATTGGGCGACTGCCAGCGCTGCGCCCGGCATGAGGGACGGAAGAATATCGTTTTCGGTGAGGGGGAGAGCGGGGCGAAGCTCTTGATCGTGGGTGAATTTCCGACGGCGGAAGATGACGGTGCCGGCCTTCCTTTCCAAGACGAGGCGGGCGAGTTGCTCATGAAGATGATGGGGGCCATCGGCCTGGACCGGCCGGACCTCTATCTCGCCAACCTGGTCAAATGTCGGCCAACCGACGGCCATGAGCCGCTGCCCGAGGAGATCGCCGCCTGCCAACCCTTCCTGCTCCAGCAGATCGCGGCAGTGCGGCCCAAGGTGATCTGCGCCATGGGCGGCCTGGCCGCCCAGGCCCTGCTGCACAGCAAAAAAAACCTGCTGCAACTGCGCGGCACCTGGCACAAATGTCAGCAGATTCCACTGATGCCTACCTTCTCCCCGGTCTTCCTCCTCCGTAACCCGGAGATGAAAAAGGCCGCCTGGGTCGATTTGCAGCTCATCCAGAAACGGCTGGCCACATTTGCATCACGGTAACATTCCCGAACCCTGAAAGAACACTCGAATACGTCATCTTTTCCGTTCCTTTCTTTGCTTGCCCAAAGAAAGGAACCAAAGAAACGGCACCCGGTCACTGGTCCGCCTGCGGCGGATTCCCTGCGCCCCGAAGAGCAGGCCGGGCGCTGCGGAACTCGGGCTTCACCCTCAGACAGTCCTCGCGCTCTTTCCGGCCTGTTCTCCGGTGCTCGGCTGCGTGAGACGGTTTTTTGAACCCCCGTCCTGTCCCGCCGCAGGGCGCAGCCGCTGGCGGAAAAAGGACGCTGTGCTGTCTGAGCCAGGGAGGGCGAGTTCACAGCGTTCCCGCTGGCGGCGAGCACCTAAGGGCAGTCCGGCAGGACCGGGACAGTCGGGGCGCCCTTTTCTTGCCTCCTTCTTTTGGGCGAGCAAAAGAAGGAGGAAAAAGGCTACAAGTGTTCAGGGGGGAAAGCCACCACCTGATCGATGGTGGCGGCGTCGGCAATAAGCATCACCAGGCGGTCGAGGCCGAGGGCGATGCCTGCGGCTTCCGGCATGGCGGTAAGCTCATCGAGGAATTTTTCCGGCATCGGGCCGGGGTCGCGTCCCTGAGCCCGGATGGCGGCCTGGTCCGCCACAAAACGACGACGTTGCTCGGCCGGATCGGTCAGTTCGGAAAAACCGTTGGCCACTTCGATGCCGGCCATGTACAGCTCGAAACGTTCGGCCACGGTTGAGTCACCGGGCTTGAGCCGCGCCAGCGAACCCAACGCCGCTGGATACTCATACAAAAAAGTGGGGCGCCCCTGGCCAAGATGGGGCTCGATCCGCTCCACCAGCACCTCGTCAAAAGTCCCCTGCCGCAACGCCTCCTCCGCCGACATCGGTGCATACCGGGCAAAGGCCGCGGCCACCGTAAGCCGCTCCCATGGTGCAGTTAGGTCGATCCGCTGCCCCCGGTAGAACAATGATTCCCCCATCCCCACCATCTTGGCCACGGAGCGGATCAGCTCCTCGGTCTCGGCCATGAGGTCGTGGCAATCGCACTCGGCCCGGTACCACTCAAGCATGGCAAATTCCGGCAGGTGCTTTTTCCCGCGTTCCTCCTTGCGGAAGCAGTGGCAGAGCTGAAAGATCTTCGGATAGCCGCGGGCCAAGAGCCGCTTCATGCAGAGTTCCGGCGAGGTCTGGAGAAACCAGTCGCCGGACTCCTGCGGTTCGATATGGGGTTCGGGGGCGAGGGAGGGAAGGCGGAGCGGGGTATCGACCTCCAGATACCCCGCCTCCTCAAAAAAGGCGCGGACCGCCCGGATGACGGCGGCCCGCAGATGGAGACCGCGCAGGGTGCCCATCTGCCTACGGGTTATTCTTTGACGCGGGTCACGTACTGCCCGGTACGGGTGTCGATCTGGAGCTTCTCGCCCTCCTCGATGAAGGGCGGCACCTGCACCACGTAGCCCGTCTCCACGGTGACCGGCTTGGTGTCGGAACCGCTGGTGTCGCCCTTGACCCACGGATCGGCACGGACCACGGTGAGGTTGACGAAGTTGGGCAGGGTGACGCCGATGGGCCGGTCGTTGAAGAGGAGCACATCCACTTCCATGTTGTCGATCAGGAAGTTGATGGCGTCGCCGAGTTGCTCCTTGGTGATGACGATCTGCTCGAAGCTGCGGGTGTCCATGAAGTGGAACTCGTCGGCCTGGGCGTAGAGGTACTGCATGGTGCGCTCCATCAGGTCCGGCTTCTCGAACTTGTCGCCGGAGCGGAAGGTGCGGTCAAAGGCATTGCCGGTAATCATGTTCTTCAAGCGGCACTTGTAGAGGGCCTGCCCCTTGCCGGGCTTGGAGAATTCGAAATCGGTGATGATATAGGGGTCGCCGTCGATGCTGACCTTGAGGCCCTTGCGCAGATCGGAACTGGTATACATACGCCCTTCTCCTGAAATGATTGGGGCCGGCGCCACAAAGCCGGCCGCTGAGGAAGGCTCTTTACTAACCGGAAATGCGAGGTTTTGCAAGCAGAGAAATGGGCGGCAGACCGCTTACGCCACCGCGATCTCCTGCTTCGTGATCGCCTCGGCCTTGACCCGGTCGAGGAGGTCGGCCAGGGCCGGTTTCACGTTCTCGCGGATGTCGCCCGCCACGATGAGAAAGAGCAGATCGTCGCCGGGCTGGAAGCGGCCGCTTTTGGCCTCGATGACGATGTCGAAGATGCCCGGCCTTCTCAGAAACTCCTGGCGGATCGCCTCGATCTTGGCCTGATCCGGGGTCACCTCCAGCGCCGTCACCCCGCTTTTGTCCTTGCGGCTCCAGGCGCGGACCACGCCGTTGTGCACCAGCACCATGCCGACATTCTCGGCAAAGCCCGGTTTCTGCTTCATGGCGGCAATAGCCTGCGAAATATCCATATCGTTTCCCCTGATCGTTACTGCGGGGCGCGGCTGCGGGTTGCCGGCACCGCAAGAAGTTGATGGATGAGCCGGCTGAGTTCCCCCAGCGTCAACGGCTTCATCACCACCGTGGTGATGCCCGCCTCCTTGGCCGCTTGGATCGCCGTCGCATCGGCAAACCCCGTACAAAGGATGACCGGCAGATCGGGCCGGAGAGCGAGCACCTTGCGCGCCAACTCGACGCCGCTCAACCGCGGCATGGCCTGATCGGTGATCATCAGGTCAAAATTCTCCGGCGCGGCGGCGAACAACGCGAAGGCCTCCAGCGGGTTACTGGCCGCGGTCACGGTGCAACCCAATTCCCCAAGCGCCACCTGGGCAAGACGAAGAAGCATCTCTTCATCGTCGACAAAGAGAACACGGGCAGCCAAACCGCAGAGCGGCGCCGGCGCCTCGCCAGCCTCTTTTGCCGCCGCGGCGATTTCCCGATGCGCCGGGAAACGAATCTCGAAAGTCGTTCCCGCCCCTGGCGCGCTCTTTACCTGAATCTGCCCCTGATGCGCCTTGACGATGCCGTGTACCAAGGCAAGCCCCAGACCGGTACCCCGGCCGGCGCCCTTGGTGGTGAAATACGGCTCGAAGATGCGCTCCAGCGTGGCCTCATCCATTCCGTGGCCGGTATCCGCGACGCGGAGTCGCACCCAGCGGCGGGGCGGCGTCTGCTCCTCGCCCGCGACCTCGTCCAGCACAATCTCCAGGCGACCGCCCTCCGGTTGCATGGCGTGGTACCCGTTGATCGCCAGATTCATCACCAGCTGGTGCAACTGGGTGGCATCACCGAAGACCGGGTCGCAGTCGGCGGCAATCTGGGCGCGAATCTCGATGGTTGGAGGCAGGGTGGCGCGCAGCAGACGGACGACCTCCTGCACCACCTCCTGCAACGCCACCGGCCGCAGCTCCTGTTCCGCCTTCTGGCTGAAGGTGAGAATCTGCCGCACCAGTTCCGCGGCCCGTTTGCCGGCCCGCACCACTTCAGCCAGCAACGGCCGGGCCGAATCATCCAACGCCAGCCGATTGATGGCCATCTCGGTGTTGCCGAGCATGGCAAAAAGGATGTTGTTGAAATCGTGGGCCACACCGCCGGCCAGAGTGCCGATTGCCTCCATCTTCTGGGCATGGCGCAGTTGCAGCTCCAGTTCCTTCTGCGGCGTGATGTCGCGCACGACCTCAATGCCGCCTACGATGGTGCCGGCGGCGTCCCGCAAAGGGCTTGACGACACCTCCAGGTGGATTACCCGGTCGCCGGAACGGGCCGCGGTTTCGCGCCGGTGGATCTGGCCATCGGCAAGGCTTTTCTGCAGAACGCAGCCGGGGCAAATGGACTCGCGATGCTGGTAGGCCCGGTAGCAGTATTCCCCCACATGATCGCCCTGCTTTTCCCGATGCACGGCGTTCTGATAGAGGATACGGTATTCGGTGTCCTGCACGGTGAGCCCGTCGCCCAATGCCGAAATCACCGCTTCGAGTTTGTTCTTCTCCTCCCGAAGCGCGGCCTCCGCCTTCTTGCGCTCCGTGATGTCGCGCGCCACCGAAACAATGAATTCCTGACCGTCGAGCATCAAGAAACGGGCACTCACCTCCACCGGCAGCCAACTGCCGTCCCGCCGCCGCTGGTGGGTTTCGAAGAGAGCCCGCCCCTCCCGCCGCATCCCCTCCACCTGCTGTTGCCAAGCGCTCGCATCAGGGGCCGCTTCGGAGAAATCCGTCACCCTGAGCCGCAACAACTCCTCGCGGGTGTAAGCCAGATTGGCACATGCCTTGTCGTTACCATACAAGATCGAAGCGGTAGCGGGATCGACGACGAAGACAGCATCGTTCGACTGGTTGATCAAGGTTTCGAGGAGATTTTGGTCGATCGACAGTCTGGCCATGAATACCCTTCGGAGTTGGCCCCATTCGCCTCTGGATTCAATCCGGCAGAGGCATTGTACCCCAGAGGCGGCGCAAAAACCAAGGGAAATGCTCCGGGCGCTCCGCCTCAGGCCAGGCTTTTCTGCACCACCTCGTAAAGGTCGCGGGAGAGTTCGGCCGCCAGCAGTCGTTCCAGTTCCGCCCGCATGAGCGCTTGGCGGTCCGGGGCGTAACGGCGCCAGCGACTGAGGCGGATGGCGAGCCGGGCCGCGATCTGCGGATTCACCGGGTCCAGGGCCAGGATCTGGTCGGCGAGGAAGCGGTAGCCCGCCCCGTCTGCCGCATGGAAGCAGAGCGGGTTGGCGGCGGCAAAGGCGCCGATCAGAGCCCGGACCCGGTTAGGGTTCGACAACCGGAAGGCCGGATGATTCATGAGTTTTGTCACCTCGGCCAGCGTATCCGGCAACGGCGCGGTGGCCTGGATGGTGAACCACTTGTCCATCACCAGCGGCTCAGCCTGCCAACGTTCGGCAAAGCTGGCGAGCGCCGCCCCAGCCTCCGGCGCGCCGGCATGCACCAGCAGGCGCAGGGCGGAGCCGCTGTCGGTCATGTTGTCTGCGCCGGTGAACTGGGCAAGGCACTGCTGGCGGATCGCCGGCTCATCGAGGGCCATGAGATAGCCAAGGGCCAGGTGCTTGAGCCGCCGCGCCCCGGCCAGGGCCGGGTCATAGCGATAAGGACCCGGCGTCCGATTCGTCGCGTAGGCTTGCTCCCACTGCGGCCGCAACCGCGCCGCCAGCTCGCGCCGGACGAACTCGCGCGCCGCATGAATCGCCTCCACATCGATTACCGGCAACTGCTCGCCCAGGTACTCCTCGGTGGGCAGGGTAAGCAGTTGGGCGACAAAGGTCCGATCGGTAAGGGTGGTATCCGCCAGCACCGCCGCCATGGTGGCGACAAAGTCATCGGCCAGGGTGAGGGGCTGCCCGGCCTGGTACCGCGCCACCAGATCGAGCAGCACCCGGCCGGCCAGGCGCTGCCCGGCCTCCCAGCGGTTGAAGGGGTCGGGATCATGGGCCAGCAGCACGGCCAGCTCGGCGTCGGTATAGTCGTAGTCGAGTTTGACCGGCGCGGAAAAGCCGCGCAGCAGCGAGGGCACCGGCCGGGTCGCGATCTTTTCGAACACGAAGGTTTCAGCCGCCGTCCGCAACTCGAGGAGCAGCGAACCATCCCGCGCCTCCGCTCCGCCGCCCACCAGTGCAAGCGGCAGCTCCCGTCCCGCCTGGTCGAGCAGCCCCACGGCCACTGGAATATGCAGCGGTTTTTTGACCGGCTGGCCTGGAGTGGGCGGGCAGGATTGGGCCAGGGTGAGCGAATACCGCTGGCTGGCAGCGTCATAGACCGTGGTGGCCCGCACCACCGGCGTGCCGGCCTGGGTGTACCAGCGCAGAAACTGGGAGAAATCGCGGCCGCCGGCCTCGGCCATGGCGCCGACAAAGTCCTCCACCGTGGCGGCGGTGCCATCATGGCGGGCAAGATAGAGCCGCAGCCCGTCGCGGAAGCGGGCCCGGCCCAGCAGGGTATGGAGCATGCGGATGAGCTCGGCGCCTTTTTCGTAGACCGTGACGGTGTAGAAATTGTTGATCTCGATATAGGCGTCCGGCCGCACCGGATGGGCCATGGGCCCGGAATCCTCGGGAAACTGATGATTGCGCAGGGTCTGCACGTCGTGCACCCTTTTGACCCCTTGGGAGATGGTGGCCTCGGAAAAAAGCTGGTCGCGGAAAACGGTGAGCCCTTCCTTGAGGCTCAACTGAAACCAGTCGCGGCAGGTGACCCGATTGCCGGTCCAGTTGTGCAGGTATTCGTGGGCGATCACCGCCTCGATGGCCTCGAAGTCGTCGTCGGTGGCGGTGTCGGGCCGGGCGAGCACGTACTTGGAGTTGAAGATGTTGAGCCCCTTGTTCTCCATGGCGCCCATGTTGAAGTCGTCGGTGGCCACGATCATGTACTGGCCGAGGTCGTACTCCAGGCCAAAGGTCTCCTCCTCCCAACGCATGGCGGCCTTGAGTGCGGCCATGGCATGGTCGCACTTGTCGCGGTTGTGCGCCTCCACGTAAATCTCCAGCCGCACCTCGCGGCCCGAGGCGGTGGTGAAGGTGCCGTGGAGACAGACCAGATCACCCGCCACCATGGCGAAGAGATAGGCCGGCTTGGGAAAGGGGTCTTCCCACACCGCATAGTGGCGGCCAGCAGGGAGATCACCGCTCTCCACCAAGTTGCCGTTGGCGAGCAATACCGGGCAGCAGGCCTTGTCGGCCTCGATCCGCGTGGTGTAGCGCGCGAGCACGTCGGGCCGATCGAGGAAGTAGGTGATGCGGCGGAAGCCTTCGGCCTCGCACTGGGTGCAGAACATGGCCCCGGAGCGGTAGAGCCCTTCGAGGGCGGTGTTTTTCTCCGGATAGATGCGGGTGACCACTGTGAGCCGGAAGGCATCCGGCACCTTCGGGATGGTGAGGGTTTCCGGGGTCAGGCTATAGTCACCCGCGGCAAGCGCCTGGCCATCCAGGCTGAGACGAATCAGCTCCAGCTCCTGGCCCATGAGCACCAAGGGCTCGCTGCCTCCTGGCTGGCGCCGTTGCAACTCGAGGCTGGCGGTCACCAGGGTATGGTCGGGGTGGATTTCGACTCGCAGATGCATCGCGGGGATGGCAAAGGCGGGTGGCCGGTAGTCTGCAAGATGGATGGTGGCGTGGCTGGCGGTCATGGTCTCCTCCGTCGCATGCGGCGTGGAACGCAGCATACCCGAGAAGGGCCCGGAAGGAAATGGGGAAGAGGAGCCGCCGGGGTCTTATCCATTGCCATCTCCGCAAAAATATGAGAGGCTTGAAAAGCCAAACGATCACGGCGCATCAGGAGGAACACGCCCCATGGCCGATGAACTCCGCACCGATGAGTACACCATCTCGATTTCACGGGAGATCGTGGTCTGCAAGAACATGATCGCCACCGCCACCGACCGGCTGGCGCGGCTCGAAAAACGTCACGGGCTCACCACCGCCGACCTGCTCGCCGGGCACCAGGGCCAGCCCCACGGTGCGGAACGCGACGCCTGGCTGGAAATCCATGCCGGGCTCCTCGCCTGGCGCCAGCGGTTGCAGGAATACGAAGAAGCCTACCGCGCCCTGAAAAAATAGCCCGCCCCACCAGAAACGCCGCCAGGGGGAACCCTCTGGCGGCGTTTTCCATGCAGACCTTCTCCGGGAACAACCATCAATGGCCGCCGGGGAAGAGCACCTTGCTCAACCAATAGAGCACAAAGAGCAACCCGACGCCGAGACACAGGCTCCAGCGGATCAGGCTCATCTCCGCAGGCGACAGCGGCTCGTATTCCATCTTTTGCAACTCATCGGAAAGTTTCGGGGGTGTCATGTGAATTCCTCCGTCAGCTGATGGTGGGCGGTTTGACCCCATGGAAGAAGAGCCATGAGATGAAGAGGCCGATCCAGATAATGAAGCCGAAAAGCGAGATGCAGTACACCGCGGCCAGCTTGCCGATCCCTTCCTCCATCAGCTTCTTGAAGTTGGAGATCACCCCGATGGTGAAAAAGCAGAGCAGGAAAAAGGTGCCCCGGAAGACATCGCCCTGGGCCGTGGATTCCTTGGCGGTGCCAATCAGTTTCTTGGGTGCCTTGATCTCGTCGTTCAACGCTTTGATGCGGTCCTGGGCTTCCTGGAGCGAGGCCTTGAGCGGCGCCTGGGCGGCCGGGGCGGTGGTCGCCGCGATCTGCTTTTCCAGAGAGGTCACTTGCGCCTTCAGTTCATTCATGCGGTGCTCGGCCGGCCCCATGACCTTGGCCGCCGGCCAGCAGAAGAGCAAGAGCAGCACAAAGGTAAGGGCATAGCCGATGACAAACTTGGGAAAGCGGTTCCATATCTCGGTGGCGCTCACCTTCTGGCCCGGCTTGCATTCGATCTTGGCGCACCAGATGTAGGCGAGCAGGAAGGCCCAGATGCCGATGAAGATGTCGATGAACATCTTCACCGTGGTGGCGGTCATGGTGACCCATCCTTCGGCGTACTTGACCCCGGACAGATCCATGGCCTGGGCCCGGATCAACGCATCGGTCACCGCGCCGCTGGCGATCGCGCCGCCGTCGGATTTCACCGCCAACCCCATCCAGGCGCCGGCCACCAGCGGTTCACCCCACAGATAGAGTTTGGCGGCAAAGGGCAGGATGATCATCTCCACTGCCACGAAGATAACCACCAGCGAGGAGACCATGATCGGCACGATCGGGCGGGCGCGAATGGCGCCGCCGGTAGCGATGGCTGCCGAAACCCCGCAGATGGAGATACCCGAGGCAAGGGGAGCCGACCACTCCCGGCTGAACTTGAAGTATTTCCGGGCGATATAATAGACCATGGCCCAGTAGATGAGATAGGCCTCGACGATGGCGCAGAAGCCCCGGAACATGATGTTGGTGGCAAGGCCGAAAGATTGGGCGGCCTTGACGCCAAGCCCCGCTCCCATGATGACGATGGCGGTCTTGATGTAGAGCTCCGGCCGGGCCGCCTCCTTCATCCACTCCGCCAGTCTGGGGAAAAAGTTGCCCACGATCAGGCCGCCGACCAGCGCGATGATGAAGCCGAATTCGCCGGTCATGCTGAGCGACCAGCCGATGTGAAACTTGTCGAGTTCGTTCTTGGTGGCCGCGATGTAGGCGTTATGTCCCAGCAGCCAGCAGAGATAACTGAGCCAGAAAACCAGGGTGAAACCGATGACGAATTTCCCGAGATCGGCCCCGATCAGTTGCGACCCGATGCCCATGATCACAAGAATGGCCAGGAAGGTCAGGAGCAGAGAGGTAACCGAGGAAAGACCTTTGCGTTCATACTGCTGCCCCACCTGCAACGTGGTGGGATCATCCTTGGTGGTGACGGTGACTTCCTTGCCGTCCGCCTGTTTGAGGGTGATCTTCTGGCCGTCGATCTTGCTGATCTCCCCCTTGACGGTCTCATAGTTGATGGAGACCGGCTTGAATGCCTTGGAGACATCGCTCCAGACGCTGGTCTTTACCCCCCAGCCCAGGATATCTGCGCCCTGGAATACCCCCAGGGAGAGAGCGAAGATGATCAGCCCCAGCCACAGCGAAAGCCAATCCTCACTCAGACAACCTTTTTTTTCTTCTCGCTTGCATGTATCCACCGAATCGCATTTTCCTTCCGCAAGCTTGTCCTCATCGATCTTCTGTTCGACCATACGGTTCCTCCTCTCCCGTTGAGTCACACAAAACAGACCTCAGACCAAACCCGAAAACTCTGCGAAACCGATGTGCGTCACCTCCTTCGGACAAAACCCGTGTTTCCTTTTATTGTGTGGCGAGGGGATGCCGCGTCCCCCGAGCCTCCTCGCCGGCCAATTGTTGGCTAGATTCTAGTCCTCGCACTTTGACGAAGTCAAGGCAAAGAAAAATCCCGCCGCCGCCCGCCAGCCGACAAGGGAAAAGGAGCCTTCCGGTACCCGGTGGCAATGTCTTTGCTGCCGCCTCCGCGGAGGCACGGCGATCGATTATCGGGGAACGGGCCAGGGACAAGGCCTGGCCTTCCGGGGACCATATTCCTTGGACGACGGGGCCTGCGCAGACAAAACTCGCGCGGGCCGGCAGCTTACCCAACAGAACGGTCAGGCGCCGGTCTTACCGACGGCTTAGCTCTTCTTCTCCACCACCGGCACCAGAAGCTGCCTGCCCGGCTTGAGATTGGTCACGTCGGAATCGGCGTTGTACTTGCGAATCAGCCAGAGCGGCACATCGAACTCATACTGGCACAGACGCCAGATGTTATCCCCCGGCTTCACCTGATAGCGGCGCACCCGGTCAACCCGGTAGGCCGCGAAGAAATCCTCCTCCATCTCGCGATGGAAGTCATAGCGCAACTCCTCGAAACGCTCACGGCCCACGCCATCCAACGGGATACTGATCCGCTGGTCCATCTGGATCTCCTGACCAGCCGACAGGTGGTTCAGTCGCCGCAACTCGGGAATGGTCACCCCGAGCCATTCGGCATAATGTCCCAAGGTCTCCTCCGGCGCGACCCGAATGACGGCGTACTTTTTTCCCTTTTTGGCATAGACGCGCTCAACGTCGAACTGTTCCGTCACCACGGCCGGATTGGCCAGCGCGGCTGGAGAAATAGGCGCCGCCACCTCGCTGTCCGGCGCCCCTTCCCCCTGGGCACTGCCGGCGACCTCCCGATCGGCATCAGGCTTCGGCGCCGGCATTCCCAGCTGGGTGATGCGAATCGGGACGGCGGTGGTCGGGGCGGTGGCCGATTCTGACAACGTGCTTACCCGCGGCACGATCGCCACCCTCACCCGTGCCGGCGCTGGCGCGGCCTCGGTCGCCACCTCGGCTGGCGGCACCTGGGCCGTCAAGCTGGCCAAACGCTTCTCCGGCTTGGCTTCGGCCACCATGGCGGGAGCCTCCTCCTGTTTCGGGATTCGCAGGTTCTGCCCCATGAAAATGGCCGCCCGCTTCCCGAGACGATTCGCAGCCAGGAGTTCCTGGACGCCCACATGATGCCGCCTGGCGATGGAACTTACGGTATCACCGCGATGGACCCGGTAGATGATGCTCCGTTTCTGCCCCTTCTGATAAGGCTCTTCCGACAGACGACCGGCCAGTTTGGTCATCTCCCTGCTCGCCGGTAACCGCACCCGATACCCCTGGGGCACATATTTTTCGCCAAGGTAGACCGGTTCACGCAGGGCGGGGTTGAGCCGCTGAAAATCATCCATGCCCACCTTGAAGTGGGCGAGCAGGCGGGCAACCGGAAGATTCCCGTGGAGGGTGACCTCGTGACTCGCCACCGGCGGCAACAGAGGAACATCGCCGAAGTAGGCGCGATAGTTCTTGGCGACCTCGCAGGCGGCCAGAAATTCGGAATAGAAGTTGCGCGAGGCGAACTTAAAGAGCCCGCTTTCGTATTCCCGGAAGATTGCCTCGTAGTCGCCCTTTTCCTCCCGGGCCCGCCGCATGCCGTTGACGCCGTGGTTATAGGCGGTGACCGCCAGCGGCCAACTCCCGAGCTTCTCGAAGTTCTCCTTGAGCAACCGGGCGGCGGCCTGGGTCGCGCGGATCGGGTCGCGCCGCTCGTCCACCGAGTAGTCGATGGTCAGAAAACGCTGGCCGGTTTCCCGGGTGAACTGCCAGATGCCGGCAGCCCCGAACTTGCTGTAGGCCTTGTAGTTGAAGGAGGACTCCACATGGGGCAGATAGGCGAGTTCCTCGGGCAGGCCGTAGCTGCGGAGGATCTCCTTGATCTGGCCGAGGTAGGCGCCGGAGCGGATGACCCCTTCCAGAAAATGATCCTTCTGACCGAGCTGGAAACGGATGGCGGCCGCGGCCTGACGGAGGCGAAGGGGATCGACCCGTGGGCCAAACAGGGCGAGCACCCGCCGTTCCTCGGCATTTTCCGGCGGATTGCCGTCGGCAAGACGGAGCAACACCCCCTCGTAATGTGCCTTGGCGTCCTTGATCCGGTTGTTATTGCGCTCGCGGGCCGCGCTGCCGAGTTCCGGCTCCAGATCGATCACCTCGTAGACCACGCCCAGATCGCTGGCGTCGTGAAGCACTCCCTGACTGGAAGGATACTTGGCGTAAATATCCTTCCAGAAGGCGACATTGGGCTTGATGCACTCGTAGAGCGGGAAGGGATTGGCCGCCGCCGGCGCAACAAACAACAATACCGCCAACAGCGCGCGACAGAGGGCAACAACGAGGGAACGACCACCACCGGAAGAAATCATACGCGCAAGAACCCCATCATGAAAACCTACCCAGAAACCGCACACGGCGGCAGCAAGGCGGAACCTTGCCACACCACAACTTTATTATAGCAACAGCCGAAGGGAATTGCCACGGCAACAACGTCACTGCGTCAGGATTTTGCGCCCTGCCAATGCCGCCGATTGCCGCGGTCTATTTCAGCAGAAGCATCAATCCGCTACCCAGAAGAATGAGACAGATGAGGCGCGTAAAGTTCTTGGGGGTGATGGTGAGATGGATGCGATTGCCGAGGCGAAGCCCTATGGCCACCAGCGGCAGGGCCGCCACCGCAGCCAGCAGAATGGAACGGCGGAACATGCCCGAGACGGTGAAGCCGACGAGCCGGCAGCCACCGTCAAAGAGGAAGATGGTCGCGGCGGTGGCGCGGAAGCCGAACTTATCCGCCCGCCGCAGGGTGAGATAGATGACATAGAAAGGACCGCCGGTGCCGAAAAGGGTACCCACGGTTCCGCCGCAATAGCCGGCCGGCACCGCCCACCAGCGTGGTCCGGCAAGATTGGGCAACGGCAGCAGGGCGTACACCGCATAGCTGCTGATGAAAAGTCCCAATGCCGTGGTCAGCAGCGCCGGATTGGTGACCCGATGGAGCAAGAGACCGGTGGCCACGCCCAGCACGGTAAAGGGCAGCAGCGGCCAAATCTCCCGCCAGCGGATGTGGCTGCGGTTCTGGATGCCCTGGGTCAGCGAGGCCGTGTAGTCGAGCAGGGCGATGAGCGGCACCACGGTGGCCAGCGGCAGCCGCAGGGCCAGCAACGGCACCGCGATAAGCGCCGAACCGAACCCGGCGATGCCACGGATGAAATAGGCAAAAAGCAGCACCACGGCTGCATACAAGAAGACAGGGAGAGAGAAATCCATGGAATAAGCCGGGGTGTGCTGCCCTACCCTGATCGCGCCAGGCGGATTCAGGCGCAGGAGTCTTTGGCTACCCGGATGCAGTTGCGCCCCTCGCTCTTGGCGATGTAGAGGGCGCTCTCCGCCGCCGTCACGATCTGCCGCCGGTCGTCCCCCTCCTTCGGCACTCCGGCGGCAATGCCGATGCTCACGGTCAGGGTGTCACCGCTACTGGCGTGCTCATGCGGAATCTTGAGGGTATCGATCTCCGACCGGAGCCGCTCCGCCACGACCATGGCGCCCTCACTGTCGGTGTTGGGCAGCACCACGGCAAACTCCTCGCCGCCGTAACGCACGACCAAATCCCCCGCCCGCTTGATCACCTCGTTCAACGCCGAGGCCACCTGGCGCAGACACTGATCCCCCTTCTGGTGGCCGTAGGTTTCGTTGTAGGCCTTGAAGTCGTCGAGATCGATCATCAACAGGGCGAGGGAATCGGCGCGCCGGATAGCCCGCTGCCACTCGTTTTCCAGCAGGCGGTCGAAATAACGCCGATTGGCCACCTCGGTGAGGCTGTCGATGTTGATCAGATTTTCCAGGGTCTTGTTGATTATCTCGAGCTGCTCGGTCATGCGGAGCAACTCCGCCTCACGGGCCTTACGGCAATCGATCTCCCTCTTCAGCCGCATGACCGAACGGGTGCGGGAAAGCAGCTCGGTTTCCTTGACGGGCTTGATGATATAGTCGTTGGCGCCGGCGGCAAAGGATTGCTGCAACGCCTCGGTGTCGTCCCGCACCGTGATCATCACCACCGGAATGTCCTTCAGCCGCTCCTGGGCCTTGATCTGCCGGCAGGCCTCGATGCCGTCCATGCCCGGCATGACCACGTCCATCAGGATGAGATCGACGTCCGGCCCAAGCGGGCCGCCCCGCTCCAGAAAGGCAAAGGCCTCGCGGGCGGAACCCACACAATGGATATCGCCGTAGCCCTCCTGCTTCAGGATATCTTCCAGCAACACCAGATTGACCGGTGTATCGTCCACAATCAGTATCGACATCGTGCTCCTCGCCCCTGTCGTCATGCCCCTCGCTTATGCCGCCACGGCCGTAACCGGTTGGCGACATTATCTTGTAGCAGAAATTTCCCCTGCTTTCCAGGGAACATTTTTCCTGGCCAAGAATGGCCTTTCGGATAATTTTGGGGTACATCATGCCATGAGGTCGAAGCCGCACCCACCAAAACGCTCTGCCCCTCGGGAGGCCCTGCATGTACAGACCCATCGTCGGCACCCTCGGCTACATTCTCTCGCCGGACCGTGAACAGACTCTGCTGGTGCATCGGAATGCCCGGGCGGACGATGCCCATCTCGGCAAATACAACGGCCTGGGCGGCAAGATGCTGCCCCATGAGGACGTGCTGACCTGCCTCCACCGGGAAATCCGGGAGGAAGCGGGGATCGCGTGCGAGGCCACGATATTGCGGGGTATCATCAACTGGACCGGCTTCGGCCCGGACGGTGAAGACTGGCTGGGCTTCATCTTCCGCATCGACCGCTTCCGCGGCACGCCCTACCGCGAGAACAGTGAGGGGGTACTCTCCTGGCAGCCGATCGGCCGGCTCCACGAGCTGCCCATGTGGGAGGGGGACCGCCATTTCCTGCCGCTGGTCTTTGACCAGGACCCGCGGATCTTTTACGGCCACATGCCCTATCGGGACAATCGCCCCATCGGCTGGTCCTACACGCGGCTCTAAGGCCAAGCGCCTCCCCAGGTCATGGTCGGACAACCCGCACCGCCCGAAGTCGGAAAGGCGGCCATTGACACGGCCACCCACCACCATCCCTGCCACGTGCCTTTGAAATTTCTCAGACGATCCTCCAGATACCATGTTTCTGTCAGGAGGCCTCTTGTTGTTGCCTAACGGCACCGAGTTAGATGTTCGCGCCCCTTGTTCCCCTCCTTCTTCTCCTTGCTTCTCCGCGCAAAGTGTGGTTCATTTTTTTGTTATTTTTTTTCGTATCATGCCGTCGTTGCCCCCGTGACCGCATGGGCGCTCCCGGGCCAACCAAGGGACCAGAGAACGTGGCTGCCAAGCAACCGGAACCACCACATTGCCCACCCTGCCTCGACAGGGCGCTGCTGCTTCCTTTCGGCATCGCGCTCCTCGGCTTCTTTCCCCTCTTTTTCCTTGATACCGCCACCGGCCTCCGTCTCGGAGCCTTCTGGACGCTCATCCTTTTCTGCCTGGCGCTGGCCGTCCGCTGTTCCACGAGGGCCCGCTTCGAGCAACTGCGCGCCGACTACGCCACCCAACTCCAGGAGGCCAACCAGGAATTGACCCGCTTCATGGAGGGACTCGACCAACTGGTGGCGGAACGCACCGAAACACTGCACAAGCTGAATGCCGAACTCCACCGGGAGTTGGAGGAACGGCGCCAGGCCGAGCAGCAGGCCGCCCACGCCAACCGGGCCAAATCGCAATTTCTGGCCAACATGAGCCACGAGATCCGCACCCCCTTGAACGCCATCCTCGGCATGGCCAACCTGGCCGGCAAACTCGAAATTTCCCCCAAGATGCGGCAATATCTCGACATCATCAGGGACTCCGGCGAGTCACTCCTGGGCCTCATCAACGACATCCTCGACTTTTCGAAGATCGAGGCCGGCAGGCTCGACATGGAAGAGGTGAATTTCGATCTCCAGGAGGTGCTCGACAGCGTTGCCGACATGTTCAGCCGCAAGAGTGCGGAAAAGGGGGTCGAACTCATCGTCACCATGGACCCGGAGGTGCCCAACGCCGTGGTCGGCGATCCGCTGCGGCTCAAGCAGATTCTGGTCAACCTCGTCAACAACGCCATCAAGTTCACCGATGCAGGCGAGATCGTGATCGCTGTCCGGCTGCTCGCGCGATCCGAGGCCAAAAGCACCCTGGAATTCGTGGTGCGGGACTCCGGCAGCGGCATCAACCACGACCAGATCCGCAAACTCTTCGGCGAATACACCCAGGCAGACAGCTCCACCGCCCGGCTCTTCGGCGGCACCGGTCTGGGACTCGCCATCAGCAAGCGGCTGGTGGAAATGATGGCCGGCACCATCACCGCGCAAAGCGAGCCGGATCAGGGCAGCGCCTTTTCCTTCACGGTCTGCCTCGCCACGCAGCATGAGGCGATGCAGCGTTGCGCCAAGCTGCCCCAGAACCTCCGGGGCAAAAAACTGCTGGTGGCGGAGCCCAATCGGACCCTGAGCGCGACCCTGCTCTCCTTCCTCAACGGCCTTGGCTACCGGGCAACGGCCTGCCACACCGCCGCCGAACTCCGGACAACCCTGGCCACGACCGGCGGTACCGACGGCCTGCTGCTCAATTGGCAGCTGCCCGATGGCGACCCGACGGAAATCCTGCGGGATCTGGCCCACGAATACCCCGACCTCGCCGTGATCATGATGGCGCCCCTGGGATTCGAGGCCTGTTCCGCCGCCAACGGCTCGGAGCGGCACCACTCCTGCCTCATCAAGCCGCTCAAGCAACGCTATCTCTATCAGGCGCTGCTCGACCTCTTCACCCCGACGGCCAGCGCTGCGCCGCTTGCTGTCGAGCCTGACCCCGCCTGCGCGGCAGACCGCGAATATTTTCGCGGCGCCCGGGTGCTGGTGGTGGAGGACGACACGGTCAATCAGGAGGTCACCAAAAAACTCCTGGTCAATCGCGGCCTCTCCGTCATAGTGGCGGGCAACGGCCACGAGGCGGTGGAATCTCTCAAACAGCACCAATACGATGCCGTGCTCATGGACGTGCAGATGCCGGAGATGGACGGTTTTATCGCCACCCGCACCATCCGCGCCATGACAAACCTGCGACAGTTGCCCATCATCGCCATGACCGCCCATGCCATGAAAGGCGACAAGGAACGCTGCCTCGCGGTCGGCATGAACGACTACGTTCACAAGCCGCTTGACTTTGATCTGCTCTTCACCACCCTCAAAAAATGGATCAAACCACCCGCCCAGCGGCCGCACTGAAACCATCACGAGCCATCGGTAACCATGGACCAGCATTGTCACCCCGCCACCATAAACGACCTGATCGACCGGAGTTGCGCCCGGTTCGGACCCAAACCGGCAGTGGGCATCGCCCATGAACCGCCGCTATCCTATACGGAGTTCCACCGGCGCCTCCTGTTGGTCGCGACCATCCTCAAGGAATGCGGCATCAAAAAAGGCGACCGGGTGGCGATCCTGGCCGAAAACTCACCCCAATGGGGGCTCGCCTATTTCGGCATCGTGCGCCTTGGCGCCGTAGCGGTACCGATCCTGCCCGACTTTCCCGAAAACGACGTCAAGCACATCCTGTCGGAAGCCGAGACCCAGGTACTCTTCACCACCCAACGGCAACTGGAGAAACTCTACGAACTAGGCGGCTGCAAACTCAGGAACATCATCACCCTCGACGATGCCTGCGACAAAAACCGCCTGCTGCCCTGCGAAGCGTTCACCGACTTTCTGGCCAGGGCGGAAGCGCTCGCCACTCCCAAGCCTGCTCCGCTCAAGGAGGAGGACCTTGCCTCCATCATCTACACCTCCGGCACCTCGGGCCATTCCAAGGCGGTGATGCTCTCCCACCGCAACTTCATCTGCAACGTCCGCTCCACCCGAGGGATCCTCACCTCCCCGGCCGAGGAGATCGCCGACTGGACCTTTCTCTCCATCCTGCCGATGTCCCACGCCTACGAGTTCACTACCAGCTTCCTCCTGCCCCTTTCGGAGGGGGCACGGATCGTCTATGCCGGCAAGACCCCGACCCCCTCGATCCTGGAAAAGATCTGCCGGGCGGAACAGCCCACCATCATGTGCATGGTGCCGATGGTCATGGAGAAGATCTACAAGAAGCGGATACAGCCGGCCATCAACCAAAACCCCCTGCTCCGCACCGCCATCCGGCTGCCCGTCGTCGGCAAGGCAATCCACCGGAAAATCGGCCGACGGCTCCGCGAATTCTTCGGCGGCCATCTCAAACTCGTGGCCATCGGCGGCGCCGCCCTCAACCTGGAAGTGGAAAAGTTCCTCAACGCCGCCGAGTTCCCCTACCTCTGCGGTTACGGGCTCACCGAGGCCTCGCCGCTGGTGAGCGCCGGCCCCTGGGGTGACCGGAGTGTGGCCATCGGCTCGTCCGGCAAGCCCGTCCAGGACGTGGAGGTACGCATTACCCATGTGAATCCCGAGACCGGCCTGGGCGAAATCGAGGTTCGTGGCCCCAACGTGATGCGCGGCTACTACAAAAACGAAGTCACCACCCGCGAGGTGCTCGATCAGGATGGGTGGCTCGCCACCGGTGATCTGGGGTATCTCGATGCCCACAACAACCTCTTCATCGAGGGGCGTTCGAAAAGCGTCATCGTGCTCTCCCACGGCGAGAACATCTACCCGGAAACGATCGAGGAGAAGATCAACACCTCGGCCATGGTCATCGAATCGCTGGTCACCGAGCAGAACGACCGTCTGGTGGCGCGGGTTTATCTCGACTACGAGCGGGTTGACGAAGAGACCAAGGGGATGAGCCAGCAGCGCAAGCTGGAATTCATCGGCACCCTCCTCCACCGGATCCAGCAGGAGGTGAACGCGCAACTCCCCCGCTATTCCCAACTCCACCAGACCATCGAGCGGCAGGCACCATTCATCAAGACCGCCACCCAAAAAATCAAGCGCTACCTCTATACAACCGGCCAGGAGGATTGACCTGGCTCCCCCTATAATCACCAGCATCGCAAGACGAGAAAGGAGAGAAAAATGAAAAAAGTTTTTTTGGTTGCCGCCGCCCTTGCCCTCACCGCCGGCCCGGCCTTTGCCTCGGGCTACCGCATCCCGGAGCAGTCCCTCAACGCCACGGCGTTGAGCAACGCCTACGTCGCCAACACCAACGGCGCCGACACCAGCTACTACAACCCGGCCCGCATGAGCTGGATGGAGAACCGATGGCAGACCGACTTCAGCCTGACCTACATCAATCTGCCGAGCATCGACTACACGGACAACCGTTCGGTGGCCTTCAACAGCGGCTCGCGGACGGAAAATTTCCTGATGCCGGACCTCCATGTCGTCTCGCCGGATTACCACAACTTTCGTTTCGGTTTTTCAGCGACCTGCCCCTACGGTCTTTCCAAACGGTGGGACAATCCGTATCCCAGGGCAACGGCGGAAGAATTCACCCTGAAGGTGTATGAGTTCAACCCCTCGGTTTCCTACAAGATCACCGACCAACTCTCCGTGGCCGCCGGTGCCCGCATGCTCTACAGCGACGGCAAGGTGAAGAGCAACGCCTTTGGCCTTGGCAGCCCCGCTGCCCGCGACCTCGACGGCGACTCCACCGACTACGGCTACAACCTGGCGATCTCCTACCTTCCCATCAAGGATCTCTCCCTGGCCGTCACCTACCGTTCCAAGGTCAATCTGAACATCGATGGGAACGCGCGGCTGACCTATGGCCCCCTCGCCTATAGCGGCTATGCCGAAGTCATGATCCCCGCCCCCGCGGTGCTCACGGTGGGCGCGGCCTATACGTGGAATAAAACCACGGTCGAACTCGCCTATGACAAGACCTACTGGTCGGCCTACGACAAGCTCGATTTCAATTACGCCTACCCGCAGGCCCCCGCCTTTGACAACCCGGTTACCAAGAACTGGAGCAACAGCGATGCCTACCGCATCGGCGTCACCCATCAGCTCAACAAGCAATGGACCCTGATGGCCGGCTTTGCCATCGACAAGACGCCGGTGCCGGCCAGCACCCTGGGTTTTGAGTTGCCTGATTCCGACGCCAGACTCTACTCCATCGGCGCCCGGTATCAGTACAACGACCACCTGGCCCTCGGCGCCGCCTACCTTTACGACGACAAGGAAAGCCGCAGTGTGGCAAACGCCGGCGGTATCAACGGCACCTTTGACAACGCGGCGGCGCATATGGTCACCCTCGGCCTGCGCTACGATTTCTAACGCCAACCCCGTTTCCCTGGCCGGCCGTCACACCGGCGGCCGGTCAGGGAAAAACCGCTTGCCCGGAGGCCGAGTCGCGTTTATGGTGGCGAACTTCGGCAACATGATCGGACGGCGAACCAGCAAGGGGCACCCTCCCCGCAACCTTTTCTTCTGACGGACGCATGGACAACTCCACCCTCTACCTCACCGGCAAAGCGGCCCGCCATCTGCGGGGCCTGGGTCACCATCTCTCCCCCACCGCCATGATCGGCAAGGAGGGCGTCACCGACGGGGTGGTCAAATCGGTCGCGGCGGTGCTTACGGCCCATGAGTTGATCAAGGTCAAGATCCAGGAGAATTGTCCGCTGGGCAAGGAGGAGGCCGCCGAACTCCTGGCCCGCCGGACCAAGAGCAGAATCGCCCAGATCATCGGCCGCACCTTCCTCCTCTACCGCGAAAACCCCGAGAAGAACGAGGAGCAGAAGATTCACCTGCCACGCCAATGAGCAAGGACGATCTCTTCCAGCACGGCGAGGTGCCGGCCGACTTCCAGTTCAGCGAGCGGGTGGCCGAGGTCTTCGACGACATGCTGGCCCGCTCGGTGCCGAATTACGGCCAGGTCATCGAGATGACCGCCCAATTGCTGGGCCGCTTCCTGGCCCCCGGCGACCGGGTCTACGACCTTGGCTGCTCCACCGGCAACACCCTGCTGCAACTCGCCCGTCGGCTCGACCATCTGGCTCTTCGCTTTGTCGGCATCGATTCCTCGCCGGCCATGATCCACAAGGCAACCACCAAGGCGGCAATGTACCGCACCAGGGAACACCTCGCCTTCCAGCAGGGCGACATCACCGCCATGGCGCTGGAGTCGGCCGGGGCGATCCTCTGCAACTACACCCTTCAGTTCATCCGCCCCCTGCAGCGCCAGGCGTTCCTCACGAAAGTCGCCCACGGCCTCAAGCCCGGCGGGGTGTTGATCCTGAGCGAGAAGATCATCTCCCACGATCCGGTGCTGAACCGCGCCTACATCGACTTCTACCTCGACTTCAAGCGGACACAGGGCTACTCGGAGATCGAGATCGCGGCCAAACGCGAGGCCCTGGAAAACGTGCTCATCCCCTTCTCCGTCGAGGAAAACCGCCGGCTGCTCGCCGAGGCCGGCTTTGCCAGTATCGAGACCTTTTTCCAGTGGTTCAACTTTGTCTCCTTCGTGGCGGTGAAGTAGGCGCGCCATGATCGCCGACTCTCTCGATCTGCTGCCCTCCTCCGCCCGACGTGACGTGATCCTGCAACTGCGCGCCGACCATGCGGCCCGTCTGGCCCAGGACAAAAAGGGCTTCCAGCGCTTCCGCGCCCCCTACGAGACGGTGCGGTCGCTGCCGCAGGCCCGATGCAGCGACCTCGATGGCGACACGGTACGGATCGGCGAGCGCCAGGAGTTGGCTGACACGACGTTTCAGCAGTTGACCGCGGCCATGCGGGCCTTCATGCCGTGGCGCAAGGGGCCCTTCAATCTTTTTGGCCTTGAGATCGATGCGGAGTGGCGGAGCTTTCGTAAGTGGAACCGGCTGCTCCCCGAGCTGCCGGACCTTGCCGGCAAGGTGGTGGCCGACATCGGCTGCAACAACGGCTACTACATGTTCCGCATGGCGCCCTACCGACCGCGCTGCGTGGTCGGCTTCGAGCCCATGCTCCAGCATTATTACTGCTTCCAGGCCTTGAACCACCTGGCCGGGCAACCACACCTCTTCATCGAGCCCTTTGGCGTCGAGCAGCTCATCCACTATCCGCGCTGCTTCGACGTCGTCTTCCTGATGGGCATCATCTACCACCGCATCTCGCCGGTCACCATGCTGCGCGAAGTCCGCGAGGCCATGCAGCCGGGCGGCACCCTGCTGGTCGAATCCCAGGCCATCCCCGGCGACGAGCCGGTGGCCCTCTTCCCGGCGGAGCGCTACGCCAAGGTCCCGGGTACCTACTTCGTGCCCACGGCGAGTTGTCTGGTGAATTGGTTAAAAAGGGTGGGGTTCGACGAGGTGGAGTGCTTCTGCTCCCACCCCATGAGCAGCGAGGAGCAGCGCCAGACGGAGTGGATGACCTTCGAGTCCTACGCGGATTTCATCGATCCGGCCGACCCCGGCCGCACCGTGGAAGGATATCCGGCCCCCTTGCGGGTCTTTGTGAAGGCGATCAATCCGGGCTGACGGCTTATTTTGGGGGGGCATCGCGCCGCGGAGCGACCGTCAGCCTCTCCACCACCTTGCGGTGGTATTCCCCTTCCTCCACGTGGATGGGCCGCTGGCGCATGGTGTTGCACCGCAGGCGCAGCACATTGAGTTTTTGCAACTGACGCAGCCGCTCGTGCTCGTCCTCGGTGGCGGCGATGAGCTCTTCGAGCTGCTGGATCTCCTTCTTGGCCTCGATCTCCGGCGGCAGATAACCGGCATTCTTCAGGAGCTTATAGGCCATGCGCAAATCCGGCGGGATATGCTGCTCATCTTCCAGCGGCAGCGGCCGGTTCTGCCAGCCCTCCACCGCCAGTTCCCCATTCTGGATGGCCTGGGCGATTTTACGTTCTGCGATGATCTGGATAGCATTCGGCATGAGGAACCATACCGCCTTTTTGTCAAAAGCAAAAGGGCCGCCATGGCCTCTCGCTACCGGCCCAGCGAGCGGGGATGCCGCGAAAGCCGCACGCCAAGCCAAAGAAAAGCATAAGCCGCTGTTCTTTTCCCTTTTGTTTTCCTATTTTTTCCTGTATCTATCTTCACAGGAACGGGCAGACATTCGAAGGGACCGGGAAGGAGACCAGCATGGGAAGCCACACCAGACCATATAACGATAAAAACGTCGGCGCCATCGACCGCAAACGGCAGCGCGAACGACAGATGATGCTGCAAGCGCTCTACAAGAACGCCCCGGAACTGGCCACCAAGCTGGTGCAACGGCTGCTGGACAAACACATCATCGAAACCACCTCCACCGACGCCATCCGCGAGGTCTTCGTCTCCCTCTTCCAGAAGCTGCCGGAGATGGACGAGTTCGACATGCAGTACAAGACCGCCCCGCTGCGGAGCCTGGTGGTGGACCCCAACTTCATCAGCATCTACCTCACCCAGTACATCGCCGAGGATCTCATCGAGCACGACAAGATCCAGGATGTCTTCGGCGACGATCTGGAGATCTACCGCGCCGTGGATTCGGTCCTTGGCGCCCTCCGGCCACCCCAGTAATTCCATTTCTCAATCAAGCGATAACTTCGCCGCTTCGCTGCTGCCGGCTAACCGCGCTGCGCGGCTCCTCGCCGTACTCCTCTTGTACTGTCTCGTCGCTGCTCACTCGCCTTTATCCCCCCTTGCGGGGTGTTCGCGTTCGCATCTTGATTGAGAAACGGAATAACGCCTACAAGTCCAGATAGGTGTAGCGTTTCAGGCCCCTCGTATACTCGTTCAGCAGCCGCATCCCTTCGTTGGGCCGCAACCGGTCCGCCTTGATCGCCTGATCGAACTGCCGCTTCATCTTGCGGGCCAGGTCGTGCTCGCTGTACTGCACCAGGGCGAGCACCTTCTCCATGGTGGTGCCCTCGATGGTCTCCTCGATGTAGTAGCCCGATTCCTCGTCCTCGTCGAGAAAGACGTGCGCCTCGTTCACCCGACCGAAGAGATTGTGGATGTCGCCCATGATGTCCTGATAGGCGCCGGTGAGGAAAATCCCCAGGTAGTAGGACTTGCCGTTCAGGTCATGGAGCGGCAGGGTGTCCACTCCTTCCTCGTAAAGGTTGATGAACTTGGCGACCACGCCGTCGGAGTCGCAGGTGATGTCGGCCAGGGTGCCGCGCCGCTTGGGTTCCTCGTTGAGCCGGTGGAGCGGCATGATCGGGAAGAGCTGCCCGAAGCCCCAGTGGTCGAGCAGGGACTGGAACACGCTGAAGTTGCAGAGATACTGGTCGGAGAACTTGCTCTGCAACTCGATGATCTCGTCGGGGATGTACTCGGCGCCCTGATAGGCCTGGAGCACCTTCTCGCTGATGAGCCAGAAGAGGCGCTCCACCTCGGCCTTGACGTCGAGGTCGATGAGCCCCAGTTCGAAGCGGGTCTGCGCCTCGGCCTTGTACTGCTGGGCGTCGTGCAGCGCCTCCAGCGGGTTGTCCGGATTGATGTGCTTGTAGCTGTACCACGCCTCATCCACCAGCTTGTGCTTGAGCGTCGGCTTCTTCGGCTTCTCCCCTACCACCGCCTTCTTGACGTTGCCGAAGGTCTCCACCACCAGCACCGAGTGATGGGCCACCAGGGCGCGACCCGATTCGGTCACCACCACCGGGTGCGCCACCCCCTGGGAGTCGCAGACATCCATGACGTTGTAGATGATGTCGCGGGCGTACTCGTTGAGCGAATAGTTGATCGAGGAATGGAAGGTGGTGCGGCTGCCGTCGTAGTCCACGCCTAAGCCCCCGCCCACGTCGAGGTATTCGAGGTCGTGGCCGAGCTTCTTGAGCTTGGCGTAGAACATGGCGCCTTCGCGCACCGCCTTCTTGATCGTCTGGATGTCGGGGATTTGCGAACCCACATGGAAATGGACGAGTTTCAGGGCATCGGGCAACTCCGCCTCCTTGAGCAGGCGCGAGGCCTCCAGGAGATCGCGGGTGTTCAAGCCGAACTTGGCGTCCTCGCCGCCGCTCTTCTCCCACTTGCCCTTGCCGCCGGAGGCCAGGCGGACCCTGAGCCCGACATAGGGCTCCACCTTCATCTTCTTGGCCACGGCGATGATGTGGCCGATCTCCTCGACCTTCTCCGCCACCAGGATAATCTTCTTGCCGAGCTTGCGGCCGATGAGCGCCGTCTTGATGAAGTGATGGTCCTTGTAGCCGTTGCAAATGATGAGGCTCTCGGGGTCTTCGTGGAAGGCGAGCGCCGCATGGAGTTCCGATTTGGAGCCTACTTCCAGACCATGATGATAGGGGCTGCCGGCGTCGAGGATCTCTTCCACCACTTCCCGCAACTGGTTCACCTTGACCGGATAGACGCCGCGGTAGGTGTTCTGGTATTCCGCCTCGGCGATCGCCTCCTGAAAGGCCCGGTTGACGCGCTCCACCCGGTTGCGCAGCAGATCCTGGAAGCGAATGAGCATGGGGAAATGCAGCCCCTGGTCGAGAGCCTCGCTAATCACGTCGACAATGGCGATGGCGCCGCCCTCCTCCTTCAGGGGGGAGACGGTCACCTCGCCCTTGGCGTTGATGTCGAAATAGCGCAAACCCCAGCGGGTAATTCCGTAGAGTTCCTTGGCCTGTTCGATGTCCCAGCCGGTCTTTTCGGGCTTCTCCACGTGGCACCTCCCTCTTCAAGGTGGTGAAAGGAAGAGGGCAACATACAAAATTCCTCCAGAAATTCAACCCTTCTTTTCCAACGTGCTTTCATAAGGTTATTATCTTTTTCCCAGGTTGATCGGCAACATCGATCCACCCTCGCCCTCCTTGACCAGCGCCAGCGGCTCTGCTAAAGAAAGGCCATGAAGAAACGCCATCCAGAGCATACCCCCTGCCTGGTCTATGCCAACGGCCAGGGCGAGATTAAGGAATTTCCCGAACTTCTGCTGGCTGGCCGCAGCGGCCACGGCTTTTTCCGGCCCGAGCCGGCCGACTGTATCCCGCTGCCCGAGGGGAGCGATCTCTTTGTTCTGCCGGAGCGGTTGCCGGTGGGCATCCACCCCGAGACCGGCGAGGCGATGCTCCTGGATCAGAACCCGGACAGCCCCGGCGAGGGCATCCAGGCAGTGGCTGCCTTTCTGGCCCCAGCCCATACCGCTACCTTCTGGGCGGCCTACGAAAAAGCGCACGACCAGGCCCCCACCCTGCCACTCTTTGCCTACGCGGCAGTAGGCTGGCATGATGGCCAATTCTGGGCCTGCGGCTTCCGCAGCGACAAGGATCCCCGCCAGGAGGCCAACCGCTATGCCCCGCAGAGCATCACCAGCCGCACCACCAAACAGCTCAAGGCGCATCCCGCCAACCGGCTGATCCAGCACCTCGGCCACTGCTGCCTCACCTACCGCTGCCCGGCGGCGGTCAACTACTTCATGGGCAAATGGGAGGCGCCGCTGCCCACCTCGCCGGTCTGCAATGCCCAATGCGTCGGCTGCATCTCGCTCCAGCCCTCGGGCTGCTGCGCCTCGCCCCAGGAACGCATCGGCTTCGTGCCGACTCCTGCCGAGATCGCCGAGATCGCCGTACCCCATCTCGACAAAACCGGCCATGTGGCGAGCTTCGGCCAGGGCTGCGAGGGCGAGCCGCTGCTCCAGGTCGCAACCCTGGAGGCCGCCATCCGCCTGATCCGCAGGCAGACCAGCCAGGGCACGGTCAATCTCAACTCCAACGCCAGCCTGCCCGAAGCGGTGGAACGCCTCGCCCACGCCGGCCTCGACTCCATGCGGGTCAGCATGAACAGCGCCCGCCCGGATTACCACACCCGCTATTACCGGCCCAAGGGCTTCGACCTGGCGATGGTCAGGGAGTCGATCCGGCTGATGAAGCGCCACCGGCGCTTTGTCTCGCTCAACTACTTCATCCTGCCGGGCTTCACCGACGATCCGGACGAATTCGCGGCCCTCTGCGCCCTGCTCGACGACTGCCGGCCCGACTTCATCCAGCTCCGCAACCTCAACATGGACATGGACTGGTACCTCGCGGCTCTCGGCTTCCAACCGACCGGCGACGCGCTGGGATTGCGGGCCTGGCTGGCCACCCTCAAGAAACGCTTCCCGCATCTGCGCTTCGGCTACTACAACCCGCCGCTGCGTCCGCTCGTGCCCTCCCCGCCAGGCCGCCGGCGTCGATGACCACCGCCCTCCTCCTCTTCGGCTTCGTGCTCTGGGTCAACCTGCTGCCCCCCCTGGCCAGCATGGCCCTGGGCGACCGCTGGCAGCAACCGCTCGATGGCGGCCTGCGTCTGCCCGACGGCCAGTTCCTCTTCGGTTCGCACAAAACCGTGCGCGGGGTGATGGCCGCGCTCCTGGGCGGGACGCTGACCTTTCCGCTGCTCGGCGTCTCGTGGCAGGTGGCGTCCACCGCCAGCCTGCTCGCGATTCTCGGTGATCTCATTTCGAGCTGCATCAAGCGCCGCTTCCGGCTGCCGAGCGGCACCGCCCTCTTTGGTCTCGACCAGTGCTTCGAGGCCATGCTCCCGGCCCTTTATCTCGGCAGCCATCTCGCCATTCCGGTCTGGCTCCGCCTTGCGGTCGGCTTTACCTTCATCCCGCTCGCCCACGCCGGGGCGCGCTTCTGGAAGGAGCTGCTCTTCAAACCGGCCATGCACAACTATCCGCGCATCATCCGCTCCACCGTGCGGCTGCGCGAGTGGCGAGCCTGCCATCAGCCCCTGGCCCGCTGGCACACCTGGTTCAACCTCTCGAATCTCCTCTACAACGAGCTCTTCCTCACCTTCTTCTTCAAAGCCATCGGCCGCTATGAAAAAGGGATGACCAATGCCCGCGACATCCGGCTGGAGGAGGTGGGATACACCTTTGCCGATCTACCGGAGGCCTTCGACGGCTTCCGCCTGCTGCTGCTTACCGACCTCCACCTCGACGGCGTGCACGGCCTCACCGATGCCCTCATCGCCCAAGTGCGCGATCTCGAGGTGGACCTCTGCCTCATCGGCGGCGACCTGCGGATGAAGCTCTATGGCCCCTTTGGCCCGGCGCTGCGGCGGCTCAAGCGGGTGCTGCCACACATCCGCAGCCGGGGCGGCATCTTCGGGGTGCTCGGCAACCACGACTGCATCGAGATGGTGCCGGACCTGGAGGAGGCGGGAGTGCGCATGCTGATCAACGATGCCCAGCCCTTGGCCAAAGAGGGGCAGTCGCTCTGGCTGCTCGGCCTCGACGACCCCCACTACTACCAGACCAACGACGAGACCGCGGCCTTCCGTACCGTGCCCGACCAGGCCTTCACCATCCTGCTGGCCCATTCGCCCGAGGCCTACCGCCAGGCGGCGGCCCACGGCGCCCGGCTCTACCTCTGCGGCCACACCCATGCCGGCCAGATCCGCCGCCTGGGCCGCGGCGCCATTTACACCAACAGCCGCGCCCCCCGCTCCACCGCCGAAGGGCAGTGGCAATGGCAAAAAATGCTCGGCTACACCAGCCGCGGGGTGGGGGCCTCCAGCGTGCCCCTGCGCTTCAACTGCCCGGCCGAGGTGACTCTCATCACCCTGCGCCGGGGCACCCAAATATGCTCACCTGACTGCCCCCCTGCCCAGGAGACCCCATGAAATCCCTTGCTGCGCGCCTGCGCTTCTTCCTCGCCGCCCTCTGCATCGTCATCGCGCTTGGAACCTGGGGCTTCACCGTCACCGAACATCTCAGCCTCGGCGACGCCTTCTACTTCAGCCTCGTCACCATGTCCACCGTGGGGTACGGCGACATCCATCCCACCACCCCGGCCGGCAAGGCGCTGGCCATCCTGGTCATCCTCGTCGGCACCGGCACCTTTCTGGGCGTGATCGCCAATGCCACCGAGATCATGTTGAGCCGCCGCGACAAGCAGTCGCGCCTGCGCAAGCACCACATCCTCGTCGGCGTTTACTTCAGCGAATTGGGCAATCGGCTGCTGGCGGCCTTTGCCGCCGCCGACCCGCAGCTGGCAGAAATACGCAACCAGCTCCTGGTGGACCCGTCATGGCAGGAGGCGGATTTCGCCAAGGCAGCCGCGGCGCTGAGCACCCATCCCCATGCCGTGGACACCAGACTGGTGGACCTGAACGCCCTTCATACCCTGCTCGGCAACCGGCGCGCCTTTCTGGTCGGGCTCCTCGAACACCCGACCCTGCTGGAACATGATCTCTTCACCGACCACCTCCAGGCCGTCTTCCATCTGGCCGAGGAACTCGTCTACCGAACAAACCTTCGTGATCTGCCCGACAGCGACCGCCACCACCTGGCCGGCGACATGAAACGGGTCTATGCCACCATCGTCGGCCAGTGGCTCGACTATCTCCAGTACCTCAAGGGCGACTACCCCTATCTCTTTTCCCTGGCCGTGCGCATCAATCCCTTTGATCCGCAGGCCTCGGCGGTGGTGCGGGGGTAATTTTTTTTGTTGCGCTTTTGCCGGCAATTACCGATATTCCAACAGGGCAACAGCCGGTTTCCGGCCCTCGACCGACCCCAATCCTGGCGGCAATCCCATCGCCACAACCATTCCAGACCTTTTCGAAGGGAGCCCCTGTTAAGAATTATCCCATGAGCACAACGACAGAATCCCATGACGGCAAGAAACTCGCCGAGCTTTCCCTGGCCGCCCTCGGCGTGGTCTTCGGCGACATCGGCACCAGCCCGCTCTATGCCCTGCGCGAATGTTTCCACGGCGATTTCGGCATCGAGGTCACCCGCGCCAATGTGCTCGGCGTGGTCTCCCTCATCTTCTGGTCCCTGCTGCTCCTGGTGACCGTCAAGTACCTGATCTTCATCCTGCGGGCCGACAACGAGGGAGAAGGCGGCGTCCTGGCCCTCACCGCCCTCATCAAGCCCAAAAACGTCAAGCCCCGCACCATCCAATGGACCCTGGTGGGGATGGGCCTTTTTGCCGCCTGCCTCCTCTACGGCGACGGGATCATCACCCCCGCCATCTCCGTCCTGAGCGCCGTGGAGGGGATACGCAACATCGCCCCAGTCTTCGAATCTTCCATCATCCCGGTGACCATCGTCATCCTCGCCGGTCTCTTCCTGATCCAACGCCGGGGAACAGCCAAGGTTGGCAGCCTCTTCGGACCGATCATGCTGCTCTGGTTCGTCGCCCTGGCCATCCTCGGCCTCATCGAGGCCCTGCGCTGCCCCCAGGTCTTCACGGCCCTCCTGCCCTGGCATGGCCTCCTCTTCCTGATCAACAACCATGTCCACGGCTTCATCGTCCTGGGCGCCGTCTTCCTGGCGGTGACCGGCGCCGAGGCGATCTATGCCGACATGGGCCACTTCGGCCGGCGCCCCATCCAGCTTACCTGGCTCTTCGTCGCCTTCCCCTCTCTGGTCCTCAACTACCTCGGCCAGGGCGCCCTGCTCCTGACCCGGCCCGAGGAATCGCACCATCCCTTCTACGCCCTGGTACCAAGTTGGGCCACGGTGCCCATGATCATTCTGGCCACCCTGGCCACCATCATCGCTTCACAGGCGGTGATCACCGGGTCCTTCTCCCTGACCAGGCAGGCCATCCAGCTCGGCTACCTGCCCCGTCTGCGGATCACCCATACCTCATCCTCCCAGATCGGCCAGATCTACGTCGCGCCGGTCAACTGGCTGCTGATGCTCTGCACCATCGGGGTGGTGATCGGCTTCCAGTCGTCAAGCAAGCTGGCCGCCGCCTACGGTATCGCGGTCACCACCACCATGCTCATCACCACCACCCTCTTCTTCGCGGTGACCCGCAAACGCTGGGGCTGGAGCCCGCTCGCCGCCGGCCTCGTTACCGCCCTCTTTCTCGCCGTCGATGTGCCCTTCTTTGCCGCCAACATGACCAAAATTCTCCACGGCGCCTGGTTTCCGCTGGCCCTGGCCGGCCTCTCCTTCCTGCTGATGATCACCTGGGAACAAGGCCGTGAGATTCTTGGCACCCAGATGGCGGCCATCACCACCCGGCTCGACGTCTTCAAGGCCATGCTGGCCAAGACCCCACCCCAGCGGATCAGCGGCCAGGCCATCTTTCTGACCCGCAACCACGATACAGTACCGGCGGCGCTCATGCACAATCTCAAGCACAACAAGATCCTCCACTCCGAGGTGGTCTTCCTGAACATCCGCACCGAGGAGATCCCGCGGGTACCGAACTTCGAGAAGATCGAAGCGGAAAAACTGGGCAGCGGCCTCTATCGCATCATCGCCCACTATGGCTTCATGGAGGAGCCGCAGATCGGCACCATCTTCGCCCTCGCCCGCGCCAAGGGAATCAATCTGGACATGCAGACGGCCAGCTTCTTCCTTGGCCGGGAAAAACTTTCCATCGGCGACCATCCGCGGATGAGCCGCTGGCGCTCCAACCTCTTCCTGTTCATGGCCAGAAACGCCATGGACGCGGCCGCCTTCTTCGACATCCCGCCGGATCAGGTCATCGAGGTGGGCGTCCAACTGGAACTGTAACCAGCCGCGTTGCACCATCCCCGGCTAACGCCGCGGCCTGTTCCCAACCACCACGGAGAGCCCCCATGGCAGACGCCCTCGCCCTTCTCGCCCTCCTCGTCGGCCTCGAACTGGTCCTCGGGGTCGACAACATTCTGGTCATTTCCATCTTCGTCGGCCGGCTGCCGGCGGTACAGCGCAAGAGCGCCCGGCTGGCCGGCCTCGGTTTCGCGCTCGTCGCCCGCATCCTCATGCTGCTCCTCGTGCTGACGCTGACCGGGCTTACCAGCAACATCTTCCTCGATTTCTCGATCCGCGACCTGATCCTCCTCGCCGGCGGCCTTTTCCTGCTGGTCAAGGCGGTACGCGAGATCCACCATACCGTGGAGCTGAGAGAAGAAGAGGGGCATACCGCCGGCGCGCTCCTGAGCGGCTTGGCCACCATCATCATCCAGATCGTGCTGCTGGATCTGGTCTTTTCCATTGATTCGGTCATCACCGCCATCGGGCTCACCGACCAGCTCTGGATCATCATCGGTTCGGTGGTGATCTCCTTTGTCGCCATTCTCTTCTTCGCCGGCCCCATCGGCGAGTTCCTCCTGGCCCGCCCCGCCCTCAAGATCCTGGCCCTTGCCTTTCTCATCACCATCGGCGTCACCATCTTCATGGAGGGGATGCACAAACACGTGCCCAAGGCATACATCTATCTGCCCATGGGTTTTGCCCTGCTGGTCGAGCTGCTCCAGATGCGTTACGAATCCAACCGCCAGGAAAACCTTACCCGTATCGAGTAACCGGCTGCCCGCCAAAGGAGGCCTCCATGCCCCAACACCATCCGCCCCAGGAGATCATCAAGGACAAACCCGCCTGCCAGATCTGCGGCAGCAGCAACCGGCGCCTCCTCACGCGAGCCGGCGTGATCCGACCGGCAATCTCGAGTTTTATCCAGGAAAAATTCGGCAACTGGGATGAACAGGGCTGGATCTGCATTGACGACCTCCAGCGTTTCCGGCGCCAGTATGTCGAGGCGCTGCTCGCCAAGGAGAAGGGGGAATTGACCCAGCTTGACCAGGAGGTATTGCAAAGCCTCGCCCAGCACGAGGTCTTAAGTCACAACCCCGACACCGAGTTCGACACCACCTTGAGCCTGGGCGAGCGGTTGGCGGACAAGATTGCCGACTTCGGCGGCAGCTGGACCTTCCTCAGCCTATTCGGCGTGGTGCTGCTGGCCTGGATGGTGTTCAACAGCCTCTTCCTGCTCAGAAATGCCTTTGACCCCTACCCCTATATCCTGCTCAATCTCGTGCTCTCCTGTCTGGCGGCCGTCCAGGCGCCGGTGATCATGATGAGCCAGAATCGCCAGGAGGACCGGGACCGCCTGCGGGCCATGCACGACTACCAGGTGAATCTCAAGGCCGAACTGGAAATCCGTCATCTGCACCAAAAGGTGGACCACCTCCTCTCCACCCAGTGGGAACGGCTGATGGAGATCCAGAAAATTCAGATGGAACTCATCAGCGAGATCCGGGAGCGCAAGTAGCACCAGCCGCCCCCTCGCCGGGCCGCCGATTACTCTCGCCGCTTGGTCCGGATGCCGCCAAACCCGCCGTGGCTCCGGCCCGGCCGACAGCGGCTGATGCCGTCTCCCGGGCGGCACCCGCCCCCCTTCCCCATCCCGCTGATATAGTGGGAAGAATTCCCTTTTGTTCTGCAAATTGGTATGGTAATAACGATTTAGGGAACCATTAAACTGTGCTAAGCGGCCTTCTTGTACCTGTCACACCGTTCAATCACCTAATCGGCTGGACATGGCAAAGAACCTTGGCACCCAAAGGAGGACGTTGTGCCATGAATCTCTATGTTGGAAACCTGTCGTACAAGCTCAGCGAATCACAACTCACGGAGCTCTTCAGCCAATTTGGCGAGGTGAAAAGCGCCAAGATCATCAAGGATCAGGCCACCGGCCAATCCAAGGGGTTCGGGTTCGTGGAGATGTCCAGCGGGGATAGCGGCCAGCAGGCCATGCAGGCACTCAACGGCAAAGAGGTCGAAGGCCGCAAGATCATCGTCAACGAGGCCCGGCCGCCCCAGAAGAAGGCGGGCCATGGCGGCGGCCCGCGCCGCTACTAAACGATCGCACGCATCCTTCCGGGCCGATCATCACCCCACCGCGGACCGGCGATGATGATCGGCCTCTCCGCCTGCCCCACCGGCCTTCGTGTGGGACACGGCGGCAGCCCCGGCGTCCAGAGGCAGAACCCTCGGAGCACCGTGTCTCTCGCCGCCGTGTGGCGGCGTTATTCCTTCCCCCTCTACCCAACAGGCCGACTAACGCTTGATACGGAGAACCCATGACACCCCCACCCATTGCTGCCGGCAAAAGCAGTTTCGACCTGGTGGATGTTCCCTTGGTCTTCCGGGAGATCGGCCTCGCCGAGGCGAGTTCCTTTTTTGACGTGGCCTGCGGCATCGGCCGGTACACTCTGGCGGCGGCCAAGGCCATCAAGCCAGAGGGCATCGTGTACGCCGCGGACCTCTGGACCGAAGGCATCGCCACCCTACGCAAGAGCATCGAAGAGCAAGGCCTTGCCAACATCGAACCGATCCATGCCGACGTAAGCAAAAAGCTGCCGCTCGACGACCACTCCATCGACATCTGCTTCATGGCCACCGTGCTGCATGACCTGGTGCACGACCACACCGATCAAGGAGCCCTCGCCGAGATCCGGCGGGTGATCCGCCCCGGCGGGACCTTCGCGGTGGTGGAGTTCAAGAAGACCGGCGACGGGCCGGGGCCGCCGCTGCCGATCCGGCTGGCGCCGGAAGAGGTCGCCGCGCTGCTGGCACCTTTTGGTTTCCACCGCCACAAACTCTTCGACACCGGCCCCCACACCTACTGCATCACCCTCACCGCTGCGGCGTGATCGGGCGGAGCCTCCTGCCGTGGGCAAAGCAAGTGGCAACGGCCTGCGCCGGATTTTCAACGCCTGGGGGTGGTCCCTCCAGGGGCTGCGGGCCGCTTTTCACCATGAGGCCGCCTTCCGGCAAGAGGTCATGGCCCTGGTGGTGCTGGTACCGCTCGGCCTGTGGCTGGGCCGGACCGGCATCGAGCGGGCCTTGCTGGTGGGCAGCCTCCTGCTGGTACCCATCGTCGAACTGCTCAACAGCGCGATCGAGGCCGTAGTGGACCGGGTCGGGCCGGAGCACCACGAACTCGCCGGCCGCGCCAAGGATCTCGGCTCTGCCGCGGTGCTGCTCGCCATTGCCGTTGCCATGCTGACCTGGTTTTTGATTCTGCGCGGCTGACCGCCTCTGCCACATTGTGGCAGATCACTTGACAAGCCGCCCCCCATGGGGCATAATCGGCCCTTTGTTCGAAGCGGCCATCCCGGTCGTGCTCCGGACCACACTTCCTGTCGTATCGCCATGAAACCGCAACCCATCCGCCCGCAGGATTGCTTCAAGTCCTACACCTTCGACCAGGACAAGGCCTGTAGTCCGCTGGATACCGTTAACCGCTTCAAGGCGCGGCTTGCCGAGGTCAACCTCGACATCCTGCAGGAAGTGCGGCGCATCGATACCGGCCGACTCGACATCCCGGTCTATTTCAGCGTCTGCGGCAAGGACGCCGTGGAAACCATCGGCAACAAGAAGCAGATGGGCAAGGGCAGCACGCCGGAACAATCCCAGGCCAGCGCCTGCATGGAACTGGCCGAACGCTTCAGTTTCTTCAGCTTCAAGAAGAATCCGGCCAACTTCATCCGCGACACCTATAGCCGGCTTAAAGCCAAGGGCGAGCCGGTGCTCGGTCTCGACTACCTGCTGCAGTCGGTGCACGACGAGACCACCGACCCCGCCACTCTGGCGGCCCTCATCGCCGATCTCCCCATGCAGTGGGTCTGGGCCAGCAACCTCACCCGCGGCGAAGAGGTGCTGGTGCCCTTCAGCTGGTTCTATGCCATCAACGAGTTCAACGGACCGTCGGCGGGCAATACCTATGAGGAGGCGATTCTGCAGGGGGTGAGCGAGATCGTCGAGCGCCACGTCTGCGCCATCGTCACCCGCGAACGGAGGCCCGCCCCGCAGATCGACCCCGCCTCGCTCCAGGACCCGGTGGCCCGCGAGCTGATCGAAAAATTCCAGCGCCACCACATCGAACTCTACCTCAACGACTTCACCCTCGACACCGGCATCCCCACCGTGGCGGCTTTAGCCATCGACCGCGCCACCTTTCCGGCCACGAGCGAAATCGTCTACACCGCCGGTACCACGCCGGACCCGGAAAAGGCATTGATCCGGGCCATCACCGAGGTGGCGCAACTGGCCGGCGATTTTGAGAGCAAGTCGAACTACGTGGCCAGCGGCCTGCCCAAGCCGCTCACCATAGAAGAGATGGACTACCTCACCACGCCGGGCCGCACCGTGACGATCGGCGAGCTGCCCAATCTGAGCGACAACAACATGCGGGTGGAGATCGAGAATTATCTCGGCGCGCTGCAACGCCTTGGCATGGAGGTGCTGGTGATCGACACCAGGCACCCGGCGCTGCAGGTGCCGGCGATCTACACCATCGTGCCGGGCGCCCATTTCCGCGAGCGGTCGATGGTGCAGAATGTCGGCCTCTTTGTCGCCAAGCTGGTGCATGAGCAGATCGACGACCTGGTGGAGCAGAGCCGCCAGCTCATGCGGCTGCGCGAGTTCCTGCCCGAGGCCTATTATCTCGAATTCTACCTCGGCAAAAACCTGATGGCCGCCGGCCAGCACGATCAGGCCCTCAAACACTTCGAACTGGCGCTCGCACGCCATCCCGAGGCCGAGGACCTGCCCTATCTCTATTCCTTCATGGGGGACTGCCTCAAGGAGATGGGCCGCTACGAAGAGGCGCTGGCCGCGCTTTACGAAGGACTGAGCCATGACGAGGAACGACCCGATCTGCACAACCTGGCCGGCTTCTGCCATTTCAAGCTGGGGGACCATGCGGCCGCGGTGCTGCACTTTGCCAGGACGGTGGAATTGAATCCGGCCTCGGCCATCGACTACGCCAATCTCGGGGTCAACCTGCGCAAACTCGGCCGGTTCGACGAGGCCGTAGCCCACCTTTCCCTCGCCCTGGAACTCGACCCTTCCCTCGACTTCGCCCGCGCCCACCTGGCGGCACTGACCGGCGACGCCAAGGCGTAACGCCTAAAAAAGCACGGCCCGAATCCCCCGTCGAGCAACGGGGATCCGGGCCGCGATCATTTCCTTCTTGCCGACTTTCCCGACCGGGAAAGAATGCCCTCATCAGCCGCAGCTTTCCGCATCATTGGGGTCGTAGGTGCCGAAGCCATTCAGGTAGAGGTAGTCGTTGATCTTCCGCAGTTGCTCCTGGTCCAGGCCGGACCAAGAACCGTCATTGGCGCATTGCACCGTCTTTTCGTAAAAAATGCGATTCCAAGCCCGCGGGGTGAATGATTCACTGTAGAGAAAACGGGCGCCCTTGTCGTTGCCATGATAGTGACAGGACTTGCAGTTTTTCTTGAAGAGGGCCGCCCCCTCGCTAACCCAACCGCTGTTGAAAAAGGTCAGCTTGCGGCACATCTGCGAACCTTGGTCAAACCGCTCCTTCGGTACGGCATGCACCAGCGCGGGATTGACCGCGAGCAAAAAACCGAGAGACCCGACGATGATTTTCGTTCTGTTCCGCATGGCCACCATCCTCCGTTCGTGCGTTCACCAGAGCCAGCTGGCCGGCTTCCTCTCCTTTCCTTCGGAAAGAGCCGACCAGCTTCCTTTCTTCAGGACATCACAAGAACCGTCGCTGGTCAATGCCTTTCTCGCCAAACTTCAAGGCGCGTAGAGGGCGGCCATTTCCGGGCTATGGACGCCGCCCGCTGACTGATAGATAAAGAACGGCGGCAGGACAGCCAGCTCTTCGCCGCCATTCTTCACCGCTTCCAGCAGCACCAGCCGGCCGGCGTCGCCAGGATAGCTGTACACCATCTGCAACCGCTTGGGCTCCAGCCGCTGCGCCTTCAACGCCGCGACCAGCGAGGCCAGACGCCCGGCCGGATAGACCATCACGCAACGGCCGCGGTTCTTGACCGCCACGGCCATGGCCGTCACCGCCTCGTCCAGGGAGAGACTCACTTCGTGGCGGGCGCGGGCCGCCTCATCGTCGGGATTCTGCCGGCCACTGGCGACCTTCCGGTAGGGAGGATTCATCACCACCCGGTCGAAACCGGCAGGCACCACATGGTCGGCAAGGGAACGGCAGTCGCCCTCCACCGCCGTTATCCGCTCCTCGAAGTGGTTCAACGCGACGTTGCTGCGCAGGAGGCCAACGAGCTGCGGTTGCAGCTCCAGGGCGGTGATGGCCAGCCGTGGCTCACGATACGCCATGATGAGCGAGACCACGCCGTTGCCGGCGCAAAGCTCCAGTACCTTTTCTCCCGGTCGCGGCGCGGCAAAGTGGGCAAGCAGGATGGCATCGACGGCAAAACGGTATCCATCCCGGTGTTGCAGGCAGGCGAGGCGGCCGGCAAAGAGGGTGTCGTGGGTCACCGCAAGCTCGCGTACCATGGGGTCAGCGGATTGCTTCGTCGGGCACGATCTTGTTGAGCAGGAGGCCGGTCAGGAGCTTGGGGTAGAAGAAGGTGGACTTGTGCGGCATCACCAGCCCCTCGTCCGCCACCCGCCGCACCTGAGAAACCAGGGTGGCGTTCATGAAGAACAACAGCGGCGTGGAATCGGGTGCCCCTTCCGCCTCCTTGACAGCCTTGTCCAGTGCCTCGTCCGCGTCGCTGTAGTATTCGAGGAGGTCGCCCTGCACGCAGCGGGACTTGTCGAGGGCCAGGAACTTGTCGAAGATCAGGTCGGAGAGGGCCACCACGTCGAGATCGCGCAGGGCCGCCGGGTGATGCCCCGCGAATCGCTCCATGGCACCCTCTTTCATGGTGAGCAGGAAGGAGCGGTCGGCGGCCGCATGGTACAAACCGAAACTGGTCTGACCGGTTGGCGTGTCGGCCATCTTGCCGAGCAATTCGACGACGAGGCTTTCCCGACCGCCGTCGCGGACCTCTTCCACCGTGAACGCTCCGGCGAAGCGTGCCAAGAGGTCGTCGACCGCCAGCCGGCCCGGTGCCCGCACCAGCCGGTGGGTGGGGAGGATGGCCAGCCCCGGCTCCTCCATGGGGCAGAGATACATCATGGTGTGGTTGTACGGACTCTCCGGCGCCACACTGCCGAGCCGTTCCCGCATCAAGGCGCGGAACTGGAGGGCGGTGGTGTAGCGATGGTGGCCGTCGGCGATGTAGAGAGCCCTGGCGCGGAAGAGTTCCCGCACCTGGTCGAGCGTCGCCGGGTCGGTCACCGCCCAGAGGCGATGGACGCAGCCGTCGTGGTCGGTGGCGCTGCAGAGCGGTTGGGGCTGCGCCGCCTCCAGGCACTGCATCACCGCCCCCTGCGCATCGGAATAGAGCGAAAAAATCGGGCTGAACTGGGCGTGGCAGGTGTCGAGTAGTCGCAGACGGTCGCTGATGGCACTGGCAAAGGTCTTCTCGTGCGGCTTGACGACGCCCTCGGAAAACTCGGCCAGCTGCACCTGGGCGAGCAACCCTTTCCGGGTGCGCCGCTCACCGGACGGCAGGCGGTATTCCACATGGTAGAGATAGATCGCCGGCACCGCATCCCGCACCAGCACCCCCTCGGCCTGCCAGGATTCGAACAGGCTCCGGGCGCCGGCATACCGCGCCTCGGTCAACTGATCCGCCTTGAAATTCTTGCTCAGGTCCAGATGGATCATGTTGTACGGATTCTTGGCCATGAAGGCGACCTGCGCCTCGGCATCGATCACGTCATAGGGCGGGGTGACCACCGCCTCCATGTTGGGAACCTTCGCCAGATTGTACCGCAGGCCGCAAAACGGCGCGATGACTGCCATAAACTCCTCTCTTTGCCGGCCGGGCTGACCGGCCTTGCTGCTCTTTCCCCTGTCCATTTTTGCCGACATCAGGTAGAAATAAGGTCGGCGGCGGCCCGCGATCTCCCCGGTTCAGGCGAGGCGGCGCGGCTGCAAGTCCTTCATATTCAAAAACAGAGCGGTTTTCAAGTGAACTTTACCGTTGCGGTCCACCCCTTCCCGCAACGAGAGCATGAACGGAGCAGCCCATGTTCGACATCTTCATCGACACCCATTTTTCCTCGGGCCACCATCTGCGCAACTACCCCGGCAACTGCGAGAAGCCCCACGGCCACAACTGGAAGGTGACGGTGACGGTCCGTGCCACCGAACTGGACGAGCTCGGCATGGGCATCGACTTCCGGGCGCTCAAGGCCGCCACCAAGGCGGTCATCGACACCCTCGACCACACCGATCTCAACGAGCATCCCGCCTTCCAGAGCCAGAATCCCTCGTCGGAAAACCTCGCCCGCCACATCTTCACGGAACTCAAGAAAACGCTCACCACCGATCGCTATTGCCCTTACAGCGTCACGGTACGGGAGACCGACACCTCCGGCGTGACCTACCATGAAGATGACTAGGCCCACAACCGGCCCCAAACCGTAGCGGACGGGAAGGTGAAGACAACGAGCCTCATAATACGGCCCGGCGCGGCCGCATGGTTGCCGGGGCGCCGAGAAGAGTGATGGCCGCGCAGACCGAACCAACCCTGCTCCTCTCCGAAATCTTCTACAGCATCCAGGGGGAATCCACCTATGCCGGCTACCCCTGCGTCTTTGTGCGCCTAGCTGGCTGCAACCTGCGCTGCCGGTGGTGCGACGCCCGCTACACTTACGAGGAACCCGGCACGGTGTGGGAGTTGCCGGCGATCCTTGCGGAGATCGGGCGTTACCCGGCTACCGCCCTGGTGGAGATCACCGGCGGCGAGCCCCTGCTCCAGGAGGGGGTCTATCCGCTGATGGCGCAGTTGCTGGCCACCGGCCGCACCGTGCTGCTGGAGACCAACGGCTCCCTGTCGCTTGATCGGGTGCCCGAAGGCGTCGTCACCATCATGGACATCAAATGCCCCGGCAGCACCATGGCCGACCGTTTCGATCCCGCCAACCTCGACCGTCTGCGGCCCAGGGACGAGTTAAAGTTCGTCCTTGCCTCGCGGGCCGATTACGACTGGGCCGCAGCCTTTGTCCAGCGCCACGGCCTCCTCGGCCGCCATCCCCTCCATTTTTCACCGGTGGTCGCAAAACTTCCTGCCGCCGACCTGGCCCGCTGGCTCCTTGCCGACGGCCTGCCGGTGCGGCTCCAACTCCAGCTCCACACCCTGCTCTGGCCCGGCCTGAGCCGCGGCGTCTGAATAACCCGGCCCGCCGGAGAAGATCACGGGAGCCAGTCGTAGCGGAAGACCACGGTACGGAAAAAGTCGATGAGGGTCTGGCGGCGCCGGGCAATGCGGATCTGTTCCGGTACCAGGTCGGAGGTTTCGGCGGCGACGATGGACATCTTGTATTCCATGTTGGGGGCAAAACGGTTATCGAGGTACCAGGCATAGGTGAGGCCGAAGAGCAGCCCCGGCGGGGTGAAGCCTTCGCTGCCGTTCACCACCCGGGTAAAGAGCAGCGGGTTGGCCTCGGATTGCCGCATGCGGGCCAGGGTGAGATAGGTGGTGAGTTCCGCCGGCGAGAAGAAGCAGTGCCGCGCCTCGGGTTTTCGCAAGGTCAGCTGGAAAATGGAGCCCACGGCCTCGCCATCGAGCTGGACCGGCGATTTTTCCTTGGCCACGGCATAGTCGCCGAGCAGGGACTGGCCAAGGGCCACCAAAAAAGCCGGTTCCAGGTGTTCGACCTTTGCCGCCGCATCGGCGCGGATTTTGATCAACTGATCCTCGGGATCGTAGAAGGAAAAGACATTGTCCCACTCCTGGCAGCGGCCCCACTCGTCGAATGGGACGAGCGTCAGCCCGGCCAGGTAATCCAGGTGTTCCGGCGGAATGTCGCCGTGATGCCAGAGAATCTCCAGGATCGGCTGGCGTAGTGTTGCCGGCATGGTCAGTTCATTGAGCCGCGTGGCCATGGTTGCCAGCCGCTGGTTCGGGGTCTGACGCCGGGGATTGAGCAGCGTCAGCGGCGCCGGGGCGGCCGGCAGCCCTGCTTTTTGGCCGTCCTGGCACAGCAGGGTGCGGATGCCCCACAGGGCGCGGATCGCCCGCGCCACCGAGGCAGGATCATGCTGCACCACCCGGCGGCGGTCGATGTCATGCTGGGAGTAGATGGGGGCCTCGATGGGAGTAAAACCCAGGGCGCGCACCCGCTCCCGGTCGAGGTAGATCGGCATCTTGTTTTCCAGCGCATAGCTCTGGAGGATGGAGCCGGGAATCTCCTCCAGCCCCATGACCATGATTTCTTCGAAGAGCCCGGCGATACCGCCGGGAATGTTGCGCTGATAGGCGAGCAGCAGGTCGGAGACATGGAAGCGCCGCTCGGGGTTGCCCACGATGAGGTCGGTCTCGCCGGCCTGCACCCAAAGGTTCGAGATGAGCACCTTGAGGGCCGTCCGGTTGGCGCGGATCGCCTCGGCAATTCCCGGCACCTGGAGGATCGGCACGACGCTGGTGAAGAGGCTGCCCGGCGCAAAGAGAATGATGTCCGCCGCCGCGATGGCGGCCAACACCTCGGCCGGCACCGCGGGTTCATCGGCGAACTCGACCAAGACCCGGTCCACTGCGCAATGGCGACGCGCCTCGCTCGATTTGTGCTCCCCGGTGACCAGCACCCCGTTGTCATAGAGGAGCTTGAGTTGGGCCGGGGTGGTGGTGGAGGGCAGCACCGCATCAGGGTCGGCGCCGAGCAGATCGGCCAGAAACTCCAGACCGCGGACAATGGCAGTGGCGGCTGCCCCGCCCTGCTGGTAGATGGCCGCCACCACCAGCAGGTTGCCGAGGCAGTGCGGATGCGCAAGCTGGCCCTGGAGCAGCGGATTGGTGCAGACCGCATGCAGCAGCCAGTAGAGCGAACGGCCCATGAATTCCGGCAACTCGTCGAGGCACACCGCGCAACCAGCCAGCAGATCAGCCACCGTGGCCACCTGCCCGCTGAAACGGTGGTTGAACAAGGCATGGAGACCAGCGGCCACCCGCGTTGCCTCCAGATCGGTCAGGTCATACTGCTTCTGGAGCTTGGCCTTCTGCACCGTCGAAAGCAGCACATGGCGCAGGTCGCCGATGGCGATGAGCGGCAGCTCCTTGAGCAATTCGCCGGTGGAACCACCGTCGTCGGTGACGCAGACCACGGCCCGAGTCTGGGGAAACAGGGTTTTAAGGCCGAAGAAGGGAGCACGCGGCCATTCGGGGTCGCGGCTGTCGCCGCCGATGACGTTGGAAAGCCCGGTGCCGCCGCCAAAAACCACCACCCGCACGGTGCTGGTCTCGACGCTGTTCAGCGCCGCGGCCAGATCGTGAAGCCCGGCCGCCACGCCGGCGGGACCGGCCGGTGGACCGGTCAGCGCCAGGGCAAGCAGTTTCTCCGGCAGTTCGGCATAGGGCAAGAGATCCAGCGGACCGAAGTGGGCCGCCGTCATCTCCTGAAGCGCCGCGTTAATGGTCGATTCCCCTGTCACCCATCCCCCTTGTTGCGGGTTGCGGAACATCGCCGGCGCGGCGGCGTTCGGCAGCCACCACGCCGGATTTCATTCTAGCATATCACAAACCAGTGGCGGCCATCTGTTTGCGGACTGCGGTCTCGGAGGCAGCCATGGCGCTCTTCTCTTCGGCGGTGAGGGGGAACTCCACAATCCGTTCGACCCCGCCGGCGCCCAAGACCACCGGCACGCCCAGGAAGCAGCCGGAGAAACCGAACTCGCCCTCCACATAGGCGGCGCAGGGCAGGACCCGCTTTGCGTCGGTGAGCACCGCCTCGGCCATCTCCACCGCGGCCAGCCCCGGCGTGTAGAAGGCGCTGCCGGTCTTGAGGTGGTTGACGATCTCGGCGCCGCCGTGCTGGGTGCGGTGGACAATAGCGCTGATCCGCTCGGCGGCAATGAGGTCGCTCACCGGGATGCCCGCCACATTGGCGAGCCGCACCAGGGGCAGCATGTTGTCGCCGTGGATGCCCATGACCATGGCATTGACGTCCCGCGCCGCCACCCCGAGTTCCTCGGCGATGAAGGTGCGGTAGCGCGCCGAATCGAGCACGCCGGCCATGCCGATCACCCGCTGTTTGGGGAAGCCGGCCACCTTGAAGGCGGTATAGACCATGGCGTCGATGGGGTTGGTCACCACGATGAGCACCGCGTTGGGCGAGTGCCTGGCCGCCTGCTCGGCGCAGGACTTGACGATGGCCACGTTCTTGGCCAAGAGATCGTCGCGGCTCATGCCGGGCTTGCGCGCCAGCCCGGCGGTGATGATCACCACGTCGGAGTTGGCCGAATCGGCGTAGTCGTTGCTGCCGATGATCCGGCAGGAAAAGCCGTCCACCGGACCGGACTGCAGGAGGTCCAGCGCCTTGCCCTGCGGGATGCCCTCCACCACGTCGAGGAGGACCACGTCGCCCAGCCGGCGGGTGAGGGCCCAGTGGGCCGCGGTGGCCCCGACATTGCCGGAACCGATGATGGTGATCTTGTTGCGCTTCATAGTGACTCCTTGCTGTTCTGCTCTTATCGAATGAATCTGAGATTCCTGGATAACGTACACGTCAAAAGGCGCGCATTCCGGTTTCAAATCACAAGGAGAACGCGCAGCGCAGCCGACAGCAGCGAAGCGGCGAAGTTATCCACATGATTTGGAACTGGGCTCATACCGCCCCGGCCCGGATGAGTTCCTCCACCCGCCGCAGGTCCTTGGGGGTGTCCACCTCCACCGAGTCGTGGGCGGTGAGCACCACGCGGATGGTATAGCCGTATTCCAGAGCCCGCAACTGTTCGAGCTTTTCGCACCGCTCCCATTCCCCCTCGGGCAGGCCGACGAAGGTGAGGAGAAATCCCTTGCGGTAGGCGTAGAAGCCGAGGTGTTTGTAGTAGGTCGGCATCCCCTCCTCGGGGTTGCGGAGATAGGGGATGGTGGAGCGGGAAAAATAGAGGGCGTTGCCGTGGCGGTCGAAAACGGTCTTCACGTGATTGGGATCGGTGATCTCCTCGGGCCGCACGATCTGGTAGATCAGGGTCGCCATCGGCAGGCCGGGGTCCTCCAGCAACGGAGAGGCCACTTGGGAGATCACCGCGGCGTCGAAGAGGGGCTGATCGCCCTGGATGTTGACCACCACGTCCTGCTCGGCGATGTCCAGCAGGCTCGCGGCCTCGGCCAGGCGGTCGGTGCCGGAGGGATGATCCGGCCTGGTCATCACCACCTCGCCGCCGAAGCCGCGAACGCACTCGGCGATGCGGTCGTCGTCGGTGGCCACCACCACCCGGGAGAGAAGCGGCACCTGGGTGGCGCGGCGGTAGACATGCTCGATCATCGGCCGGCCCATGATGTGGGCCAGCGGCTTGCCCTCGAAACGACTCGAATGATAACGGGCCGGGATGATCGCCACCACCTGGGGCGGCTCTTTATGGAGCGAATCCATGGTTGCCTCGACTGCGGTTCGATGGTAAGGAAAAGGGGCGCCTTGCCCGCAAAACGAGTTTTTATACCCCATTTCCGAGAAAATCACCAGCTTCCTGCCCATGGCCAACACCGCCAACCACATTGTGGCCGTTGCCTGCGAACAGCCGGGACTCCTTTTTCGTGCCCGGCAGCTCGCCGAGCTCTTCCACCTGCCCTTGGCCGAGGCGGAGGGCGAGGAATTCCGCTATCTGCTCCTGGTCACCGACCAGCGGTTGGAGCTGCGCCAGGCCGGCAAAGGGGCGCCGGGGCCGATCTATGCCGATTTTCTGGCCGGGGCCGCCCACTACCGTCGCAAACACGGGGGCGGCCGCGACCAGGCGGTGGCCAAGGCGGTGGGGGTGCGCGGCAAACATCTGCCCTCGGTGTTCGACGCCACCGCGGGGCTGGGCGGCGACAGCTTCGTCCTCGCCTGTCTGGGCTGCCAGGTGCGGATGTTCGAGCGCGCGCCGGTGATCTTCGCCCTGCTCGAAGACGGCATCAAGCGGGCCATGGGGGACAAGGAACTAGGCCCGCTCATCCGCCGCCGGCTCAGACTCACCCTCGGCGACAGCCGGCGTTTCCTCCAGACCCTGCAGAAAAACATCCCTGAGGTAGTCTACCTCGACCCCATGTATCCGCACCGGGAAAAGAATGCCCTGGCCAAGAAGGAGATGCGTCTCCTGCGTGCCCTGGTCGGCGACGACCACGATGCCGAGGAACTCTTCCTGGTCGCCATGACCTGCGGGGCCAAACGGGTGGTGGTCAAGCGGCCCCGCCTGGCGCCGCCGCTTGCCGACCGGGAACCCGATCTGCTGCTCGCCGGCAAGTCGAGCCGCTTCGACGTCTATTTTCCTTAACCCTCAACCGCCGATTCCGACCCGCCGGCACCAAGGCCCTGGAAGGCGGCATGGAGCTGATGCAGGCTCTCGTCCTTGGCCAGCACGATGATGCAGTCGCCAGGCAGCAGTTCGGTGTGGCCGCGGGGGATCACCAGCCGGTGGGCGCGGCGGATGGAAACCACCACGCAGTCTTCGGGCAGCACCAGATCCTTCAACTGCCGGTGTGCCGCGGGGTCGGTGAGGCGCAGGCAGATCTCCACCAGTTCCGCGCCGGTTTCGGTCTCCAGCCGCAAACGCTCCAGGTGCTGCTCACGGTAGTGCCGGTCCACCAGGCCGTGGGAATAGGCACGGACCACGTCGCTGCGCCGCAATACCCCTACCAGCTTGCGAGGGTTGTGCCGATCCACCACCGGGACCCGGCCGACATCGAGGGCGCCGAAATGACGCAAGGCCTCGTCCAGCGTCTCGTCCGGAAAGGCGGTCAGCACCCTGGTGATACAGATGTCTTTCACGGTGCCGCTCATCCGGTTGGTCTCCATCGCCCGCTCCAGATCGGTGAGGGTGACGATGCCGAAGAGCTCGTCGTTGGCGTCGAGGACCATGATGCCGTGATGCCCCGTGACCTGGAAGAGCCGCGGCAGGTCGGTGAGCGGGGTCTCGGGCCGCACGCTGGTGAAGCGGTTGCTCGGCGTCATGGCCTCCTCCACCAGAATGGCCCGCATCAGGTTTTCGTCCTTCTTGGCCCGCACGTCGAGGCCGCGACGCTTGAGCTTGAAGGTGTAGATGCTCTCCGGTTCGAACCACTGGGCAAGGATGGTGCTCACCACGGTGGCGAACATCAGCGGCAGGATGATCCGGTAATCCTGGGTCATCTCGAAGAGGATGAGGATGGCGGTGATCGGGGCCCGGGCCGCCCCGGCAAAGACGGCGGCCATGCCCACCATGGCATAGGCGCCGCTGGGGGCGGTGATGCCCGGCAGCACCAGGCCGGCGACATGACCATAGGCGCCGCCGACCATGGCGCCGATGAAGAGGGCCGGGGCGAAAACGCCGCCCGAGGCGCCGGAGCCCAGGGTGAGGGAGGTGGCGAGGATCTTGGCGAAGATGAGGAGACACAACAGCACAAGCGCGGTCTGGCCGGTCAGGGCGGCGTGAATGGTGCCAAAGCCGATGCCCAGGATGTCGGGGACCAGATAGCCCAGCAGGCCGAGAAAGAGCCCGCCAACCGCTGGCTTCAGATAGGGCGGGATGCGCCAGGCGTCGAAACCATCCTCCAGCAGGTGGAGGAGCTTCATGAAGGCGAAGGCGGCAAGGCCGGCGACCAGGCCTAGCCCCAGGTAAAGGATGAGCTCCCAATAGCTGCGCAGGGTGTAGGCCGGCACCACGAAGGCGGGATAATCGCCGAGCACCGCACGGCTCACGATGCTGGCGGTGATGGCGGAGATGACGATGGTGCTGAAGGTCTGGATGCCGAAGTCGGCCAGGATCACCTCCAGGGCGAACATCACCCCGGCGATGGGGGTGTTGAAGGTGGCGGCGATGCCGGCGGCGGCGCCGGAGGCCACCAGGTTGACGATGCGCCGCTCGGGCAGCTTGAAGAGCTGGCCGATGGTGGAGCCTAAAGCGGAGCCGATCTGGACGATGGGACCTTCCCGGCCCACCGAGCCGCCGGAGCCGATGGTGACGGCGGAACCCAGGGCCTTGGCGAGGACGACCACCGGCCGGATGTGCCCGCGTTTGGTGGCGATAGCGGTCAGCACCTCCGGCACCCCATGTCCTTTGGCCTCCGGCGCGACGAAATAGACGAGCGGGCCGACGAACAGGCCGCCGATGGCCGGCATCAGGATGACGTAGGCTCCGCCCAGCATGGGGAGCAGATGACTCGGGGCCTGGAAGAGGCTGGTGAACAAGGCGATCATCCGGATGAAGATGACCGTGCCGGTGCCGGTCCCGAGCCCGACGATGACGGCAAAGGTCACCAGGACCGCGGTTTCGGAGGACCAGAAGGCCCGCAGCAGGGAATCCACCGCCGTGTTGTTGGTGTGAGGAGCGGTCATCGCTCTCCTTTCCGGCAAAGAAGGGCTTTCCCCAGAATATCAAAAAAAGCCCGCCGGCGTCATTCCCCTTGCGGCGGCGGCCCCTGGGTCACCTGCACCAGCTCGGCGGGCCGGATCCCTCTGGCAAAGGCCGCCTTCACCTCGCCGGCCGTGATATCGACAATCCGCCGGGCTGCCCGCTGCATCTCGTCAAGCGGCAATTTATCCCGCACCAGAGCGAGATATTGGGCGGCAACCTCCTCGACACTGGCCTGGGAGAGCGGAATCTGCCGGAGCAGCAGGGTTTTGGCCTGCCGCAACTCGTCCGGCGTGACCTCCTCCTCTTGCATGGCCCGCAGATCCCGCTCGATCAGGGCTCGCGCCTTGCCGACGTTCGCGGGGTCGCAGCCATAGGCCACGGAGAGGACCGAACGGTGGGGCCCCGCCTCGAGCGCACCCTCCACCGTATACACCAGCCCGGTTTCCTCCCGCAGATCCCGGAAGAAGCGGGTGGCGTAAAAGCCGCCGGAGAGGACGTGCATCCCCACCTGCAGGGGGTAATAGTCGGCACTGGAGCGGGTGACCTCCCCGCTCTGGGCGAGCACCACCCGGTCCTGCACCCGGCCGAGATCGGGGACCAGGTGAGCCGATGGCGGGCTGAAGGGCACCGCCGGCAGATCGAGATCAGGCGGCGGGCCGCTGGCCTGCCAGACCCCGAAATAGCGGCCGATCACCCGGTGCGCCTCTTGGGGCGTGATGCGGCCGATGACCACGATGGTGGTAAGATCGGGCCGGAAGACCTGTTGATGGTACGCCTTGACGTCGTCGAGGCGCAGGGCCGCAATGCTTTCCGGGGTGGCCTCCCGAACCGCCGGGTCGCCGGACGGAAAGAGCGCCTTGAGCAGGGCGTGGCGCGCCTGATATTCGGGGCTCTGCCGTTCGCCGGCCAGGGCGGCGGCCGCCTCCCGCTGCACCACGCTGAAGGCCTGGGGAGGCAGGGCCGGATGCAGCAGATTGTCGGCCAACAGGGCCACCCCCCGGTCGAAATGGCTGGTCAGGGTCTGGAGGGAGAAGGTGGTGCCGGCGGTGACGTTGGCAGCGATGTCATCCACTGCCTTCTGATAGGCAAGCCGGTCAAGGGAGGTGGTGCCGTAGGAAAAGAGCGCGGCCAGCAGTGAGGCCACCCCTTCCTTGCCGGCCGGTTCCTGGATCGCCGGCCGGTTGCGCACCTCGCCATAGAGCGAGACGGTGGGGCTGACCTGCGAAGGCAGGACCAGGAGACGCAGGCCGTTCGGCAAACGGAATTCGTGGGGGGCCGGCGGCGGCGCCGGCACCTTGAGGGTGGCGAGCCCCTGGGCCCAACCCGGCAAGGCTACCGGCTTGACCTCCTTGGGGGCGAAGGCCTCCTTGCCGCGGGCGGCGCCGGCGCTCACCGGCGCTCCGGCGGCCCTGGGGGTGAGCACCGCGGTGATGGCGGAGCCGTTGCGCAGACAGGCCCGGGCCACCCGATTGACATCGGTCACGCTCACCCGCCGGATCGCCGCGATGTCCTCCTCCGGCGAATGGCGCCCTTCCACCGCCACCGCCTGCGCCCAGGCAAAGGCCAGCCCCTCGGTGGAATTCTTGGCGAACTGGGCGGCGGCGATCTCCTGGGCCTTGGCCGCCTGCACCAACTCGGCCGGCACGCCGTGACGCCGATACCCTTCGATGATGGCCTGGAGCCGCTTGACCAACGCGGCGCCATCGCCGCCCTTTGCGTAGGAGGCTGCCACGTAACCCAAGGTGGCCGGCGCCCGCTCCTCGGTCGAGAAGCCGGCCGAGAGGGCCGCCCCTTCGGTCACCAGATCATAAAGCCGGGCCCGCTGGCTGTCGAGCACATCGCCCAAGATGCGGCCGGCCGCATAGTCCGCACTCTCATAGCCGGGCAGCCGATAGGCAGCCACCGCCAGGCCGTAAGGGAGATCGGTTTCCATGTCGAGCTGCGCCGGCTTGAGCGGAAGGAGCGTGCCGGTCGGCCGCGAAGGCAGCGGCCGTTTGGCAATGGCGCCGAAGAGCTGCCGCACCATGCGCAGGGTCGGTTGCGGCGCCACATCGCCGACGATGAAGAGAATCGCGTTGTTGGGGCCGTACCACTCGTCATGAAACTTCTTGAGCATCGCCCCGGTGGTCTGGTCGAAGGAGGGCTTGTCGCCCAGGGCGTCGGTGGCAAAAGGGGTACCGGCAAAGGCCCTAGCCAGCAGCCGGGTGTGGAAGACGTACATCGGCTCGGAGAGATCGCGGGCCACCTCCTGCTCGATGGCGCCCCGTTCCTTGATCCAGAGCTCCTCGGTGGCCAGGAGCCCCGCCATGCGGATCGCCTCGACCCGCAACGCCGCCTCCAGCTCCTCCACCGGGGTGGTGACGAAATACTGGGTCACCGTCTGCTGGGTATCGGCGTTGGAGGCGCCGCCCAAGGCGGCCATGATGGTGGCGAGCTGATCGGCCGAAAGGCCGGGGCTGCCGCGGAACATCATGTGTTCCAGGGCGTGGGCGGTGCCGGGGAATCCGGCCGGGGTCTCGTTGGAGCCGACCAGGTAGTTGACCTGCACGCTGGCCACCGGCGCCAGCCGGTCGACCACGATGATGACCCGCAGGCCGTTGGCCAGGGTGGCGCGCACCACCTGGTCCTGGGCTACCGCCCGGCCGGAGAAGCCGACCAACAGCAGAAGCACGCCGAAAAGCGCGCCGGTGAGCAACCTGTTTGCCTTGCGCATGGTCATCCCCCTGTGGTTGCAAAGGGTGGTTTTACGGCGGCGGGGAAGCCGCTTGCCGTAAAGGCGCAGGTCGGAACCTCTTGCGAGGGGAGCGACCGCCCCGCTTCCCGCGCCTGCCGGGTGCCGCCGCCCCCTTAGAGGGCAGCGGCCTTGGCGATGGCAGCGCCGATCTGCGCCAGCCGCTCGTCGGAAAGCTTCACCGGCACCGGATAGACCAAGAGGCGCTCCATGATGGCGGCGGACTGCGGCAGAGCGGCCGGATCGTACACCACCCGCCGGCGGCCGTCCGCCTCGTTGAAGGGCCAGCCGGATTTGGTGAGCGTCGAACCGGCCAGCAGGTGCTCCCACTTGGGGTAGTAGTGCCAGGTGTTGTTGGCAAAGTAGACCGCGCCGGCGCCGTTTTCGCCCAATACCTTGTTCACTGCCTGCGCCTTTTCCCTGCTGGGCAGGAAGAAGGCGAGGAAGGAGGCATTGTCGCCCTTTTCGTCCAGGATGGTGCGGAAGGTGACGCCAGGGAGTTTGGCCACCAGTTGCTTGATGGCGGCCTTGTTCTGCTGCTGGGCCGCCACGATCCCGTCGAGCTTGGCAAGCTGGGCCAGGCCGATGGCGCCCTGCAACTCCATCATCCGGTAGTTGAAGCCGATGAAGCTCCTCCCCTCGCCGCCGCGGCCGCCAGGGTTCACCGCATGGTCGTGGCCGTGGTCGTGGTACTCGCTCATGGCCCGCCAGAGCTTCTCGTCGTTGGTGATGATCATGCCGCCCTCGCCGGTGGTCATGGTCTTCACCGGGTCGAAGGAGAAGGTGCCGCAACTGCCGAAGGAACCGAGCCGCTTGCCATTGAGGCTCGCGCCGGAGGCCTGGGCGGTATCCTCCAGCACCGGGATACGATGTTTGTCGGCAATGGCCTTGATCTCGTGGATGCGGGCCGGAGCGCCCATCATGTGCACCGGGATGATCACCTTGGTCTTGGCGGTGATCTTCTTTTCGAGGTCCTTGGGGTCCATGTTGAGGGTCTCGTCCACCTCGGCAAAGACTGGCACCGCGCCCACATCGAAGATCGCCTCCCAGGTGGCGACAAAGGTGAAGCACTGGGTGATCACCTCATCCCCCGGCCCGACGCCCAGGGCGGCCAGGGCGACTTTCAGCGCGGCGGTGCCGGAGGTGACCGCCTGGCCGTGCTTCACGCCGCAGTAGGCCGCGAACTTCTCCTCGAACTCGCGGACCTTGTAGATGCCTTGGCGCTGGTCCGGAAACTCATAGCGGAACAGCACGCCGGTTTCCAAGACCTCGCCAATCTCCTTCTTCTCCTCCGCGCCGAATATCTCAAAACCAGGCATGATCGTTTCTCCTTACTTCTCCGTTGAGCCGCAATCCCTTCGCGGCTGAAGCCGCTCTTGCGGTCTTTCCCGCCCTTTTTGCCTTGTACCTTTTGCCGTTTGCCTTGCTCAATGGTCGCAATGATGGTCATGCTCCCAGCCGCGCATGGCGGCCTCGTAAATCGCCACCACCTCCGGCAGCGTCGGCTTGCGGGGATTGTTCTCCACCGGCCGGGTGACGGTCAGCGCGATGCTCGCCATCTCCGGGATCTTCTTGGCCGGAATCTTCAACTCGGCCAGGGTGGCGGGGATGTTCACATCCTGATTAAGCTGGTACACAATATCCACCGCCGCCTCGGCCGCCTGGCGGCTGGACAGACCGGCCACGTCGGCGCCCATCACCTCGGCCAGCACCGCGAACTTGTCCGGCGCGCCGATCAGGTTGTACTCCATGACGTAGGGCAGCAGCACCGCATTGGCCAGGCCGTGCGGGATGCCAAACATGCCGCCCAGAGGGTAAGCCATGGCATGTACCAGGCCGACGCCGGCGGTGGCCAGCGCCTTGCCGGCCAGCAGGCTGCCCATGAGCATGGCCGAACGGGCTTCGATATTGCCGCCGTGGGCATAGGCCATGCCGAGGTTGTGGCTGATGAGGTCGATGGCCTCCAGGGCGTACATATTGGAGATGGGATGGGCCTGGGTGGAGACAAAGGCCTCCAGGGCGTGGGTCAAGGCGTCGATGCCGGTCATGGCGGTGACCCGCGGCGGCATGGAGACGGTGAGCGCCGGATCGAGCAGGGCGGCATCCGGATAGAGCGGGTCGCCGTTCATGCCGCCCTTGGACTTGGTCTTTTCGTTGATGAAGACCGCGGTGAAGGTCACCTCGGCGCCGGTGCCGGCGGTGGTGGGCACCATGATCTTGGGCACGCCGGGCTGCTTGATCTTGCCCAGTCCCAGATACTCCTCGGCCTTGCCGCCGT
>JAJZRO010000030.1 GCA_021802645.1 Deltaproteobacteria bacterium | reverse complement strand
TCGTTGATGAAGACCGCGGTGAAGGTCACCTCGGCGCCGGTGCCGGCGGTGGTGGGCACCATGATCTTGGGCACGCCGGGCTGCTTGATCTTGCCCAGTCCCAGATACTCCTCGGCCTTGCCGCCGTTGGTCAGCAGGATGCTCACGGCCTTGCCTACATCCATGGCCGAGCCGCCGCCGACGCCGACCACGCAGTCGCACTTGGCCTTCTTGGCCAGCGCCGCACCCTGATCGGCCAGCTTGAGCCCCGGTTCCGGGTCCACCTTGTCGTAGAGTTCGAAGGGGATCTTGGCCGCCTTGAGCGGCGCCACGATGCGCTCCAACAGACCGGTGGCCGCCAGCCCCGGGTCCACCACGAGAAAAACCTTCTTGCCGCCCAGCTCTTGCACCATGGTGGGCAGGTCGTTGATGGTATTGACGCCGAAGCGGATGCGGGTCGGCTGGGTCACGGTAAAGGGCTGTGCGGTCATGGTCGCGGTCCTTTTGGGGTTGAAAAAGCTGAGGTTGATGCTACTTTGAATCCAACGCGATTCTACTGAGCCGTGCGGCGATTGGCAACCAAAATGGAGGCGATGAGCCCCAAAGAGACGGCCACAGCCTCAACGGGGAGCACACCATGGAAATCAGCCGGTCCGAAAAAAAACGCCAGGCCAAACAGGTGGAAGAGCTTGCTTACGAACTGGCGGCGCTGCCCGCCGCCGAGGTCCGGCGGCTGCCCTGCGAGCCCTTCATCCAGGAGGAGATCCTCGCCGCCGTGGGCTTGAAGGGCGGGGCCCACAAACGCCAGGTCAAATACCTGGCCAAGGAACTGCGCGAGCAGGAGACCGCGCCGCTGCTGGCCTTTCTGGCCGAACGGCAGGGCTCGCAGCTCAAGGAGAAGCAGGCATTCCACGAACTGGAACAGTTGCGGGAGGCGATCATCACCGACGTGCTGGCGGCCCACGACGAGGCGCGGGCCGAAGAGCGGCCGCTGGACGAGGCGTGGCCGAGCCCGGCCCTCGACAAGGCGCTGGCCATGCTGCCGGAGCTTGACGTGGCCACCGTTCGCACCGCCGCCAGCCGCTACGCCAGGAACCGCAAGTCCGCCTACAGCAAGGAAATCTTCCGGGCACTCAAGACCGCGCAGGAACGGCTGCTGCTCGCCCAGCGCCGCGCCAGCCGCCAATCCAATCCCCAACCCTAGAGGGCTCCTTATGGACTACCGCACCGGCACCATCAACCGCGTGGTCACCATCCGCTTCGACGAAGGCGACGACTTCCTCGCCGGCCTCACCGAGGTGGTGGTGCGCGAGAACATCCGCTGCGCCTGGTTCTTCGTGCTGGGCGGCCTGCGCGAGGCCGAAGTGGTCACCGGTCCCAAGGAACCGGTGATGCCGCCGGACCCGGTGTGGCAGAAGGTTGCCGGCGCCCGCGAGACCCTGGGGGCCGGCTCGGTCTATTGGGAAGGCGACGAGCCCAAGATCCACCTCCACGCCGCCCTGGGTCACCACGGCGACACCCTCACCGCCTGTGTGCGCAAGGGCACCAAGGTGTACCTGGTGCTGGAGGTCTGCCTCATGGAGATCAGCGGCATCGCCGCCAGCCGCCCTTGGTATCCGGCCGGCGGCTTCAACCGCCTCACCTTCGCCTAACCGGGAGCGAACATTTTTTTCATTGACAGGCCGCTTCGCTTCCCCCCACAATGGATGCAGTTATTCTTTCCATCCGAGGCATTCTGCAACTTTCGTGTCCAGTGGAGGATAGGACAATGGCAGCCACCAAGGCATCAGCCCCGAAAAAGACCACCAAAACACCGAAGAAAAACACCCCATCCTACGAATTCACCCTGACCGCGCCGGAGGCGGCAACGGTCTACCTGGTGGGCGACTTCAATCACTGGGATGACGGCAAGGACAAGATGCGCAAGATGAAGGACGGCATCCACAAGAAGAGCGTCAAGCTCAAACCGGGCCGCTACGAATACCGTTTCGTGGTGGACGGCCAGTGGTGGACCGACCCGGTGAACGAAAACCGCTGCAGCAGCCCCTACGGCACCGACAACTCGGTGGTCACCATTCCGGAATAAGCCTCCTCCTCCCTGCCAATAAAAAAGGCCCGCGCCAGACGGCACGGGCCTTTGTCGTTTGCGCTCTTCGGTTCGTTCGCATTCGGCCTTACGCGGCCGGGGTCACCTTGACCAGCTCATCACCCGGCTGCACCGCAGCGCCGACCTTGGTGGCGATCTTCTCCACCTTGCCGTCCACCTGGCTGTTGATCGGGGTCTGCATCTTCATCGCTTCCAGGATCGCCAGCCGGTCGCCAACCTTGACCTCCTGACCTACGGCCACGCTCACCTCGCAGACGTTGGCATTGAACGGCGCCCGCATGTCACCGGCTTTGGCCAGGTCCTCGATCTCGCTCTTGGAAAGCTTCGCCGCCTTGGCCTCGCCACCCTTCACCGCCTCGGGTTCGAATTCGAAGACCCGCTGGTGATGATCGACGTTGAGGTAGACGTGGGTCTTGCCATCCTCGTCGCTCTGCATGGGGCCGATCTCGATCACGTGCTCCTTGCCGTAGTGGTCGCGGAACTTGATGATCTCGCCTAATTTAAAGCCGCCGCGGCGGAAGAGGATGGAGGGCGGCAGCACATAGGACTTGCCGAACTTCTCCTCGAACTTGAAGAAGTTTACCGCGTCGTTGGGATGCTGGAGATAGGTGACGACCTGCTGGTCAGTGGGCTCGTACCCCAGCTTCTTGGCCAGGTCCTGCCGCTCCTTCTCGATGTCCATGTCCTCGATCTGGTCCATGCCGCCTTCCTTTTCGAGGATTTCCTTCCAGTTGGCGCCAAAGACCTTCTCGTAGATCCAGTCGGCGGGCTGGTAGAAGGGGAAAGGACCGTACTTGCCCAAAAGCAGGTTCTTCAAGTCGCCGGAGGGGTTACCGTAGCGATCGCCAGCCTGGACGTTGCTCACCGCCGTAGTCCACAGGATCTGGGAACCTGGGGTCACGCTCCAGAAGTTGCCCAGTTCCTTCTGGACCTTGGGCAGCTCCTCGTGGAGGATGGTGGGCATCTTGTCGAGGAACTTGCCCTTCACCGCCTGCTCGAAGCTCGAACCGGCCGCGCCGCCGGGCAGCTTGTGGACCTGGACCGTGGGGTCGAAGCCCTTGAACTGGGACTCGAAATATTCGTAGTACTGGCGCTCGCTGCGGAGCACGTCGGAGGTCTCCACCACCGCCTGCTCATCCAGATCGATCGCCTTCTTGCCATACTCGGCCAGGGTCTGCACCACGGTGAGGATGGAGGGCGGGCCGTAATAGCCGGCAAAGGAGTACTCGGAACCGTCGATGATCTTGGCCCCCGCCAGCACGGCGGCGGTGATGCGGGCCACATCGTTGCCGTCGGTGTTGTGACCGTGGTAGTGGATGACCAGATCCGGATACTTCTGGAGGATGGCGTTGACCAGGTCACCGATCCGCTTCGGGGTGCCTAAGCCCCCATGGTTCTTGATGCAGAGGGTGATGTCGGGGCCGGTCACGTCGAGGATCTCGCTCACCTTCTTCACGTAGAAGGCATCGGTGTGCTCGGGGCCGGTGGAGAAGCAGATTGCCGGCTCAAGGACCATGCCCGCCTTCTGCACCTCCTCGAAGACCGCGACCATGTTGGGCACGTGGTTCAGGAAGTCGAAGACGCGCCAGACGTCCACGTACTTGGCGTACTCCCGCACCACGAGGCGGATCACGTTCTGCGGATACGGCCGGTAGCCGAAGAGGTTGATGCCGCGGCACAGCGTCTGGAACATGGTCTTGGGCATGCGCTCGCGCAGGAGTTCCAGCTTGAGGAAGGGGTCCACCTGTTTGCGCAGGATATCGACGTGGATGGAGGCGCCGCCGGTGATCTCCAGCGAGAAGAACCCCGCCTTTTCCCGGGCCTTGGCCGCCAACAGATCGGTGTGCAGCAGGATCCGGTTTTTGAAGTCGGACTGCGACAGATCGCGGGCGGTGTTGGTCACATAGTAGCCGTCCGCCTGGCGTACGGTGCGCACCACCTCGGCCGGGCTCATGCCATGAACGATTCGTGCCATTGTACTTCTCCTCGTTACTGCACTCAAAATTTCGCCTGGAGTTCCGCCACGCCTTAGACCGCGTACGGATTCTCCTTGCGGTAATGGATTTCCGCGATCAGCCGGGCCAGCTTGCTGCCTTCCGATTCGACATCCTCATACTTGAGCAGGTGGGTGTGGGTGTCGAGGAAGGAGGTGTCGAACTCGCCCTTCTTGAAGTCGCGGTCCTCGATGACCCGGAGGTAGAAGGGGATGGTGGTCTTGGGGCCGATGATCACGAAGTTGTTGAGACAACGGCGCAGGCGGTCCACCGTTTCGTTCCAGGAAAAGCCGTGAACCGTGAGCTTGACCAGCAGCGAGTCGTAGACCTCGGGGATGGTGTAGCCCTGGTAGACGAAGCCGTCCAGGCGCACGCCGTAGCCGCCGGGCGAACGGTAGACCGACACGGTCTTGCCGCCCTCGGGCATGAAGTTGTTCTGCGGGTCCTCGGCGTTGATCCGCACCTCGATGGCATGGCCGCGCACCTGCACGTCCTTCTGCTTGAAGGAGAGCTTCTTGCCCAGCGCCAGTTTGATCTGGGTGCGGACGAGATCGATGCCGGTGACCATCTCGGTGACGGTATGCTCCACCTGGATGCGGGTATTGATCTCCATGAAGTAGAAGTTCTGGTCCTTGTCGACCAGGAACTCCACGGTGCCGGCGTTGAAGTACTTGGCAGCCTTGGCGGCCTTGACCGCGGTGGCGCAGATCTTGTCAACGAGCTTCTTGTCCTCGATGAGCGAGGGCGCGATCTCGACCAGCTTCTGGTTACGGCGCTGGATCGAGCAGTCGCGAGAGCCCAGGTGGACGGTGGTGCCCTCCTTATCGGCGATGATCTGCACCTCGATGTGCTTGGGGGTCAACACCACCTTTTCGAGGTAGACCGCGTCGTTGTTGAAGGCGGCCTTGGCCTCGGCGCGGGCCACCGGAATCTCGGCGCGCAGCTGCTTCTCGTTGTCCACCCGGCGGATGCCACGGCCGCCACCGCCGGCGGTGGCTTTGAGCATCGCGGGGTAGCCGTATTTCTTGCAAAACTTCACCGCCATCTCCACACCCTCGTCGCCGGGGAGGAGATTCTCGGTGCCGGGCACCATGGGAATGCCGGCCTCCTTCATGATCCGGCGGGCGGTGACCTTGTCGCCCAAGGCCTGCACCACCTCGGAAGGCGGGCCGATAAAGATGATGCCCGCGTCCTCGCACGCCTTGGCAAAGGCCGGGTTCTCGGCCAGAAAGCCGTAGCCCGGATGGATGGCATCGGCGCCCGCCTTTTTGGCGGCGGCGATCACCTTGTCGATATTCAGATAGTCGCAGCGCGGACCATCGCCCAGCCAGACCGCCTCGTCGGCGGCGCGGATATGGAGCGCGTCGTTGTCCGGCGTCTCGTAGACGCCGACCGCGATATGATCGAGCTCCTGGATGGCACGGATGACCCGCAGGGCAATTTCGCCACGGTTGGCTACCAGTATCTTCTTTTTCACAGCGTACCCTCTTTTCCGCTCTGCCGCTGGCGTCGCACCGGCGGTCTCGTCAAGTCTTCACGAATCCGTTGCCGCGCACAAGACCGCTCCAGCCGCCTGACAATCCGACCAGATTTACCAATAAATCCTATAATTTCAATAGGTTAGAAAGACAACTCCGTGCGCTCAACCAAAAGAATGTAGCATAGAAGCCCATGGCAGGCAAGACCAAATCAGCTGCCCCTGCCACTTGCCCCGGAAAACATTTTATCTCTTTGTTATTGCGCCAATAACTGCATACGATCGAGGGCGGTGGCGACCGAGAGACAGCGCTGTTTCGGTTGCCGCCATCAGCGACTCCCCGCCTGTGGGATCAGGCGATCGAGACCGCACCCCGTGGCAAGGCCGGGTCGAAAACCAGTTCGAGACCACCAAGGAGCCCGGTGCGCTCAAGGCGGAGCAGATTGGCCTTGCCCTGACCGCACAGCAGGGATTGGTCACGGGCGGCGAGCCGCAACTCCCGGACTGGCACGGGGGAATGGGCAAGCCGCTGGCGGATCTGCCGGGTCAGAAGATGCGCCTTGACCAGCTCGCCAAAGGCGGGATGATGCGGGCCAGCCACGATGGCCGCCGCCAGGCCCGGCGAGTCGTGGAGTCCCATGCGCACCACCGGGATGGCAGCACCATCGAAGAGCGCCTTCAGGCGGGCGGCGAGCACCACCGCCTGACCAAGGGTAAGGGGCCGATAGCGGCCGTTTGCATGCCATGTTGCCAGGTCGCTGCCCCCCACCACCACCGTGGGATAGAGGCGGACAAAATCCGGGGCCAGAGCCGCCACCTGGTGCGCCGAGGCCAGCAGCGTGGCCGGCGTCTCGCCGGGCAGCCCGACCATGAGCTGGACGCCGACTTTTACTCCGGCCTGGCGGAGGACCAGGAGTGCCGCTGCCACATCCGCTGCCGTGTGGCCGCGCTGGCAAAGATCAAGCACCGCCGGGGTCATGGACTGCACCCCGAGCTCCACAATGGTCACGCCGTGCGCCTTCAGAAAGGCGACATCGTCGGGAGTCAAGCAATCTGGGCGGGTGGAAAGGCGGATACTGTGCACCCGGCCGCCATCCAGAAAGGGCGCCACTGCCCCGAGCAGCCCCGCCTGGCGCGCCCGACTCAGGCCGGTAAAGGTGCCGCCGTAGAAGGCGACCTGGACTTCCGCATCCCGGTTGCGTCGCGGCCAGCCGAGTGCCTCTTCGATGGCCGCCGCCACCTCCACCGCACCGGTCGGCTTCGCGCCCTCACCCTGGCCGCTGATGCGGTGCTGGTTGCAGAAGACGCACTGATGGGGGCAACCCTGGTGGCTGATGAAGATCGGGATGATGAAGGGCGCGGCCATGGCGGCCTCAGGCCAGGGAGTCGAGACGGGCGCGATCCTGCAAGGCCACGGCCGCGGCCTGCTGCTCCGCCTCCTTCTTGCTGCGGGCAGTGCCGCTGCCGAGCACCTGACCGCGGAAACGGACCGAGACAGTGAACTGCTTGGCATGGTCCGGCCCGGCGGCCTCGTCCAGCACGTAGACCGGCGCCTCGCTGTAGCGCTCCTGGAGCACCTCCTGCAGGGTGCTCTTGGCGTCGGCCTGGAGCAACTGCTGATGCCGCGCTTCGAGCCAGGGGGTGAAGTGGCTCCGCACGCACGCCATGGCCGCCTCAAAGCCGCCATCCTCGTAGATGGCTCCGAGTATGGCTTCATAGGCGCTGGAGAGGATGGAGGGTTTCTCCCGGCCGGCCGAGGCCTCTTCGCCCCGACCGAGGAGCAGGTGGGCGCCGAGGTCGAACTGCCGCGCCATCACCGCCAGGTGGGATTCGTTGACCAGGGCGGCGCGCAACCGGGTCAATTCGCCCTCCCGCATCTCGGGGTAGGTGGCATAGAGGAGATGGCCCACGGCCAGATCGAGCACCGCATCGCCCAAGAACTCCAAACGCTCGTTGTCGATGGCCGCCCCGCTCCCCTGCTCAAAGGCATAGGAACTGTGGATCATGGCCCGTTGCAGGAGTGCGAGGGCGCGGAATGGATAGCCAAAACGCTCCGCCAGGGCGGCAAGCTGGTTACGATGCTGCGCGGTGAGTTTCTCGAGGGTCTCGTTCATGGTGAATTCATGCCACTTTACCCCCGTCCCGTCCGGTTGCCAAGAGCCATGTGGGCAGGCCAGTATGACATGGACGCGGACAAAGGGGCAAAGCAGGTGATGATGGGAAAGGCAACCAACCCCGCCTGACAAATTTTTTCTTGACTTTCCATTTTCCTTTTTGCTAGCCTGCCAAATACATGAGTCGGATACTGCTCCGATAAAGGCAAACCATGGGCGACCATGGGGCGCAAAGCCACGGGCCACAAGCTGGCAGCCGGGCTGCCGAAGAGGGGGATTTTGATTGTGCTTGCTTGTCACGCAAAGCCCGTCTTCTCGGTAATTCGAGGACGGGCTTTTTTGTTTTGGGAGAATGGGTAATAAAAAAAGTAAGAGAAAACGAAGCCTCGCCCCGTTCGGGTGAAATTGGAAACGCCCAAAAAGACTCGTGGGGGTGGCTGGCATTGCTGGCCTGCACGTTTGCCGTGGGGTCTCGTTGGAATTTTCCCGGCTTGGGCCTTTGCTGCAAAATGCGGGGATTATCCGAATCCATGCTAATGTGAAAAAATGATTGATATATAACTGAAAGAAATAACACATAATATTGCCTAATTAACACAGCAACTTAAAAATAAAAAAAGGAATTAATAATATGATGATATTAAAATTAAAATATATAGTTTTTACTATGCTTGTGTCAATATTATTAATTGAATTAATATGTTCAGATGTAGACGCGGCCATTATAAAAATGGTAGATCCAGATGGGTCATCATATTATTTTGATACCGAGAAAGACTATTGCGTTCGGCTATTTTTCAAGGTTATCAAAAAAGTAAATAACTCAAGTAATGATATTACTGTTATATCCAGAAATCCATCTGATACATTTGTTAGAGGTCACATGTGGGAGCATGGTGGTCTGGGGGATCCGGTTGGGGGAATATTCATGTACCCAACGGTAGATAAATACTACTGGTATGAGATTGTGCTACAGGATGCCGATGGATTTTCGGTGGTACCTTCGGTCACTATCCCTCCGGGCGGCATCTATTACTCCATCATCGTTGAACGTCGTGTTTATAATCCTGCGCCTCAAGACCCATATTTCGGGCTTCCTATAGGTTGGTCTTATTATGGCCATCGGCTTTTTAAGGCTGACTTTACTTCTCCGCCTAGTGGTAAAATCGCCTTAGCTGATGCAATCGAATCTTATATTGATGGCCAGCAGCCTTCTCCAGGAGAACCGGCATCGGCACCTTATTGGCCATTTGGCTGTGTCTCTGCGCCAATCATCCCCTCCAACACCCCCAACCCCGACCCCGGCAAACCGGAATGCAGTAATGGAGTTTCTCTAAAATAATGGGAAGCAGGAGAAAAGGAAAGAGAGGGAACCAATGACCACCATCCGCAGAATCGCACTGTTGTTGCTTGTCCTCAGTTTTGGGCTCAGCCAGCCGTTGTTTGCCGCCACGGTGAACATCGCCAACGGCAATCTGTACGACGAGCGGAGCGTCTCGCCCTTGCCCAAACTAGCGGTGACCATTGCCTATAATTCCCGTTCCACACGGGAGAGCGTGTTTGGCTACGGCTGGAACGCCAGCTTCGATATTCGGTTGCTGATCAACAGCAACGGCTCCTGCGTGCTGGTGGACAGCGATGGCAAGGAAAGACTCTTCACTCCAACGGCCAACGGCAGCTTCACTGCGGCTGCCGATGTGCATGACACCCTGGAGAAACTCAGTAACGCCTACCGCCTCAACCGCAAGGGTGGTGGCTATGTCGGGTTCGACAGCAAAGGCCTGCCGCTTGCCATCGTGGATACGAATGGCAATACCCTTAGCCTGAGTTACAGCGGCACCAAACTTACCGGGATTATCGGACCGAGCGGTGACCAACTCAGCATCACCACCGACAGCAACGGCCGGATTACCGCACTTACCGGCGCAGGCAAATCCACCACCTTTGTTTACGACAACAACAAGAACCTCGGCAAGATCACCGACGCAGCGGGCCAGAGCTATTATTACACCTACGACGCCAATCACAACCGGCTCACGACGACCACGCCCCTGGGCGACACCACTCAGTATGCTTACGACAGCAACAACCGCCTCATCTCTTCCACCAATGCGGCAGGCGATACCAAGCGGATCGAATATCCTGCCACCTCGGTAAGCCGGTTTATCGATCCCCAGGGCAACACCACCGAATACACGGTGAACAGCAACCAACACATCACCCAGAAGAAAGACGCCGCAGGCAATATCATCAGCAACACCTGGGACGCGGCCGGCAACCGGACCAGCACCACCGATGCCTCGGGCACGGTGACCATGACCTACGACAGCCAAGGCAACCTGCTCTCTCGCACCAACCAACTTGGCCAGACCACAAGCTACACCTATAATACCCTGGGGCAGCCACTGACCATTCGCGATGCCCAAGGCAACACCACCAGCAACAGCTACGACAGCCACGGCAATCTGACCGCTTACACCGATGCAGCCGGGGCCACCAGCCGCTACCAGTACGACAATCGCGGCCAGATTATTGCGGTAACAGACAGCAACAACCGCACCACATCCTTTGTCTACGATACCGCCGGCAACGTGGTCGGGGTGACTGATCCGTTGGGTGCCAAGACCACCCTAGGCTATAATACAGCCGGGGACCTGATCTCCATCACCGATGCGGCCCGGCAGACTACCAGCCTTGGGTATGATCAAGTGCATCGGCTGACCTCGGTGACCGATGCCAAGGGCAGCGCCACCCGCTTCCAGTACGACGCCGTGGGCAACCGGACCGCGGTAACGGACGCCAAGGGCAACACCACTGCCTATGCCTACGACCATCTGCAGCGAGTCACTGCCATTACCGACGCCTTGGGCCAGAAGACCATTCTCTACTACGTCAATCAGGGTTGTACCGTGTGCAGCGATACCGGTCAGACTCAGCCCACGGCCCTGACCGACGCCAACGGCCACACCACCTGGTTCCAGTATGATTCCCTGGGCCGCCTGGTGCAGGAAATCGACCAACTGGGTGCCAGAATCAATTACCAGTACGATGCCGCGGGCAATATGGTGGCCAGGACCGATGCCCTGGGCCGGACCACCAGCTACAGCTACGACGCCGTTGGTCGACTGCTGACCAAGATCTATCCGGACCGGAATCAGGTGGTGTATAAGTATGATACCGCCGGCCGGTTGATCTCCGCGGCCAACCAATATATCGGCTACGTGATGGGCTACGACAATGCGGGCCGCCTGCTTGCCATCACCGACTCCAGCCAGCGCACCGTCCGCTATCAGTATGATGCTGCGGGCAACCGGGTGAAGATGACCACGCCCGAGGGCAAGGCGGTGCAGTACCACTACGATGGCGCCAACCGGCTTGACCAGATTGCGAGCTACCTGGGCACCTTTGCCTTTGGTTACGACACCATGGGCCGCCGCACCGGCCTTGGCTATCCCAACGGCGCGTCCATCAGCTACGGCTACGACAGTGTTGGCCAGCTCACTTCTCTCCTGGCCCAGACCGTGGGCCACAAGGGGCGGAACGAGCTGGTCAACGCCTTCAGTTACACCCTGGATGCCATCGGTAACCGGGTCAGCAAGAGCGTTACCTGGAACGAGCATCAAAGCAACCAGTACGATTACACCTACGACGCGCTCTCCCAGCTCATCGAGATATTGGACGGCAAGAGCAAAGAGAAGTCGTCCCGCAAGAGGATCGTGGGCTATGTCTACGACCGGGTCGGTAACCGGGTCACCGGCCCAGGCTGGAATGATCTTTCCACCTACAACGAGGTGAATCAGCTCGTCACCCGAGGGAGGGCAAGCTATCGTTACGACCGCAACGGCAACCTGATTGCCAAGGACGGCTGGAGTTACAGCTACGACTATGAGAACCGGCTGATCAAAGCGACCAAGACCGATGACGGCGAAACCAAGGCCATCTCCTTCAAGTACGATCCCTTTGGCCGGCGGATCGAAAAGAAGATAGAGGAGATCGGAGGCGGCAGAACCGAGGCCAGGACCGCCACCTATGTGTACGACAACGAGGACATCATCCTGGAGTACCGTACTGGTGCGGAGGAGAATGGCAGCGAGAGGGATAGGATCAAGGTAAGCCGGTATGTGCATGGCCCAGGCATTGACGAGCCATTGGCAGTGGAGCAGAAAGGGCAGATTTACTACTACCATGCCGACGGGCTGGGGAGCGTCGTGAGGCTTACCGACCAGCGCGGCCGTGTGGTACAATCCTTTGACTACTCTGCCTTTGGCATGATGCAGCAGCAGGGCAACGAGGTGAAGCAGCCCTATACCTACACCGGCCGGGAGTGGGACAAGGAGCTGGGGCTCTACTACTACCGCGCCAGGTACTATGACCCCGCAATCGGACGGTTCATCTCCAAGGACCCGATTGGTTTCAACGGCGGGGATGTGAATTTGTACAGGTATGTCGGCAATGGGCCGGTGAATGCTATTGATCCCTACGGAGAAAGTCCACTATCCTGCCTTAAATGTTTCTACTATATGTCAAAATGCGCTCAAGAAGGGCTTGAATGTAAAGAAAGGTTACAAACAAATGCCAAAGAAGAAGTCGTTGATTGCGCCAAAAACTTCAATGAATGCTACAAATCATCCAAGTTTTGCCAAATACAGATGGAAACTTGCGCGGCATGCGGCTTATTCCCACACCCAGTGACCTCCCCAACACCTGCTTTCCCTAAAAGATGATCATGGGGCACAAAAAATGAAAAAAATGCAATGTATTAATATAATTAAAATATTGGCATGTGTATCATTTCCTTTTATTTTCTCTGGAATTATTATGTTTTTGTTGTCGACAAGTGCAAATAATCCTTTTGGTCAATGGATACAATTTGCCAGTAATAATTTCAAACACAACATGCATACAAATTATGATTACGAAAAAAATCTAATAAATGCTGTGTACTTCATATACAACTTTATATTTCCGTTTGTTTTTTTTGCAAATGGAATTCTTTCAGGGGCATTATTCAACAATCATGTTGTTATAAGAAGTTTATTTCTTTCTTCTCCGGCAATTTTAACATTATTCACTTTAATTTTTTCAAATACACAAATTGTATATATTATTTTTTTTGTCTTGCTCTCTGGCATTGGCAGCTTGATCCCACAATTTTTCCTAAAACAGCCAACGGTCACAGAAAAAAAATAAACGCAGGAAGGAGAAAAGGGGACAGATTTATTTTTTACTTCCTTAAGCTATGCATGGTAATCGTTTTCATGCCACGACACGCCAGATTTGTACAGAGATAGTGTTCACCTGACACTGCCCCCCGTTGTCACGGATTACCCAGGAGCATCACCCCCCGTCGGGCAAGGTGCTTTTTTCTGCCCCTTCTGCTTGTTTCCTGTACGATAATTTGCCACAATGATCCCAGGCGCGACACCACCCAGGGTTCATCGGCGATTGCGTGACCGCCGCGCCACGCGCACCCGATACTCCGTCTGGCAGGATCGTCCGTGCAAAAAACCACGTCTCCCCCGCTGGGGGATACCCCCCATATGCAGTTCGCCTCGCCGACCCCGGAACGTCTGAAGGGAGTTCAAGGGAGTTCTGGGGACACCATACTTAATTATTGACAGCGCGGCACGGATCGCGATAGCTTTTCGGCATGGCACGCATCGCACGGGTCGTTGCACCAGGTATCCCTCATCACATCACGCAGCGCGGCAATCGCCGCATGGAGACCTTTTTCGCGGAAAACGATTACCGGGAATATCTCTACCTGATGGCCGAGTGGTGCAACCGCTGCAAGGTTGATATCTGGGCCTATTGCCTCATGCCCAACCATGTACACCTGATCGCTGTCCCGGAAACAGAAGAGGGCTTGTGCCGTGCCATAGGCGAGGCGCATCGGCGCTATACCAGGTACGTCAATTTCCAGAAGGGATGGAAGGGGCATCTCTGGCAAGGACGGTTCGCGTCCTTTCCCATGGACGAGCAGCACCTTCTTGCGGCAGCCAGATACATCGAGTTGAATCCGGTAAAAGCCGGATTGGTGAAGCGGCCAGCGGAGTATCGCTGGAGCAGCGCCAATGCGCACTTAAAAGGGGAAGACGATGTCCTCGTCAAGGTCGGGCCATTGCTGGCCATTTCCGGCGACTGGCAAGAATTGCTGGCAACCAAACTACCGGAGGGCGAGGACGAGACCTTCCGCCGCCACGAACGGACCGGACGCCCGCTTGGCGACGAGCCCTTTCTTTCCCGACTGGAAGCGATGACCGCCCGCCTGTTGCGGAAACAGAAGCCCGGCCCCAAGAAGGGTAATTAAATATGGTGTCCCCTGAATTTGAATTCGGGATGTGAATCTGTATCGGTATGTTGGCAATGATCCGGTGGGGTGGGTTGATCCGGAAGGCTTGGCATCGTTTATTGGTGGGGGTTTAAACATTACAGGGCATATCGGCCCTGCCGGTGCATCGGGACATGCCGGTATGGTCTACGGCCTGACCGACAATAAAGTTTGTTTTTATGTGAGTGGCTGTCTTAGAACGGGCCCCGGACTTTTTGCTGGTGGCGGATATGAGGTTGTGGGCGGGGCTGGCACTTGCCCTACCACTAAAGGACAACTGGAAGGCACATCGTATGGCCCAGGTTTTGATGCAGGACTGCTTGAAGCCACTGGGGCATCGGGAAGTTTGTCTGGCAACAGAAGTGGAATTTCTGGCGGCTCCGGCCATGGCGGTGCGGGACTAGGCGCATCAGCTGGTATAGACACCTGCAATACGAAAGCAATTTGTTTTTAAAGTAAAATTGGAAAGACCAGATGAACGCTTCTCAACTTTTACATCTTTTCCTACCATGGCGGCGGTTAAAAATCGTTACAACAGGACTCCTGATTTTCCTGCTGGCAGCCGCAATAAAAATATTCTTATATGCCAATCTAGGCGGATCTATTTTCGTATTCGCTTGGCTAATTGCGGCGATAGGCATGATAGATCAATTCATTTACGTGTTTTTGAAATTCAAAAAATAGGCTGTCCTCAAACGTGGGACTGCACAGAGATAGTATTCCCCGATACCGACTCCAACCAGCGGACGGTTCGCTATCAGTACGATACAGCCGGCAACCGGGTGAAGATGACCACACCCGAGGGCAAGGTGGTGCAATACCACTACGACGCGGACAACCGCTTCATCCAATCGCCAGCTTCCTGGGGCAGGCGATCAAATTTGCACGCACAATGTGAATAACCCGCAATTCCGGGGACACCATACTTAAAATTTGTAAACCCGCAATTCCGGGGACACCATACTTAAAATTTGTACAGAGATAATATTCACCTGACACTGCCTCCCGTTGCCACGGCTTGCCCAGGAGCATCACCCCCCGTCGGGCAAGGTGTTTTTTCTGCCCCTTCTGCTTGTTTCCTGTACGATAATTTGCCACAATGATCCCAGGCGCGACACCACCCAGGATCCATCGGCGATTGCGTGACCGCCGCGCCACGCGCACCCGATACTCCGTCTGGCAGGAGCGTCCGTGCAAAAAACCACGTCTCACCCGCTGGGGGATACCCCCCATATGCAGTTGGCGCCGACCCCGGAACGTCTGGAGTTGGTCTTGTCCGGCGCCTGGCGCATGACCGCCGCCCCTCCCTCCCTGGAACCGCTGCGGCAGCAACTGACCGCCGTTCCCAGGCCACGCCGTGTCACCGTCTCCTGTCAGGGGCTGACCGCCTGGGACAGCTCCTTCATGACCTTTCTCCTCTCCATCCGCGCCCTCTGCGCCAGCCACGACCTCGATCTCGATGGCAGCGGCTTGCCGCCGGGGGCGCAGCGGCTCCTCGCTCTGGCCTTGGCGGCACCGGAGCTACCCCCTCCCCTGTCGCGGCCAACCCGCCAGCCCGTGCTGGCCCGTTTGGGACAGGGTGCAATCAACACCGCCATCGGCGGCCGGAAGACCCTTACCTTCCTCGGCGAGGCGGCCATCGCCTTTTCCCGTTTCCTCCGGGGCGCCGCCCGCTTCCGCTGGCGGGATCTGCTCCAGCTCATCCAGGAATGCGGCGCCCAGGCCCTGCCCATCATCTCACTAGTCAGCGTGCTGGTGGGTTTGATTCTCGCCTTTGTGGGGGCCGTCCAACTGCGGCTCTTCGGGGCGGAGATCTACGTCGCCAACCTGGTCGGCATCGGCATGACCAGGGAAATGGGAGCCATGATGGCGGCCGTGGTCATGGCCGGCCGCACCGGCGCCGCCTTTGCCGCCCAACTCGGCACCATGCAGGTCAACGAGGAAGTGGATGCCCTGAACACCCTGGGCATCGCGCCCATGGAATTTCTCGTGTTGCCGCGGCTGCTCGCCCTGGTGCTGATGATGCCGCTGCTCTGCCTCTACGCCGATTTCATGGGCATCCTCGGCGGCATGGTGGTGGGCATCAGCATGCTCGATCTGCCCCTCCCCCAGTATCTCAACCAAACCATTGACTCCATCACCCTGCACCATTTTCTGCTGGGGGTGACGAAGAGCCTGGTCTTCGGGGTGCTGGTCGCCATGGCTGGCTGCCTGCGCGGTCTACAGTGCGGCCGCAGCGCCCAGGCCGTCGGCGAGGTCGCCACCTCGGCGGTGGTCACCTCCATCGTGGCCATCATCGTGGCGGACGGCATCTTCGCGGTGGTCGCCAAT
>JAJZRO010000013.1:5940-68598 GCA_021802645.1 Deltaproteobacteria bacterium | reverse complement strand
ATGCCGATGCTTCATCGTCCGTTCGTTCCTCCGTGCCGTTTTCCGGCGACCTTTTCATGGAACCATATTTTTTTATTATACAAAAAGAAAGCAACAATGGGGAGGACAAAGAATGGTGCGGCACCGGCGTCTCCGCCCCTCAGGGGAGGTAGCCGAGCACCGTTTCGCCGGCCCGGACCTTCTGGCCCACCGCCACCTCGATCTGGGCGGAAAGGGGCAGATAGAGATCGACCCGGGAGCCGAAGCGGATGAGTCCGAAGCGCTCGCCCTTGACGAGGGCATCACCCGGCTCGGCCCAGCAGACGATGCGGCGGGCGATGAGGCCGGCTACCTGCACCACGGCGAGCCGCGCCCCCCTGCCGGTGGTCATGGTCATGGCGCACGCCTCGTTGCTGAGTGCCCCCTGTTCGGTATCGGCGGAATAGAACATGCCCGGCAGGTAGTGGACACGTTCGACCTGCCCCGCGTAGGGGGCGCGATTCACATGGACGTTGAAGAGGTTCATGAAGATGCTCACCTTGTAGGCGTGGTCGCGGAGATGGCGCTCGTCGAAGACGCGCTCCACCACGATGACCTTGCCGTCGGCCGGCGAGACGATCACGTCCGCGTCCGAGGGGGTGACCCGCTCGGGGTCGCGGAAGAAATAGAGCACATAGGTGGTGAGCGCCAGACCGAGCAGGGCGAGGAAATCGTAGTCGAGCAGGGCGCAGACCAGGGTGACGAATCCGGCCAGGCCGATGAAGGGATATCCCTCCTGGGCGACCGGTACGCGGGGGCTTTTCATAGGGCAGGGTTCCGAAAGGGGGAGGGATGAGGCTGGGGCCCACGGCGCAAACCGGCGGCCACCCGTATTTGGGCGGCCCGCCGGCCTCGCTGGCGCATCCGGCTCGCCGGCTGCCTCAACTCTTCTTGGCCCGGGTGATGGCGATGGTGCCGGTGCGCACGATCTCCTGGATGCCGATGGGGCGCAGGATGTCGATCACCGCCTGGATCTTGTTCTTGTCGCCGGTCAGCTCCACCACGTAACTCTTGGGACCGACGTCCACCACCTTGCCGCGGAAGATATCGACGATCCGCAGCACCTCGGCCCGGGTATGGGCCTCGGCCTTGACGCGGATCAGCACCATCTCCCGTTCGACATGGTCGTGTTCGCTCATGTCGGTGACCTTGATGACGTCGATCAGCTTGTGGAGCTGCTTGGTGATCTGCTCGATGATGGAGTCGTCGCCATGGGTTTCCAGGGTGAGGCAGGAGGTCTCCTTGTCCAGGGTCTCGCCCACGGAAAGGCTGTCGATATTGAAGCCACGGCCGCTGAACAGGCCGGTAACCCGCGACAGCACCCCTGGTTTGTTCTGCAGCAGTACGGAAATAGTGTGTCTCATTGGTTCTCTATCCTTCTCTTCCTCAAGTTGTTTACACGAGCAGCATCTCGGTGGTGGCCTTGCCGGCCGGCACCATGGGGTAGACACCCTCCTCGCGGGAGATGACAAAGTCCATGATGACCGTGTTCTTGGTCTTGAGCGCTTCTTTAATCACCGGCTCCACCTCGCTCGGCTTGGTGGCCCGCAGGCCCACGGCGCCATAGGCCTTGGCCAGGGCGACGAAATCGGGGGCCACATCGAGGGTGGTGTGGGAGTAGCGCTTGTCGTAGAAGAGTTCCTGCCACTGCCGCACCATGCCGAGGTAGTTGTTGTTGAGGATGGCGATCTTGACCGGGCAGCCGTACTGCCGGGCCGTGGCCAGCTCCTGGATGTTCATCTGGATGGAACCGTCGCCGGCCACGTCGATGACGATGCGGTCCGGCGCGGCCATCTGCGCGCCGATGGCCGCCGGGAAGCCGTAACCCATGACGCCCAGGCCGCCGGAGGTGAGGAAGGCACGCGGCTTGTTGAAGTGGTAGAACTGGGCGGCCCACATCTGATTCTGGCCCACCTCGGTGGAGATGATCGCCTCGCCCTTGGTCAACTCATGGAGCTTCTGCACCACGAACTGCGGCTTGATGACGTTCTTCTCCTCGACATAGCCAAGGGGGTGCTTCTTCCGCCACTCGGCGATCTGCTTGTGCCACGCCTTGTGCTGTTCCTTGGCCTGCTTCTTGTCGAATTCCTTGGCGCGGTCGAACCAGGCGTTCATGGCGGTGAGCGCGTGCTTGCAGTCGGCCACGATGGGGATATCGACCTTGACGTTCTTGCTGATGGAACTGGGGTCGATGTCGATGTGGATGATCTTGGCGTGCGGGGCAAAGGCATCGATGCGGCCGGTGACCCGGTCGTCGAAGCGGGCGCCCACGGCGATGAGCACGTCGCAGTTCGCCACCGCCATGTTGGCGAAGTAGGTGCCGTGCATGCCGAGCATGCCCATGGAGAGCGGGTCGGTGCCGGGGAAGCCGCCGAGGCCCATGAGGGTCATGGTGACCGGGATGTCGAGCTTCTTGGCCAGCTCGGTCAGTTCCTCGTTGGCGTTCGAATGGATCACGCCGCCACCGGCGTAAAGAACCGGCCTGGCGGCCTTGAGGATCGCCTGGCACGCCTTCTCGATCTGGCCGGGGTGCGGCTCGTAGGTCGGCCTGTAGGTCCGCATCCGGATCGGCTCCGCCTCCTCGAACTTGACCATGGCGTTGACCACGTCCTTCGGCAGGTCAACGAGGACCGGGCCGGGCCGGCCGGTACGGGCGAGGTGGAAGGCCTCGCGAATGGTCGGCACCAGATCCTCCGCGTTCTTGACCAGATAGTTGTGCTTGGTCACCGGCCGGGTGATGCCGACGATGTCGACCTCCTGAAAGGCATCGTTGCCGATGAGCATGGTCGGCACCTGGCCGGTGAAGACCACCATCGGGATGGAGTCGCAGTAGGCCGAGGCAATGCCGGTAACGGTGTTGGTGGCGCCAGGCCCGGAGGTAACCAGGGCCACGCCGACATCGCCCTTAACCCGGCCGTAGGCATCGGCCGCGTGGATCGCGGCTTGCTCGTGGCGAACCAAGACATGCTTGATCGTCTTCGTCCGCATCAGTTCATCGTAAAGGTCGATGACCGCGCCGCCCGGAAAGCCAAAAATGACTTCAACGCCCTGCTCTTCGAGGCATTTGACAAATGCCTGCGCTCCTTTCATCTTCATACGTCTCTTCCCTGCGTTTGGATTGACCGAAAAAAACCTGCAAAACGCGATGCGTTCTCTCTAACATACGCTAGCTGATGCCGGCAAGGCCGCCGCGAAAAACTAGGCGAACCGGCACGAATACAGCAGGAAATTTTGGAATATAGTATGTATGACTTGCTTGTCAAGCAGGATTGTTATTCTTTTCGGATGGCAGATCGGGCCGTTAGCTCTTCACTCGCCCGTTGGCTGAATCACCAGCCGCAGCTCCGGCAACGGCGGCAGGACGCCGGCCTCGACTCCCCGCCGCAGAAACTCACCCACCGCCGCCAACCCCTCGGGGCCAAGGTTTTCCGAATAGTCGTTGACGTAGAGGCCAATATGGCTCGCAATCACAGCCTCGTCAAGCTCCTGGGCATGCTGGCGGATATAGGGCATGGCTGTCTGCGGCGCACTGAAGGCTAGACGCACGCTGGCCCGCACCGCCCGGTCGATGGCGCGGATGGCCGCCTCCCCCAGGGACCTCTTGGCCGCGATCCCACCCAGGGGAATCGGCAGCCCGACCACCTCCTCCCACCACTGCCCAAGGTCCTGAATGAGTGTCAGTCCATACTGCGGATAGGTAAAGCGGCTCTCGTGGATGATCACCCCGGCATCCACCGCCCCGCTCGCAACCGCCGGCATGATCTGGTCGAACCGCATGGCCACCAGCTGGGTACAGGCAGGGGCAAAAAGCCGCAGCAGCAGGGCGGCGGTGGTATAACGGCCCGGAATGGCGATGGTGAGGCCGGCCAACGCCGCGAAGTCCAGCGGTCGCTTCGCCACCAGCAAGGGACCGCACCCCCGCCCCAGGGCGCTGCCGGCCGAGAGCAGGACATAGCGATCCATCACCTGGCCATAGGCATGGAAGGAGAGCTTGGTGACATCGAGTCGGCCGGTAAACGCCCACTCGTTCAAGGTCTCGACGTCCGCCAGTTCGGGCGCCGCGAAGCGCGGGCACTCAGCGCCCAATAACCCATGTACCAGGGCGTGAAAAATGAAGGTGTCGTTGGGACAGGGGGAAAAGCCCAGGGAATATGCGGGAGCAGAAGGCGCCATGGAAATCACGCCAGGGTGGCAAGCAGGGCCGGCGCCAGTTGCGCCACCGCGTCGGCATTTTTTTGGCAGGCCTCAGCCAAACGCCAGCGGGAGGGATCACGGTCTTCCACCAGATTGCTCACCACCCGCACCTCCAGGCATGGCAAGGCAAACTCCTGACAGACCCGGGCCACCGCGGCCCCCTCCATATTCTCGCAGAGGCCGTCAAAGCGTTGCCGCAGGGCCGCGCCGCGGCGGGCGGTCGCCGAGGCGGTATTGACGGTGACAAAGGTGCCGACGCGGCAGCCAGGCAGGAGTGCGGCGACCTGCCGGCACAAGGCGGTATCGAGCGGGAACTCGATTGCCACGGCCAAATTACTTGGAAAGGGGATAACCCGGCCGTTGCCCTCGATGCCAAGGTCACCCAGCACCTCGCGCGTGGCCAGGCAGACATCCAGCACCTCCACCCCGGCCCCGATATAGGCCCCAGCCACCCCGCAGTGGAGAATCAGAGCATAGCGCCGGGGATGCGCGGCAAGCAAGGCACTGAGCCGGACCGCCGTCTCCACCGGCCCGATGCCACAGACCAGGAAATCACATCGCGCCTGCGCGCCGAGACGCTCACGCACCGGTTCCATCTCCATCTCGGTGGCGGCAACGACGAGGATCATCAGCCTTTCCCTTGACGATCTGATTGGAGGTTACAATGAGGGGGCGTGGCCGGTATGGACCCGCTTCTTGATGAGGTTGTCCTTGTCGAGGACGATGATCTTCGGCGCGTAATGTTCCATCTCCTCCGGGGCATAGAGGCCGTAGGTCACGATGATGAGGAGGTCGCCGATCATGCCCTTGCGGGCCGCCGCTCCATTGAGGCCGATCATCCCGGAATCGGCTGGCCCTTCGATGGCATAGGTCTCGAACCGCTCGCCGTTGTTGACATTGTAGACCATGATCTGCTCGAAAGGCAGCAACCCCACCTCGTCCATCAAGGCCCGGTCGATGGTGAGACTTCCCTCGTAGTTCAGGTTGGCGTCGGTGACCGTCGCCCGGTGGATCTTGGATTTCAGCATGGAACGCAGCATGGTTCTATTGCACCTCTTCGGCAAAAAGATTGTCGTTGTCGATCAGCCGGGTGGCGCCCACCCGCGCCGCAATGGCCAGCACCACGCCGGGTGCAAGCCGCGCACACGGAAGCAGCGAGGCCTCGTCAACGCACTCGACATATTCCACCGTGACCCCGGTCGCCGAGGTCAGTATTTCGCAGACCTCGCGGACCAGCCCGGCGGCATCGGTCAACCCCTCGCGTACCCGCTGCCGGGCATGGCGCAAGGCGCGGGACAACCCCAGCGCCGCCTGCCGTTCGTCGGCGGAGAGATAGACATTGCGTGAACTCATCGCCAACCCGTCCGCCTCGCGGACAATGGGATGACCCACGATCTCGATATCCCAGTTCAGGTCGGCGGTCATCCGGCGGATCACTGCCAGCTGCTGGAAATCCTTCTGGCCGAAGATCGCGACCTGCGGCTTGACCAGATGAAAGAGCTTGGCCACCACCGTCGTGACCCCTTCAAAATGGCCGGGCCGCGAGCGGCCACAGAGACCATCGGTCAACCCGGAGACCGTCACCCGCGTCCGACTCCCCTCCGGGTACATGGCCGCCGCCTCGGGGGCAAAGAGCACATCCACTCCTTCCTGGTCGGCCAGGGCCGCATCCCGCTCGAAATCCCGCGGATACCGCGAGAGGTCTTCCTGCGGGCCGAACTGGATGGGATTCACAAAGAGGCTCACCACCACCCGCTTGGCCAACCCCTTGGCGCGTCGCATGAGGCACAGGTGCCCCGCATGGAAATAGCCCATGGTCGGCACCAGGACAATGGCGTCGCCAGCCGCGATCATCCTGTTGGCCCAGGCAGTCATGGCGGCCGGCGTCCGGATAATCTCCATGGGGCGGTTACAGCCCGGCAAGCTGCGCCTGGGCCGCCTCGCGCAGCGGCGGATAGACGTTCTCCAGCGCGATCACCTTTTGCAGGGCCTCCCGCGCCTTGGCAGGGTTGCCGGCAAGGGCATACACCCGGCCCAGGGTAAGATTGGCAACCCCCGCAAACCCAGGGGTATCCTTGAGTTTTTCCAGCAAGGCGGTGGCCTTGTCATAGGCCTTCTGATCGGCATAGGCCTGGGCCAGATCCAGCTGTACCAGCGGTTGCAAGGGGTCTTTCGCGCTCATGGCCTTGAGTGCCCCTTCATAACCGCTGATCGCTGCGGCGAGGTCGCCGGCCCCGTAGGCAAGATGGGCCTCCTCGATACCACTCAACAAGGCGGCATCGGTCCGGCCGAACTTCTGGCGCACCTCGGCAAGAAGGGCCCGCCGTTGGGCCGGCTCCTGCGTCTGCATCGCCTTGGCCAGCAATGCCGCCGCCTGGTCCTCCTGCTTGACAGCATGATCGGAGTACCAGTTCCACCCCAGAATGGCGATCACCGCCACCACCAGCGCGACCAGCAGCAGGCGCCGGTTCTGGCGGATCAACGAAATGATATGCGGCGGCAGATGCAACTCTTCCAAAAGGCCACGCTTGGCGGCCGTGGCGGCCAGGATGTTTTCCGAATCGAAGGCACTCTTCTCAGCCATAGGTTTCTCCCTTCCCCACCGATGGAATTGTTCTTAGAACCTTAAAATATACTCATAACGCCTGAAAAAAGCACCAATTTTACTAAGGATGGTGGGCCAGCAACGGGATGGGAGGCAAAAATGTCTTGTGCCCCGCCAGACTGCATGCTACCTCTGCCCCTATGACGCCCCCTTTTGACGACCGCATCCAGACCGTCAGCGAACTGACCCATTCCATCCGCGGGCTGCTCGAAACCACCTTCCCGTTTGTGACCGTGACCGGCGAGATCTCGAACCTGCGGCAGCCCGTTTCGGGACATCTCTATTTTACGCTCAAGGATAGCAATGCCCAGATCAAGGCGGTCCTCTTCAAACCGCAGCAGCGCTATCTCGCCTGTATTCCGAGCGACGGCCTCGAGGTACTCTGCCGCGGCCGGCTTTCGGTCTACGAACCACGGGGCGAGTACCAGCTCATCGTGGACTACCTCGACACCAAGGGGGCCGGCGCGCTCCGCATCGCCTTCGATCGGCTCAAGGCCAAGCTCGCCAGCGAGGGGCTGTTCGACCCCGCTCGCAAAAAACCTCTGCCTTTCCTGCCCGAAAGAATTGCCCTCGTCACCTCGCCGCAGGGTGCGGCGGTGGTCGATTTTCTCCGCATGGCCCAACAACGGTTCCCGGCGGTGCCCATCGAAATCTACCCGGTCCGGGTGCAGGGCGAGGGGGCAGCCGGCGAAATCGCCGCCGCCATCGATGAGGCGAATCGCCGCCGCACCAGCGAGGTGATTGTCCTCTGCCGGGGCGGTGGCTCCAGCGAGGACCTCTGGGCTTTCAACGAGGAAGTGGTGGCACAGGCCATCGCCCGGTCCGCGCTCCCGGTGGTCTCGGCCGTCGGCCATGAGGTGGACGTCACCATCGCCGATCTCGTTGCCGATGCCCGGGCCGCCACGCCGACGGCGGCAGCGGAACTGGTGCTGCCCGATGGCCGAAACCTCAAACGAAAGATCGCCGACTATAACACCCGACTGCTGAACGCCATGCGCCGGCACCTTGCCGGCTACCGCCGCCAAGTCGAGACCAGTCAACGGCTGATGGGGGATCCGACGCTCACGGTCGCCCATTTTCTCCTGCGACTCGATCATGCCCGCGACACCCTGGGCCGCGCCACCCTGCACCGACTCCAGCATGATCAGGCAGCCACCAGGGATCTTCTCGCCCGCTTGCTGCGCAACGATCCGCGACAACGGTTGGCAAACGCCCGACTGCTCACCAGGGAATACCGGGAGCGCCTCAACCTGCTCATCCGCCATCAACTGGAGCGCAAAGAGGCGCTGCTGGCCCAGGGGGCGGGTCGTCTCGATGCGGTAAGCCCGCTCGCTGTTCTCGGCCGCGGCTATGCCTTGGTGCGCAACACCGCCACGGGCACCATCATCCGCTCGGCCCGCCAGACGACGGTTGGCGATACCGTGCAGGTCACTCTCCACCAAGGTTCCATCGACTGCACAGTCACCATGGTCGACGAGGGTGCCGGCCTCCCGGGACAACCTGGAGATCAACGGCAACAAGGAGGCAACAACAACGTAACCGCCAGCAACGCAACGCCTCACCTCCCATTCGATTCTTGACGTCCGGCCTTTGGGCGAGGTATTCAAGAGAGACGAGACACCCGATCCGGGACAACACCGGCAAACAGCACGCTCTCTGGGAAAAAGCACCTCGTTCTCGCCACCGCCCGTACTGCGCAAAGGGCAGGAACTCTTGCTCGGCAGACGTGGCGTTTTGAACTGACGGGAAAAACCATGGCACCCACCGTTGATCAGGCCTTACTCCAGGCCGTTGAGGCGCATCACTCCGGCAACCTTCACGACGCGGAACGCCTTTATCGCGCCATCCTGCAAACGCAGCCCACCCACCCCGATGCAAATCATAATCTGGGAATCCTCGTTGGCTCGCAAGGCAACCATGAAGCTGCCCTGCCTTTCTTCCAAACCGCCCTGGAGTCAGACCCTACGCAAAGGCAATTCTGGCTCAGCTATATCACGGCCCTCATCAAGGCGAAACGCCCCGATACCGCCCGGGCGATCCTCCAACTAGGACAACAGGCCGGACTTGCGGGAGAAACGGTGGATCAGCTCGCCCAGCAGCTCGCGCCGCCAGTACCCCCCCCTGGGCAGGCCGAGCCGCTTGCCCAGAAAAAGGTGGCAACGGCTCCAAAACGCCTAAAACCAGCCAGCAAAAAGCAACAGCGAAAAGCCGCGAAACCCTTCCCGCAACACCCCCAAGGCCCGAGACAAACGGCGATGGATGCGCTGATCGACTCTTTTCACAAGGGGTTCTATGCCGAGGCGGAAAGAATGGCCTTGGAAATGACCCGGGCCTACCCGAAGGATGCCTTCGGCTGGAAGGCGTTGGGAGCTGCCATTTTGAACCAACCTGGCAGGGCACTGGACGCCTTGATGCCCATGGAGAAGGCTGCGGCGCTTATGCCAAACGATACAGAGGCACAAAACAATCTCGGGGCAACATTGCAAAAGCTCGGCCGCTTCGCAGAGGCGGAATCATATTTCCGCAAAGCCCTTGCCCTTAACCCCGATTCCGCCGAAACCCAACGCAATCTGGGAGCGACACTCCAGCATGCCGGGCGGTTCGCCGAGGCGGAAACGTGCTTCCGCAAGGCTATCGCCCTGAAACCCGATTACGCCGAGGCACAGAGCAACCTGGGCGTCACGCTCCACAATCTCGGTCGATTTGCCGAGGCCGAAGCGTGCTTACGTGCAGCCCTTGCCCTGAAACCCGATTACGCCGAGGCACAGAGTAACCTGGGCGTCACGCTCTACAATCTCGGTCGACTTGCCGAGGCTGAGGCGTGCCACCGTCACGCCATTGCGCTCAAGCCCGACCTTGCCGAGGCTCACGCCAACCTGGGCAACGCGCTGAAAACCATGAGCCGCCCGGAAGAAGCCGAGCAAGGCTACCGACGGGCCTTTGCATTAAAGCCATCGGCCCCCGAGTATCTTTTCCTCGCGGAACTGATGCTTCCACGAATTACGTCCTCCGTCGCCTCCATAACAACATGGCGCAAACACTATCAAGCCGGAATCGACAGATTGAGAAGTCTGGGACAGACCCTCGATCATCCCGAGAAAACCATCTCCGGGATTACCTTTGATCTCGCCTTTCACAACCGAAACGACCGCGACATCATGCGGGAGCTGTCCGCCCTCTTCCGATCCAAGGCACCTTCGCTGCATTTCACCTCCCCCCACCTTTCTTCCTGGCAGCCCCCCAACAATCGGCGAATCCGGATCGGCATCTGTTCGCAATTTCTTGTCAATCATACCATTGGGAAACTCTACCAGGGACTCATCCGCCATCTGGATCGCGCAAAATTCGAAATAATTCTGCTCCACACCCCCCAAGCCAAGCTGGACAATTTGAGTACGATGCTGGATCGTTTGGCCGACCACTCCATGCATCTGCCGTTATCCTTGCCCTCACAACAAAAAGCTGTCGCCAGCCAACAACTCGACATTCTTTTTTATCCGGATATCGGCATGTCGTCTGCCACCTATTTTCTTGCCTACGCCCGACTCGCTCCCATCCAGGTGGTAAGCTGGGGCCACCCTGACACAACGGGCATTGAGACGCTCGATTATTTTATTTCCGCGGAGACGATTGAGCCAGAGGACGCGGAAGAGCACTATTGCGAACGACTAATCCGCATGCGCCGGCTCCCTTGTTTTTACGACCCCCTTTGTGCCCCCTCTCAGATACCAGATCGCGTTGCCATGGGGCTCCCGGCAACGGGAACGCTCTATGGTTGTCCCCAGGCCCTATTTAAGTTTCACCCCGATTTTGACGAAATACTCTCTCAAATAGCCGAAGGCGACCCAACGGGACATATTCTTTTGATCGAAGGGAGTGTGCCGGAGTGGACCGAACTGCTCAGAACGCGCTGGCAGCAAAATTACCCGATTCTCACCAAGCGGGTGACCATCCTGCCAAGGCAACCCCAGGACCGCTTCATGGCACTCATGGCTCACTTTGATGTGCTCCTTGACCCAATCCACTTCGGCTCAGGGAATACCATGTACGAAGCCAAGGTCTATGGAACACCGACGATCACATGGGCGGGGCGCTTCATGCGGGGCAGGATTGTGGCCGGGGCCTATAAACAAATGGGTATCCCCGACCCGCCTGTCGCCAAGGCACTTAAAGACTATGTCCCTTTGGCGCTTGAATTGGGCCGCAACGAAGAGCGCCGCAGAAGACTAAGAGAAGAGATACTCCAGGCCGGTGGTGCTTTATTTTCGGACGCGACGGCAATCCGGGAATTCGAAGAATTCTGCACTGCGGCTGTTCAGGCAGCGGCCAACAACGAAAAGCTACCGCCAAAGTGGCAGCCCACCCCCAACAAGGAGCATTCACTTTGAATCGACCATCCTTCGGTACAAGCGACGCTGACGGTTTTGCTACCTCTTACGCCGACCGCCTGGATGTAACGCCATGAGCGCCGCGCACCGGCTGGTCGCGACCCTCTGCCCCATCTGTTACCATTCGGTGGCCTTGCCCTTTTTTGACGGCGGCGAGCAACCGTTAGCCACCCTCGGATGGGCGACCTCGGCCGAGGAAGCACACCACATGGCCTGCTATCCCCTGGACTATGTACAATGCCCGAGATGCAGCCATGTCTGGAACCGTTCCTTTACCTACGAAACCATCCCCTACCAGAAAAATCCAAATCGCATGTACAACCGGGGGACAATCTGGGAAGGGCACTTGGCCAAGACCAGAAATCTGGTAATTGCGCACCTGCCCCCCTCCCCAACCGTCATGGATATTGGGTGCGGTGAAGGGCATTTTGTTCGGGGGCTTGCAGAGGCGCTCCAGACTGGTCGTTTTGTCGGTTTTGACCCGAACACGACCCAGGAGAGCAATCGTGACGTGGAATTTCATGGCCGCTATTTTGAACCATTCAACGACATGCCAACTTTTGCTCCTGACCTGCTGGTCATGCGGCATGTCTTGGAACACTTGACCGATCCTGCGGCCTTTGTTGAGCAACTGGCATGGGGAGCGGTTCTGCTCCGGAAGCAGGTTCTCTTCTTCGCCGAAATGCCCTGCATCGACAGAGTTCTCACCTCAAAGCGGCTCGTAGATTTCTATTACGAGCACCCCTCGCAATTCACAACGAGATCATTTCGGACGCTGATGGAAAAAGCTGGGGAAATCTTGACGTTTGACCATGGGTACGACGCCGAAGTTGTCTACGCCCTTGTCCGGCTTGGGGTGCCAAGCAATTATGAGGCAACCGCCACCACGGCCATGCTTTTTTCCGAACAGGCGGAAAAAAGCAAAAAAACCATTCAGGATCAACTCGCGAGCCTTCTCGCATCGGGAAAACGTATAGCAATCTGGGGAGGAACGGGCAAGGCGGCGGCATTCATCCATCAGTTTGCCGCGGATGCGATATCCTTCCCGCTTGTGGTGGACTCAGACCCTGACAAGGTTGGCACCTATGTTGCCCGTACGGGGCAACTGATCCAATTTCGAGATGCGCTGAAAGGTGATCCCGTATCAGTGATTATTATCCCGACGCAATGGCGGGCAAAGGACATCGTTGACGAAATGAAGCGGGAAGGTATTCAGGCCAAGCAAATTTTGATAGAGCACGATGGACGGCTCATCAATTTTGAAGACGATGCACATCCCTACAAGTAGATAACTGCCGCTAAATTTCCAAGAAAAAAGGGTTTGCGAGAGAACCCGCAAACCCTTGGTATTCCTGGTCGGGATGAGAGGATTCGAACCTCCGACCCCATGCTCCCGAAGCATGTGCTCTACCAGGCTGAGCCACATCCCGACGCTGTTTGAGGCGGCGCCGGTTGCCCGGTGCCGTGATGGTGCGGCATAATGCTAAAAATTATCCCAGATTGCAACAAAAATAACACGGCCCCCGACAAGCGCAGACAAAAAAACAGGCACCCCACGCAGGGGTGCCTGTTCATAAATATTCCAACCTGAAACGAAAAGAACTTACTTTACAGCGTCGGCGAGCTTGCTGCCGGCCTTGAAGCGGGCAACCTTGCGGGCTTTGATGGTGATCGGCTTGCCGGTCTGCGGATTGCGACCCTGACGGGCGGCGCGCTTTACAACGGAGAAGGTACCGAAACCAACCAGGGTTACCTTGTCACCCTTCTTGAGGGCCTTGCTGACCGCGGAAAGAGCACCACCCAGTGCCTTCTCAGCCGCAGCCTTGCTTACACCACCAGCCTTAGCCATCTGCTCTACCAACTCACTCTTGTTCATTCCTTCCTCCTCATACTGTTTTTAATGATCTGTTGCCTTTCCCGGGTCGTGACCGGGCATAAAAAGGCTTCATTCCTATGCCTACCGATTGTCAATGAAAAATATTCCCATGTCAAACAAAAAAAAGAGGCAAAGTGCATTTTTTTCCGCACAGCCGTTGAGATACAGCACAGCCACCATAACAACTTATTAATATCATTGAAAAATTATCTATCAATCCGTTGCGCCACCAAAAACGACTTAAACCCCTTTTGGTAGGCCATTTTCTGAAAGAGGGGGGTTCCCGAGAGGGCAATAAGGCGGGGAATATCCTCTTCACGCACCTCAATGACAAGGTTTTCCGCCCCCCAACGTACCCGGCAGCCCGGAAAACCCTGGCAGTTCAGATACTCTTCCAACCTGGCGACAAAGCCTGTATTTTCTGGGGTAATGGGCTGCCCATGGGGAATGCGCGTTGCCAGACAAGAGGAAGAGGGGGCATTCCAGGTGGGGATGCCGACCGCCTCTGCACACCGCCGGACATCCCCTTTATGAAGGCCGATTGCCGCAAGGGGGGTCTGGACCTCCAACTCCCGGAGCGCTTTCAGCCCTGGGCGGTCGTCGCGCAGATCATCGGCATTGGTGCCGTCCAACAGAACCCTACAGCCATATTCCGGCAAGGCCGCCACCAGCCTGGAGTACATCTTCTTCTTGCAGAGATAGCAACGTTCCGGGGGATTGGCCACGAATTCGGGCCAGGCAAGAGGATCGATCGCGAACCGCACCAGACGGCAGCCACACCCTGCGGCCAATTGCGTGGCCCGCTGCTGCTCCGCCACGGTTTGCAAGGGGGTAACGGCATGGAAGGCGACTACCCGTTCCCCCAATGCCGCGTGTGCCGCATGGAGGAGCAACGTGCTGTCGATCCCGCCGGAGAAGGCCACCGCGGCGCTCTCCCAGGACGCAATGACCTCGCAGAGCGTTTGATACTGCCGACGATAGACGTTAGGTACAGCCAATGCTCACGAAACACCAGGGAGGAGTTTGATCGGTTTCTCCAAGGTGAATTCCCGCCGGCAGATCCACTCCTTGAGGGTCTCGGCAATCTCGCGGGCCCGCACCACGCTGGAAAGCGGCGCGGTCGGCACCGTCTGGCCATTGACCTCGATCTCGCCGCTTTTGAGCTGGGCGTAGCTCACCTCGCCGTAGTTGCGGGCCACCGCATGGGAGTAGTCGTAGGAGTAATCGACGATCTGGGTGAAGATCTCCGCGTCGGAGACCCCGGTGTAGCCGGCAATCTCTTCGTTCAAAACGGGGATCGGAATCCCGATGCCGACCGCCATGGAAGAGCCGTACCCCTGCATGCTCACCCCCTTGAGCCAGCGGGACGACATCTGCTTGAGATCACCCTGCACCATGAGGGTGCCGGCCGCCCGTCGGGTGGTGCCGTTCTCCGCACGCAGAGCATTGGGGTTGTGCTGGGTGCCGTGCCAGGTGACATACCCGATGCCGCCGCCGAGGAAGATCTTGGTGCCCATGCCGATGGTGAGATAATACGGATCGTTCATCAGCGGGCTCAGCTCCCCGGCGCTGCAATAAGTGGCGTTGCGGCCCTTGGGCTTGAGGGTGCCCATGTAGCAGTGGACCGTACGGTCGGACAAATTGATGGCGCAGTTATAGTTCTGGTAACAGTTGCGCGGATTGAGGAGCAGCGCATAGGGCAACTCCGCCAGCGTCACCTCTTTTTCCAGCAGCTTGGCCGGATAGCAGTCGGTGCCGTAGCCGATCACCTTGAGATGCACCCGCTTGCCCGCCACCAGATCCTCGATGACATGGCCGCCGCCGTAACGGAACTCGCCGGGAAACACCTTGTTGAGTGGATCATCTTCCGTCGGCTCGGTGGCGCCGAGATAGACATCCACCGCCGCGATCCCGGCATAGGCCGGCACGTTGTTGAACCAGACCCGGTGGCCTTTGATGGTCGGGTTGCTGTGGCCGAAATTGATGATGGCGCCGGAGGAGCACATGGGCGAAAAGGTGCCGGTGGTCACCACGTCCACCCGGCGGGCCGCCTCGACCGGGCCGTGCTTCTTGACGATAGGCACCATCTCCTCGGCGGTCACCACCACGGCCTCGCCCGCTCTGATCCGGGCATTGATCTCATCGTAGGTTTTCTGGACCTTGTATTCCTTCATGCCAAATCCCTCATCTCGTTCAATCGACCACCGACACCACCTTGTGGCCAGCCTCGGTCAGGGCATCGATCACCGCATCGAGATCGCACTCCTCAAGCCGGAAGCAATACAGCTTCTTGCGGGACGAATGCTGCTCTGTTGCCACGCTGATGATCTCGCAGCCGTGCGCCTTGATGATCTTGGTCACCTCCTCGACGCCACCCTCCTTGCTCGCCAACACATCGAGGCGCGAAGAGGCCTTGAGCAGCCCCATGAGGTTAATGAGCGCGGTGAGCAGGTCGAGCGCGGTGATGATACCGACCAGCTTCTTCTTGTCCAGCACCGGCAGCCCACCGATCTTGTACTGGTGGATAAGGCGGGCCGCGGTCTCGATGCTGGCGTTCACGTTGATGGTGATGGGGTTGCGCACCATCACCTCATGCACGTAAATATTCTTTTCCAGGGAGGGAAAGGCGTAGTGGCGGATGTCGCTTTCGGTGATGAAGCCGACCATCTGGTCCTCCTCCACCACCGGCAGGTGGCGGATGGCGTGGTGCTTCATGAGGATACCGGCTTCCTGCAACAACGCACTCTTGCCAATGGTCACTACTTCCTTGGTCATGCAGTGCTTTACTTTCATGCCGTCCTTTTCCCGAGGTACTTTTCGCGTCCAGCCGCATCGGCCGGGAAGTCGTCCCTGCTGCCAGCCTATGCCCTGCAAGAACCCTAGAATATCCAGCAAATTATTGCAAGTACATCCATTGCCCCACGCCGGCCGAGAAAGCGGAAAAATCGTTGCATAGGTCAGGCGCTCCGCGGCGTTTTCCGCGGGATGGCAACTTTCCCCTTCCCTTCCCGGCCAAATTCCTATAGATTTTCTCCGATTGCCGCCCCGGGCGGCGGGAGCCACCAAACCCACGGAATTTCGAAGGAGCTGGAGCGCATGGCAAAAAAACAGGCAACGCTGTCCGAAATCCGCACGAAGATCGACGCGATCGATGACAAGTTCGTTGCCCTGTTGCGCAAGCGGCTCGGCTATGCCAAGGCAATCGGCCGGATCAAGTCTCTCGAAAACAAGGCAAAGTGGGACCCGCTGCGGGAACGCCAGATCCTTGAACGGCTGCTGGCTCAAAACGCCGGGGTCTTCCCGGAGCAGTCGCTCCTGAGCATCATGCACGAGATCATCACCACCTGTCGCCTTTCCCAGAAAAGGGTCGAGGTAGCCTATCTCGGCCCGGAGGCGACCTTCTCCCATCTGGCCGGAGTCAAGTATTTCGGCCAGTCCGCCACCTTCCGGCCCATGGAGACCATCGAGGATGCCTTCATCGAGGTGGAGCGCGGCCGCACCCAATACGCCATGGTGCCGGTGGAAAACTCCACCGAAGGGGCGGTCACCCCAACCCTCGACGCCTTCATCAAATACGACGTCACGATCTGCGGCGAGTTGAACCTGCCCATCACCCACAATCTGGTGAACCAGTCGGGCGACATCAAGGATATCAAGCTGGTCGTTTCCAACCCGCAGCCCATTGCCCAGTGCCGGCAATGGCTGAAAAAGCATCTGCCCAACGTCACCATCCAGGATGTCTTCAGCACCGGCATCGCCGCGAAGATGGCGGCGGAAGACCCGACCGTGGCCGCCATCGCCAGTGCCCTGGCAATCAAGACCTACCAGTTGCAGATTGTAGTCAGGGGCATTGAAGATTACCGCGGCAACACGACGCGCTTCCTCTTGATCGGCAAGGAATCGCCGGGCAGAAGCGGCAAGGACAAGACCTCCCTCCTGGTCGGCCTCCTCGACCGGCCGGGCGCCCTGAACCACGCGCTGGCCATCCTGGCCAAGCGCTCCATCAACCTGACCCGCATCGAATCGCGGCCGGTGAAGGACGAACCAGGCCGTTACCTTTTCTTCATCGACCTGCTGGGCCACATCGAGGACGAGACCATCACCGAGGGGTGCGAAAAGCTGCGCAAGATCTGCTCCTACTACGAGTGGCTGGGCTCCTACCCGCAGGCGCAGGACTGATTCAGACCGACTTTACCGGTCAGCCGCCGATTCGCGACATCCGGCCGTGACAATCGCCAACCTCGCCGGGCTTGAGGGCATGCCCTTTGGGCTTATGGCGGATGGCCTCAAGAATCGCCCTCCTGATCGCCTCGTCATCGCCGCCGTCCCGGAGAATCGTCTTTAAATCGGTCTGTTGATCCGACAACAGACAGGAACGAAGCATGCCTTCCGCCGTGAGGCGCAGACGGTTGCAGCGGTCACAAAAGTGGTTGCTGATCGGACTGATGAAACCGAGGCTGCCGAGGCTACCCGGCAACCGATAGAGCCGGGCCGGACCGTTGATGCCGCTGTCGGCAGCCGGTACCAGCTCACCCAACGCGCCGAGGCGCTCCATGATCTCGGCCGAGGAAATGTAGCGGCTGCGATCCCAGACCGCCGCGCCACCCACCGGCATGAATTCGATGAAGCGCACCTGCCAGGGCCTGGTCAGGGTCAAGCGGGCCAGATCGATGAATTCGTCGTCGTTCACCCCGCGCAGGGCGACTACGTTGAGCTTGATCTTCTCGAAGCCGAGTTCCTGCGCCCGTTCGATCCCCCGCCACACCTGGCTGAAGAGGTCGGCGCCGGTGATCTCGCGATAGCGTTCCGGCTGCAGGGTGTCGAGGCTGATGTTGAGTTTCCTGATGCCGGCGGCGTACAACCCTTCGGCGCATTGTTCCAGCAGCACGCCGTTGGTGGTGATTCGGATATCCGCCAGCCCTGGCACCGCCGCCAGATCGGTGACGAACGGCAGCACCTCGTGGCGGAGCAGCGGTTCGCCGCCGGTGAGCCGCACCTTGCGGACGCCCAAATCCACGGCGATCCGGACGAAGCGAAGCAATTCCTCGTAACGCAGCAGCGCAGCGCGCCGGAGCTTCTGCCCCGCGCCCGGCGTGCAGTAACGGCACCGAAGGTTGCACTGGTCGGTGAGAGAAAGACGAAGATAGGTAATCGAACGGGCAAAGGAGTCAATGAGTCCTGTTCCCGCGGCCAACTGGCTGGCGTCCTTGATCGCTTGCATGAAATATTCGCGTCCCGTGGCAAGGTGTGCTAAATAGAAGGAAATATCGTTCCTTCCGGATGCTTGGTTCGGAAAGAACGTCTAGAAAACCTAAAATCATCGCCTCTTGCAAGAGCAAAATCATCATTCCCCTTACACCTTAAACCACCATGCTGCTCCTGGGAATCGAAAGTTCGTGCGACGAAACCGCTGCCGCTGTCCTGCGCGACGGCCGCGAGGTACTGGCCAGCGTGGTCAATTCCCAGATTGCGGTGCACAGTCCTTACGGCGGCGTGGTGCCGGAACTGGCCTCCCGCCAGCATCTTACCAACATCGAGCCGGTGGTGGCGGCCGCGCTCACCCAAGCCGGCATTACCCTGGACGAGATAGACGGCCTGGCCGTGACCCAGGGACCGGGGTTGGTGGGCTCGCTGCTGGTCGGCCTCTCTTTCGCCAAGGCGCTCTCGCTGGCAAAAGGCATCCCCTACGTCTGCGTGGACCACATCGTGGGCCACCTCCTCTCGATCTTCCTCGAAGAGGAACAGCCGGCCTTTCCGTACATCGCCCTGGTGGTCTCGGGGGGGCACTCCAGCATCTGCCGCGTTGCCGATTACGCTGCCTACGAACTGCTCGGCCGTACCAAGGACGATGCGGCGGGCGAGGCCTTTGACAAGGTCGCCAAACTCCTCGGCCTCCCCTACCCTGGCGGGCCGGCCATCAGCGAACTGGCGCGCCAGGGCAACCGGCAGGCCATCGACTTTCCCCGGGCCTGGCTCGATGGCGACAGCCATGATTTCAGCTTCAGCGGGGTCAAGACCGCGGTCGCCAACTACGTCAGACTAAAGCGGCAACAGGGAGACGAACTCCCGGTCGCCGATATCTGCGCCTCATTCCAGGAGGCGGTGGTGGAGGTGCTGGCGGAAAAGACCATCGCCGCCGCGCATTCGGCCAAGATTCGCGACGTCGCGTTGGCCGGCGGCGTCGGCGCCAATCCACGCCTGCGCGAGTACCTCCAGGAACTGGGGGCAAGCCGGGGCATCCGGGTTTACCTCCCCTCGCCGGCATACTGTACCGACAACGCGGCGATGATCGCCCTGGCCGGCTATCATTGCTTTCAGGAGGCCACCCGCGCCCTCGATACCGACGTCTATTCCCGCTCCCATCTCGGCCGGCCGCAACCAAAGACCGGCAAACACAGCTACGGCGGGCCCAATTCCGTCGACAGGCACCGGCCATGCTGAAAAAGCCGCGTCGTGCCGCCCGCTACTACTATCTCAAACTCCTGCGCCTGCAAGGCGATCCCGAAACACTCGCGCGCGGCGTCGCCATCGGCGTCTTCGTCGGCATCACGCCGACCCTGCCACTGCATACCGTGCTGGCCCTGCTTTTCTCCTATCTCTTGGGCGGCAACCCCCTCGCTGCTTTGCTGGCCGCGGCAACAATCAGCAATCCCTTCACCCTGGTCCCGCAGTATTACCTCTGCTGGAAGGTCGGCAACTGGGTGTTGCCAGGCCATCTTTCCTGGCACAAGATCCGGATGGTGATGGCGGTGGTCCACTCGGACCTCGGTTTTTCCGAGAGCCTGCGGTCGCTGGGCCGCCTCAGCACCGAGGCCGTCACCGTGCTCCTGCTCGGCGGTGTCATTCTGGCCCTACCGACGGCGATCATTGCCTACCCGCTCTCTCGCCGGCTCTTTACCGCTATCCGCACAAAACGGAACCAGAAGCATGTGCTCGACTGACCGCCATGGCTGACGAAAGCCAGATCAAGCAGGCCCTCACCCGTCACCGCCTGGCGCCCAGCAAACAGCGTGGCCAGAACTTTCTCATCCACGAACATGTGACCAGCCGGATCGTGGAGAAGTCGGGGGTACAACCCGAGGATGTTGTCGTCGAACTGGGCGTGGGTCTTGGTTCGCTTACCCTGCCGTTGGCGGCCCGCGTGCAACGGGTCATCGGGCTTGAGATCGACCGTGGCATCGTCGAATATCACCGCGAGACCGGCGATCTGCCCGCCAACGTGAGCTTGCGCCATCAGGATCTGCTGACTGCCGACTACCCGGCCCTGGCCGCAGAATGTGGCGGCCGGCTCAAAATCGTGGCCAACCTGCCCTATTCCATCACCAATCCCCTGCTCTTCCAACTCCTGGCGCATCGGACAGTGGTGGAATCGGCAACGCTCATGGTGCAGAAGGAGGTGGGCCAACGACTGGTGGCCAGCCCAGGCACCAAGGAATACGGGGTGTTGACGGTATTGTTCGGCGCCTGTGCCCGCATCGAAAAGCTGATGGAGGTGGGGCCGGGCAACTTCTACCCGCGGCCCAAGGTGGATTCGGTGGTGATTCGCCTGTCTTTCAGCCAGCCGCCGGAGGAGTTTGCCGGCGCGCCGCCCTTTGACTTCCCACTCTTTACCCGCCTGGTGGAGTCCGCCTTCCAGCAACGGCGCAAGACCCTGCGCAACAGCCTCAGCGCTATGGAGCGCTACGGCTACCCGCGGGAAGTGCTGGACCGTGCCCTGGCAGCCAGCCGGATCTCCCCAACCCTGCGGGCCGAAAACCTCACCGCCGCGGATTTTGCCCGCCTGGCCGCCAATCTCAAGGCGGTGGCTGCTTGTTATCCCGGATCGTAATGGTGACATCCGGGGTGGTGATGGAGGTGCCGGGCGGGAGTGCCTGCGATTGCGGCTGGGGCGGCGGGGGCGCCTCCTTGAACGAGCCCATGGGGCCATGATACTCCACCAGCCGGCCGGTGAGGGCGCCGATAATGATCTTCGCCTTGATCAGCAGCGGGATGCGATACTGGTCGTCGGTCAGCCAGACCTGCGGGTCGCCGACCTTTTCGTAATATCCTTTGAACGTCAGATGGGGCCGCACATGCAGGGTGGCCTTTTCTCCCATGAGTGAAGGGATCGTTTCGCGGTTATCGAGGAACACCTCGACCTCATGCCGTTTTTTATCGGCAAAGGTGGGCACCACCACCGGCGCCTCGTCGACAGCGAAACGCAGGCTTCGCATATAGAAAAAGGCGGAAAATTCGTTGTGCACCGGCCCGTCCACCAGGGAGACCTCGGGCGGATTGTCATTCTTCATGAAGGTGACCAGATGGTGCTGCTGGTCGTAGATGGTCAGCCGCTTATTGAGCCGGCCCCGTTCCTGCTGATCCTGGAAGCAACGGAGCGGCAAACGACGCTCCCCCTCCACCACGATAAGATACCGATCCTCCACCGGATAGACGGCATCAAGCACGCCGGTCGTCTTGGCCGTCACCCGCAGGAGGAACCGACCCGGCTGGTCCGGACTTTTCTCAATGCTCATGTCCAGCTCGCCCGCCGGGATCCCGAGCCAGGAAATGGCGTATTTGAAGGTCTCTCCCCCCTGATAGGCCGAGGCCAATAGCGCCGGATCCGGCGGGGTGAAGGCCGCTGCCGGCGCGGCCAGCAACGCCAGGATCAACGTTACCCACAATTTTCTTGCCTTTCCCGCCCTAACGCCCGGTCGCCTCGTAACGTGCCCAGCTGTCGTTTTATTTTTTTTCATTGTATTCCAATAGGTTACAAGAAAAAAAGCGTTTTTCCCCACAAATCCAGGATAGTGTCCTGATTGTAAGAAATATGTCAGAAAATCTCCCTAAATTATTTCGCAGAGAAACATCAGGGGAGGGGTTCCTCCACGGAACCACCAGGGGCATCAACCACCAGGGGAGCAGAGGCAATGTCGTTAATCGCAACCGCACCAGAATGGCCAGGGTTCACACCGGAAGGATATAGAATGTATGAAAAGGCCACGCAGCAAATCCGCACGGCCCTGGCCAGCGGCCATACCTATGACCAGGCCTGCAAGAATCTCCATGGGCTACCTGCGCGCGCCAAGGCGTTCATCAGCGATGATTATCTCAAAATCATCGTGGCCGAAGAGCATCTCGGCAACGGCACCTCCCTCGAGAACCTCGCCTTCACCCTCGGCCTCTCCCAGGATCGACTCGAAACAGCCGTGACCAGCCTGCTGCATGAAATCAACCGGGCCGCCACGGCAACGGCATCCGCCCATGCCCCCATGGTCAGCATGATGACCCACTGAATCTCTTTTTCGCCCTCTCTTAAGAGGCAGTGGGAACGCGGACAGGGCAACCCAACCCTGTCCGCGTTTTTTTCTTTACGGTAGCCTCAGAACCGCCTATCTTTCTCTCTCCAACCGAGGAAAACCCATGGAGAGCGAACGCCCGACCCGCATCAGCGTCGTCCAGGAAGGGGACGCCGGCGCCCGGAAAATCAGCGGTCTCAAAACTTACGGCCATCATCTCGAACTCGTCGAGATCATCACGGTGCCCACCGGCCTGCCGCCACTGGTGGACGACCCTGAGGCATATCTGCCGGCGCGCTTTGCCGGCGACCTCGTCCTCAGTTTCCTCAAACATCCCGATCTGCTCGACTATCTCGCCGCCCTCTGCGAAAAACAGCAGATTCCGCTGGTTGCCTCGGGCCGCAAATGCCGTTACGGCTACACCCCTTTCACCTGTTGCGGGCTCGGTCGCCATCAGGGCTTAGGTCACTACGGCGAGCAATTCGGTTTTCCGGAGATTACCGTCCGTCTTGATCAACAAGGCAGGATCGCTGAGATTATCGTGCTCCGCGGCGCCTCCTGCGGGGCGACCTGGGAGGCGATCCCGCCGGTCATCGGCCTGCCCCCCGACGAGGCCCTGGTGGCCTACCCCAGGGAGGTCCAATATCTCTGCCACGCCGACCCCAGCGCGTTTGATCCGATCTCGGGCAAGAGCGCGGTCCACTATGCCGGTCATGTCCACCACGCCGCCCTTGCCAGGGCGCTCCAGGCAAAAAAAAAGGCAGATGTCCCCTCGTGAGGGCACCTGCCAGGAAAAAAGGGGGGAAAATCGAGTTACCAGCCGCGGTGGTGATGCGGGCCTCCACCCATCCCCATCATGCCGCCACCCATGCCGCCACCCATGCCGCCACCGCCGCACATCCCGCCACCCATGCCCATGCCAGCGGGAAGTCCGGCGGCTAGGGCTTTAGCCCGCAGTTGTTCGCGCAGATCGAACATTTCCTCGGCGAGCTTGGCCGCCTTCTGGCTGTCCGGATTCGTGCCATTCATGAGGGCATGCATCTCCGCCCGCTTACCTGCCATCTGCCGGCGGAGTTCCGTGGTCTCCTTGAAAAACTTTTCCTGGGCCTTCTGCGTGGCCGGATCCACGGCCTGCTGGGCATAACCCGGCCCCATGCCGGGCCCCATGGCGGAACGTGCGTCCGCCACCTGGTAGGTGGCCAGACCGATGGTCGCTACTGCGAGTCCTGTCAAGAGCATCTTCTTCATAACCAAACCTCCTTCTGGATAATGTTGATGCATTGGATACTACCCTGCAATTCTGCTGCTCTCTCCACGTATCAACATCCATGCCAACCACGAAATAATCTCGTAATCTGGTGAAATCAAAGTAATTACCGCAATCACGTCCACCGCCCCGGCCGCGAATGACAGGAGAGGTGCATCCTTTTTATCCATGGTCCCAAAGGACGTGCCTCTTTTTTACCCACCTTCTGCCGTTGACCACCGCCTCAGAATCCAGCCCGCACCGCCCCCTTCAGCAACTATCGGTTCCCGGTCCCCATAAAAAAGAGCCATACGCTTGCCGGCACATTTATTGTAAGTAATAATGCAACGAAGCGCCTACTATCGGGATTGCCCATGAGCCATCGCCCAAAAACACTGCGTCAGCCTTTCCTGTTCGCCTCGCCCTGGCTATTGACCGCGGCAATCGGCATCCTGCTCGGCATCGTCATCTTTTTCACCGTCAACAATCTCCAACGGGAGCGGCGGCTCATCACCGAAAGTCTCTTCAACCGCGGGATGTCCATCATCCGTTTTGTCGGCGCCGGCACCCGCGCCTCAATGATGATGGGCGCCACCCCCACCATCGACCGGTTGCAGCATCTGGTGGAGCAGGCGGCGGGCGAATCGGGCATCCTGTATATCGCCGTGGTGGATGAAGAGGGTCGCATCCTGGCCCACAACGATCGCCAACGGGTCGGCACCATCCTTGCGCGGCCGCGGACAGAACTGGCTACCATGCCCCTGCATGGTCGTTACCAAATCCTGAAACAAGCCAGCGCCCCTCACAAAATCTTCGAGGTGGCCAGCTTCTTCCGGCCTTTCCAGGGCCATGGCCCAGGCTTTGGGCGATTCATGCGCATGATGCCCCCCATGCCTCCGGGAAGTTCCGTGGGCCCTGCCGCTCCTGGCAATTGGTGCCGGCGTCAACCCCCCAACGGCGTTCCATCGAACTGCGAATTCGGTGAAGGGAAAACCCGCTTCATTCTCGTTGGGCTCGACATGGGCGAGGAGGAAAAGATGATCCGCCAGGATCTCTACCATATCCTCTTCATCGCGCTCGCCATGTTGCTGGTCGGCATCGGCAGCTGGCTGGGGTTGCTGGCGGCGCAAGGCTACCGGACCGCCCAGCAGACCATCCAGTATATCCAGGCCTTCACGGGGCTTCTCATCTCACGGCTGCCGGTGGGAATCATCGCCACCGATCAGCGTGGCCTGATCAAAACCTTCAACGCCCAGGCCACGGAGCTGACGGGTATTGCCGCCGCGACCGTGCTCAACCGCAAGGCAACCGAGGTGCTGCCGCCCGCTTTGACTCCCTTCTTCCGCCCTGCCAGGCCAGAGGAGGAAATTCTCGACCGCGAACTCGACGCCCCTGTCGCCGACCGGCAGCTGACCCTCCACGCCAGCTCGGTACCCGTCTCCGACGCCCATGCCAGGCCCATGGGCAGGGTCCTACTGCTCCACGACCTGACCCGGCTCAAGACCCTGGAACGGCAGATCCAGAAACACGAACGACTGGTCTCGCTCGGCAAGATGGCGGCCGGCGTTGCCCATGAGGTGCGCAACCCCTTGAGCTCCATCAAGGGACTTGCCGCCCTCCTCGGCTCCCGTTTTGCCGAAGAAAGCGAGGAACGCCACTCCGCCACCCTGCTCATCCAGGAGGTGGAACGGTTGAATCGCGCCATCACCGAATTGCTCAACTTTGCCAAGCCCCTGCCCCTCAACAAGGAACCCCTTGACCTAGAGGCGTTGACGGCCAATTCGCTCACGCTGATCGCCAGCGATGCCGCGGCGCTGGGTGTTACCACCCACCATCGCGTGGAAGGCGATATCCCCCCCGTGCCCGGCGACCGCGACCGCCTCAACCAAGTGCTGCTCAACCTCTACCTCAACAGCCTGCAGGCGATGACGCAAGGTGGTACCCTGACGGTAACGGCCCGGAAGGGGAACAACGAGGGAACGGTCCAGATCGTGGTGCAGGACAGCGCCAGCGGCATCCCGGCGGAGATCCTCGACCGCATCATGGACCCCTACTTCACCACCAAACCGCAGGGCAGCGGCCTGGGGCTGGCGATGGTCCACAAGATCATGGATGAGCACGGCGGCGGGGTTCAGGTGGCAAGCCGCGTTGGGGAAGGCACCACCGTGACGCTCACCTTGCCGGTGGGGTAAGAGGGAACAGCACGCCCCGGTCGGGACGGGAGGGGTTATTCCTTTTCGCGCCGGATGCGGGCGCCAACCCGGGAGAGCTTGCCCACCAGGTCGTCGTAGCCGCGATCAAGATGATAGACCCGCGAGATCTCGGTCGTCCCTTCGGCAGCCAACCCGGCCACCACCAGCGAGGCGCTGGCCCGCAGATCGGTGGCCATCACCGGCGCACCGGAAAGCCTACCGGTGCCGGTGACGATGGCGCTGTGGCCGTCGATGCGGATGTCGGCGCCCATGCGCCGCAGCTCGGCCACATGCATGAAGCGGTTCTCGAAGATGGTCTCGGTGATGACGCTTAGTCCTTCGGCCATGGTCATGAGCGCCATGATCTGGGCCTGGAGGTCGGTGGCAAACCCCGGATAGGGCATGGTCTTGACATCCACGCTGCGCAACGCCCCCTTCTTGCGGAGCACGTGGAAGCGGTTCTTCTCTTCCTTGATGGTGAGCCCGGCGGCCCGCAACTTCTCTGGCAGGGCCGGCAACAGCTTGGGGTCGCAATGGGTGAGGGTCAGCTCGCCGCCGGCGGCGCCTGCCGCGATGAGGAAGGTACCGGTCTCGATCCGGTCCGGGATAATGGTTGCCTCGGCGCCTTTCAGCCTCTTGACCCCTTCCACCACGATGGTGTCGGTGTCGCGGCCCTTGATCCTGGCCCCCATGCTCGCCAGCATGTCGATGAGGTTGCCCACCTCCGGCTCCCTGGCGGCATTCTTGATCACCGTGGTGCCGTTGGCCAGGGTGGCGGCCATGATGAGGTTTTCGGTGCCGGTGACCGAGGGGATGTCGAAATAGACGGTGTTGCCCTGGAGCCGCCCTTTGACACTGGCATCCACATACCCCTGATCCAGTTCATACTGGATGCCGAGTTGTGCAAGCCCCTGCAGATGGAAATTGATCGGCCGCGCGCCGATGGCACAGCCGCCGGGCAGCGACACCCGCGCGCTGCCGGCCCGCGCCAGCAAAGGCCCCAGCACCAAAACCGAGGCCCGCATGGTCTTGACCAGTTCGTAGGAGGCCTCGACATTGTCGAGGTTCGACGCATCGATGGTCAGCGTCTCTCCTTCCCGCTTCCAGGTAATGCCGAAGGATTCCAGCAGCGCCAGCATGGTGCGGGTGTCGCGCAGATCGGGCACGTTATGGAGCACATGGGGGCCAGGGGCGAGGATGGTGGCGGTGATGAGGGGCAGGGCGGCATTTTTGGCGCCGCTGATGGCGATCTCCCCACAGAGGGGGTGGCCGCCTTCAATGACAATCTTGTCCATAGACACCTGAGGAGTTAATCGTTCGCACGGCGCCGGGCCATGAGCACCCGGGGCAAGCCGGCATAGTCGGGCTGGACCTCCACCCTATCATATTTGCCAGGCGAAACAAAGCACTTCCATGCGGCGTCCCGCTGGTCGGCGCCGATTTCCATGAGCAGCCAGCCGGCCGGCCGCAAGACGGTTGCCACCGCACCGGCCAGCACGCAGATGTCCCGCATGCCGGCCTCGCCGCCATCGAGCGCGGTATGGGGTTCAAAATCCCTCACCTCCGGCATGAGAGTTCCCATCACCGCCTCGGCGATATAGGGCGGATTGGCCACCACCAGATCGAAGGAGGGCGCAGGCAGACAGGCACTCGTCCAGTCGGCCTGCACGAAGTGCACCCGCCCGGCCACCCCGTGGCGCCGGGCATTTTCGGCGGCGGTCGTCAGCGCCGCCAGCGACCGATCCACCGCCACCACCTGGGCGGCGGGAAATTCACAGGCCAGGACAGTGGCGAGGATGCCGCTGCCGGTGCCGAGATCGAGGAAGCGATAGGGCTGATGGCGGTCAGGGTGGAGGTCCAGGGCCAATTCAATGATCCGCTCGGTCTCGGGCCGCGGGATGAGCACCGCCGGGTTGACGGCAAAGGAGCGGGACCAGAACTCCTGCTCGCCCAGGATATAGGCCAAGGGTTCGCGGGTAAGGCGGCGGGCCAGGGCGGCCTCGGCGGCGGTCAACTGAGGCGCGGGGATTGCATCCGCCGCGTGCAGCAGGAGGGCCGCCCGGTTCTGCCGGAGAAAATGGCCAAGCAGGAGGGTCGCTTCCCATTCGGCTTCTGCCACGCCGGCAGCGGCAAGACGGGTTGCGGCGCTCTTGAGGAACTCACCAATCCGCATGGCGTGGCGTCTGGGTTATTGGGCGACCTTCAGGGCTTCGGTCTGGTAATGGACCGCCAGGGGATTGACGATCTCGTCGAGCTTGCCCAGCATGACGCTGTCGAGCTGGTACACGGTGAGATTGATCCGGTGGTCGGTGAGCCGGTTCTGGGGGAAGTTGTAGGTACGAATCCGTTCGCTGCGGTCGCCCGAGCCGACCTGGCTCTTGCGGGCCGCCGACATCTCGGCCTGCTGTTCCTGCTGCATCTTGTCGAGCAGCCGAGCCCGCAGCACCTGCAGGGCCTTGGCCTTGTTCTTGTGCTGCGACTTCTCGTCCTGGCAGATGACCACCAGCCCGGTGGGCAGGTGGGTCACCCGCACGGCGGAATCGGTGGTGTTGACGCTCTGGCCGCCAGGGCCGGAGGAACGGAACACATCGAACTTGAGTTCGTTGGGGGCAATATCCACCTCCACCTCTTCCGCCTCGGGCAGCACCGCCACGGTTACCGCCGAGGTGTGGATGCGGCCCTGGGCCTCGGTTTCCGGCACCCGCTGCACCCGATGGACGCCGGATTCGTACTTGAGGCGGCTGTACACCTGCTCGCCGCTGATGAGGGCGATGATCTCCTTGAAGCCGCCGATGCCGATCGGGTTGCTGCTCAGGATCTCGACCCGCCAGCCCTTTTCCTCGGCATAACGGCTGTACATGCGGAAGAGGTCGCTGGCGAAAAGCGCGGCCTCGTTGCCGCCGGTGCCGGCCCGGATTTCGAGCAGGATGTTCTTGTCGTCGTTGGGGTCCTTGGGCAGCAGGGCAATGCGGAGATCCTGCTCAAGCTGGACCAGCCGCTCCTTGAGGGAGGCGATATCGGCCTTGGCCAGCTCGATCATCTCCGCGTCGGTCTCTTCCTGGACCAGCAGCCGGTTGTCCTCCAGATCCTGCTGGGCCTTGCGGTAGGCCGAATAGAGTTCGTCGAGCCTGGCCACATGGGCGTGTTCCTTGGCCGTGGCGCGGTAACGGGCGGCATCGCCGATCACTGCCGGATCGGAAAGCTGCGCCTCAAGGAGGAGGCGGCGTTCGGCAATGTTGTCAAGCTGCTCGAACATGGATGATCTCGCCCTCAGGAAACGGAAAAAAAGAACGCCCTACGGGCAGAAACCTGACAACAGGCGACCGCAGGGCGTACGCAAAGACAGCAATGGAGCGAACTACTTCTCCAGCTTCTTGCCGTACTTCTTGAGGAATTTCTCGACCCGGCCGGCGGAGTCGATGAGCTTCTGCTTGCCGGTGAAGTAAGGATGGCAGGCGGAACAGATTTCCACCTTCATCTCCGGCATAACCGAGCCCAACTCCACCTCGTTGCCGCAGGCGCAGCTGGCCTTGATCTTATGGTACTCGGGATGGATGTCCTGCTTCATGTTCATGTCCTCCAATGGCATCATGCATCCGCGGCCGGGCGCTGCCGAACCGGGACAAAAGTTCATCAAAGCGCGGTATATAAACCGCTTTTGGTTTTTTTTCAAGTCCTAAGACCGAATCAACCGTGCATCATCGAGGCAAAGAAGTCGGCGTTGGATTTGGTGCCTTTCATCTTGTCGAGCAGGAATTCCATGGCATCCACCGGATTCATGGAGGCGAGCAGTTTGCGCAGAATCCAGACCTTGTTCAGTTCGTCCTGCGGCAGGAGCAGGTCCTCCTTGCGGGTGCCGGACTTGGCCATGTCCATGGCCGGGAAGATGCGGCGGTCGGCGAGTTTGCGCTCCAGCACGATTTCCATGTTGCCGGTGCCCTTGAACTCCTCGAAGATCACCTCGTCCATACGGCTGCCGGTCTCGATAAGGGCGGAGGCGATAATGGTAAGGCTACCGCCCTCTTCGATGTTGCGGGCCGCGCCGAAAAAGCGTTTGGGCCGGTGCAGGGCATTGGAGTCGACACCGCCGGAGAGGATCTTGCCGCTGGGCGGCACCACGGTGTTGTAGGCGCGGGCTAGGCGGGTGATACTGTCGAGCAGGATCACCACGTCCTTCTGATGCTCAACCAGCCGGCGGGCCTTGTCGATGACCATCTCCGCCACCTGAATATGGCGCTGCGGCGGTTCGTCGAAGGTGGAACTGATCACCTCGGCGTTGACGCTGCGGGCCATGTCGGTCACCTCCTCGGGCCGTTCGTCAATGAGCAGCACGATGAGGATGATCTCCTTGTGGTTCTTCAGAATGGAGTTGGCGATGTCCTTGATGAGCACGGTCTTGCCGGTGCGGGGCGGGGCGACGATGAGGCCGCGCTGCCCCTTGCCGATGGGCGCCATCATGTCCATGATGCGCATGGAGTAGTTATCGGGCTCGCGTTCCAGGCGGATACGTTCGTTGGGATGGAGGGGGGTGAGGTTGCTGAACAGCGTCTTGTCGCGGCATTTCTCGGGCGGGTCGAAGTTGACGCGATCAACCTTGAGGAGCGCAAAGTAGCGTTCGCCCTCCTTCGGAGCCCGCACCGGCCCCTCAATGGTATCACCGGTTCGAAGGTTCAGGCGCCGGATCTGGGAGGGCGAAACATAGATGTCATCGGGGCCGGGCAGGTAGTTGTAGTCAGGTGCGCGCAGGAAGCCGAAACCGTCGGGCAACACCTCCAGCACGCCGCTGCCGAAGTTTTCACCGTTTCGCTCGGAAACGGTCTGTTGCGCCTGCAGGAGGGAGAAAATCAACTCCTGCTTGCGCATGGCGCTGTAGCCCTCGATGTTAAACTGCTGCGCGAGCCGGGTCAGCTCCGCAATCTTCATCTGTTTCAATTCAGCCAGGTTCATGCAACAGCCTTCTCCTTCACAAGTGGCGTTTCGGCCGGAACGGACATCCGCCCCAGCGGGCCGCCCAAAGCGGCATGGGGAAAGACCCTCAACCGGAATTGGCCCGACAGGGGCCGATTCCATCGCCATGCCCGCCGGCAGCGGCACATGGCGAAGAGTTACGAATCAGGGAGCAATGCGGCAGAAAGGCATCATGCCAGAGGCCGCCGCGCCTCATGTTCTCGAGTTCGAACAATGCTTACTGCAATAATCCTTGTATGGTCTCAGGGGTGTCGTCAGATGTGGTGTGCTGCGGTTTGTTCTCTGAATATGCGCCCGGGGAAAAACGACCTGCCGACCATGCAGAAAAAAGGAAATCCGCCGACAGTGCTGATGTAGTACCTGTTGATTTTTTTTGTGGGGGACCTGGCGGAATTCGTTGTTACGCGGTCATCATTATTCCGCTGTGACCGGAATTGCCCACCATACTATTGGCATGACAAAGGCGTGTCAAGAGTTTTTTTCCGACGACAGCCAGAGAAGCGGCAGCAATTCCCCGATCTGTCGACGGGTGGCCTCCCAGTCGCCGCTGTTGTCGAGGACGTAATCCGCCAACCGGACCTTCTCGGCAAGCGGCATCTGGGCGGCCATGGACTGGACGGCCGCCTGCCGGCTCACCCCGTCGCGCTGCATCAGTCGTGCGATACACACCTCGGGTGCGGCCATAACCACCACCACCTGCCGGTAATCCGCCTGCCAGCCCGCCTCGAAAAGCAAGGGCACCTCGGCCACCAGCCGATGGTACCGCCCGGCCAAGAGCCACGCCTCGGCCTGCCGGTGCATGGCCGCCCGCGCCAAGGGATGGAGCAGCTCATCCACTCGGGCCCGCAACGCGGGCTCGGCAAAAAGGCGCTCGCGCAGCAGCGGACGGTCCAATTCTCCATCCGGCCGGAAAAAGGCGGGTCCAATCCCCTCCCGCAGGGCAAGCCAACCCGGCTGCCCCGGGTGCAGAAGTTCACGACAGACCGCGTCCGCATCCAGCCGGCCGGCGCCGCCCAACTCCGCCAGGCAGGCCGCGACCCGACTTTTCCCCGTGGCAATGCCGCCGGTAACCGCCACCGAGGCCTCTCGCACCAAGGGCGAAACCATCATGCGCCGTCACCTTCCATTGTGCCGCGCCGCAACCGGGCCAACACCATTTCGATGTCGGGCCAGAGCGGGGCGGTAAACTCCATGGGATCGCCGGTCACGGGGTGGCGGAACCCGAGACGCGAGGCATGGAGGCATTGGCGGCTGATACCGAGGCTGGCCGCCAGGCGGGATTTGCCGCCATAAACCGGATCCCCTGCCACCGGGTGGCCGAGGGCTGCCATGTGCACCCGAATCTGATGGGTGCGCCCGGTCTCCAAACGCAACTGCGCCAGACTGAAGCCCGCGGCAAAACGCTCAAGTATCTGCCAGTGGGTCACCGCCGACCGCCCGCCCTCCTGCCGCACCGCCATCTTCTTGCGGTGCACCGGATGGCGGCCGATGGGCAAATCTACGGTGCCGGCCGCCTGACTCGGAATTCCGACCAGCAACGCATGGTAGATCTTGGTGATCTCCTTGCTCTTGAACTGCGCCACCAGTCGATGGTGGGCCAGGTCGTTCTTGGCCACCACCATGCAACCGGAGGTGTCCTTATCAAGGCGGTGGACGATGCCCGGCCGCAGTTCCCCGCCGATGCCGGCGAGATCATCACCGCAACGGTGGAGCAGCCCGTGGACCAATGTGCCCTCGGCGTGCCCGCAGGCCGGATGCACCACCACCCCGGGCGGCTTCGACAGCACCACAATGGCCGCATCTTCGTAAAGCACCAGGAAAGGCACCTCCTGGCCGACCAACACCGCCGCTTTGGCCGCCGGCAGAAGGACCGTCACCTCCTCGCCGTCGTGCACCAGATAACCCGCCTTGCGGCTGGTGCGATCAACCAACACCAGGCCATCGCGAATCAGGCCCTGGAGGCGGGTGCGGGTGATCTCCTCCGGGGCCAGGGCCTCGGCCAGGAAACGATCGAGCCGTTGCCCCGCAGCCTCGCTGGTCACCGGAAACGTGAACTGCCGATCGGAGGCGGTGGAATCCATGGCGCTTGTCTAGGGAAGGGGGGCCTGCCACGTCTCGCGACGGGCGGTCTAACATGGGGCAACCGGAGTTGGCCGGCATCCGACCAGGATCGCGACGAGCAGCCAAGGGCGGCTCAGGCAAATATCCGCTCGATGTGCTGTTCCACCTGCTTCTCTTCCACGTCCTTGGCCAAAGCGATCTCCTTGATCAAGAGGCTCTTCGCCGTGTCCATCATCTTGCGTTCGCCAAAGGAAAGGTCCTTATCGACCCGCAGCAGGAACAGGTCGCGAAGCACGGCGGCAATCTCGTAGACCGAGCCGGTCTTGATCTTCTCCATGTATTCGCGGTAGCGCTGGTTCCACGGCTGCGACTCGATGGCGATCTCGCGGTCACCCAGGATATCGTAGACCTTCTTGACCTCGCGGGCGGTAATGATGCTGCGGAGCCCGACGTTACGCGAGGAGGCGGTGGGGATCATGATCGTCATGTTGGAGTCGAGGATGCGCATGACATAAAACGACTGTTCCCGCTCCCCGACCTGACGCTGCTCAATGGCCTCGATCTGACCAACACCATGGGCCGGATAAACGGCCATATCGCCGACACTGAAATTCTTCGCGGTCTTCTTAGCCATGTACCCATCCTCCACTGGCGTCTGTCTGCGCAAGGAGACAAACAAGGGAAAAAAGAAGTCGCAATATACCACATTTTTCATTTTTATCAAATAGCGTCGTAAACAGGGGGAATCATGCGGAAATACCGGGGTTCTTGCGTCCCCGGACAAAGCAGCGGAACGAAATCTGGCAGGGGGTCAGCGGGGCTCGGCGTTGACAACGTTCATGGCGGCAGGCAAACCGTCGACGATGATCCGTTCGACCGCCTCTTCGATACGCGCAAACAGGCCCGGCAGTTCCCGCTGCTCGTCGCTGGCGAAGCGGGCCAGGACGTAATCGCTCGCCGTCGCCTCTCCGGGCGGGCGGCCCACTCCGACCCGGATGCGGGGGAAATCCTTGGTGCCGAGGTGGTCAATGAGGGATTTGATGCCGTTGTGCCCCCCGGCGCCGCGATTGGCCACCAGCTTGAGCCGGCCGAAAGGCAAGTCGAGATCGTCGTGGATCACCACCACCCGACTGGGCTCCAGATCGTAGAAACGGACCACCTGCCCCACCGCGCTGCCGCTGCGATTCATGTAGGTCATGGGTTTGCAGAGCAGCACCGGCGCCTCCCAGAGAACCCCCTTGGCAGTGGCGGCCTGCCACTTGGAACCCTTCAGGGAGAGCCCGTGCCGGTCGGCCAGATGGTCGAGAAAGAGAAAGCCGATGTTATGCCGGGTCATGGCATATTCCGGTCCCGGATTCCCCAAACCGACAAGCAGAAACACGATTCCCCTCCCTCATGAACCAGACGCCGCTCACCCAATAAAAAAGCCGAAAAGGACCACCTTTCCGGCTTTGAAGAGACTATGATACGCGGCGGTTTAGCCCTGCTGCGCCACGGCCGTGCCCACCGAAACACAGACCGTCTCGGGCGCGTCGAGCATCGAAACCCCGGCCGGCAGCTGGATATCGGCAAAGCACATCTTCTCGCCGATGCCCAGGGCAGAGACATTGACCTCCACCGCATCCGGGATCTCAAGGGCCTTGCCTTTCAGGGTCAGTTTCTCCTTGGCGATCATCATGTCGCCGCCCATGTCCACGCCCTTGGCCTTGCCGGTGTAGCGGATCGGCACCACAAACACCATGAGGGCGTCAAGCGAAATCTCGTAGAAATCGGCATGCACCACCGAATTGAGCAACGGATCCGTCTGGATCTCCTTGGTCACCACATGCTTGACGTTCTGCTTCTTGCCATCGGTGATCGTCAGATTGATCACCGCGTTCTTGCGGTGAATGGACAACAGGGCCTTGGTAAAGGCATGGGTGTCCAGCTCCAACGCTATGGAATCCTGCTTGCCGTAGACCACGGCAGGAGTCTGCCCTGCCCGGCGCAAGGTCCGCGCCGCACCCTTTCCGAACTTCGTCCGCACTTGGGCGGCCACTTCAACCTGCAACATAGCTAACCTCCTCACTGAAATCCCGGCCCGGATTATATCCCGGTCCGCATGGTAGACGTTTCTAAACAAACAACGAACTGACGGAATCCTCGGAGTGAATCCGCTTGATCGCCTCGCCCAGCAGGGCGGACACCGACAGCACCTTAATCTTCTTGCAGACCTTGGCCTTCTCCGAAAGCGGGATGCTGTTGGTGATGACCAGGCTCTTGATCTGCGACTTTTCCAGCCGCTCGATGGCCGGACCGGAGAGCACGCCGTGCGAACAGCAGGCATGGACCTCGGTTGCTCCGGAATCCACCAGAACGTTGGCGGCGGAGCAAAGGGTGCCGGCGGTATCGACCATATCGTCGAGGAGGATGGCGATCTTGCCCTTGACGTCACCGATGACGTTCATCGCCTCGCACTCGTTGGCGCGCGCCCGCCGCTTATCGACGATGGCCAGATCGGCATTGAGCCGCTTGGCAAAGGCGCGGGTCCGCTCGACGCCGCCGGCATCCGGCGAAACCATGACCACATGGTTCTGGAAGGTCTTGGCGATATAGTCGAGCAGCACCGGCGCTGCGTAAAGATTGTCCACCGGGATATTGAAGAAGCCCTGAATCTGGCCGGCATGGAGGTCCATGGTCAGCACCCGGCGCACCCCGACCACCATGAGCATCTCCGCCACCACTTTGGCCGTAATCGGTACTCGGGGGGCCACCTTGCGATCCTGGCGGGCATAGCCGTAATAGGGCAGCACCGCCGTGATCCGCCGGGCCGAGGCACGCCGCATGGCATCGACCATGATGACCAGTTCCATCAGGTGATCGTTGACCGGCGGGCAGGTCGGCTGGATGAGGTAGATATCGCGGCCGCGGACGTTCTCGCCCAGTTCGACAAAGATCTCGCCATCGCTGAAGCGCCGCACCTCGGCGCTGGAACGCGGCACGCCGATATAGCTGCAGATCTCGTCAGCCAAGGGCAGATTGGCATTGCCAGCGAATATCTTTATCTCGTCCTTGAACATGTTCGCGCCTTATCTTGGTGCCGCACGTGCTGCGACGTTTTCGCTCGAAAAACAAAAAGGCCCCACGGCATTGCCGCATCGCCTTTCCTATTACACCGAACAATGGCTGGGGCGGCAGGATTCGAACCTGCGAATGCAAGAGTCAAAGTCTTGTGTCTTACCGCTTGACGACGCCCCACCCCAAATCGTGTCAGTCGCGCAACGGCTGCGTGAGAATCACCTTGTCGCCATACCGGGGTTTGAGCAAGGCAGCACAGCGTTCCGCCGCCTCGCGGTCGGCAAAGAGACCAAAGACGGTGGGGCCGCTGCCGGACATCAAGGCATCATCGGCGCCGCCCGCCATCAGGGCCGCCTTGAGCGCGGCCACCTCCGGATACCGGCCGATCGTTACTGCCTCCAGATCATTGAACAGGGGCAACATCCTGGTATTGTCGCGTGACTCGGCGGAGTTGGCCGAAGCCAACCCGCGGCCTAAAATATATGGATTGCCCCCCCTTGTCAATGCAAAATTCTCGTAGACCCATTTTGTCGAGACCGGGAATCCTGGATTCACCAAGAGAATCCAACCGACCGCCGGCACCGGTGCCGAGGTCAGCCGCTCGCCAATGCCGCGGGCCCAGGCCGCCGGGGCGGCGGAGACGAAGAAAGGGACATCGGCCCCCAGCGGTTTGGCGAGCTCCATCAGGGTGCGCTCGCTGAGTCCGGCGACAAAGAGCCGGTTGAGCCCGAGCAGGGTAGCGGCCGCATCGCTGCTGCCACCACCGAGCCCGGCAGCAATGGGAATCCGCTTCCGCAGCGTCATCGCCACCCCCTCGCTGATGCCGGTGTGGATAAAAAAGGCCTGGGCGGCCCGACAGACCAGGTTATCAGCCCCCACCGGCAGCGAACTGTCCGGACAGGAAAGGGTGATCCCACCCGGCTGGCGAACCAGGGTCAGATGGTCGGCCAGGGCCAGCTTGAGCATAAAGGATTCCAGCTCGTGGTAGCCGTCCGGCCGCCGGTCGAGGATGGCCAACTGGAGATTGACCTTGGCCGGTGCCGCGATCGTCAGTTCCTGCATCATCTCCCCCTCATCCTGCAACCACGCCCCAAATGAAAATGCCCGGCCGCGGGGCAGCCAGGCATTGAATCGTTCCCAACGTCTTTCGTCACTTACTGGGTGGCCTTGACGTACCGCATCTGCAGGTCGTAGAGGACATTCTCCAGCAACTCTTTTTCCTTTTCAGTCAGGTTGCCGGCGGTTTTGGCCTTCAACAGCTGCAAGGTGTCGATGGTGTGCTTGGCCAGCACCAGGTCCGTACCTTTCAGTCCGGTCTCCGGATCGACCAACTCGCCGAGGTGGAAGAGGGCCGAGGTGTTGAGCGACATGATGAAGGTGGTAAAAGTCGGCTCGGGCAACACACAGCGGTCGCCCTGCCTGATCTGCCCCGGCGGGCATTCTTTGCACTTGCTGCCAGCCTCGTCGCCCATCATTCCTCTCCTCCCTGCGGGATGTTCGCCTCTTATGCTCCGAAGTCGGGCAGGTCGAGCACCATGGCCTCGTGGATGTTCTCCAGCGCCCGCACCTTCTGCAATTGCTCCTTGCTGACCAGGGTATCGGTATTGAGCAGGATGACGTTGCGGCCCGAGGCCTGCTCGCGGCCGACGGTCATGCGGGAGATGTTGACCCCGCCCTCGCCCAGGGTGATGCCGAGGCGGCCGATCACTCCCGGCACGTCGTTGTTGTGCACGAAGAGCATCGGCCCGCTGGGCAACGCCTCCAGACGGAAGGTATTGAGGCGCACCAGCCGCGGTTCCTTGCGGCCGAAGACGGTGCCGGCCAGAACATTCTCGCCTTCGCTGGTCTTCACCCGGATGGCAAGGAGGTTCAAAAAGTCGTCCGACTTGGTGGTCTTTGATTCGATCACCCGGATGCCGCGTTCTTTGGCGATGATCGGCGCATTCACATAGTTAACCGCATCCTTCAAGATCGGGGTGAAGAGGCCCTTCAGAAAGGCCACCGTCACCGGGGTGGTGATCATCTCGGCCAGGTCCCCGCAGTACTCGATATTGATCTCCTGGACCCCGCCTTTGGCGATCTGCATATGCAGCGAGCCCAGCATCTCGGCCAGGGTGACGAACGGCCCGACCTGGGAGAGCACCTCGGCGCTCACCGACGGTACGTTCACCGCATTGGTCACGGTGCCATAATTGAGGTAGGCGGCCACCTGCTCGGCAATGGCCACCGCCACGTTTTCCTGGGCCTCGGCGGTGGAGGCGCCCAGGTGCGGGGTGCAGATGAAGTTGTCCAGCGCCAGCAACGGGCAGTTCTCGTGGGTGGTGGGCTCGACCTCGAAGACGTCGAGGGCCGCCCCGCGGATCTGGCCGCTCTTTAAGGCCTCGGCCAGGGCCGTCTCCTCCACCACGCCGCCGCGGGCGCAGTCGACGAAGATCATCTCCTTCTTCATCCGCTTGAACTGCTCGGCACCCACCAGGTGCTTGGTTTCGGGGGTGAGCGGCACATGGACCGAGATGAAGTCGGCCCGCTCGCAGAGTTCGTTCAGGCTGACCAGCTCGATGCCGAGCTTCTCCACCTGCTCCTTGGTCATGTGCGGATCAAAGGCAATGACCTTCATGCGCAGCCCCTGGGCCCGATCGGCAAAGATGCGGCCGATGCGGCCGATGCCGATGATCCCCACGGTCTTGCCGGTCACCTCACGGCCCTGAAACTTTTTCTTCTCCCACTTGCCTGCCTTCATGGAGGCGGTGGCCTGCGGAATATTGCGGGTGGCGGCCATCATCATGGCGATGGCGTGTTCGGCCGCGGTGGTGGCGTTGCCGTCCGGGGCGTTCATGACGATGATGCCCTTCTTGCTGGCCGTGGGGATATCGACGTTGTCGAGGCCGATGCCGGCGCGACCCACCACCCGGAGTTTCTCGCCCGCCTCGATGATCTCGGCGGTCACCTTGGTGGCGCTGCGGATCACCAAGCCGTCGTACTCGCCGATGATCTTCTTCAGCTCCTCCGGTGCCAACCCGGTCTTGACATCCACCTCCAAACCGGCATCCTGGAGAATCTTCACCCCAATCGGCGCCAGATTGTCACTGACCAATACCTTCATTGTCTTCACCTAAAGTCGATTTCACCCGGAACGGACCGCCGGATCGGCGGCACACCCTGTCACACATGGGGGAACCCCATGAACATGCCCAGAAACTGCCTTGAAATGAACGAATATGCTGCCATCTGCGTGGTTTGTCAAGGAGAATTCCAGCCGACTCACTTCCGGAACAGGGCAGAAAAATCAGCCGGTCCCGGCTCTTCCTCGTCCGCTTTCGGCAGCCCCTGATAATGACGTTCGAGCAGGCAACTTTCCCGCAATTTCGCATAACGGTTGGCAAAAAGCCGGCCCGGAAAATTCGGGCTGGCCAGATAGCCCAGCACGTTCTGCCGCACGTTGTCAACGAGCCCTGTCAGCACCGCCTCCTTCTCCCGGGCATCGATGAAATTGCGCTCCTTGACCACCGCAAAGGTGAGCCTGTCGCCAAGACGGGCCAGCACCGCCGCCTTGAGCGCGCCATCCTCTTCGACCAGCGCCTCGACACACGACCGCGGCAACGGCATTGTGGCCTCGCACCGGATCTTGACCAGCCACCGGTCACCCGCCACCCGCTTCGATTCGTCGTGGATCGTCACCACCATGCCGTCCGCCGGTTCTATCCGTTCAATCAATTCCATGGGCTCACCATATCCGACTGGCGGCCTTTTCTCGGCCGCCATATTGACATATGCACGCAACAAGGGTTGCCCTGTTGGCGTGAACCGGGTATATACCATATTTCTTTGACGGAAACGAACGCTGAATTGCGGATACCCACCATGTCCCTTGTCGTCTACAATACCAGGACCGGCAGCAAGGCCCCGCTCGAACCCATCGAGCCCGGCCACATCCGGATGTACGTCTGCGGTATCACCGCCTACGACTACTGCCACATCGGTCACGCCCGCTCGGCCCTGGTCTTCGACATGATCGTGCGCTACCTGCGTTACCGCGGCTACCAGGTCACCTTTATCCGCAACTTCACCGACATCGACGACAAGATCATCAAGCGCGCCCAGGAGCAAAATACCACCTGCGAGGAACTCTCCGAGCGCTTCATCCGCATGTTCCACGAGGACATGGCCCGCCTGGGGGTCGCCGCGCCGACGCTGGAACCCAAGGCCACCGAGCATGTCGGCGAGATCATCAGTCTCATCGAAGAGCTCATCAAGCGCGATCTGGCCTACCAGGTGGGCAACGACGTCTACTACAAGGTAGAGCAGTTCGCCGACTACGGCGCGCTCTCCGGTCGCAGCCTCGACGACATGCAGGCCGGCGCCCGCGTCTCGGTCAACGAGAACAAGGCGCACCCCATGGACTTTGCCCTCTGGAAGGGCAGTAAGCCGGGCGAGCCCACCTGGGAAAGCCCGTGGGGGCCAGGGCGCCCCGGCTGGCACATCGAGTGCTCGGCCATGAGCAAGAAGTACCTCGGCGACACCTTCGACATCCACGGCGGCGGCAAGGACCTGGTCTTTCCCCACCACGAGAACGAGATCGCCCAGAGCGAGGGCGCCTCGGGCAAGCCCTTCGTCAAGGTGTGGATCCACCACGGCTTTGTCACCATCAAGGACGAGAAGATGTCCAAGTCGCTGGGCAACTTCCTCACCATCCGCGAGGTACTGGAGAAATACCCGGCCGAGGTGCTGCGCCTCTTCGTCTTCTCCACCCACTACCGCAACCCCCTCGACTACTCCGAGACCGCGATGAACGACGCGGCTTCCGGCCTGGAACGCCTCTACGGTGCCCTGGCCGAGCTCGCCCAGTTGCCGGAGGCGGGCAAGGCAGGGGCTGCTTCGGCCATCGGCGCCAAGGACCGTGAGAAGCTCATTTCCATCGAGAACCGCTTCCAGCAGGCCATGGACAACGACTTCAACACCGCTTTGGCCCTGGGCAACTTCTTCGAGGCGGTGAAGACCATGAACAAGGTGCGCCAGGGACTGCCCACTGTCCCGGCCGCGGAGGACCTTGCCCTGCTCCGGGAAAGCGCTGCCACCCTGCGCCACCTTGCCGCCATCCTGGGGCTCCTCACCGAGGAACCGGCCGCCTACATGGCCGCCAGGAAAAACGCCCTGCTCCAGGGTCTTGGTATCACCGAGGCGGAGATCGAGGCGCTCATCGCTGCCCGCAACCAGGCGCGCAAGGAGAAAGACTTCGCCAAGGCAGACGCCATTCGCGACGAACTGCTATTGAAGCAGATCGAGATCAAGGACTCCGCAAGCGGCACCACCTGGAGCGTCAAGGCCGCCTGAGATCACGGCCAGCCCACGCAGAAATCCCGCCACCTCCTGCCACGGTGCGCTATAATAGTGTTACCCTTCACCTCTCTACCTCAGGGAAACGCTATGGACGTCACCCAGATTCCCTTCAACAAGTTCATCGAGATCACCCATGCCAGCGCCGCGGAGTACGCCCTGGAACTGGCCTTCACCGACCGCATGCGGAACCACCTGGGCACCCTGCACGCCAGTGCGCAATTCGCCCTGGCCGAGGCGTGCAGCGGGCTGGCACTCCAGCGCCATTTCCCTCATCTGGCCGACGCCGTAGTGCCGGTGCTGCGGAAATCCGAGGTCAAATTCAAGCGCCCGGCGCAATCGACCCTGCGGGCCAGGGCGCAAGTCGATGCGGCCAGCAGAGAGGCCTTCGAAAGTCAGCTCAACAGGAAGGGACGCGCCACCATCGTGGTGCCGGTGGAATTGACGGATCAGGAAGGCACCATCACCCTGACCGGCACCTCTGAGTGGTACGTTCAAAAAACAGATGGCTGAACAAAGGGAGGTGTGCCATGCGGAGAACCCCTGCCGTTGCCGATCAATTCTATCCCGGTGATGCCAAGACCCTGACCCGCATGCTGGCGGAACTCATGCCGGCTGGCGGCAGAACACAGCGCGCCATCGCCGTGGTCTGTCCCCATGCCGGCTATATCTACTCGGGGAAGGTGGCGGGCGAGACCATCGCCCGGGTGGAGGTTCCCGAGGATGTGATTATCCTGGGACCGAATCACCACGGCATGGGGGCCGAGGTGGCCCTGATGACGGAAGGGGAATGGGAGATGCCACTGGGCACGGTGCCGATCAACACCGGGCTGGCAAAACTCGTGCTCGCCGAGTCCGCCCAGATCGAGGCGGACACCACGGCCCACCGTTTCGAGCACTCGCTGGAGGTGCAGGTCCCCTTTCTCCAGCGCCAACAGCCCAGGCTGCGCCTCACCCCGCTGGTGATCTCCCACCTGGCCTTTGCCACCTGCCAGGAGGTGGGCCTAGCGCTTGCCAGGGCGATCCGTGCCTACGCCAAACCGGTGCTCATGGTGGCGAGCACCGACATGACCCACTACGAAAGCCGCGCTTCCGCCTCGGCCAAGGACAAGAAGGCCATCGAACGGGTGCTGGCCCTCGACCCGGCCGGCCTCTACAACACGGTCATCGGCAACCGCATCACCATGTGCGGCATCATGCCGACCACCATCGCCCTCATTGCGGCCATGGCCCTCGGCGCCACCAAGGCGGAACTCGTTCGCTACACCGACTCGGGCGAGGCGAGCGGCGACACCGACCAGGTGGTGGGCTATGCGGGGTTTGTGGTGTCGTGAGGCGGAAACCCTGATAATTTGCTTGACAGAAGCGGCCCGGTTCACTATTTTTGGGCCACCTTGACCCACCCTGCTGGGGGATCGTCTAACGGTAGGACTGCAGACTCTGACTCTGCCTGTCGGGGTTCGAATCCCTGTCCCCCAGCCATTCTTCCTTTCCCCCTTCCGCTCTTCCCGAACAAGCAGAGAAGACAACAGGCTGCCATCGGCCTCACGCGTTGTCGCTGCCGTTGCGCCGTTCGCCGACGATGCGGCCGTCGCTCACCTCGAAGATCCGGTCAAACCCTTCCACCATCCGATGGTCGTGGGTCACCACCAGAATGGCGGAATCATTCTCCACCGCCAGCGCCTTCAGCAGCCGCATGACGTTCTTGCCGTTCTCGGTATCCAGCGCCGCCGTGGGTTCATCGGCCAGGATGATCCGCGGCCGGTTGGCCAGCGCCCTGGCAATGGCGGTCCGCTGCGATTCGCCGCCGGAAAGCAGGGAGGGATAGTGGTCGAGTCGCTGGCTTAAGCCCAGACTTTCAAGCAATTCCATGCTCCGGGCCCGCGCCTCCTTGGTACTCACGCCATTATTCTCGAGGGCGATCATCACATTCTCCACCGTGGTGAGGAAGGGGATCAGGTTGTGGTGCTGGAAGATGAAGCCGAGCTTTTCCCGGCGCACCCTTTTCAGATCGAGGCCAGGGGGCCAGCCGTTGTCGACGATCAGCTCGCCGTCCAACACCACCCGGCCCCGGGTTGGTTCGGTCACCAGGCCGATGGTGGTGAGCAGCGTGGTCTTGCCGGAACCGGAGGGGCCGAGGATGGCCACCAGTTCGCCGGGCGCCACGTCGAAGGTGGCGTCGGCCAGGGCCACCACCTCAGTGGCGCCGCTGCCGTAGATCTTGGTCAGTCTTTCAATCTGGACGGCGTACATCGTCAGTTCCCCAGGGCCTCGGCCGGCTCGACCCGCATCGCTTTGCGGATGCCCACCAGGCTGGCGGCGACACAGATCACCAACACGATGACAAAGAGGCTCACCAGATCGACCGGCACCAGATCCACCCGGCGCGGGAACTTGTCGTGGGTGAGCCCGATGAGCGTATATCCCACCGCGTAGGCAATGAGCCCCATGAGCAGCGACTGTTCAAGAATGAGCCCGACGATCACCCGATTCCTGGTGCCGATCAGCTTGAGGGTGGCGATGACCCTCAGCTTATCCAGGGTCATGGTGTAGATGATGAGCGAGATGATGACCCCGGAGATGACCAGCAAAATCGCCCGGAAAAGGCCGAGCTGCATCTTGGCCTTCTTGATCATGCCCTCGGTGAGAATCCGCTCCTGATCCTGGACGGCGAGGGGCCGAAAGTGGTTCCAGCGATTGATGCGGGCCTGCACCTCGGCAAGATCGGCGCCGGGGGCGAGCCGCGCCACCACCGTATTGACGATATGGGTGGAGCCGACAATGGCCGCGACCTGCGGGGCCAGCTGCCCGGCCTGGGCCGGCGCAAGAAAGGGCAGACGGCTGATCTGTTCGGCAAGCCGGGCCCGGTTGTTGCGGATGGCGTTGTCGTCATCCTGAAACTGGATCTTCTGGGCATCGGCCAGGGTCACATAGGCCACCGGATCGCCGGCCGAGGAGACCATCTTGGCGGTATGGCCGACCACGGTGTAGTCGTCGTCCGCCAGGCGGAGCTTGGCGCCCAGCGGCAGACGCATGGCGCGGTCCACCACCATCTCGTAATGCTTCTGCCGGATAGGGCGGCCAGCCACGATCACCGGCGGTCCACCCAGCCCCCCCAATTCATAGCCCACCAGGAAAAAACGAAAGGGCTTGCCGTTGCGGTCGCTCTGGATATTCTGGAAGGAAAGGGCCGAGGCCTGCGCCACGCCAGGCACCGCCCGAATCCGGTACTTGACGTCCTCCGGCAGGCGGGAGGTGGCGGCAAAGGGACCGCTGGTGTCCTGCTGCACCACCCACAGGTCCGCCGCCGTGGCGGTCAGGATCGCGGTGGCATCGGTAAACAGGCCCCGATAGATGCCGCTCATGCTCATGACCACGCCGAGCAGGAGTCCGAGCCCAAGACAGGTCTGGATGAAACGGCTCCGGTGATGGCGGATGTCGCGCAACGCCAGATTCATCGCCCCACCCGCACCCGCCGGCCTTCGGTGAACTGTTGCATCTTTTCTGCCGGAGCCAGGGCGACCATATCCTGTTCGGTGATCCCGCCCACCACCTCCACCATGCCGGCCTGCTGATCCTCAAGCCCGGTGGTGATCTGCCGGAAATGGAGCCTCCCTTTCTCGATGCGCCAGACGCCGCGCCGACCATCCCGGACGACCACGGCCGCCCTGGGCAACGAGGGGGCCTGTTGTTTGGCCCCAGGAACGATCCACACTTCGGCCTGCTCGCCGAGGCGGAAATTGGCTAGCGGCGGCGTGAAGGCCACATCCACCTCCAATTCCTCGGTCACCCGATCGCTTTCCCGGCCAAGCCGCGCCACCTGGCCGGGGAACTTCTCGCCCGGCGCCGAACGGAGGCTGATGGTGGCCGGCTGCCCCGGCGCCACGCCCTTGAGCCGCGATTCGTCGACATTGGCCTTGACCCACACGGTCTGGGGGTTGGCAAGGAAGAAGATCGGCAGCCCCGCGGTCACCGTGGCGCCCGGTTCCAGGTCGCGCCGGATGACGACGCCATCCCCCGGCGCCACGATGACCGCGTCGTCCAACCGGGAGCGGCTGGCGACCGCCGCCTCCCTCGCTACCACGAAGGCGGTTTCATACTGTTCCGCCTCCTGCGCCGAGACCAACTCCTTGGCGGCCAAGGCCCGGTAACGCGCGGCATCCTTTGTCGCCAAGGCCAGGGTTGCCCGGGCCTGCCGGTCCTGGGCCGCGAGTTCACTGAGATCCAGTTTGGCCAGGATCTGCCCCCGTTGCACCGTATCGCCCTGGTCGGCATCGACCTCGACGATCCGGCCGGTGATCTTGCTGGCGATGTTGACCACCACCTTGGCCTCCACCGTGCCATTGCCATACACCTGGGCCACGAGATCGTGTCTGGCGAGCCGCACGCCCTGCACCGCCACCGGCCCCAACACCAACCGCCACAGCACCATGGAGACGGCCAACACACCGGCCGCCCCCAGGAGCTGTTTTTTTCTGTTCCGCAGCACTGCCAAAGGTTGCATCACACCTCTCCTGTCGCGTTCACTGTCGCCCCAGAGCCCGATCCAGCTTGGCCACGGCAATCGCGCGGTCGTATTCCGCCTGAATCTTGCTGGTTTCCGCACTTAACGCCTGGGCCTGAGCATCCACCGCATCGATAATGGTACCGACCCCCTCCCGATACCGCTCCATAGCCAGCCGTTGGCTTTCCGCCGCCGCCACCGATTCTTTGGCGCTGGCTGCAAGCCGTGCCTCGGCCTCCCGCACCCCCAACCAGGCAGCCTCCACCTCTTTGACGATCTGGTTGCGCAAGTCCCGCTGTTGGGCGTCCAACCCCTCCAGATTGGCCTGCGCCTCCCGCACCTGCGACTGGGTGGCAAAACCGGAAAAAATCGGCAGCGAGACACTGACCCCCAGCGACCACACCTCGCCGTCGGGCAGTATGGTCGGTCCGGCATTGCCATAGCTGGCCACGCCGGAGAGGGTGGGAAGGTAGCCGCTGCGCGCGGACTGTAAGGAACCGGTGGCCGAATCCCTGAGGGCGGCAATCCGCTTCAGTTCCTTGCGCGCGGCCAGCGCCTCTTCCCGCAGGGGCGCCAACTCCGTCGGCACAGTCGCGGCCACGGTTGCCGACTCGGCCAACGGCCGATCCCCCAAGGTTTCCAGCCCCATGGCGTTCGCCAATTCGAGCCGCGCGATGTCCCGGTTACTCTCCGCCCGGATCAGCAGACTTTTGCCCGCAAAGAGGGCGGCCTCGGTCCGGGCCACCTCCACCTTGGAGCGAACCCCGTGGGCGAAGAATTCTGCCGCCTGATGGGCCAATTTTTCCCGGGCGACCACAGTTTGCCGGCTGGCCTCGACCTGCTTTGCCGCGGCCAGGGCGAGATACCAGGCGGCTTTTAGCCGAAAGACGACATCCTGACGACTGACCCCCACTCCTTCGCGCGCCGCCTCCTTGGCGCCGCGGGCCGCGGCCGTGGCACCGGCGGTCCGGCCAAAATCATAGATGTTCTGCCGGACCGTCACCGCGGTCGAGGCAAACTCCGTCTCCTTGATAGCCCCCAGGGCAGTGAGATAGATGTCTCCCTTGCTCCAGTCGGCGCCCAGACTCACCTGCGGCCAATAGTTGGCGGTTGCCTGGCCGACCCTGGCCTCGGCGGCGGTGAACGCGGCGGCCGCCGCCTCGATCTGGGGATGATTCTTGGTGGCGACCGCCAGGGCCTCTGCCATGGTCAACGGCTCCGCCGCCCGCGCCCAAACCGGAAGGCTGAGAAGGAATATTACCAGCAACACCCTTGTGGTCATCCGCTGCGCCAACACATCTTACCTCGTCTGTTTCGGTCGTGTCGTATCCGCTGGCGCCAGAAGGAGCCGCCGAAAATTCTCCCACAGCCGCGCGGTCTCGGCCTCCAACGCAAAGGCCTCATGGGTGATAGACCAACGCAGCGCGGTGAACTGGATCATGCCGAGCAGGGTGACTGCCGTCTCCCGGGGAGCAAGGTCCGGCCGGAATTCCCCGGCCCGACATCCTTGCGCCACGATCGCGCTCATCGTCTCGATATACTGCGCCATCCGGCCGGCGACATTCACTGCCAACTGTCGATCACCCACCTGGAGCTCCTCGGAGAAGATGAACCGGGGCAAACCGGGATTGGCGGCAATGAGTGCCACATGGGAGCGAAAAATCGTGTCGAGCCTGGCCAGCGCCTTCTTCTTGCCGGCCGCAATCCGAGCGGCCCTGCCCATCACCGCCTCGCCGATGAAGTCCCCGACCGCCGTCAGGATCTCCTGTTTGCCGCGGAAATGGCGATAGATATTGGCATCGCTCATCCCGGCCCGGCCGGCGATCTCGGCGATGGTGAGCCCATGCACCCCCTTTTCGGCGATAACCGCAAGGGCCGCCTGGACAATCTCTTTTCTGCGGATGTGGGTACTTTTTCGCGGTTGCATGGCTGGACCATTTGATGTGAATGTGTATTCACATAACAATCGCCGGCTCCCCCTGTCAAGCGATTTTTCCGGACACCGCGCCGGCCCAGGAATGGCGTGCCTTTCCGCTCCCGCGTCCCGGTTGTTTTTTTGACGCGGAGCCACGCCAAAACATGTTGCCTTTTGCCAAGCGGCGTATGCTATACTGACGGGCAGAAGCCCCCCTCCGAGGCAGGCGGCCACCAGGCCAAGGCCTCACAACTCAGTACGCGATAACGAGGTGATCCACATGACAGCGCATACGGCGGAAGAATTGCAACACATGACGGTGAAGGAACTGCGCGAACTCGCCAAGGAGCTACCCGGCACAACCGGCATCCATGCCATGAAGAAAGACGAACTGGTTACCCTCCTCAGCTCCGGCAAAAGCAGCGGCGATACCGCTTCCAAACTCACGGCATCCCCGAAAAAGGCCAAGCAGCCCCAGGCCGAAAAAAAACCGCTCACCAAGGGGGAAATCAAGTCGCTGCTCGGCGAGCTGCGCCAGGCCAAGGAAAGCGCCCTGGCCGCCAAGGACAAGGGCAAGATCGAAATGTTGCGACGCCGCATCAACCGCCTGAAGAAACAGACCCGCAAACCGCAAGCCGTCGCCGCGTAATCAACCCCATCCGCAACGCATCCCCCAAAGGCATCGACCCGATGGCCGGCGCCTTTGGGGTTCCTGCCTCGGAGCCACCTCGCGCCGGGGCCCGCGTGCCAGTAGACATCCAAAGGGAATTTTACAAAATTTCTGTATCACTCCCGCGAAAACCTCGCTACAATGGTGCAGATTTGTCGCGAACGATCCTTATTGAGACACACGAGAAGTCATGGACTCCGACTCTTTGAACCGCCGCGCGAGTTTCCGCATCGACACGATTATTCCGACCTCGATCCGCAAGGTTCCGTCAGGCGCACCGCTGGAAGCGAAAATCGTCCCGGTCACCCTCACCGATTCGACCACCTGGGCCTCCGAACTCATGGCCAGCAGCGAGGAGATCAATACCTCCTTTGCCCTGATCCTCATCGAGATCAACACCAAGCTGGACATCCTCCTCGGCGAAACCGCCGGCAAGGAGCAGCCAGCCGGCAAACGCCTGCCGCGGGTCTCGCTCAACCAGCTGCTCTATCAGGCCAGTGCCAAAACCGACCAACTGCTCGCTCGCCATCATATCGAACGGCCGGAAGACGCGATCCGGGTCGGCGAGGTGAGCCTGAGCGCCAACGGGATCAAGCTCAACACCATAAGCAATGTCTCGGTTGGTGACGTGGTAGAGGTGCGGATGCTACTCAACACCGGCCAGCCGGTGTGGGTGCTGGTGGGCGGCTCCGTTGTCCGGGTTACGGTGGAGCCGGAAGGCGACCGCGTGGTGGCGATCAACTTTCTCCCGATGGCGGATCCGGTCAGGAATACCATCACCACCTACGCCCTCAAAAAACAAAAAGAAGTGTTGCGGGCAGAACGCTTCGAGGAACTTTAAGCCGGATGTAATAAAGACCGCCGGCCAGAAGCACGTAATCGTGAATCAAGCCCAGAGGCCCTCATGACAGCTCTTATCGGTATCGCCGTCGTATTATGCTCGGTCATCGGCGGCTACGCCATGGAAAATGGCAACTTCAGCGTCCTCTTCCAGCCGGCGGAGTTCCTCATCATCTTAGGCGCGGCCACCGGCTCCCTCATCCTCTCCTCGCCGGGCAAAATCCTCAAGGCGATCATCCACGACCTCGGCCATATCTTTGCCGACTCCAAGCTTAACAAGGAGCACTACATCCAACTCCTCCTCCTCCTGAACGCCATCTACGCCAAGATCAAGAAGGAGGGGTTGATCGCCATCGAGGCGGACGTGGAGACCCCCGAAAAGAGCGCCCTCTTCCAGAAGCACACGGCGATCATGAGTGACCACAATGTGGCGGAATTCATCTGCGACACCATCCGCGTCATGATCACCGCCAACTACCCACCCCATGAGATGGAAAATCTCATGGACATCGACCTTGAAATCAATAACCATGAGCGGATGATCCCCTCCCACAGCATCACCAAGATGGGCGATGCGCTGCCCGGCCTCGGCATCGTGGCGGCGGTCCTGGGCGTTGTCCTCACCATGGGCATGATCAGTGAGCCACCCGAGGTCCTGGGCCACCACATCGGCGCTGCCCTGGTCGGCACCTTCCTCGGCGTTCTCTCCTGCTACGGCTTCATCGGTCCCATTGCCACCAACCTGGAGCACAAGGCCAACGAACGGGCCGCCTACATGAACGTCATCAAGACCTCGCTGATGGCCGCCTACTCCACCGATTTCATGATCCATTTTGCCATCGAATCCGGTCGCCGCGCCATCCCTGGCGAAGACCGGCCCTCTTTCCTGGAAGTTGAAGAAGCGCTGAAGAAATGGAAAGCAACAAAAAGCTGACCGTCATCATCAAAAAAAAGAAGAAGGGCGGAGTTGGCGGCCATCATGGCGGCAGCTGGAAGGTGGCCTATGCCGACTTCGTCACCGCCATGATGGCCTTCTTCCTGCTCATGTGGCTGCTCAGCATGACGCCCCAGCAAAAGAAAGAGGAGATCGCTTACTACTTCAAGCACTTCAGCCTGTTCAAGGAGGGCTCCGGCACCAACCCGCAGGCCATCAGCACCCAGCCGAGTTCGCAGATCAATATCGAACCCGCCCCGCCCAGTGGCCCGGCCACGGATGGCGATCTGCAGCAAGCCGAGGAATTTAAGGAACAGACGGAAAAGGAAATCGCCGAACGCTTGCAGAACCTGAAGGACCAGGTGGCCATCACCTTTATCCAGGGCGGGATCAAGGTGGACATCATGGACAAGGTGGGTACCCCGATGTTCGCGCTTGGCAGCACCGAACTGACCGCGGACGGCCAAAAACTTCTCGCCCTCATCAACGAAAACATCAAGAACACAAAGTACAAGGTGGAGATCGAGGGACACACCGACGCGGTCACCTATTCGACGCGCCAGTATGGCAACTGGGAGCTCTCCACCGCCCGGGCCTCGGCCGCCCGCGTGGCGCTGGAAAAAGACGGTCTGGATCCCAACCGGCTCATCCGCGTTTCCGGCTATGCCGCCACCCAGCCGCTCATCAAGGAAAATCCATATGATCCGCGCAATCGCCGGATCAGCCTGCGCCTGTATTCGGAAGAAACGGACGGCAAAGCCCGGTCGCCGAGGAGCCAGCAACCGCAGCAGAAGTAACACCGCGCACCATTTTTTGAGGGGTTTCGTGTAAACTAAAGGGGAGATTCTTTCATCGCGGCTCAACGATATCAGGCCTTGTCCCGTCCGGGGCAAGCGTGGATGGGGGGGGGACCGATGTCAAAGACCAGCTCTTATCGGAGATTCCATCAGCTTCTTGAACAGGCCGATATCCGCATCAACGGCGACCGGCCATGGGACCTCCAGGTTTCGCAATCCGGCTTTTATTCCCGACTCGCCGCCCAGGGCACGTTGGGTCTCGGCGAATCATACATGGACGGCTGGTGGGAATGCGAAGCCATCGATGAGATGATTCATCGGGCCTTCCGGGCCGACCTTGCCAGGACCTGCCGCCCGCTCTGCCGCGCCCTCTGCCACCTCACCGCCCGGTTCACCAACCGCCAGAAGGTTTCTCGCGCCTATCAGGTCGGCATCCACCATTACGACATCGGCAATGATCTCTATGAGGCCATGCTCGACCGTCGCATGATCTACAGTTGCGCTTACTGGAAAAATGCTTCTTCCCTCGACGCGGCCCAGGAGGCAAAGCTCGACTTGGTTTGCCGCAAACTCCGCCTGGAGCCGGGAATGCGGCTCCTCGATATCGGCTGCGGCTGGGGCGGGCTGGCGCAGTTCGCCGCGGAACGCTATGGCGTCAGCGTCACCGGCGTGACGGTTTCCCAAGAGCAGGCTGCCTTCGCCCGGCAACGCTGCCAAGGGCTGCCGGTGACCATTCTCCTTGAGGACTACCGGAGCGTTACCGGCACCTTCGACCGCCTCGTCTCCATCGGCATGTTCGAACATGTCGGCTACAAGAACTACCGGACTTTCATGAAGGTCTGCCAACGGCTCCTCTGGACGGACGGCCTCTTCCTCCTTCACTCCATCGGCGGCAATACCTCGACCTGCGCCATTGACCCCTGGATCGACCGCTACATCTTTCCCAACGCCATGCTCCCTTCGCCGCGGCAGATCACCACGGCCTGCGAAAACCTCTTCGTCATCGAAGACTGGCATAACTTCGGTTCCGACTACGACCCTACGCTCATGGCCTGGTACGCCAACTTCATCGACCACTGGCCACGATTCGAGGCAAAATACGGCGAACGTTTCCGCCGCATGTGGCGCTACTATCTCCTGGCCTGCGCTGGTTCCTTCCGCGCCAGGGAGAACCAGGTCTGGCAACTCGTCCTCTCTCCGCAAGGAATACCGGGGGGCTACACCGCGCCCCACTAAACAGCAAGGACGCCCAGCGTGTTTCTCGCCAAAAAAATCGTCACCCTGCTCATCATGCCGCTGCCCCTGCTGCTGCTCTTGGCTCTGGCCGGGCTCATGCTCCTGTGGTTCTCCCGGCGCCAGCACACCGGCAAGGCGTTGGTCGGCCTGGCGATTTTTCTTCTCGCCGCGGCCAGTTCGCCCTGGGTCGCCAACCACTTCCTCGGCCCCCTTGAGCGGCAGTATCCGCCGATCCTCACCCGTCAACCGGCCATCGCCTATGTCGTGGTGCTGGGCGGCGGCCAGGTCGCGGAGGAGGGACTGCCCGCCAGCAGCGAACTCGACCGGGTCTCCCTCTTCCGGCTGGTTGAAGGCATTCGCCTCTACCGCCTTCACCCCGGCAGCAGGCTGGTGTTTTCCGGCGGAGCGGTCTTCAGCCCCAAGGCGGAGGCTGCCACCATGCAGGCCGCGGCCCTAGAGTTAGGCGTTGCGGCTCAAACCATCACGATTGAGGATACCTCGCTGGACACGGCGGAGGAGGCAACGAACCTGGCGCCGCTGCTCCGCGGCAAACGCTTCCTGCTGGTTACCTCCGCCGCCCACCTGCCACGCGCCATGGCCCTCTTTCGCAGACAGGGCTTGACTCCGATTGCCGCGCCGACCGACTATCGGATAAAATACGGCCCCAAGCACGGCCCCGGCAGCTACCTGCCTGGGGCCATCTCCCTGCGCAAAACCGAAACCGCCCTCCACGAATATCTGGGCCTTGCTTGGGTTTGGCTTCGCTTCAGGTTCGAATAAATACGTGCTCTGATCCGCACGCCCAAAAGGAGAATCGCCATGCGCCTCTTCATCGTCGGCGGCACCGGCTTCATCGGTTCCCATCTCATCCCGCGCCTGCTCCAAGACGGCCACACGGTCAGGGTACTGATCCGCTCACCGCACAAAGCCAGCCATCTGCCGAAGGGGACGGCGACGGTATTGGGCGACCCCTCCGTGCCTGGCCCCTGGCAGGAAGAGGTGCGGCAGGCCGAGGCGATCATCAACCTTGCCGGCTTCAATATCTTTGCCCGGTGGACTTCCAAGAACAAACGGCTGATTCTGGAGAGCCGGATTCACTCGACCCGCAACATCGTTGAGGCCATTACCGCCGATAGCGTCCCGGCGCAAACCCTGATCAACGCCAGCGCGGTGGGGTATTACGGCTTTGACGACGGCACCGACAAGACCGAGGACGCCCCGGCTGGTGACGATTTTCTGGCCAGGGTCTGCGTCGAGTGGGAAAAGGAGGCCTTCAAGGCGTGCCACAAGGGCACCCGGGTAATCACCGCCCGCATCGGGATCGTGCTGGGCAATGATGGCGGGGCGCTGACCCAGATGCTGCCCGCCTTCCGGCTCGGGGTGGCAGGCCGGCTCGGCCACGGCCGCCAGTGGTTTCCGTGGATCCACATCGACGATCTCGTCGCCATCTTTCCCTTCTGTCTGGATCACCCTGAAATTGCCGGGGCCATCAACTGCGGCGCGCCGCGACCGGTACGCAATCTCGAATTCACCAAGACCCTTGGCCGGCTCCTCCACCGTCCCACCATCCTGCCGGTGCCCGCCTGGGCGGTCCGGCTGGTGCTGGGCGAACTCGGCGCCGTGGTACTGGAAGGCCCCTGCATGGTTCCCGCCGTTCTGCAGAAACATGGCTTTCCCTTCCGCTATCCCGAACTGGAGCCTGCTTTACGGGAACTGCTGCGTCCATGACACCTCATAACCAAAGGGGGGGAAAAAGCCATGTCACAGGAGATCAATATCGTTATCGGCGGCGAGGCGGGTCAGGGGTTGGTCACCATCGGCCAGTTGCTTAGCAAGGCGCTGGTCCGCGCCGGCTATGAGGTTCTGATCACCCAGAGCTACCACTCGCGCATTCGCGGCGGCCATAATACCTTTGCCATCCGCACCAGTACGATTCGGTTGCACGGCCCCCGCGACACCATCGACCTGCTGGTGGCCCTCAATGCCGAAACCGTGACCCTGCACCGCGACGCCCTCAGTGCCCAAGGGTTGATCATTGCCGATGCCGCTTTTGCCCCGGCCGACGCCGCCACCGTCTCGATACCGTTCCATGAGCTGGGACCGGAAAAATTCTGGAATACCGCGGCGCTGGGGCTTGTCGGCCATCTGCTCGGCCTGCCGGCCGATCTGCTCTTCGCCGGGATCGAGGCCACCCTCGGCAAAAAGCACCCGGAGACACTGACGGCAAACCGCGAGGTGCTCGACCGCAGTTGGCAATGGGCAGCCGCGCAGATCGAGGCCCCCCACTTCGCCCTTGCCGGCGGCACCAGCGGTGAAGATCGCCTGATGCTCAATGGCAACGAGGCCATCGCCCTGGGCGCCCTGGCCGGCGGCCTCAAATTCTGCGCCTTCTACCCGATGACGCCCTCCACCTCCATCGTGCTCAACCTCATTGCCCACGCCGATACCATGGGCTGCGTGGTCGAGCAGGCCGAGGACGAGATCGCCGCCATCAACATGGCCATTGGCGCCGCCTTTGCCGGGGCGCCGAGCATGGTGGCAACCTCGGGCGGCGGTTTTGCCCTGATGACCGAAGGCGTCAGCCTTGCCGCCATGACCGAAACCCCGCTCCTGGGGGTGATCGCCCAACGGCCAGGGCCGGCCACCGGGCTGCCGACCCGCACCGAACAGGCTGATCTCGACTTCGTGCTCCACAGCGGCCACGGCGAGTTTGCCCGGGCAATCTTCGCGCCCGGCGATCTGGAATCATGCTACCAGCTGACCCAGCGGGCACTCGCCCTGACCGAGCGATACCAGACCCCGGTCTTCCTGCTCACCGACCAGTTCCTGGCCGATTCTTCTCGCGCCATCACCCCGTTTGACCCGGAGCGAATCGAACCGGTCAAGGCCGGGGCCGACCCTGCCTCGGTGCCAACGCCCTATCGCCGTTATGCTGACACCACGAACGGCATCTCGCCGCGACTGCTGCCCGGGGGGTCGGAGCAGCTGGTGGTGGCGGACAGCGATGAACACTACGAAGACGGTCACATCACCGAGGAGCAGCCGGTTCGCATCGCCATGGTGGACAAGCGGCTCCGCAAACTCGATGGCATCAAGAAGGAGGTGGTGGCGCCACAGCATGAGGGCGCCACCGATGCCGAACTACTCATCGTCAGCTGGGGATCGACCAAGGGGCCGGTACAAGAGGCGGCGGCAATCCTGGGCGAACAAGGGAACAAGGTGGCCACTCTCCATTTCGCGCAGGTCTGGCCGCTGGTGCCGACGCAGTTTCTCGACCTGCTCCGCTCGGCCAAGAAGGTGGTCTGCGTCGAGGCGAATGCCACCGGCCAGTTCGCCCGGCTCCTGGCACGGGAGAGCGGTTTTGTCGTTCCGCACCAGATACTGCGATACGACGGCCTGCCCTTTACCGCCGGCTATATTGTCGATCGCCTGGAAAAACTCCGGGAGGAAGGAGGGAAACAATGACCACCCTTGCGCAATACGGACAGTTCGAAACCGCCTGGTGCCCCGGCTGTGGCAACTTCGGCATCCTCAAGGCCCTGAAACAGGCGCTGGTGGCCTGCGACCTGGCCCCGCACCAGGTGTTGCTCGTCTCGGGCATTGGCCAGGCGGCCAAGGCCCCCCACTACCTCAACGCCAATGTCTTCAACGGACTGCATGGCCGCAGTCTGCCGGTGGCGACCGGCGCCAAACTCGCCAATCCGGAACTGGTGGTCATTGCGGAAAGCGGCGACGGCTGCATGTACGGCGAGGGCGGCAACCACTTCCTTGCCGCGCTGCGCCGCAATCTCGACCTCACCATCCTGGTGCACGACAACCAGGTTTACGGCCTCACCAAAGGCCAGGCCAGCCCCACCTCGGACCAGGGTTTCGTCACCAAAACCCAGCCCCATGGCGCGCCATCCGCCCCGTTCAATCCGGTGGCCGTGGCCGTGGCCATGGATACCTCCTTTGTCGCCCGCGGCTTTGCCGGCATGCCGGATCACCTGGCCGATCTCATCGCCCAGGCCATCCGCCACCGGGGCACGGCCTTGGTCGACATCCTCCAGCCCTGCGTCTCCTTCAACCCGGTCAACACCTACGCCTGGTACAAGGAGCGCTGTTACCAGCTGCCAGCCGATTATGATCCGACCGATCATGCGGTGGCGCAAAAAACCGCGGCCGAATTCGGGGAACGCATTCCGCTGGGCGTCCTCTACCGGCACGATAAACCGCTTTTCGAGGAACACTTCGAGGTTCTGAGACAAGGGCCGCTTTACCGGCAGGAGGTCTCCCGCGCGGCATTCCAGCGGGTATTGGAACAATACCGCTGAGTTCAGCGACGGTGGCGGTCGGCGAGGCTGGCCTCCAGGACAAAATCGCCGCTGGCGGTTTTGAAGGGGATCACCACGATAGGGGCACTGTGCGGATAATGGACCTCCGCCCCTTTGCCATGCACCATGGTCGGGGTGGCGAGGTTGAAGTTGAGGCCCATCTTCGCCAGGGTGGCCTTGGCGCCGCCGCAGATGATATTGGTCAACTCGCCCACGGCATCGATAACATCGTGATCGATGGTCGGCTTGACGGGTTCCATCAGCATCTTGGCCACAATATGCAGGATGCACGACTCGCTAAAGCTGATGACCATGCTGCCCTCCACGGTTTCCGAGGCCATGCCGATAATGCCGGTGACTTCGCCGAAGGTGTCCTTGTTCTCCTTCAAATGCGGCTTCTGCGGCTCCACCGTGGTCTGAGCCATGGTTGCCAATACGTTTTTGGTGGCAAGAATAAAGGGGTTCAGGTATTCGACTTTCATGCACGACCTGTAGGACGGGGGTTTGATCACAGCAGGGCGCGGCAATGCCACGCCTTTTCTTATTTAGCGCGATTCCCTCCCGGAAAGTCAACCGATAACACTCATTCTCTCCGAAAAAAATCTCCGCCTCCGAAGAATCTGCTAGAATGCTCCCGACCCCCCAGTTCGGTTCGCCCAAGCGGCCAAGGAGATAATCATGCAGGAATCACCCTACCTGGAAGGACGCGAAGATCTGATCGACAAGTTCCAGCGCCTGCCCTTCCTGGAAAACCTTGACCCCAAGTATGTCGAAAAGGTTCTCAAGCTCAGCAAACTCCGCAAGTACACCCCTGGCGAGGTCATCACCGCAGAGGGTACCTACGATTCCTGGGTCTACATCCTGCTCGGCGGCGCGGTGCGGGTGGTTAAGCATGGCCAGGAAATTGCCAGGTTGAATCAGTTGGGCGAATCCTTTGGCGAGCTCGCGGTGATCGATGGCCAACGTCGCTCCGCCTCGGTGGAGGCTACCGAAGAAACGCTGTGCCTGGCCATCGACGCCGTCTTCTTCGACCGCTCCCAAGACTCCCATGAGCGCACGGTCTTCTTCTCCGTCTTCTACCGCATAGTTGCCGAGATCCTGGCCCAGCGCCTCCGCCTTGCCAACGAGGAGATGGTCGCTTTGCGCCAGGAAATCGACCGGTTGAAACGCGAGAAACAGTGACCCATGGCTGCCACCTACGACTGCATCATCATCGGTGCCGGCCCCGGCGGCTTGCAGGCCGCCATCCATCTAGGCCGCTATCGTCGACGCGCGCTCATGCTCGACCACGGCGCCGGCCGCACCCGCCATGCCCTGCACATCGAAAACTATCTCGGCATTCCGGCCATCTCCGGCAAGAACCTCGTGGACATCGGCCTCGGGCAACTGAGGCAGTTCGGCGGGGAATTCCGGCGGGAACACGTGGAGACCGTCATGGTGGCGGACGGTTTTCTCATCGCCACCGACCAAGGGCGCTATCGCGCGCCATTTGTCATCGCCTCGACCGGCGTGACGGAAAAAATCCCGCCCATCGCCCGCATGAATCGCTTCTTCGGCCGGAGTGTTTTCACCTGTGTCGATTGCGACGGCTACCATACCGTTGGGAAGAAACTCGCCATCCTCGGTGACTCCCTGGAAAGCGCCCGGCTGGCCCTCGCCATGCAGCAGATGTTCACCCAGACCATTACCCTGGTCCTGCCCGGAGGCCTCCTGCCGCCGGATCTGGTCGAGCTGCTCACGGAAGAGGGGATCATCGTGCGGGCCGGAACCCCGCAGGAGTTTCTCGGCGACCCGATACTGACCGGCGTCCGGCTTCACTCCGGGGAGGAGATCTTTTGTGAAGTGGCCATGCTCAGCTACGGCTACACCATAAACGACAGCTATCTCGCCGGGCTCGATGTCGCAAGGGACGGCAACCGGGCCGAGATCGTGACCAGTGGGGTGCACGAGACTTCGGTGCGGAATCTCTTTGCCGTGGGCGCGCTCAAGCCCGGCAATCCTCAAGCGATCATCGCCGCTGGCCAAGGCTGCCAGGCCGCCATCGAAATCAACCGACGACTGCTGGCAATCTGAAGCACTCCCGCGTCCACGAAAAAGGGGCCGCTGGCAACGCCACCGGCCCCTGAACCGTCACTCTCTTCCCTACGGCAAGAGAGAAAAATCAACAACCCTCGATCTTTTTCTTCTTGTGCACGGGTTTGGCCGGAGTAGCAGGTTCGGCCGGGGTGGCCGGGGTTGTGGCCGCCGGCGGGGTCGCTTCGGCCGCCGGTTTGGCCGGGGCAACAGCAGGCTTGGCAGCGGCAGCCGCCTTGACTTTGAGCGTCACCGTGGCACCGGCCACAAGATTCTTTCCGGTTGCAGCGCAGTCCAGTACCACCTTGCTACCCTCCACCGACTCCACCTTGCACTCCGGTGCCGAAGCCGCCTTCTTGGAGGCCGCCCCAGCCACGCCGGTGACGGTGACAAGACAACCCAACGCCAATGCCCAGACCATCATCTTCTTGTTCATCATGATTCCTCCGTGTTTTTTGTACGCTTTCCGGCGGCCGGTTTTCCAAGCCGCCCTTTTTTGCCCTACGGTACGGCATTATATCATGAGAAACAGCCACCAGCGACTCCTGTCACTTCGGCTCGCGCCCGTCAAGGCGCTCCGTTGGCAGAGGGGGGCTAGCTTCCCCGGCCCTTTCCCTGCCTCAGCGAAGGATTTAGCAGCCTTCGATCTTCTTCTTTGCCTTGTGCTTGACCGGGGTGGCCGTTTCGGCGGTCTTGGGGGCCGTGGTCGTGGCCTCCGGTTTGGCGGGCGCCGTCACGGCAGGCTTGCTCGCCTCGGTTGCAGGCTTCTCGCCCGCGCCGGCCAACGCCACGCCGGTGGCACCAATAAGACAACCCATAGCCAAGGCCCAAACCATCATCTTCTTGTTCATCATGATTCCTCCGTTTTTTGATCTACATTTTTTTTCGACGGCCGGTTTTCGATGCCGTCTTTCTGACCCTACGGTACGGCATTGCCGCGCCAAAAAATAGCCGACATCGGTCGATATGGACCCGATGTCGGGTCGGATATCGGCCGACATCGGGTGCGGCGGGCTGTTTTTTTCGGATACCCTGTACCCATGGTACCTTTCGACACAAAAACCGCTGTTGCCCCCGCAATGATCCTTCTGTTCGGGGTAACGATCTGCTACTATTGGGAAAACATCTCCCACGATACAGAAACCATGGCCGACGAACCGCGCACCATAACCACCCTGAACAACGTGATCGCCCCCAAAATCAATGGCGAGACCATCCGCCGGTTGCGGGAAGAAAAAGGGTTGACCCAACTCTACGTCGCCACGGTGGTCGGCGTAACCACGGATACCATCTCGCGCTGGGAACACCGCCGCTATCCCTCGATCAAGCCGGAGAATGCGAAAAAACTCGCCGAGGCGCTCGGCGTGGCGCTGGAAGAGATACTCGACCACGCCACCCCTGCCGCCCCACCGGTCGAAACGCTGGAACTCCCGCCGGAACAGCCCCTACCTCCCCCGCCGCTGCCCCGCAATCGACGGCTCGGCATCGGGCTGGCCATCTTCCTGGCCATCACCATCCTCGCGGTCTTCCTGGCCTGGTGGTTCGATAACCAGAAACCCTTACGGGTGACCGCCACCCGCATCCTGCCGCCACAGGCACCCGTCGGCCTCCCCTTCCCGGTGGCCATCACGGTCACGCCCGCCACCAACGAGGCCATCCCCCTGATCGTCAGCGAGACCGTGGCCCCGGAATGCTCGGTCATCGCCAGTGTTCCCCCCTTCAGCGCGGTCAATACCGCGACCCGCACCTTCCGATGGATCACCAAGCCCGAAGGGCCGACCACCCTCTTCTATCTGGCCGTTATCAAGCCGCACCACCCCCTGGTGCCGCAGCTACCCTTCCACGGCGAGATTACCATGCGCGGCAGAAGCGGGGTAATGACCCCCATCGGCGGGGCGGACAACGTCCCGGTCGCCCCGTACCACTGGGCCGATCGCAACCGCGACTTCAAGATCGACGACGAGGAGATCCTGGCGGTGTACGATACCTTCGGCGCGGCCGGACTCAACCTGGAGGCATCAAAACTTGAAGATATCTGGTCCGGCCACGGCTACCGCTGGGACGCCACCCGCCACCAGTTGGTGGTGCTTCCGTGACCCCCTGCAAGGAGGATAATGATATGAAACGTACATCCCGCTTCCCCACCCTCCTGGCCGCCTTGGTGTTCCTGTGCTGCTGGGGGATCGCGACCCCGATCCTGGCCAAAGGACTGGTCGGCGGCCGCTACCTCGTTGCCAGCGGCACCCGGATCGAAGTGGAGGTGACGATCGGCGCCCCACCGCCGGCCACCCTCATCATCACTCAGTCGCTGCCGCCGGACGTCACCGTGGTCAGCACCACCCCGCCGGTCAAAAAATTCAGCCAGCGCCCGGGCGAGGTCAAATGCCTCATCACGGGAAGCGGCCCTGGCACCATGGTCATTACCATGACGCTCAGCAAGGCGGTGCAGAGCGGCCAAATCGGCGGCGAATTGGTGTACAACGACCCGACCAGCGGGGCCATGGTCCGCCTGCCGATCGCCCCTTAACCCGTTACCCCCGCTGGCCCAGGGCGTTCCGGCAGGCAACGGCGAGGTCGTTGACGGAGAGGGGTTTCATCACAAAGCCACGGATCCCCAGGGCCTTGGCCTGCTGTTCGCCCACCGTCTCACTGAACCCCGTGCAGAGAATGATCGGCACTCCAGGCCGGATGGCGAGCAGCTGCCGGGCCAACTCCACCCCGGTCATGGCGGGCATGCTCTGGTCGGTGATGACGAGATCGAAGGCCGCCGGCTCTGCCGTAAAGAGCGCCAGCGCCTCGGTACTGCTCGTCGTGGTGGTCACCGCATAGCCGAGGTATTCCAGGATACGCTGCCCCAGTGCCACCAGTTGCGGTTCATCGTCAACCAGCAGGACGCATTCGCCGCCGCCGGCAACGGGGGGAGCCGCGACGACCGCGGCTCCTGCCGGTTTCGCAGCAACCGGGGCCAGCAGCGGGAAATAGAGGTTGAAGGTGGTGCCCTGCCCCGGTTGACTCGCCACCGTGATCCCGCCGCCATGACTCGTGACGATGCCGTGGACCACCGCCAGGCCGAGGCCGGTGCTCTCCCACCGTTCCCGGGTGGAAAAGAAGGGTTCGAAAATCCGGCTGCTGACCTCGGCAGACATGCCATGGCCGGTGTCGGCCACAATGAGCCGGAGATATCGGCCTGGCGCCAGCCTGGATTCCGGCGGCACCGTCTCGGCACGGAACTCCTCTTCCGTCAGCCCCACCTCCAGCACCCCGCCTTTTTCCCGCATGGACTGAGCGGCATTGGCGCAGAGGTTCATGAAACACTGCTGGATCTGGACCGGATCGGCCATGATCTTGCCGACCTCCTGGTCAATCTGCGACCGAATCTCGATCTCGGCGGGCAAGGAGGCGCGCAGCAGCTTCAAAGCCTCCTTGATGACCGGCACCACGTTCACCGGCTGCTGGCGCACCTCGCCCTGCCGGCTGAAGGTGAGGATATGGGCCACCAAATCCTTGGCGCGGTCGCTGGCCCGCCTGATCTCCGTAAGATAACCGCTCACCGGTCGCCCCTGGCCGCCATCAAGCAGTGCCAATTCGGTATAGCCGATGATGGCGCCGAGGATGTTGTTGAAATCATGCGCGATGCCGCCGGCCAGGGTGCCGATGGCCTCCATCTTCTGGGCCTGACGGATCTGGGCCTGAAGATTCTCCCGTTCCTTTTCCGCGGCCACCCGCTCGGAGATATCGCGCACCACCCCCACCGACCACCAGCCGCCGTGATGTGGCAGAGCGGAGAGGGAGAGTTCGATGGGAAACTCTTCGCCGTTTTTGCGCAATGCCTGTAGGGTCAAGGTTTTGCCCACCGCCTCTCCCTTGCCGCTGCTGCGGAAATGGGCAAACCCTTGGCGATACGGCTCGCGGAACTCCGGCACGGCCAGAATCTCGTGCAGTTCCTGCCCGAGAATCTCGTCGGCCCGATAGCCGAAAATCTTTTCGGCCGCCGGATTCCAGAAGGCTACCTTGCCCTCCGCGTCCATCAGCAGGATGGCATCCTGCGCCGTATCGGTGATGGCGCGATAGCCCGCCTCGCTTTCCGCCAGCGCCTCCAGGGCCTCCTTGCGGACGGTGATGTCCCGGAAGGCCACCACCGCGCCCGTGAGAAGACCGT
>JAJZRO010000013.1:0-5840 GCA_021802645.1 Deltaproteobacteria bacterium | reverse complement strand
CCGCGTCGACGAGCGGCGACAGGCCGATGTGGTAATAGCGGCCCGCGATCTGCCGTTCGGCGGTCCTGGCCTTGGAGTTGACGGGACCGGCAAGCAGTCCGGCCACGCTGGATGGCACCGCCGCCATGGTGCGGTCGATCACCACCACATCAGGCAGCTCATCCCAGTTGCCTTGCCGCCCCCCCAGGATACGCAGCCCTTCTTCCCAACGCTGCCGTTCAAGGTGCTGCTTGCCGAGCGCGACAAAGACCTGGCCGCCCAGGATCTGATGCAGCTGGGAGGCAAAACCGCTCACTTCCTTACCCAGCCCCAGGAAGCCGAGCAACTGCCCATTGACCACCCAGGGTTGCACCACCCGCAGGGCCAGAAGGCCAAAGGCGCCCATTTCCACGCCATAGGCTGGTTGCCGCGTCTGGCTGGCGCGCCGCAGGGTGGCGAGCGGCGGCAGATCGCCATGGAGCGGCGGATAATGGACCCGGAGGAAAACCCGCTGGTCCGGCATGAAAAAATAAAAATGAGTCGCCCCGCTCCTGGCCTTGAGGGCCTCGAACAACGGGGTGGCCACCCGCAACAGGGCGGCGCGATCCTGGCGTACAAAGGCGTCCCGGAGGGCGGCGTCGCGGGAGAGCAGGGAGAGTTCGTTCAGCAGGTGGTGGCCTTCGACCGCCTGCACCACCTCAGAAAAATAACGGATCTCGGCCAGGTCGCTGGTCACGCGCGCTTGCCGGCTGTGGCGTTCGACGTAAAACATGCTGAACAGCCCGGCCGCCAATACGGCCAGCAGCGTCACCGCAAACGGTACGATGACCTGCCTTGTTATTCGTTCGACAGGAGCTTTCTCCATGTTCTATAATGCCTTCAGGCAGTCGGTTGCCCTGCATCGCTCATAACAATTTCCAGCCGCGACAAGGAGTTACAGCTTCATTACAAGAAAGAAAGGAACGCTTGTCAAGTCCAAAAGTCGCCTCCAGCCTGGCAACGATGCGTGGCCGGAAGCCGCGATACGAACCCCAACCGGAAGGAGATTGGTATGACTGACCGCCCCATGGATCGCCGGGAGTTTCTCGCCGGCTCGGCAACGCTCCTGGTTATGGTAACGCCGCTTTCGATGCTCGCCACCTCCTGCTCCTCCGACTCGGCCATCAAGGCCAAGCTGCCCGCTGAGGTAGGGTTCAAGGACGGCCAGCTCATTCTCGACCTGACCCAACTTCGCTTCCAACCGCTGACCAGAGTGGGCGACGGGGTGAAGCTCGACATCCCGGCGCGGCCCAAGCCGATCATCGTGACCCGGGTCTCCCCCACCGAGGTCGCCGCCTTCTCCTCGATCTGTCCCCACGCCGGCTACGAGGTGCTGCTGCCGGAAGACGGCAAGCTCATGTGCTCGAGCGGCCACGGCGGCCTCTTCGACCTGCGCGGCACCGTGCTGCACGGCCCGCCCAAGAGCAACCTCGAACGGTTCGAAGCGCGCCTCGACAAGAATCTGGTCCTGATCCGCTACCCGAAATAGCCCCCCGGGCTGGCCGAGATTCTCCTTGAACAAAGCGGGGCGGTTCTGTATGGTGTCTGCCATTTGCCACGCAGTGACGGCCACTACCAACAGAACAGAAGACGAGGTCAGCCATGAAGAAGATCGCGGTGCTGGCGGGCGACGGCATCGGCCCGGAGGTGATGCAGGAGGCGATCAAGGTGCTGGACGCGGTCCAGGCCCGGTTCGGTGTTTCCTTTCAGTACAGCCATGCCGACGTGGGCGGCTGCGCCATCGACAACCATGGCCACGCCCTGCCGCAATCCACCCTCAAGACTTGCAAGGAGAGCGACGCCATCCTCTTCGGCTCGGTGGGCGGCCCCAAGTGGGAGAGCTTGCCGCCAGAACAGCAGCCGGAACGCGCCGCGCTCTTGCCGCTCAGGAAGGAATTCGAACTCTTCTGCAACCTCAGGCCCGCCAAGGTCTTCAAGTCCCTCGCCGCCGCGTGCCCGCTCAGGGCCGACATCGTCGGCGACGGCTTCGACATCCTGGTGGTGCGCGAGCTGACCGGCGGCATTTACTTTGGCCAGCCCAAGGGTCGCGAAGGTTCCGGCCCCACCGAAAAGGCTTACGACACCCTAGTCTACACCCGGGCCGAGATCGAACGCATCACCCGCCGCGCCTTCGAGGCAGCCCGCCTCCGCAACAAGCTCGTCACCTCGGTGGACAAGGCCAACGTGCTCACCACCATGGTGCTCTGGCGCCAGGTGGTAATCGAGATCGCCAAGGAATATCCCGATGTGCGCCTCAACCACATCTACATCGACAACGCCACCATGCAGCTGGTGAAGAACCCCCACCAGTTCGACGTCATGCTCTGCGACAACATGTTCGGCGACATCATCTCCGACGAGTGCGCCATGCTCACCGGTTCCATGGGCCTCTTAGCCTCGGCCTCGATGAACGCGGCCGGCTTCGGCCTCTACGAGCCGGCCGGCGGTTCGGCGCCCGACATCGCCGGCCAGGGCATCGCCAACCCCATCGCCCAAATCCTCTCGGCCGCCATGATGCTGCGCTACAGCTTCCAGATGTCCGCAGCGGCCGATGCCATCGAGCAGGCCGTGGCCAGTGTGCTGGATCAGGGCATCCACACCGCGGACATCGCGGTGGACAAGGCCAGGGCCATCGGCACCGCTGCCATGGGCGACGCCATCGTCAAGGCGCTCGGTCAATAAGCAACCACCGGGGAGGAAGGCGGCCGATCCCTCCCCGGTTTTCGCCTTGCTCCTCGGGCCAGCTGATGCGTTTGCCATAGCGGCTATGAACAGACGTCTCAGAAAATATCTGATATACGGCGGCGGTGCGCTGCTCCTTGCGCTGGCGGGAACGGCGGCGGCAGTGCGCCTGATCGATGTGGACCGCTATCGGCCCGGGATCGAGGCCGCCATCCATGAGGCCACCGGCCTCGACTGCTCCCTGGGCAAGCTCTCCCTCAGCCTCTGGCCGTTCTTGTATCTCCAGAGCGACCATCCCGTGTTGCGCCACGCCGGCCAGCCCATCCTGCAGGCGGAACGCATCACCGCCTCGGCCCATCTGCTGCCGCTCCTGAGCCGACGGCTCGAGATCCATGCCATCACCGTCACCCAATTGACTGGCACCATCCAGCGCGACCGCAAGGGCAACCTGAACCTGCTGCCCCCCTGGAAACCCCGGTCGAAGCAACCCATCACCCTGCCACTTGCCAGCCTGCGGGTCGCGAAACTGGTCTTCCGGAATGCCAACCTGCGTTACGAGGACGCGGCCAGCGGCACCATTGCCGCGGCGAAGGACCTGAACTTCACGGTCGGCCCTTTCCTGTTGGTGGATCAGGGAAGAACCGTGGTGCGTAGCGGCCGCGACCTGCTCGCCGCCTCCTGGAACGGCGACCTGCAGGCGACAACCATCAGCTTCAATGCCCTGACCCTTGACCACCCGGCCCTGCGCTTCGCCGTTGCCCAAAACACCCTGACCGCCAAACCGGTCACCGCTGCGCTTTACGGCGGCAAAATGGAGGGCAACGTCACTGTCGCCGACTTGGGCCCCAACCCGCAGCTCGCCACGGCCTGCTCCATCAACGATCTTGATCTGACTCGGCTGTCGGCCGCCCTCCACCGCAAGAGTCGCCTCATCGGCCGATTGCACGTTACCGCCACGCTGACCACCAGCGGCATGAAGCACGAGGTCATGCTCCGCCGCCTGAATGGCACCGTGGCCATGCAGGGCAAGAGGCTGACCCTCGAGAACCTCGACCTCGACACCGTCCTGACCCAGTATGCCAAGAGCCAGGATATCGGCCTCTTTGAGCTGGGCAGCATCTTCATCGTCGGCCCCTTCGGCCCGCTGCTGAGCAAGGCATTCGACCTCTCCGGCACCGCCCTGGGGATGAGCCGGGGCAACAGCCGCATCACGCAGCTTGCTTCGGACTGGACCATACGAGACGGCATTGCCACCACCAAGGATGTCGCCTTTGCCACCCCCCATCACCGCCTCGCCTTTCGGGGCCAGCTCGACTTGCCGGCGGAACGGTTTCGCGACTTTCGCGTCGGGGTCTTGGACCAGCGCGGCTGTGCCACCTTCACCCAGACCATCAATGGCAGCTTCCACGCCCCCCAGGTCGAGAAGACAAGTTTCTTTGCCAGGACCATCGTCAATCCGTTGCTTTCGCTCTTCCACAAGGGAGCCACCGCGTTGGGAGGCGATGGCAAGACAGGCTGCACGCCTTTTTATCAGGGCCGCGTGCCGCATCCGGCCACGCCATAGGTATTCAAGGAAACAAGAGGGGGAAAAGAAGGAGGGGTTGAATCAGCCGCGCCAGGCCGCGATCAGCAGCCGTTTGGCCTCGACGCTCAACCGCCTGAGTTGATATTCCCGCTGAGCCGCGGCAGAACGCGAGAGCGCAGGTTCGGCATAAACCAGGACCACTGGCCGTCGGGAGCGGGTGTACCGCGCGCCCCGTTTCCCGCCGCGGTGTTCGGCCACGCGCCGGGAAAGGTCAGTGGTAATGCCGGTGTAGAAGGTACCATCCCCGCAACGCAGGATGTAAACGAACCAGCCGCCAGAGCTATTCATTCACCGCGGTTTGTTTGCCAGCACAAAGCGCACAGGGGACATCGTACTGTTCACGGCGGTCGATGAGCTTCCATTTACCCAACAGAATCCGCTCGCCGTTGGCTTTCTTGCAGACTTCGCACACCCAAATTTCCGGGGTGTTCTCGTCACCGGTTACTTGGTATTTATAACGCTTCATACAATTGCTTTACCGACAGGGGTTGACACCAGATGGCCTTAAGACCGAAATGATGGGACTATACCAGCAATGGCGCCTGAATACTATGTAAAAAGGGGAGGAAGGCGGATTTTTTCAGGGGTTCCGGGTGATCCTGCTGAAACAACCGGAATTCAGGGGATTGCCTGATCGGTCTCGCCGAGAATAAAGCCGGCCACGGAAAGCGCCCGCCCCCAGGTGTGCCAGGCACCGGTGAGAAAATCAATGGTCATGTTCCGTTGATCGAAACGCGCCTCGACGTTGGTTTCGAGACTGCATCGGCGATCATAGTTGGTGTGACTCAGAATCAACCGGTAGAGCGAGGGCGCCACCTCCTCCACCGTCTCCACATAGAGGCCATGGCCCGTGGGCATCTTGCGCCGCGAGTTGCCGGCGAGGATGAGCACGCTGCCCGGTTGCGGCACCAATCCTGTGTTACCGCGCCGTTCCTCGCAGGAAAACCAGGTGAGCGGCCCGTTTGCCATCCCGATCCGACAACTGTCGATGCGGCTGCGGCAGCGAAGGTAGGGAATGCACTGCGGTTCGCACCGCCGGTTTTTCCCGCCATCCGCGCGGAGCGGACCATAGCAGCCGTCGTCCTGATGCATGAGCCGGGAAAGAGGAGAAGACACTCCCGGCGGCAACTGCACTTGCCCATCCGGACGCGTAGCGTCGGCCGCATCGCCGCACTCACCCGGAACCTCCGCCTCCTTCGTGACGGCCGAATCCGCTGCCGCCCCGTTCTTGACGGCTTCGACGCGAGTGGGCAGAATCACGATCAGGGCGATCAGGCCAAGGCCGAAGGAGATCGCCCACCACCGCCCCTTTCTCCACCCTGACTTTATGGATCCGCTATCCACCATAATTCTTCTCCTGGGAAACGATAGCACCAGAAAACAACAAACAGCAACAAAAAAGGCCGCTCCCTGCCCTACCGGAGGCGGCCAACCTGTGATGGCTTTACGCTGAGCCAGTGTCTTCAATGGTGCCCAGGGCGGGAATCGAACCCGCACAATGCGAAGCATCGAGGGATTTTAAGTCCCTTGCGTCTACCAGTTCCGCCACCTGGGC
>JAJZRO010000029.1 GCA_021802645.1 Deltaproteobacteria bacterium | reverse complement strand
TTCCAGAAAAGCGACCGGTACGTCCTCTTCTTCGAAGATTCCCTCAAGGGACTCGACGAGGGGGCGCCGGTGATGTTTCAGGGGGTGAAGATCGGCTCGGTCACCGACACCCAGGTGGAGATCGACCGCGCCACCTTGGATATCCGCACCCCGGTCCACATCGAGATCGAACGCCAGCGACTCACCGATGTGACCCCCCCCGACACGCAACACCCGCCCGCGACCCAGGCAGAGATGGTGAGCCACCTGATCAACCGCGGCCTGCGGGCACAACTCCAGATGCAAAGCCTGGTCACCGGCAAGCTCTTCGTGGCCCTGGACTTCTTCCCGGATAAGCCGGTCCGCCTGGTCGGGCACACGGGAGATATGCCGGAGCTGCCCACGGTGCGCACCGGCCTGAGCGAGGCCACCGACATATTGTATCAACTGGTCACCCGGCTCGAAAAGCTCCCCCTTGAAAAGCTGCTGGCGAGCATGCAGCAGACCTTCCACGCCACCAACGAGCTGCTGAACTCCAGCGACGCGAAAGAGAGTTTCCGCAACCTCAACGCCACGCTCAATTCGACCAGAAAACTCGCCGACACCCTGGACCGCCAGCTCCCGCCCATGAGCGATGACTTCCGCCAGACCCTGCGCCGCCTGGACACCACCCTGGCGACGCTGGAAGGCATGATGGCCGAGGGGACACCGCCCAGGGACGAATTGCTCCGCGCCCTCAAGGACTTGTCCGCCGCGGCCCGCAGTTTCAACAGCCTGGCCGACTATCTGCAACGTCACCCCGAGTCCTTGCTCCGCGGCAAACCCGAGCAGGAGGACCGCTGATGCGCCCCTCTCCCTTACAAGGCCTCTGGCTGGCCTGGCTTCCCCTCGTTCTCGGCCTTGCCGGCTGCTGGCCGGCGGCGAGCCCCGAGGCGCATTTCTATCAGCTCAGCGCCATCCAGGCAGAAAAACCCGCCGGCCTCCCTCGTGCCCTGCATCTCGGCATCGGCCCGGTCCACCTGCCGGACACCCTGGAGCGCCCCCAGATCGTTACCCGCACGGGCAACAATGAGCTGCTCCTGGCGGAATACCACCGCTGGGGAGGCAGCCTGCGCGAAGAGGTGGCCCGGGTGCTTACGGAAGACCTCGGCCAGCTTCTCCCTGGAGCCGTTCTGGAAAGCTACCCGTGGCGCCACGGCAACCTGCTGACCCATCGGGTGGAGGTGAACGTGCTCCGCTTCGACGGAGTGCTGGGTCAGGAGGCCGACCTGGAGGCCCAATGGTCGATCTGGTCGGGTCATGGGGAAAAATTGCTCTTGTCCAGGACCACGCGCCTGCGCGAGCCCATCAGCACCCCTGACTACCCCGCCCTGGTGGCGGCGCAGAGCAGGCTGCTGGGGCGCCTGAGCCGGGAGGTCGCCGAAACGCTCAGGCAAATCGCCGCATCGCCGTGAGGCGGCCCAACGCTCCCACCTCCGTCGCCAGCGGCCAGATATTTTTTCTTGTCAAAAAAGCGAACACGGTTTAAGTTGGGCGACTCGTTATTCCTGCAATAACGGCGGCGTAGCCAAGTGGTAAGGCAGTGGTCTGCAAAACCATTATTCAGCGGTTCAAATCCGCTCGCCGCCTCCAGTCTCCGCAAGCGATCAGCGTCCGGCGACGCTGATCGCTTTTTTTCCTGGCCGCCTCTGAGGGTGCTGTCCCTTAGGCGGGCAGGCCTTTCCGCCAGCGCCAACCCGACTAAGCCCAGGCGCTGCCATTGACAAAACCAGCCCTTATCAGGTATCACGTCCTGTAAATAAGTAAAGCTTGCCCGTGTCGAGGAATACCATGTCGTTTTGTCACCACCGCCGCGCGTTTCTGAAAAAGTCGTTCCTGACCTCCGCCCTGCTGCTCTGCGGCCAGCCAGCCTGGGCCGGAATCAGCGAACCCGCCCCGGCCACCGACCTGCTCCGGCTCTACAACATCCATACCGGCGAGAAGCTGGCGGTCGACCTCCATGAGATACTGGCGCACAAGGAGCAGACGGGGATCGACTCCCTCAACTGGTTCCTCCGCTGCCACTACACCAATCGCGTGCACCCCATCGACCCGTACACCCTCAATTATCTGGATGTCCTCCACCAGACCGTGGGCGGTGAGCGTGAAGTGCACATCATCTCCGGCTATCGCTCGCCCGAATACAACGCGCTGCTGTGCCGGGAAAGCGGCGGCGTGGCCCGCCACAGTCTGCATCTCGAAGGCCGGGCCCTGGATATCCGCATCCCCGGCTTCGATCTGGCCACCCTCCGGCACGCGGCGCTCAGCCTCCAGTATGGCGGCGTCGGCTATTACCCGGCCAGCGATTTCGTCCATATCGACTCCGGCCGCTTCCGCCAGTGGTAGTCTTTTCTTCCCCCGCTGGGCGCCCTGCCGACCGCCGCAGGTGGTGGCACCGCTTGCTGCTGTTGGGCGGCTTGCTGCTTGGCACGACAAGCTACCAGGCGCTGCTTCCCGCCGCGGCGCCGGCCATGGCTCCCCCCCCTGCCGCTCCTGTCGCCGCGCGTCTGCCGGCCCCAACCGCCCAGCAACTGACCGTGGCCCTGCAGGCCGACGCCACCAGGGAGGGAACACGCTTTTTGAGCGTCAAGGCCATGCGCGAGTTCTACCACCGCCGCCACGACGCCCCTGCCTGGCAGGGCAACGGCCAGGCCGCCAATGCCGGCCAGCTCCTGGCCGTCCTCCGCGACACTGCCGCCGAGGGGCTGACGCCGGCCGACTACCATCTGCGGGAACTTGAAACGCTCAGCAAGGCTCCCGACAACGATCCCGCCCCGGAAAAGGCGGTCGGACGCGAGTTGCTGCTCACCGATGCCTTTCTCACCGTCGCCGCCCATTACCGTTACGGCCATCTGAACCTCCAGTCGGTGCTGCCGGACTGGCAGCCCCAGCGGCGGGACGACGACCTGGGCGCCCTGCTGGAAACGGCGCTGACGCATGGTACCGTCCGCGACAGCCTCCAGCAGCTCCTGCCTTCCGCGCCCGAGTACCTAACCCTGAAGGCCGCTTACCACCGCTATCAGTTCATGGCCGACCAGGGCGGCTGGCCCGCCATTCCCAGCGGCAGTCGCATGCAACAGGGGGATCACGGTGAACGGGTCGCGTTGCTGCGGCAACGGCTCGCTGCCAGCGACGACCTTGCCGCCGAGGCCCGAACGGCCAGCGACCGCTTCGACGCATCACTCCAGGCGGCAGTGCAGCGTTTTCAGGCCCGCCACGGCCTCAAGGTCGACGGCGTCGTGGACCGGGAGACCCTGGCGGCGCTCAATGTCCCGGCAACGGAACGGCTCCGGCAGCTCGCCACCAACCTGGAACGGTGGCGCTGGTTGCCCCGCGACCTGGGTAGTCGCCACATCGAGGTCAACATCCCCGGCTTCTCCCTGACGGTCATGGAGAATCAGCAGCCGGTGCTGACCATGAAGGTGATCGCCGGCCGGCCGGACCGGCCGACCCCGATCCTCAACAGCGTTATCACCCATCTGGTTCTGAATCCCACCTGGGAGGTACCGCATGACATCGCCACCAAGGACCTGTTGCCCAAGATCCGCAAAAACCCGGCCTTCCTGCAGCGCTTTGGCTTCCGCGTTCTTGCCGGCAACGGCGGCGACGGCCAGGAGGTGAGCCCGGCCCAGATCAACTGGCAAAAAGTCACCCCGGCCACCTTCCACTACCATCTGAGCCAGAATCCCGGCCCCAAGAACTTCCTGGGCCAGGTCAAGTTCATCTTCGCCAACGCTTACAGCGTCTATCTGCACGACACCCCCTCGAAGAACCTCTTCCAGAAAGAGAGCCGGCCCTTCAGCTCCGGGTGCGTGCGGGCGGAGAAGCCGCTGGAACTCGCCGCCCTGTTGCTCCACGACACTCCGCTTGGTTCCGAACCGGCGCTCGATGCCGCCCTGGCCGACACCACCACCAGGACCGTGCATCTGCCTCGCCCAATCCCCATCTACCTTCTCTACTGGACTGCCTGGGTCGATGACCAAGGTGTCGCGCAATTCCGGCCCGACCTCTACGGCCACGACCGCCTCATCGAAGAAGGCCTGCGCGGCCGCGCCATCAAAAAGCCACTGCCCTGCATCGGCGAATGCGGCCAGTAAACGGCAACAGTTGCCGCACATCGTAATCCCCCTGGCCAACAAAAAAGGGGGAGACGACCACCGTCGCCTCCCCCAGCACCTCCAGCCGCACCGGCTGCGCAAATCCTAGAAGCCGAATTCCTCCAGCATCTTGTTCACCGTGTCCTGATCGAGCGGCCCCTCGGCCCGTGCCTCGGTCACGCCGCGCAGGTAGCGGTCCACATCCTCCTGGGCGAGGCGCTTGCTCTCCTCGGCGGTGATCTCGGCGTTGCGCTCCTTGCTCTTGAGCTGCGAACCAAAGGAGACCACCAGGGCGAGGAGCTGCACCTGGAAATCGGAAAGGAGCTTGATGATCTTCAGGATCTGCTGACCGGAAAGGTCCTGGAAGCTCAGGGCCTCGGTGATGCGGGTCACATCGTCGCAGATGCTGGTGGCCACCGTGAAGGCGCTTTCGATTTTGTTGAAGATCTCGACCTGGGCCGCGAGCGACATGCGGCTCATGCCCGGCGGCACGTTGGCGCCGCCGTTCGCCACCTCCTCGGCCACCTCCTCCACCAGGGTCGCCATGGCGGCCAGTGCCTCGCGGAATTCCGTCAGCCGGGCCGGATCGACACCAACCGGGGCCGGGGCCGGCTCGGCCGCCACCGCGCCGGCCACCTCCTCGGTGGGCGGCGCCTCCAGCGGCAGAACCGAATCGAGGAAAATCTCGGCCTGGCTGGTATCCATCTTCTTGAGCAGATTCTGAATTTTCTTTTCCTGGCAAGCAGCCAGCAAGGCGCCAAGGACATCGGTCAGCGGCACGTTGTAGAAATTATCCTCCGCCACCAGCTCGCTCACCGTGGTGCTGATGGTATCGACAAAGAGGTCGTAATCGAAGATCGTGGCCGCCTGAGCGCGGGCCGCGCTGATGTGACTCTTCACCGTCTCGTTGGTGCACAATTCGTAGATGGTCTGGAATACCGCGTCGAGGTTGAAAAGGTAACGGAGCTTCTTTGGCGCGGCCGCCTCGACCGGCGCGGAAGGCATCGCCTCGCCGCTGCCAAGCCCTTCCAGCATTCCTTGCACCCTGGCCAGCTGCTCTTGCAGCTCCCCGACCTTGGCGGCCGCGGCGGAACCGCCGCCGTCGCCCTCCCCCTCGCCGCTGAGAAACGCCTTGTGGTGCTTGAGCTGGGCCAGGAGTTCCTTCACATCGGCAGTCTGCGACTGCACCTTTTCCACATGATCCATGATCTCCATGGTCGCCTTCTCGGTCATGGAGACGATGTCGCGCAGCTGGTTCTTGGCGTCCTCGATCTTCTCGCCCGCCTCGTCGAGCTCGACCCGCTTCATCTTGCGGTCTTCGGCCGGCAGTTCCATGATGGTGGAACTGAGGCTTTTCGCGAGGTTGCCGATGTCTTTATAGATGTCGTTGGATATCTGCTTGTAGAACTCCTCGCCGCGGTACTCTCCGCCCGCTCCGCCGGCCGGCTGGAGGAATTCAGGAACTCGCTCGGCGCTCACGATCTGCTGCACCACCCTGGTGGCCGGAGTCTCGGGGCTGTTGAGCACGGTGATGTTATAGACCACCTTGTCGGTGGAAATCCGGAAGAATCCGGTACTGATCTCAAGATTGATCTCCGGCCTGTCAATCATGCCCTGCCTCCCGCCTGGCAAGTTATCCATCCCCTGCGCCGACCACGGCGCAACACACGCTCTTCCTTCCCCATCGGTCAACCCGCCAAATCCTTGAGGAGTTTCCAAATTATTTCCGGACGATGCCGGAAAACTGCACGCCGATGTCATACCTGGTCGGATCGTTCCGGTTCACCGCCACCCAGACCACCATGCCGATCACATGGAGGGTGCCGACATCATTATCATCCCTGGTGGCGACCCAGTGATCGCCCGCGGCCAGCCAGCCCGGGAATTCGAGCTTGATGACGAGCTGGGCCCCCAGCTCGATAGACTCGCGGGACAGGAAACAAAGCCCGCCGCCGCCGATGTCGAGCAATTTCCCCAGGCCATCGAGGCCGCCCTCGGCAAACCGCTCCAACCGGCAATAACGCACCGCCAGTTCTTTCGCCAGCCGCTCGTACCGACGGCGCTCACGATCATTCCCTTTCGTGTTTGCTTCCTCCATGGGCTCTCCACCGGTTCGTTGCCGCGCCCTCTCTGCCGCCCAGTGTCGGGGCACTGTTCTGTTCTACCTTCTTTTTCTCGCAAAAAGCAACGCCCATCGCCACGACCGCCGCGCGACCAAATTACCCTTGACAACATCGCACATTTGGTTAAATTGCCAATTATAAAATCGTCATACCCCGCGACCCGCATCAACCCCGCACCAAGGAGACAACCCCACCGTCACCCCTGATCGCACCGATGACGGCAAGGATATTCACCATGAACGCACCATCGCCGGCAACTTCCGCACCGAACCATGCGCAACGCGCACGGGTCCTCAAGGCCCTGGCCCACCAAAGCCGATTGCTGATGGTGGAAGCGCTGGCCAGCGGCCCCCGCTGCGTCTGCGAACTGCGTGAGCTGGTGGGGGCGGACCTCTCCACCGTGTCCAAGCATCTGGCCGTGTTGCGGCATGCGGGCATTGTCGTCGATGAGCGGCGCGGCAAAGAAATTTACTACCATCTGGCCGCGCCCTGCGTGCTCGACTTCTTCACCTGCATCGAGGCCCTCTGCAAGCGGCCGACCCCGCATACGCTTCGCACCTTTCCCTTGGCCCGCATCCAACGCGCGCCCCGCTGAATGGCGCCGCCAAAGAGGTTACCGATGGAACCATTGCCGCTCATGCACCCCAGCCCGACCGCCGCGCCGCCCGACCCGGTGGCGGTACGGCAGGAAACCCGGCGCCTGCTCGCCCTCACGGCCGCCGCTCTCATCGGCTGGTGGCTTGTCTACCAACAGTTGCCGGGATTCGCCGATCTCGTTACCTTTCGTCTGCTCGGCCTCGTGCCGCAGAGCCGCCTGGGCGAGGCAGTGCGCTTCTTTTTCTACGACACCCCCAAGGTGCTCATGCTGCTTAGCCTGGTGGTCTTCGGCGTCGGGGTGCTGCGCTCCTTCTTCACCCCGGAACAATCGCGCCGCCTGCTGGCGGGCCGCCGGGAAACCGCCGGCAACATTATGGCCGCCGGCCTCGGGGTGGTCACCCCCTTCTGCTCCTGTTCGGCGGTGCCGCTTTTCATCGGCTTCGTCACCGCCGGCGTGCCGCTGGGGGTTACCTTCTCCTTCCTCATTGCCGCGCCCATGGTCAACGAGATTGCCCTGGTCCTGCTCTATGGCCTGCTGGGCTGGCGCGTGGCCCTGCTCTACCTGGCCACCGGCCTTGGTATCGCCATCGTCAGCGGCTTCATCATCGGCCGTCTCAAGCTGGAGCACCTGATCGAGCCGTGGGTCTTCAAGACCCTGGCTGCCGCCAGCGCCGCATCGGCGGAACACCACACCTGGCCCTGGCGCCTGCGGTATGGCAAAAATGCCATGGCCGAAATCGTCGGCAAGGTCTGGCCCTACCTGCTGCTCGGCATCGCGGTAGGGGCCGGCATCCACGGCTATGTGCCGGAAGGATTCATGGCGCATATCATGGGCAAGGGTGCCTGGTGGTCGGTGCCGGTGGCGGTGTTGATCGGCATCCCCATGTACGCCAATGCCGCCTCCATCGTGCCGGTGATCCACGCCCTGCTGGAAAAAGGGGCGGCGCTCGGCACCGCGCTCGCCTTCATGATGAGCGTCATCGCCCTGTCGCTCCCCGAGATGGTCATCCTGCGCAAGGTGCTGAAACCCGCCCTCATTGCGGTCTTCATCGGCGTAGTCGGTTTCGGCATCCTGCTGGTGGGCTATCTCTTCAACCTGGTCATCTAGGAAAGACAAAGCCATGACCACCCCCAAACACCTCTCCTTTCTCGACCGTTTTCTCACCCTGTGGATCTTCCTGGCCATGTTCGCCGGCGTTATGACTGGCTGGTTCTACCCCGGCATCAAAAATGGGATCAACGCCTTCCAGGTCGGCACCACCAACCTCCCCATCGCCATCGGCCTGATCCTCATGATGTATCCGCCCTTGGCCAAGGTGCGGTACGAAAAGCTGCACGAGGTGTTTCGCAACGCCAAGGTCCTTGCCCTGTCCCTGGTGCAGAACTGGATTATCGGCCCGGTGCTCATGTTCCTCCTGGCCATCACCTTTCTCTCCGGCCACCATGGATATATGGTGGGACTCATCCTCATCGGGCTGGCCCGCTGCATCGCCATGGTCATCGTCTGGAACGACCTGGCCGACGGTGACCGGGAATACTGCGCCGGGTTGGTGGCCTTCAACTCCATCTTCCAGGTACTCTTCTTTTCCCTCTACGCCTGGTTCTTCATTACCTGGCTGCCGGGCTGGCTCGGCCTCCAGGGCGCGATAGTGAACATCTCCATGGGGCAAATCGGGGAGAGCGTCTTCATCTACCTCGGCATCCCGTTCATCGCCGGGGTGCTGACCCGGCTCATCGGCGTCAAGGCCAAAGGCGAGACCTGGTACCAGCAGAAATTGCTGCCGAAGATCAGCCCGCTCACCCTGCTCTTTCTCCTCTTCACCATCGTGGTGATGTTCTCCCTCAAAGGCGAATACATCGTGCAACTGCCCCTGGACGTGGTGCGCATCGCGATTCCGCTGACGATCTACTTCCTGGCGATGTTCCTCCTTTCCTTCTTCCTCTCCATGAAAGCCGGGGCCACCTACGAACAGTCCGCCACCCTTTCCTTCACCGCCGCTTCCAACAACTTCGAGCTGGCCATCGCCGTAGCCATTGCCGTCTTCGGCATCGACTCGGGTCAGGCCTTTGCCGCGGTGGTCGGTCCGCTGGTCGAGGTGCCGGTGCTCATCAGCCTGGTCCACGTGGCCCTCTGGTTCAGGCGCCGCTATTTCCCGTTTACCAAGGAAACCCCGACCGGGGTCTGCCACGTGAGTTGCAAGGAGTAACAGGCTGTTGAACAACTTGTTTTTTCGACAGTCTGTGTGCGCCCCAGGGATGGGGCGCCAATTCCGCGAGTTCATAACTCGCCGGAATTGTGAGAACTCGAAGAATTCACTTTTGCGAGTTCGTCGTTGAAAAAGGTCATGGATGACTTTTGCAACATCCTGGTAAGTATCATCCGACAGCCCTTTTCGCTGGAGACGACAACCAACCATGCCGCTGCTTGAGATACGAGGTCTCTCCTTTACGGTCGGCACCGCGAAAATCCTCGACGGCCTGAGCCTGTCGGTGGAATCCGCCGAGGTGCACGCCCTGCTGGGAACCAACGGCACCGGCAAGAGCACCCTGGCCTACTGCGTCGCCGGTTGCGAGGGCTACCGGCCGACCGGCGGCACCATCCTCTTGAGCGGCCGGGCCATCGAACGCGAGAAGATCCACGAACGGGCGCGGCGCGGCATCACCATGGCCTGGCAGGAGCCGGTGCGCTTCGAGGGCATCTCGGTGGCGCAGTACCTCACCCTCAAAAACCGGGAGCTCGATCCGGCCCCCTATCTCGAAATGGTCGGTCTCGACCCCGGCCGCTATCTGGAGCGGATGGTGGACCGCTCCTTGAGCGGCGGGGAGCGCAAACGGATCGAGCTCGCCTCCATCCTGGCCCTTTCACCCCGGCTCGCCATCTTCGACGAGCCCGACTCCGGCATCGACATGCTCTCCACCCGGGAGATCATCAACGTGATCCAGGCCTGCAAGGCAAACGGCGCCGCGGTTCTGCTCATCACCCACCGCGAGGAGATCGCCCTCATCGCCGACTCCGCCTCGCAGATCTGCGGGGGCCGGATCGTCTGCACCGGCTCGCCGGCCGAGGTGGCGGCCCATTACAAATCGCGGCAATGCCGGACCTGCGACCCAGGGGAGTGCGACCATGGACGCCCTTGAGCAGCTGATGCAGTCCCTCAACGCCATCGGCGGCAGCGAGGCGGTGCTGGCCGATCCCGCCACCGCCCATCTGGTGGCCGACGGCCGCGCCATCTTGAGCCGCCGGGCCGTGGCGGGCCTCGAGATGGAGGCGCGGGAAACCGCCGAGGGCATCAGCGCCAGGGTGGTGGTGCGGCAGGGGGTGCGGCTTGCCAATCCGGTCCACCTCTGCTTCGGCGTGCTCCATGAACAGGGGGAGCAGCGCATCCGCATGGAGGTACGGATCGAAAAGGATGCCGCGGCCTCCTTTGTCGCCCACTGCCTCTTTCCCGGCGCGGTCAAAGTGCTCCATGCCATGGACGCCACGGTGGTCGTCGAGGAGGGGGCGGCCATGCACTACGCCGAAACCCATTTCCACGGCCCGCATGGCGGGGTCGAGGCCCTGCCCAGGGCCGTGGTCAGCGTGGGCAGAGGCGGCAGGTACCTGAGCGAGTTCACCCTCACCAGCGGCCGGGTCGGCCGTCTTGCCATCGACTACGCGGTGACGGCGGGGAAACAGGCAGTGACCGAGCTGACCGCCAGGGTCTTCGGCCACGGCGACGACGCGATCCGGATTACGGAGAAGGTGGTGCTGGCGGGCGAAGAGGCCCGGGGGCTCATCAAGACGCGGGTCGCCATTGAAAATGCGGCCACGGCCGAGATCACCGGCATCACCGAAGGCAATGCCGCCGGCGCCAGGGGCCATGTGGACTGCATGGAGATCGTCCGGGACCAGGCCGTTGCCAGCGCCATCCCGGTAGTGCGGGTGACCAACCCGCTGGCCAAGGTGACCCACGAGGCGGCCATCGGCAGCGTGGACAAGCGGCAGCTCGAAACCCTCATGCTCCATGGCCTTTCCCCGGAAGAGGCAGTGGAGGTCATTGTCAAGGGGATGCTCCGGTGAAGACATCGGGCCAACGGGAGGCGGCGCCATGCTGCTGACAGGATGGACCAAGGCGATTACCAGGGCCGAGTGCCGGCCCGAGGCCCAGACCGTGCACTGCATCGCCCGGCTCAAGGAGGACATCGGCCCGGTGATCCCCTATTTGAATGCGGTGCTGGGCGGCTACACCTACATCAAAGAGCCGCCTTCGGTCACCTTCCGCTCCCAGGGCAAACTCATCTCGGTCCATGCCGACCACATCGCCATCAACGCCCTGCAGGATGCCGAAGAGGCGGAGAAGATCCTCCAATGGCTCAAGGGCGAGATCAACGAGGCGTGGGAGAAGCGGCAGTCCATCACCCCCAGCTACGAGGCCGCGCCCAAGCCGCAAGTGATTGAGATCGTCAGACTCCTGCCCAAGACCAACTGCAGAAAATGCGGCCAGCCCACCTGTATTGTATTCGCCGCCCTGGCGGCCGAAGGGGGCAGGGGTGCGGAACATTGCCCCGCCCTGTCGCCTGAAGCGCGGGAACAGCTTGCCGCCTATCTGCGCCGTTTTCGTTTTGAGGTGTAACCGGTTTCCCTTCTGCCAGCAGTATTTGCCATGCAGGCAAAGGGCCACACGAGGAGTCGCAACGGGTGCTTTTTCATGACGCATAACCACGACCACAATGGCCACGTCCATCCCCCGGCAAATTTCGGCCGGGCCTTTGCCATCGGCACGGCGCTGAACCTCGCCTTTGTCCTGGTGGAGGGTGGCTACGGCTTCCTGGCCAATTCCCTCGCCCTCATCGCCGACGCCGGCCATAACCTGAGCGACGTCATGTCCCTGCTGCTCGCCTGGGGCGGCATGGTCCTGGCCAGGCGCGGGGCCACACCCCGCCATACCTATGGTTTCAAAAAAGGCACCATCCTGGTCTCCCTGGGCAGTGCGCTGTTTTTGTATGCCGCCATCGGGATCATCCTCTGGGAGGCCCTTACCCGCCTGCGGCACCCGGCCGAGGTCAACGGCCTGGCCATCACCGTGGTCGCCGCCATCGGGGTGGTGATCAACACCGCCACCGCGTTGCTTTTCCTGAAGGGCCGGAAGGATGATCTCAACATCAAGGGCGCCTTTTTGCACATGGCGGCCGACGCCACGGTCTCGGCCGGCGTGGTGGCGGCCGGATTCGCCATCATGGCCACCGGCTGGAACTGGCTTGACCCAGTGATTTCCATGGCTATCGCGCTGGTGATCCTGGTCGCCGGCTGGGGGTTGCTCAAGGATTCGCTCCATCTCACCATGGCGGGCGTCCCGGCCCATATCGAGGCGGAAGCAGTGCTCGATTACCTCACCGGCCTGCCGGGGGTGGCCTGCGTTCACGATCTGCACATCTGGGCGGCCAGCACCACGGAAAATGTCCTCACCGCCCATCTGGTCATGCCAGCGGGCGGCGATGACGCTTTTCTCCACGCCACCGCCGAACACCTGCGCCACGAGTTTGCCATCCACCACACCACCCTCCAGGTGGAACAGGAAGACATGGACGGTGCCTGCCATGTCAACAACATCAACCAGGGCTGCTGCTGGCCAGGCAGGGCAAGAATACCCGAATCGGCCGGCGCGCCCGACACAAGCAAAGGGGAATAATTCGTATGAAAACCGTGACCGTGGAATGGAAACATCTGGAGCAAGGGGGCAAGACCTGCGACCGATGCGCCGCTACCGGCAAGGGGATCGTCGAGCTGGTGCGCGAACTTCAAGCGGAATGCCGTCCCAAGGGGGTGGAAATAGTGCTTATCGAAACCAAACTCACGGCGGCGGAGATCGGCCAGTCGAACCTGATTTGCATCAACGGCGTGCCGCTCGAAAGGGTGCTGCCCCTGGCCTCCGCCTCGGAGAGCCCCTGCTGCTCCTGCGGCGACCTTACCGGCCAGGCGGAATCATGCCGGACCATCGTCTGGCAGGGCGAGACCCACGAGGCGATTCCGCCGACGCTGATCCGGCAGGCGATCTGCCGGGTCGCCGGCTGCTGCTGAGGGGATTGCCGTGGGCCGATTGAAAATCCTCTTTCTCTGCACCGGCAACTCGTGCCGCAGCCAGATGGCCGAAGGGTGGGCGCGCGCCCTCAAGGGCGACGTCATCGAGGCGTCTTCCGCCGGGGTGGTCAAACACGGGATGAACGCGCAGGCGGTGACGGTGATGGCCGAGGCCGGGGTGGATATCTCCGGCCAGTGGTCAAAGACGGTGGACGAATTGCCGGCCGTACCCTTTGATTACGTCATCACCCTCTGCGGCCATGCGCAGGAAAGCTGCCCGATCTTTCCGGGCAACGCCAAGCGTCTCCACCGCGGCTTCGACGATCCGCCGCGGTTGGCCGCCAAGGCGACCAGCGAAGCGGAGGCCCTCAGCCACTACCGCCGGGTGCGGGACGAGATCAAGGCCTTTATCGAAGGGATGCCGGGGAATCTGGAAGGGGACGAAGCCTAAGCGCCCCCTCATTTCAATAAAGGCAGCAGGGCCTTGAACTCGGGCGTTCCCGCCTTGCCCAGCCAGTCGTAGATGATCATCTCGGTGGTGCCGACCACCGCGCCCATCTCCCGCAGTCGCGCCAACCCCAGTTTGTAGTTCTTCTTCACCCGCGACGAGACTGCGTCCGCCGCCACCCACACCCGGTAGCCGGCCTTGAGCGCCCCCAACGCCGTCTGGTAGACGCAGATGTGGGTCTCCACCCCGCAGAGGATCAGGGTGTTCACTGAGGCTGGCAGTCTTTTCACCGCCGCCTTGATCGCCTCGTTGTTGAAGCAATCGAATTCGAGCTTGTCGAGGGCTGATACCTCGCCCAATGCCTCGGCCACCGGTGCCACAAAGGGGCCGATCCGCGTCACGTACTGGGTGGTGGCGACGATGGGCAGGTCGAGCACCTTGGCGGCCCGGACGAGCAGGGCCGCGTTCTTCGCCACCTCCTCCTGGCCGTGGATCACCCGCATCAGGTTCTCCTGGATATCCACCACCAACAGGGCGCACGCCTTCGGGTCGAGATGGTACAGGGTGTCGTCATTCACGAGTCCGCTCCTTGAGGCTGGCCGGCATCGGCCGGGAAAAAAGTGTTGCCAAACCCTGGCTTCCAAACTTACTGTGGAAGACAGGCAAAGACAACCCGCAATCGCAAGGCATCCGATCCCCATGACCACACACCGCATCGCATCCCTGCTCCGCGCGCAACCCCTGGGCGAGAGCGTCACCGTCAATGGCTGGGTCCGCACCCGGCGCGACGCCAAGACCTTTTCCTTCCTGGAAATCAATGACGGCTCCTGCCTCAAAAACCTCCAGGTCATCGCCGAGGCGAGCCTGCCGAACTACGAGGCCGAGATCGCGCGCCTGGCCACCGGCTGCGCGGTGCGGGTGACCGGAGAGCTTGCCCTTTCGCCGGCCAAGGGCCAGGCGGTGGAACTGAAAGCCCGCGAAGTCACGGTGTACGGCTGGGCCGACCCGGAGAGCTACCCCCTCCAGAAGAAACGCCATTCCTTCGAGTTCCTGCGCACCATCAGCCACCTGCGGCCGCGCACCAACGCGCTTGGCGCCGTGGCCCGGGTGCGGAGCGTCTTGAGCCAGGCGGTGCACGATTTCTTCAAGGAACGCGGCTTCTTTTACATCCACACCCCGATCATCACCACCAGCGATTGCGAAGGCGCCGGCGAGATGTTCACCGTGACCTCCTTCGACCTCGACCAACCGCCCAAGTCACATGGCAAGGTGGATTTCAGCCAGGACTTCTTCGGCCGCCGCACCAGCCTCACGGTGAGTGGCCAGCTGGAGGCGGAGATCTACGCCCTGGCCCTCGGCAACGTCTACACCTTCGGCCCCACCTTCCGGGCCGAGAACTCCAACACCAGCCGCCATCTCGCCGAGTTCTGGATGATCGAACCGGAGATGGCCTTCTGCGACCTGGCGGGTGACATCGACGTGGCCGAGGCCTTGCTCAAACACCTGGTGCAGCGCGCCCTCACCGAATGCCGCGAGGACCTCGACCTCTTTGGTCAGTTCATCGACCAGGGACTTATCGGTCGCCTGGAGAACGTGCTGGCCAACCCCTTCATCCGCCTGCCCTACAGTGAGGCGATCGAACGGCTCAAGGCCTCGGGCCATGACTTCGAATTTCCGGTGGAATGGGGGCTTGACCTGCAATCCGAGCACGAGCGCTATCTCACCGAGACGATCTTTGCGCAGCCGGTGGTGGTCACCGACTACCCCAAAGCGATCAAGGCCTTCTACATGCGGCAAAACGACGATGGCCGCACGGTGGCGGCCATGGACATCCTTTTCCCCGGCATCGGCGAGATCGTGGGCGGCAGCCAGCGCGAGGAGCGCTACGAGGTGCTCCTTGCCCGTCTCACCGAAAGCGGCCTGCCTCTTGCCGACTACCAGTGGTACCTCGACCTGCGCCGCTTCGGCTCCGCGCCCCACGCGGGCTTCGGCCTCGGCTTCGAACGGATCGTGCAGTTCGTCACCGGCATGGCCAACATCCGCGAGGTGATCCCCTTCCCGCGCACCCCCGGTTCGGCAGGCTTCTGAGATGGCAGCGGCAACGAAACACGTGGTCATCGTCGGCGGCGGCTTTGCCGGCCTCAATGCCGCCAAGGTGCTCGGCAACCAACCCGGCCTCCGGGTGACCCTCATCGACCGCCGCAACTATCACCTCTTCCAGCCCCTGCTCTATCAGGTGGCCATGGCCGCCTTGAGCCCCGCCGACATCGCCGCGCCCATCCGCCACATCCTGGCCCGGTGCCGCAACATCACGGTCCTGCAGGAAGAGGTGACCGGCGTCGATCTTGCCGCCCGCACCGTCATGGCCGGCACTGCCACGGTTTCCTACGATTACCTGCTCCTGGCCTGCGGCGCCCATCACGTCTATTTCGGCCACGAGGAATGGGAGGAATTTGCGCCGGGACTCAAGACCATCGAGCAGGCCACCGAAATCCGGCGCCGGGTGCTCAACGCCTTCGAGGCGGCCGAGTGCGCCACCGACCCGGCCGAACAACGGCGCCTCCTCACCTTCGTCATCGTCGGCGGCGGCCCCACCGGGGTGGAACTGGCCGGCGCCATCGGCGAGATGAGCCGCTACACCCTGACCCGCGACTTCCGCAACATCAACCCTCGTCTCGCCCGCATCATCCTCATCGAGGCAGAGCCGCGCATCCTGGCCTCCTTCAGCGAAAAGCTGGCGAGCGAGGCGGCCCGCAACCTCGAACGGCTCGGCGTCCAGATCTGGCCCGCCAGCCGGGTGACCGGCATGGATGCCAACGGGGTGCAGGTCGGCCAGGAACGGCTGGAGGCCGCCACCATCCTTTGGGCCGCCGGTGTCCACGCCTCAAAGCTGGGAGAAAAGCTGGAGGTGGCCACCGACCGCCAGGGCCGCATCCTGGTGGCAGCCGACCTCAGCATCCCCAACCATCCCGAGGTCTTCGTGGCCGGCGACCAGGCCCACTTTGACCATGGCCGCGCCACCCCGCTGCCGGGCTTGGCGCCGGTGGCGCTCCAGGAGGGGCGCGCCATCGCCAAAAACATCCTGCGCGAAAACGCCGGACGGACGCGACGCCCCTTCCACTACCGCGACAAGGGGCAGCTCGCCACCATCGGCCGCAGCCGGGCCATCGTCGAGCTGGGCCGCCTGCGCTTTGCCGGCTTCTTTGCCTGGCTCGCCTGGGTCGTGGTCCACATCTACTACCTCATCGGCTTCAAGAACCGCCTCTCCGTTCTCATGCAATGGGCCTGGTCCTTCTTCAGCTGGCAGCGGGGCGCCCGGCTCATCGTCAGCAAGGAATGGCGCTTCTACTGCAAGAGGGAAGGGATGCCCAAGCCATGACCACCGAACCAAGGGTCGAAGTCCTCTCCATCGCCGGCTGCGACGCCACGCCGGCCACCCTGGCGCTGGTCCGGGAGATAGCCGCGGAACTCGGCGTCACCGTCACGCTCACCCACACGGTGGTCGCCACCGCCGCAGAGGCGCACGCCCGTCGCTTCATCGGCAGCCCCACGGTGCGGGTGGATGGCCAGGATATCGAGCCTGCCAGCCGCACCGTGCTTCACTTCGGCATGACCTGACGCCGCTATGGGGCATCGGCGGTGCCCCCCAGGCAACTCATTGCCCAAGCCTTGCAGGCCGCGCTGAACAGCCGACCATAGCCGCGAGACCCGTCCTGCTGCCGACCTTCCGGCGATTGACAAGCCCACCCGATTCCGCTACCTAACAAA
>JAJZRO010000028.1 GCA_021802645.1 Deltaproteobacteria bacterium | reverse complement strand
AGCAACGATGCCAACAACCGCGCCGCGGGGACGGTTACGGTGCTGCCCATCACCTCCAATGTCACCAAGGTCTATCCCTTCGAGGTTGCTCTCGATCCTCGGGAATCCGGCCTGCCGAAGCCTTCCAAGGCCCAGGCCCAGCAGATTCGGACCATTGCCAAGGAGCGTCTGGTCGGGGCTGCCCAGGGCCGCCTCGGCAAGAAACGGATGACAACGATTGACGCCGCCGTCCGCCTGCATCTTGCCCTGTGATGGTTGTTTCCTTGTTGTGGCGGGTTGTTTCGCATAAGGTAAGCCGCGTCTAGGCCGGCCTGGAGCGGGGAATTGATTGTCTGCGGTTATGAGTTATGATAGAGTAATTTCGTGGAAAAAATGATGCGGGTGAATCCTGCACAAGGAGGTGGGGTATGGTGCTTGATCCGATGAGCGCGACCCAGACGGCAACCAGAGCGGAACGGCCCGACACTGCGTCGCAGGCCAACGCGCCGGAGCGGGTGCGGCCCGAACGGCCGGAAACCGGGCAGACCAGCGAGACCGCGCCGGCGGTGGTGGCCAACCTCTCCGCCGCGGCGCTGGAGACGGCGCGGCCGGTCAACGAGGCGCAGCAGACGGCGGACAAGAACCGGAGCCGCAAGGTGGCGGAGGCGGAGGAACGTGACCAAAAGACGGCCCGTGCCCCGGAAAAACGGCGCAGTTCGCAGCTTGACGTGATGGTTTGAAGAGAGGGAAAATAGGGTGGAGCAAGGGAGGCCGCGGCCTCCCTTTTTGTTTGGCCGCTGTTAAAACCCCAGTTCTTTGAGGATGCGCGGGTTCTTGGTCCAGTTCTTCTCCACCCGCACCCACAGCTTGAGCATTACCTTCTGGTCGAGGAGTTCCTCGATATCCCGCCGCGCCGCCTGGCCGATGGCCTTGAGCATGGCGCCGCCCTTGCCGATGATGATCCCCTTCTGCGAATCCTTCTCCACGATGATGGTGGCGTGGATGGTGGTGAGCCCGTTGGCCTCATCCTCCTTGAAGCTCTCCACCGTCACCGCGGTGGAATAGGGCACCTCGTCCCGCGCCTTGAGGAATATCTTCTCCCGGATCATCTCCGCCACGATGAAGCGCTCGGTGGCGTCGGTGGGCATCTCCTCCGGGTAGAGGCGCGGCCCCACCGGCAGCAGGCGGCAGAGTTCGCTGACCAGCAATTCGGTGCCGTCGCCGGCCAGGGCCGAGAGCGGGATCACCGCGGTAAAGGGGTAAAGACCCTGGTAGGCGGTGATGATGGGCAGGAGCTTCTCCTTGCCCACGGTGTCGATCTTGTTGATCACCAGCACCACCGGCGGCCCCTCCTTGGGCAGGTAGTCGGGCGGGGTCTTGCCCGGCAGCGGCATGGTGACGTCGACCATGAAGACCACCGCATCCACCTCGGCCAGGGTGGTGAGCGCGATCTTGACCATCTCGATGTTGAGCGGGTCGCGGGCCTTATGAATGCCCGGGGTGTCGAGCAGGACGATCTGGTACGCCGGGCCGTTCACCACGCCGACGATGCGGTTGCGGGTGGTCTGCGGCTTGGGGCTGACGATGGAGATCTTCTGGCCGAGGAGGCTGTTCAGCAGCGTCGATTTGCCCACGTTGGGCGGCCCGATCAGGGCCACGATGCCGGATTTGACCTCTGGGGTGTCGGGCATGGTACTCTCGTTGGTGAGGGTGAGAGGCCACTATAGCCGGTTTCTGGCTGGGCCGCTTGCAGAATCACAAGGTGGCGCGGGGCGATTCGCGCTCTTTCGTCGGATGTGTCCTCGGTGTCGGCACCGTCAAAAAGCTGCGCTGCCGACTGGCCACGTTATGGGAGACGTTGTTTTTTCTTTCCCGCCTGCCGTGATTTGGTACTCTTTGTCAAGCCATCATTACTTGATGACAAGGACGGGGAATCCTGGTAGGTTGGGCAACTTTTTCGCATCCGCGCAAACCCTGGCCGTACGACACACACATGGCAGCCATCGGCAGAATCGTTGAGTACATCGAACACGGCAAGTTCTACTGTGCCGTGGTCCTGGAGGAGTCGGCCAAGCGGCTGCGGATCTTGAACCAGCACGGCCGCGAAACCAACCTGCCCGAGGCGCGGGCCGTGCATCAGAGCAGCACGGCGCTGCCGGCCGGCCTGAGCCGCGATGCCTTGCAGCAACAGCTCAAGGAAACCGACCAGCGGCGCCAGGAGCTGATGGCGGCGGTCGATCTCGGCGAGGTCTGGGAGCTGGCCAAGGAGAACGCCGACTCCCTCTTTACCCCCACCTTCCTTGCCGGCCTGATCTTCGGCGAGGAGCCGGATGACGATCAGGTGGCCGCCTTCTTGCGCGCTATCTTCCTCGACCGCCTCTACTTCAAGTACAAGGATGGCCGCATTGCCGTGCACCATCCCGAGGTGGTGGAGCAGCTGCGGGCCAAGGTGGAAAAGGAGCAGGAGCGGGAGGCCTTGCTCGGCCGCGGCGCCGAGAACCTGCAAAGGCTGGCCAACGGCGAGGTGCTGCCGGCCGCGTGGCCGGAGCGCGACCTCTGCCTCAAGCTGGTGGCGGATTTTTATCTCCTTGGCAACGAGGCCCCCGAGGCGAGCCTGGCCCGCGAGATGCTGAAAGCCGCCGGCCTGACCCGGCCGCACGATCCGTACCATCTCCTGGTGCAAGCCGGAGTCTGGCAGGCGGACGAGAATATCCCGCTCCTCAAGAGCGGCATCGCCGCCACCTTCAGCGAGGAGTTGCTCGCCCTGGCCGGGGTGGCGGAGCCCACGGTCGAGGAGCTGCTGGCTGACCCGCGCCGTCGCGATTTGACCCACCTGCCGCTGCTGACCATCGATGGCGCCGAGACCCGCGACCTCGACGACGCCCTTCACGTGGAGAAGCTCAGCGACGGTTTTCGGGTGGGCATCCACATCTCCGACGTCGCCCTCTACGTCAAGCCCGAGAGTCCGATCTTTGCCGAGGCGCGCCGGCGCGTCACCTCGATCTATTTCGACGACATGCAGGTCCCCATGCTGCCCCGCGCCCTGTCCGAAGGGGTATGCAGCCTGATTGCCGGTCGGCCGCGGGCGGCGATGAGCTTCCTGGTAGAGTTGTCGGCCGATGGCGAAGTGCGGGGGTACGAGATCGTGCCCAGCGCGGTGATGGTGCAGCGTCAGTTGACCTACCCCCAGGCCGAGGGGATGATGGAGCAGGACGAACCCTTGCGGCTGCTGCGCGATCTGAGCCGCCGGCTCCAGCAGCGCCGTATCCAGAATGGTGCGGTCCTGCTGCCGATTCCAGACGTCAATGTGCGCATCGGTGCAGATGGCGTGGTGCAGGTGGGCCTGGCCGACGTGGATACCCCGGCCCGTCTGCTGGTGGCCGAGTTCATGGTGCTGGCCAACACCCTGGCCGCCGAGTTCGTGGCCAGCCGGGTGGCGCCCGGTCTGTTCCGGGTGCAGGACGAGCCCCATCAGCGGGTGGCCCAGGGCTACCAGCGCGACCTCTTCACCATCTGGCGCCAGCGCAAACAGTTGAAGCCCGGCCAGTTGCTGACCACCCCCGGCTACCACAGCGGGGTCGGGGTCATGCAGTACACCACCGTTACCTCGCCCATCCGCCGCCTGCTCGACCTGGTGATGCAGCACCAGATCCACCAGCTCAAGCGGGGCGCGGGAATCTGCTTTGGCGAGCAGGAATTGCGGGGGATCATCGGCGCCATCAACACCACCCAGGGCCGGGTGAACCAAGCCCGCCGCGACCGCCATCGGTACTGGCTGCTCAAATACCTGGCGGCTCGGCTTGGTCAGCGGGTGGCGGCCCTGGTGGTAGGCAAGGGCCCGCGCCGGGTCAATGTGGTGCTGCTCGATTGTCTGCTGGAAGCGGAACTGCCGCCCAATCAGGGGGTGCATTTCCAGCCGGGTGATACGGTGGAGGTGCGGATCGCCAAGGCGGAACCGCTGGATGGCGTCCTCCGCCTGGAGTGGTGATTCCAATCTCAAACAAGCGGTAACCTCGCCGCTTCGCTGCTGCCGGCTCAACGCGCTGCGCGGCTCCTCGCCGTACCGAACTGTACTGTCTCGTCCGTCGTGCTTTCGCCATCCCTGGCTCGCACGACATTAGGCCGTCCCTGGCCGTCGCTGCTCACTCGTCAATGGGCCGAGTCCATTCACTGCCTTCGCGTTCCCCTCTTGCTTGAGAATGGAATCGGGGCGGAAGAGGTCAATCAGTCGTAGATGAGGACGGTGTAGCGTTCGAGGATCGCCTCGGTGGCGGCGTCGAGCCGGTCCGCCACCTCGTGAATCTGAAATTCCTTGCCGCAGCGGGTGCAGCGCATCCGGATGCGCCGGCACATGCGGAGCACCTCAAGCTCGCCCTCGCACGCCTTGCAGGTCATGGTGGTGGGGATAGTGACCGACATGACGTCCCTTACGCCAGCAGGCTGGTCCGGGTGAAGAGGGCGACCAGCGGGTAGCCGCTGCCCTTGGCGGCCAGCGCCTCGGCCCCCCCCTCCTCGCGGTCGATGATGGTCGCCACCAGCCCCACCTTATACCCTTGGGCCTCGACCCGGTCGATCACCTTGAGCAGCGTGCCGCCGGTGGTGACCACGTCCTCCACCAGGGCCACGGTGGCACCGGCCGGGATGTTCTGCTGCCCCTCGATGTAGGCCTCGGTGCCGTGCTTCTTCGATTCCTTGCGGACGATGAAGGCCGGAACCGGCTGCTTCTCAAGAAAACTCACCACCGAAACCGCGGTGACGATGGGGTCGGCGCCCAGGGTCATGCCGCCCACCGCGTCGATCTTCTTGCCGCTCTGCCGGATCAGCTCGAAGAGGAGCTTGCCGGTGAGGTAGCCGCCTTCGGCCGAAAGGGTGGTCTGTTTGCCGTCGATATAAAAATCGGACTCCTTGCCGGAGGAGAGCTTGAATTTGCCTTGGCGGTAGGATTTTTCCAGCAGGATCGCCTTGAGTCGTGCCTTGTCGTCCACAAAAATATCCTCGTTGGCTGCGGGCCGCCCGGTTATGCCGACGGGCGGAGGGATTCCTTGTTGATGATGAAATCGGTCAGTTCGATCAGAAAGGTGTTCAGGTTCTGGATCGCGGCAAACTGCAGATTCATGTTGATGATGGAGAGCACCTCGCCCAGTCCTCCTTCGTGGTTCAGGGCGCGGAGAAAGGCGAGCACCACGGTGCGGTCGAATTTGAGGTCGATGCCGTCGCAGAGGATGCGCAGCGCCTCCTCGACGGAGAGCGCATCGCGGTAAGGGCGTTTTGAGGTGAGGGCGTCGAAGACGTCGGCCACTGCAATGACCCGGGCAAAGAAGGAGATCTTTTCGCCAACCAGGCCCAGCGGGTAGCCGGTGCCGTCGAGCCGCTCATGGTGTTGCACCGCGGCATCGACGATGAAGGCGGGCAGCTTGATCGGTTGCAGGATCTTGTCGGTGAACTCCGGGTGGCGTCGGATCTCGCAGAACTCCTCCGGCGTGAGTTTGCCGGGCTTGCCGAGGATCGCCTCCGAAATGCCGATCTTGCCCAGGTCGTGCATGTAGGCCGCGATTTCGAGGTCGTTCAGCCGTTTCTGGTCGATGTCGAGATGACGGCCGATGGCGAGGGTGTACTTGGCCACCCGGAAGGAGTGTCCATGGGTATACTCGTCCTTGGCGTCGATGGCGGCGGCCAGGGCCTTGACCGTGTTGAGGTAAAGGTCCTGGAGGCTGTCGTAGAGGCGCAGGGTTTCGAAGGTGGGCGAGATGATGTTCTCGATGATGCTGACGAATTTTTTCTCATAGGCCGAAAAGCATCGGTGATCTTTGGAGCGGGCGAAGACCGCGTAACCGCTGCGGCCTTCTTTTTCCTTGAGCGGCGAATAGATGAGCGAGGCGCCGTCTTCGCAGGTGAAGATGATGGTGTCGCTGCCGGTGGCAGTGGTAACCGACGGCCGCGACTCGATGGCGGCCTGCTGTTCCGGGGTGAGGTTGTAGGCGACCCGGATTTTTTCCTCCCAGCGGCCCTTGGTGTTGATCATGGCGTGGTCGGCGCCGATGGCCTGGGAGATTTCGTGCAGGATGATCTCGTAGCAGCGGGTCAGATCGTCGATGCCGATGATCTTGCGGGCCAGTTTATAGAGAAAGTTGAGCTGGCTCGACAGTTGGAGCATCTCATCGGCGGTCTCCCGCAGTTCCACCTCGCGCTCAAGTTGGGAGTTGAGCATGGTGAGGGCGAAGGTGATGTGCGGCGCGGCATTGGCCAAGGTCTGTTCGTTTGCGGCGGCGCAGGTGATCCCGCCGAGGTCGCTGGCGAAGCGGAAGGGGTGGAACCGGGTGGCGGCGTTGGCGTGATGGGGACCGCGTTGTAACAGCAGCTGGCCGGCGCTGTCGTTCACGGTGACCGTCAATCCGTGGTGGTCGGCGAGGTAGGCGAGGGTATCGGTGAGCAGGGTGCTGTCGAAGAGGTAATCCTGAATGGAGGCCATCGGATCACGGCCCTCCCACGAGATCGCTGACGGCCTTGCCGAGTTCTTCCTTGCAGATGGGCTTGTTCAGGAAGCCGGCGCCGCCGGCATTCCTGGCCTGCTGAATGTCTTCCTCGCCGCCGAGGGAGGTGAAGAAGATGACCGGGATGCGGGCGGTCCGGGTATCGGCCTTGAGACGTTCGGTGGCGGCAATGCCGCCCATCACCGGCATCTCGATGTCCATGATGATGAGATCGGGCTGGAGGGTTACGGCCTGTTCGTAACCCTTCTGGCCATTTTCGGCCACCACCGTCCGGTGGCCATATTCCTGAAGGATCTGGCTGACAATACGCCGGATCATGGCAGAATCATCAACGATGAGGATGGTTTTTTCCATGGTCACGCAACACGCTGGGACGGACGCGGCAAAGCCCCCCTGCTTTGTCGGACATTGTTCAACTATACCTGGAACGGCGGCACCTGCGCAAAGTTTATTTCAATGTCGGCGTTGCCTAGCGGGCGGTTGCGCCGGTTTTTTGAAAAGATGTTTCAGGTTCGCCTTGGGGTCGATGACCGGGGTGATGCGGCCCTCGGCCGAGGACATCGCCACCATGACGCCGGGGCCGTGGCCGGCCAGCACGCAGTTGGAATGGACCACGATGCCGATCACCACCCCACCGGTTTTGTAGATCCGGCCGTAGGTGGCGTCGGCGTCGGTGATGGCCACGAAATCGCCGAGCCGCAAATCGTCGAGCCCATACTGCTCCACCGTGGGACGGTCGAAGAGCTGGATGTCGTAATCGCCGCTGTGGCTGTGGGAGGCGCCAATGCCCGAGCCCATGATCCGGGCCGGCACCTCGTGGGTGACCGGCACCGCGAGCCGCCCGTTCTTGAGCGGCTTGATCGACAGAGTGTCAAAAAGCGCCGGATCGAGGTTCATCACCTTGATGCCGGGGTAGTCGAGCAGTTGCAGACCGCAACCATAGGCCTTGATCTGGATCCTGTCGCCGATCACCAACTGGTCGAGCACCTTGGGGTCGAAATCGATGAGCACGTGCTCGATGCCGCCGTGTTTGCCGGTGACCCGGCCGGTTTTGCCCTTGGCCTCGCCCGAGACCACGGTGGCGACATTGCCGACGCAGGAGAAGAGGTTGAGCGCCCGGTTCGGCCCCGGCTGGCCCTGGTACTGGGTGAAGTTGCTCAGCGAAACCCCCGGTTCCACATGGTCGGCAAAGAGGTTGCCGGCCAAGTCCCCGATCCGCAGGTTGTAGGTGATGCCGCCCACGCCGGGGTAGAGGTCGGAGTGGCCCTCCGGGTCGATGCGGTAGGGGTTGATGCCGCCCAGCGGCGAGGTGATCTCGCCGATCACCGACTGGCAGACGAGCTGCTTGGTATTGGTGCGTATCTGCATGCTGGTTTCCTCTTTTCCTGGTTCGTTACGGAGGAGGCATAAAATGCCAGAAATGCCGTCGCATTTCCAGGGGATTCTGCGGCGCCGTGCCGTTTCCCGCGCCGCCCCGACATTCTGTTTTTTGGTGATTCTTGATCTACGTCAAACCAAGGCGCTCATTTTTGTGTGATATTCTTCTCAAAGAGGGGGCAGGGATGGACACCGTCCTGCCGGTTCGGTGGACCACGCCTCCAGCCTTGAGCTTACCCAAAAGGAGAGAAAAATGAAATACGCACGCTGGGATGAATTTCTTATCGCTGAACACGAAATGATCGAACGCGCCATGGCGGTCCTGAAGGAGTGCCTTGAGAACCTGGAAAAGACCGCGACGCAGCCGGTGCAGATGGTCCGGGCGCTCGATTTCCTCCTCGAATTCGGCGACAAGATCCACAACCGCAAGGAGGAGGAGCACCTCTTCCCCCTGATGCAGGAGCGGGGAATCCCACAGGCAGGCGGTCCGATCGGGGTCATGCTGCAGGAACATGCCATGGAGCGGGAGTTGCTGGCGCGCATGGTGGCCACCGCCCCGCAGCTCAAGGAAATGACCGCCGACCAGCGGGCCGAATACCGCAACCAGGGCATGCGTTATCTCGAAATCAGGGCCGAGCATATCTGGAAGGAAAACGACGTGCTCTACCCCATGGGCCGCCGCATTATGGCGGCGGAGGACAACGAGCAGCTGCTCGCCGCCTTTGCCGAGATCGATAAAGCCGCCTACGGCGAGGCGGCGCAGGAGAAATTCGGCCGGATGATCGAGGAGGTGGAAAAGGTCCTCACGGCGAAGCGGGGCTTGATCCACAACCTCACCTATGAGCAGATCGAGGGAATCTTGGAGACCCTGCCCTTCGAGGTCACCTTTGTCGATGCCGAGGATACCGTGGCCTATTTCAATCGCCTCGACCGCGAGAAGCTCTTCCCGCGCACCCGTTCGGTGATCGGCCGCAAGGTGGAGAAATGCCATCCGGAGAAGAGCGTCGATACGGTGCGCCGGATCGTCGAGGGCTTCAAGGATGGCAGCCGTGATCAGGCCGAATTCTGGATCGACTTCAAGGGCGACAAGATCCTGATCCGCTATCTGCCGGTCCGCAATGAACGGGGCGAGTACCTGGGCGTGCTTGAGGTGACCCAGGCCATCGGTGCCCTCCAGAAACTGAGCGGCCAGAAGCGGCTGCTCGACTGATGCTCCAGGCATTGACCTAAGTCAAGGAATCCTTTTTCGCTCCTGTACTACGATAAAATAATACGGTCCTGCCATGTCCGGGAGCGGCAGGGCCTTCGACAACCACAGACAACGGGAGGTAGAGAGGATGAACAGGAAAAGCGGCATGCTTTGCCTGGGTGTGGTGGCCAGCCTGCTGGCCTTCATGCCCTCACCCGCCGCCAGCGGGGAAAGCGCGTGCATCGGGTGCCATCGCAAGGTCACCCCTAACGTCGTCAAGGATTTCCTTGACGGCGCCATGGGCAAGAGCGGTCAGGTGGACTGCGCCGACTGCCATGGCAGCGCACACCAGAGCAGTACCGATGTGAGCAAGGTGCAGTTGCCCACCGAGAAGACCTGCCAGAAGTGCCATAGCACCCAGTACGACCAGTACATGGCCGGCAAGCATGCGGCCGGCTGGGTCGCTATGAGCGCCATGCCGACCAATGGGATCCAGCCCCACCCCTTCATCCAGGGGCTCAAGGGCTGTGGCGGTTGCCACAAGGTCGGGGTCCGCGATGCCGCCACCAAGGCCCAGGGGCATTACGGCTCTCCCTGCGACTCCTGCCATACCCGGCACAAGTTCTCCAAGGCCGAGGCGAATCGGCCCGAGGCGTGCCGCACCTGCCACATGGGCTTTGACCATCCCCAGTGGGAGATGTGGTCTTCCTCCAAGCACGGCGTCATCTATCAGGCCGAGGGCGACACCGGCCGGGCGCCCAAGTGCCAGACTTGCCACATGGAAAACGGCGACCATCGGGTGATGACCGCCTGGGGCTTCCTCGCCCTGCGACTGCCCGAGGATGACCCCGAATGGATGGGCTACCGCGTTACCATTCTCAAGGGGTTGCAGGTCCTGGACATGAACGGCAAGCCCACGGCCCGGCTCGACGTGGTCAAGGCCGGCAAGGTCGCCCGCCTGGATAAGGCCTCCTGGCAGGCGGAAAGGGACCGGATGATCAAGGTGTGCAGCCAGTGCCACAGCACGGCCTATGCCAAGACCAACCTGGCCAATGCCGATGCGATGATCAAGGAAGCGGATAAACTGATGGCCGAGGCCATCGAGACGGTGGCCGGCCTCTACCGGAAGGGGATCATCAAGCCGCAGAAGGGCAAGCCGCCCTATCCCGATCTGTTGACCTTCTACGACAGCATGACGCCCGTCGAGCAGACCCTCTACGTCATGTTCCTGGAGCACCGGATGCGCGCCTTCCAGGGGGCCTTCCACATGAACCCGGACTATGTCACCTGGTATGGTCTGGCCGAGATGAAGAAGGACCTGGTCGAGATCAAGAGCGATGCAGCCCAGATGACCAGGGAGGCGGTGGTGCGGAAGAAATAACGCCTTCCTTGCGGAAGTGAAACGTTGTCGGGAAAGGCCGTCCGCAGGGGCGGCCTTTTTTTTTCAGACGTTGAAGCGGAAGGTGATGCAGTCGCCGTCCTGCACCACATACTCCTTGCCTTCCGAGCGTAGCAGGCCTTTCTCGCGGGCGACGGCCTCGCTGCCGCAGGCGATGTAATCGGCGTAGGCGATGACCTCGGCGCGGATGAAGCCTCGCTCGAAGTCGGTGTGGATCACCCCGGCGGCCTGGGGCGCCTTGGCGCCCTTGGGAATGGTCCACGCCCTGGTTTCCTTCTCGCCCACCGTGAAGTAGGTGATGAGCCCGAGAAGCTCGTAGCCCGCCCGGATGAGCCGGTTCAGACCGGGTTCGGTCAGTCCCATCTCTTTCAGAAAGTCGAGCCGTTCCTCCGGGGCAAGGTTGCTCAGTTCCTCCTCGATGGCGCCGGAGATCATCACCACCGAGGCGTGCTCCTCGGCCGCCGCCTTCTGGAGCGCCTCCACCATGGCGTTGCCGGTGAGGATGTCGTCCTCATGGACGTTGGCCACATAGAGCAGGGGTTTGGCGGTGAGCAGGAAGAGCTCTTTGAGGAGTTTCTTGCCGGTGTCGTCGAGTGCGAGCAACCGGGCGGGCTTGCCGTCGTTCAAGTGCGCCTCGATGGCCTGGAGAATGGCAAGCTGCTCCTTGTAGACCTTGTCACCGGATTTGGCCTGGGAGGCGGTCTTGGTCAACCGTTTCTGCACGGTGTCGAGGTCGGCGAGGATGAGTTCGGTGTTGATCACCTCGCGGTCGCGGACCGGGTCGATGGAGCCGCTGACGTGGACGATGTTGTCGTCGGTAAAGCAGCGCACCACATGAGCGATGGCGTCCACCTGGCGGATATGGCCGAGGAACTGGTTGCCCAGCCCTTCGCCCTTGCTGGCGCCGCTCACCAGCCCCGCGATATCGACGAACTCCATCTGGGTCGGCACCTTGCTCTTGGTCTTGACCAACTCCGCCAGCCGATCGAGCCGTTCATCCGGCATCGGCACCATGCCGACGTTGGGCTCGATGGTGCAGAAGGGGTAGTTGGCCGACTCGATGCCGGCCGCGGTAAGCGCATTGAAGATGGTCGATTTGCCGACGTTGGGCAGACCGACAATGCCGCAGCGAAAGCCCATGGAATACCTCGTGAGGGGGCGGTGGAGGCGGCCTTCGGGCCGCACGTAAAGTGTGCCCATATATAATGAGTTCTTTCAAAAGCGGCAAGGGTTGTTTACAATACGGCGACAAGAGCGGCCTGTGGGCCGCACGATAGGTCAATCCTCCCAAGGAGCCATTGTGAACCGCCCCCCCGGAAAGCTCACCGACCTCGGCACACTGTTGGGCAACCTCAGCCAGGAGCGGCAATGGCGCGAAAAAATGGGGCTGCACACGGTGTTTCTCTTCTGGCAAGAGGTGGTGGGGGAGGAGGTCGCCTGGCGGGCGCAGCCGACCATCATCCGTGGCACCGTACTCTGGGTGGAGGTGGGCGATCCGGTCTGGCTCCAGCAGCTCCATCTGGAGCGGGGCACCTTGCTTGGCGAGATCAACCGCCGGTTGCCCAGCGCAACGAAGCTCACCGACATTCGTTTCCAACTCAACAGCAGCCTCGATCAGGAGCCGACCCCGGCCGAGGTCGCGGACGCCTCGCCACCACTCACCCCGGAGGAGGCGCGTGAGCTTGATGTCCTTCTCGCCACCCTGGCGGATGACGAGGCACGGACCACCATGCGCCGCCTCTGGCTCAAGGCCCACGGCAGGAAATAAAAACTGGAATCTGCTGCGGGCGATGTGTCGTGTTGGCAGGGCATTTTAGGGGTTGGTGTTTGTTTTCTCTTTGCGATAGACTGACAGGGCAAAAAGTTTGCAAACCAAGGAGTGCCGCCGATGACCCCGCCGCAACCCGATAAGATCCTGCTGGTGGAAGACGAACCGACCCAGCGCCGATTGCTTCACGTCCAGCTCGAAAAACACGGATACACGGTGCTGGAGGCGGAAAATGGTGCGGAGGGATTACGGCTTTGCCTCGACAACCCCGATCTGCGGCTGGTGATTACCGACCTCATGATGCCGGGCATGGATGGTTTTCAGCTGATCGAGGCCATTCGCGAGCGGGAGATGCGGTATACGTATATCATCGTGCTCACCGCCCTTGACGACAAGAAATCCATTGTCCGTGCCCTGTCCCTCGGCGCTGACGATTATCTTTTCAAGCCGGTTTTCCCGGATGAACTGCATCTGCGTCTTGCCGGCGGCAAGCGTCTGCTGCGGCTGGAGGGGCACGAGGAGCTGATTTTTTCACTGACCAGGCTTGCCGCCTACCGCAGCGGCGAGACCGGAGCCCATCTGTATCGGGTGCGGGAATACTGCCTGATCCTCGGTACGGATCTCAAGGAGAACCAACCATCGCTTGGCCTTACCCGCGGTACGGTGGAGGAGATCGCCAAGGTGAGCCCCCTCCACGACATCGGCAAGGTCGGGGTGCCGGACAGCATTCTGCACAAGCCAGGCAAACTCACCGAGGCTGAATTCGAGCTGATGAAGACCCATGCGGAACTGGGCGGCCGTCTGCTGCGGGAGGTCTATGCCCAGACCGGCTCCTCCTATCTCTTTCTGGCCTATGAGATCGCCATGTATCACCACGAACGATGGGACGGCAAGGGGTATCCTCGCGGGCTCAAGGGGGAGGAAATTCCCCTGCCGGCCCGGATGATGGCCCTGGCCGACGTCTTCGATGCCCTGGTCTCCCGACGGGCCTACAAGGAGCCTCTCGTTTTCGAGGAGGCCAAGGCAATGATCCTGGCGGGGCGGGAGACGCACTTCGACCCGGCGCTGGTCGACTCTTTTTTGCGGACCGAGACGCAGTGGCACGCCGTGGTGGCGCAGTATGGCGAGGAAAGCGAGAATCACGAGGGGTTCTTCGCCGGGGTGGCAGCGCGAGGTTAATTCTTGGCGCCCCGTGCCTGGGCGAGGGCCTCCAGCTCTATGGTCCGTAACGTGAGGTAGGTGTCCAGGCGATCCAGATCGTTTTTCGCTAGGGTAAAGTGTACCCCCAGTTCCAGTTGTTTCTTGTCGAGGTCTTTGCGCCGCCGCACTGTCGCCTCCGGTATCAGGATGGATTCCTCGTAATCGCCGAATCGCAGCCGCAGCACGAGAGTGAGGGGGGTGAGCCGATCCTCTTTGCGAAGGGTTTGCGTGAATGTTCCGGTTAACCTGGCGCCTTCAATACTGACGTCCCTGATCTGTCCATTGTAGATCGCCTGACTCCCCAGCTTGGAGAAGGTGGCCGTGGAATCGGGGCCGACGGTGATGCGTGGATGGCGGCGGCGTTGAATCTGGATGATGCGGCTGGGGAGGGTGATGCCAAGTTCTGTCGTGGTCTCGAGGACAGGCGTTGCCGGAAATCCCCGCATGGCGGAGCTTGGTGGGTGATAAAGAATGAGAGAGTTGCCGGATGGGGTCTGGAAGGCGGCAAGTTTTTTCAGAGAGAGCCAATCGCCGTCACTGCCGCTTTCGATGGCCATGGGGCATAACTTTCTGGGGGTCTGTCCCTGCTGGAAGAGGGTCAACTCCGTTTGAGCGGCGATGAGCCCTTCGAGTTCCGAGCGAATAGTTTGCTGGTCTTCGGTCCAGGTTTTCTGCATGACGTTGACATTTCCCCCTAAAAGAATTTGCGCGAGTCGAGCAGCAGGGTGACTGGACCGTCGTTGGCCAGGTTCACCGTCATCATTGCCTGGAATTCGCCGGTTTCCACCGTGACGTTTCTGGCACGCACTTCATCGATGAACAGTTCGTAGAGTAACCGGGCTGTGTCTGGCCGCGCGGCGCTTGCATAGGAGGGGCGTCGTCCCTTACGGCAGTCGCCGAACAGGGTGAATTGCGACACCACCAGGAGAGCCCCCCCGGTCTCCGCCAGGGAGCGGTTCATCTGGCCCTTGTCATCGTCAAAGATGCGTAAATTGATGATTTTTTCGGCGAGATAGCGGGCATCGGCGGCATCATCTTCGTCGCCAACCCCCAACAGCACCACCACCCCTTGCCCGATCTTCCCGACGCATCGGCCGGCAACCCAAACCGCGGCCTCGGTAACTCGTTGTGCCACTGCACGCATCTTTTACTCCCCCCACAGAGATTTTTTTATATGCCACCAAAACGGCGGAGGGTCAAGGGGGGAGTGACGTGGTTACGGCTCGATAAGGAACTGGAGGATGGCGGCGGCGGCGATGGCTGCGGTTTCGGCCCGCAGGGTGCGGTTCCCGAGGGTCACGGCGGTAAAGCCGGCGGTTACGGCCAAGTCGTGCTCCGTTTGGCTGAAGCCGCCTTCCGGGCCAATGAGAAAAAAGAGGCTGGATGGGGGCGTCTCCCGAGCGATGACGTGGCGGAGAGGGACACCACCGCCTCCCTCCCAGAAGAGGAGTTTCCGGGGGAAATGGGCGGCTTCTTGAAGGAGGGTGGTAAAATCCCGGATCGAGTGACAGTGAGGCGGCAGTGGTCGGTTGCACTGCTTGCATGCCTCCAAGGCGATACGCTGCCAGCGCGACTCCTTGTCGTTCTCGCTGGGACGGACCACCGTATGTTGCGAGACAAAGGGGTAAATGGCGGTGATCCCCAGTTCCGTGGCCTTCTGAATCACCAGGTCCATCTTTTTCCCCTTGAGCAGCCCCTGGCCGAGATGGAGGGTTGGCCCCGTGGGGGCTGGAGCGGTGGTGGCAAGGATGGAGAGATGGACCGCCGTTCGGTCGATGCGCTCGATCAGCGCCTCATGCTGGGCTCCGGTGGAATCGAGCAAGGTTACTTGGGATCCGGGTTTGAGTCGCAGGACCTTGCTCAGGTGATGCGCCTCCGAACCGGTGAGGCGGGCGGTGGCGCCGTTGATGGCCGCCGGCTCGACAAGAAAGCGTCTCATCGGCGGAAGTGGAAGGCGACCCACTCTTCGCGGTATGGGCTGGCCAGTTGGGTCAGGCCATGTTTCTGGTAGAGGGCGCGGATGGTCTCTTCTTGCTCGCCGCGCAGGATGCCGGCCAGGACCAGATCGCCGCCCGGAGTCAGGTGGCGGACCAGCTCCGGGGCGAGCAGGGCAAGGACGTCGCTGGTGATGTTGGCCACGACCACGTCGAAGGCGCCTGGCAGCGCCGCCAGCGGGGTATCGCTGGCCGCGATGCGCGTTTGAAGGTGGTTGGTTTTGATGTTTTCCTTGGCAATGAAGACCGCGTCTGGGTCGTTGTCAATGGCCACCACCGTGCCGGCCCCCCAAAGGGCGGCAGCCATGGCGAGGATGGCGGTGCCGCAGCCGACGTCGAGAAAGGAGGGGGCGCGAGACCGTTGCACCTGCAAAATCGGTTCCAGCAGTTGCAGGGCCAACTGGGTGCTGGCGTGGTGGCCGGTGCCAAAGGCCATGCCGGGGTCCATCTCGATAACCTGTTCTTCTGGGCGTGACGTGTAAGCCTCCCAGCTTGGCTTGATGGTCAGGGTGGGGGTGATGGGAAACGGTTTGAAGAAGTCCTTCCACGTGGCGTTCCAATCCTGTTCTGTGATCAATTCGCGGTGGAGGCTGATCGGCCCGGCAGCAGGATGCGCCTTTGCAAGTTCGGCCAAGAGGCGCGCGATGGCCGCCTCTTTCTCCGCGGTGGCGGCATCGTCATTGAGATAGACACTCAGACTCTCTTGGGGGGCATTTTGGTTGGCGGCGGTATAGCCGTATTCCACCCCGTTTTCTGCCACGGCGGCGAGGAGTCCGGCCGCCTCCTCGGCCACGGAGGTGGGCACGGTGGCCGTCACCTTGATCCAGGTGCGCGGGGGGCGGTGGGTAATGGCTGATGCTTTCATGGGGCTCCTGTAGGGGTTGCTTTGCGGCAGCCTACCTCAAGGAGGGGGAATGGGCAAGGGTAACGAGCAGCAAGCGATGTCCGATTCCTTCGTGGCCCTGGTTCGGTTATATGGTACTATGCGCCCTGTGGGAAGGATGGTGGGAATACTGGCGGAGGGGAAGGGCCACAAGGAAACAACGTTATGAATGCAGAAGAATTGCGGGCAGTACTGGTAGAGGTTGCGCAGGGAGGACGCACGGTGGATGAGGCCATGGCGACCCTCAAGCACTGGCCAGGGGAACAACTCGGTTGCGCCCATCTTGACCACCACCGGACTATGCGCACTGGTTTGCCCGAGGTGGTCTTTGGCGAGAACAAAAGTGCCGATCAGCTCATTGCAATTCTGGAGAAGTTCAAATCCCACCAGGCGCTGGTGATGGCAACCCGGGTGGATGCGGCCAAGGCCGCGCAAGTACGCCAGGCGCTGCCGGAGTTGCGTTATCATCCTGAGGCCCGGATGTTGACCGGCGATCTGGAGGCTGTCGCGCCGGACAAGGGGCGAGGGACCATCGTGGTAGTGACGGCCGGCACCTCGGATATCCCGGTGGCGGAAGAGGCGTGGCTTACCGCCCGTGCCCTTGGCAATCCGGTGGAAAGGCTCTATGACGTTGGGGTGGCTGGTATTCATCGACTGTTGGGGCAGAGGGAACTGCTGCTCGCCGCCACCGTGCTGATCGTGGTAGCTGGGATGGAGGGCGCGCTGCCCAGCGTGGTCGGGGGGTTGGTGGACAAACCGATTATCGCGGTGCCGACCAGCGTCGGCTATGGCACGGGGTTGGGTGGGATTGCCGCCTTGTTAGGGATGCTCAATAGCTGCGCTCCGGGTGTGGCGGTGGTGAACATCGACAACGGTTTTGGCGCCGCCTGCGTGGCCGCGGCTATCAACCGGACCTAAAAGAGCCGCGACCGGATGCCATGGGGATTTTGAACGGAGACGGACCGTTAGCGGTGGAGTGGAGCGGCAAAAAGGGGTACGTGGCCTGTATCTCCATGTGCTGCCATGTTTTTCGTTCTTCATACACCTGCAGACCTCGATTTTTTTAGGCAAAACCCATTTCCGCTGTTGACAAGTCCCGCAACTTCATTTACTTTTGCGCCTCGTTGCCGCAGTGCGGCGAGAAGAAAAAATGGAAAGTCGTTGACAGCCCATTTCTTTTGGTTTATGTTGGCTGCTTTCCGGCGGGTTTCCCGCCTTCCAAGCGATCTTTGAGAACTGAGTAGAGTAACGAGATGGGCCCGCCCGGTCCTGGGGCGAAACAGGACGAGTTTTATATTTGTACAGTGACCAGGTTATAGCGACCTGGAAGCGATAGAGATCAAAC
>JAJZRO010000027.1 GCA_021802645.1 Deltaproteobacteria bacterium | reverse complement strand
TAAGCGAGAGGCGGTGGTATTCCGGGTCCTGCTGGAAAGGAAAACCGATGGCCATGGTCACTACCTGGCGGTGGAGTCTGGATTGGGTCCCTTCGCCTTGGAACTGGTAGGCGATGCCGGTATGGTCGGTGGTGATTTGGCTGATGCTTTGGTCGTCCACCACGTAGCAGCGGGCGTCGCCGGCATGGCAGACATGGAGGGTCCTGCCGTCCAGATAGCAGGTCACCAGCGTGCAGCCCATGCCGCGGTAGCCCGGTTCCTTGTCGGCGGCGGCCATTACCACCTGGTTGGCCGCGTGCAGGCCGGCGACCAGGCTGTGATGGGTTTCCTCGTCGTGGCCCCGCATCCGGCGAAGGCGGGCCGGGCCAAAGTATTCGATCAGCGTTTCGATGGCGAGCCGGCTGGCCACCTCGCCGGCATTGTGACCCCCCATGCCGTCGGCCACCAGAAAGAGCCCACGGTCGGCCAGAACGGCGAAGCTGTCCTCGTTGTGGGCGCGCACCCTGCCGGTGTCGGTGCGGCCAAAGGCGCGATGGCGCGTGCGTCCCGGCCATATTTTTTTCAGAAACTCGAGCATGTTTTTCCTTATGTTTCCTCGAAGGCGAGCTGATAGACGACCATCCAGAGAATGACGCCGCCATCCTTGCGTCCGGCCAGAAAGGTGTGGGGCCGTGGACCCTGGGCCAGGCTGTAGATGCCATCGCCGCGGCCATCGAGGGTCAGCAGGTTCTCGCCGCTTTCCACGTCCCAGAGTTTGATGATGTCGTCCTCGCAGCCCGAGATGACGGTTCGGTTGTCGGCCAGGGCCAGCACCGAGGTAATGGTTTCCTCGTGCGCCTTGATGGTCCTGAGGCAGCGGCCGGTTTCCCGTTCCCAGATTTTGAGCTGGCGGTCGGAGCTGGCCGAAACCAGGCGGCGGCCGTCGGGCGAGAGCGAGAGCGTGGTCACCGGCAGGGCATGGGCTTCCAGGATGCGGGTGCATTCCTTGCCCCCTTTCGTCCAGAAACGGATCTTGCCGTCCTCGCTGCCGGTGGCCAGGTCGAGTCCCTTCTCAAAAAAGAGCAGCGAGCGCAATGCCCCGCCATCCTGCACCGAGACACTGGTTTCCGGTCCGGAGTCGAGCTTGCGGACCTTGAGTATGCCATCCAGCCCGCCGGAGGCCAGATACTTGGCATCGGGGCTGAAGGCCAGCGCCGTAACCTGGCCTTTGTGGGCCTGGGTGCTGGAGAGTTCCTTGCCGGAGGCGGGGGAGAGGAGTTTGATCTGGCCGTCGTCGCCCCCTATCGCCAGGTGGATACCCTTGGGGCAGGTGACCATGGCCCGGACCGGCACCCCTTTCTGGCCGAAGAAGGCCACCTGGTGTTTGCCGCCGAGGTCCCGCAGAATGATCCGGCCGTCGGCCCCCGCGGAGACGATGCGGCGACTTTTGGGGATATGGGCCAGGGCGGTGGCCGGACAGCCGTAGCCTTTGAGCGACAGGAAGCGTTGGCCGCCGATTACCGTCTTTTTGGTGCCAACCCACAGCAATCGTTCGTAGATATGGTTGTAGAGCTTGTCCTTGCGGAAGCCAATGTTGCCCCACGCGGTCATCAACACGTCGTGGCAGGCCTGGTAACGCTTGTTTTCGAGGTGATCCTGGAGGTTGCGTTGGACCGAGACCAGGAGTTGTCCTTCGCGAAAGACCTCCAAGGAGTTCCTCGGCACGCAGAGTCGGAACTCCGGATATTTTTGGATTTTGTGGCCCTGGGCCTCGGACTTGACTGCGGTTTCCAATTCGTCGAGGCCGGGGAGGTTGGGGGTCCGTTTGCGGATCGCCTCGATCTGCCGCAGGATGCGGGCCGGGGTGCTCCTGCCATACCGCCAGCGGAGCAGGATCATATTGTAGATCGCCTCGGGCAGCATGTCGTTGATTTCCATGGTCTCCCGGAGGCAGCCGGCGCCCTCTTTCACGTCGCCTAGTTCGATGAGTGAAACCGCCCGATTGTTCAGAAAGTCGGCGCGCAGGTCGATGTGGGGTATCTCGGCATAGGGGCAGGCCGCATTGAAGGCGCTGATATACGCCTCGTTCAGATCGGCGCGCAACTCGGCAAAGCTCTGGTACCGTTCCTCCGGGGCATAGGCCACGCATTTTTTGAGTGCTTTTTTGAGCACCGGCGGGAAGACGACCTTGGGCGCCACCGGAGTCGGGGCCGGGATTGGCGACTTGACTTTGTTGTCCTGGAAAGGCTTCTTGCCGCAGAGCATCAGCCAGAGACAGAGACCGAAAGAATAGATGTCGGTGCGCTGGTCCACCTTGTGGGCATTACGGAACTGTTCGGGCGAGGCATAGCCCGGCGTGCCGCGAAAGCCGATGGTCGCGTTTTCGGGGCCGTCCTGCGGTATGCCGCCTGGCTCCTCGCCTTGGTCGGCGGCGGAGAGCAGGATGCCGAAGTCGGTAATCTTGACCAGGGAATTTCGGGTGATGAGGATGTTGTGGGGCTTGATGTCCCGGTGGATGATGCCCCTGGCGTGGGTGAATTCCATGCCGTGGCAGAATTGAACGGCCAGCGAAAGCGCGGTTCGCAGGTTGCGGCAGCGGCCGGCCTCGATCCAGTCGGCGAGGCTGCCGCCGTCGATATACTCGATGAAGAGGTGAGGAATCTTGTCGAGCGAGAGCACATAGTAGCAGGTGGCGACGTTGGGATGCATGCCCATGCGGATCCAGCTGTTCGCCTCGGTGAGGATCCGTTTCATCCCCTCGCGGTCGGCGAGCACCTCGGGGCGTGGCGATTTGATCGCCACCGGGATGCCCCAGCCGAGGTGGTCGCAGATATAGATCTTGCCCATGGAGCCGGCCATTACCCGCTCCACCCGGTAGCGTTCCATGATGACATCGCCGGGTGCCCAGGTGGGGATGGGCGGCAACGGTACCGCTGCCGGTGCCGGCTCGCCGGCTACCGCCACGGTGGCATCGTCGCCGCCGGCAACGGCTGATCCGTCCTTGCCGCTTTTTAATCGGTTGAGGAGCCGGCTTAACATGGGGGGTTATTCGAAGCGGATCTTCACGCCGCGGACGTCGATGGTGTCACCCTTGCGCAGGAGGTGCTCGTCCTTGATGCTGACCTCGTTGAGTTTGGTGGCGGTCCAGGAGGATTGCGGCACGACGAAGAACTTATCCTTCCTGCCGACCACGAAGCATTGGGCCTTGGCCACCAGGAAACCGTTGACGACCACATCGCAGGTAGAGTCCTTGCCGATCTTGACGCTGCTTTTGCCTTTGAGGGAGATTTCCTTGGGGGACGACTTGCCGTCGATCACCACGAGTTTATAGTCGGCTGGGCCGCCCTGCTGCGGCTGGGGGCGAAGTGGCTGCCGGCTGGCGGCGCTTACGAAGACGGTCTGGTCATCGATGTCCATGGCCGTGCTGTAGGACTTCGATGCCTGCTCGCCGGCAACATGTTCGGGGACCAGCCGGAATTTGCCGATGGTGATGGTATCGTTCGGCGTGATCGGCACGGTGCCGGTGATCCGTTCGCCATTCACCGTGGTGCCGTTGGTGCTGCGCAGGTCGGTGAGAAAGTGGACGCCGTTCTTGAGTTCCAGCGAGGCGTGGAGCCGGGAGATCGCGGTGTTGTCGATGGAGATATCCGCCTCCTCGCTGCGGCCGATGGTGAGCTTGGTGCCTTCGTGGATGGTGAAATGGGTGATGATGCGGTCGTGGAGCAGCAGCGTCCAGTCCGTTTTGGTGTAGTCCCCGAGGTTGATGGTTTGTTCCTCACCCATGGCCGCTGTCGTCCTCTTTGTGATTGATCGTCGGTTGTGGCCCCGCGTTCGGGGAAGGCGCATTGGAATGTCGAGGCCAGCGGCAGAGCCCGGCCGAGACCCCGATGCCATCGGGCAAGGCCGCTGACGCTGCCGCGAATCTGCCTCTGTGGGCGCTTCCCCACCCAAAGGGTAGCACAACTTTTTTTGCCTGTATAATAAAAAAAGTGCCTGAAAATGGTTTTTTAGTATAAATTTTGTATAATTAAGCAGGATTGTCGCCTCGCCGCCTCCACCCATAGCCTTAAGGCCAGCGTTAATGACCGAGACCGCCAAACCGGGGAACCAGCCGAAACAGCCGAGTGCCAAGCTCGCCGAGATTTTTGCCAAGATGAACATGAGCGAACTGCCGGCCATGTCCCACAACGTGCAGGAGCTCATCTCGCTGACCCACAGCAGTCGCAGCGCGGCCTATGAGCTGGCCAAGGTCATCCTCAAGGATTATTCCCTCACCAAGAAGGTATTGCAGGTCGTCAATTCCGCCTATTATTCCCTCGGCCGGCCGGTCAACTCCATCTCCAAGGCGGTCACCATCCTCGGCTTCGACGCGGTTCGCGATCTGGCCACCGCCATCGCCCTCTTCGAGGACTTTATCCGTGCCGGTCTGGAGAAGGAGAGCATCAGCAAGATTCTCACCCGGTCTTTCCTGAGCGCGGTCCAGGCCAGAGACCTGGCCTTTGAAAAAGACCTCAAGGTGATGCCGGAGGAGGCCTTCATCTGCGCGTTGCTCCATAACCTCGGCAAGATCATCGTCTGTCTCTACCTGCCGGATCGCTACCGTGAAATCGAGGAGAAGATCAAGGGCGGCATGCCGCAGCACAAGGCGGCCAGGGCGCTGCTGGACGACCTGACCTTTGAGGAGATTGGGACGGAGGTGGCGGCCTTCTGGAATCTTTCCGACCGGGTCATTGCCGCGATGCAGACCGATCCCGCGCAGCCGCGCGACATCTACGACTCCATGGCCTACCTGCAGAACCTTTCCAGTTTCTCCAACCAGCTGGTGGATCATATCTGCGAGGAGAAAAGCCTCGATAGCCTGATAACCCTTTATGGTGAACGGCTCTCCGTCACCAAGGAAGAGGCGTTGGTGGTGGTGAACCGCAGCCTCGATGCCTCCGGGGATATCTCCGACACCATTCGCTACGGCCTCTCCAAGCTGAAGTTCCGCAGTCGGTTACGTTACGCCGAGGATGTGGTTCGCAATCCGGAGCGGGCGAAGAAACGGAGGCTGGGGGAGGCCGAGGAGGAAGAGGAGCCGGAAAGCGGCGAACCTCGGGAAGAGACGGTCGAGGTGCTCGATGAACTCGCCATCAGTCAGGACAAATCGATCAACGATTTCATCCACGACATCACCGAGACCCTGATGGGGCCCTTTAACATCAACGACTTTTACATCAACCTGCTGGAAGGGCTTTACCGCGGCATCGGCTTCGACCGGGTGCTGCTGGCCATCATGAGCATCCAGGCCGACCGGAAGGTGCTGGTTGGTCGTTTCGGCTTGGGCGACATCGACCCGGCCGGCATTGTGAACTTCGAGTACAATCTCAACGTGCCCGGCGTCATTCCCCAGGCGCTCAAGAGCGGCAAGGACATGGCCGTTCCGCCCAACACGGCGGGGGCGTTTCCGGAAAACATGAAATATCTGGTCAAGGACCGGACGGTCTATCTTTTCCCGATCTGCCTCGACGGCAAGCCCATCGGCATGATCTATCTGGACCGCAAGAAAGGGCGCCCCAAGCTCGATGCCGCCATGGTCAAGGCCACCCGCCTGTTCCGTGATTTTGCGATCATGGCCATCCGCAAACTGCGCGGCGGCAAGAAGTAGCGCTTCCGCCCGCCATCGCCCCGCGCGTCGCGTCTCCGCAACCCTCCGCCGCCTAGGACATCTTTTCCAGCCGATCGATGGTGGCGAGCAGTTCCTGGGCCTTGCGTTTGATGGGGCTGCCGTCCGGCTGATCGCGCATCGCCTCCCGCAGGTGATAACGCGCGGTTTTCACGTCTCCCTCGTACCAGTGATAGACCCCGAGTTCATAGTGGCCGGCGGCCGTGTCGCCCTGACCGGCCTTGATCTGGCCGATCTGGTAATGCAGGCGGGCATAGTCGGGCAAGACGGGGAGCAGCTCTTGGTAGATGGTTAGGGCCTTGTTTGCCTTGCCGAGCTGCTGGAGGGCCATGGCCTGGTTGAAGAGGGCGTAGGCGTTGGTCGGGTCGCGCTGTACCGCCTGGTTGAGGGTATCCAGGGCCTGGGCGGTCTGGCCGGAGTCCAGATAGAGGACGCCGAGGTCGGCCAGCAGTATAGGCCGGTCGGGGAAACGTTGCATGACGGTGCCCAGTTCCGTTTCCGCCTTGGTGTATTCGCGATTGGCAAGGTAGGCCAGGAAGAGGCCGTAATGCACCATGGCTCCCTCGACGCTCTTGGTATCCGCGGTTTGGGCCTTGGTGAGCAGCTGGGGCAGAATATCCTGGGGCTCCTTGGTCAGGCTGAGGATCCGGTATTTGATGCGCTGGAAGGCAAAATCGTCGGCCGGCTTGAAGGCCTTGGGCGTCTGGTCCTGATAGAGGAGGTCCTCGATGTAGCCGTAACGGTTTTCCGGTGCCGGGTGGGTGAGGAGGTAGGGCGGGACCTTGCCCTGGCTGCGGCTGAGCCTGATCATCCTTTGGATCATGCTGAGCATGTCTGTCGGATTGCGGTGGTCAGCCAGCAGCCAGGTGTAGGCGAGCCGATCCGCCTCTTCCTCGTTCTGCCGGCTGAAATGAAGCTGCATGGCGGCGCCGCCGGCGATTGAGCCGGTCAGCAGCGCCTGACTGAGCGCGCCGGCCCCAAGGGCGAGACCAGCCAAGGCGAGGGCGGCGGTGCCGACGCTGACCTTTTTCGATTTATCGAGCCCCTCGGCGTAATGGCGACTGACCACATGGCCTACCTCGTGCGCCATGACGCTGATCAGCTCACCCTCACTGCCGGTCACCTCGATGAGGCCGGAGTGGATGAAGATCAGACCGGAGGGGGCGGCAAAGGCGTTGAATTCCCGGTTGTTGATGACGAAAAAGTGGTAGTCGAAGTACTGCGGTCCGGCAAGGGTGAGGATTTCCCGGCCAAGGCCGTTGACGTACTGGGTGATGTCCGGGTCGTCGAGCAGGTGGAATTCGCGGCGCACCAACGACAGCAGCTTCTCGCCGAGCTCTTTCTCCTCGCCCACGGTAAAGGCGGCCGCACCCGGACCATAGGGAACGAGCAGCAGGGCGATGACGAGGAGGCCACAGACGATTTTCTTGACTGGCAGGCGGAAGGAACTCATGGCGGCGGCGATATCCAGGAGGTGGGAACTCGTAGGATTTGTTTGCATTCTCTGTCACTATAATTATGATGAAAGGGAAATGCCAGCACTTGTTCGATCTGCCCGCCATTCGCCCATTATGAGTACCGCGCGCCATGCTCCGTGAACTGCGGATCACCAACCTCGCCCTGATCGAGGAACTGCGACTCTCCCTGGAACCAGGACTCTCGGTCTTGACCGGCGAAACCGGCGCCGGCAAATCCATCATCCTCCAGGCCATTCATCTTCTGGCCGGCGGCCGCGCGGCGGCAGGCTGGGTGCGCACCGGCGCCGAGGCGGCCACGGTGGAGGCGCTTTTCGAACTCTCCGGCCATCACGACGAACTCCGCGCGCAGCTTGCCGACATGGGAATCGAGGTGGAGGACGACCTCATCATCCGCCGCCAGATCGAGGCCAAGGGCAAGAGCCGCTTCTACCTCAACGGCGCCCTGGCCACCGCCGCCGCGGTGGGCGAGGCCATGGAGGGGCTCCTCAGCGTGGCGAGCCAGCACGACCATCAGCGATTGCTGGTGCCGCGGTACCATCTCGATTTCATCGATGCGGTGGGCAATCTCGGTGCCGCCCGGCAGGGGATGGCTCTGGCCTATGAGGCGTGGCTTGCGGCCAGGGCCGAGTACGAGGCCCTGCGCGACCAGGAGCGGGACAAGGAACAGCGCCGCGACTTTCTCACCTTCCAGTGCCAGGAGATCGGCGAGGCCGCTCTGGTGCCGGGCGAGGATGAGGAACTGGCGGTGGAGCGCGATCGCCTCAAATCCTCGGACGAATTGATCCGTCTGGGTCAGATGAGCCATGAGGCACTCGCCGAGGAGGTGGTGGCGCAGCTGGCCATGGTGCGCAAACACCTGGAACAGATGGCCGGGCTCGACCCGAGCGTGGCCCCCTTGGCCGACGAGGTGGCGGGCTCCTCCTACCAGTTGGAGGAAAGCGTCGTGGGGCTGAGCCGTTACCTCGACACCATCCCCAACGATCCGGCCCGGCTCGACGAGGTGACCGCCCGCATCGACCTTTTGCAGCGGCTCAAGCGCAAATACGGCCCCACCCTCGATGAGGTCATCGCCTTTGGTGAGCAGGCGCAGCAGGAGCTGGAGCGCTTGGAGTCCATGGAGGCGCAGCTCATGGTCTTCGGCCAGCAGATGGCCGCCTGCGAGGCGGTGGTGCGCGAAAAGGCGTTGGCCATCGGTGCCACGCGGCGCGAGGTGGCGGGAGAGCTCGAAAACCGGGTGCGGGAGGAACTCGCCTCCCTCTGCTTCGCGCAGGCGGCCTTCGCGGTCCAGTTTCACGACACTCCCCACGACCTCGACCATCTCACCCGTCTGGGCTGGGATCGGCCGGAGTTCGTCTTTTCCGCCAATCCCGGCGAGCCATTGAAGCCGGTAGCCAAGATCGCCTCCGGCGGCGAGCTTTCCCGTCTGCTGCTGGCCTTGAAGTGCCTGCTCGCCAAGCAGGATCAGGTGGAAACCGTGATCTTCGACGAGATCGACGCCGGCATCAGCGGTAAGGCCGCCGAGGCGGTGGGCCGCAAGATCAAGGAACTGGCCGCGCATCACCAGGTGCTCTGCATCAGCCACCTGCCCCCGATCGCCGCCGCGGCCGATGCCCATTTCCTGGTGGCCAAGGCGGTGCATCACGAACGCACCCAGACCAGCGTTGCGCCGCTCAGCCAGGAAGAGCGGGTGGACGAACTGGCCCGCATGCTGGCCGGCGATTCAATCACCGAAAAGACCCTGGCTTACGCCCAGGAACTCCTCGCCAGGAACCAATAGCCATGACCATTGCCTTGGCGCTTTTTTCCGGGGGGCTGGACAGCATCCTCGCCTGCCGGGTTGTTGCCTCGCAAGGGATTCGCGTCATCGCGGTGCAGTGCGTCAGCCCCTTTTTCGGCTACGAGCTGCTGGCGCAGGAAACATCCTATCGCGAGAAGATGCGGCAGCAGTATGGCATCGAGGTGATGCTTTGCGACGTGAGCGAACCCTATCTCACCATGCTGCGCCAGCCGCCGCACGGCTACGGCAAGAACTTCAATCCCTGCATCGACTGCAAGATCCTCCTCATGCGGACGGCCAGGGAGATGATGGCCGCCTACGGCGCCGAATTGCTCATCTCCGGCGAGGTGCTGGGCCAGCGCCCGATGTCGCAGCGGCTCGACACCCTGCGGATCATCGAGCGGGACAGCGGCTGCGAAGGGTTGCTGGTCCGTCCCTTGTGCGCCAAGGGGTTGTCGCCCACCAAGGCGGAACTCGAGGGCCTGATCGACCGCGAACAGCTCCTCGGTTTCCGCGGCCGGGGCCGGCAGCCGCAGATGGAGCTGGCCGCCCGCTTCGGCATCACCGACTATCCCAGCCCGGCCGGCGGCTGTGTGCTCACCGACCCGCTCCTGGCCCAGCGCATCGCCTCCTTCTATGCGGAACACGATCCGGTCACCGTGGCCGACATCCGGCTGCTCCTGGTGGGCCGTCACTTCCGGCTGCCGCACGGCGGTTGGCTGGCCATGGGCCGGCGGGAGGCGGAAAACGAACGGTTGCTCGGCTGCGTGCTGCCCACCGACTGGGAGATCGTCCTGGTGGACCGCCCCGGCCCCACCGGCGTGCTGCGCTTTGCCGAACAGCCGGAGGATTTTGCCCTAGCGGCCGGGCTGGTGGCGCGGTATGGCAAGAAAGGGGAGGAAGGGCCGACGGCAAGGCGGGTACTTTTTGCCCGCGGCGAAGAGACCCGGGAGTTATCGGCCCTGCCGCTGGCCGAGCCAACTTACGAGTCGTGGCGGCGGTAGGGAGAGGAACCCTTGCCTATTGCAGGCCGTATTTGTGCAGCTTGCTGAGCAGGGTCTTGCGGGTGATGTTGAGGCGCCGGGCCGCCTCGCTCTTGTTGCCGCCGCTCTCGGCCAGGGTTTTGGCGATCACCTGTTTTTCCGCCTCTTCGAGGGATGAGGGGATGGCGACTGGACTGCCGCTCCCGCCACCCTCGCCCCAGCGCTGCACCGTGAGCGGCAGGCTGGTCTCGTCGAGATAGTCGCCGCGCATCAGGATCACCCCGCGCTCCATGGCGTTTTCCAGCTCCCGCACGTTGCCGGGCCAAGGGTAGTGACGCAGCAGGTCCATGCACTGCGGGGTGATGCCTGCCACCTCGCGCCGGTTCTTGGCGGCGTATTTGGCCACGAAGTGTTCGGCGAGCAAGGGGATGTCCTCGCACCGGTCGCGCAGCGGCGGCACGTGGAGGGTCACCACGTTGAGCCGGTAGTAGAGGTCCTCGCGGAAGGTGCCGGCCTTGACTTCCTCCTCCAGCACCCGGTTGCTGGCCGCCAGCACCCGCACATCGATTTTGATCGTCTCCTGGCCGCCGACCCGCTGGATCTCCTGTTCCTGCAACACCCGCAACAGCTTGGCCTGCATGGCCGGCGAGGTCTCGCCGATCTCGTCGAGAAAGAGGGTGCCGTGGTTGGCCTGGACGAACTTGCCCTCCCGCCGGCGGTCGGCGCCGGTGAAGGCGCCTTTCTCGTGGCCGAAGAGTTCCGATTCGAGCAGGCTCTCCACCAGGGCGGCGCAGTTGACCTTGACGAACGGCCCCTCTTTGCGGGCGCTGTTGGCGTGGAGGGCCGAGGCGATCAATTCCTTGCCGGTGCCGGACTCGCCGGCAATGAGCACCGTGGCCTCGGTGGGCGCCACGTAGCCCAACATCTCCATGAGCTCCAGCATGGGCCGGGACTGGCCGATGATGCCCATGGTGTCCAGGGGCGGCCGGTCGGACTGGCTGCCCTTGGCCTTTTCTTCCGCCACCTCGCGGTGGTCGAGGGCCTTGGCCATGGTGAGGCGGAGGCGGTCGAAATCGAGCGGCTTGGTGAGGTAGTCGTGGGCGCCCGCCTTCATCGCCTCCACCGCCGCATCCACCGAGGAGTAGGCGGTCATGATGATCACCGGGATGGCCGGGTTGTAGGCATGGATGCGGGTAAGCGCCTCCATGCCGTCCATCTTGGCCATGCGCACGTCCATGAGGATGGCATCGAAGGGACGTGCCTCCACCGCGGCCACCGCCGTGGTGCCGTCGTCCGCTTCCTCCACCTGCCAGCCCCATTCCTTGAACATGGCCTGCAGCATGTAGCGGTGGGTGGTGTCGTCGTCGACCACCAGGATGGTGATGGGATTTTTATTGTGCATAGCAGTAAGATAATCTGCCAGGCAGCCGGGAACCAGCGAATTTTTCCTGGGCAGGGGCTTTCTTCCGGCCACCGTAATGGGAGTGGGGCGATCATTTCCGGCTGGTCTTCGCTGGGCATCTTCGATAAGATGGAAGAGGTTGCGTGAGGCAATCCTTTCCTTCCTGCCCCATGGAGGTCATATGCGCTCTTGGCTGGTGGTGCTTCTCTTTCTGGTCTTGCTCAATCCGGCCCAGGCCCTGGCCGAACGGATTGCGGTGCGCGAGGGGGTGGTTCGGCAGACCCCGTCGCCCTTTGGCGTCATCAAGAAAAAACTCCCTTACGATACCGTGGTCAAGGTCGGGAAAACCCAGGATGGCTGGCTCTTCATCACCGCGCCGGAGAGTGGCTGGCTGCATGGCTCGGCGGTCTCGGCCAGCCAGCAGTCGCTGCGCCTGGCGCCGGGCAAGGCGACCCGGACCGGAGCGGTGGCCGACAAGGAGGTGGCCTTGGCCGGCAAGGGCTTTGACAAGAATATCGAGGCGGCCTACCGCAAGGAGCACGGCCAGTTGCGTTACGACCTCATGGACCGGATCGAGCAGATCACGGTGCCGGAGGCGGAAGTGAAGAAATTCGCCGAGGCCGGCGGCAGCGGGAGGGCACGATGAAACAGCGCATGGTGATTGTCGGGCTGTTGCTGGTCGCTGCCACTGGCTGCGTCGAGGTGGGGGAGTTCGGTAAGCAGGCCGGCGCCAATCTGCTCGCCGCCACGGGGATGGTGAGCCACGAGCAGGCGACTTCCCTGATCGATGCGTCGGTCAAGATCAGTTCGGCGGTGCAGGAGCTGACCCCGGAGCAGGAGCATTACGTCGGCCGCACCGTGGGGGCCACCATTCTGCAGCGTTACCCGTTTTATGACGGTCCGCAGGCGACCCACTACCTGAATCTCCTGGGCCAGACGCTGGTCAAGTCCTCCGGGGCCGCCGAGACGTTCAGCGGCTATCATTTCGCGATCCTCGATACGCCGGAGATCAACGCCTTTTCCACGCCCGGTGGTTTTGTCTTTGTTACCCGCGGGATGCTGCGGCTCTGCAAAAATGAAGAAATGGTGGCCGCCGTGCTGGCCCACGAGATTGCCCACGTCGAGTTGAAGCATGGACTCCAGGCGATCAAGACCTCGCGCCTTACCTCGGCCACGGCCTTGCTGGCGGTCGAGGGGGCAAAGAGCGTTGGCTCGCCGGAGTTCCGCCAGTTGAGCTCGCTCTTTGGCGAAAGCATCCAGGATACGGTGACCACCCTGGTGGACAAGGGCTACTCCCGTTCCACCGAACTGGAGGCGGACCGGACGGCGGTGCAGATCCTGGAACGGAGCGGCTACGAGGCAGGGTCGCTCGTTGCCCTGTTGGGGGCGATGGAACAGGTCAATCGGGAAGCGAGCGACTTTGCCTTCCTGAAGACCCATCCGGCGCCAGCGGATCGCCTGGCCGCGTTGCAAGCGGGGCAGCCGGAAATATCAGCCCCACCCTTGTCACCGGAATGGCGGCACAAGCGGTTTGGCGTCGCCCTTGGGAATGTTTGACGTAAAACGCCGGCGGCCCCTGCTGGCCGGGTTGCTGCTGGGCGCGGTCGCGGTAGCCGTCGCCCTTGGCGGCTGGGCCAGCGGGGTGCTGCAACCTTTTGAAAACCTGACCTGGTCGTGGCGGGTGCGGCTGCTGGCCGCACCGGGTCCGGCCACGGAACGCATCCGCATCATCACCCTCGATCAGGCCTCGCTTGACTGGGGCCGCACGGAAAACGGCCTCGGTTGGCCCTGGCCGCGCGAGACCTACACCTATCTGCTCGATTTCCTGGCCCGGGCCAAACCTCGGACCATCGCCTTCGATATCCTCTTCTGCGAGCCCTCGGTCTATGGGGTGGAGGATGACCGGCGCCTGGCGCAGCGGATCAGGGAAAGCGGCAACGTGGTGCTGGTGCACAAGGCCTTGGGGCGGACGGGCGGTGTTGTCCCGGAACTGGCAGCCAGCGCCGTGAGTCTGGCCCATGTGGGCGAAACGCCGGACGACGACGGCATCTTCCGCCGCCTGGTGTTGCGTCATGGTGACGGCCGTCCCTCCCTGGCCCTGGCCGCGTTGCTGGCCCGGCCAGCGCAGGTACCGCCCACGGTGGTGGCTGACCATCCCTATCTGCTCCGTTACCGTGGCCCTGCCGGCACCTTCCCCACCTATTCCCTGGCCGCCATTGTCCGGTCGGAACTCCTGCTCCGCGAGGGCAAGAAACCTACCGTCGATCCAGCCCTGTTCCGCGACAGTTATGTCTTTCTGGGCTTCTCCGCGCCGGGTCTCCTTGATCTGCGGGCCACTCCCACCGACGGGGTGATGCCCGGGGCGGAGGTCCATGCCACCGCCTTGAGCAACCTTCTGGCCCGCGATTTTCTCGCCGGAGTCGGCTGGCCCGTGGTCGGGCTGACTACCTTGTTTTTCGGCCTGGTGACCGGGATCGGCATCGTGTTTGCCAGCCGGCCTTTGCGGTCGTTGGCCATTGTCATCCTGCTCGCGCCAATGCCGATCGCTGCCGGTTTTGCCGCCTATAAGGTCGGATTCTGGCTGCCGGTCCTGCCGGCCACGGTGGCGATCATGGGCGCTGCCGGGTTGGCGCTGTTGTGGAATCAGGCCACCGAGGGGCGCCAGCGCAGTTATCTCAAAAAGGTTTTTGGCCAGTATCTGCACCCTTCGGTGATCGAGCAGCTTCTGGCCGATCCGCGCCAGCTCGCGCTGGGCGGCCAGAAGAAGGAGCTGACCATTCTCTTTTCCGACCTCCAGGGCTTCACCACCATCTCGGAACGCCTGACCCCGGAGCAGCTCACCGCCCTGTTGAACGACTATCTTTCCGAGATGAGCGAGATCATCCTGGCGGAAGAGGGGACCATCGACAAGTACGAAGGGGATGCGATCATCGCCTTCTGGAACGCCCCCCTCGACCAGCCGGATCATGCCAGCCGGGCATTGCGGGCGGCGATGCGTTGCCAGCAGCGGCTGGCGGAACTGCGGCCGCGCTATCATGAGGGATACGGGGTGGCACTGCATATGCGGATCGGCATCAACACCGGCGAGGCGGTGGTCGGCAACATGGGTTCCAGCAAGCGGTTCAACTATACGGTGCTCGGTGATGCGGTGAATCTGGCCGCGCGACTCGAAGGGATCAACAAGCAATTTGCCACCTCGATCCTGCTGACCGGCGCTACGGCCCAGCAGACGGATCACTCCATTCCGCTGTGCGAGATCGCTACGGTGCGGGTGGTGGGCAAGAACAAGCCAACCAGACTGTTTACGCCCTGGGCGGCGGGAGCGACGGCCGGAGAACGGTTTCGACAGGCATTGGCGTTTTTTTACGCCGGCGATTTTGCGGCGGCTCGCGAGGCCTTTGCGGCTCTGGCTGCGGAAAGCGTCATTGCTGGCCGTTATGTCGAACGCTGCGATCAACTGCTGGCCACGCCGCCGGCCGACTGGGATGGGGTGGTGGCGATCACCGAGAAATGAACCGACGTTCTGCGGCCCGAACCCTTTCTGGCGCCGCCCCAATTGCCATGGAAATTCCGCCGGCCTCCTGTTATGATTGGGACGAATAAAGCCCCTGGATGGAAGAAACAGGGGAGCGGTCGGGGACCTTTGGGACCAGGGTGTTTGCGAGACTGGCCAGGCCGCGGTCGGCTGCCGGAGTTAGAGGACCGTCTCCCTGGCGATGACGGCGCGAGGGTCTCGGGAAATCCACGATTGCTCCGTGAGTATCGCCATGGCCGGCGACCCGGGGGAAGAAGTGGCGGAGATTTCAGGTGGGATGAAAAAATCTGACGTTGAGATCGTGCGGGATGCCGGCGCGATCAGTCGAATTTTTGAACGTTTGGCGGGGCGGCGCGGCACGCTGAGTGTCGTTCAGAATGGGCGCCGCGGTTCCACCTCGGTCGACGCCGTTTCAACCTCGCAACTTCTCCTGTTCCGGCGGAACAAAGCCATACCGTTCAGAACCGATGGGGTGGATTTCTTTTTCCGCGGTGTTTCCGGGCGGAATATCGTGGGCAAGAGCCGCATTCTGCGGGTGACCGATGACCACTTGGAAGTTGCCTTTCCCGCCCAAGTCGTGATCATCCAGCGTCGGCAGGCCTATCGCGTGGTGCCAACCGTCGATAGCGTCGCCATCTTCCAGACCGCCAGGAGGTGGCTTCTCTCTGGCCGTATTGTCGATCTCAGCTTAACCGGAGCGCTCGTCCGCATTCCCAAGGCCATTTCCCTTGTCGTGCCCTGCGATATCGCGGGCCTCTCTCTCCATCTTAATCATTTGCTGCCCGCCGGCAGGGTGACGTCTTCTGCGGAGGAGATTGAACATACGGTGATCACCGTCAAGGCTGCGTCCATCGTGCGCAAGGCGGACAACGGCAGAACGAAGATGGTGGCCTATGCGATCCATTTTTCGCCCACCGTTGAGGGGGAGCGGCAGCTCGCCAAAATAATTCTGAATTTCGAGCGGGCAGCCATCCTCAAGGGGATCGGCGCCTGATTCGTTTGCGCCCGAAGAAGGGAGCAGGGGTTGGCTTACATGGAGCCATGCAGTAAAAAAACTGAAAAGTAGTGGGGCGGGGCGCAGGATGGCCCCAAAATAAGGTCGCAAAAACTAAACGCAAATTCTCTTCCCAACTCGTGAAAAAACGCCAGACAGCCTTTGCTGTCGCCTTCGGTATTCTTCTCTCGCGCCTCATGGGACTGGTGCGCGAGCGCGTCTTCGCCTACTATCTCGGTAACTCTGAGGCCGCAGGGGCGTTTCGGGCGGCGTTGCGCATTCCCAATCTGTTGCAGAACCTTTTCGGGGAGGGGGTTCTCTCCGCTTCCTTCATTCCCGTTTATGCAAAATTGCTCGCGGAGGGGAAGGAGGAGGAAGCCGGTCGGGCCGCCTCCGCCGTGTTGTCGCTCCTTGCGGTCGCGACGGCATTGCTGGTGATTGTGGGCGTCACGTTCACCCGGCCGCTCATCGGCATCCTGGCTCCCGGATTTCATGGGGAAGTCCGGGAACTCACCATCAGGATGGTAGCCATCATGTTTCCGGGGACAGGACTTTTGGTGCTCTCTGCGTGGTGCCTTGGCGTCCTCAACAGTCACCGGAAGTTTTTCCTGTCCTACGTCGCGCCGGTGCTCTGGAATCTGGCTATTATTGCGATGCTCGTGGGTATGGGCGGCTATTTTCTAGCGCATGGCCCTGGGAGAGAGGAGCGACTTGTCGTTTGGGTCGCCTGGTCAACGGTCATCGGCGCGGCGCTTCAATGGGGAGTGCAGTTTCCCCAGGCACTCAGGCTGAACAACGGGCTCAGTATCTCATTTAAAACCCGCATGGAACCGGTGCAGAAAATCATAGCGAACTTCATGCCCGCAGTCGTTACCCGTGGCGTGGTGCAATTGTCGGCCTACATCGATCAAATCCTGGCCAGCTATCTCGGGCCTGCCTCGGTGGCGGCCATGGCATACGCGCAGACCATCTACCTGCTGCCGGTATCATTGTTCGGCATGGCGATATCGGCAGCGGCTCTGACCGAGATGTCGAGAACCACCGGGACCAAGGAAGAGACCATCCGGGCGCTCGAAAACGAGTTGGCTGCCGGCATCCGGCGGCTGGCATTCCTTGTTATTCCGTCCGCGGTGGCGTTTGTCATCTTGGGCGATGTCGTCGCCGCGACGCTCTTCCAAACGGGGCGCTTTAGTGGGGCAGACTCGCGTTTTGTATGGTTCATCCTGGCGGGCAGCAGTGTCGGGCTGGTAGCGACAACGCAATCCCGCCTCTTCATTTCGGTTTTTTGGGCCCTCGGCAATACCAGGACCCCGTTGCGGATCGCCTACTTTCGCGTGGCCTTAACCGCGCTCCTCGGATACTGTGCCGTGTTCCCCCTTCGTGCCTTTCTTGGACTTGACGCTATCTACTGTACGGCTTTGCTCACTGCCTCGGCCGGTATCGCGGGCTGGGTAGAGTTTTTACTGTTCAGGCGCTCCCTCTCGGTATACCTCGGAAAAGTCAGCCTCGACGGCAAGACGATGACGGCGTTTTGGAGTATCTCCCTTATAGCCGCAGCCCTTGCCTATGGCATAAAATTGTTCATGCCCGACCTTCATGTCGTGGTGCGCGGAATCATCGTATTGGGAGCTTACGGACTGTTCTACCTTTGCGGTGCCCTTGCCGCAAAGATTCCGGAGGCAGGGGAGGCCCTGGCAAAGATCGGCATCAATCGCGGCCAACGTTTGAGTCAATAAAAGTTATTTTTTTCTTTTTAAGCCAGGCTGCAACACCTTTTCCCCGGTTTTTCCCCTGACGATTAGACCTTGCCTCATCCCGAAAAGCCTTGTATAAGAGGCAAAAAGAGACAAAGCCACCTTAGCTCAGTTGGTAGAGCAACTGATTCGTAATCAGTAGGTCTGGGGTTCGAGTCCCCAAGGTGGCTCCAGG
>JAJZRO010000012.1:18394-75771 GCA_021802645.1 Deltaproteobacteria bacterium | reverse complement strand
CAGCGCCGAGATGCCAAAGCCGCTGTAGCTCGAGACCAGCTGAATGGCGGTGCGCTCTTCCGGGCGGGGGGATGCGGTGTTACTGGGACCAGGGGTCGGGAAGGCCAGATGGCTTGCGTCGAGGTCGGTCATGGCCTTGCGCACCGCCAGATAATGGTTGCGGATCAGCGCGCAGACGATGACGACCACCGCGGTGATGCAGAAGGTGACCCAGCCGCCTTCGGTGAATTTTTCGAAGGTGGTGATGACCAGGATGGTGGCGCAGAGCAGGAAACCCACCAGATGGATGCCCAGATGGCGGAGCCACTGGCGGTCCGATTGCCGGCGTTTGATGTAAAAACGGGTCATGCCCAACTGCGAAAGGGCAAAGGTGATGAAGACGTTGATGGAATACATGACCACCAGGGCGGAGACCGAACCATGGGTGTAAAGCAGCAGCGCCAGGGCCGCTGCGCCCATGAGGACGATGCCGTTGCGCATGGTGAGCCGTTCCGACAGGGCGGCGAACCGGTGGGGCAGCCAGGAGTCCACCGCCATGTTGGCCATGACCCGTGGCCCGTCGACAAAGCCGGTCTGGGCGGCCACCAGTAGCAGGGCGCCTTCGGAGAAGATGGTGACCACCGCCAGCCCTTGCCCCATCGGCCAGTCTGCGAACTGGGCATTGGCGAGCACGGCGTTGAGGGTCTTGCCGGCCACGGGCATTACCCCGACCAGGGCGTAACAGAGAAAGAGGATGCCGGCGGTGAAGGCCAGCGAGGTAGCCATGTAGACCATGGTACGCTTGCCGGTCTTGGCCCGGGGCTCTCGCATGATCTGCAGGCCGTTCGAGACCGCCTCGATCCCGGTATAGGTACCGCCGCCCAACGAGTAGGCGCGGAGAAAGAGCGCGATAACGCCGAAGACCCCTATGGCTCCAAGATCATGGCGTAAGCCAGTCTGAAAATTCTGGGCCAGCGGAACAAAACGATCGGCATGGGTAAAGATTCCGTCCAGTAGCAGGAGGAGGTGGGTGGCCACGAAGCAGACGAAGATTGGGGCCATGACCGCGATGGATTCCTTGACCCCGCGGATGTTGAGGACGATCAGGGTGAGGATCAGCAGGCCGGTAAAGGGGATCTTCAGGTGATGCAGCGGCAGCGGCAGATAGCTGAAGATCGCATCCGTGCAGGAGGCCACGGAGATGGTGATGGTGAGGACGTAGTCGACCAGGAGGGCGCTGCCCGAAACGACGCCGGCCTTTTTGCCTATCATGTGAGTGGATACGATGTAGCCGCCGCCGCCATTGGGAAAGTGCTCGATGATGCGGGAGTAGGCGGCGGAGATGGTGAAGACGGTGAGAGCGGTGGCGAGTCCCAGCAACACCGCGAGGTAGGTATGGCTGCCTAGGGCACGGAAGGCCTCTTCCGGGCCGTAGGCCGAGGAGGAGAGGCCGTCGGCGCCCAGGCCGACCCAGGCGAGAACCGGGATCAGCGACATCTTGTGGAAGAGCTGGGGGTCCTTGATATACTTGGGGGCGCCGAAAAGAAGACGGCGGATGGTCTGGCCCAGGGGTTCCTTGGGCGACGGCTGGTCAGTCTGCATGGGTCTTCCTCAATGTAAGTTCATCCATCAAGGGCACGGCCAAAAAGGAAGCCACCGGCCTAAGCCAGTGGCTTCCTTTGTTTGCGCGCTGACCATTGCCCTCCCAAATGCCTACGAGGTTAGCTGACGGGCTCGGGCTTGGAAGTGCCCTATCCTCTTAAGGAAGGAATACGCCCCAAATCGTGGGTCCCCCGCATCCGTGGTAACGGATCTCGGCTACAATCTCGCTGCTGATCCTACCCCTTTCCGTTGGGATGTCAAAGAGTTTTTGTGGAGACGGCTCTAGCGGCTAAATCGATTGAATTCGGGCCGGAGCGTTGCTAGGATGAGGGGAACCGCCGGGGCAGGAGGTTGGCTGCAACGGGGGAGACGGATGCTGGTGGAGTGAAAGAAGCAGCGAGGACGGCAGGCCATGGACAAGCAGATTGCCACCGTGCAGACGGTGATCAACCGGGTGGTTGAATTTTGTGTCGATTACAGTTTCCAGGTGGTGGGGGCGTTCATCGTCCTGGTGGCCGGCGCCATCTTGGGCAAATGGGTTGCCAATTTCATTGAAAAGCTGTGCGCGAAAGAGGGGTTGGACGTCACCCTCGGCCATTTCCTGGCCTCGGTCGGCAGGACGTTGGTGATCGCCTTTGCCGTGATCATCGCGCTCAGCAAATTCGGTATCACCATTGCCCCCTTTGTCGCTGCCATCGGTGCCGCCGCCTTTGGTGCCACCTACGCCATCCAGGGGCCGCTTTCCAATTACGGCGCGGGACTGGCGATCATCATCGGCCGGCCCTTCGTGGTGGGGGATACGGTGCAGGTGGCCGGGGTCTTCGGGGTGGTGGAGGAGGTGAAGCTGGCCTATACCACCCTGGTCACCGAGGACGGCGTCAGGATCACCATCCCCAACAAGCACATTGTTGGCGAGATTCTCCACAATTCGGGCGGCTATCGGATTGTCGAGGGGACGGTGGGAATCAGTTACAGCGATGCGCCGGAGCAGGCGATTGGGGTCATCCGGGAGACCCTGGCCCGTTTCGGGGAGGTGGTGGCGCAGATGCCGGCGCCGCAGGTCGGCATCGAGGCCTTTGGCGATTCCGCCGTGAATATCGGCTTCCGCTATTGGGTGCCGACCCAGCGGTACATCGAAACCATGCACATGGTGAATCTCGCGGTGTATCAGGCCTTGGGTCAGGCGCGGATCTCCATCCCCTTCCCACAGCGGGTGGTCACCATGGCGCGGGAAGCCTCCGCTCCCTGAGCAGGAAAGAAAAGGGCAAAAACTATGCAGCAGATTCCACCTTCCTCGGCTGGTCAGCAAAGCTGCTGAGGCCCCAAGACACGGTCCAGGCCGGACCGTTCGCCATGGCAGCAGCCCTTTGTGGTCGGTTCGCTCGCCACCCCGCAGGGCGAGGTGCCGCTGGTGAAGGGGCATCTTGGCGGCCGTGACCGCTGGGGCGCCTTGCTGGTCCGGCTCGGCATCGGCCGGATGTCCTATAGCGTGGAGCCAGGGCTCTACGCGATCAACCACCCCGGCCCCGATGCCCCGGTGCTGGTCACGGCCAACTACAAGCTGAGCTTCGACCACCTGCGCCGCCATCTCCAAGACCTGGCGGCCTGGATTCTGGTTCTCGACACCCACGGCATCAATGTCTGGTGCGCGGCAGGCAAGGGCCTCTTCAGCACCGCCGAACTGGTTGGCCGGATCAAGGCGGTCGATCTTGCCCAGATCATTACGCATCGCAGGCTCCTCCTTCCCCAGCTCAGCGCGCCGGGCATCGCGGCCCATGCGGTGAGAAAACAGAGCGGTTTCAAGGTGGTCTACGGCCCGGTATACGCCCGCGATCTGCCGGCCTTTCTGGCCAACAACCAGCAGGCCACGCCGGCCATGCGCCTCAAGACCTTCACCTTGGCCGAGCGGGCCGTGCTGGTCCCGGTGGAGTTGACGATCGCCCTCAAATGGGCCATCCCCCTCTCCCTGGTGCTGCTGGCCTTGCGCGCATTGACCGGGGCTGCCGGCTTCTGGCCTACTCTGGTAGGCCAGGAATTCTGGCCGGTGGCCGGCTTATGGGCCGGGGTAATTGCGGGTTCGGTGGCGACGCCACTGCTGCTGCCCTGGCTGCCGGGCCGCGCCTTTGCGGTCAAGGGATTACTGGCCGGCCTCGTGGCCGCGGCGCTGCTCGCCCTCACTCCTTTGCCGCGTTTGGACCACTGGGCGTGGTTTTTCCTGACTCCCGCGCTTGCCTCCTTTCTGGCCCTGGAATTTACCGGCGCCTCCACCTTCACCTCGCTCTCCGGGGTGAAAAAGGAGATGCGCATCGCGCTGCCCTGCCAGATCGGCGCGGGATTGATCGGCGCGGGGTTGTGGCTGGCCGGGCGGTTCATGTAGGAGGAGACGCGATGGAGAAATTCGTCTATCTGCGGAACGTGGTGACACTCAACCTCGATCAGCGCCAATGCATCGGTTGCGGCATCTGCCTGACGGTTTGTCCGCGTGCGGTCCTGGCGATGGCGGAGGAGCGGGCGCGGATCGTCGACCGGGATGCCTGCATGGAGTGCGGCGCCTGCATGAGCAACTGCCCGGTAGACGCCATCGCGGTTGAACGGGGGGTGGGGTGCGCCCAGGCGGTAATCAACACCATGCTCGGCCGCACCGGTGAGCAGTGCTGCACCATGACGCCGGCAGAGGGCCGTGGGGAGCCGCCGGCCAGGGGCCGGGGCACCTGCGGCTAATCCTTCTTTTTTTCCTCTTCCAGCAGTTCGGGATAGTGTTTGCGCAGGCAATCCGGGCAGACGCCATGGCTGAAGTCCACGCCCGAATGCTGGCTGATGTAGCTCTCCAACTGGTTCCAGTAGCCCTTGTCATCCCTGATCTTTTTGCACCAGGAGCAGATCGGCAACAAACCGCTTAAGGTCTTGACCTCGGTCAGCGATTTCTGCAATTCGGCGATCAGCCGTTCCATATCGGCCTCGGCCTGCTTGCGGGCGGTGATGTCGTGGAAAATGGCGCGGGTATACTCCGGTTTGCCCGCGGTGAGTTTGGCGCTGGCATTGCCCTCCACCGAGACCCGGCGGCCATCCTTGGCGATGAAGACGGTTTCGACCTTGTCCACCTGCTTGCCGGACAGCACCTCCGCAAAGGCGGCCTGGCAGTGGGCGGTCTCCTCCGGTGCCAGAATATCGGCAAGGTGCAGCTCTTTGAGTTCCTCCTCCTCGTAACCGAGGGCGCGCCGCCAGGCCGGATTGACATAGAGGAAACGGCCGTCCGGGGCGATGCTTTGAATCAGGTCGGTGGTGTTCTCGAACAGGTCGTGGAAGCGCTCCTGGCTTTCGCGTAAGGCCTCTTCGATTTTGCGGCGTTCGGCAATGTGCCGGAGCAGCGGGCGGTTGATGAAAAGGTAGAGCAGCGGCGTGACAAAGAGGGCCAGCAGCAGGGCATCCGTCAGGGCGGTGAGAAATCCGGAGGTGGGATGCCATTCCCGCAGCAGGAACATGACCAGGAGTTCCACCAGGAAAATGGAGATCAGGGTGAAAAAGAGCGAAAAATGCGGCGATGGCGGCTGTTCGCTGTCCGCGATAGTCCCCTGCTGCCGCCGCTCGCCGAGAAAGAGCACCACGATCACGCTGAGCAGGAAGGCGAACATCAGGAGCAACGGTAGAGTGGTGGCCAGGAAAAGGATATGGTTATGGCGTTCAAGGTAACCACTCACATCGTAATGGATAGCCAGGGCCCCGATGAAGCGGTCGTTGCGCATGATCGGCACGTAGGCTTCCACCAGATCAAGGCCGGCCAGCCGGCCCCCCAGCGTCTTTTCCCCTTCCTTGACCAAGGCGGTGTACGGGTGTCCCTGGGCAACGATGGTGCGGAAGTATTCGTTGACGTTCCTGGCGCCGACCTCGTTGGGTGCGGAGGAATAGATGGTGACGCCATTGGGGTCAAAGACCTTGAGTTTCACCAGATGAAATTCCTTGGCCAAGGGAGGGACGACGGCGGCGATCGCAGCAGCGGCGGGCAGGGTTTGCTGGTTCGCCATCATGATGGTGGTGATGTGGCGGGCGACGAGTTGGGCCTCATCCTCGTTTTTGGCGATAAACGCCTTGGTGAAGGCGGGGTTGATCACGTAGGTGATGAGCAACTGGTAGGCCAGGGCCACCACGCAGGCGAGGAGAAAGACTGGCGCGACTCGTTCCCGCCGCATCTCAGTGCACCGAACAGGAGATGCAGGGATCATAGGCCCGCACCAGCATCTGCGCCAGGAGTTCGATGTCGGCGTCAGCTTGGCCTTGGGCTGCCCACTGACGGGCGAGTGCCTGTAAATCGTGCTGGATATTGGCGTGGTTCTGGCTGGTAGGGATCACGCAATCCGCCTTGACGATGCGTCCCTCCTGGTCGAATTCGTAGGCGTGGTAGAGGATGCCGCGTGGCACCTCCACCGCGCCCACGCCATACCCCTTGCGCGGTTTCAGCGCAACGCGGGGGGCCTGCCGTTTACGCCTGAGCAGTTTCTTGATGAGGGAGAGCGAGTCGTGGACCACGTGGACGCATTCCACCAGCTGGGCGAGGTTGGCCATGAACGGGTTGTGGTTCACCGGGGCGAGGCCGAGGCGTTTCGCCACGGTGCGCGCTGCCGGATGGAGATGGCCGAAGTTGTTGTTTAGCCGGGCCAATGCCCCCACGGCATAGGAGTCGCGGGAGAGTCTGCTCAGTTTCGCGGTAAAACCTTCGGCACAGTATTCGTTGGTCATGGCTTGGTATTCGTCTTCTTTTTTAATCACTCCATCGGAAGAGATCAACTCTCCGCCGATGAAGGGATAGTCGTGGTCGCCCTTGAGGGAGACAAATTCCGTTTCGCGGGCAAAATGGGGGATGGTGAAGCCGCCAAAGAGATCGGCCGCGGCGGCGAGGTCCTCCTGGGCAGCCGCCAGCCGCTGGGCCAGGTGCTCGAGCTGGGCCTTTTCCGGCAGCATGGTGAAGCCGCCGACCACGGTGCGGGTCGGATGGAGCCGGCGGCCGCCGATGAGGTCGCAGGCGTCGTTGGCCAGCAATTTCAAGCGCAGGGCGCGCTGCACCTCTGTGGGATGGCTCTGGGTCAGCGCTAGCAAGCTGCCAACCCCGAGGAAGTCCGGCGCGGCCAGGAAATAGAGGTGCAGGATATGGCTCTGTAGGGTCTCCATGTGCTTGAGCAGCAGCCGCAAGGTCGTGGTCTGCTCCGAGGGGACGATGCCGAAGGCGTTCTCCACCGCCCGGATGCTGGCCAGGGTGTGGCCGATGGAGCAGATGCCGCAGATGCGGCCGCAGAGGTAGGGGGCATTCTCCCATAGCTTGCCAATGAGCATCGCCTCGAAGAAGCGCGGGGTCTCCACCACCTCCCAGCGGGCCTCCACCACCTTGCCCTGCTGGACCCGGATGTGGATGTTGCCGTGGCCCTCGACCCGGGGCAGGTGGTTGAGCTGGATGGTGCGGGAACGCTTCATGACCGTTTGCTGCTCCTTGCCTTCCGGGGGCGCCGCGGTTGCCCACGCAGTGCTGCCACCTGGCTGCTGAAGCCGCCGAAACATTCGAGGCGGTCGAGCATGGCCTCGCGCGAGAAGCCGTGACGGGCCATGATCGCTTCGAGTTCCCGGACGTTGGCCGCCTCGGCCGGGCCGCGGCAGCCCCAGCAGCCCCGGCGGTGGTTGGGGCACCAGGCGTCGCAGCCGGCGCGGGTGATCGGCCCCAGGCAGGGCTCGCCGAGGGTAAAGAGGCAGATGTTCTCGTTGGCCTTGCACTCCATGCAGACCGGGTATTTGGGCATGGCGACCTTTTTGCCCACCACCAGGTTGGTGACCACCTTTTCGATCTCCTCCTTCTTGGGCGGGCAGCCGTAGATCATGAGATCGACGGCGACAAAATCGGCGAGTGGCCGCACCTCCTGGCTGGCGATGGGAAAGTCGCCGTAGACCTTCTTTTTCACCCAGTCGAGATCGCCAAAACGGTTCTTGAGCTGATTCACTCCCCCGAAGCAGGCGCAGGAGCCGAGGGCCACCAGAAGCCTGGCGTTGGTCCGGATCTCTTTGAGCCGCGCCACTTCGTCCGCCCGGCTGATGCTGCCCTCGACCAGGGCGATGTCGTAGTCGTCGCTCCGTTCGCTCATCGCCTCCCGGAAGTTGACCAGTTCGATGAGGTTCAGGAAGTCGAGCAGGGTGGCCTCGTTGTTGACAAGCTGAAGCTGACACCCCTCGCAGGAGGTGAACTCGAAGACCCCGACCCGCGGCCGGTCGAGCCCCACGCCAAGATAGGAGAGGGGCGCGGCCATCAGATCGCCTCCTTGAGGTTCATCACCGTCCAGTAGTCGAAGACCGGTCCGTCGAGGCAGATGTAAGTGGCGCCGATGTTGCATCGGCAGCACTTGCCCCGCCCGCAGTGCATGCGGCGTTCGAGCGAGACGAACATCTTCTGCATCGGCAGGCCCGCCTCGGTCAGCAGGGCACAGACAAAGCGGAACATCACCGGCGGGCCGCAGACAATGGCGAAGGAGGTGGCGGGTTGGAAATCGGCCTTCGCGATCCGCTCCTTGAGCAGTTCGGTGATCAGGCCGGTGGCGCCGCGCCAGCCGCGGTTGGGGCGATCCACGGTGATGGCCAGGTTGACGTCGAATTGCCGCCAGGAGTCGTACTGGTAGGTGAAGAGCAGGTCGGCCGGGCTCTTGGCGCCGTACATGACATCGAGCCGGCCGTAGCGGCTGCGGTTTTCCAGCACGGCAAAGAGCGGCGCCCGCAGGGGGACGATGCCGAGGCCGCCGCCGATGAGCAGCACATCCTGGCCTACCATATTCTCCACCGGAAAGTGGGTGCCGAAGGGGCCGCTGATGCCGACCCGGGCGCCACGCTGCATCCGGCTCAGGAAGTGGGTGAGGTTGCCCACGTCACGGATGCAGAGTTCGAGGTCGCCGTGGTGCAAGGGCGAGGAGGAGATGGAGAAGGGCGCTTCGCCGATGCCGGGCAGCTCCAGCATCACGAACTGGCCGGGCAGGAAGCTGAAGCGTCGCCGTTCCTCCGGGTCGATGAGCTGGAGCTGGTAGAGTTTTTCCGCCTTGGTCAGCGGATAGACGTTGGTGATCTCGGCCTGATAGCTGTATTCGAAGCTGCCGAGGTCCTGTCGCCGGCGGCCGCCAGGTTGGGCGAGAAGGTTGATGAACGGCAGCTGGGGGGCCATCTCATCCCCCCAAGGCGCGGACGCTGGCAAGGACGTCGGGCACGGTAATGCCCGCCAGACAGGCCTCGCCGCAGCGGCCGCAGCCGACGCAGAGCGATTCTTCGTAGGCCTCCACGAAGCCGCGGTGTTTGTGGTAGTAACGGTATTTGAGGCGGGTGGCGGTTTGCGGCCGGAAGTTGTGGCCGCCGGCCACCTCGGCGAAGTCGATCAGGTTGCAGGAGTAGAGGTACTTGGTTTTGGCCGCTCCTCTGAGGTCGAGGTCCACGGTTTCCTCCACCCCGTAGCAATAGCAGGTGGGGCAGACGTTGGCGCAGGTGCCGCAGGAGAGGCATTTGTCGCCCCACTGCTGCCAGGCCGCCGATTCGAATTCCAGGTCCAGCAGCTTGGTGAGGTCGGTAGTGTCCACCGTGGTTTGGAATTGTTGGTTGCGTTCCGTCACCACCTCCTTGTAGCGGTCGTGGTCCTTGGCGGTCGGCGGCCGGGTGATGATCTTCTGGAGGAATTGGTACGCGGTGGCCGAGAGAATCTCGGCGAAATAGCGGTCTCCGAGGTCGGTGAGGAAGAGATCGAAGCCGTGCAGGGCGGTATCGGTGCCCATGGAACGGCAGAAACACTGGGGTTGGGGCTGGCAGCCCTGGCCGATGATGAACATATTCCGGCGTTTGGCGGTGTAGTACGGGTTGGGATAGGGCGGGCTGCTCAGCACCTTGTCGAGCTTGTTGAGCGCGTTGATGTCGCAGGCATGGAGACCGAAGAAGACAACGGGCTTGTAGACGTTGTAATCCACCTGCTTTTCCCAGTCGTTGCCCTGGAGGGTGAAGGTGCAGAGGGACTCGCGGTGGGGCAGGAAGTGACGCTTGGCCGAGTGGATGGTGGTGGGGTAGTCGAGGCGCAGGTCCTGGAAGCGGTAAATTACATCAAAGTCGTAGAGCGGCCGACCGGCGCGATCCAAGCCTTTCTGCACCGGCCCGACCACCGTGTTGGGGGCCAGGAGGTCAAAGAGGCGCGGCAGTTCCTTTTTGCTGAAGGTCGCAAAAATCATGGCCTGCTCCCGGAAAACAAAGGGCGGTGAGGCACCGCCCTTTGTTTTGGGATACCGCGTTTAGCCGATAAAAGTCAAGCCGAAGCGGGAAGGGGAGTTAGCGGGCCACCACGTAAGCGCCCGGGAAGCCGGCTCCCACCATCACCCGTTCCATCCGTTTGGCGGCGGTGAGGGTGTTGCCGCCCTTCACCTGGACCCGGTGGAAGACTTCGTCGCCGCGGACATAGTCGAAGACTACCGCCTGGCGACCCTCGCGGATCAACCGGTCACGCAGCCGTTCGGCATTGGCTATCACCTTGAAGGAGCCGACCTGGACGTAAAAGTCGCCGGTCTGGAGGTTCTGATTCTCGACAAAACGGGTGGTGGTCACCCCGCCTTCCGTCGTCTTCATCGCCTCGCCAAGGGCGACGATGTGCACCCGGGCGGTGCCGGTGCGCACCACGCCCAGTTCGGTGGCGGCGCGGAAGGAGAGGTCGATGATCCGATCCTTGACGAAGGGCCCGCGGTCGTTGACCCGGACGACCAACTCCCGGCCGTTCTCGAGATTTTTGACCAGCAGCGGGGTGTGCATCGGCAGAATCTTGTGGGCGGCGGTGAGCTCGTGCATGTCGTAGGTCTCACCGTTGGAGGTCTTGCGCCCATGGAAGGGGTACCCATACCAGGAAGCGATACCCGTTTCTTCGTAGCCCTGGGCCGAGGGGATCGGATAGTACATCCTGCCGTCCACCTCATAGGGCCGCTGGGTGGCCGGCACTCTGCCGCCTTTGGGTCTCGTCGCGGCCGGCGGCAGAGAGATGGAGGTCGGCGGTAGCACCTTGGGGGCACAGGCGGTGCAGAGGAAGGCAAGGCCCAAGGCCAGGGCGAGCGAAGGATAGCGGCGGCTCATGGTTGTTGACCCGGCTTGATTTGACGCAGGCGCTGACGGAAGAAGGCGCCGGCCTTGCCGATGGTGTGCGGGGTGTAGGCTATGAGCCCGCCGGCCGGCCCTGCCGCCCGGACCGCATCGAAGCGGACCTGATTCTCACTGTCGACATAGGAAAGGGAAAGATCAAGGAGTGGCCGCGTTACCACCAGACGGCCGGCGGCGTCCTGGCCGATGTATGGCGTGTCCCAGCGCCGCAGGTAATAGCCCTTGAGCCAGATGCCGGGGGCCGGGGTGTCGGTGATTCCGTCCCGCATGGTGGGCGCTGCCCCTTCTGCGCGGGTGCCGGCGAGTTCGGCGTTGAATTCGGTTTCCACCTCGAAGCTGCCCTGGACGGGGAAGAGGCTCCAGGGATTAAGATCCTGGCTGTCGAGCCGGAGCAGTTGGGTGTGTTCGTCATTGTAGGCCCACTGGGCGTGGCAGACCGTGCAGGTCACCTTCTTGCCGTAGGTGGCATGGGCCGGGTCGGAGAGCGGCGGCACCACGAGTTGTTTGCCCTCGGCCTTGGTGGTGAGGATGAGGGCGGTGCCGGAGCGCTTCAGATTGAGGCCGGGTGGCAGTACCGCTCCGGCCACATGGCAGTCCTCGCAGCTGATGCGAAAGAGGGTTTGGCCGGGGCCATGCGGTACGCCCATGATCTCGCGGCTGCCGTGGCAGTCGACACAGCCCATGCCGGCCTTGGCATGGATATCGGGGACCAACTGGTGGTACTCGACGCCATAGGGCCGCTTGGAACCGCCATTCGCGGTGTAGGGCGTGCGGAATTCGGCGCCGAAATCGTGTTCGAAGCGGCCGTAATAGTCGGCGCCGGCGAAGTTGCCGTAATGGCAGTGGAGGCAACTGCGATCCGCCGGGTGCCGCTGGAACCGATGGTTCACCAGCTTGCCCTCGTGGTATTCGAGGTGGCAGGCAGCGCAGCCGGTGCCGCGCGTGGTCTCCGGGTAGGCGTCGCCTTTTGAGTAGAGATGGCAACGGAGGCAGCGGCGGCGCAACAGGTCGTCGGCCAGGTCGAGAGGCGAGTTGATCTTGGTGTGGACCGGAACCTCGGTGAGGCGGGCCAGGGGCTTGGTGGCGCCAAAGGCGCGGCGCACCATGTTGACCTCCTTGGCCAGGGTGAAGTGGGGCGCGCCGGCGGCATGGCGCTCCAGCTCCCCGTGGCAACGGCCGCAGGTGGCGGCCATGCGGTCGGGGTGGGCTGGTTGGGCAATGAGGCCGGCATGGGCCGCCTCCTGACTGGCGGCCGGCTCCACCCCGCCATGGCAGGTGGTGCAGCCCAGATCGTGGGCGCGATCAAGGGTATCGTCGTGGCAGCCGGTGCAGGTGGTGGCAGTGGCGGTGGTGGCGGCCACGGGCGCCTTTTTCTTCTGCGGACAGCCGCTGCTGAGGGTCGCCAAGGCGAGCAGCAGCAGGGTGGGCAGGAGGTGGCGGTTACGAAACGATGGGCGCATGGGCAGAGGTCGGGGCGGCTTTTTTCTCGGTTGTTTGCCCCTTACTTTAGTCAGCCTGGCCCAAAAAGTCTTGAAAAAAGTGAGGCGTGGCGCCCGGTTGCGCATTTGCGCTGCCTGGCCTCTTTTCGCTTGGCCTCGAAGATCGGTGATGCTATAGTTGGTTTCCATGAAACCATCAAACCAATCCCACCGGACCAAGTTCATCTTCGTGACCGGCGGCGTTCTCTCCTCCCTGGGCAAGGGGCTTGCCGCCGCCTCCATCGGCGCCCTGCTCGAAAGCCGCGGACTCACCATCACCTTCCAGAAGCTCGACCCGTACATCAACGTCGATCCCGGCACCATGAATCCCTTCCAGCACGGCGAGGTGTTCGTGACCGACGACGGGGCGGAGACCGATCTCGATCTCGGCCATTACGAGCGCTACACCTCGGCGGTGCTGGGCCAGAAGAACAACTACACCTCCGGCCGCATCTACTACTCGGTCATCACCAAGGAGCGGCGCGGCGAGTACCTGGGCGGCACCGTGCAGGTGATTCCGCACGTCACCGACGAGATCAAGAAGGCGGTGCGCCAGCTCGAAGGCGACGTGGACGTGGCCATCATCGAGATCGGCGGCACCATCGGCGACATCGAGAGCCTGCCCTTTCTGGAGGCGATCCGCCAGTTGCGCACCGATCTCGGCCGCGAGAACACCCTCTACCTTCACGTCACCCTGGTGCCCTATATCAAGACCGCCGGCGAGGTGAAGACCAAGCCGACCCAGCACAGCGTCAAAGAGCTGCGCGCCATCGGCATCCAGCCGGACATTTTGCTCTGCCGCACCGAGACCAAGCTCTCCGACGACCTCAAGGCCAAGATCGCCCTTTTCTGCAACGTGGACAAGGACGCGGTCATCACCGCCCGCGACGTGGACAACATCTACGAGGTGCCGCTCTGCTTCCATGACGAGGGGCTCGACGACAAACTCCTGCAGATGCTCAATATCTGGACCGGCTCGCCGCGGCTGGAGCCGTGGCAGGAGCTGGTGGAGCGGATCAAGCATCCTTCCCGCCACGTGCTCATCGGCATCATCGGCAAGTACGTGGATCTCAAGGAGTCGTACAAGAGCCTGCACGAGGCCCTGGTGCACGGCGGCGTGGCCAACGACGCCAAGGTCGAGTTGCGCTACGTGAGCGCCGAGGATATCGAGGCGCAGGGCGCCGAGCCGCTGCTGCGGGATTGCCACGGCATCCTGGTGCCGGGTGGCTTCGGCAATCGCGGGGTGGCCGGCAAGATCGCCGCCGTTACCTACGCCCGCGAGAACAAGGTGCCCTTCTTCGGGATCTGCCTCGGCATGCAGCTTGCCACCATCGAGTTCGCCCGGAACATCGCGGGCCTCGAAGGAGCCAACAGCACCGAGTTTGATCAGCTCACCCCGCACCCGGTCATCTACTTCATCAAGGAGTGGTACGACTACCGTACCGGCCAGGTGCAGATCCGCGACGAGCACTCCGGCATGGGCGGCACCTTGCGCCTCGGGGCCTATCCCTGTGCTCTGAAACCGGGCACCTTTGCCTATACCGCCTACCAGGAAGACGAGATCTTCGAGCGCCATCGTCACCGCTATGAGTTCAACAACCTCTACCGGGAGCAACTGGCGGCCAAGGGGCTCATCATCAGCGGCACCTCGCCGGACGACAAACTGGTGGAGATCGTCGAACTGGCGGATCATCCGTGGTTCCTGGGCTGCCAGTTCCACCCCGAGTTCAAGTCGCGCCCGATGCAACCGCATCCGCTCTTCCGCGAGTTCATCAAGGCGGCGCTCGCCAACGCCCGTAATTGATCAGCTCCGCGCACGGAGGTAATCCCGTGACCACCGTTGCCATTCCAGGTCATTTCGAGGTCGGTCCCGGCCGGCCTTTTTTGTTCATCGGCGGGCCGTGCGTCCTCGAATCGCAGGCCCTCGCCGAAGAGGTGGCAGGCACCCTGGCCGAGGTCGCCGACCGGCTCGGCATCTCCTATGTCTTCAAGGCCTCCTTCGATAAGGCCAACCGCACCTCGCTGGATTCCTACCGCGGTCCGGGCCTGGTCCAGGGGCTCAAAACCCTGGCCGCGATCAGGGAGAAATTCGGGGTGGCGGTCACCTCCGACGTGCATGAGGTGGCGCAGGTCGCCCCGGCCGCCGAGGTGCTCGATCTCCTGCAGATTCCCGCCTTCCTTTGCCGCCAGACCGATCTGTTGGTCGCGGCCGCCCAGAGCGGCAAGCCGGTGAGCCTCAAGAAGGGGCAATTCGTCTCGCCCTGGGACATGCAGCATGCGGTGGGCAAGATCCGGGCTGCCGGCGGCGGAAAGCGGCTGATGCTCATCGAGCGCGGCGCCACCTTCGGTTACAACAACCTGGTGGTGGACATGCGTTCCTTCCCGGTTCTGCGCGCCATGGGCTGCCCGGTGATCTTCGACGCCACCCACAGCGTGCAGTTGCCGGGTGGGGCCGGCGGCAGCTCCGCCGGGCAGCGGGAATTCATCCCGACCTTGGCGCGGGCGGCGGTGGCGGCCGGTATCGACGGCATCTTCATGGAGGTGCACCCGCACCCGGCCAAGGCCCTCTGCGACGGCCCCAACTCCATGCCGCTCGGACAGGTGGAGGCCCTGTTGCGGCAGTTGCTCGCCATCCATCGCACCGTCAGCCCCTTTCTCAATACGGACGCGCAGCCATGACCGATTCCAGCTGCCCCATCGGCCCCGGCGGCTATCCCTCGGATTGTGATATCACCCACGGGCTGCTGGCCCGTTCCCGTGAACGTGAGGCGCAGCAGGCTGCAGCGCGTGGACCCGCCTGGCAGCAGGCTATGGCCAAGGCCGCCAATGTCAAGCTGCTGCTGCTCGATGTGGACGGCGTCCTCACCGACGGCACCATCGTCTACACCCATTCCGGCACCGAGATGAAGGGTTTCAGCACCAAGGACGGCTTCGGCATCCGCATTCTCCAGGAGAGCGGGGTGGCGGTCGGGGTGATCACCGCCCGCAGCTCCGAGGCGGTGCGGCGCCGGGCCGAGGACCTGAAGCTTGCCCACGTCTATCAGGGCATCCGCAACAAGATCGAGGTTTTTGAAGAGATTCTGGCCAAGGAACAACTGACCCCGGCCCAGGTCGCCTACATGGGCGACGACTGGCTCGACCTGCCGCTCCTCATTCGGGTGGGGTTGGCCGTTGCCCCGGCGGACGCGGTGGCCGAGGTGCAGGCGGCGGCCCACTACGTGACGAGCCTTTCCGGCGGTCATGGCGCGGTGCGCGAGGTATGCCATCTTCTCATCGCGGCCCAGGGCAAGGAACGCGACCTCTTGGAGAAATACCGTCGATGATGACCGGCAGCCGCAATCTCCTCTGGATCATTCCCCTCGCGCTGCTGCTCGGCTGGCCGGTGTATGGGCCGGCGCTTTCCCGTTTTCTGGCGCCGCGCGGCGATTTTGGCGCCGCCGGCCAGGTAGGCGAGGCGACCAAGCGCTTCGTCATGGACGACGTCCTCTATCTGCAGGAGATCAACGGCAAGGCCGACTGGCGCATCCGCACCAGTCGGCTCGCCACCACGGCCGCCAACAGCGACGTCATGGATCTGACCGCGGTCAAGGGTACCCTTTTCCGCAACGGCGTCGAGAATATGCAGGTGGGCGCGGCGGCCGGCACCTATGATACCAAGGCCGAGGTGCTTACCCTGCGGCATAACGTGGAAGTGCTGACGACCGACGGTCAGGTGATCCGCACCGGTGAACTCGAGTATCACGAAAAGGAACGGCGGATCAGCAGTCGCTCTCCGATCCTCATGACCGGCAAGAACCTGGAGGTCCGCGGCAACGGCCTCGAATACAACATGCAGACCCGTGCCTACAAGGTTGGTGGGCGGGTGCAGGTCGTGAGCTGGTAATTCCGGTTCGCAGTCAAACCGAGCCCGTTGCCGGCTGCGCTGCGCCCTCCTCGTCGTCCCTGGGTGTACCGCCTCGTCCGTCGTGCTTTCGCCCTCCCTGGCTCGCGCGACATTAGGCCGTCGCTGCTCGCTGCACGGTCTCGGTTCGACTGCCTGCCGGAATGGGCGACGAGAAACAAGGAAGAAGGACGGCATGAAGAATATTCCCCTGAAAGATCGCATCATCCTGGCCCTGGACGTGGAAACCCCGGAGAAGGCCAAGGAGCTGGTGTTGCGCACCGAGTCGCACCTGGGGTTTTACAAGGTGGGGCTGGAACTCTTCATGGCCAGCTGGTTTGAGACCGTGGATTGGCTGGTGGCGCGCGGCCACAAGGTGATGCTCGACCTCAAATTCTTCGATATCCCCGAGACCGTGAAGCGGGCGGTGGCGCGGCTTAACGACCATCAGATCACCTTTGCCACCATCCACGGCAACGACGCCATCATCAAGGCGGCGCTGGAGGCGCGGGGCGAGCTGAAGCTCCTTGCCGTCACCGTGCTCACCAGCTTTGGCGAGGAGGACCTGCGCGCCATGGGCATGACCCAATCCATCGAGGACCTCGTCTATTTCCGGGCCAGGCGCGCCCTGGAGCTGGGCTGCGACGGCGTGGTCTGCTCGGGCCTCGAAGCGGGTCGCCTGCGTGGGGACTTGGGGGAGAAGCTCATGCTGGTCACCCCCGGCATCCGGCCCGGCGCCAACGTGATGGACAGCGGTGACGACCAGACCCGGATCATGACTGCCGGCCGTGCCCTGGCCGCCGGCGCCGACCATGTGGTGGTGGGCCGGCCGATCGCCAAGGCGGCCGACCCCATCGCGGTGATCGAGGCCATGCAGCAGGAGATGGCGCACGTTTTCCCTCCTGAGGCGTGAAGCGAGCACGGCCTCTCCTGGCCCGGCGTCTCGCCGCAGCCGTCGCGGCGCTGTTTCCTCCCATCTGTTCCGCCGAGCCCCGGCCCGGAATTTTGCGGCGGGACTTGATCTAGGTCAAGGAACCGCTCCGGTTGGCGGGGTATGTTCAAGCTGCATCACCTGACCATCCACCTTTCGCAAAGAGGCCTGCCATGACCCAAGACACTGCCCCCGATAAGACCTACAATGTTTTGCCCGGCCCCCGCATGGGGCTCATTACCCCCGAGTATCTGGAAGAGATCGCCGCAGCCGCACGACGGCACGGGGTGCCCTTTCTGAAGATCACCGGCGCCCAGCGGCTGGCCATTGCCGGCCACTCCCCCGAGATCGCCGCCGCCATCTGGCGCGAACTCGGGCAACCCCAAGGGCCCAAAAAGCCGGTGGGCATCCATTACATCCAGGCCTGTCCGGGCCGGCAGTGGTGCAAGTTCGGCCGCCAGGACTCCCTGGCCCTGGGCAAGAAGCTGGAGAGCGAGCTGCTCGACCTGCCCCTGCCGGCCAAGACCAAGGTGGGCATCTCCGGTTGCCAGTTCAACTGCTGCGAGGGGTATCTCCGCGATCTCGGCGTTTTCGGCACCACCAAGGGCTGGACCGTGGTCTTCGGCGGCAACGGCGGCGGGTCGCCCCGCATCGGCGATGTGGTCGGCGAGGGGTTGAGCGACGAGGAGGTATTGCGCCTGGCGCGCCGCTGTCTCGACTTTTACCGGGAGCGGGCTCGCAAACTGGAGCGGACCGGCCGGCTGATGCGGCGCACGCCGCTGGCGGAACTGCAACATTACCTGGAACAGGCCGGCTGACCGGGGAGGGGGGCGATGGAACACCCCAGGATGCGGCGGGAGCGGAAGACCGTCGAGGTGATGATCGCCCTCTTCTGCCGGGATCACCATCACACCGATGGCGAACTCTGCGATGCGTGCCGCGAGCTGGTCGAGTATGCCCGCCTGCGGCTCAGCCGCTGCCCCTTCCAGGAAAACAAGACCACCTGCGGCAACTGCCCGGTCCACTGCTACAAGCCCGGCATGCGGGAGAAGATCCGAGCGGTGATGCGCTACGCCGGTCCCCGCATGCTGCTGCGCCATCCTCTCCTGGCCCTCGGCCACCTGCTCGACGGCCGCCGGAAAGAACCAGGCCCGCGGCGTGGGGGCGGGACGATCAGCTGATACACTCTCTCCCGTTTCGCCACCGGCGAAAAGCGGCACCCATCTTCACCGCGCAGAGGCAGCCCTGCCGATGCCCGCAAATCCGGCCTCCTTTTTTTCCCTTCGTTCCTCTGCCACCGCAGGCTTGTCAACCATCCGGCGATTGAATCTTCTTGCATGGAGGCCGGCAAAAATAATTTTCCCTGCTAATATTGGGCTAAGTTTCGCGGGGTATGGTGGGTGTCATGACGGAGGCGCGGTTGCCTCCCGATCGCAATCACCCTCGCAAGGAGTATAGTGATGTTTATGACGAAGAAACACCTGGTGCTCGTACCGGGGCTGTTGCTGGCTGCCGCAGCCTCTGCTTTCGCCTATGCCGGCCAGGAATTCGCCGGCAGGGCCAAAATCAGCCTGAAGCAGGCACGGACCATTGCTCTCAAGGCCTCGCCCGGCCGGATTACTGCCGAAGAGTTGGAACAGGAAAAAGGCGGGAGCGGCCTGCGTTATTCCTTCGATATCCGGCGTGGCAAGGTCACGCAAGAGGTCGGCGTGGATGCCGCTACCGGGAAGGTCCTGGAAAATGCGGCAGAAGGACCGAATCCGGATTGATCTCTCCCACGGCGAGCCAGGCCTTCTGCTGGAGGGGGTCTGGCCCGCGGGTTCGTTGCCTGTTTGGCCTTGTGTGAATTAACAGGAGTTGACTCTCATGAAAAAATTACCCGAAGTGACTTTTCTTTTCTGGATCATGAAGATAGCCGCCACCACCCTGGGGGAAACCTCCGGCGATCTGCTCTCCATGACCCTCAATCTGGGCTATGCCGTCAGTTCGCTCATCCTGTTCGCCTTTTTTCTGTTCACCGTCATTCCGCAACTGGTCGCCAAAAAGTACCATCCAATGATATACTGGAGCGTAATCCTTTCCACCACGATGGTCGGCACCACGATTTCCGACTATATGGATCGTACCCTCCATCTCGGGTATCTTGCAGGGTCGGCCATTCTGTTGAGCATTCTGCTGGCCATCTTCGCGGTCTGGCGTCTGAGCGGGCAACCGCTGGCGGTGGAAAAGATCAGGTCCTTCCCGGCGGAGTTGCTCTACTGGCTCGCGATTCTGGCCTCGAATACACTGGGCACCGCCCTGGGCGACTTCTTTTCCGACACCTCCGGCCTCGGTTACGCCGGTGGGGCGGAACTGATCGGCGGAGTATTGCTCCTGGCCGCCTTCGCTGCATATTTCACCAGGATTCCCAGGGTATTTCTGTTCTGGCTGGCCTTTGTGCTGACCCGTCCCTTTGGCGCCACCTTCGGGGACCTGTTCACCAAACCGCTCGGCAGTGGCGGGCTGGGGGTGGGCACGATCGATTCGTCCATCCTGTTGCTGGCGGTCCTCGGCGGGTGTATAGCCTATACTACTTGGCAGCACTATCGCGGGTTGCGGCAGCAGGTGAGCCCTGTTGAGCCCGCCACGAATTTCCGGGAAAGCAGGTAGCGGAGGTGCCGCGCGGTGCGGGTGTTGCTGGTGGAAGACGACCGGATGATCGGCGAGGCTGTCAGGCATGTCCTGAAGGATGCGGCGTACGCGGTCGATTGGGTCCGGGACGGCCAGGATGCCTTGCTGACCATCGGAAGCCAGAGCTACGATGTGGTGTTGCTGGACCTCGGACTGCCCAAAAAAGACGGTTTCGAGGTGCTGCGCGCCATCCGCTCGCGGCACGACCAGGTCCCCGTTTTGGTCATCACCGCCCGCGATGCCCTGGAAGACCGGGTGCGCGGTTTGGACGGCGGGGCTGACGACTATGTGTTGAAACCCTTTGCCATGGCGGAATTGCTGGCGCGGATGCGGGCCGTGCTCCGGCGTAAGGGTGGCTCCTCCGGGCCGGTGCTCTCGAACGGCGTGCTGACCCTCGATCCCGCCACCCATGAGGTCACCGCCGCCGGGGTCACCAGCAGCCTGTCCGGCCGGGAATTTTCCCTGTTGCAGGCCCTGTTGATCCGGCCCGGCGCCATTCTCTCCCGCAGTGAGCTGGAGGAGCGCATTTATGGCTGGGGCGAAGAGGTGGAGAGCAACGCCGTGGAGTTTCTCATCCATTCGCTCCGCAAGAAGCTGGGCAGCGAGGCCATTAAGAACGTGCGAGGCGTCGGATGGATGGTTCCCAAAGAACAATGAGCCGGTCGTTGCAGTTTCGCCTGTCGCTCTGGCTCTCGTTGGCCATTCTGGCGGTTGCGGTGGCTACCGGTGTCTTTTCCTTTGTATCGGCCTTTCAGGAGGCGATCGAGCTTCAGGACGACCAGCTGCGGCAGATGGCCGCTCTCATCCATCGCCAGCGCTTGCAGGTTACCCACTTCGAGGGGGCACCGAACGTCGCGGATCCGGACCCGGAAACCCGGGTTGTGGTCCAGCTCTTGCGCGCGCCCGTTGCCGCATCCTCCAAAACAGCCGGCGAGCTTCCCGGGCTGCCGGTAAATCTGCCTGACGGCATCCAGACTGTCACGGTGCAGCAGGTTCCCTGGCGGGTTTTCGTCAAGACGCTGGCGTCCGGCGCGCGGATAGCCGTGGGCCAGCAAGTCGCCGTGCGGGATGAAATCGCCCGCAACAGCGCCTTGCAGACCGTGCTCTCCTTCCTGATCCTCATCCCGATCCTGCTCCTGCTGGTGGGCTACCTGATCAAAAAGATGTTCAGCCCCCTCACGAGGATGGCGTCGGAACTGGGGCAACGCTCCGAAAACGACCTGCGTGAAATTGCCGCCGCCGGCGTGCCCACGGAAATCCAGCCCTTCGTGGCGGCCATCAACCGGCTGCTCTCGCTGGTGGCCCGTTCGGTGGCGATGCAACGCCGTTTTGTGGCGGATGCCGCGCACGAATTGCGTTCCCCCTTGACCGCGCTTTCCCTCCAGGCAGAGCGGTTGGGTACTGCGGCGCTGCCGGAGCCGGCCAGGGAAGAGTTGCGCGCCTTAGACAGGGCTCTCCAGCGGACACGGGGGCTGGTCGAGCAACTGCTTACCCTGGCCCGCATCCAGGAGACTTCCCCGGCCCGCGCGGAAGGACTCTCGATCCAGAAGGTGTTTCGTCAGATTCTGGAGGGGTTGTTGCCGCTGGCCGAGGCCAAGAACATCGATATCGGCGTGACCGGCGCGGAGGACCCCACGATTATGGCCCCGGCCGCGGATCTGGAAATACTGATTAAAAATTTGGTGGAAAACGCCATCCGCTATACCCCGGACGGCGGCAGGATCGATCTCTCCGTGCGGACAGGCAGCGAAGGTATCATCGTGCAGATCGAGGACACCGGGCCGGGGATTCCGGCGGCCGAGCGCCAGCGGGTGTTTGATCCGTTCTACCGACTCCTGGGCAACGATACCATGGGCTCCGGGCTCGGGTTATCCATCGTCCGGACCATTGCCGACCGCCTGGGGGCGACCGTTCGCCTCGATGATGCCGATGCGCAACACCGGACGGGACTGCGCGTCACCGTGACTTTCCCCTAGCCCCCTCTCCCTTCGCCTCATGCCAGCGCTCTTTGCCCTTGCCAAGGGTGCGGGAACGGTTTACAACCCCTGCCATGCCACTGCTTTCCCTGCAAGACATCACCCTGAGTTTCGGCGGTCTGCCGGTGCTCTACGGCGTCAATCTCCAGATCGAGCCGGGCGAGCGGGTCTGCCTCATTGGCCGCAACGGCGAGGGCAAGTCCTCGCTCATGAAGTGCATCAGCGGCGAGCTTACGCCGGACAGCGGCACCATGGTCCGCCAGCAGGGGCTCAAGCTGGCGCGCCTCAGTCAGGAGGTGCCGGCGAAGATTGCCGGCACCATCTACGAGGTGATTGCCGCCGGCCTCGGCGAATTGCAGGAACTGCTCATCCGCCATCATAGCGTGGCGCACGAGCTGGCGGCACGCCACGACGAGGCCCTGCTCGCCGAACTCGACGCCCTCCAGCACCGGCTCGACGCCGCCCACGGCTGGCAGGCGCAGCAGCGGGTGGAGAGCGTGATCTCCCGGCTTGGCCTCAATGCCGATCTCGATTTCGCCACCCTCTCCGGCGGCCTGAAGCGCCGGGTGCTGCTGGGCCGAGCCCTGGTGAGCGAGCCCGATCTGCTGCTGCTTGACGAGCCCACCAACCACCTCGACATCGCCGCCATCACCTGGCTGGAGGAGTTCCTCCTCAGCGCCCGTTGCGCCCTCATGTTCGTCACCCACGACCGCATGCTCCTCCAAAAGCTCGCCACCCGCATCGTCAACCTCGACCGGGGCCGGCTCACCAGCTGGCCCGGCGATTATGCCAACTACCTGCGCCGCCGCGAGGAGGAGCTGGCTGCCGAAGAGAGCCAGCAGAAGAAGTTCGACAAGAAGCTGGCCGAGGAGGAGGTGTGGATTCGCCAGGGCATCAAGGCGCGACGCACCAGAAACGAGGGCAGGGTGCGGGCCTTGAAGGCGTTGCGTGAGGAGCGGCGTCAGCGGCGGGAGCGCACCGGCACCGCGCGCCTCCAGCTCCAGGAGGCGGAGTCCTCCGGCAAGCTGGTCGTCGAGGTCAAAGGGGTCTCCTGCGGCTATGGCGAGAAAACCATCATCCGCGAGCTGACCACCACCATCCTGCGCGGCGACAAGGTGGGCATTATCGGCCCCAATGGCGCCGGCAAGACCACCCTGCTGCGCCTGCTCCTCGGGGAGCTTGCGCCCCAGCAGGGTACGGTGCGGCTCGGCACCAACCTGGCGGTCGCCTATTTCGACCAGCAGCGGGCGGTGATCGACGAGGAGAAGACCGTGCTCGACAACGTGGGCGAGGGCAACGACACCGTGGTCATCAACGGCCGGCCCCGCCACATCATCGGCTATCTCCAGGATTTCCTCTTCACCCCGGAGCGCGCCCGCACCCCGGCCAAGGTTCTTTCCGGCGGCGAACGTAACCGCCTCCTGCTCGCGAAACTCCTGGCCAAGCCGGCCAACGTCCTGGTGATGGACGAGCCCACCAACGACCTCGACGCCGAGACCCTGGAACTGCTCGAAGAGCTGCTCTTCGATTTCTCCGGCACCCTGCTGCTGGTGAGCCACGACCGCGCCTTTTTGAACAACGTGGTCACCTCCACCCTGGTCTTCGAGGAGGGGGGCCGGGTGCAGGAGTATGCCGGCGGCTACGACGACTGGCTTGTCCAGCGGCCGCAGCCCAAGGCGGCCGAGCCGCCAGCGGCAGTACCCAAGGCGGAGAGGAAAAAGACCAAGCCCAGCGGGCCGCGCAAGTTGACCTTCAAGGAGGCGCGGGAACTGGAGGAACTGCCAGGGAAGATCGAGGCCCTGGAGGCGGAGCAGGCGCAGCTCTACGCCGACATGGCCGAACCGACCTTCTATCAGCAGGAGAGCAGCGTCATCAGCAAGGCCAAGGAACGGGTGGCAACCCTGGAACAGGAATTGGCCGCAGCCTATGCCCGCTGGGAGGAGCTGGAGGCGATCCAGTCGGCTGGCGGGTAATCAGGCCGCCGACTCAAGCGAGGTATCCCAGCCAGGGAAGAGCAGTACCGCCGGATGGCATTTGAGGGCGCGGGCCAGCACCTTGGCCCGTTCCACGCCGAGATTCACCCGACCATTTTCAATGGCCGAGAGGGTGGATTGCGGGATGCCGGTCAGCACGGAGAGCTGGTTCTGACTCAGTTCCTGCAATTCGCGGATGATACGGACCGATTCGCCTACCGATACCTCAACCCGTTTCTTGGCGGGACGAAATTCCTTCATGTCAGCGCCTCCGATACTCATGCGGGGTGACGTGCACCACCTGAACCAGGAATGCGTCAGCAACAACGCGGTAGATGACCCGCCATTGCAGGCCCAGGCGGGAAGAGCGGTGCCCCTTCCATTCGCCAGTCAATGCCTCGTCGTGGAAGCCTTTGATGGCACGCAATCCTGCCGGGCCTGAAATCATGGCGATATCCTTCCATTTTTCGTAGCGTTTCAAAATTTCCAGCGGCACGGAACCGGAAAGTTGCTTGTCAACCTGGCGATGTTCCTCAATGCGCCACATGACATATAATGCCTATATTCTTAATGGTATGTCAAGAAGGATTTCAGTTGATTGCCACGGGAATAAGCCGGATCGCAAGGCGCAGGTGGCGGAGGTGGAGGCGGCGTTGGCTACTGCCTATGCCCGTTGGGAGGAGCTGGAGGCGATCCAGTCGGCCAGCGGCTGAGCAATTCGGGGTTCAGCCGCGCTGCCTTTGCTCGTAATGGAAGTGCGCACAGGCCACCCGGCCGGCCGCATCAAAAGGGATACCCTCCTGGGTGAGAAGCGCCTGCTTCATGGTGACCCCGCCCTGGAAGCCGCCCAACTGACGGTCCGAGCGGATGGCGCGATGGCAGGGCACGATCAGCGGAAAGGGGTTGTGCGCCAGGGCGGTGCCCACTGCCCGCGCCCCGGTCGGCACCCCGATGTGGGCCGCGATGAGTCGGTAGGTGCTGACCGCGCCCCGCGGAATCCGGTATTCGGCCCGCAGCACCGCCTGTTGGAAGGGGGAACACTGCGCCAGATCCGTTATCGTGAGCGGGATTTCGACCGCCTCGCCGGCCAGCATCCTTTGGATGGCAGAGGCGATGGCATCGAGCTCCGGGCAGGAGGCGGCAACGGCATCGGGGTAGAGCCGGGCGGCCTGCGCGATTGCCGATAGGCCGGGGGCCGAGAGCAGCACGCGGACGATCTTGGGCCTGTCGTTGCGCCGCGTCCAGAGCAGCACCACCGGCCCGAACGGCGTTGTCTCGATGATGGTGTGGTGCATCCCTGATCCTCCTGCGCGTGAAGACCGACAGCTGGTCGCGACGAACCCTCAACCCTTACTGCCCTTGCCGTAGAGGAGGCGCAGTTCCTCCTTGGCCTGTTCCAGAACATCCAGTTGATCCTGGTTCAGGTTCCTGCCCGCCCGGTTGATGTAGAAGACCAGCATCGACATGGCGGAGCGGAAGGGCGGAGCCTTGCGGCGGGTGCTGCTCTCGGCCGACCGTTTGAGCGACAGCGCGATCTTTCTGGGGTCTGGCCAGGTGAAGACCCCCGCCTCCAGGTCGAGGGCGTTGCTTTCCCGCGTCACCCGTGCCGACCACCGTTCAGACTGCCTTGCTTTGGATTTTGGCGCCATGATGCCTTCCTCCCCCGGCCGTGTTCCGGGCGGTGTCTGGAACCCCTGGCAAGTTGTGTCAGGCTGCCAGTTTAAGGCTGACCTTGCGGCTCAAGGAACTCCGCCAGCAGAATCTCGCCGGGATGGATGGGAGGGAAGTCACGTTTTGCCATCTTACATTTCAAGACCCGACCCCACTCCCTCTTGTGGTTCAAAGGGATCAATTGCTTTGAATACGCCGGCAGTTGTGAGTTTGCGCCTAATCTCGAATCCCCCCAAAGCATCCACGGGATTGACCTTGTCCAAGGCATCGAAGTCTATGTTTGAGTATTGCCCTCTTTTTGTTTTTGCACTGAAAAGGTAGTCGTCACGTATCCTTCCAATGGAACTGTCGAGCCTCTGGGAAAACCCCGATATTACAACCGTGTCCGCAGTGGGAAGCGTAGCGAAAACGGTGCCCAAAAGGCGAAAAGCTATACCATGAACATGCTGGGCGTACTCCAGTTGCAGTTGTTTTACAGCCTTAGTCTTTACGTTCAATTTCTTGCCTGTAGATGCCACGGATGCGACCTTCTGCGGCAGGTCTTCTATTTCAGGCAGATCAACGTCAAGCCATACTCGCTGGCCCTGGTTTGTGATCTGATAAGAAACAAGCGTTTCTCGCGGCCACGACAGCGAATTGAGAGCATCCTCCAGGGTTTTGTTCATTACCTCTTCACTTGTTCGCAGAAGTTCGTGGAATGAGGCTTTCTTATCAGCTTCCTTTGCCTCATAGTCGTTCCTACGGTTTTCCCAGTCCTTTTTCAAATCCGCGTGTTCTTGGAGCCGAGTTTGATAGTCCTCAATCTTTTTCCTTTCCGTCTCTTCCCAGAAGAGTAGAGCCCTCTCATGTTCTTCACGGAGTTGCTGTTGTTGCTTCTCGTATGTCGACCTCTTGTTTTTGAAGAGTCTCGCAAAGAATCCCAAGGGCGGCATTAGTCTGAGCTGCGGTTTGGATGTTGCCTCCGGTTGTTTCGGTTGTTCTGGGGACGGTTCATCAAAAGGTACTATTTCGTATTCAGGTTCTGAGTTGGGAGAAGGCGTATCATGGTGTATAGACGTGAGCATTTCAACGTCACCGTTGATTTCCTCGGCTTGTTGTTGCAGCCATTCTAAAATGGCACTTCTTTTCTGGTCCCAAACAAGCTTGAGATCTTGTCTCGACAGAGGACCACCAAAAGAGTTTTCTATCTGCAATTCGCCCGTTTCCTTATCGAGGCTCAGTTTGATTTTCGATAATGCCTCCTGTCGTATTCGTTCTCTTTCAAGTCGTTCGTATTCTCTTTCGAGTCTTTGTTGGGTTCTCGCGGTACGTCGTTGTTCCGAGCCGCCGCCGACTTTCTCCCTGTACGAAATACCGGTTCCCGGTATGCCTACGTTAGTATAGGTTCCGCGAGGGCCAACGGTCACCGACGCGCCTCTGACACCCGCCGAAAGACTAACGCCGCGTTTCCCGACATTGACTCTCAACCCAGGAGCTATTCTAATGCTGCGTCTAAAACGAAATCCCATTATTCGGCTCCTTTCTTCGTCCGAGTTCTAATATCGTATGAGACAGAATGGGCTAATACGGTGCGCTACAGAATCCGTGTATTTGCCTGACTGAAAGGATCTACTCACCATGGTGGCAGATTTTTTCGAGGACGCCAAACAGAAAAAAGGGGATTAGTTGGTGAGTGCCGGAACGAGCCGAATTGCAAGCTGCATGATGGCGAGGGTGTAGAGGCCGGCCAGCACGTCGTCGAGCATGATGCCGACCCCGCCATGGCAGCGTTGGTCGATGAGGCGGATGGGGTAGGGTTTCAGGATGTCGAAGAAGCGGAAGACGAAGAAGGCGAGCCCCCAGGCCGGCAGGGTCATGGGCACGCTGATGAGGCCGATGAGCATGCCCACCACCTCGTCGATCACCACCAGGCCGGGATCGGCACGGTCGAGGATTTTTTCCGCCGAACCGGCCGCGCCGACGCCGAGGAAGAAGAGGCCAATCAGGGTCAGCGCGTAAGGCATTGGGGCCAGGCCGAGATAGAGCAAGAGAAACTGGATGGGAAAGGCGAGGAGCGTGCCCCAGGTGCCAGGGGCAATGGGCAGGTAGCCGAGGCCCAGGCCGCTGGCGATGAGCATCAGCACTTTATCCATGGGAGTGTTCCTTGGGGATGAAGGCATCGGCGGTCGGGCCGCTGATGTGGGCGTAGATCGCCTTGAGCGGCACCCCATGCGCGATGGCGGCTGCCCGGCAGGATTCGTATTCCGGGTAGAGCACCACCCCGGTGGGGGTCTCCACCCGTTTGACGGTGATGGCGCCCCACGGCGTGGCCACACTGCCGAGCTGGCGCGGCAGGGTGAACCGTTGGGCGGTGTGGTAGCGCAGGCCAATGGCCGTGGTCTCGCTCAGAATGCACTGCTTGATCGCCAGCGCGTGGGCCGGATCAGCAAGCACGGTGAGCAGAAAGCCGGGCCGGCCTTTTTTCATCTGGATGGGCGCCAAGGCCACGTCGAGGGCCTGGAGGCCAAAGAGCTGTTCGCAGAGATAGGGGAAGCCCTCGGGCGCCCAGTCGTCGAGGTGGGTCTCGATGACCTCCACTGTTTGTGCTTCCTGCACCTCCCGGCTCTGGCCGAGGATCAGCCGCAAGAGGTTGGGCTGGCCGTTGGCAAGCTGTTGCGTGCCGCTGCCGTAGCCCACCGTAGCGATGGTCATAGGGGGCATGGGGCCGTAGCCCTGGCAGAGTGCTTTGGCCATGGCCGCGCCGGTCGGGGTGACCAGTTCCTGCGCGAGTTCCACGCCGTAGGTCGGCACGCCCTTGAGCAGCTCCACCACGGCGGGTGCGGGGAGCGGCAGCCGGCCGTGGGCGCACTCCACCCAGCCGCGCCCCATGGGCAGCGGCGAGGCGAGAAGGGTGGTGATGTGGAGATATTCGAGGCCGATGGCCGCGCCGACGATATCGACGATGGCATCCGCCGCCCCCACCTCGTGGAAGTGGACCGCCTCCGGGCTGACGCCGTGCACCCTGCCTTCCGCCTCGGCAAGCACCCCAAAGACCGCCAGCGCCTTTTCTTTCACTCCGGCCACCAGGGCGCTCTCCGCGATCATCGCCCGAATCTGCGGCCAGGTGCGGTGGGGCTGGTCTGCCGTTACCTCCACCGTGAGCTGTTTTGCCCGGATGGCGCCATTCTTTCGCTCTTCCACCCGCAGCGCATAGCCGGTGAGCGGCAAGAGGGCAAGCTGGTCGGTGAGCACCTCCGCCGGCAGGCCGGCATCGAGGAGCGCGCCGAGCAGCATGTCGCCGGCAATACCGGAGAAGCAGTCGAGATAGGCGATGGTTGCGGCGCCGTGGTCACTCATCCTGGTTCACCTGGCAGAAATCCGCGCCGTCGCCGCCCTTGGCCGGGGATTTGCTGATGCGGCGCAGAATCCGGTGGCGGTAGAGGTAGCTGGGCACCGCGATGGCGGCCGTAATGAGCAGCAGGATGGCCAGACGCAGGTAATTGCCGCTCTGCAACTCCGCCCCCTGGAAGGAGAGGAGCAGGGTGCCAGGCATGCGGCCGATGGCGGTGATGAAGAGAAAGACCGGCAGCGGCATGTGGCTCAACCCCAGGAGGTAGGAAAGGGCATCCTTGGGAAAACCGGGCAGCAGGAAGAGGACAAAGGGGATGACGAAATCGCCTTTGGCGACCAGATGGTTGAACTGCTGGTAGATCTTCGCCTGCTCCAGGCGGCGGCGCACCATATCGCTCAGGAGGCGGCCGATGGCAAAGGCAAGCCACGAACCGAGGGTGAGGCCGATGGTGGAATAGGCAAAGCTGACCCAGCCGCCGAAGAGATAGCCGCCCAGCACCCCGCTGGCTTCGCCAGGAATGGGGGCGATGACCACCTGGAGAACCTGGAGAGTGATGAAGAGGAGCGGAGCGAGGAGGCGGTGGTCGCGGATGGCGGCCCGGAGCACTTCGCCCTGCTGGCGCGCGTTCTCGAGGTGGAAGAGGGTGTCGTAGAGCAGCCCCTTCTGCCAGACGACCAGGCCGATGGGGATGCCGATCACGGCCAGGATCAGCAGCAGCCAGAAGAGATGGTGTTTGAGAAAGCGGGTCATGGCGTGAAGCGGCTGCCGGGGGTGAGGGGATGGCCGCGCAGAAAGTCGGCAGCCGGCAACCGTTTGCCCCCTTCGCGCTGGAGTTCGCCCACCTGCAGCAGGCCCTTGCCGGTGGCGACCAAGAGGCCGGCCTTGTCGGCGCGGATCACGGTGCCGGGTGGTTCGGCCACCGTCGCCTCCACCACCACCGGCGCAAAGAGCCGGATAATCTCGTTGTTGAGCGAGCCATGGGCCGTGGGCCACGGGTCGAGACCGCGGAGCTGGCAGCTCAATTCCTGCGCCGACTTGGACCAGTCGATGGCGCCCATCTCCTTGGTGAGCAACGGCGCATCGGTGGCCTTGCTATCGTCCTGCTGCTGGCGGGGCAGCGTGCCTGCCTTGAGCAGCTCCAGGGCCTCGACCAGCGCCTGGCCGCCCAGGGCCGCCATCTTGACCGCCAGGGTGGCGGCGGTGTCCTCCGGAGTGATCGCCATGCTACGGGGCAGCAGGATGTCGCCGGTATCCATGCCCTCGTCCATCTGCATGATGGTGATGCCGGTCTCCGACTCGCCGCGGAGGATCGCCCACTGTACCGGCGCCGCTCCCCGGTACTTGGGCAGCAGCGAGCCGTGGACGTTGATGGTGCCCAAAGGCGGCAGGTTCAGAAGCGGCCCCGGCAGGATGCGGCCGTAGGCGGTGACCACGAAGAGGTCGGCATTGAAGGCCCGCATCTCTTCGAGAAACTCAGGGGTCCTGATCTTGGTGGGCTGCAAGACCGGGATACCGTGGGCCAGGGCCACCTCCTTCACCGGGGTGGGGGCGAGCTTGCGGCCGCGGCCTTTGGGGCGGTCCGGCTGGCTCACCACCGCCACCACGTTTTCGCCGTGGTCGATGAGCGCCTGGAGCGACGGCACCGCGAACTCCGGGGTGCCCATGAAGACGATGCGGTAGGGAACGCTCATCTCCTAATCCTTTTCCTGCGCCCGCCGCTCTTCCTCCTGCAGGATCTTCTTGAGCTTTTTCTTGTAGAGCGAGCGTTTGAGGGAGCTCAAGCGGTCGATGAAGAGGGTGCCTTGCAGGTGGTCGAGTTCGTGCTGGATCACCCGGGCGTAGAAACCCTCGGCCATGAATTCCATGGGCTGGCCCTTGATATCCTGGGCCGTGACCCAGACGCGCTCGAAGCGCTTGACGTCGGCGGAATACTCCCGCACGCTGAGACAGCCCTCCTCATCCACCTCCGCGCCCTCACCCTTGACGATCTGGGGGTTGGCGAGCACGATGAGGTCGCGCGGCTGATCCTTGGGGCTGATGTCGATGACGCAGAGCTGGAGCGGCACCGCGATCTGGGGGGCGGCCAGGCCCACGCCGGGCGCGGCGTACATGGTTTCGGCCATGTCGGCCACCAGGGCTTCGAGGTCGGGGCCGAAGTCGGTGACCGGCTTGGCCACCTCCTTGAGGCTCATGACGGGGTATTTGACAATGGGACGGATGGCCATGGCGTTATGCGAAGCGTTGGGGTTGGCAGGGAAAGATCATGAATGATATCGAATCTATAACATATTTTCCGGATCAACGTCCAGCGACAATTTGACCGCCGCGCTGCCGCCAAGCTGCGGATAGTGCTCGACGAGCTGCTGGCAGAGGCTGTGCAGGGCCTCGATCGTGGCGGCTTTGAGCAGCAACTGCCAGCGGTAGTGGTTGCGGAGCTTGGCCAGCGGCGCCGGTACCGGCCCCAGCACCTCGACCTTGCCGGCCGCCTTTTTTCTGGCGGCCTTGCCGAGTTCTGCCGCCACGGCCCGCACCTGCTCCTCGGCCTCGCCTTCGAGCCGCAGGTTGATGAGCCGCGAAAAGGGCGGGTAGCCCAGCCGCTGCCGGAGGCTGATTTCCTTGGCGTAGAGGCTTTGGTAGTCGTGGGCCTGGGCCAGGGCCACGCTGTAGTGCTGCGGCTGGTGGGTCTGGACGATGACGCGCCCCGGCTGCTCCCCGCGGCCGGCGCGGCCGGTGACCTGGGCCAGCAGCTGGAAGGTGCGCTCGCCGGAACGGAAATCGGGGATGCCCAGGCCGGCGTCGGCCCAGACGATGCCCACCAGGGTGACCCGCGGGAAGTGGTGGCCCTTGGTGATCATCTGGGTGCCGACCAGGATGTCGATGGCGCCCTCATGCACCCCCTTGAGGATCGTCAGGTAGTCGTGGCGGTTCTGGGTGGCATCGCGGTCGAGCCGGGCGATTCGCGCCTTGGGCAGCAGGTTTGCCAGCTCCGCCTCGATCCGCTCGGTGCCGAATCCGACCGGCACCAGCGCGCCCGAGCGGCAGTTGGGGCAGACGATGTCGGCCCGCGAGGCAAAGCCGCAGTAATGGCAGAGCAGCTCCCGCCGCCCCTTGTGGTAGGTGAGGCTCACCTGGCAGTGGCGGCACTGCATGGTCTGGCCGCACTCCTGGCAGAGCATCAGGTTGGCAAAGCCGCGGCGATTGAGAAAGAGAAGGGATTGCTGGCCGGCGGCGAAGTTTTGGCGCAGGGCCTGGGTGAGCTGCGGCGAGAAGAGCGGCGGCCGGCCGGAGACGGTTTTGATCGCCTGGAGGTCGACGATCGAAACCTCGGGCAGGGAGCGCTCCTCCACCCGCTTGGCCAGGGTGAGCAGCCGGAATTTGCCGCTCTGCGCCTGATGAAAGGTGGTGATGGCCGGGGTGGCGGAGCCGAGTAGCACCACCGCCTGTTGCATGCTGCCGCGCAGCAGGGCCAGGTCGCGGCCGTGGTAGCGCAGGCCATCCTCCTGCTTGTAGGCGGAGTCGTGCTCCTCGTCGACGATGAGGAGCCCCGGATCGGGCAGCGGGGCGAAGATCGCGGAGCGGGCGCCGATCACCACCTTCGCCTCGTCGTTGGCGATGCGGCTCCACTGATCGAAACGCTCGCCGCTCTTGAGGCCGCTGTGGATCAGGGCCACCTGGTCGCCGAAGCGCGAATAGAAATGGGCCTCCAACTGGGTGGCCAGGGCGATCTCCGGCACCAGCACCAGCACCTGGCGGCCCTGGGCCAGGGTGGCGGCGGCGGCGCGGAGATAGACCTCGGTCTTGCCGCTGCCGGTCACCCCGTGGAGCAGGAAGGGGGCAAAGCGGTGGGCCTCGATCTCGGGCTGGATGGCGGCCAGCGCAGTCTGCTGTTCTTCCGTGAGCTGGGCGGGCGGTGGGAAGAAGGGGGGCGGCTCGCCAAAGGGGTCGCGGAAGACCCGGCGTTCTGTAAGCGCCACCAACCCCTTTTCGGCCAGCCCCTTGAGGGCCGCGCCGGCGCCGGCATACTCCCTGGTCAGCTCGCGCCGCGGGACGGGGCGTTGCTCCTCGCCGGCCAAGGAGTTGAGCAGGTCGAGGGTCTTCTGCTCCGAGGGTTTGAGGGTGGCCGCCGGATTGCCGGCGGCCGGCAGCAGGCTGACCACCATCTCGCTCTTGGCCCGGCTGCGGTCCTCGGAGAGGATGGTGTCCAGGGTGAGCCAGCCCTCGCGCTGCCACAGGCCGAGATTTTTTTTGTCACCGCCCGTCAGCGCCTTGGCGGTGGCCGCCGGGGTGAGGCTGCCGCTGGCGAGCAGGTCGTTAAGCCATTCCGGTCCGCCATGTTCGGCGCGATATGCGGCCAGCGGAGTGCGGCCTTCGGCGGAGAGAACGAGCTGGCGTTTGCTCTGTTGGGTGAGGCCGCCGGGCAGGGCGGTCTTGATCACCTCCCCCAGCGGGTGGTGGTAGTAGCGGCTGATCCAGCGGAAGAAGGGGATCATGGTGGCCGGGAAGAGCGGGGCCGGGTCGAGCACCGCGCGGGCCGGCTTGGCGGTCATGCCATCAGGCAGTGAATCGACAAAGCCCAACAGATAGCCGGTGACCTGGCGGTTGCCGAGCGGCACCAGCAGCCGCTGGCCTGGGCTGAGCGGCGGGGTGTCCGGCGGCGGGGCATAGGTGAGGGTCTGGTGGATGGGGGCGGCCACCGCCACTTCGAGGTATGTGGTGGGAGAGGGAGGCATGATGATGTTGCGCCTTTTCTGGTGCCGTACCCCGTAGAAAGTGTCTGTGGATTTTTTAGGATGACATGTTTTTGTTCATTTTCTTTGCGTGCCTTTATGCCCGCAGGGTGCAAAGAAAACGAACCAAAAGAAAGGGCACCCGATCACTTGTCCCGCCGAAGGCGGGATACCCTGTGCTCCTCGATCAGGCCGGGCGCTGCGGAACTCGGGCTGGCGCCCTCAGACAGTCGGAGTCTCCGCCACTATGCGGCTCCGCTTACCTCTCGCGCTTGATCCGGCCTGCCCTGCGGTGCTCGGCGGCGTGAAATGGGAAAAGAACGCAGCGTCGTGGCATTGGTTACAGCGTGGCGCAGACCTTCTTGAGGTGCTGCTTGAAGTCGCCCGAGAGCGTTGGGTGGCGCAGGGCAAAGGCGACGATCGCCTTGAGGTAGCCGAGCTTGTCGCCGGCATCGAAGCGGGTGCCCTGGAACTCGTAGGCGTACATGGCCCGCTTCTTGGCCAGGGCCTGGAGCGCGTCGGTGAGCTGAATTTCGCCGCCGTGGCCCGGCGTGGTCTGCTCCAGCAGGTCGAAGATGTCGGGGTGGAGCAGGTAGCGGCCGATGATGGCGCGGTTGGAGTCGGTGGTGCCGGGGGCCGGTTTCTCCATCAGCCGCTCCACCCGGTGGATGCCGGCGCGGACGCTCTCGCCCTCGATGATGCCGTAGAGGTGGGTCTCCACGTCGGGTACCTGCTGGATGGCGATGATCGACTCCTGGAACTCGTCGTAGAGGTCGAGCATCTGCTGGCAGCAGGGGGTGTCGGAGAGGACCAGGTCGTCGCCCAACAGCACCAGGAAGGGCTCGTTGCCGATGACGTTGCGGGCGCTCCAGATGGCGTGGCCCAGCCCCAGCGGCTTTTTCTGGCGGACCGAGATGATGTCGATCAGGTTGGAGATGTGGCAGATCTCCTCGCAGAGTTCGATCTTGTTCTTCTGGCGCAGCAGGGTGTCGAGCTGGAAGTCGTAGTCGAAGTGGTTCTCGATGGCCGATTTGCCCTGGCTGGTGATGAAGACGATCACCTCGATGCCCGAGGCCACCACCTCCTCGACGATGTACTGGATGGTGGGGCGGTCGACGATGGTGAGCATCTCCTTGGGGATCGCCTTGCTGGCCGGCAGGAAGCGGGTGCCGAGACCGGCAACCGGGATGACAGCCTTGCGTACTTTCATGGAGGAACACCTCGGCCTGGCATTTGTGCGGGAAAAGCACCGCGTTTCCGGTATAGTATCTTCGTAAAACCACAACCTGCGAATGGCGAGCTATTTTACCATGCATCCGCTAGAAAAAAAGATCGAAAAGCTCATCGCGGCCGAGAAATTGCTGGCCACAGGAGAGACGGTGGTGGTCGGCCTTTCGGCCGGCCCGGATTCCCTGGCCTTGTGGTACCTGCTCCTGGCCCTGGCCGCCAGGCTGCGGCTCACCCTGATCGCCGCCTATGCCGACCACGGCCTGCGGCCGACCGAGACCGAGGCCGAAGCGCAATTGGTCCGCGAGACCGCGACTGCGGCGGGCCTGGCCTGCGAGATCGGCAAACTGCCGGTGCGGCAGCACGCCAAGGCCGCCGGGCTGTCGCTCGAACACGCGGGCCGCGAGCTGCGCTACCGTTTCCTGCGGGAAGTGGCGGCCCGCCACGGCGCCAGCCGCATCGCGGTGGGCCACACTGCCGACGATCAGGCCGAGGAACTGCTGCTGCGCCTGGTCCGCGGTACCGGCCGCAAGGGGTTGGGTGGCATGGCCGCGCGGAGTGGCGAGATCATCCGGCCCTTGCTGACCATCCCCAAGGCGGAGGTGCTCGCCTATCTGCAAGAGCGCCACCTCGCCTGCTGCCAGGACAGCTCCAATCTCGACCGCCGCTATCTCCGCAACCGGGTGCGGCTCGACCTCCTGCCCTGGCTGGAGGCCCACTGCAATCCCAGCATTCGCCAGACCCTGCGCCAGACCGCCACGGTGCTGGCGGACGAGGAGGTCTTGCTCGAAACGCTGACTGCGGCGGCGTGGGAGAAGGTGGCGGCGGCAGAGCAGGCGGAACTGCGGTTTTCCTGTGCCGCGCTGCTCGCCCAGCCCAAGGCGATCCAGCGCCGGCTGCTGGAGCAGGCGGTGGTCCGCTGCGGCAGCATCCCCAGCTTCCGGCTGATCGAACAACTGCTGCGGCTGGCTGCGGCCGCCGAACCAGGCCGGCTGCATCTGGCCCACGGACTGCGGGTCTGGCGGCAGGGCAGGGTGCTCTGCTTTGCCCACCCCCAGGGCCGGGTCCGTCGGCGCGGCGATCTGCTGGCGCCACCGGCTCCTTTCCAGGTGGCGGTCCCGGCGCCAGGCCGCTACGAGCTGCCGGCGATCGGGGCGCTCTTGTCGGTGGAGCGGCTGGAATCTCCGGCATCGGTGGCTCCCGAACCAGGCGTCCTGTGGCTCGATGCGGCTGCGGTGGCCTTTCCCCTGCTGGTGCGCAGCCCGCGGCCGGGCGACCGCTTCCATCCCTTGGGGGCACCGGGCCGCCGCAAGCTCTCCGATTTTCTCACCGACCGCAAGATTCCGGCGCCAGAGCGGTGGCGGGTGCCGGTGGTGGAGGCGGCCGACGGCAGGATCATCGCCCTGGCCGGCCTGCGCATCGACGAGGCCGTCAGGGTGACCGAAACAACCGCGGCACTGGTGCGCCTGACCTTGCAGCCCCGATAAATCTCTTTACGGATGGGGCGATTCATGGTATTGAAGGGCCAGCAAAATTAAGGTATTTGGGCGGGTAGCTCAGCTGGATAGAGCGTTAGCCTCCGGAGCTAAAGGTCGTGGGTTCGAATCCCGCTCCGCTCACCACACAGAACGATGAATGCCGAAGAATTGGGGCCAAGCCGCGCAGGTTTGGCCTTCATGCGTTTTATTCGGCGGCAAAAAAATCAATGTGGTCGTCCAGCCTCTATGATCGTGGTGTGTCGTTGTCGATTTTTGGGTAACGATCTCTCCCCTCCTGCTGTATCCTGATTGCATTGAACACCCCATCCCACAGAGTCCCCTGCCGGGGGTAGTGTATGGCTGAACGCGAACGAGATGGTTTTGTCTTCGAGGATCGGCGCGGTAAACGCTGGCCACGGCTGCGCCTGGTGGTCCTGCTCGCCGGGGTGCTCCTCTTTGTCGGCTCGGTGCTCTTTGTCCAGTCGCTCCTGACCATGCCCACGTTGCAGCCGCCCCGCTCGCTCCAGCAGATGCAGAGCCGCCTCAAGGCCATGCAGGCGAAGGAGGCGGCCAAACACCGCGCCTCAAAGCCCATCTGGCTGCAAGCCTCTCCCACGGTGGCCCCCAAGGAGACGGCGGGCGCTGCCAAGGAGATCCGCCTGGGCTTTTACGCGGGCTGGGACCCGGCAAGCCTGGTTTCCCTGAAGCGCCATGCCGGGGAGCTGACCCATCTCTCCCCCAAATGGCTGACCATGGTGGACGGCGAGGGCAACCTGGAGGTGGCGGCGGACCATGATCTGCGGGAACTGGTCAAGAGCGCCGGCCTGATCTTCATGCCGCGGCTCGACAACCTACAGGACGACACCTGGGTGCCGGAGGCGGTGGAAGGCGTGTTGAACGGCCCGCCCGCCCGCCGCGAGAAGTTCATCCGCCAGGTGGTGGCCCGCCTGGAGGAGGCCGAGGCCGGCGGGGTCATCATCGATTGGGCCCAGATCGACCCCACCTACCAGCCGCAGGTGACGCTCCTGCTGCGACAACTGGCCACCGCCCTGCACGCCCGCGACATGGAGCTCTGGCTCGGGGTGCCGATGGGTGACGAGCTGCGGGCCTTTGATCTGGCGGCGCTGGCGCCGGTGGTGGATCGCTTCGTCGGCATGCTGCACGACGAGAATTCCGAGAACGACGAGCCCGGTCCCATCGCCTCCCAGCCCTGGTTCGACGGCTGGCTCAAGGTGGTGACCAGCTATGGCAAGCCGAGTCAGTGGGTGATCAGCCTCGGCACCTATGGGTACGACTGGGCCGAGCACGGCGACAAGGCCGATTTCATCAGCTTTGCCGACGTCATGGCCCGCGCCGGTCGCGCCGGCGTGAACTGCGGCACGGCGCCGCCCGATGGCAACCCCTCCTTCTCCTATATCGAAGAGAACCGGCGCCATACGGTGTGGTTCCTGGACGGCGTCACCTTCACCAACCAGATGCTCACGGCCCGCCGCCTGGGCGTCGGCGGCATCGCCATCTCTCAGCTCGGCACCGAGGACCCGGCCATCTGGCGAGCCCTGGAGTTGCCGGCCAGCGTCACGGACCGCCGCCAGCTCGCCTTTTTGCGGACCATGCCGGCGGTCGGCGGCCCCATCGCCAGCCTCGGCCAGGGCGACTTCATCCGGGTGGAGGAGCCCCGCAACGACGGCAGCAGGGACATCACCCTCGGCGCCGACGGCTTCATCGCCAGCCGCTACGTCCGCTTCCCCTCCTACCTCACGGTGAGCCATCAGGGTGGCGGGCGAAACGATGAGGTGGCCATCACCTTCGACGACGGCCCGGACCCCAAGTGGACCCCGCAGATCCTCGCCATTCTCAAGGAACGGGGGATCAAGGCCGCCTTTTTCATGATCGGCAACCGCATCGAGGACAATCCCGATCTGGTGCGGCAGGTTCTGGCCGAGGGGCATGAGATCGGCATCCATACCTATACCCATCCCGATCTCGCCAAGATTTCGCCCGAGCGGGCGCGGCTGGAGTTCAACGCCACCCGGCGGCTGATCGAGAAGATCACCGGCCACTCGACCCTGCTCTTCCGGCCGCCCTACAATGCCGACAGCCAGCCCGCCGACGCCGAGGGCATCATTCCGGTGGAGATCGCCCAGGCCCTGGGCTACCTCACGGTGGGCCACAGCATCGACCCGCAGGACTGGGAAAGGCCGGGGAGCGATGAGATCGTCGAGCGGGTCAAGTCCGGCCGCGCCTACGGCCGGGTGATCCTGCTGCACGACGGCGGCGGCAACCGGAGCCAGACGGTGGAGGCCCTGCCGCAGATCATCGACTACCTCGAAACCCGCGGCGACCGCATCGTGCCGCTTGGCGACCTCGTCGGCCTCTCCCCTGCCGCCCTGATGCCGGTGCCGGCCTATCGGTCGCCGCTCTCCCGCCTCATCAGCGACCGGGGCTTCGATCTCCTCCATTCGCTGGAGGAGTTTCTCTGGGCCTTCATGATCGTGGCCACCGCCCTGGTCGCCCTGCGGACCCTGGCGGTGATTTGGCTGGCCATGCGCCATCACCGCCGGGAAGTGGCGGCCGCTCCTTACGCGCCGCCGGTCAGCGTGGTGATCGCCGCCTACAGCGAGGAAAAGGTCATCGCCGGGACGCTGGTCGCCCTGCTCCATTCGGACTATGCGGGGGAGATGGAGATTCTGGTGGTGGACGACGGCTCCGCCGATCGCACCGCCGAGGAGATCGAGGCGGTGAGCCGCCGCGACCCGCGGGTCCGGCTCATTCGCCAGCAAAATCTCGGCAAGGCCCGGGCGCTGCGGGCGGGACTGGCCGCCGCCCGCCATGAAATCGTGGTCACCCTCGACGCCGACACCCAGTTCCAACCCGACACCGTGCGTCATCTGGTGGCGCCGTTAGCCGACCCCGCCGTGGGCGCGGTCTCGGGCCATGCCAAGGTCGGCAACCGCCGGACCTTCCTGGCCCGCTGCCAGGACCTCGAATACACCTGCGGCTTCAATCTGGACCGCCGCGCCTACCACCATCTGAACTGCATCACCGTGGTGCCGGGCGCGGTGAGCGCCCTGCGCCTGAGTGCGGTGCAGGCGGCGGGCGGCATCAGCACCGACACCCTGGCCGAGGATACCGACCTCACCCTTACCCTGCACCGCCTGGGCTACCGGATCGCCTATGCGCCGGAGGCGGTGGCCTGGACCGAGGCGCCGGAACATTTCGGCGCCCTGGCCAAACAGCGCTTCCGCTGGGCCTTCGGCACCCTCCAGTGCCTGTGGAAGCACCGCGATCTCGTCTTCTCCAGCCGCAACCGGGCGCTGGGCTGGTTCAGCCTGCCGAGCCTGTGGGTCTTCCAGATCCTGCTGGTGGCGGTGGGGCCGCTGGTGGACGCCTTTCTGGTGGCGGCGCTCTTCATGGGCGGCGGCCTGCGGATCGCGCTCTTCGTCGGCGTCTTCCTCGGCATGGACCTGCTGCTGGCCGCCCTGGCCTGCCGGATGGAGCCGGAGCCGATGCGCAATGCCTGGCGGATCGTGCCCATGCGCTTCGTCTACCGGCCGCTCCTGAGCTGGGTGGTGTGGAAATCGTTGGTCAAGGCCGGCAAGGGCGCCTGGGTCGGCTGGGGCAAACAGGAACGGAGCGGCTCGGTGACGATGCCCGCCTCCAGGAAACCATGAAAGCGAGCGGCAAGGTATGATGGCGGGAAGAAGCGGTGTTCAGAGGCGGTCGTTGGCCGTGGCCCTGCTGGGCTGCTGCCTGCTGCTGGTCATGGCCGGTTGCCGGCAGGCGGAGCGGCGGAAGGTGGCGCCGCCGCCGGGCGGGCCGCAGACCGTGGTGTGGCCGGAGGGCAAGGCCTACACCGGCGCCTACGTCGATTTCGGCGAGGCGGAAGACAAGGTGACCCTGGAGGCCATCGAGCAATTCGAGAAGATGGTGGGCAAGCATCAGGCGATCATCGCCTTTTCGAGCTTCTGGGGCGAGCAGAGCTTTCCCATGAAGAAGCTGGAGATGCTGAGCCGCCACGGCTCCCTGCCGCTGGTCTTCTGGTCGCCGTGGGATAAACCCTACGATGAGCACCGGCCGCCGGACCGCTTCAATCTGCACGCCATCCTCGCCGGCAAGTGGGACCGCTACATCGACCGCTGGGCCGACAGCGCCAAGGCCTACGGCAAACCCATGCTGGTCTCCTGGGGGCTGGAGATGAACGGCAACTGGTTCCCCTGGTCGGGCTACTACTACGGGGCCGGCAACGTCGTGCCCGGCAGCAGCCCGCCGCGCTACGAGGGGCCGGAGCTCTACAAGCGCGCCTACAAGCATGTGGTGGATCGGGTGCGGGCCCGGGGGGCGACCAACATCCTCTGGGGCTTCCACGTCAACCACACCACCTATCCGGTCACCCCCTGGAACAAGATGGCGCTCTATTACCCCGGCCCGAAATACGTCGATTGGCTCGGTATCAGCATCTACGGCATGCAGACCAACAAGCAGGGCTGGTGCCAGTTCCCCGACGTGACCGAGACCGCCTACAAGGACCTGGCGGCGGTGGACCTCACCAAACCCATGGTGATAGCCGAATGGGGGGTGGGCGAGTTCCCGAACAACGGCAACAAGGCGGAGTGGCTCAAGCTGGCCTTCAACTTCATCCAGCACCGCTACCCGCGCTTCAAGGCCGCGGTTTACTGGCACGAGCGCTGGCAGAACGCCGACAAGAGCTACAGCAACCTGCGGATCAACTCGTCGCCCGAGGCCCTGCAGGCGTACCGCGACGCCATCGCCTCGCCCTACTGGCTCGACCAGCCGATCTACAAACCGCGCTGAGCGTCCGACGCAGCGGGAAGCCTCGGCAGGAACGCCCCACCGGAGCAAGGACCATGAGGGTATGAAGGAGCAGGCGGTGAAAGCGGCAGGCGAGCGGGGCACCGGGGAGGCCGCAGTGAGGACCATCGGGCTGACTCGCCTTTTCGGGTCGCTCGCTGCCGTGGATCATGTCGATCTGGTCATCCCCTATGGCGAGATTTTCGGATTGCTGGGCGCCAACGGCGCCGGCAAGTCCACCCTGATCAAGATGCTTACCACCCTGCTGCCGCCGACCTCCGGCCATGCCCAGGTCGGCGGCTTCGACATTGTCGGCGCTCCCGCCCTGGTCAGGGGGCGTATCGGCTATGTGCCGCAACTCCTCTCGGCCGACGGCGCCCTGACCGGCTACGAGAATCTCCTCCTCTCGGCCAAGCTCTATGGCCTGCCCCGTGAAGAGCGGCACGACCGCATCGAGGAGGCTCTGGACTTCATGGGGCTTGCCGACTCGGCCAAGCGGCTCGCCAAGACCTATTCGGGCGGCATGATCCGCCGGCTGGAACTGGCGCAGGCCATGCTGCACCGGCCGGCGATCCTTTTTCTCGACGAACCGACCATCGGGCTCGATCCCGTGGCGCGCCATGTGGTCTGGGAGCGGCTGCGGGAACTGCGCAGCAGCTACGGCATGACGGTGCTCATCACCACCCACGACATGGAGGAGGCCGAGACCCTCTGCGGCGAACTCGCGATCATGCACGGGGGGCGGATCGCCGTCATCGGGAAGCCGCTGGAGCTGCGGACCGGCCTTGGCCCCACGGCCAGCCTGAACGACGTCTTCGCCCATTATGCCGGCGGCGGCATCAGCGACGGCGGGGATTTCAGCGGGGCGGTGCGGACCCGCCGGACCGCCCGGCGCCTTGGCTGAGGAGGTTGCCATGCTCAGATTTCTGCGGGAAAGCACGGCCATCGCCCAGGTGGAACTGCTCAAGCTCGTCCGCGATCCCACCGAGATGTTCTCGCGCGCCGTCCAGCCGGTACTCTGGTTGACGGTCTTTGGCCAGGTTCTCGCCCATGTCCACGGCATCTACACCGGCGAGATCGGCTATCTGGCCTTCATCACCCCAGGCATCCTCGCCCAGAGCGTCCTGTTCAGCGCGATCTTTTACGGCATCGCGGTGATCTGGGAGCGCGACCTCGGCGTGGTGCACAAGCTGCTGGTGAGTCCCGCCCTGCGCAATTCGCTGGTCTTCGGCAAGGCGATCTCGGCCGGCTTTCGCGGCTTGGTCCAGGCGGTGGTCATCTATGGCATCGCCCTGGCGATGCACATCACCCTTCGCCTGGAGCCGCAGGCCATCCTCGGGGTCCTGGCCGCGGTGCTGCTGGGCTCCGGGCTCTTTTCCACCTTTTCGCTCATCATCGCCTGCATCGTGAAGACGCGCGAACGCTTCATGGGGATCGGCCAGGTCCTGACCATGCCGCTGTTCTTCGCCAGCAGCGCGATCTATCCCCTGGAACTCATGCCTGGCTGGCTGCGCATCGTCGCCCGGCTCAATCCGCTCACCTACCTGGTCGATGTCCTGCGCGGCCTGATGATCGTGGGCGGGGTGAGCATGCATGGCCTGGGGGTAGACTTTGCGATCCTGTTGGCGATCTTTGTGGTGTTCCTGCTCGTTGCCGTGCGGCTCTATCCCACCCTGGTGGAATGAGCGTAGCGAAATCCGGGCGGTTAGGGCAGGAGCGCCGAGGGGAGAGGGAAAAAGGATATACAACGTGACTCAGGAGGAAGCCATGGCACACGAGAGGGGCAGGGGCGGCAAGGCCGCGGTGATGGATGGCGGGAGGATGAGCAGGGTCACCTGGCGGCGGACGGGTCGGCCGCTTCTGCGGCTCAAGGTGGTATTCGCGGCGTTGCTCCTGAGCCTGATGCTGGCGACCTTCGCCGCAGCGGAGTGCAACGAGTCGATCAGCGAGCTCTACGCCGGCAAGTCGCCGGCCGTGGTGAGCATCACCACGCTCACCGTCAATCCCTATCGGGAGGACGACCGCATCCGGCGCGGGCTCGGCTCGGGGTTCATCATCGACGAACATGGCTTGGTGATGACCAACTCGCATGTGGTGTTCGGCGCCCAGATGCTCACCGTGACCCTCGACGACGGCGTAATCCTTCCGGCCAAGCTGCTCGGGGCCGACCCGATCTTCGATCTCGCCCTCATCGAGATTCCCAAGCCGGATCGGGGCAAGCTGCCGGTGCTGACCTTCGGCGATTCGGATAGCGTGCGGCCCGGCGACCAGGTCATCGCCATCGGCAACCCCATGGGGCTCGACCAGACCGTCACCAGCGGCATCGTCAGCGGCCTCAACCGCGTCTTGCCCGAGCGGCCGCGGCTCCTTGCCCGGCCCATGATCCAGACGGATGCGCCGATCAATCCCGGCAACTCCGGGGGGCCGCTGCTCAACCGCTGCGGCGAGGTGATCGGCATCACCAGCGAGATTCTCGGCGACGCCCAAAACATCGGCTTTGCGATCCCTTCCAACCTGGCGCGCGCCGTGGTCCTGCCGCTGGTGGAAAAGGGCAAGCTGAGCCGCCCGTGGTTCGGCATCGACGGCAGCCTCATCGACCATGAACTGCGCAAGATCTTCACCCTGCCGCTCGTTGACGGCTTTCTGGTCGAGGCGGTCGAGCAGGGCAGCCCGGCGGCGGTTGCCGGCATCGTGGGGGGCACGCTGCCGGTCAAGGTCGGCGGCCGTTCCCTGGTGCTGGGCGGGGACATCATCGTGGCGATCAACGGCATCGAGGTGCGGGATGGAGAAAGCATGCAGCGCGCGCTGAAGACCATCGCCATCGGCAAGCGGGCGCACCTCAAGGTGTTCCGCAAGGGGAAGACCGTGGCGGTTGACTTCGATATTGTCGAACGGCCGCTGCTGCCGGGCGACCTGTCGGGATCGGCCCAGAGTGTCCTGCTGGTGCGGGGCGACGACGTTAGCCCGCGGCGTTAACTCACCCTTGGCCGCGTTTTCCTGACCCGGCCGCCGACCTGCAATTTCCCCTCGTTATTGACCCCACCCTGCCGAACTGGCAGGGATGGGCGATTCCTCCCGCTTTGTCCGCGTTTCGCCTTGCAAGGCACTCTCCCGGAACGCCGCCCTTTTCCCTTTGACTTTCCCCCCTTCGGTGCTACTCTCCTGATAGGCGGGCACCAACCGCCGGCAAGGCAATGAGGAAAATCCGTCCCTCTATAGGGTGATATGACGGACAACGTTTCACTTATTACACTGTTCGGTCAGCATAGGAGGAGCTATGACACGGGAAGAAATCCAATCGGCTGTGCGTGCACATCAAGCAGTCCTTGAGCTGATGGACCAGCCTGATGAGGCCTTGTCACTCGCACAGTTTGTTTTCCTGAAATATATTTTGCTGGAACGAACTGTGGAGGTAGCCAAAGGAGCACGGAACGCTGGACGGAAGGCACCCAATGGGACCTCCATCCAGCCTTCATATATCAGCGAAATCCTCGACAGCTCCCCGGAAGATGTCGTCCTCGGGGTTCAGAATATCGCTAAGTCGATTTTCAAGAAGAACAGGAAGATCGCCTATCACGTTTGGGGATAAGATAGAGAGAACAAGAGGATCGGAGGAGATCGAATTGATGGAATTACCGAATGTCATCACTGAGCAGAGAGACCCGGAGCTGAATTTCACGTTTGCGGTTCGTGCCTACCGAAAAGTCACGGAATATGAAATGCGTGCCGCCTTCACCCTCTGGAGAAGGCAGAAGAAAAGCAATAAGCCGAAACGGAACCAGCGTGTCGAAATCATCTCAATAATCGGGCACAACCAATGACAGGAAGTCCGAACAATCAGGTGCAGCAGACGGCGTTACTTGTAGGCGGCGCTGTGTGCGCAATCTTTTGGCGCATCCTGCTGACCATAGCCGCTAGCGGTATCGACTGAAGGCAAGGATGGAAGGAGGGGGAAGTGCATTTCTTCTATGTCGACGAGGCGGGATGTACAGGCAATGATTTGTGTAATGCAGAACAGCCAATTTTCGTAATGGGTGGCGTGAGTATCAGGGACGAAGGCTGGAATGAAACTCAGGCAAGATTTAGTGAGACCATTTCAGAGTATTTCAATGGCCACATTCCAAACGGCTTTGAGCTACATGGAAGTCAACTCCTCTCTCCGAACGGGGAGGGGCCATTTGAAAATGATCCCATAGAAAAGCGACTCGACCTCGCTCGTCGGATATTTGACCTGCTCGAGGACCGGAGCCACAGCGTTCATCTTTTCGCCATCAAGAAGGCATCAATGGCAGAAACCGATTGCCGTGCCGTTCTTCCATACGAGCCTCGCACACCCTATCTTTGCGCCTTCGACTACCTCATTACGTACATCAACGATCATGTTCGAAACAAACTTGGAAGAAGCGCTCGTGGCATGGTACTCATGGATAAAAAAGAGCAATTTCACGATGAGATAGAACGTATTACGTATCATAGACGTTATGAAGGCGCTGCCGCTCATAGAGTCAAATGGGTTGTTGAGTTCAGCTACCCGATTGATTCTCGCAAGAATCCAATGATCCAACTCTCCGATCTGATCGTGCTGTGTACTCGACGTTTCATGGAAGTAGAGCACGGATACCGTGATAGCTGGCCGGGGGAAGTGAAGCGTTTCTATGCCGAATGCTATGCGAAGATGCACGAGAGGATAGCCAAAAAACAATTGGTCAAGCGGGGAGGAAGAGGTATGGAGCATCTAAACACCTATCTGGCCTCCATTCGTTGTGAGCCAGTGGGGCAGTGGCGTCGCCGTTACGGGCTCAACTAGAACAGCAGACGGTTTAAAGTCCGGGCGTGGTTGCATGCCGGTCCCCAGCGTTAGCTTCCAGTGAGGAGATCGTAGAATGACTTTCGTATACCCTGATCTAGATTGGTATACGGGCATAAGCAAAGCAGAGAACGTTCCTCCACGTTGTCCTTATGCCAACGTTCATAGATGCCCAAGATATTACTGCAGCCTCTATCTCATGGGAAATTCCGGCATCACTACAAAGATGAAACCCGAGAAGATGAAAGAGTTGGATGCATTTTGGGAGAAAACAGATGTTCTTCCTATAGTCGCGGAACACGACACGGACATATCGGGCTATGATGACAAGAAGACCGGATTTTTAAATTTCTGCCCCGAGATTTCGTTTGATGTATTCGGGTTGTTCGCGGATCACTTGCACCGATACGCCGATGAAATCGACATCGATGTAGCGCACAAGCGCCTGGAAAAGGAGGCCTACCCCAATGACTGGCGTTGGCAATGGGCATCCATCACGCCACTACACTACCTGAAATGCCCAGTGTACTCCCAACTGATAAGTCGCCCACCTGAGACTTCACGAGAGAAGATTGACTCGACGGCCCCAGCGGACATGGTGGAAGTCAAGCCTGGATTCATGGGCATTAGCCTCAATCTGAAGGTAGCACTCACCCGATTCGCCAGGTGGTGGTTAGCAAGACAGGCCAAGTGAAGTCGAAGCTAACCAAAGATCCAAGCAGATGGCGGAGTCCGTGGGCATATGAAAGTCAGTTGTGTCGTTTTCATGCTCGATGATGTTTCCGCGCCGCTGCTTAATCTTCACGTTGGACATCACAGAGATCCTTGCCGTGAGTAATTTCACCACCATCGCTCCAAACTACCGGCAGACGGCAACGCTCCAGAAGTCAGCAAGCGAACGCCTGCATGCTCTGTTGCAGATCTCCCGAACCGACAATGTGTTGGACCTCGGCTGCGGAACAGGTCACCTTACTCAGGCCATCCGCGCGCAAACCGATGGTACCGTTGTCGGGGTCGATCCCTCCGAGGGCATGATTGCCGAGGCCATGCGCAACCACGGCAAGGAGATCGAATTCCATGTCGGCTCCGCAGAGGCACTCGATATGCCTTTGCAATTTGACGCCATCTTCTGCAATTCGGCCTTCCAGTGGTTCCGCGAGCCAGAGCGCGCCATTGCGAATTGCCATGCCGCCCTTCGTCCTGGTGGGCGCATGGTCATCCAGGCACCGGCCCGCAAAGACTACTGCCCGAACTTTATTCTGGCTGTCGACTCCCTCAAAGAGGATTGCAGAACCAGGAACGAGTATAGCCGCTTTCGCTCTCCGTGGTTGTTCCTCGAAACCGCGCAGGATTATGCGGGGCTTTTTGCCCGCGCCGGGTTTACAGTGCAAACGGCGGAGATCGAATCCGTAAGGCAACGCTGTTCCCCTGCCAAGGTCTTCGAGATGTTCGAGTCCGGAGCTGCAGCAGGGTACCTGAACCCCGACTGTTATGACCTGCCGCTTCCGCCTGGCTATCTCGCCGATGCACGGGAGGTGATCGCCCGCAATTTTCAATCTCAGGCCGGCGCTGACGGTCAGGTGGAACTGTTGTTCTTTCGCATTTACTTGCTGGCCCGGAAGCCATGATGGCCACTTTTTTTTCAGGAGAGCGGCGTCCCCTGGTGGCGGTGGAGACAGAAAGAGACATGAAGGGATTCGTGCGGTTTATCGCTCAAGGGAGTCGCAGATGAAATACCTTCTCGGGCTTGAAGACGGCAGGAACGAGCCGATCAAGAATCTGGACAATGCCAAGCGGGTGGTCCTGGTGGACAAGGAGACCGTGGGCGCGGAGGATATCACCTTTGCCTACTGCCGCTTCGAGGCCAAGACCGCCACCCACAAGAAGCACGTCCACCAAGAGGCGGAGGAGGTGATCTACATCCTCTCCGGCAAGGGGATCAGCGGGCTGGGCGACACCGAGGTGGAGATGGCCAAGGGCGATACCATGTTCGTGCCGCGCGGCGCGGTGCACTGGTTCTACAACCCCTTCGATGAACCGGTGGAGATGATCTTCGTCTATACCCGGCCCTCTTTGCAATCGGCCGGCTATCGCATTGTGGAGTGAGGAGGAGCCAATGACCGAGGCACTGCTGCTGATCGACATCCAGAACGATTACTTCCCCGGCGGCGCCATGGAGCTGGTGGGCTCGCCGCAGGCGGCGGCCATGGCGGCTGTGCTGCTGCACGCCTTCCGGCACAAAGGGCTGCCCGTCGTGCATATCCAGCATGTCGCCAGCCGGCCGGAGGCGACCTTCTTCCTGCCTGATACCGCCGGCGTGCGTTTCCACTCTAGCGTCACCCCATTCGTTGACGAAATGGTGATCCAGAAGCACTATCCCAACAGCTTCCGGGAAACCCCGCTGCTGGCCCATCTGCGCGACCACCACATCGACACGCTGGTCATCGCCGGCATGATGACCCACATGTGCATCGACTCCACCACCCGCGCTGCCGCTGACCTCGGCTTCCGTTGCGTGCTGGCTCACGACGCCTGCGCCACCAGAGACCTCTCCTTCGGCGAGGTGACCGTGGCGGCGGCTGCGGTGCAGGCGGCCTTCCTCGCCGCCCTGCACGGCCTCTTTGCCGAGGTGCTTTCCGTGGAGGCGATATGCGCCGGCCTGTGAGGCGCCGGGAGTTGGTCGGGCATCCCTGCACCAGCCCCTGGTCGCTCTTGTCATCCCTGACCGACTGACTTCTCATGGGCTTTACCCTGGAAGAGATCGTCCCCTGGGGCCGTTCCTACGACGAGTACGTGGCCATGTTCGGCCTCACGCCAGCGGATTTGCAGGGCCGCATCCTCGGCTGCGGCGACGGGCCCGCGGCCTTCAACGCGACCTTGACCAGGCGGGGCGGTTGCGTGGTCTCGGTCGATCCGCTCTATCGCTTCGCCGCGGCTGCCATTCGGGCGCGGATTGCGGCCACCCATGGAACGGTGTTGGCGCAGTTGCGCGCCAACCAGGAGGCTTATGTGTGGGAGACGATCCCCTCGGTGGAGGAACTGGGCCGCCTCCGCCTGGCGGCGATGGATGCCTTCCTTGCCGACTACGAACAGGGCCGCTTGGCCGGCCGTTACCTCACCGGCGCTCTGCCCGCGTTGCCTCTGGCGAGCGGCAGCTTCGACCTGGCGCTCTCCTCCCACCTCCTTTTCCTCTACAGCGACCACCTCTCCGCCGACTTCCACCTGGCCGCCCTGCTGGAGATGCTGCGGGTGGCCCGCGAGGTGCGGCTCTTCCCCCTGCTCACCCTGGCTGGGGCGCCTTCGCCGCATCTGGCCTGGGTGCAGACGTCCCTGGCCCAACGGGGCTGCCGGAGCGAGGTCCGACGTGTGGCTTACGAGTTCCAGCGGGGCGGCAACGAGATGCTGGTGGTCCGGCTGGCCGGCCGCCCGGGGTGAGGCAGCAGACCAACCCAGTCTGCGCCCTGCGGCCGGCGCCGTGCCCGAGATTTCGATTTACTTCCCTTGCGGCCCAACGTACCATCGAAAGAGAGAGGCGGGCGCAAATCTTCCCGCCGCCGGTCACTGCTTCCGTTCCCGCCCCGGCTGCGGGTTTGGCCTGGGTTTCGATCCGGTTGTTTGAGGCGCAGCCATGACCATTCCGACCACCCCAACGGATTCCCGCGAGCGCCAGACCGCCCCGGCCAGGACGGCCGCCGAGGCGCTGGCCGCCTTTGGCTCGAATCGCCAGACCGGCCTGAGTGTCGCCGCGGCTAAGGCCCGGCTGGCGCAAGAGGGGCCGAACGACGTGCCCGAAAAGCACCCCCACCCGGTTCTACTCTTTGCCAGCAAGTTCTGGGGGCTGTCGGCGTGGATGCTCGAACTCATCGCCGCCCTTTCCTTTCTCCTCCACAAGTACACCGACCTCGGGGTGGTGCTGGGCCTCCTGGTGGTGAACGCGGTGGTCAGTTTCTTCCAGGAGCAGCGCGCCTCGGCGGCAGTGGCGGCCTTGCGTCACCGCTTGCAGGTGATGAGCCGGGTGCTGCGAGACGGGAACTGGCAGCCGCTGCCGGCCCCTGAACTGGTGGCCGGCGACGTGGTGCGAATCCGTACCGGCGACTTCATCCCCGCCGACGTGCAGGTGGTCGACGGCGATGTGCGGGTGGATCAATCCGCCCTCACCGGCGAATCGCGGGAACTTGCCAGAGGAGTCGACGATCTCCTCTATTCCGGGGCAGTGGTGCGGCAGGGCGAGGCCACCGCGGTGGTGGTGGCGACCGGGGTGCGGACCTACTTCGGCCGCACCACCCAACTGGTGGCCAGCGCCCGGCCGAAGCTGCACGTCGAGGAGGTGGTCAGCCGGGTGGTGAAGTGGCTGTTCGTCATCGTCGGGGTGCAGGTGGCGGTGGCGTTCGTTGGCGCACTGCTCAAGGGGCTGCCGCTGGTGGAGATTCTACCGCTGGCGCTGGTGGTGCTGATGGGGGCGATTCCGGTGGCGCTGCCGGTGATGTTCACGGTGAGCATGGCGGTGGGGGCCCGGGAGCTGGCGCGGCTCGGCGTGCTGATTACCAGGCTCAGCGCGGCCGAGGATGCCGCCAATATGGACGTGGTCTGTGCCGACAAGACCGGCACCCTCACCATGAACCGGCTGGGGCTGACCGGGGTAACGCCGCAGCCCGGCTTCACCGACGACGACGTGATCCGTGCCGGGGCGCTGGCCAGCCACGAGGCCGACCAGGACCCCATCGATCTGGCCTTTTTGCGCGCGGCCCGCGAGCGGCGGCTGCTCGAGGGGATCGGCCCGCCCCAGTCGTTCGTGCCCTTTTCGCCGAAGACGCGGCGGACCGAGGCAATGGTCGAGGTCGGCGGCCGGACGTACCGGGTGATGAAGGGCGCCCTGCGGACGGTGGCAGCGGCCGCCAACCTGGAAGAGCCGCTGCTTGCCGCGCTGGAGGCGGAGGCGAGCGCGGCGGCCCGCACTGGTTTCCGCACCCTGGGGGTAGGGCGGGCGGAAGGCCAGGGGCCGTGGCGTTTCGTCGGCGTGGTGCTGCTTGCCGACCCGCTGCGCGCCGATTCGCGCCGGCTGCTGGAGGAGCTGCGTTCCCTCGGCGTTGCGGTCAAGATGCTGACCGGCGATGGCTTGCCGGTCGCCAGCGAAATCGCCCGGCAACTGGGGCTTGGCGAGGTGATCCGGGCGCCGGAGCTGCGCGCCGCCGAAGTGGCGGCGCCGGGCCGCACGGTGGAGCGGATCGACGGGGTCGGCGGGGTCGCCGAGGTCTTTCCGGAGGACAAGTTCCTGGTGGTCAAGCGGTTGCAGGCGGCCGGCCATATCGTCGGCATGACCGGCGACGGCGTCAACGACGCCCCGGCCTTGCGCCAGGCCGAGGTCGGCATCGCGGTGAGCGGCGCCACCGACGTGGCCAAGGGCGCGGCCAGCGTGGTCTTGACCCAGGAAGGGCTGGCCTGCATCGTCGATCTGGTCAAGAACGGCCGCGCCGTCTACCAGCGGGTGCTGACCTGGGTCATCAACAAGGTGAGCCGCACCATCCTCAAGACCGGCTTCGTGGTGCTGCCGTTCCTCGTCACCGGCAGATTCGTGATCTCCGCGCTGGCCATGGTCCTGCTCATCTTCATGACCGATTTCGTCAAGATCGCCTTGGCCACCGACCGCGTGCGGCCGTCGTCGTCCCCGGAGACCTGGAATATCCGCCCGTTGGTCCGGCTCGCCGTCATCCTCGGGGTGCTGATGCTGGCCGAGTCGCTCGGGCTGCTCGCCCTGGGCTGGCACTGGTTCGGGCTCGGCGCTGCCGGCGACAACCGGCTGCCGACCTTCGCCTTCCTGCTCCTGCTCTTCTTCGCACTCTTTTCGCTGGTTTCGATCCGGGAGCGCCGGATGTTCTGGGCGTCGCGGCCGAGCACGGTGCTGACCCTGGCCATGGCGGCGGACGGTGGCGTGGGGGTGCTCATCGGGGCTTACGGGTTGGGCGAGATGGCGCCGCTGCCGTGGCGTCAGATCGTCTTTGTCGTCGGTGCCGCCCTGGTCTGCTCGCTGGCGGTCAACGACCCGCTCAAGGTGGCGATCCTCGCCCGCCAGCGCGGGCCGGCCGCCGGCTAAGCGTCAACCTGGGGGCTCAGGCGGCGGTTCGGGCCGGGGGCAGGTCCGGACTGAGGACGAGAGGAAGGTTCAGGATGAGCACCTCCCGATTTTCCTCGCTGCCCTGTTGCCGGCCGATGGCATCGACGAAGTTGAGCCGTTCCTGGGTAAAGACGTGGGGCAGGGGGTAGATCACCTCGGCGAAGCGGTCGAAGTGCTTGAGGCCGTCGGCGCCGAGGGCAAAGCGGTCGCGGCCCGGCAGGTCGATGACGATGGCGTATTCAAAGGAGAGGGTCTTGATCTTGTCCGCCGCTTCGTCGAAGAGGCGCAGGAGCCGTCTGAGTTCCGTTGCCTCGGTCTTGGCGATGAGGTCGTGGGCGCTGGCCGGCTCATGGTTTTTGAGGTACTGCTGCGCCTCCAGGGCGATCCGGTGGATCTTCCGGTGGGGCGCGTCGAACTGGGTCATGTAGGACTGGAGCGCGAAGGAATCCGGCTGGTAGGAGTCGTACCAGCGGCCAAAGGCGCAGCAGTGGGGATCGGTCTCCACCGTGATGGGGCCGCCTTGCGCCACCTCCCGTTTCAGCTTGTCGAGCCAGTTCAGGTGGTCCTGCTTGCGGATCGTGAGGGTGGCGACGATCTCTTTGGTTTCCTCCGGCAGCGACGGAAGCCCCATCTTGATCCGCAGGTCGTAGAGCGGCACGGTGGTGCCGTGGAAGTCGATGATCCCGCGCACGTGGGGCGCCATGTTCGGCACCGGCGTGATGGCGGGCGAATCGAGGATGGAGACGAGATAGAGGTAGGGCACGGCGAAGAGTTGGTTCCCGGCCTGGAAGACCAGATATTCGATGTCCTGGGTATAGATGGCCTGCGAATCGGCCCTAGTGGCTATGGTCATGGTGCTCTTCTCCCGAAGGGATGTGTGCGTTTCTTGTTTATCGTATTGTAAAAAGTTTCACGATAAGTTGAAAAGAAAAATTCCGCCGGGCCGGGAGGAGGGGATGGTTGGCTTGCTCCTTTGCGCGCCGAGGGGTTAAATAGACGACAGACCAGCCACGGCATTCCGAAGTGAAACAAGGTGATGATCGGTGGGAGACGGGACTCCGTCGCCTGCCGGACGATGCGCGAGGAATGCCGCCAAATCCTGCGCAGGAGGAGCTGCAATGAACTGGAAGAATCTCTTCACCCCGGTGCGGGACATGACCCCGGCCGAGGCCAAGGCGTATATCGAGGGCCATGGCAGCACGGAGTACCAGCTGCTCGACGTGCGTCAGCCCAAGGAGTACGAGGCCGGCCATCTGGCGGGCGCCAAGCTCATCCCCATCCGCGAGTTGCCCGACCGGCTGGCCGAGCTCAACAAGGAGCAGCCGCTCCTCGTCTACTGCGCGGTGGGTGGGCGGAGCAAGGCGGCGGCGCAGCTCTTGGCCGGCCAGGAGTTCCGCGAGGTCTACAACCTGAGCGGCGGCATCAAGGCGTGGGAAGGGGGCCAGGCCACCGGCCCCGAGGCGGCGGGGCTCGAACTCTTCACCGGCGATTTGGAATACGGCGATGCCGCGGCCCTGGCCTATGCCATGGAGGACGGCCTCCAGGGCTTCTATCGGCAGTTGGAGGCCCAGGCGGCCGGCCCCGAGCAGCAGCGACTCTACGAGCAGCTTGCGCACTTTGAGGAGAAACACAAGGCGCGGCTCGTCGAGGAGTACCGCACGCACCACGGCGGCGCGGCATTCACGGCCCAGGATCTCGGGATCATGGAGGGCGGGCAGCGGGTGGCGGAATTCTTCGACCGGGCCAAGGCGCACCTCCGCACCCCGCACGACATCCTGGAGCTGGCCATGGCGCTTGAAACCCAGGCGCTCGACCTTTACAGCCGCATGGCCCAGAAGAGCGTTGCCGCCGATACCCGCGGCTTCTTCCTTTCCATGGCCGACGAGGAGAAGCAGCACCTCGGCTATCTGGCCAAGGAACTGGATCGGCTGCTCTGAAAAAAGACGAAGCGATTGGCAACGAAATTGCATTCATCTCCGGCAGGGGCGGGCGGCGCAAGAGCGCCGGATGAGCCCGGTCCGATCGAGGTGGGCCATTGCTGAGAAAGTATCTGGGTGACAAGTATCGCTTCCTGCAGGCGGCCATCGACGGCATGGCCGATCCGATCATCGTCGTCGGCACCGACTTCCGGGTAAACCTGATGAATCGGGCCGCCCGCGACTATTCCCGCTGCGGCGACCGCCCCATCGACGACCTGCCCCGCTGCCATCAGCTCATCTTCGGCCTGGCCGAGACCTGCGACCACGTCGGCCGCCCCTGTCCGCTCCTGATGGTGCGGGCGCAGGGCGCCCAGGTGCGGGTCGAGCACGAATACCCAGCGGGCGACGGCCTGGTCCGCACCTTCGAGATCAGCGCCTCGCCGCTGTTGAGCGAGGAGGGGGAACTGCTCGGCATGGTCGAGTCGATGCGCGACGTGACCGAGCGCAAGGAGGCGGCCGAGCTGCTGCGCAGCGACCAGGAGCGGCTGGAAGAACGAGTCCGGCGGCGGACGGCCGAATTGGTCCAGGCCAAGGAGCAGGCGGAGTTGCTTTATCGGGTCAGTCCCAGTGCCATCTTTACCGTGGACCAGAAAGGGCGAGTGACCAGTTGGAATGACAAAGCCAGGGAGATTACCGGCTATCGGGAACGCGAGATGCTCGGCCAGAGCTGCCATCTGGTCATGGCGGGGGAGGACGCCTCGACCGCGTGTTGTCAATTCGTTTCCGCGGCGGATGGCCGGGTGCAGGGCCAGGAGCGGTTGATTCGCACCAAGGCTGGCGAGCATCGGGTAGCGCGGTTCAACAGTGCGGCCTTGCGTGATGACCGGGGTGAAATCATCGGCTGCATCGGCAGCTTCGAGGATATCACCGAGCAGAAGCGCATCGAGGAGGTGATGCGCACGGAACGCGACAAGTTCCGCGGCATGCTCGCCGCCTTGGGGCAGGGGATGCACATCCTCAACCGCAATTTCGAGATCGAATACCAGAACGAGGTGTTGCGCACCCAGTTCGGCGACAAGCTGGGCGAGAAATGCTACCGGGTCTACAAGGGGCGGGAAGTGCCCTGCGAGGTCTGCCGCATGCATGCCGCCATCGAGAGCGGCGCCATCCAGCGCACCGAGGAGCTCATGGCCAACGGTCGCTTCTACGAGCAGAGTTACGCGCCGTTCATGGACGTGGACGGCCAGACCAAGGCGCTCATCCTGCTGCGGGACATCACCGAGGAGAAGGCCCTGCAGGCCGAAACCATGCGGGCCGGCCAACTCGCCTCCATCGGCGAGCTGGCGGCCGGGGTGGCCCACGAGATCAACAATCCCATCAACGGCATCATCAATTACGCCCAGGTGCTGCTCGACGAATCGACGCAAATCCATCTCGATCTGACCGGCGAGCACAAGGTCCTGCTGGAGGTGCTCCAGCGCATCATCAAGGAAGGCGAGCGCATCGCCGGCATCGTCAAGAATCTCCTCGCCTTTGCCCGCCAGCGCGACAAGGGGGTGGAGGAGGTGGCCGTCGCCGCGGTCATCGACGACGCCCTGGCCCTGATCCGCCACCAGATGCTGAAGGACGGCATCAGCATCGTCTTCAATCCGCCGGGGAAATTGCCGTCGGCGCTGGCGAACATCGCTGCCGGCCAGTGCCTCACCGCGCCCCATCCGGAGCTGCCGGCCGAGCTGCCGCCGGTGCTGGTGAACCCGCAGCAACTCCAGCAGGTCTTTCTGAATCTGTTCAGCAACGCCCGCTATGCCCTGAACCAGCGGTACAAGAGCAAGGCGCCCGGCAAGAAGGTGGAAATCCTCACCGCCGTAGTCACCATCGGCGACCAGCCGTACCTTCGCACCACCATCAAGGACTACGGCACCGGTATTCCGCCGGAGATCGTCGGCCATATCTTCGACCCCTTCTTCTCCTCCAAGAAGCCGGGCGACGGCACCGGGCTCGGCCTTTCCATCAGCCATAGCCTGGTCCGCGACATGGGCGGCCGGCTCCATGTGGAAAGCGAACCGGGCCGCTTTACCGCCATGATGGTCGATCTGCCGCTCAAACGGCGCAACCCCGAACCCCAAAGGCAACGCCCATGATGGATCCCGACAAGTCCCATTCCCGCATCCTGGTGGTCGACGACGAGGAGAGTCTGCGGCTCACCTTCACCATGTTCCTGAGCCGCGAGGGCTATGGCCCGGTGACTGCCGCCGCCACCTTCGAGGAGGCCATGGCCCTCATCGGCCGGGAGGAGTTCGACCTCATCATCAGCGACATCGTCATGGAGGGCGAATCGGGCATCGACCTCCTGCGCCGCATCCGCGAGGTGAACCAGCAGTGCCCGGTGGTGATGGTGACCGGCTACCCCAACATCAACACCGCCGCCGAGGCGGTGCGGCTCGGCGCCTTCGATTATCTGGCCAAGCCGGTGAAGAAGGAGGATCTGCTGCGCATCGCCCGCATGGCCCTCCAGCAGTATGCCCTCTGGAAGGAGAAGAACCGGCTGGAGGCGGAAAAGGAGCGCTACCAGCAGTACCTGGAGACCGTCTTCCGCAGCGTGCGCGAGATGATCATCACCGTGGACCCGGAACTCGCGGTAGTGCAGATGAACGAGCAGGCCAAGGCGTGGGCCGCGGCAAAGGCCCCGGCGCTGGCGGTGGGCGAGCGCCTGGACAAGATGCCGGCGGCCCTGGCCACCCTGGTGGACGACGTGCGGCAGGTGCTGACCAGCCACACCGAGGTGCACGAGCATCGCATCGAAGTGCCGGCCGCGGAAGGGCGGATGGTGCTGCGGATCAGCGCCGCCCCCCTCGAGGCGCCCCAGGGCAACTTCCTGGGCGCGGTGCTCATCTTCCGTGACGTGAGCCGCATGGAGTTCCTGGAGCAGCGCGGCCAGCGGAGCCAGTTTCACCGCATCGCCGGCGGCTCCAAGGTGATGCAGGCGGTCTATACCATGATCGAGAACGTGGGGCCGGTGGATGCCACCGTCCTCATCACCGGCGAGTCCGGCACCGGCAAGGAACTGGTGGCCGAGGCCCTGCACCGCGAAAGCGGCCGCCGCGACATGCCGCTGGTCAAGGTCGATTGCACCGCCATCCCGGAAAATCTGCTGGAAAGCGAACTCTTCGGCCACAAGAAGGGCTCCTTTACCGGCGCCGACCGCAACCGCGAGGGCCGCATCCTCCAGGCCGACGGCGGCACCCTCTTCCTCGACGAGATCGGCGACATCTCCCCGATGATGCAGTTGCGGCTGCTCCGCTTCCTCCAGGAGCGCACCTTCTACCCGGTGGGCAGCGACCAGCCGATCTCGGTGAACGTGCGGGTGATTGCCGCCACCAACGCCGACCTCAAGGCCAAGGTCCAGCAGGGCCTTTTCCGCGAGGACCTCTACTACCGGTTGCGGGTGGTGGATATCCAGCTGCCGCCGCTCCGCGAGCGGCAGGGTGACCTGGGCCTGCTCGCCCAGCTCTTCCGGGAGCGGTTCAGCAAACGGATGGGCAAGGCCATCACCGGCATCTCCGACCAGGCGTTGCAGACCCTCTGCGCCTACCACTGGCCCGGCAACGTGCGGGAGCTGGAACACGTGCTGGAGCGCGCCTGCGTGCTGTGCGCCGACGCCACCATCACCGA
>JAJZRO010000012.1:0-18294 GCA_021802645.1 Deltaproteobacteria bacterium | reverse complement strand
CCATCACCGGCATCTCCGACCAGGCGTTGCAGACCCTCTGCGCCTACCACTGGCCCGGCAACGTGCGGGAGCTGGAACACGTGCTGGAGCGCGCCTGCGTGCTGTGCGCCGACGCCACCATCACCGAAGCCGATCTGCCGGCGGAGGTCCGCGCCGGTGGGGAGAGCGTCCTGGCCGGGGGGGCCGCTGATGCAGCCGGGCAGGATATGTCGGCGCGAGCGGCGGCCGAGGCCAGCATCCCCGGCGAAAACGAAGAGGGGCGGATTCTCCGCATCCTTCGCCAGACCGACGGCAACAAGGCCAAGGCCGCCCGGCTGCTGGGCATTGACCGCAGCACCCTCTACCGCAAGATGCGGCAGTACAACCTCGAACCGCCGGAAACCGCCTAGTTCTTCCCTGTTCCCGTCGCCCTCCCTCTTCTCTTCCTGTGGCATTGCCTCCGTTATGCCACACTCCTGCTGCAAATGGTGTGGCAGCGGGGTGTGGCATGCCACACTTGTCTTCCAGCCCACCCCACCCCGCGAGAGCGGTCTGTCGTTCTGTTGCTCGTTTCGTAATTCACTGTAAAATCGTTATTTTTGTCCATGCGCCACAGCAGTGTGGCGCATTTTTTTGGCTTTTGGGCAGAATCGCTTTTTAGCGCGGAAAAACAAAGAGTTGCGTGATTGGGCGCGAAATACCGCTGCCATTGCCGCGCAACACTGGCACGGCCTCTGCAAAAACGACGGATCAAACGGGCAGTACACACTGATTGGTTCGAATAAACAAAGAGATAGGAGGCAGGCCATGAAGAACGCAACCGGTATCGAGAAGAGGAGCGTAGGGATCGACGCACTGGATCGCGAGGCAATGGTGGAGGGCACCTCCCAGGCAGGGCTCGGCGTCCTCATTGCGTTGGCCGCCCTGGTCGGACTTTGGGGCTTCGGCTGTCTGGTCAGCGGCATGGCCAACAGCGGCGCCATCGGGATTCTCCGGGGGTGGGTCACAGCGGTCAGTGGCATGTAAGGGATTACCAAGGGTGAAGAGATAACCAACATCAACAGCACGAGGAGAACAGTCATGGAAAAGGCAGCAACGGCATCGAGGATGGGGAAGTTTTTCTGGGCAGGCATGGTGGGATTGGGTTCGGCCATCGGATTGTGGGCCTTGGGTGCCCTGGCTTTCGGCTTGGCCAGGGCCGGCTGGCACCCCGGCGAACTCCTCCGGCAGTATCTGGTCGCCGTAGGCGCCATCGGTGAATTCGAGACCCTGGTGGACTTCTATACCCACATCAAGGGCGTCGAATACATCATCTGCGTTGCCTTCCTGGGCGCCTTCCCGGCCTTTTTCAAGTATGTGAACCGGGTCAAGGCGCCGGTGGCCGAATAACCCCGACCAGCCAGAGGCAGTGAGGCAAAACCCGGGTCCGCCCGGGTTTTGCTTTGGTCGGCGGGCCGACTGGCGCGCTTGTTGCAACCTTTTCCGCTTGCACGGGGAGACCCTCTCCCGACCGATCCGCCACGCCAGGAGGTCCGCCCATGGCCCGCTACATCCGCAACTATCTGCTGCTGCTGGTCGCCGCCGCTGTCCTGGTGCTCGCCTACAACATCCACCTGGCCGAGAACCGGCCGCCGGCCCTGGAGTATTCCGCCTTCCTCGCCAGGCTGGAGGAGGGGGGCATCCGGTCGGTGACCATGCAGGGCGGCGAGATCGCCGGCACCGATACCCTGGGGCAGCCCTTTACCACCTTTGCCCCGGCCCCGGCGGCCCTGTTGCCGCGACTGGAGGCCAAGGGGGTGATGATCGCCGCCCGGCCGGAGGACAACACATCGAGCTTCTGGAGTGCGACCTTCCCGGTCCTGCTCCTCATGGGCGGCTGGATGTTCTTCATGGTCTTCCAGCACAAAGGGGGGATGGGCGGCTTTGCCCGCAAGCAGCTGCCCAAGGCCGCCGCGGCGCGGCAGAAGGTCACCTTTGACGACGTGGCCGGCATCCCCGAGGCCAAGGAGGAACTGGTGGAGATCGTCGAGTGCCTCAGGGAGTCGCGGAAGATCACCCGGCTGGGCGGCCGCATTCCGCGGGGGGTCTTATTGCAGGGGCCGCCCGGTACCGGCAAGACCCTGCTGGCCAAGGCCATTGCCGGCGAGGCTGGCGTGCCCTTTTACAGCATCAGCGGCTCCGACTTTGTCGAGATGTTCGTCGGCGTCGGTGCCTCGCGGGTGCGGGAACTTTTCAAGGAGGCGAAGAAGACCGCGCCCTGCATCATCTTCATCGACGAGATCGACGCGGTGGGCCGCCGCCGTGGCGCCTCGGGCGCCGAGGGTGGCCAGGACGAGCGGGAGCAGACCTTGAACGCGCTCTTGGTCGAGATGGACGGCTTCCGCTCCGACGAAACGGTGATCATCGTCGCCGCCACCAACCGGCCGGACATCCTCGATCCGGCCCTGTTGCGCCCCGGCCGCTTCGACCGCCAGGTCACCATCCTGCCGCCGGACGTCAAGGGGCGGCAGCGCATCCTGGAGGTCCATGCCCGCCAGGTGGTGATGGACCCGGAGGTGGAGCTTTTCGAGGTGGCCCAGAACACGCCGGGTTTCACCGGCGCCGAACTCGCCAACCTCATCAACGAATCGGCCCTGATGGCGGCGCGCAAGGGCAAGTCCGCCATCCAGCCGGCGGATATCGAGGAGGCGCGGGACAAAATCCTGATGGGCGCCGAACGCAAGGGCATGGTGATCAGCGCGCAGGAACGCAGGGTCACCGCCTATCACGAGGCGGGCCATGCCATCATGGCCAAGCTCCTGCCCAACACCGATCCGCTGCACAAGATCACCATCATTCCCCGCGGCCGGGCCATGGGCGTTACCCAGCAGGTGCCGCTCGACGACCGCCACGCCTATTCGCGGGAATATCTGGTGAACCGGATCACGATCCTGCTGGGCGGCCGTACCGCCGAGGAGCTGGTCTTCCGGGAGTTTTCCACCGGCGCCAGCAACGATCTGCAGGCCGCCACCGACATCGCCACCCGCATGGTCTGCGAATTCGGCATGAGCGCGGTGCTGGGGCCCCGGGCCTATGTGACCGCCGTCGAGGGTTTCCTGGGCGGGGCCGGGCGGCAGCGGCCATACAGCGAAGAGGTGGCCCGCACCATCGATCGGGAAATCGACAAGCTGGTGGCGGATTGCTACCAGGAGGCGATGATCATCCTCGAAGGCAAGATCAACTACCTGCACAAGCTCGCCGAGGTGCTGCTCCTCCAGGAGACCATCGACGGCGAGGAGGTGGACATCATCGTCACCTGTCCCAAGGTGGACGAGGCCGCCCCGGCCGGGCAGCCGACTTCATAGTTGTACCCTCCTCCCTCGGGTGTTGCACGCTACACAAGTGCTGCCACACAAGTGTAGCGTGCAACACTTTTCCCGCAATGTTCCGCATCCCACCTCCTGCGTCGCGTTTTGTCCCCGGATTTTTTTGCGGCGCGGCGCGGCAGCGGTCGGTGGCGATCGCCGGTGGTTTCTCGCCCGCCCCGGCCGGGAGCGGCCACCCTGGCATTGTATGTGCAACATGATGGGCAGACGCCGGAAATCTGTTGATTCCCCGGCCACTCCAGGTCGCTTCAGTCAATGCACCACGCTTTTAACCATATGCAGAAAAGGAGAGACACAATGGGAGGTAGAACAAGGAAGGTGTTGGGGGTGACGGCCATGGCGGCGCTATTGAGCCTGGCCCCCCATGCCGGTTTGGCGGCGGGCGGGCCGACCACGGTGGAGTTGGGCACCTTGAGCAGGCTTTTCGCGCCGGTGCCCTTCGATCATGCCAAGCACACCGGGTTGGCGGGCAGCTGCGCCGAATGTCATCATCACACCCTGGGCGAGGCGCCGGTAGACCCCAACTGCGCCCGTTGTCACCGGGCCAATCAGCCGGCCAAGAGCGTGGCCTGCCGGGAGTGCCATCCGGCGGAACGCTTCGGCGCCGAGTATCTGGCCCGGCTTGCGGCCAACCCGCAGCTCTATCACACCGGCAAGCCGGGCCTCAAGGGCGCCTACCATCAGAAATGCCTCGGCTGCCATCGCGCCATGGGCGGCCCGAGCGGCTGCGAGGATTGCCATCCCATGACGGAAAAAGGCGAGGCCTTCTACCACACCGGCAAATATGCGCCGGCCCCGCATAAGGGCGGCCACGAAGAGTGAGCGTTTACTCCACGAAAGAGGAAGATACCGATGAAGAAAATCGATCGCAGAATTTTTTTGAAAGGCGGCCTGGCCGGCGGCGCGGCGCTTGCCGCGACCGGTACCGCGGCCACGGCCAAGGGGGCCGGCACCTTTAACGGCTACCCGAACAGCATGGGGGTGCTGGTCGATCTCACCAAGTGTGTGGGCTGCCGCACCTGTGAGGCGGCCTGCAACAAGGAGCAGGGGCTGCCGGCCCCGGACAAACCCTTCAACGACACCTCGGTCTTTGACGAGGTGCGCGAAGGCGGCCAGAAGCGGCGGACCACCGAGAAGGCCTATACCGTAGTGAACCGTTACGACGTGGAAGGCCGCGAAGGGGGGCCGGTGTACCGCAAGTTCCAGTGCAATCATTGCCAGGAGCCGGCCTGCCTCACCTCCTGCTTCGTCAACGCCTACAAGAAGACGCCGGAGGGGGCGGTGATCTACAACCCCAAGGTCTGCGTAGGCTGCCGCACCTGCATGGTCGCCTGCCCCTTCTATGTGCCGGCCTATGCCTATTCAAGCGCCACCAACCCGGTGGTCAAGAAGTGCATCATGTGCTACGACACCCGGCTCAAGTTCGGCCGGCCGCCGGCCTGCGTCGAGGCCTGCCCCCAGGAGGTGATGACCTTCGGCAAGCGCACGGACCTCATCAAGCTCGGCCATGAGCGCATCAAGGCAAATCCCGGCAAGTACGTCGATCATCTCTACGGGGAGACCGAAGTGGGCGGCACCTCCTGGATGTATCTCTCCGACGTGCCTTTTGAAAAGGTCGGCTTCGATACGACCCTGGGCAACCAGCCCATCATTTCGTATGTCAAGGACTTCCTGGGCATGGTGCCGGTGGTGCTCACCGTTTGGCCGGCCCTGTTCACCGGCTTCCACCTGCTCGCCAACCGCAAGGAAGCCAAGAAGAAAGAAGAAGAGAACAAAGGGTAAGGGGTGCAACCATGAATAGATTAGTCGGAAGAGGATTTCAGCCGATCACCTCGCTTACGAAGCCGGATGGCACCCGGTGGTCGGTCAAGGAGAAGCTGCTGCTGGGGCTGACCCCCCAGGACTATATGGCCGTGCAGATGCGCAACCCCTTCAACTGGCTGCTGTGGCTCATCTACGCCATCGGCCTGCCGGTGCTGGTCGGCCGCTTCATCTACGGCCTGGGCTGGGCGACCCACGGCTCCTACGATTACCCCTGGGGGCTCTTTCTGGCCTGGGGGCTCTTCACCATGGTGCCGCTCTCCGCCTCGGGCTTCATGATGGGCACCACGGTGGAACTTTTCGGCCGCAAGGACTTCAAGCCCATCGAGCGGCTGGGACTCCTAAACGGCCTGCTCGGGTATCTCTTCGCGGTCATGTTCCTCCAGGTGGATCTCGGCCAGCCATGGCGGCTCATCTACCCGATGTTCGTCTCCCTGGGGCCGGCGGCGGTGCTCTTTTTGGTGGCCTGGCATGTCGCCACCTACCTTTCCTGCCAGGTGGCGGAATTGGTGCCGGCCTACTCCGAATGGATGGGGCTGCCCAAGGCGAAGAAGGCGATCAAGAGTATCGTGCTGGGGCTGACCGTGGCCGGCATCATCCTCTCCACCCTGCATCAGGGGGCGTTGGGGGCGCTCTTCACCTACGCGCCCGGCAAGGTGCACCCGCTCTGGTATTCCTCGACCTTCCAGTGGTTCCTCTTCCTGAACTCCGCCATTTTCGCGGGGTTGTCCATGCTCATCGTGGTGAGCACGCTTTCCAAGTGGTTCCTGCGCTGGCGGTGCGACGACAACTTCAAGCAGAATCTGGACCAGCTCACGGTGGGGATCGCCAAGGGCGCCGCGCTGGCCCTGATCACCTATCTGGTGCTCAAGATCATCGCCATCGCCCATGACAACAAGTGGGAATATCTCTTCACCGGCTGGGGCCAGTGGTACGTCTTCGAGATCGCGGTGGGCGTCATCGTGCCGCTCATCCTCTATACCAGGGCGGTGCGGAACGAGAGTGCCAGCCTGGCCCGGCTCAGCGCCTTCATCGCGGTGTTCGGCATCGCGCTCAACCGGCTCAACACGGCGCTCATCACCTTCAACTGGAAGCTCTACCAGGAGGTTCCCCATTGGCGGGAGGTGGTGATCGTCATCACCGTCTATGCCACCTACATCGTGGTGTATCGGGCGATTCTCGCCCGGTTGCCGATCCTCTATACCTGGAAGGAGCGGAGCTGACCCGCTTGGTGACGTGGTTTGGCGTGCCGGCGGCTTAAAAGCCGCCGGCATCTCTCCCCCTCAGGTGCAAGGCATGGCGCTGCCGCTCAAGAAAACCATCTCCATCGTCGTCATGGCCGCCGGCATCACTCTGGCCGGTCTGCTTGGACTCGGCTTGCGGCAGGTGCAGTTGGTGCGCAGCCAGGCGGAGATCACGGCGCAGGCCGAGAAGATCATTTTTCAGTTCACCATCATCCGCGAACACCTCGACGAACTCCTGCTGGCCGGCCAGTACGACAAGCTCCCGCGGGTGGCCACCGAGCTGGAGGAGCTGAACGACAACCTGACCCGATTGCTCAGCCTCAAGGAGATAACCGAAGAATACCGGATGGGGCTGCTGAACGGCATGGACCTGCCCGGCACCATCCTGCTGGTCCGCAAACTGGGGGAAGGGCCGGGTGCCATCGAGACGGTGCGACAGCTCAACGCCGGGATGCGCGCCCTGAATGAGCGGCTGCTCCTCTTCGATCGCCTGCTGGTCAGCGCCACCAAGGCACGGCTCATCAATTTTCAGAATATCGTCATCGGCATGCTGGCCCTGCTGTTGAGTCTGCTGGTCGGCATCCTCATGTGGCTGCGCCGGCGGGTGGTGGTTCCCCTGGCGCAGCTTGATGCCAATACCGCCAGGGTCCTGCATGAAAATACGCGCTTCGGCGCGCCGCCCCAAGGATGCGTCGAGGTAGAGGCCCTGGGTGGCACCCTCGCCGAACTGCTGGCACACCGGCAACAGCTTGCCGAGGAGGCAGCCGGATGTCGCCAGCTGACCGCCACGGTCAAACGGACGGCGCTGGCGATGGCCGGGGCCAACGACCGGCACCAGCTCTTTCGGGACGTCTGCCGGGCGCTCCTGCATAACCCGGAGTATTGCCTGGTGTGGATCGGGGAGCCGGATGCGGCGGGGGTCAATCTCCAGCCCGCGGCGGCGGATGGCTCCACCACCATGAGCCGCAAGGAATGCGAGTCGTGCCTGGCGGTGCTGCTGACCGAGGCCGAGGAAAAGGACGAGGCGCACAATCCGGCCCTCCTGGCCATGCGCAGCCGGCGGCCGGCGGTGGTGCCGGACATCCTGGCCGGGATTCCCCGCGGGTTGCTCAAGGGCACCCCGCTGGCGGAGCGGGACGCCACCTGCGTTGCCCTGCCGATCGAATGGCAGGGGCAGCTGTACGGGGTGATCAGTATCTACGCCCTGTCGAGCGAGGGCTTTGCCGAACGGGAGTTGGCCCAGCTGGAAGCGCTGGCCGCGACGCTCGGCTTCGCCACCGCCGCCTTGGGCTTGCGCGAGGCGGTCACCGGCAATCGCGACATGTTGCGCCACCTCTTCGAGGCCTTGGGGTTGGTGGTGCTTGGGATCGACAGCAACGGCCGGATCGTCTCGGCCAACGCGGTGGCCCTCACGATGACCGGCAGCAGGGCCGAGGAACTGCGCGGGCGGCGGTGGGACGAGGTCTTGCGCATACCGCCCGGCGCGGCGCCGGGGCCGGGAGGGGGGCTGCGGCTGGCGGAGATGGCCGCCAGCCGTCAGGGTCTGGCCATGCTCCTGGCCGGCCCGCAGGAGGAACGAGCGGTGCAGTGTTATGTGGTGCCGGCCCCACCCGCGGGCGATGGTCCGACTTATTGGTGCGTCGCCGCGGAGGCCGGCCTGCCGGGCGGCGGCGAGGGGTATGGGGCCCCCCGCCTGGCCCTGCTGGGCGAAATCGCCACCGGCATGGCGCACGAGATCAGCGATCTCAGCAACGGCATGATCAACTACGCCCAGGTGCTGGCCGACGAGGCCGCCGACGGCTCTCCCGAGGCCGGTATTCTCGGCAGTATCATCACCGCCGGCGAGCACGTGGCGGCCATGGTCGGCAAGCTGGTCTTCTATGGCGAGGCAGGGCAGCCGGAGGAATTCCTGCCCCTGGTTGCCGTGTTGCGCGATACCATGACGCTGAGCGGCTACCACCTGCGCAAGTCGGGCATTCAGCTCACGATGCTCGTGCCGGACGATCTGCCGGCCTTGCCGGTCAACGCGCGGCAGCTCCAGCAGGTTTTCCTGGAACTCTTCAGCCATGCCCGGCGCGCCCTGAATCTCCGTTACCCAGGCCGCCATGAGAACAAACGGTTCGAGATCGACGGGCAGGTGGTGAACAGCAATGGCCGCGACGCGTTGCGCCTTGCCTTTACCGACCACGGGGGCGGGATGGGTGCGCACCAGTTCGAGGCGGCCGGCACCCCGGGCGAGGCCCACGTCGAAGAAGGGCTGGCCCGCAGCCGGGAGATCGTGGTGCGCCACGGCGGGAGCATGGGCATCGCCGCGGTACCCGGCGAAACCACCACCATCACCCTGGAGTTTCCGGTCACCTCATGACCACTGCGAAAAGGAGTACGCCATGTCTGCCGTGAACCAACCGCAATTCACCATCTCCGTTGCCGCGGAGATCCTGGCCCTGCATCCCCGCACCCTGCGCAACTACGAAAAGGCGGGGCTGGTCAAGCCGGCCCGCAAGGGGGCCTGGCGTTACTACAGCCACAAGGACATCGCCTGGATCAAGTGCCTGGTTTCCATGGTCCACGAGAACGGCATCAACATCGCCGCCATCGGCAAGTTGCTGGGCTACGCCCCCTGCTGGGAGATCGCCAACTGTCCGCAGGAAAAACGACGGGCCTGCCAGTGGTGGCAGGGGCAACAGGGCAACTAGCCGTGGCTCTTTCCGATTTCAAATCAAAAGGAGAACGCGAAGGCCTTTCGTGCAGCGACGAGACAGTACCGTCAGTACGGCGAGAAGCCGCGCAGCACCGCCGACAGCAGCGCAGCGGCGAAGTTATCCGAATGATTTGGAATTGGAATCAGGCCTTGGCCAGCACCCAGAGGCACCAGCGCTCGGCGCGTCGGCGGTCGAGAAAGCGCACCCGGTTGGCCGGCAAGGCCCGGAGCAGCTCCTCTTCCATGGCGGGAATGAAGCCGGAGAGGATGTGGAGCGGTGCCTGCCAGAACCCTTCCTGGCTGAAGAGTTCCGTCATCAATCCCTTGTAGAGATTGGCCATCACCAAGTCGTAGCCGGCGGTATTGGGCGGGTCCCGGCGCAGGTCGCGCTGTTCGACCGTCACCCGGTCGGCCACCCCGTTCAAGGCGGTATTGGCGGTGGCGACCTGGCAGGCCAGGGGGTTGTTGTCCACCGCCACCACCCGTTTGACCCCGCGTTTGGCCGCGGCAATGGCCAAGAGGCCGGTGCCGCAACCCAGGTCCAGGGCCGCGGTGATGGGCCTGGTCGCCGCGCCGAGCTGGCTGAGCAGCGCGGAGAGGCAAAGGTGCGTGGTGGGGTGAAAGCCGCTGCCGAAGATGACGCTGGGGTCGAGCCGGATATCCGCCCCCCCCGGCTCCCACACCGGCGCCACGGTAAGGTCGCCCACGGTAAAGGGGCCGATCTCCCGGCCCGCCTCCCAATCCGTGTAGTCCAGATCCGCCTCATAGATGATGGTGGCCCCGCTCTGCTCGCAGAGCGATTGCACCAGTCGCTCCTTGGGCCGGTGGAAGAAAAGGATGGCGGAGTCGTCCTCGATCCAGGTGCCGATGAGGTCCGGGTCGTCAATGGCCGGCAGGGTCGGCAGGTTCAGATGGTAGGTGTAAAGCCGCTCGTAGCGGGTGTAGGGCGGGCGGAGCATGTTTTTTCCTGTTCAGGGATGGCAACCGTTGGATATGCATGCTAAGATACCAAGCCAGGCGAAAAAGTGCAGGATAATTTGGATGGCCGGCGTCCGGCAAGGGGCGCCCGCCAACGGAAAGAGGGAATATGGCCGTCTTGCAAAGAGTGCGCGGTTTTCTGGTCTTGCTCCTGGCGCCGCTGCTCACCGGGCTGGTGAGTCTTGCGGCCCTCACGGCGATCTTTGTCTTTCGCTGGCCGGCCGGCCGGGTCCATATCTTTCCGCGCTGGTGGGGCCGGGTCCTCTGCCGGGCCGCCGGGGTGAAGGTGGAGATCAACGGGCTCGATCACCTCAACGACCAAGGGCCCTACATCTTTGCCGCCAACCACCAGAGCCAGTTCGACATCTTCGCCATCCAGGGGTATTTCCCCTTCGATTTCCGATGGCTGGCCAAGAAGGAGCTCTTCGAGGTGCCGCTCTTTGGCCAGGCCATGCACCGGGCCGAAAACATCCCGGTGGACCGCGCCCACAGCCGGCAGGCGGTGAAGAGCCTCGACGAGGCGGCCCAGCGCATTGCCGACGGCACCTCGGTGATTATTTTCCCCGAAGGCACCCGCAGCCACGACGGCAGCCTCTTGCCCTTCAAGGCCGGGGCCATGGTGCTGGCGATCAAGGCCAAGGTGCCGGTGGTGCCGGTGGCGATCACCGGCTCCTATGAGGTGATGCCCATGCGGAGTCTGCTGCCCCGCCCCGGCCGGATCAGAATCCGCATCGGCGAACCCTTCGCCACCAGCGGCTATGACCTCAAGCAGAAGCACGAACTGGCGGAATTCCTCCAGCACAAGGTGGCGGCGCTCATGGCGGAGTGAGGGAACATCCTCCCCGCCGGGGCGGCTGGCCGGCAGGTCAGCCTATCTCCCGAAAGGCCTGCTGGCTTGCCCCGCAGACGGGGCACGATTCCGGCGATGCCGAGAGGTGGAGATAGCCGCAGAAGGAGCAGGCAAAATACCTTTCCGCCTTGGTGCTGCGCACATCTTTCCGCTCCCTCGCATAAAAGGCGAGGGTGTGTTGTTCCGCGGCGCGGAGTTCCGCGAGAATCGGGGCAAGGACCCGGTCCCCGTTCCGTTCGGCCGCGGCCAGCAGTTCCGTGTATTCCGCAAGCATCTCCTCGACCTCCTGCTCGAAAATCGTTGCCACATACCGATCCGAACGGTCGATCTGGCCCCGCATGGCGTTAAAGAGGCGCCGGGCCTGGATGGCCTCGGATTCGGCCATGGCCCGCAGCAGGTGGCTCAGCTCCGGGCGCCCCGCCAGCTTTGCCTTCTGGGCATAGAACTTCTTTCTGGCCGCGGCCCGCGATAAAAGGCCAAAGGCGCGGATCAGTTTTTCAGGCTCTTTGATGGGCATGCGCTCTCTTTTCCCCCGCGGTTGGCATGGAAAGACTCCGGCCGAGCCGGTGGCGCGGCGGCGTCACCCGGAGGCAGCAGCCGCGTTCCGCAGCAGGAGGTGACGGCGCGGCTGGCCGCCACCTCCCCCGGCGCGGAGAACTTGCCGGCTAGTGGCGCAGCATCTCCTTGGCCCGCTGCAGATTGTGATGGGCGATCACCCGGATCTGCGCCGTCCTGGCGTCCTGGGAGTGTTTGGCCAGCTCTTGCAGGAAGCGTGTCAGCTCGGCGTCCGCCCGCTTGTATTTCTTGGCGTTGTAAGGCAGGGAGAGATCGATGCCCTTCACGTTCCAGGCGTCCGGCATGACGGTGAAGGGCGCAAAGTCGATGACGTTCCGCCCCTTGGCCGGTTTGATCTCGGTGTGCTGCATATCGAGGAAGCGGATGCCCTTGGCATCGGCCACCACCGTATAGCTGCCGCTGAATTTCTCGCTCACGTCCTTGTCGTTGGCGTATTCGTAGGTGGAGTGGGCCACTTGGGCATGCGAGGCGTGGCAGCTCTGGCAGGCGCGCCCCGTGCCCAGGGCGTGGCTCATCTTGTCGAGCTGGATCCAGAGAATCGCCTTGTTGCCGCTGGGCAGATCGTTGCGGGTGCCGTTGATGATGACGGCGTCGTTCACCTCATCCGCCCGCCGGCTGACGGTGAAGGACGCCGGCTCGCCGATGGCGGTGTTGCCTTGGAGCTGCCGGAGCGGGATGGCCCGGAAGAGGAGCTTGGAGGGCGCGAGGTCCTTTTTCTGGTTCAGCACGGCCATGGGGTAGGGCTTGACCGGAATCCAGCGGCCCGCCGTATTCTTGATCAGGGTGGGCAGGTCGCGGACGCCGTAGTATTCCTTGTGCTTGGTGTAGGGGGTCTCGACCCCGGTCACGGTGCCCGGCCCCCAGAAGGTGAACTGGTAGGCCCCCACGTTGGTGATGTGGCAGGAGGTGCAGTCCACGCGGCGGTGGGCGGAACTCTCGACCGCCGCCACGATCTCGGCGTGGCACCTGCGGCAGGAGTTACGGGCGTCGGCGCTGGCCAGGTGGCCGAAGTTGTGCTCGGCCACCCGATGGCAGTCCAGGCACTGGAGTCCTTGCTGGGCGTGTTTCTCCACCGGCAGAGTGGAGGGGAAGGAGTAAGCCCCCCGCAGGAAACCGCTGCCGCGGCGGCGGTCCATGGGGCCGGCATGGCAGATGCTGCCGCGGTTGCCGCCGTAGCAGGAGAGGGCCTCCGGCCGGCCGAAGAGATGGCGGCCTTCGCCTTTGTAAGGCTTGTAGTGGCAATCATTACAGCCGGCGTGGCAGGCGTTGCAGGAGCGATCGCCCGCCGCGTTCTGTTCTGGGCTATAGGGAATCGCGGTCTCGGCGTGCAGCCGTTCGTAGTTGTTGCCGAACCAGGCGCCGCAATTCTGCGGCCCCGGCAGCGTCTCGGCGTAGCTGACAAAGGCGCGCTGGTTCTTCAGGAGCCCTTTGGCCGAGGTGTTGTACTCCTTTGTCTCCTTGTCGTGGCACTTGCCGCAGGTCTGCCGGGCAATGTCGGGCGAGTAGGCGAGGGTTTTGCGATCGCGGTCGTGGTAGTAGAGGCCGATAATCTTTTTGATCTCGCCCCGGGCCAGCAGTTCCTTGTCGCCGGGGGGGAGCAGCCGGGCGGTGGCGTCGCCGCCAGCCTTGGGCACCAGAGGCGAGAGCCCGATTTCCTGGCGGGAAACCGCCTCGCCCTTCACCTTCTTGCCCACCGCGACGACAAAGGGGCGCAGCAGCCCCTGGTGGGCCGCCTCCTTTTCCATGGCAACACCATTGCCCAGGTGGCAGTCCGTACAGGTGGGGGCGCCCTGCATCCCCACCTCCTGATCGACCTTCACCGGATCGAGGTACATCGACGCGGCGCCGCTGGCCTGCATCTTCTCCAGGTTGCCGTGGCACTTGACGCAGCCGGATTCGGCGTCGTACCCCCACGCCGCCGCGGCCATGAGGATGAATGGTGCAACCGCTGCGACTCCCGTGACTTTGGCTCCCATTGGCACCCCTCCCTCTGGACGAGCTGTGTGGTGGAACACCTCCCATGCCCTCTCTGTTGTCTTATCACAAAAGGGCGCGCCAAGGATAGCCTGCGGCGAACCCCTGACCATAACGCGGTTGTGGCTGGTCCGATGGCGGCGGCGGTCTAGAGGAACTCGTACACCGTGGCGAAGCCGGCGAAGAGCAGCAGGGTGAGGGAGCAGAGAAAGGCCACGTCGATGATGTTGATCCAGCGGTGCGCCTGGCGGTTGGTGTGCAGGCGCCGCAGGGCGAAGAAGGTGAGGTAGCAGACGACCACGAAGCCCAGCGACGCGAAAAGGAAGAGGTCATCCGCCATGCTCTCGATCGAGGTGTTGATGATCTTGATCTTGAGGTTGACGATGCCGACCAGGGCCAGGCTGATGCCGGCCAGGGTGCCGCTGGTCGACAGGAGTGACAGCAGCGTCTGGCGCAGTTCGTTCCGGTCGTCGATGTGTTTCAGCATAGGTGTCCCTCCGCGCAGAAAACGCGATGCCTTTATAGACATCCGCGCCTGCCTGCTTGTTCAAACGTTGATTATTTTTCCGGCCAAGAGGATCTCTCAGCGGCGCTGTCAATGCCGGGCCTTGCTTGGTCCTCCCACCGGGCAGGAACGAGGCTCTGGCCAGTTGGCGGGGAATTCAGTATGATGGCCCGGAATGCTCCCCATTGTTTTCAAGGAAGGTGCTCTGTATGGGTGCAATACGCTATATCGTGGCGGGAAGCCTGATCGACGGCAGCGGCGGTGCTGTGCGCCGGCATGTCTTCCTGGCCGTGCAGGACGGGATGATTACCGCCATCGGCGCCGTTGCCGAGCTGCCCCACGAGGCCGCAGCGGCCATCGACGACCTCTCCCACTGCGTCATCGTACCGGCCTTGGTCGATTGCAGCGTGTCGCTTACGCATTCACCCGCCGTGGTCACCGCGATGTCCACCGACGAAGCCACCCTGGTGGAGCGGCATATCTCTTATTGCCATGAGTACGGCGTGCTGGGCGTGGCCGACAGCGACGATTCCGGCGTGGTGGAGCGGTACCGAGAGGAGAGCCTCATTGCCATCCGCACCGCGGGCCGCGATTTTCTCAGGATCACCTATTCCCTCCCCATCGAGGACGAAGAGGGTGTCCCTCCCGGTGTGAGCCACGAAAGCCTTTGCCGTCTGCTGCGGGAGAAGGGGGCAAAAAAGGCGGTGGTGGTGGCCAATGGTGCCCAGCCGGTGGCCGAGGCCCTGGCCGCCGGGGCAGACGCCATCGAACAGGGCTACGGGATGGGCGAGGCGAACCTCCGGCAGATGGCGGAGAAGGGTGTGCTCTGGATTCCTCGGGTGCTCACGGCCAAGAATGGGCTCGACGGCGCGCGCAGCGACGGCGCGGTCTGCTGCCGTTTCTCCCAGCGCTATGTGGCGCCGGGCAAGCCGCTGCCAGGGGCCGAGGCCTTCTGGAAAAAGACCCTGGCCGAGCAACTCGCGCAACTGCGGTTGGCCAGGGAACTGGGCGTGCAGGTGGCCATCGGCACCGGCGCGGGCAGCCTCGGCATCCTCCACGGCGAGGCCATGGTGGAGGAGATGAAGCTCTTCATGAAGGCGGGCTACTCGCTGGAAGAGACGATTCAATGCGGATCGGCAAACGGCGCCCGTTTCTTTGGCATGGAAAACTTAGGCGCACTGACGAAGGGGCGAAGGGCGACCTTCCTGGTCACCAGGGGCGCGGTGAGCCAACTGCCGCGCAAACTCGCCTATCTCGAAAACATCTATGTGGACGGCGCCCCCAGCACTGCCTATCGGAAGAATCCGACCAGATCGGCGTGAGCCAACCTTCCGCTACTGCTTCTTGCTCCGGCGCTGGGCCTGGTCGTAAACCTCGCCCTTGTCCCGTTTGCCCACCGCGATGACCAGCACGCAGATTTCTTTGTCGATTACCTCGTAGACCAAGCGATAGCCGCTGGCCCGCAGTTTGATCTTGTAGTGGTTTTCAAAACCGGAAAGCTGACTTGCCGGGTTGTGCGGCGCGTTGAGGCGTTCTCTGAGCTTCTTTTTGAATTGCGCCTGGATGGAGCCGTCCAGTTTCTTCCACTCTTTGAGAGCGGTGGGAAGGAACTTGAGCTTGAACTTAGAGCTCATTGATGTCCACTTCCACGGCGGCGATCTTCTCCTTCTGCCGCGCCTTCACGATGAGGCCCAACTGGTAGTCCTCCAGCCGGTCCATGAGCTGTTCGTAGGTTTCCGCCGGGATGAGATAGGCCGTGGGCCGGTTGTGGTTGAGGATGGCGATGGGTTCGCCCTCGGCCTGTTCGATCAGGGCGGAGGGGTTCTTCTTGAGTTCCGAGATGCTTGCGGAGCAGTTGGCCAGCACAGCCTTCATGGCAGACACCATAATTTGAGATTGAATTAGGCACTCAATTATGGTCGCATTTTAGATCATGAATGTGGACTGGTCAAGTGTGAGCTGGGAATTAAATATGATGTCGCCGGAACTCCCTCACTGGAATTCGGCAGATATTATTTGTTATTACCCACTTTTAAACGCCCAGATAAAAGGGAACAAAGCCAAAAAAAACGTTACGATAGCTATAATTGCCAAAATTGGTTTGATACTGGCCAAAATGAACACATAGGTGAGTAATCCGCTTGTCAAGCCTAAGGCGAACAATATTCCCATAGGGTTCTTCTCTTTCATGTCACCTTCCTTCTCATAAAATGACATAAGCTTGAATAGGACGAGCAGAACTACGGAAACTGTTCCGAGGTGAGCTGCGTATGAAGCGGGTCCATCAAGAGAGACAAGTTTTGTTGCTAACGCCAATAAGTAAGCGGAGATTATGGCCGCCATCCCCCCCGTCATACTTTCAAAATATTCGGCAGCTTTTTTGCTGGCAGTTTTCTTCGTCTGGAATTTAGATCTCTTTGTCATTTTTCATCTTTCAATCTTACTTAGCTGTCATTGATTTCGTGATTTCGGGGAACACCTTACTTAATTCGGAGCATGCTGCTTGTTGACCAAAGGGTAGTTTCCCGGGTGGAAGATACTCTCCACGTCGAGGTCGATGTCCAGGTCGGGCCAGTAGAGATGGTGTTCGGAGACAAATTCCACATGTAGAATCTTTCTGACCGGCGCGTCCTTGAACCACGGAAACAGGTCGAAGGGCAGAAAGGCTTCCTGGTCATGGATGAATAGCCAGATGCCGTGGCTGGAGATGTTCGTAACCTCAACCGCCGAAGTGCTGGTGCCCTGCTGCGCGGATTGCATTTCGGCGACGTCTCCCCCTTGTTAGCTTACAGCGCGGCAATAAACTCGTCGGCGGAGACGCCAGCTTGTTTCAGGATGCCGCTCACCGTGCCTGCTTTTAGTTCACGATGATTGGGGACGACGCAACCGGAAGCGCCGCGCCGAAGCACGATGTGGCTCCCACGCTGCCTTGCGACCACGAAACCTAGGCGTTCCAAGGCGCGTACTGCCTCTGCTCCCGACACAATGGGCAGTTTAGGCATGCTCGGCAACTTGGAAGGAAGTCAGGAGCGGGCGGCCGGTGATATTGAGCGGAAACTCCTCCAGGTAAAGTTCGGTCGCCTCGCGCAGATTGGCCAGGGCCTCTTCCACTGTCTCGCCTTGGGTGGTCGTGCCGGTCTCCGGGTTGAAAGCGACGTAGCCGCCCTCTGGGGCGGGCGTCAGCACAGCGGAAAGTTCCATAAGTCTTCTCCTTCGCTTGAATACGAAGTCATTATACCACTGTTTTTGCGTGCGTCATCGGGCAAGTTCCCGAGTGGGTGGTCCAGCTCAACCGTTGGCCGGTTGCTCGATGCGCAACGTGCCCGTGTTGGAATCAAGCGTCACATCTCCGCCCAGGGGCAGCGTGAGGTTGCGGCTGCCGTGGCCGGAGGGGAAGTTGGCCCAGACCGGGATACAGCGTTCCTTGGTGAGGTCGAGCGTCAGATTCCAGATGGTCTCTGCATCCCCGCAGTCGGTGAAGGTGCCGAGAATGAGGCCTGCCACCTGATCCAGGCGGCCGCTGCTCTTGAGGTGGTGGAGCATGCGGTCGATGCGGTAGGGCGCCTCGCCGATGTCTTCAAGGAGCAGGATTGCTCCCTGCCACTCCGGCTCCCACGGCGTGCCGATGAGATGGGCCAGGTTGGTGAGGTTGCCGCCGATGAGCGTCCCGCTGGCATTCTCGCCCCGCAGGATCTCCAGCTCCTTCACCTTGATCGCCTCGGGCAACCGGCCGGTCAGCGCCTGGACAAAGGAGTCCACCGAGGCTTGGTCGCTCTTGGGCAGCGTGGCCACCATGGGGCCGTGCAGGCTCAGTTGCTTCGTCTTTTTGAGGATGGCGGCGTGGAGCACGGTGAGGTCGGAGAAGCCGATCAGCCGTTTGGGCATGGTGGCGATAAGGTTGAAGTCGAGCAGGTCGAGAAGCCGCAGGCTGCCGTAGCCGCCGCGCGCCGCCACCAGCCCCTTCACCTCCGGATCGCGCCAGAGGTCCATGATCTCCGTGGCCCGTTCGTCGTCGTGACCGGCGAGATAACCTTGGTTTCTCGATTCAAGGCCGCGTTGGAGGCGCACCTCGAAGCCCATTTCCCGCAGCATCCGCACGCCGGTGCTGAATGCCTCCTGGTCCACAATGGGTCCGGCCGGGGCGAAAATGCCGATGGTCTCGCCCTTGGCAACGGGCGGCGGCAGCAGGCGCTTACTGGTTCTGCTCATGGAGGATCTGCAAGCCCTTGAGGGTGAGCATCGGGTCCACCGCCTCGATTGCCTCGGTGTAGGGGGCGATGAGGGCGGCCATGCCGCCGGTG
>JAJZRO010000038.1 GCA_021802645.1 Deltaproteobacteria bacterium | reverse complement strand
CACCCTCGATGCCGCCGGCTGCCTCGTCATGCCCGGGCTCGTCAACTGCCACAACCATGCGGCCATGACCCTTTTTCGCGGCCTCGCCGACGATCTGCCGCTCATGGCCTGGCTGACCGAGCATATCTTTCCGGCCGAGGCCCGCTTCGTCACCCCGGAGATGGTCTACTGGTGCAGCAGACTCGCGGCCGCCGAGATGCTTCTTTCCGGCACCACCACGGTGGCGGATGCCTATTTCCACGAGGAAGAGGCGGCCCAGGCCTTTGCCGACGCCGGCCTCCGGGCGGTGGCGGCGCAGGGGGTCATCGACTTTCCCGCCCCCGGGGTGCCGGAGCCGGCGGACAACGTCGCCGCGGCCCAGCGCTTTGTGGCGGCGTGGCAGGGCCGTGACCCGCGCATCACCCCGGCGATCTTCTGCCATTCCCCCTACACCTGCGGTCGGCAGACGCTGCTGGCGGCCAAAGAGGCAGCCGCGGCGACCGGCGTGCGCTTCTTCCTCCACGTGGCGGAAACGGCGGGGGAGGTGGAGCGGAGCCTGGCCGAGACCGGCCGCACGCCGGTGGGGTATCTCCACGACCTCGGCCTACTCGACCGCGACACCGTCTGCGTCCATGGGGTATGGGTGAACGCGGCGGACCGGGAGCTGCTGGCCGCAAGCGGCGCCCAGGTGGTGGTCTGCCCCGAGAGCCACATGAAGCTCGCCTCCGGCATCGCGCCGCTGCCGGAACTGCTCGCGGCCGGCATTGGGGTGGGGATCGGCACCGATGGCTGCGCCAGCAACAACGATCTCGATCTCTTCGGTGAACTGGCCCGCTGTGCCATGCTCCACAAGGGCAACCGCCTGGACCCGACCTTGCTGCCGGCAACGCGGCTGTGGCGCCTGGCCACCGAGGAGGGCGCTGCCTGTCTCGGCTTCGGCGGGCAGCTCGGGCAACTTGCACCCGGCATGCGTGCCGACCTGGTGGTCGTCGATCTGGCCCATCCGCGGCTTGCCCCCTTTTACGGCATGGAGACCCTGATCTACGCCGGGGCCGCCGGCCAGGTGCGCGATGTGGTGGTGCACGGCGAGGTGGTGGTGCGGCAGCGGCAGTGCGTGCGGATCGACCTGGCGGAGACCAAGGCCAGGGTGCGGGAATTGGCGGAACGGGTCAGAACGGGAAGATAGCTCTTCCGTTTTCAATCGCGATGGAAACGCGAAGACTTTTCGAGCAGCGACGGCCACGGACGGCCTCATGTCGGGCGAGCCAGGGATGGCGAAAGCACGACGGACGAGACAGTACAGTTGGGTACGGCGAGGAGCCGCGCAGCGCAGGCGACAGCAGCGAAGTGAACGCGTGATTGAAGAGAAAATCAGCGGGGGGTCCAGCCGTGGGAGCCGACCAGCTTGACGAAGCGGACGCTCTCCACCTCCTGGCTGGTGACCCGCCCCTTGTCCTTGCGGACCACGGTGAGCACCTGATGGTCGCGGTCGCCCACCGGGATGACCAGCACCCCAGGGTCGGCAAGCTGGTCGATGAGGGGCTGCGGGATCTGCGGGCCGGAGGCGGTGACGATGATGGCGTCGAAGGGCGCGTGTTCCGGCCAGCCGTGGGTGCCGTCGTCGGCGCGGCTGAAGATGTTGTAGATGCGGAGTTTGTCGAAGTTCCTGCGGGCGCGGGCCAGCAGCGTCTTGATCCGCTCCACCGTGTAGAGTTCCTTGCAGAGCGAGGCGAGCACCGCCGACTGGTAGCCGCAGCCGGTGCCGATCTCCAGCACCCGTTCGTGGCCTTTCAGTTGCAGGAGCTGGGTCATGAGCGCCACGATATACGGCTGGGAGATGGTCTGGCCCTCGCCGATCGGCAGGGGAAAGTCGCCGTAGGCCTGGGGCCACAGCCCCTCCTCGATGAAGAGATGCCGCGGCACGGTGTTCATGGCGTAGAGTACTGCCGGGTTGGTGATGCCGCCGGGAACCAGTTGTTCCTGCACCATGCGGGTCCGGGCTTTTTCGTAATCCTTGCTGACCGCGCGTCTCACAGGGTCGGGATTCCCAGGGCCTTGAATTCCGTTTCCGTCAGGTTGCGGTAGGCGCAGGTGTGTACCTGGCCGGCGGCAAAGGTGATGGTGATGACGTCGTAGTCCTCCTCGCCGAGACGGTCGCCGATGTAAGGGGTTTTGCGCAGGAGGCTCTTTTTCACCTCATAATAGACCCAGGTGTCGCCCTCGTCCGGGGTGTGCTTCTGGTAGTTGGGCGGCCCGAGAATATCGAGGACCTGCTTCTGGGTCAGATCAGGGGTGATGAGGCAGACGTCGGAGGCCAGGTAGCGGATCGGCTCCTGGGTGGCACAACCGGCCAGGGAAAGCAGGAGGATGGTCGCGACGAGCAGCGAAAATCGGTGCAGAGAGGTGGCCATGGGGTCGCTCCTGGTCTGGGTGAACGGTGAATCGCCATCTTAGCCCCCAACCATATCGTGATCCGGCGGGTTTTGCAATATTTCAATGCGTCGCCCGCCCGCCGCGGCGGCGAGAAACCCTTGACCAGCAAATCCAATCTGTACTACACTTGCTGCGTTAGCGGCGCTGTTCCGCCTGTTCAACTCGGAAAAAGGATTGGCTATGCGGTGTCCCAAGTGTAGTTACATCAGCTTTGATCGCGTGGAGCGGTGTGGCAAGTGTGGCCGTGATGTGACGGCGGCCGCGGCGCAATTGCGCGGGTCGATGGTCAACGTGGCGCCGCCCATGTTCCTGGGCGGGTTGTTGCGGGAGGCGGCCAGGGCGGCGGAAGCCGAACCGGAAACAGTCGAACTGGTCGAGGAGGAATTGGATCTCGGTAGCCTTGGCGACGTCGGCGAAGAGGTCGCGGGCATGGCGCCCGGAGCCGAGGAGCCGGCGGCGGAGGCGGTGGGGGCCGAAGAGATGGCGCCCGCCCTGCCCGGCCTGAGCGATATCGATGTCTCCGATCTGGTGCCGCCGGGGGAGGAGACCGTGGCGATCGAGATGCCGATGGAGGAAGAGAACGAAGGCATCGCCATGCCGGAACTGCCGCCAGCCGCGGCCACGAGCGGTGGGGAGCTTTTCGCCAATCTGAACCTGACCGGCGGCGAGAGCCGCGGCGAGTCGGACGCGGGGGCCGCCGCAGAGTCGGACAACGTGCTTGATCTGACCGACTTGCTGAGCGGCGCCTCGGAAGAGGAAGAGAACGCTGCCGAAGCCGGCGGCGGCGAAGATGACGATTTCTTCCTCTCCCTCGGCGGCGGGGACCTTTCTTTGTCCCTGGAATCCTCGGAGTCGGAGGCGACGACCGGCGAGGCCGCTGCATCGCCAACCCCGGAAGCAGCCGCTCCCCCGGATATCCCGGATCTCGGCCTCACCCTTGAGAGCGACGACGAGGACGAAAAACCCGCCTCCTGAGTTATTGCCGTGACCACCATGGAACAACCGATACCGCCCGCGGCAAGCGATGTCGCGGGCGCCTCTTTTGCGGCGCGGCTGCTGGCCCTGCTCATCGACCTGGTCGTGGTGGCCCTGCTGAACGGCGCCTTCATGGCCCTTTTGGGCGGCACCCTGGCCAACGCAATCGGCGAAGGGCTCTGGCCGCTGCTGGTGCTCTCCGGCTCCCTGCTGGGCGCCGGCCTCCTGCTGCCGCCCCTCTTCGGCCTGGCCTACTTCACCATCTTCCATGCCTGCGGCGGTCAGACCATCGGTAAGCTTCTGCTCGGCCTCCGGGTTGTCGGCATCGACGGCGAGGAGTTGTCGTGGGGCCGCTCTTTTCTGCGGGCCGTGGGGCAGTTCGGTTCCCTGCTGCCCCTGGCTGCCGGCTTCCTCTGGGCGTTGGTTGACCGCGACCGCCGCGCCTGGCATGACTATCTGGCCGGAAGCAGGGTGGTGGCGGTGGAGAAATCCCTTGACAAGGAGCCTGCTTTTCAATAAATATCTCCACTCTCATGCCGGGATAGCTCAGCTGGTAGAGCATCGGACTGAAAATCCGAGTGTCCCTGGTTCGATTCCTGGTCCCGGCACCAG
>JAJZRO010000026.1:6326-22877 GCA_021802645.1 Deltaproteobacteria bacterium | reverse complement strand
TAAAAAAAGCCTCCAGTACAATATCCTCTTTAGCCATTCTTTAGCCATAAAAAGAAAAGCACTTAACGATAATTCGCTAAGTGCTTGTTTTTACTTGGTGCCGGAGGTCGGAATCGAACCGACATGGGGTTGCCCCCGCGGGATTTTGAGTCCCGTGCGTCTACCAGTTTCACCACTCCGGCATGTTCTCGCTGTCTCGGCCGCCGTGCCTTCGGCGCCAAGCAACGCCGCCCACTATAGAAATCTTGCCTCGGCCTGTCAAGCAAAAGCCCGTCGTCTTACCTGGCGACGGGCGTCGACAGGTACACCTTCTGGAATCGATAAAAATAGCCAAACCCCGACCACACCGTAAGAGCGGCCGAGACGTAGAGGATCACCCGTCCGATCTCGTGAAGGAAAGGGATGGGCAAGACGCCTTGCGGAAAGATCAGCACGCAGAGCGCCACGTACTGGGACACGCTTTTCACCTTGCCGGCGGAACTGGCGGCCACCACGATACCGGCCGAGGCGGCCACCCCGCGAAAACCGGTGATGACCAGCTCCCGCGCCAGGATGACAAAGGCAACCCAGGCCGACACCCGCCCCATGGGAATGAGCATGATGAGGGCCACCGCCACCATCACCTTGTCGGCCACCGGGTCCATCAGCTTGCCGAGCACGGTCTCGATCTGGTGTTTGCGGGCGTAATAGCCGTCGGCCAAGTCGGTGAAGGCGCCGGAGAGGAAGAGCCCAAAGGCCAGCAGCCCCATGGCCGTATCCGCCTCCGGCTGGAGACAGAAGAGCAGGAACGGCACGATGGCGAACCGGTAGGCGGTAAGCAGGTTGGGCAGGGTAAGGAGCTGACGGTGCGGCATGTTCAATTCACGGCAGCGACGTGCCACTCCGGCCGGCCGGCCGATGCCGCGGCAGATAATTTCTTGTAATAGAGCAACACGTCGTGGACATACCGCTGCGTCTCGCCATAGCTCGGGATGCCGCCGCAGCGCTCCACCGCCGACGGCCCGGCATTATAGGCGGCGAGGGAGAGGGGCAGATTGCCGTTGAACCGGCCCAGCAACTGTTTGAGATAGCAGGTGCCGCCCATGATATTCTCGCGCGGGTCGAAGAGGTTGTAGACATTCATCTCCGCCGCGGTATCCGGCATGAGCTGCATCAACCCCCTGGCGCCCTTGTCGGAGACCGCCAGGTGGTCGAAGTTGGACTCGATCTTGATCACCGCCTTGATGAGCCGCGGATCGACATCGTAATAGCTGGCCGCCGCGCGCACATGAGGCTCGAACTCCGCCGGGTTGCCCGGCCGGATGTTGCTCCGCCTGCCGCTGCGGCTGAGCCGGAAGATCATGGGGTGGTAGGGCGCCCCGACCGGGATGTTGGTGTAGAACACCTTGCCGTTGGCATCCTTGTAAGTGAAAATCTCCGCCTGACTGCCAGCCGGAGCCAGCAGCCACAGAGTCACCACGATGATGCAGACAAGGCGCCACATAGGGGGTTCTCCGGTGGGGGTTACCCGGTAACCCGCTTCTCCCAATCGGCCAGGAACTGCTTCATGCCGAGGTCGGTGAGCGGATGCTTGGCCAGCTGGGCAATGACCTTGAAGGGGATGGTAGCAATGTGCGCGCCGATCAGGGCCGACTCCACCACATGCATGGGGTGGCGGACGCTGGCCACGATGATCTCGGTGGCATAACCGTAGTTATCGTAGATGGTGAGCACGTCCTGGATGAGGTCCATGCCGTTCTGGGAGATGTCGTCGAGGCGGCCGACAAAGGGGCTCACGTAGCTGGCTCCGGCCTTGGCGGCCAGCAGCGCCTGGGAGGCGGAAAAAACCAGGGTGACGTTGGTCTTGACCCCGTCCTGGGACAAGGCGCGCACCGCCTTCAACCCCTCGGTGATCATCGGGATCTTGATGACGATGTTGGGGTGGATGGCGGCGAGCTTCTTGCCCTCGGCCACCATGCCGTCGGCATCAAGTGCGATAACCTCGGCGCTGATCGGGCCATCCACCACCTCGACGATCTCCTGCAATATCTGCTCGAAGGGCTTCGACTCCTTGGCAATGAGCGACGGGTTGGTGGTGACCCCGTCGACCATGCCCATGGCGACAGCCTGTTTGATTTCGTTAATATTGGCGGTATCGATGAAAAACTTCATGCCTTCTCTCCTTGATGCGCGCGAAAAGCCTCGCGACAGTGTTCGCTACAAAAATAATGGGATACCTCGCCCTGCTGGAGGACCACCGCCTGCCGCTTGGGAACATAGGCATGGCAGACCGGATCCTCGACCAGCTCGTCATGGTAGGCCGGCGGCCGTTGTTGGGCCGGCCGTTCCCGGACCGTTGGCCGTCGCCGGTCGGCGATGAACAGACGGTAGAGCGCATACAGAAACAGCAGTTCGATGACGATTCTCAGCGGAGACATAGCGCTCCCCTGTCCCGCCATTCGTGCCGCTCGACCAACTGCCCGCTCCGCTCGGCCGCGTCACAGAGCTCCCGCACCGTGCGCCCCAACCGCGGATGCACCAGCGCCGGCGCCAACTCGGCCAAGGGCGCCAACACAAAAAGACGCCTCGCCAGCTCCGGGTGAGGCAGGGTGCAATACGACTCGTCACTCACCATGGCATCATACAGCAACAGATCCATATCCACCGCGCGGTCGCGCCCTTGCGCCCGATTCCGCCCTAATTCTATCTCAATCGCCAGCAACACGCCAAGTAATTTATCCGCTGAGAGTTCCGTGCGAATACTGCCCACCGCATTGGTGAACCAATGACTGGTGACCATCCCGACCGGCGCGGTGCGGTAGGGATGGGACAAGGCCGTGAGCATCACCCCTGGCTCCTGGCCGAGCCGCTGCCAGGCCGCCAGCAGGTTGGCCTGGCCGTCGCCGAGGTTGGAGCCCAGGCCGATGAACGCCTCAACCATGGGCCACCACCGGATTGGCCAGGGTGCCGATCTGTTCGATGATCACCGCCACCGTGTCGCCAGGGGCCAGAGGGCCGACCCCGGCCGGGGTGCCGGTGGCAATGACGTCGCCCGGCAAGAGGGTCATGACCTGCGAGATGAAGCTGACCAGGGCCGGCACCTGGCGGATCATCAGGCTGGTACGGCTCGCTTGGCGGCCTTCGCCATTCACCGTGGTGGCCAGCGCCAGATCGGCCGGATCGACTTCCGTCTCGATCCACGGCCCCAGGGGGGCAAAGGTGTCGAAACTCTTGGCGCGGGTGAACTGCACGTCGCGCTTCTGCAAGTCCCGGGCGGTCACGTCGTTGATGCAGGTGTAGCCGAAGACCGCGGTCAGGGCCTCTTCCGCGGGCACCGCCTTGGTCGGCCGGCCGATCACCACTGCCAGCTCGCCTTCGTAATCCACCTGCTGGCTCATGGGTGGCAGCACGATCGCCTCGCCCGGCCCGATCACCGCGGAGGGCGGCTTCAAAAAAATAAGCGGCTCACCCGGCACTGCAAGGCCGAACTCCGGGGCATGAGCCGCGTAGTTGATGCCCACTGCCACGATCTTGCTGGGCGCACAGGGTGCCAGCAATCTTACCTCGGACAGCGCCGCGGTCTCGCCCGTCCGTTCGATGCCGCCATAGGGTGCGCCGGCCAAAAGGCGGATCGTCTCGCCTTCCAGCACGCCATAGCGGCTCGCCCCGCCGAGGCGGCAGCGGACAATACGCATCCCGGCCTAGAGGTCCTGGAGGCCCAGGACGTCGAACATGGTGTAGAAACCGCTGGGCTGGTTGGCGACCCAGGCCGCAGCCAGGGCGGCGCCGCGGGCAAAGTTGTCGCGGTTGTGGGCCCGGTGGGTGATCTCCAGCCGCTCGCCGGGGCCGGCAAAGTAGACGGTGTGCTCGCCGACGATGTCGCCGGCCCGCACGGTCTGGATGCCGATCTCCTGGTCGGTGCGCTCGCCGATGATGCCGTGGCGGGCGTAGACCCCCACCTCGGCGAGGTTGCGGTGCACCCCTTCGGCCACCATCTCGCCGAGCTTCAAGGCGGTGCCGCTGGGGGCATCCTTCTTCATCCGGTGGTGCGCCTCGACGATCTCGATGTCGTAGCCGTCACCCAGGATGGTGGCCACCTTTTTGGCGATCTTGAAGAGGACGTTGACGCCGATGGCCATGTTGGGCGACTGCACGCAACGGAAGCCACCGGCGGCGAGCTTTTTGAGTTCCGCCAGATTGTCGGCCGAAAGGCCGGTGGTGCCGATGACCATCCCCTTGTTCGCCTGGGCCGCCTTGCGGGCCAGGGCCATGGTCGCCTCGTGGAAGGTGAAGTCGATGACCACATCGCCCTTATCCGCCACCTCCTCGAAACTCCCGGCGATCGCCACGCCGATGGAACCGATGCCGGCGGCCTCGCCGAGATCCTTGCCCACCTCCGGGCTGTCGGGCCGCTCGAAACCGGCCACCAATTTCAGTTCCGGGTTCTGGCTCACCATGTAACAGATGCGCCGCCCCATGCGGCCTGCGGCGCCGGCAACAATGACCCTCACCATGACACTCTCCTTCCTGAACGATAAGGTATGAATCGCCGCAGGGCGTCAGCCCCGTTGCGGTACGTTTGTCTTACTTCTTCAGCAGGCCGCTCTCCGCCAGCACCTTCTTGAGTTTCTCCACGTTGGCGTCGCTCATCCGGTAGAGCGGCAACCGCGGGTCGCTGTGCTTGATCTTGCCCATCAGCCCCAGCGCAGTCTTGGCCGGGGTGGGATTAGTCTCGATGAACATCGCCTGCATGAGCGGGAAGAGCTGATAATGGAATTTGCGGGCCTTGGCAAAATCACCGGCCAGGGCGGCGTTCATCATCTGGGCCATGCCCTTGGGGTCCACGTTGGAGGTGACCGAGATGACGCCGGTGCCGCCGATGGCCACGGTGGCCATGGAGGTGAAGTCGTCGCCCGACATCACCGCGAAGTTCTTGGGGCAAAGGCGGATCACCTGGCTGATCTGGTTCAAATCCGCAGTGGCCTCCTTGATGCCGACGATGTTCTTGACCTTGGCGCAGCGGGCCACGGTCTCCGGCAGCATGTTCACGCTGGTGCGGCTCGGCACGTTGTAGAGGATGATGGGGATGTTCACCGCCTCGGCCACTGCCTTGAAGTGCTGGTAGAGCCCCTCCTGGGTCGGCTTGTTGTAGTAGGGGGTGATCATCAGGGCGCCGTCGGCTCCGGCCTTCTTGGCATGGCGGGTCAGCTCGATGGACTCCTCGGTGGAGTTCGAGCCGGTGCCGGCCAGCACCGGCACCCGGCCCTTGACGGTCTTGATGGTCAGCTCCACCACCCGGTGGTGCTCCTCGTGGCTCAGGGTAGCGGACTCGCCGGTAGTGCCGCAGGGCACGATGCCGTGGGTGCCGTTCTTGACCTGGAACTCGATGAGGTCCTTGAGTCCCTTTTCGTCCAGCTTGCCGTCCTTGGTAAAGGGCGTGACAATGGCCACATAGGCGCCGTGAAATTTGCTCATGATCTTCCTCCTGCACGGTTGCTCATAGAAAACACTTAACGGACACTGTCCGCTGCCATTCGTCGCAGGGCCTCGGGATGGAGCTGGCCCTCGTAGATCACATTGGCCGGTCCTTCAAGAAAGACTTCGTCCGCCACCCCGCCGGCCAGGCGATAGTGGATGATGAGCTCCTCGCGGCCCGAGGTGGTCACCGTCACCGGCGGCTGCACCTGGCCGAGCAGGCCGGCGATGATGGCCGATGCCACCGCGCCGGTGCCGCAGGCCATGGTTTCGCCCTCCACCCCGCGCTCATAGGTCCGCACCGAGAGGCGGTTGCCCCCCAGGGGCGCAACAAAGTTGACATTGGTGCCCGCCGGCTGGAAGTGCTGGTGGAACCGGATGGTCCGGCCCCACTCCAGCACCGGCGCCTGCGCATTGTCGGCCATGAAGAGCACCGCATGGGGCACACCGGTATTGAGGCTGTGCACCGTCTGCGGCTGGCCCTCGACGCTGATGGTCTCGCCAAGCCGCGGGCTGTGCGGCGGGGTCATCCTGAGTTTCACCGCATGGTCCACCACCTCGGCCTCGATGATCCCGGCCAGGGTGGCAAAGCGCATCTTCGCCGGCGCGATCCCCTTGTCATAGGCAAAACGGGCGGCGCAGCGGGCGCCGTTGCCGCACATCTCGGCAACGCTGCCGTCGGCATTGATGAACTGCCAGCGGAAATCAGCATCCTCAGCGTTCTCGATGAGGATCAACCCATCGGCGCCCACCGAGAACTTGCGCTCGCACACCGCCCGGGCAAAACCCTGCATCGCCGGGATATTCGGCAGAAACGGGGTCCGGTGGTCAATGAGGATGAAGTCATTGCCAGCGCCGCTCATCTTGGTGAACGGTATGGGAAAGGAAAGCGCCATGAGTCACTTCGCCTTGAGAAACTCGGGAATCGTTTCGCCCTGCACCAACTGCTCGTACGTCTCGCGGGCGCGGATCACGTGGAACCCCGTGCCGTGGGCCAGCACCTCCGCCACCCGCGGCCGGGAGTTGTAGTTGGAGGACATGGAAAAACCATAGGCGCCGGCACTCATCACCGCCAGCAGATCGCCGCTGCGGGCGACCGGCACCTGCTTCTCCTTGGCCAGGAAGTCGCCGGTCTCGCAGATGGGGCCGACCACATCCGCCTCCTCGGTGGCAGACTCCTCGCGGTTGGCGAGCAGCATGCCATGGTGCGCGCCATAGAGGCTCGGCCGCGCCAGATCGTTCATGCCGGCATCGACAATGATGAACTTCTTGGTGCCCGCCTTGGTGTAGAGCACCCTGGTCACCAGGATGCCGGCGTTGCCCACCAGTACCCGGCCGGGCTCCAGAATCAACGTGCAGTTGAGGCCGGCCATTTCCTTCTTGAGCGCGGCCGCGTATTCCGCCGGCTGTGGCGGGGTCTCCTGATTGTAGCGGATGCCTAAGCCCCCGCCCAGATCGAGGACCGAGATACCAATCCCCTTCTCCGCCAGCCGGCCGATGAAGCGCTTCACCTTGCGGAGCGACTCGACAAAGGGCGAGACCTCGGTGAGCTGCGAGCCGATGTGGCAGCTGACGCCGATGATGCTGATGTTGGGCATCTCGCGGGCGGTGAGGTAGACCTGCACCGCTTCCTCGATGGGGATGCCGAACTTGTTCTTGGCCAGCCCGGTGGAGATGTAGGCGTGGGTCTTGGGGTCCACGTCCGGGTTGACCCGGAAGGAGACCGGCGCTTGCACCTTGAGTTCGGCGGCCACCGCCTGGATGGCGCCCAGTTCCTGCACCGACTCGACGTTGAGCATCAGGATGCCGGCGGCCAGCGCCGCCCGGATCTCCTCGCGGCTCTTGCCCACCCCGGAATAGACGATCTTCTTGGGGTCCACTCCGGCGGTGAGCGCCCGGTACAACTCGCCGCCCGAGACGATGTCCGCCCCGCCGCCCAGGGAAGCAAAGAGGCGCAGGATGGCGAGGTTGGAGCAGGACTTCACCGCAAAGCAGGTCTGGTGCGGCACGTCGCCAAAGGCGCCGTCAAAGGCCGTAAAATGCTGGGTGAGGGTGGCGCTGCTGTAGAGGTAGAAGGGCGTGCCCACCGCCTCGGCGATCTGCGGAACCGCCACCTCCTCGCAGTGCAGCACGCCGTTATGGTAGTGAAAGTGGTGCATGTCTGTCGTTCCGTATCCCTTTATTCGGGCTTGCCAAAGGTGATTTCCAGGGAAGGCTGGCTCTCGTTGCCGGACCGATCATACGCCGTGACCGTATAGTACCAGAGCGAGATGCCGCGCGGCGGCGCCACATCGATAAAGGAAAGGCTGCCCGCCGGAATCTCGCCGATCTTTCGCGGCTTGGCCTCGCTGGGCAACCGGCGATAGATGCGGAAGCCCGCCAAGTCACCCTCCGGTACCGCGTCCCACACCAGCTTGATCCCCTCGGCCGTCGCCACCGCGGTGACTTGCTGGGGCGGCGCCGGCGGGGTCAGGTCGCGGGGTATGCCGCTCACCGCCTCGCTGGCCGGGCCGGCAGCCTCGGTATCGTCGTGCATGCGGATGGCGCGGACCATGTAGTAGTAGCGCTGGTTGTTCTTGACCAGCTTGTCCACCAGCTGGGTAGTGGATACCGGATCGCCCAGGGTGACATAATTCCGGCCGTCGGTGGAACGGTAGACCTGATACCAGTAAGGATCGTACACCACAGTGCCGTCCAGCAGCCCCGGTGGCGGCTGCCAGCTCACGGTCAACACCTGCTCGCCCTCGGCCACCCGCACCGCCTCCGGCGCCTGGGGCGGGGTATCCCACTGGAAGGAGACGGTATTGGACGGCGCGCTTGCCACCAGCCAGCCGGCCCGGCTGCGCACCTGATAGATATAGCGGTGCGCCGGTCGCAGCAGCGATTCCCGATACGTCATCTTTCCCCTGGTGTCCTCGCCCACCGGAATCTCCACCGGGTCGCCAAAGTGGACCGGACAGCCTGCGCAATAATCCTTGGCCGGCACCACCGCCCGGTAGAGCTCGAACTTCTCGATGCGATACGGCAAACGGCGACCTCGCGCGGTCTGGCTCGGCAGCGACCAGGTAAGGGTCACGCCCTTCTCGTCGAGTTCGTAGCTCAGATCGCTGATGGCGGCGGGCTGGACGTCGCCCGGCGGCACCGGTCGCGTCTTCTTGCCGCAGCCGGTGAGGGCCAGCAGCACCAGCCCCATCAGCAGGAGGCTCTGTCGCCATCCGCGTCTCATGCCTTGATCCCCAGCGCCTTTTCCGCCCGGCGGATGGCGGCGGCAACCTGCTTCGTGCCGGTGCCGCCAATGGAGTTACGGCTCCCCACCGACCCCGCCACGGTGAGCACAGCAAAGACATCCTCGTCGATCTCCGGGGCAAAGCGGCGCAGCTCCGCAAGCGACAGCGCGGTCAGCTCCTTGTTCATTTCAATGGCATAGGCCACGGTGCGGCCGACAATGGCGTGGGCCTGGCGGAAGGGGATGTTCTTCTTCACCAGGTAGTCGGCCAGGTCGGTGGCGGTCATGTAGCCGCCGCCTAATCCCGCGCTCAGCCGCGCCTCGTTGAAGGTGAGGTTCGAAAGCAGGGCGGTGATGATGGTCACCGACTGGCTCACCGTATCGACCGTATCAAAGAGCGGCTCCTTGTCTTCCTGGAGGTCGCGATTGTAGGTGAGCGGCAGCCCCTTGAGCAGGGTCAGCAACCCCATGAGGTGGCCCACCACCCGGCCGGTCTTGCCGCGCACCAACTCCGGGATGTCCGGGTTCTTCTTCTGCGGCATGATGGAGCTGCCGGTGCAGAAGCTGTCCGCCAGCTTGACAAAGGCGAACTCCTCGGTGGTCCACAGAACCAGCTCTTCCGAGAGGCGGCTCAGGTGGACCTGGATGAGGCTGGCGGCGGCGACGAACTCGACGATGAAGTCGCGGTCACCCACGGTATCCATGGAGTTGGCGGTCACCGCCGGAAAGCCCAGCTCTTTCGCGACAAACTCCCGGTCGATGGGCAGGCCGGTGCCGGCCAGGGCCGCGGCGCCCAAGGGCATGACGTTGACCCGCTTGAAGCAGTCGGCCAACCGTTCCCGGTCGCGGCCGAACATCTCGTAGTAGGCGAGCAGGTGATGCGCCACCAGCACCGGCTGCGCCCGCTGGAGGTGGGTGTAGCCCGGCATTACCGTCTTTTGGTAGCGGCGGGCCAACACCACCACGGCCTTTTGCAACTCGGTGACCAGCTCGATGAGCTTGCCGCACTCCTCTCGCAGATAGAGGCGCACGTCGAGCGCCACCTGGTCGTTGCGGCTGCGGGCGGTGTGGAGTTTCTCGCCGGCCGGGCCAATCCGCTCGGCCAGCGACTTCTCGATGTTCATGTGGATGTCTTCCAGCTCCCGGCGGAAGACAAAGGTGCCGGCCGCGATCTCCTTTTCGATGGCAGTGAGCCCCTTCAGGATCTGGTCGCGCTCGCTGGCGGCAATCAGCCCCTGCCTGGCCAGCATCTTGGCGTGCGCCCGGCTGCCGGCGATGTCGTGCTTGTAGAGCCGGGCGTCGTAGTGGATGGAGGCGGTAAAGGCCTCCACCGCCGCCGCGGTCTTCTCGGCAAAGCGGCCGCCCCACATCTTGGTGGGCTGCTTTCCGCCCTTGGCCACGTCTTTTTCTTGTCCCTTTTTCTGCAGCCCCACAGCCTCACCTTAGTGTCTTCTTCTTTTCTTTGCGTGCCCAAAGAAAAGAAGCAAAAGAAACGGCAGCCAGTCACTTGGCCCTGCGGGCTTCCCTGCGCTGCTCAAAATGGCCGGGCGCTTGCGGAACTCGGGCTCGCGCCCTCAGACAGTCCTCGCGCTGATCCGGCCATTTTTGCGCGGCTCGGCGGCGTGACAATGGCGACAGGTTACGCCTTGCGTCCCAGCAGCGCCTGAATCTTGAGGCGCAGACCATTCAACCGGATGAACCCTTCGGCGTCCGCCTGGCTGTATACCGCATCCTCCTCGAAGGTGGCGAAACTCTCCTGATAGAGGGAGTTGGCCGACTTGCGGCCCACCGGGATGCAGTTGCCTTTGTAGAGCTTCAACCGCACCGTGCCGTTCACCGTGGCCTGGGCCGCATCCATGGTCCCTTGCAGGATCTTCATCTCCGGCGAGAACCAGAAGCCGTTGTAGATCAGTTCCGAATAGCGGCCAATGAGACCATCGCGGATCTTCATCACCTCGCGGTCCAGGGTGATGGTCTCCAGATCGCGGTGGGCGACGCGCAGGATGGTGCCGCCGGGGGTCTCGTAGACCCCGCGCGATTTCATGCCGACAAAGCGGTTTTCCACCAGATCGAGCCGGCCGATGCCGTTGGCGCCGCCCAATTGATTCAAGCGCGCCAGCATTTGGGCCGGGGAGAGACGTTCGCCGTCGATGGCCACGGGGTTGCCCTGCTCGAAATCGAGTTCGATGTAGGTCGACTGGTCCGGTGCCGCCTCCGGGGCCTTCGTCAATTTGAACATGCTCGCCTCGGGCTCGTTCCAGGGGTCTTCCAGGATGCCGCCCTCGAAGCTGATGTGCAGCAGGTTCTCGTCCGAGCTGTAGGGCTTTTCCTTGGTGACCGGGATCGGGATATTGTGCTCCTGCGCATAGGCCATGAGCTTGGTGCGGGAGTTCAAATCCCAGATTCGCCAGGGCGCGATGATCTTGAGCTTGGGGTTCAGGGCCAGATAGGTCAACTCGAAGCGCACCTGGTCATTGCCCTTGCCGGTGGCGCCGTGGCTCACGGTATCCGCCCCTTCGATCTGGGCGATGCGCACCTGTTCCTTGGCGATCACCGGCCGGGCCAGCGAGGTGCCGAGCAGATACGACCCCTCGTAGATGGCGTTGGCGCGAAAGGCGGGGAAGACGTAATCGCGGACAAATTCCTCACGGAGGTCGGAAATCACCACCTTCTCGGCCCCGGTGGCAAGCCCCTTGGCCCGAACCTTGTCCCAATCCTCCTCCTGCCCCACATCGGCGGCAAAGGCCACCACCGGGCACTGGTACTGCTCGCTGAGCCACTTGAGGATGACCGAGGTATCCAACCCGCCGGAATAGGCGAGGACAATCTTGTTCACTTTGGCAGCCATAAAATTTGCTATCCGTTTTTCTTGCCCTTGTCACGAAGCCGAGCAGCGGCGGGAAGCCCATAGGGCCAAGTGACGGGCCGCCCTTTCTTTTGGTTCATTTTCTTTTTTGCACCCATTCAGGCAGATAGACGCGCAAAGAAAATGAACGAACATCTGTTGGGGCGCAACTTACCCCAGATGCTTTTCCAGGATCGCCTTGTGGATGTGCATCTTGTTCTCCGCCTGGTCCCACACCACGCTCTGGCCACCTTCCAGCACCTCGTCGGTGATCTCCTCGTCGCGGTGAGCCGGCAGGCAGTGGAGCACAATGGCGTCGGGCTTGGCCTTTTGCACCAAGGCCGCGTTCACCTGATAGGGTTGGAACACCTTGATGCGGGCGGCCTGCTCCGATTCCTGGCCCATGCTGGCCCAGACGTCGGTGTTGATCACGTCCGCCCCCGCCACCGCCGCGGCCGGGTCGCGCACCACGGTGATCGGCTGGCTTGCCTCGGCCTGCGCCCTGGCAAGGATCTGCGGGTTCGGGTCATACCCTTCCGGGCAGGCCAGGGTCAGGGCGAAGCCGAGGCGGCTGGCAGCTTCGATCCACGAGTTGGCCATGTTGTTGCCATCGCCCACCCAGGCGACCTTGAGCCTCTCCACCGCCCCCTTCTTTTCGATCACGGTCATGATATCGCTCAGAATCTGGCAGGGGTGGTGGAGGTCGGTCAAGGCGTTGATCACCGGCACCGAGGAATACCTGGCCAGTTCGTCGACGATTTCCTGGCCAAAGGTGCGGATCACCATGCCGTCCACGTAGCGGGCCATGACCCGGGCCATGTCCTTGAGCGGCTCGTTGCGGGCGAGTTGGGTATCGCGGCCGGAGAGATAGATCACCTGGCCACCCAGGCCGTACATCGCGGCCTCAAAGGAAACGCGGGTGCGGGTCGAGGGCTTTTCGAAGATGAGGGCCACCGTCTTGCCGGCCAGCTGCTGATGGCGCACGCCACCCTTGGCCTCACGCTTGAGGGCCATGGCCCGGTCGAGATAGGCGAGCAGTTCCGCCTTCGTGAAGGCGCTTAGTGCCAAGAGATGTTGTGCCATAACAAACCTGCTGCAAAAAATGTCGGCCCAACCCGGGGCGGCGGACAGTTCCACATGCCCGAAGATTGAGCCAAATTGAGCCAAGTATGAACCCTTACAAAAAAAGCGTTCCTTTTGCAAAGGGATTTTACGGGCGGTTCCGGGTCAGCCCGCCATTTCGGCCAAAACCGCGGCGATGGTCGCCATGGCCTGGTCGATCTCCGCCTCGGTGACGATGAGCGGCGGCAGGAAACGCAAGGCCGTATTGCCGGCAAAATTGGCCAGCAGCCCCTGCTGGAACAACCGTTGCACGATCCGCGGCCCCAGTTCCTTGCCCTGGTCGGTGAGCAACAGCCCCTGGATCAACCCCATGCCCCGCGCCCCGATCGCGAGGTGCGGATAGCGCTTGGCCAGGTCATCGAGCTTGGCCGCAAAATACCGGCCCTTGGCCGCCACACTCGGCAGAAAGCCATCGCCCAGCATGGTCTGCACCACCACCACCGCCGCGGCACAGGCCACCGGATTGCCGCCGAAGGTGGAGGCGTGGGTGCCGGGGGTGAAGGCGGCCGCCACCTTTTCCTTGGCCAGCATGGCGCCGATGGGCAGGCCATTGCCCAGGGCCTTGGCCAGGGTGAGGATGTCGGGCTCGATGCCGAACTGCTCGTAGGCAAAGAGGGTGCCGGTGCGGGCCATGCCGACCTGGACCTCGTCGAAGAGCAGCAGCAGACCGTGGCGGTCGCAAAGCGCCCGGATGCCCTGGAGGTATTCCTTGTCGAGCGGCCGCACCCCACCCTCGCCCTGCAACGGCTCACAGAGAATGGCGCAGGTGGCCGGCGAAATCATCGCCTCCAGGGCTGCCAGATCCCCGAAGGGCGCGTGGCGGAACCCCTCGGGCAGCGGCTCGAACCCTTCGTGGAACTTCTTCTGGCCGGTGGCCGCCACCGTGGCGAGCGTCCGGCCATGGAAGGAGCCCTCCAGCGAGATGATCTCGTACTTGCCTGCCGGGCTCGCCTTGCGGGCCAGCTTGATCGCCGCCTCGTTGGCCTCGGCCCCGGAGTTGCAGAAAAAGACCCGGTCACCAAAGGAATGGCCTACCAGCAGCGCCGCCAATTCGGTCTGCGGCACCGTGTAGTAGAGGTTCGAGACATGGACCAGCGTCGCCGCCTGCCGGCAGATCGCCTCGGTGACCGGCGGGTAGCAGTGGCCCAGACTGCACACCGCGATGCCGGAGAGGAAATCAAGGTACTCCCTGCCGTCGGCGTCCTTGAGCCGGCAGCCTTTGCCCTCCACCATCACCGCCGGATAGCGACCATAGGTCTGCATAAAGAGGGCGTTGCCCTTGTCGATCCACGCCTGGTTTTTCATGCCACGATCTCCGTGCCCACCCCTTGCTCGGTGAACATCTCCAGCAGGATGGCGTGCTCGGTGCGGCCATCGATGATGTGCGCCTTGCCCACGCCGGCGGCCACCGCCTCGCAGCAGCAGCGGACCTTGGGGATCATGCCGCCGCGCACCACTTCTTTTTTGATGTAGCCCTCCACCTCGCTGACCGGGATGGAGGAGATGAGCTGGCCCTCGGGATCGAGCACCCCGGCCACGTCGGTGAGCAGGATGAGTTTGGCCGCCTTCAGATGGGCCGCCACCGCGCCGGCCACCAGATCGGCGTTGATGTTGTAAGCCTGGCCATCCTCGCCCACCCCCACCGGCGCAATCACCGGGATGAAGCCTTGGGCGTCGAGGGTCTCCAGCACCTGCGGATTCACCTCGGTGACCTGGCCGACCCGGCCGAGGTCGATGAGCTCGGGCGGCGCGTTTTCGGCCAGTTCCTTCAGCACCTGCATCTTCCTGGCCCGCACCAGATCGCCGTCGCGGCCCGAAAGCCCCACCGCCCGGCCGCCGTGGAAGTTGATGAGACTGACGATCTCCTTGTTCACCTTGCCCACCAGGACCATCTCCACCACGTCCATGGTCTCGCCGTCGGTCACCCGCATGCCCTGGACATAGCTCGGCTTGACGTCCATCTTGGCGAGGAACTTGTTGATCTGCGGGCCGCCGCCGTGGACCACCACCGGCCGGATGCCGATGTACTGCATGAGGATGATGTCGAGGGCGAAGTTCTTCTTCAGCTCCTCGTCCACCATGGCATGGCCGCCGTACTTGATCACCACCGTCTTGCCGGCGAACTTCCGGAGGTAGGGCAGGGCCTCGATCAGGGTTTTGGCTTTTTCGATGCTGTTTTTCATGAGCGGTCTTTCTTTGAAATGTTATAGTGAACCCAAACAGCCGGTGCGTTTTTTGCAAGGCGGGCGCATGATTTCCATTGCCCAATGCCTGCGCTTTCTGGCAGAATACGGCCGCTGCCATGCATCGGATATATACAGAGCACCAGGGCACCTGTAAAGAATAAGTTCTTGGAACTCCTTCTTTTTTGCCCCAGCCAAGGACCAACTGGAATGAACCGTCATCTTCCCTTCGCCCCCCTTCTCGGCACCCTCCTGATGGTCTGCGCCCTCCTTCTGCCGCCGGCGGTCGCCATGGGCGCCGACCAGGCTCCGGCCGCCGCCAAAAGCCGCGGCCCGGTCCATGTCGAGGCGGATCGCATGGAGTCCCTGCAGAATGAAAATGCCGTGGAGTTCACCGGCCGGGTGGTGGCCAAACAGGACAATCTCATCATCCATTCCGACAGCATGACCGTCTACTACCTGAGCGAGGAGGAAAAGGCCAAGCTGCCGGCGGGCGACACCCACAAAATGAAGAAGCTCTACGCCACCGGCCATGTCGAACTCCAGAACGAGGGGTGGATCGCCACCAGCGACCACATGGAATATTTCGAGCAGGAGCGCAAGGTCTATCTCACCGGCCACGCCAAGGCCTGGCAGGACAACAACATCGTCACCGGCGAGGCGATCACCCTCTATCTCGACCAGGGCAAGAGCATCGTCGAACGCAGCCAGAAGAAGGGCGAGCGGGTGAAGGCCTTCTTCTATCCCGGCAGCGAAACGGAAACCAAGAAGCCTTAGGAGTCGCCGTGACCTCGCTTCTCGAAACCAGGGAAATCGTCAAGCAGTACAAGCAGCGCCGGGTGGTGGACGGCATCAGCCTCACGGTGGAGACCGGCGCGGTGGTCGGGCTGCTGGGCCCCAACGGCGCCGGCAAGACCACCACCTTCTACACCATTGCCGGTTTTATCCGGCCCGACGGCGGCAGCGTCTTTTTGGACGGCGAGGAGATCACCCGGCTGCCCATCCACCAGCGGGCCCTGAAAGGCCTTTCCTACCTGCCCCAGGAGCCCTCGGTCTTCAAAAAACTCACCGTGCGGGAAAACATCAAAATCGTGCTGGAACCGCTGGGGCTGCCGAAAGCGGAAATCGACCAGCGCATCGACCGACTGCTCGAAGATCTCAAGATCGATTACCTGGCCAACAACCGCGCCCATTCCCTCTCCGGCGGCGAGCGACGGCGGGTGGAGATCATGCGGGCGCTGGCCATGAACCCGCGTTTCATCCTGCTCGACGAACCCTTTGCCGGCATCGATCCGCTCTCGGTCGCCGACCTCCAGCAAATCATCCGCGGCCTCAAGGACCGCGGCCTGGGCGTGCTGATCTCCGACCACAACGTCCGGGAGACGCTGACCGTCTGCGACCGCGCCTATATCGTCAACCAGGGCAAGATCCTCACCAGCGGCACGGCAGACGAGGTGGTTCGCAGCGAGGCGGCCCGCAAGATGTACCTGGGCGAACACTTCAGCCTCTAGGCCCAGGAAGCAATGCTTGTGACCGGCAACAGGCGCACGGTATAATGAAAACCGACGGCGGACAATAAACCAACCGGAATCCCATGGCCCTCGAACTCAAACAACAGCTCAAGCTCAGTCAGCAGCTCATCATGACGCCGCAGCTCCAGCAGGCGATCAAGCTGTTGCAGCTCTCCCGGCTTGAGCTGGCCGAGACGATCCAGCAGGAGA
>JAJZRO010000026.1:0-6226 GCA_021802645.1 Deltaproteobacteria bacterium | reverse complement strand
ATGGCCCTCGAACTCAAACAACAGCTCAAGCTCAGTCAGCAGCTCATCATGACGCCGCAGCTCCAGCAGGCGATCAAGCTGTTGCAGCTCTCCCGGCTTGAGCTGGCCGAGACGATCCAGCAGGAGATCGAGGAAAATCCGGTGCTGGAGGAATCCGCCTCCGCGGCTGAGACGGAGCAGGAGTTTTCCGCCGACGAGGCCGCCAATCTCGGCATGGCCGAGGAACCGGCACTCCCGGAACCGGAGCGGACCAGCGAGGTGCAGATGGAAAGCGCCTCGTCGCTCCAAGAAATCGACTGGGAGAACTACGCCAACGAATACGAAAGCGGCTATTCCGGCAGCAGCCGCCAGCGCGACGAGAACGATCTCCCCTCCCGCCTCGACATCCTCACCGCCAAGCCCAATCTCCAGTCCCACCTCCAGTGGCAGCTCAACCTCTCGAACATCAGCGAGGAGGAGCGCGAGGCCGGGATGTTCATCATCGGCAACCTGAACCGCGACGGCTTCCTTGAAGCCACCTTGGAGGACATTGTTCGCGAAACCGGCTGTTCCGAGGAGACCGCCCGCCAGATGATCGCGGTCACCCAGGAGATGGACCCGCCCGGGGTCGGCGCCCGCGACATCAAGGAATGCCTGCTTCTGCAACTGGCAAGACTGGGGCTGGCCGACTCCCTGGCCGCCCATCTCGTCCGCGACCACCTCCACCTGCTGGAGACCAAAAACTATACCGCCATGGCCCGCGCCACCGGCCGGCCGGCGGACGAGGTGATGGCGGCGGTGCGGATCATCGTCAACCTCGACCCGCACCCCGGCCGGGTCTATTCCGACGAAGAGCCGCAGTACATCGTGCCCGACGTCTACGTCTACAAGCTGGGCAACGAATATGTCATCATGCTCAACGACGAGGGGCTGCCGCGGCTCAAGATCAGCAACTACTACAAGGACATCCTCAAAAAGGATTCCGCCGCGCCCGCCGGCACCAAGGACTACGTGCAGGACAAGCTGCGCTCCGCCATGTGGCTGATCAAGTCCATCCAGCAGCGGCAGCGCACCATCTACCGGGTGGTGGAGAGCATCCTCAAATTCCAGCGGGAGTTCTTCGAAAAAGGCGTGGCCTCTCTGCGGCCCATGGTCCTGCGCGACGTCGCCGAGGACCTCGGCATGCACGAATCGACCATCAGCCGGGTGACGAGCAACAAGTACGTCCACACCCCCCAGGGCATTTTCGAGCTGAAATACTTCTTCAACTCGGCGATCTCCACCCATGGCGGCGAGTCGCTCGCCTCGGAGAGCATCAAGCAGCGGATCAAGTCCATCGTCCAGAACGAGAACCCGGAAAAGCCGTTGAGCGACAGCACTATTGCCGAGATCTTCGCCAAGGAATCGATCCAGCTCGCCCGGCGCACCGTGGCGAAGTACCGTGAGCAGATGGGGATCCTGCCCTCCAAGCTCCGCAAGCGACCGAAACTGGCCTAAGCCCATGGGCATCATCAACCAGATTCCAGGGGCCCTGATCCTGCCGGCCATGCAGGCCGCCTCGAAAAAAGAGGCGCTGCGGGAGCTGGCCGCCGCGGTCCACGCCGCCCAGCCGGAACTCGACCCCGACGCCCTGTACACGGTTCTGCAAGATCGCGAGGCCCTGGGCTCCACCGGCATCGGTGACGGCATCGCCATTCCCCATGGCAAAATCAAAGGCCTGGCCACCATCACGATCTGTTTCGGCCGCAGCAAGCAGGGCATCCCCTTCGAGGCGCTAGACGGCAAACCAGCCCACCTTTTTTTCCTGCTCCTGGCGCCGGCGGAGGTCGCCGCCCCCTACCTGAGTTGCCTGGCCGAACTCTCCCGCTTCCTCAAGAACCCCCAGCACCGCAACCGACTCCTCCATGCCGAAGGGCGCGAAGAGTTGCTGGCCATCCTGGCGGAAGCCGGCTAAGGGCTGGCGCCCAAGTCAAAAGGCAAACAGGCAAGGCAAAAATGAAAACGCAACACCGCAGACTGTTCCACCCTTTTTCCCTTTGCCTTTCCCCATGACCCTCACCCTTCTCTCCTTTGGCCACAAACATGGCCCACCGACCGGCGCCGACATCGTGCTCGACGCCCGGCTGCTGCCCAATCCTTATTGGGTGGACGAACTAAAGGCATATCCCGGCACCGAGCCGCAGGTGGCCACCTATGTGCTTGACAACGACACCGGCCGGGAATTTCTCAAGCGGCTCCTTCCCTTCCTGGCTTTTTGCCTCGCCACCGCGGAGCAAAACGGCAAGGAGACGCTCACCGTGGCCATCGGCTGCACCGGTGGTCGCCACCGTTCGGTCGCGGTCGTGGAAGAGCTGGCCCGCAGGTTGGCCACGGTGACGCCGCACATCACCATCACGCATCGGGACCTGGACAAGGCATAGTCTCACTGTTCCCCAACGAAAAGCCCGGCCAGGATGTGTCCAAGGCCGGGCTTTGCCGCGTCTCCACGAATCGATCCGCCTCCGCGTCAGAACTTCAGGGCCACCCCTGCCAACAGGGAGTAATCCGGCTCGGCATGGTTGAGGCCGGCCTTGACCCCGAAATCCACATCGCAGGAATCGGTCAGCGCATAGATCACGCCGCCCAAAAGAAAGGCGGGATGGACGTTGGACTCCTTTTCCGCCGCCCGTTCCGCCCCAAGATTGGCGACCAAACGCAACCCCTTGCGCAACTCCAGCTCGCTGGCCACCGAGGCATGCCACAGGTTTTCCCGTTCGTCCGCGGTATTGTCGGCCCGCAGGTAGCCGAGGTTCAGGTGAAACGTCCACGGCGCCAGCTCCTGGGTGCCGATGAAAAACAGCTCGTACGTCACCTTGCCGGCGCCAAGCCCCTTGTCGTCATCGCCAGTCGGCAGGGTCACTCCCGGCTTCACCGCCAGACTCAACCCATCCTGCTCATAGAATCGCCATTTGGCCTCCAGCGAGGTGTCGCCGATGCCGCGCCCGGAGGTCTTGTCGTCCGCATCACTCCGCGAACTCCAGTCGGTATACGGCGCCGAGAGGACCACATCCACGGTATCGGTCAGGCCGTACGTCAAAGCCACCTTCAACTCGCGGGTCTTGTCGGTGACGCCCTCGTAGTCGTTATGGTCGTATTGGCCATTGAACTCGACCAACACGTTTCCCGTGCCCTGGGTGCCCGCATCATCGGTGATGAGCGGGTGGGCCGCCTGGGCGGTGGTGCCCGTAAGCAAGAGCGTGCTGCCCAACACCACCGCCATCAAATTGTGCTTCCCTGCCATCCTCCCTCCTCTCCTCATTGTCTCTTCATTTAGTGATTTGGACGGTTGCCCGACGCCACCGGGCCTGAAGCGCTCTTTCCCGCCAGAAACTCTCCAGTGTCCCGCTCCTGCTCCGCACCCCAGCCGCAGCGCGGAGAGGTCAGGAACGCGTCCTCCCTCTGGCCTTGCGCAACGCCACGCCGATCAGCCCGGCCAGGCCAAGGGTAAGCAAGCCGCCCACCAGTCCGGCGGTGCTGGTGCCGCGGTTCACCGCCGGCCAACTCGCTTTGACCTGAGGTGGAGCGACCGCTGCCGGGGTGGTGGTGCGGAACTGGTAATCGGGCAGGAAGGCCAGCCGCTGTTGCAGCGCCACCAACTCCGCCTTCATCCCGCCCTCTGCCGCGGACGGCAACTCCTCGCTCCCCGTGACCCCTGCAATGGACCACTCCAGGCCGTCGGGCCGGGTGGAGGCGAACCAGGAAAGGGCGCCGCCCACCACCATGGCGCAGGCCAGCAATCCCCACACCAGCCGCCGGGAGGCGAAACGCTTGGGTCGCGGCGCCGATTGTCCCCCAAGCAGAGCCGGGTCGGCCTGCCGGACAAAGTTGACCACTGCCGCGGTGACCACCCCTTCCACCAGGCCGATGGCGAGATGAATGGGGAGCATGAGCAGGACGAAACTCTTGAATGGCAGGGCCGAAATGCCCGAAGAGACCGTTTCCACTACCACCCCGAAGGCCCCCATCTGCAGACCGGCCAAACCGGCCACCACCGCGGCCAGCGCGATTCGGCCGGAGGAAGGATTCTTGCCGACCAGCGGCCGGTAGAGAAAGGGATACGCCAGAAAGCAGGGAAAGAAGCCCAGGTTGAAGATGTTGGCACCCAAGGCGAGCAGACCGCCATCGGCAAAAAAGAAGGCCTGGATGGTCAAGACCGAGGCGATGGTCAAAAAGGCGGCCTGGGGGCCGAGCAGAATCGCCAGCAACAGGCCGCCGCCCAGGTGGCCGCTCGAGCCGGTGGCCGGGATGGTAAAGTTGATCATCTGGGCAGTAAAGACAAAGGCGCCCAGCACCCCCATGAGCGGCACCCTGGCGTCATCGGCCGACCGATGGACCTGGCGCGAACAGTAGCCGATGGTCGCGGCGGTGGCCAGCCACATTGTTCCGCCGACGGTCGGCGAGAGCAGTGCATCTGCCATGTGCATGATCCAAGTCTCTCCTTGCGCGTGTTACTTTTTTGTGGTTAAGTCACACCCTACGCAGCAAAACGCCTCGTGTCAATATTTTTATTTTCGTAACACTTACCTCCCGAGGGGTCTTCCATGGCTGAACTAACCCGCTTTGGCATCTCCATGGACCAGCGGTTGCTGGAGCAGTTCGACGAACTCATCAGCCGCAAGGGCTACGAGAACCGCTCCGAGGCGATCCGCGACCTGATCCGCAACGCCTTGGTGGAAGACCAATGGACCAAGGCGGACGAGGAAACCGTCGGCACCGTCACCCTGGTCTACGACCACCACACCCGCGACCTGGCCGACCGCCTCACCGAGCAGCAGCACGACCACCACAACCTCATCATCTCGGCGCTGCACGCCCACCTCGACCACCACAACTGCCTGGAGGTGGTGGTGGTCAAGGGCCGGGCCGACGAGGTGCGCCACATGGCCGACAGCCTCATCGGCACCAAGGGGGTCAAGCACGGCAAGCTGGTGACCACCACCACTGGCCGCACCCTGGTGTAGAGAGATGGCGGATATTGAAGCGGTCCTCTACGACCTCGGCCGGCTCGATCGCCTGGCGCGCCGCGATACCGCGGTGCACCGCCTCGACCCGCGGGCCAAGCTGCTCACCACCCTGGTCTTCCTCGTCTGCGTGGTGAGTTTCGACCGCTATGTCGTGGCCGGGCTCCTGCCCTACCTGCTCTATCCCGTCGCCATCATCGCTCTGGCCGATCTGCCGGTCGGCTACCTGCTCAAAAAGGTGCTGGTGGTGGCGCCACTGGCCTTGTTGGTCGGTGCGGCCAACCCCTGGCTCGATGCCGCGCCGCTGCTGCGGCTCGGCGGAATCACTCTCTCCGGCGGCTGGCTGAGCTATGCCTCCATCCTGCTGCGCTTTGTCCTCACCGTTACCGCCGCGCTGGCGCTCATCGCCACCACCGGCTTCCACCGAGTCTGCGTGGCCCTGCGCCGCATCGGCGTCCCCGCCCCGATGACCGTCCAGCTGCTCCTGGCGTATCGCTACCTCTTCGTGCTGATCAGCGAGGGGGCACGCATGGTACGGGCCCGCTCACTCCGCTCCTTCCGGCGACACGGCGAAGGGCTCTCCCCCTATGCCTCGCTGGTGGGGCACCTGCTGCTGCGCACCCTGGACCGGGCCCAGCGCGTCCACCGGGCCATGCTGGCCCGCGGCTTCAGTGGCGAACTGCACAGCCCCACCCCGCTTTGCTTCCGCACCAGGGACACCCTTTTCCTGCTCGGCTGGTCCACCGCCTTTCTCCTCTTCCGCCTGGTCGATCTGCCGCAGTGGCTCGGCCGCCTCGTCACCGCCGGCTAAACCAACCACATCTCGTTTTCCATTTCTCAATCAAAATGGGAACGCGAAGGCAAGCGAGCAGAGACGAGACAGTGCAGTGAGCACGGCGAGGAGCCGCGCAGCGTAGCCGACAAAGTTAACAATTGATTGAGGAAGGAAAACCATGAGCCATCATCTTGTTGAGCTGCATGATCTGAGTTACGCATACCCCGACGGCACCGAGGCCTTGCGCGCGGTGAACTTCCGCATCACCCATGGCGAGTCCGTGGCGCTGGTGGGGGCCAATGGCGCCGGCAAATCCACCCTGCTCATGCACCTGAACGGCGCCCTGCTGCCGCAGACGGGATCGGTGCGGATCGGCGAAACCCCGGTCACCCGCGCCACCCTGCCCGAGATCCGCCGCAGCGTCGGCATGGTCTTCCAGGACGCCGACGACCAGCTCTTCATGCCGACGGTC
>JAJZRO010000011.1 GCA_021802645.1 Deltaproteobacteria bacterium | reverse complement strand
GGACGGAGCGACGGCGCGTTGGGGTGATGGCGGTGCTCTCCCTCGGCACCGCTTTTGCGTTGACAAGTGTTGCGGATCGGGCCTAGTTTTTTGCTATGAGACCCTCGCTTAAAGCCCGCCGGCCGATCCCCCTTGGTTGCCGGCGCGGGGCGGCCATGAAGCGTATCCTGGTCACCGGCGCCACCGGCCAGATCGGTTCCGAGCTGACCCCTGCCCTGCGCCAGCGCTACGACGCCGATAACGTGGTGGCTGCCGGCCATCGGGCCGCACCCAGCCCGGCCTTGCGCGCGGCCGGCCCCTTTGTTGCCCTCGATGTGCGCGACGCGAAGGCCCTGGCCGAGGTGGTGCGCCAATACGAGATCGACACCGTCTATCATCTGGCCGCCCTGCTCTCCGCGGTGGCCGAGGCCGACCCGCCGCGCGCCTGGGAGATCAACATGCAGGGGCTGGTCAACGTCCTGGAGGTCGCCCGCCAATACCGCTGCGCGGTCTTTTTCCCCAGCTCCATCGCCGCCTTCGGGCCGGATGCCCCGCGCGCCCACACCCCGCAGGTCACCAGCCAGCGGCCGCGCACCATCTACGGGGTGACCAAGGTGGCCGGCGAGCTCCTCTGCGACTACTACCACCAGCGCTATGGCGTGGACACCCGCGGGGTCCGCTATCCCGGCCTCATCTCCCATGTGGCCAAGCCGGGCGGCGGCACCACCGACTACGCGGTGGAGATCTTCTACGCGGCCGTCGCGGGCCGCCCCTTCCGCTGCCCCCTGCGCCCCGACACCGCCCTGGCCATGATGTACATGGAGGATGCCCTGCGGGCGGCCATTGAACTCATGGAAGCGGACCCGGCCAGCCTCACGGACCGCAACGCCTTCAACGTGGCGGCCATGAGCTTTACCCCGGCCGAGATCGCCGCCGCCATCACGGCGCAGGTGCCGGGCTTCACCATGACCTACGAGATCGACCCGCTGCGCCAGGCCATTGCCGAGGGGTGGCCGGAGAGCCTCGACGACAGCGCGGCGCGACAGCAGTGGGGTTGGCAGCCGGCCTATGATCTCACCGCCACCGTGGGCGAAATGCTGGCCAAGCTGGCTGCCAAGCGGGCAGCCGGCAAGGAGGGGTGATGGGCAATCGCGAGCAATTCGTTGCCAGTTGCCGGGCGCAGTTGGCAGCCCTGGCGAGCCAGGGCCGGCGCAAGGGGCAGGAGTTGATCGTCACCGCCATCCGGCCGGGGCGCGACGGCTATGGCCCGCGGGTGCTGCTGGCCGGTCAGGGCGAACGGGAATTCCTGCGCATGAACTCCAACTCCTACCTGGGCCTGTCGTTCCATCCCAGGGTGATCGCGGCGGCGGCCGCGGCCGCGGAGGGCTTTGGCGCCGGCCCCGGCGCGGTGCGCTTCATCAGCGGCACCTATGCGCCGCATGTGGCCCTGGAGGAGCGGCTGGCCCGCTTCCACGGCCGCAAGTCCGCCCTGCTCTTCAGCGCCGCCTATGCCGCCATGGTGGGCATCCTGCCCCAGCTCATCGACGGCGAGACCGCGGTGATCAGCGATTCCCTCAACCACAACTGCATCATCAACGGCATCCGCCTGGCCAAACCGGCGGCCAAGGCGATCTATCCCCATCGTGACCTCGCTGAGCTGGAAAGGCAGCTCAAGGCCCACCGAACCCAAGCCAAACGGGCGGTGGTGGTGACCGACGGCATCTTCAGCATGCGGGGCGACCATGCGCCGTTGGCCGGGATCGCCGCCCTCTGTGAGAGATATCAGGACGACTATGCGGAGGGGGTCATCCTGGTGGTGGACGACTCCCACGGGGTGGGCGCCTTTGGGCCGACGGGCCGCGGGACCGAGGAATATGCCGGAGCACGGGCGGATGTCCTGGTCGCCACCCTGGGCAAGGCCCTGGGGGTGAACGGCGGCTACGTGGTGGCCGAGCCGGAGGTGATCGCGCTGTTGCGGGAGACCGCGCCGCTCTATGTCTATTCCAACCCGCTCACCCCGGCCGAGACCGCAGCGGCCCTCGCGGCCCTCGACATCCTGGACAGCGCCGAGGGACTCGAGCTGCTCGTGACTTTGCGCCGTCACACCGCCCGCTTCCGCAGCGGTCTGCGCGACTTGGGCTACGAGACCTTCGACGGCGACCACCCCATCGTGCCGCTCCTGGTGCGTGACACGCAGAAGACCGCCGCCCTGGTGGCCCAACTCTTTGCCAAGGGCATCCTGGCCACCGGCCTCAACTTTCCCGTGGTGCCCAAAGGAGATGAGGAGATCCGCTTCCAGCTCTCCGCCAGCCACACGGAACGAGATATTGAGTATGTGTTGGAGGTGTTGGGGGAGAAGAGGGGCGGTGGGGTGGGTAGAGGCTGAAGCGAGGGAGGTTTGTGGTTAAATGGAAAACTTCCTGTTCAAGACCTGCTCCCCTTGTTTGCCCATGTTCTACGGCGCCAGGGCGCCAGCAATACAGGCTGGTCATGGGTATGGTGCTGATTAATCCGAGGCGAAGCCCTCTCGCAAGCTGTATCTTACAGAATAGCTATCAAGCAGGTCTTGTCTCATTTTTATATTTTTTTGAGACGAGTTTGCTTGAACGTCTCACGGGTGAGACTAAAAAATTTTTCCTCCTTCGGCAATGTTGAGTAATTCCCGGAAGGCAAAGATTCCCCTGCGCCCTCCTTTGCCCTTCCGCAAGGGGTGAAGCAACTGTTCATCGCGTAGCAAACCGAGAATGCGCGCTGCCGTCGGTCGAGGAATATTCGAATTGTTGGTAAAGTGAGGAGAGGCGAATATAGGGTTCTGAAACAGAAAATCCACCGTCCGGATGGCGTGCTGCGAATGGGTCAGATCGGCGACTCGGATTTTCATGCGGTCATAAAGAGCAAGGATCGCTCGCGCCTTTTGCTCATTCTCGATGGCCTGTTCGGCAATGCCCTGGAGAAAAAAAGCACACCATTCTGTCCAGGCGTCTTCGCGGGAAACCGCCCTCAAACGCTCTTGGTAGCTTTCCCGATGGGCCTCCAGATAACCGCTCATATAAAAATCAGGACTGCCAAGCAGCTTTTTTTGAAACAGGAACAAAGGGATCACCATCCGGCCGAGCCGGCCGTTGCCATCTTCAAAGGGATGGAGGGCCTCAAATTCGACATGTGCGATGGCTAATTGCACCAAGAGGTCCGGCTCGGTGCTCTTGGTGATAAACTTTTCCCAGGCGTCCATGCCGGCAGCCAGGTGTTCCGGCGGAACGGGAATAAAACCAGCCTCTTCAATCGTGCATCCCTTAGGGCCAATCCAGTTTTGTTTTGTCCGGTATTTTCCGGGTGATTTGTTCTTGCCGCGCACGCCCTGCATGAGGAGTTGATGGGCCTGACGCAACATTTGCTGCGATAACGGCCGTTGTTGAAGCTCGGCGACGCAGGCCCGCATGGCCCGGCGATAGTTCATAATTTCCTCAACATCATCTCTTTTGGGCTGGGTAATGCCTTCCGGCTCACCACCAGCTTCCAATTCCAGGACTTCGCCCATGGTCACATGGGTGCCCTCGATCTTTGAGGACAGAACAGCCTCTTGGGTGGTGAGTGGAGAAAGGAGGACAGAGGCATTGGGGATCGCGGAAAGCAGGCCGTCGTACCGAGCCAGACAGGCATTTGCGTTGCCAATGTGGGGAATAAGGGATTTCCAGTCCAGCTCGGGGGGAGGGAATTTTCCCAAATGGTAATTGACTGGTTGTGTCATTGCAGCTTTCCTTGGAAGAGCGCTGAAGTCCGGAGGAGGATCAGGTCTTTAAAAATCAGTTTTTCTGCCGACTCTTTCTTGCCGAGAGCCTTCTTGGCGCGCCTTGTCTTCTCCGGAGGCTGAATGATCCTTTTTCTCATCGTATGCCCTGCTGCTTTGGCCGGTAGCGTACCGCGCTGACAGACTGATTGTCCAGAAAAACCCTACAGCCAACAGGGGCGGTGATTACCGCTGTTCATAGCGGTTGCGAAGGGCGGGTGTTTTAAAGAGCAGGGCCGAGCCGGCGGTGCAGAGGGCAACCGCGCCCAGGATGAGCACCATGCGGAGATAGGGTTGGCCGGCCGCGAGGCGGGCCAGGGAAAAGATCATGATGGTCCGCGCCCACTCAATGGCGCCGAGCAGCAGCGCTGCCTGCATGACCCGCGCAGCCCAGGGTTTGCGCACCAGCAAGAGGAGGGGCAGCAACAGGGCCGCGGCCACCAACACCAGCTGCCCGGCCCGGAAGAAGTGGGCGGCCAGCAGGAGAAAACTCAGGATGATCGGGGTCAGGGCAAGCATGGTCAACGCAACTCGATGGCGCTCACGGGGCAGCCGGTCATGGCGGCCTCGCAGTCGCAGGTGCTGCATTTGTCTGGACCGATGACAAAGGATTTCTCCTCCCGCATCTCGAAGACCGCGGGGCAGATTTCGGCGCAGTTGCCGCAGCCGATGCAGAGTTCCTGGTCAACCACAGGTTGCATCTCGTTTCTCCTGGTTCCTTTGATGTTGCGTGTCCGTAAACCGTGGGCAAGCCTCGCTAGGCTGCCGGCCGTTTTCCCTGAAACAGGGCCTCCATCTGACGGGCCAGGGCAAGGTCTTTTTCCGTCACCCCGCCGGCGTCGTGGGTGGACAGGTCCACCACCAGCCGGTTGTAGACGTTGCACCATGCCGGGTGATGGCCTGCCTGTTCCGCCCTGAGCGCGACCTGGGTCATGAAGCCGAAGGCCGCGACAAAATCCGGGAAGAGATATTCCCGGTGGAGCGTGTTGTTGCGCAAGGTCCAGTGCGGGTGTTCCTGCAGGAAGACCTCGATCCCGGCCGGTGCCGCGTGGGTTGGGGTCATTGCTCTTTACCGCGACTTGGCTTTGGCCTTGACTTCGACCTCGACGGGTTTGCTCCGCCGCGCGGGCCGCGTCTTGCCGAAGGTACCCCGCCAGATCTTGCCGCGTTTGCTGCGTTTGTCGCCTTTTCCCATATGTTTCCCCCTTTCTGGTGAGTAGGTTTTGATTATGCGCCGGAGAGCACCGAGGTGCAGTGCGGGCAGCGGGTGGCCTGCAGGGCGATGGTAGAGTAGCAGAAGGGGCATTCCTTGGTGGTGGCCGGCGGCGGGATGGCTTCTTCTTCACGGCGCAGCCGGTTGATCCCCTTGATGAGCAGGAAGACGGCAAAGGCGACGATCAGGAAGCTGATTATCGCGTTGAGAAAGACGCCGTAGTTGATGGTGACCGCGCCGGCGGCCTGGGCCTCGGTCAGCGCCTTGTAGGGCGCAGGATTGGCGCCCTCTTTCAGCACCACGAAGAAGTTGGTGAAATCGACTCCGCCCAGCAGCAGCCCCAGGGGCGGCATCATCACGTCGTTCACCAGGCTTTTGACGATGGTGCCGAAGGCGCCGCCGATGATGATGCCCACCGCCATGTCCACCACATTGCCGCGCATGGCGAATTCCTTGAACTCCTTGAACATGCAGCCCTCCTTTCGATGTGGTGCAGATGGGTTGCCCTGCCTGCCGGGGGCAGACAGGGCGAGGTGATCGCTGGTCTAAAGGTGCAGGGTTAGCGACCGCCGGGGCCCATGCCGCCACCCGGTCCCATTCCCCCTCCTGGTCCCATACCGCCGCCGCCGGGGCCCATACCTCCACCGCCGGGACCCATACCGGCGCCACCCATGGGCGGTTCGTCGGGCAGGGTCATGCCCCGCTCCTTGGCCCGTTCCTGCATGCGTTCATGGTGCTCCTTGCGGATACTTTCCCGCTCCTCGGCGCTCTTGGCGGCCCGCATCCTGGCGCGGTACTCGATCCGCTCCTGCTGGGTCATGAGCTGGCTGCCGTAGATCCGTTGGTGAACCCGGGTGCGGACCTGGTCCGCGGCCTGGGTCGTCGTGCCGACAGTGAGCGGCAGCAGCCAGGCCAGTGCACAAATGATACACAGTTGTTTCTTCATGGCGTGTCCTCCTTTGGTGCGGTGGTGGCGAAACAGAGGCGGCAAGGCCGCACTCCGCGACAAAGCGAGGCCGGAACAAAAACAGTATACGCCCGAAGGCATGAGATGTCGAGGGGGCGCCTGGAAGCGGAAGGTGAGCGGCCGGTGGGCCGGATCGGCAGGGCAGGCGTTGGTCCGGTTTTTAGTTGTCCGCGCCCGAGACCGGCGCAGCAGTCGGCGGCCGCTGCCGCAGAAAATCGCCGATCTGGCGATCGGCTTCCTGGATGTGATCAATCACCCAGCTCTGCATCAACCGTTTGAGCTTATAGACCAGGACGTCGATCTCGGTGCTGCCGCGCAGGATCTCGTTCATCTCATAGATGATCGCCTCATGCAACACCCGATGGGCCGGCAATCCCGGATAGGCAGCCTGGGCCATGCAGGCCTCCTCGTGGGCAAAATGGGTCTTGATGTAGTTGTAGAGGGCGATCACCGCCTGGCGCACGGATCCCAGCCGCTCGCCGCTGGCGCGGAAGTGAATGACCCGGTTGGCGAGATCGAACAGATGGCGGTGCTCGGCGTCGATGGTTTCGTTGTCGATGCGGTAAGCGTCTTGCCAGACGAATTCGTCCATGATCGTTGCCGTTCCCTTAGGGGGTCACCAGCCGGGCGAAGGCGGCAAAGGAGCGGTCCTTGGCCAGCGGCTCGGCCAGCGCAGCAAAGCAACAGGCCGGCAGTTGCTGTTTGGCGAGGTGGTGCTTGAGGCAATCGCAGCAGGCGCCGCGGCGCGGGCACTCTGCCTTGGGGCAGGGGCAGGTGGCGGCATTTTGTTTGATGCACTCCATGGCAAAATCTCCGAGGGTGGAAGGGATGGTGGAAACAAGAATAGCCCGACCCGCAAGAGCGGGCAAGGCTATTCTGTGCAGGGCCGACAGGCGAGCCTCAGGAGGGCATGGCGGCCGGCGGGGAGGCGGTGGGGGCGCCCACCTCCTGCGAGCGGAACGTTGCGAGGAGCTGAAGCAGGTCGTGGGCGTTGTCCACCGTCTGCTGGGTGACCGTGTTGATGCTGGAGATGGCGCTGTGCACCTGTTCGATGCCATGGGCCTGCTCACGGGAGGCCTGGGCGATTTCGGCCATGATGTTGCGCACCTTGTCGATGGTGCCGGAAACCTCGCCGAAGGCGACACTGGTCTTTTGGGCCAGGGCATTACCGGCCTCGATTCGCTGCACGGTGTCCTCGATCATGGCCGCGGTTTCCCGCGCCGCGTGGGCGGCGCGTTGCGCCAGGTTCCGGACCTCATCGGCGACGACGGCGAAACCGGCCCCGGCCTCGCCGGCCCGCGCTGCCTCAACCGCCGCGTTCAAGGCGAGCAGGTTGGTCTGGAAGGCGATCTCGTCGATGGTCTTGACGATCTTCTGGGTGTCGCGGCTGGCGGTGGAGATGTGCAGCATGGAGGCGGTCAGTTCTCGCATCGCCTCATCCGCCCGGCCGACGGCGGCACTGGTGTCGGCGGTCAGCCGGTTGCCGGACTCGGCGTTGTCGGCATTCTGCTTGGTCATGGCGTTCATTTCCTCCAGCGAGGCCGACGTCTCCTCCAGGGAGGCGGCCTGCTGGGAAGCGCCGCTGGAGAGATCGGCAGCGGCGGCCGATATTCCCTGCATGGTCTGGCTGATGCGCCCCCCCCATGCTCTGGAGCGAGGAGGCGAGCTGGCCCACCTCGTCGTTGGTGGTGACGTTGAGCTGGGCATCCAGTCGGCCGCCGCCGATTTCGTCGGCAAAGACCGCGCATTTCTCGATGGGGTTGCAGAATTTTTTCGCCACCAGATACAGGCCGGCCATGGAGAGAAGGAGGACCGCCAGGGAGGAGAGGAGAATCCGGCTGATGAGCGAGTGGATCTCCGCGTTGGTCGCCGCCGTCTTGAGGGCCACCGCCTCATCGATGTTGTCGATGTAGGCGCCGGTGCCGATAATCCAGTTGAGGGGTTTATAGTAGCGGACGTAAGAGAGCTTGGGCTGCTCGGCGCTCAGGCCGTTCTTGGTGGGCTTGGGCCAGAGGTAGTCGACATAGCCCTCGCCGCCATTGGCCTCACAGACATCGACAAAGGCCTTGAAAAGGTTTTCCTTCTTGCCCAGCGCACAGTTGAACTTGGGGTTGTCCATCACCTTGCCGTCCAGAGCGGGCACCGTCGGGTGCATGACCACGCGGGGGAAGGGCTTGCCGGTGTCGTTGATCCAGAAATAGCCGGAGCCATCGTCTCCATAGCGGAGTTTTTCAAGACTCGCCGCGGCCTGTTGCGGATCCCGGGAGTTTTCATAGGTGGAGGCGACCTCGGCATAGGCCACATCCACAAGATTTTTCAGCGCCGCTTTGTTCCGCTCCAGCTCCGCCTGGCGGAAGGCGTTGATCTCCTGGTCGGCGTTATACCTGATGTTGGCCACCGTGGCGGTGGTGATGAGCAGGGTCACCGCCACGATGACGGCGAGGGTGCAAAGAAGAATTTTCCAGCGCAGCTTGAGATTGTTGCCCATAACGCGATGACCCTCCGAATCCTCGATTGCCAAGGGAAAGCAGGGCAGAGGAATGTCCGCAACGATAGCGTTGTCTCACGCCCCCCCGAGCATGAATTCCGCGAATCCCTCTGGTTAGGTAAAGCCCCCGCTCCAGACCTGCATCAGGATAGGAAAAAAATGGCCGACAGACAACATCTTTTTGTGAGGCGAAGCAACGAGTGATGGGATGGCGCCGGGTCCTCTTTTTTAACGTGTCGCCCTTGTGGGGCCGCGTGTTTTCTGCTATGGAGAGTAGAAACCGTGAATAAAAAAATTTAAGGACCCCGGCCCTGTACCCATCCCTGATCAACCTGCTGTTCGACGAATTCCGCGCCCAGCAGGGCTATACCGGCAAAATCCTGTTAGAATCCTGTAGTGCTGCCATCCGGCAGCGGTTGACCAACGCCATTGTCCAGTTCCACATCCTCGACCAGCTCGGCACCCCGATGATTCCTTACGTGGCGGCCTGGCGCGACGACGGCCTCGACATCTGGTACGAGTTCGCGGGGCACAAGCTGCGCGCCTTGCTCGGCTCCGGCCAGGGCGACTTGGCACAGGCTTTTCGCGAAAGTCTCATCAGCCGGTGCATGTATCGCAAACTTGGCTCGCCGCCCGCCATCATCAAGGTGGTGCGCGATCGCCAGCAGTTGCGCCATCTCCGCGCCGCCTTGCGGTCCATGGCGCAGCAGGGCGAGACGGTGGAGGCGGTTTATCGGCTGGATGCGCACGGCGAGCCGATGTGGTTCAAGGATTTCGCTCGGGTCGAGGCCTTCGAGGAAGACGGACTTTTCCTTTCCTTTGGCACCCTGGCCGACATCAGCAAGGAGGTCATGCTGGAGGAGGAGTTGAAGCAGGCCAAGCAAGAGCTGGTCAGCCATCGCGACCAGCTCACCGTCACGGTGGCGCACCGGACCCGGAAGTTGCGCCAGGCCCAGCTGGAGGTGGTAACCAGGCTGGCCCAGGCCGCAGCCTGTCGGGATCAGCGCACTGCCTCGCACCTGAACCGCATGAGCCGTTACAGCAAGCTGCTGGCCCGTGCTGCCGGGATCGGCGATCACGCCGCCACCGTGCTCTTTCATGCAGCGCCGCTGCATGACGTGGGCAAGCTCGGCATTACCGATCTCATTCTCCACAAGCCGGGAAGGCTTACCGAGGAAGAGTTCGCGGTGATGAAGGGTCATTGCCGGCTCGGCGCCGACCTGCTTGACGGCCAGGGCTCCGACCTCCTGCGGGTGGCGCAGGCGGTGGCGCTGACCCACCATGAGCGCTGGGACGGTTCCGGCTACCCGACCGGGCTGGCCGGGGGCGACATTCCGCTGGCCGGCCGCATTGCCGCCATCTGCGACGTTTTCGACGCCCTCACCGAGGAGCGGCCCTACAAGCCGGCCTGGACCTTCGCCCAGGCGGCCGAGGAGATCAAACGTCAGCGCGGCTGCCATTTCGACCCCGAGCTCGTGGACCTCTTCCTCGGCAATCTGCCGGCCCTCTATCGCATCTATCGCGGCCAGGCCTGCTGACTCCTCACCCGTCCTCGCGGCGCGGCGCCTGCCTTTTCCCCTTACCGACCAACGCTTTTCTTCCTGCCCTGACCGGGGTGGCCTAACCTCTTGGTCGGTGGCGATTTTTCGTGCTTGCACAGTCGCGGTCCGTCTTGGGTGCGACAATTTGCCACATTGTGCCGCTTGCCACATCGTGGTACAGGCCGCCGATGCGTTCGTGTCGGGCCGGGATGGCCTCGGTCCGCCGGAAGAACAATTAACTCAGGCGATTTCCCCAGGACATCGCCGCATTGGCTTGTTGGGAGGCAAGGGAAAATGGTCGGGAAATGGATGCGGGGCAAAAGAGGGATGATGGCGCTGGCCGTGGCGCTGCTGATCGGGCTGGTAGGGACGGCGTTCGGCGCCGAGGCTGGGCGACCTGGCTGCCGTTTGTGCGGCATGTACCTTGATCTGTACCCGCGGACCGTGGCCCAGGCCACCGATAAGGCAGGGCAGACCGAGTCGGTCTGCGGGGTGGCGGATCTCATCCGGCTGGTGAGCGAGGCGGGTGGGCCGAATGCCTTCAGCCGCATCGTGGTGCACGATTTTGCCAGCGGCGCCGAGGTGGCGGCGGCAGAGGCCAGTTACGTCATCGGCAGCGACATGGTGCCGGACATGATCCCCAATCTCATCGCCTTTGGTGATCAGGCGGCGGCGGAAAAATTCCGGCAGGAGCACGGCGGCGAGATCATCACCTTCGACCAGGCCCTCAACGCCATTTCGCCCATGGGCATGACCATGCCGGTGCGCATCGAGCAGGCGGTGCCCGCACCGGCCGGCTCCTTCAACTTCGGAGTCGGCGTCATGGCGATGAAGCTGGACACCGTCCTGGTCGGCTCCGACCGGCAGACGCCGGAGGAGTTCATCCGCGGCAAGATGATGGGGCCGAAGGAGATGAATTCCCGCGCGGCGACCACCATGCTGAGCTACGCCCTGACCGATAGCGCGACCCTGACGCTGAAGGCCAAGGAGTACGACAAGAAGATGGAGATGTACACCAACGGCGGCGCCGCGGTTTCCACCCTGCGCAACAATGGCTGGGGCGACCTTGATCTGAACCTGCGCTACAACCTGTGGCACGACAGCTACTACAGCCGGTTTGTGACCCTCCTTGCCGGCACCACCCTGCCCACCGGCAAATTCGAGATGCGTTTCCTCGACTATCCCGGCATGCAGACCGGCACCGGCGCTGCCTCCGTCTACGGTGGCCTGCTCGGCTCGATGCGCTTCGGTAATTTCTGGCTCCACGGCCAGGCGAGCCGGACGGCCAAATTCGAAAACAGCGATGATTTCCGTTTCGGCGATGAAACCACCCTGGGCGCGGCCCTCCACTACACGCCGACCAGTGATCTCATGCTCGGCGTCGAACTCGATGGGGTGTGGACCGACCATAACGAGTACCGCGACGTCGACGTGGCCCGCAGCGGCGGCTTCCGCAGCACCGCCGCCGCCTTGGCCCGCTGGCGCTTCCTCACCGCCTTCGGCGGCAATGCCACCCTGTTGCTCTCGGCCGCCGTGCCGGTCTATGAGGACCTCAACGTCTACAACATGGGCGGCGGCTATTCCGGCTCCGCCATGGTCAGCTTCAGCCGGCGTTTTGCCGCCTTCTGATCCCGCGTCTCTCCGCCGGGAAACCGACGCCTTTCTCCGGGAAGGCGTCGGCCCCGGGGAGCCCTCCTTGCTGTTCCTCGCCTGGCGACTCACGGCCGCCAGGGCCATCCTCCCGCAGCAACATGCTGTTTGCAATCCCGGCCGGTATATGCTAATGCTGTGGCCTTCGCTAATGGCATGAATGAACGAAGGAACCGACCCCATGACGACCCAGAAGATCATCTATACCAAAGTGGACGAGGCCCCGGCCCTGGCCACCTATTCCCTGCTGCCGATCCTTACCGCCTACACCAAGGGCACCGGCATCACCTTTGTGCAGAAGGATATCTCGCTGGCCGGCCGCATCATCGCCAACTTTCCGGAGAGCTTGAGCGAATCCCAGCGTCAGCCCGACGACCTGGCCGAACTGGGTGCACTGGCCAAGCAGCCCGAGGCCAACATCATCAAACTGCCCAACATCAGCGCCTCGATCCCGCAGCTCAAGGCGGCGATCAAGGAGTTGCAGGCCAAGGGCTACAAGTTGCCCGACTACCCCGAATCGCCCGCCAGCGATGCCGAAAAGGCGCTGGCCGCCCGCTTTGCCAAGGTGCTGGGCAGCGCGGTCAATCCGGTGCTCAGGGAGGGCAACTCCGACCGCCGCGCCTCGGCCTCGGTGAAGCGCTTTGGCCGCAAGAACCCGCACCGGCTGATGAAGCCGTGGCCGGCCAGTTCCAAGTCCCGCGTCGCCTACATGACGGCGGGCGACTTCTACGGCAGCGAAAAGTCGGTCACCGTGGCCAAGGAGTGCGGCGTGCGGATCGAGTTTGTGGCTGCGGACGGCCGCACGCAGATGCTCAAGGAGAAGCTGGCGTTGAAGGCCGGCGAGGTCATCGATGCCTCGGCCATGAACGTGGCCAGCCTGCGGCGCTTCTACAGCGAGCAGATCGCGGCGGCGAAAAAGGAGGGGGTGCTCCTCTCCCTCCATCTCAAGGCGACCATGATGAAGGTCTCCGATCCGGTGATGTTCGGCCATTGCGTCGCGGTCTTCTACCAGGAGGTCTTCGCGAAGCACGGCGCCGTGCTCAAGGAGCTGGGCGTCAATGTGAACAACGGCCTGGGCGACCTCTACGCCAAGATTCAGAGCCTGCCCGAGGCACAGCGGGCTGCCATCGAGGCGGACATCCAGGCCCTCTACGACAAGCAGTGCCAGCTCGCCATGGTGGATTCGAGCAAGGGCATCACCAACCTCCATGTGCCCAACAACGTGATCATCGACGCCTCCATGCCGGTGGTGATCCGTGACGGCGGCCGCATGTGGGGACCGGACGACCAGCTCCACGACACCATCGCCATGATCCCGGACCGCTGCTATGCCACCATCTACCAGCAGGTGATCGACGACTGCAACGCCCACGGCGCCTTTGACCCGGCCACCATGGGCACCGTGGGCAACGTCGGGCTCATGGCCCAGAAGGCCGAGGAGTACGGCTCCCACGACAAGACCTTTATCGCGCCGGGCCACGGCACCATCCGGGTGGTGGAGATCCAGAGCGGCGAGACCCTGCTGGCGCAACCGGTGGAGCCGGGCGACATCTTCCGCGGCTGCCAGACCAAGGATGCGCCGATTCAGGATTGGGTGAAGCTCGCGGTGCACCGGGCGCGGGCCACCAACACCCCGGCGCTCTTCTGGCTCGACCCGCAGCGCGCCCACGATGCCCAGCTCATCGCCAAGGTCAAGGCGTACCTGCCCAACCATGACACCACTGGCCTCGACATCCGGATCATGACCCCGGATGCGGCGATCCGCGAGACGTTGGCCCGTATCCGCAAGGGCGAGGATACCATCTCGGTGACCGGCAACGTGCTGCGCGACTACCTCACCGACCTCTTCCCTATCCTGGAGCTGGGCACCAGCGCCCGCATGCTCTCCATCGTGCCGTTGATGAACGGCGGCGGCCTCTTTGAGACCGGGGCCGGCGGCTCGGCCCCTAAGCATGTGGAGCAGTTTTTGAAAGAAGGCCACCTGCGCTGGGATTCCCTGGGCGAGTTCTGTGCCCTGGTGCCCTCCTTCGAGCAGGTCGCCCGGACCAGCAACAACGCCACCGCCCTGCTGCTGGCCGAGACCCTGGACCAGGCCATCGAGAAGTTCCTGGAAAACGGCCGCTCGCCCTCCCGCAAGAAAGGCGAACTGGACACCCGCGGCAGCCACTTCTACCTCGCCCTCTACTGGGCCGAGGCATTGGCGGCCCAGACCAAGGACCAGGCCATGCATCGCCGCTTTACGCCGGTGGCCCAGGCCCTGGCCGAGAAGGAGGCCACCATCGTGGCCGAACTGAATGGCGCCCAGGGCAATCCCGCCGACATCGGCGGCTACTACCGCCCCGACCTGGCCAAGGCCAACCAGGCCATGCGGCCCAGCGCGACCTTCAACGCGATTGTGGATGCGTTGTAGGGGGAACCGTTGTACGACCCCGGTGGCAGGTTCCTACATGCCGGCCCCGACTGCCACTAAGCGATCCGCTCACGCAGGAAACACAAAGGGCGCCATCCCTAGTCGGGAGGCGCCCTTCGTGTTTAGGATGTCTCCGACTAACATAGAAAGTTATTGGTCTTCGTCTGTCAGATTCCAAATGGACGCTTGTGGTTCAAGTATATTAGGTAATGATTTTAGGTATGTTACCTTAACCTTCAAATCTTGGCCAATGGCCCTCTTTATTATCGCGTCAGCATTCGATCCTGGTGGCAAGTCCATATTCATCTGAATTTGGGTAGAACCTTTCTTCTTTAGTGGTGGCCCCAAGAGCGTCCCCATTGTTGCTGTGCGAAGTTCGGCAGCAGCTTGCAGCAACTCCTCCCGGAAGGTCATCCACCAATTATCGTCGGTCGCGCGGTAACGTTTCATAGAATGCATGTAGTTCCCAATTTTTTCTCCTCGTTTGCGCAACCCTTTGGTGACAGGTGTGTAGTAGAGACAGGCGATTAACTCACTGGAGTGGCCGTCATGCACAGCCCAACGGATTACCGCATCTCCGACGCGAAAGGATTTTTCTATATTTTGGCCTAATTCAGCTATGCGCCAGCCTTGCTTTTTCTTCTTTGCGATGTGATCCCACACTTCAAGGTACTCCTGCATTCGGGCCTCGATCCCACAGCGGAGTTCAAAAGCGGCATAGAATAACGATTCGAGAGCAGATTCACCAAGGCGACTTTGCGCGCGTTTTAGATAGTCCCGCGCAGCTATCCCGTATGGCTTGTCCATGGGGAGAGTCGATTCGCCGTTCGTTAGTGATTTCATTCCCCCTCCCAAGCCGCAAACCCAATGGCCCGTTTTTTCTTCGACGTGGGGGGAGTCATCAGTTCGCGGATGGCGTCGAAAACGATCTTGAATTGTGAGTCGTACTTCTTTTCCAGGGCCGTGAGCTTGCGGGTGAGCACGGCGTTGGAGGCGAGCATCTGTCGGAGTTGAACGAAGGTGCGCATGATCGCGATATTTACCTGGATGGCCCGCTCGCCGCGCAGCACACTGGAAAGCATGGCAACGCCCTGCTCGGTAAAGGCGTAGGGCGTGGAACGGCGAAGGCCACCCCAACTTGAAGTCACAAATTGTGATTTCAAGTTGGCGAACTCCTCGGCGTTCAGTTGGAACATGAAATCGTCGGGAAAGCGTTGGATGTTCCGTTTGACAGCCTGAACAAGGGCGCGTGGTTCCACTTCATAGAGGTCAGCCAGGTGTGTGCTGAGTATTACCTTCTGTCCCCGAATGAGCAGAATATGCGATTCGATGTGTTCTTGCAGGATGGACGCCTTTCTTTCGGTCATACACAATCCTTGCGTGATCTTTCGGTCAGTTTGCGGCGTTCTTTTGTTATGCTGGGCCGGGAAGGCGTTGTCAATCGAAAACCAGACACGCGATTGATGTTGCGGTCTTTAAGATCACAATTTGTGACCTTAAACGAGCGGCTTTTCAGCGCATCAATTCCTTGAAATAGACGATGGAGGGGAAGCGGGCGGAATAGGCGATGGGCTTTTGGCTGCTGGGGCGGGCCACGTAGATGCAGTACCCCATGCCGTACTCGGCGGCCGAGGCGAGCACCTTTTCGGTGTCTTCACCGAGCATGGTCCGTTCCTTCCGGAAGCCGAGCATCTTTTCCAGCCGCACCCAGAACTCCGGCACCTCCTTGGCGAGCCCCACCTCCTCGGCGCAGATGATGCGGTCGAAGTAGCCCGCCAGGGCGGTCTTGTTCATCTTGATGTCCAGGGTCTTGCTGTGGGCGTTGGTGACGAGATAGACCTTTTTCCCGATTTCGCGGCAGAAGCGGAGGAAGTCGGTCACATGGGGATGGACCGCGATGAGGTGGTCCACCTCCATCTTGAGGAGGGGGATGTCGAGCCCCAACTCGTCGGACCAGAAGTCGAGGTCGGTCCAGGCCAGGGTTCCCTCGTGGCCCTTGTACTTGGCGAGCAACTCGACCTTGGCGTGGGCAAGGTCCAGGCCGTGGAGGGCGGCGTACTGCTCCGGCACGTAGTGTTCCCAGAAGTAGTCGTCGAAATGGCGGTCGAGCAAGGTACCGTCCATGTCGAGGAGCACGGTGTCGATCTCCTCCCAGTCGATCTGCGGCACGATCTGCGGATGGCTCACGGTCGTGCCCCCGCAAGCCATTGATCAAAGCGCTTGCCGTTGATCTCTTGCTGAAAGAGATCGTCGATCAGGGGTTCGACCACGCGCCGTTCCTCTGGCGCCATCAGGAAGCCGGGAATGGGGGCCGTGGGCACGCCAAAGCCGTCCGCCCTCCCCTCCCCTGCCAGCCCGCCTAGAATCTCCACCAGGGTGCCCCAGCGGCCGTTTTGGTTCAGGTGCTCGATGTACTGGAGCAGGATGGTGCTGGCAGTGAGGTAGCCCGGCGGCATGTCGGCGGCGCCGCTCTCGGCGCAGGGAGTCAGCGAGGCAAAGAGGCGGCAGCCGAAGGGGCGCACGGCGTAGATGGTGCAGGCATTGTCGGCCAGGAAGGGACAGGGTCGCAGATCCCACTCTGCCGGCTCCTCTACCTCTTCGCCCCGCAGGTGGGCGGCAACGAAACCGTTGGTGGTGAGGCGGATTGATCTCTCCGCCAAAGAAGGGAGGAACGCCGGGCCGGCGAGTTCCGCTATCCGACCCTGCGCGGCGAGATAGGTCCGTATCCCCTGCCCCTCCAGGGTGGTCATGGTGACGCTTTGGGTGCAGCAGGTGGCGCACCCCTTATGGCAGGCAAAAGAGAAACGGCAGGACCAGTTGCTGAACGTGTCGTAGATCGCGTGGAGCAGGACTCCCTGTTGATCATCGGCGAGCATGGCAACCACAAGCGGTTCAAACGGCCAGCGAGCCGACTAACTCACGTACTGACGTCATTTTGTTCGCTTCGAGGTAGGCGCCGATGCCGTTCAGGATATCCTCGCAGGCCCTGGGGTTGATGAAGTTGGCAGTGCCGACCTCGATGGCCGAGGCGCCGGCGATGAGAAATTCCAAGGCATCCTCGGCGGTGGCGATGCCGCCGATGCCGATCACCGGGATCTGCACCGCCCTGGCCACTTGCCAGACCATGCGCAAGGCCACCGGCTTGATCGCCGGGCCGGAGAGGCCGCCCACCACGTTGGCCAGCCGCGGCCGCCGACTGCGGATGTCAATGGCCATGCCCAGCAGGGTGTTGATGAGCGAGACCGCGTCCGCCCCGGCGGCCTCCACCGCCTTGGCCATGAGGGCGATGTCGGTGACGTTGGGCGAGAGCTTGATGATGACCGGCAGCTTGGTTGCGCCCTTGACCGCCTTGGTGACCGCCGCGGCCATTTTCGGGTCGGTGCCGAAGGCCACCCCACCCTTCTTGACGTTGGGGCAGGAGATATTCACCTCGATGGCGGCGATCCCCGCCACCCCGTCAAGCAGGCCAGCCAGTTCGGCGTATTCCTCCACCGAGTCGCCCAGGATGTTGACGATCACCGTGGCCCGCATACCGCGCAGGTAGTCCATCTTCTCGGCCAGGAAGCGCTCCACGCCGACGTTTTCCAGGCCAATGGCGTTCAGCATGCCGCAGGCAGTCTCCACCACCCTGGGGGGCGGGTTGCCGCGCCTCGGCGCCAGCGAGATACCCTTCACCACCACGGCGCCCAGGCGATGGAGGTTGACGAAGGATTCGAACTCCCGGCCGTAGCCAAAGGTGCCCGAAGCGGTCAGCACCGGGTTCTGGAGAGTCAGGGCGCCGATGCGGCAGGACAGGTCGAGATCGCTTAGAGCCATGCCACCTCCTCGGCGCCGAAGACCGGGCCATCCTTGCAGACGTGTTTGTAGGGGCCGTCGAGCTGGGCGGCCGGAATGGCGCAACCGAGGCAGGCGGAGATGCCGCAGGCCATCATGGTCTCCAGCGAGACCTGGCAGTGCCAGCCCTGTTCGCGGCAGAGTTTCACCACCGCCCGCATCATCGGGTAGGGCCCGCAGGTGTAGATGTGCCACGGTTTGCCGGAGACCAGCAGTTCGCTCAGGTGGTCGATCACCAGGCCGTGGTGGCCCAAGGTGCCGTCGTCGGTGGCCAGGCGCGGTTCAAGGCCCAAGGCCACGAAGTCGTCGGCCAGTGGGCGCAGTTCCTTGGCAGTGCGGGCTCCCAACAGCGGCACCACCCTTTCCGGCGGGTTGCGGCGTTGCAGTTCGCGGGCCAGGAAATAGAGGGGGGCAATGCCCATGCCGCCGCCAATGAGGCAGAGGTTTCCACCACTTTTCAAAGCAAAATGGTTGCCCAATGGGCCGACCACGTCCAGCGTCTGGCCAGGGGCCAGGGCGGCCAGCAGCCGGGTGCCCTGGCCCACCACCTTGAAGAGGACCTGGACCCAGCCGCTGGTGGTGATCTGATGGATGGAGAGCGGGCGGCGCAGGAGCGGGTCTCTCACCGCCCCTGCCCGCAGCATGAGAAACTGCCCGGGCCGGGCTGCGGCGGCGAGATCAGGCGCCAGGAAGGTGAGGCGGATGAGGTCCGGCGCGAGGGTTTCGCGCCGCAGGATCTCCGCCTTGAGTTGCATGGGGGCCATGGGGTCGTATCCGGCTGCAGGGGTTGGGGGCGCTGGGCCTTATTGTTCGCGGACAATTCGGGCCATGAGCCGTTCGAGATCGTCGGTGGAGGCATATTCGATCTCCACCCGGCCGCGGTTGCCATTCTGCACGAGACGCACCTTGCTCTCGAGATACTTGCCGAGGTTGCTGGTGAAGGATTTGCAATAGCTCTCGGAGAGTTGGTGGCGCGCGCGTTTCACGGGCCGCCGCACGGCCACCGGCTTGTTCTTCTTTTGCCGTACCAACTCTTCGGCCTGGCGCACATTGAGCCCCTTCTCCATGATCTGGTCCCGTGCCTCCCGCATGGATTCCTCATCGGCCAGGCTTAACAATACCCGGGCGTGGCCCATGGTGAGCATGCCGCTGGCCAGGTCCTCCTTGGCAAAGTCGGGCAGCTGGTTGATGCGCAGGGCATTGGCCACGGTGGAGCGCTCCTTGCCGACCCGTTTGGCCACCTCCTCCTGGGTGAGGTTGAATTCCTTCACCAGCCGGAGATACGCCTCCGCCTCCTCCAGGGGGTTCAGGTCCTGGCGCTGGATGTTCTCCACCAAGGCCATCTCCAGCTGATCGAGGGGCGAGACATCCTTGACCAGCACCGGCACCTCGTCGAGTCCCGCCAACTTGGCGGCTCGCCAGCGGCGTTCGCCGGCGATGATCTCGAAAGATTCCTCCTTGGTCTGTCGCACCACCAACGGCAGCAGCACGCCTTTTTCGCGGATTGAGTCGGCGAGGCCGGCCAGGGCGGTATCGTCCATCCGTTTGCGTGGCTGGTGCGGATTCGGGGCAATGGTGTCAATAGCGCAAAGAAAAAAGTCCCGATCCTCGGATTTGCCGGGCAACAGTGCCCCCAGCCCCTTGCCCAATGGGCTCCGTTTTTGCATCAGTTGGCCCTCCCGCTGGAGTTGTTCCGGAGAAATTCCTTGCCGAGCTGGAGATAGCTTAAGGCGCCGGTGGATTTGCGGTCGTAGAGCAGGGCCGGTTTGCCGTGGCTGGGTGCCTCGCTCAAGCGGATATTTCTGGGGATCACCGTCTTGTAGACGCGATCCTTGAAGTGGGTCTGCACCTCGGTGGAGACATGGTGGGTCAGGCGGTTGCGGCCGTCGAACATGGTGAGCAGGAGGCCCTCGATGGCGAGCCGTTTGTTGTACGAGTTTTTCACCAGGCGGATGGTGCGCACCAGTTGGCTCAACCCCTCCAGGGCAAAGTATTCGCACTGGAGGGGGATGATGACGGCGTCGGCAGCGGTGAGCGCGTTGATGGTGAGGAGCCCCAGGGAGGGGGGGCAGTCGATGAAGACAAAGTCGTAGTCGCCGAGCACCGGCGCCAGCAACCGTTCCAGGTAGCGCTCCCGCTGGGTTACGTTCATCAGCTCCACCTCGACGCCGATGAGATCGACGTGGGTGGGCAGGAGCGCCAGGCGTTTCATCTCCGCTACCGGCACGATAGCACTGGCCGCGGCCACCTCCTCCGTATAGCAGTGGTAGAGATGCTGGCTACCGTTGTTGTTGTCATAGCCGAGCCCGCTTGAGGCATTCCCCTGAGGGTCGGAATCGACCACCAGCACTCGCTTGCCGAGTGCCGCCACCGAGGCGGCCAGATTGATGGTGGTGGTGGTCTTGCCCACCCCCCCCTTCTGGTTCGCCAGCGCAATCACCTTTGCCTGTGTCGTCATGCGTCGCTCTCCTCCCCCCTGTCGTTCATGATGCGATCATGGCGCAAAAACGAATGGATGCCGCGCCATGTTGCTGTGGTAGCGTGTTGATATGTGAAGAAAAAATCGCCAAATAGTGGCGGGGCATACGGCGAGTGGGAATATCGTGCAGGCGTGAGATGCATAATCTTTCCGCTATAACACCACGCCCAGGAGAGGATTGCAACGGAAAAATAGGGTGGGTGAAAAAAGCGGCGTCAATGTTTCACGTGAAACAACATGCGTTTTTGTTTCATTATTTCATGTGGTTAAGATGGCGATGACGAGTTCGGTGGTGCGCATCATCGCGTCCAGGGTCACCGATTCCTCGGTGGTGTGGACGTCGGTCATGCCGATGCCGAGAATGATGGTGGCAAGGTTATGGGCGTTGAAGATGTTGGCGTCGCTGCCGCCGCCCGCCACGATGTATTCCATGGGGCGGCCGAGGGCCTTGGCCGCGGTTGCCAGCCGCTGCCAGACCGCTTCTCCTTCGGTGATCCGCATGCTCGGGTACTGCGCCTCCACCGAGAAATCCACGGCGGGACGACCGGCAGCCAGGCCGGCCGGATCGTGCCAGTTGGCCACCGCGGTGCGGAAGGCCTCCTCCATCTGGGCGGTATAGCGGGCCAGCTTGGCCGGATCGTGGCTGCGCACCTCGCCGTCGAGGCGCACCCGCTCCGGGATGATGTTGGTGGCGGTGCCGCCGCTGATGCGGCCGATATTGGCGGTACTTTCCGCGTCCAGCCGCCCCAGCGGAAGCCGGGTTATGGCCTGGGCCGCGAGCTGAATGGCGCTGATCCCCTTTTCCGGGTGGAGGCCGGCGTGGGCGGCCAGTCCCTGGATCTCGGCAGTAAAGCGGTTGGCGGCCGGCGCGCCGATGATGGCGAGATCGATGCCGGAGCTGTCCAGGGCATAGCCCATGCGGGCGCGGACCAGGGAGAAGTCGAGGTGCTTGGCGCCCAAGAGGCCGATCTCCTCGCAGGTGGTGAAGAGCAATTCGAAGGGGGCATGGGGCGTCTTGTTTTCCTTGAGGAGGCGCACCGTCTCGATGAGCGCCGCGATGCCTGCCTTGTCGTCGCTGCCCAGGATGGTGGCGCCGGCGCTGGTGAAGGTGTCGCCCTGGCGTTGCACCTTGACCCCGACCCCGGGTTGCACGGTGTCCATGTGGCAGTTGAAGAAGAGCGGTGGCTTGTCCAGGGTGCCGGTGAAGCGGACGATGAGATTGCCGCACTCGGAGCCGGTCTTGGTGGCGGAATCGTCTTCGAAGATCGCCTCGGCCCCCAACTCCTTGGCGCAGAGATCCTTGAGGAAGGCGGCGACTCGCCCCTCGCTCTTGGAGGGACTGTCGATTTCGCAGAGCTGGATGAAGGTGGCGGCAAGACGTTCACGATTCATGGAGGGAACCTGGTTGGTGGATTTTTTCGCGAAAAAAGCTCGCCATCGGCAGGGGCGATGCGTCATGATAAGAGTACCCGAAAAGCAGGACGCCGGAAAGAGTCATGGCAGCAAAACCCGTTCATACCCGCTACGACGCGGTCGCGCCCTACCCCACCAAGGATGGCTCCCTCATCCGCGAACTCATACACCCGGATCATGCCGCAGTCCACCAGTTGAGCCTGGCCGAGGCCACTGTGGCGCCGGGCCAGGCCACCATCTCCCACATCCATGGGGTCAGCGAGGAGGTGTACCACATCCTGGCCGGTGAGGGGCGGATGACTCTGGCGGGGGAGTCCTTTGCGGTGACCGCCGGCGATACGGTGGTGATCGCCCCAGGCTCCTACCATTCCATTGCCAACATTGGGGCGGCACCCTTGCGGATCCTCTGCTGCTGTGCTCCGCCCTATCGTCACGAAGATACCTCCCTTGCCGGGGATTCTGAATCAACCACAACCTGAGGAGTAGTTATGGCAACCTTCCAATGCGACAAGTGTGGCGCCACCAAGGAGACCCGATGCCAGCCCAAAAAATGTGACGCCTGCGGGGCTTCGGCCTGCATGATCAAGCAGGGCGAGGCCAAGAAGGGCAGCGGCTGCGGGTGCGGCTGCAAGAGCAAAAAGAAGTAGCCGCCGGCCGTTGTTCCCTGCCCCGAGCATATTCGGGGCAGGGCCCCTTCCCTGCTCTTGCACTTCCTGTTTGCAAAAGGCCCACCACCTCTATACCATGGGGCGAGAGGCTATCTGCGTCCATCGCCACGAGGAGTGCGGTTATGCGAGAGGTGCTCACCACCTGTGTCTATTGCGGCTGCGGCTGCGGCGTCTACCTCCGGGAAGAGGGCGGCCGGGTGGTCGGTGCCACCGCGAGCCGCAACCATCCGGTCTCCCGCGGCAATCTCTGCGTCAAGGGCTGGCACCTCCACGAGTTCATCCACGATCCGGCCCGGCTCACCACCCCGCTGCTGCGGAAAAACGGCACCCTCACCCCGGTTTCCTGGGACGAAGCCCTCGACTATACCACCGCCGCCCTCGGCCGCCTCAAGGCAGACCACGGCCCAGACAGCCTGGGGGTACTTGCCTCGGCCAAGTGCACCAACGAGGAGAACTACCTGCTCCAGAAGTTCACCCGCGCGGTCCTGGGCACCAACAACATCGACCACTGCGCCCGCCTCTGACATGCCCCCACCGTGGCCGGTCTGGCCACCACCTTCGGCAGCGGCGCCATGACCAATTCGATCAACGAGATCGAGCAGGCCCAGGTCATCCTGGCCGTCGGCACCAACACCACCGAGGCGCATCCCCAGGTGGCCCGCCGGATGCTCGATGCGGTGGATCGCGGGGCGAAGCTCATCGTCATCGACCCGCGCCGCACCCGCCTTGCCGAGTGCGCCACCCTGCATCTGGCCATCCGACCTGGTTCCGACATCGCGCTCCTGAACGGCATGATGCGAATCATCCTCGACGAGAATCTCCACGACGATCTCTTCATCGAGATGCGCACCGAAAACTTCCTCGCCCTGCGCGACATGCTCTACCGGGTCGATCTGGCCGAGGTGGAGGTAGAGACCGGCGTGCCGCGCGACCGGATTGCCAGCGCGGCCCGGCTCTATGCCCGGGCGCAGAAGGCGGTGATCTGCTACTGCCTCGGCATCACCCAGCACATCTGCGGCACCGACAACGTGCAGTCCATCGCGAATCTCGCCATGCTCACCGGCCACGTGGAAAAGGAGTGGACCGGCGTCGATCCGCTGCGCGGCCAGAACAATGTGCAGGGCGCCTGCGACATGGGGGCGCTGCCCAGTGTCTATCCGAGCTATCAGCCGGTGGCCGATCCTACCTTTCGCCGGAAGTTCGAACAGGCGTGGGGGGTGACGCTGCCGGAGCAGCCGGGGCTGACCCTGCTCGACATGACCCACAGTGGCGGCCAGGGAGCCATCCGCGGCATGTACATCATGGGCGAGAATCCGATGCTGAGCGACCCGGATGCGACCAAGGTGGAGGCCACCCTCAGGGGCCTCGATTTTCTCGCGGTGAGCGATCTCTTCCTCACCGAGACCGCGCAGCTGGCCCACGTGGTCTTTCCGGCTGCCTCCTTTGCCGAAAAAACCGGCACCGTCACCAATTCCGAGCGTCGGGTGCAGCTTATCCGCCAAGTCATCCCGCCCCTTGGCGAGACCTGGCCGGACAGCGACACCATCATGGCGCTGGCTGCCCGGCTCGGCTACCCCATGCCCTACGAGAGCCAGGCCGAGGTGATGGAGGAGATCGCGCTGCTCACCCCGATCTACAGCGGCATCTTCCACGACCGGCTGGAAACGGGCTGGGGTCTGCAATGGCCCTGCTGGGGCCGGGAACACCCCGGCACTCCCTTCCTGCACAAATACTACTTCACCCGCGGCAAGGGCCATTTCGTGCCGGCGCAGCCCATCCCGGCCAGCGAGCTGCCGGACGACGACTTCCCCTTGCTGCTCAACACCGGCCGGGTTTACCACCAGTACCACACCGGCACCATGAGCCGGCAATGCCCTACGCTCACGCGGGAGGCGGACCGCGCCTTGCTCCAGCTCAACCCGGCCGATGCGAAAGGCCTTGCCATCCGTCAGGGAGAGATGGTGCGGCTCACCTCCCGGCGGGGCAGCATTGAGCTGGCCGCAAGCCTCACCGAAGAGGTGACAGCAGGCAGCGTCTACACCACCTTCCACTTCCACGAGGCCCCCATCAACCGGCTCACCACCGCGGCAGCGGACCCCAAGGCCAAGTGCCCGGAATACAAGATCTGCGCGGTGCGCGTCGAAAAGGTCAGCCCATGAGCAGCAGCCATATCCTCAAAAAAGACCACCTGATCCCGCTGCTCCGCAAGCTCGGCAAGGCATACCGCCTGGTGGCGCCGATGCAAAACCGCCATGGTGACACCCTCTTTGCCGAGGTGGCGAGCGTGGAGACCATGGCCCTGGACCTCGACCACCAGCCGCAGGAATCGCTCAAGCCCTTCCTCTTTCCGCAGCAGGAGGTCATCGCCGCCTACGAGGCGGACCAGGCCGGCTACGCCCTGCACCCGAGGTATGCGGCGCCCCCGCCAACCCTCTACTTTGGGGTGCGCTCCTGCGATCTGGCCGCCATCCTCTATATGGATGTCATCTTCAGCCAGCGAACCAGGGAGCCGCATTACCTGGGCCGGCGCCACAATACGGTGCTGGTGGGGCTCAACTGCAACGCGCCCTTCCCCAATTGCTTCTGCGATGCTACCAAGAACGGCCCCTTCAGCGAGCTCGGCGCCGACCTGCAACTGACCGACCTCGGCGACCGCTTCCTGGTGACGGCCGGCCGGGCGCAGGGCGAGACGATCGTCAGCCGCTGGCCGCAGTTCTTCAGCGCGGCCGAGGAGGCGGAGATCAAGAAACAGTATCAGCTCTATCTTGAGGCACGGGGCGGATTCCAGCGCCAGGTCCATGTGGACCTCGCCATCCGGCGGCTGGCCGAAGGGATGGTGGACGAGGCAGTCTGGCAGCAGCTCTCGTTGCGCTGCCAGGATTGCGCCGGCTGCGCCTACGTCTGCCCCACCTGCACCTGTTTCACCATCGTGGACCAGCCGCGTTCCGCCACCTCCGGCGAACGCCTGCGCTGCTGGGATGCCTGCACCTTTGCCGGCTTTACCCGCATGGCCGGCGGCCACAACCCGGTGGAGCCGAAGAAGGCGGCGATCAAGCACCGCTTCCTGCACAAGCTCAAGTACGACGTGGAAAAACACGGCCGGCCGAGCTGCGTAGGCTGCGGCCGCTGCCTCGACATCTGCTTCGGCGGCACCGACATTGCCCGCTTCGTCGAACTGGCAAGTGAAGAGTGAAGAAGGTCAAAGGGCAAAAGGGAAAAGGCAAAGAGTGCGGAAGGAACACTCCTTTCTTTTTGACTTTTGCCCCTTGCCATTTGACTTCGTGTGGCGCGAAATGGCCCACATGAGAGGCGAAGAACCGTAACCGGCGGAGGATATAACGATACCATGCCCCACACCCAGTCCGACCCCTACCTGCCGCAACCGGCGCGGATTCTTCGGGTCATCGGGGAGAACTCCCAGATCAAGACCTTTGTCCTCGCCTTCACCGATCCGGCGGTCAATGCCTCCTTCCGCTACCAGCCCGGCCAGTTCCTCATGGTCTCGGTGCCCCACTGCGGCGAGGCCCCCATCTCGATTTCCTCGGCCCAGCAGGCGACCCCGGGGGAAATTCATTTAAGCGTGCGTAGGGCGGGAAAATTGACCTCGGCAATGCACTTGCTTGCCGAAGGGGCGATCATCGCCCTACGGGGCCCTTATGGCCGTTTTTTCCCCATGTCCGATCTTTGCGGCAAAAATCTGCTCTTTGTGGGTGGCGGCATCGGCCTCGCCCCCCTGCGGGCGGTGATCCAATCCTGTCTTGCGGACCGGGGTCGCTTCGGCGCCATCACCATCCTCTACGGCAGCCGCACCCCTTCCGACATCGCCTTCCGGGCCGATCTGGCGTGCTGGGAACAGGAGGCCGGGGTCCAATGCCTGCTCACGGTGGACACCCCGGAGCCCGGCTGGAGCGGCGCGGTCGGGGTGGTGCCCAAGCTGCTCGACCAAGTGGCGCTCGACCCCGCCGCCAGCAAGGCCTTGGTCTGTGGGCCGCCGCTCATGATCAAGTTCACCCTGGCCGCCCTGAGCGCCAAGGGTTTTGCCGACCAGGACATCATCACCACCCTGGAGCGTCACATGAAGTGCGGGGTGGGCCTCTGCCGCCACTGCCACCTGGACAACAAGCTGGTCTGCGTGGACGGCCCGGTCTTTACCAAGGCGGAACTCAATACCCTGCACGTGATGGAGTTGGCCTGATGGCAGACGAAACGATAACTGCCCGCGTGACCTTTCTGCCCAGCGGCCGCACCGTGGAGGTGAAGGCTGGCGAAACCATCATCAAGGCGGCGCGCCAGGCCGGAGTCCACATCAACGCCTCCTGCGGCGGCAGCGGGGTATGCGGCAAGTGCCGGGTGCTCATCGAGCAGGGCGCGGTGACGGGCGGCAAGAGCGAAAAATTGAGCGAGGCGGATTTCCGCGCCGGCTGGCGCCAGGCCTGCACCGCCCAGGTGGAGGGCGTGGTCACCGTGCGGATTCCAGCCACCTCCAGCATGGGCAAGGGCGGTCTCTCCACCGAGGTGCCGCAGCGCCACCGGGCGCGGATGCACGTCTACAACATCGAGGAGTTGCGCGAGGAGGGGATCTTTCAGCCGCCGGTGGAGAAATACTTCCTGGAGCTGCCCCGGCCCGCAGCGCACGACAACATGGCCGATGCCGGCCGTATCCTCCAGGGGTTGAGCAATCAGTACGACGAGCGCGGAGTGGTCATTTCGCTGCCGGTGCTGCGCAAGGTGCCGGAGGTCCTGCGGGTGGACGACTTCCGGGTCACGGTCACCATCGCCAACCCGGTGCGCAGTGGCAAGAAATACCTGATGGATGTCCAGCCCGGCAACTGGACGCAGCGCAACTTCGGCCTCGCCTTCGACATCGGCACCACCACGGTTTACGGGATTCTCATCGATCTCCACACCGGCAAGGTCCTGGCCCGGGCCGGCGAGTACAACGGCCAGATCAGCTACGGCGAGGATGTCATCTCCCGCATCATTCAGGCGGAAAAGCCCAAGGGGCTCGACCTCATGCAGGAGCTGGTGACCGGCACCATCAACGGCCTCATCGACACCCTGCTCGCCAAGGCCAAGGTGCCGGAGGAGCCGGAGCGGGGGCAGATCCGGCGCGAGGAGATCGGTTCCATCACCCTGGCCGGCAACACCACCATGACCCATCTCTTGCTGCACCTCGACCCGCGCCACATCCGGCGCGCACCCTATGTGCCGGTCACCACCTTTTTGCCGCCCATCCGCGCCATGGACCTGCGCCTCGATCTGCCCCGCCACGCCGTGGCTTTGGTCTACCCTTCCATCTCCAGCTACGTGGGTGGCGACATCGTGGCCGGGGTGATGGGCTCCGGCATGTATCGCACCGACCTTGTCACCCTCTACATCGATATCGGCACCAATGCCGAGATCGTCATCGGCAACAAGGAGTGGCTGGTCTGCGCCGCCTGCTCGGCCGGCCCAGCCTTCGAGGGCGGTGGCATCACCCACGGCATGCGGGCGGCCGAGGGCGCCATCGAGGATTTCAGCCTCGATCCGGCAACCTTGGAGCCGATGAACCTTACCGTGGGCAACAAGCCGCCGGTGGGCATCTGCGGCTCCGGCCTCCTGGTGATGGTGGCCACCTTCCTGGAACAGGGGGTGATCGACCAGAGCGGCAAGTTCAACCGCGGGCTCGCTACCCCGCGCCTCCGCCAGGGCCGCAGCGGTTATGAGTTCGTGCTGGTCTGGGCGCCAGAGTCAGGCAGCGGCCACGACGTGGTGCTCAACGAGGTGGATATCGAGAACTTCATCCGGGCCAAGGCCGCGATCTATGCGGGGGTCAAGACCCTGGTGGAGGAGGTGGGGCTGGCCATGGACGACCTGGAGCAGATCATCCTCGCCGGTGCCTTTGGCAGCTACATCGACCTCGATGCTGCTATGACGGTGGGGTTGCTGCCGGAGGTCGATACCGACCGCGTGCTTTACGTGGGCAATGGCTCCTTGCTGGGGGCCTGGATGAGCGAGATGAGCAACCACATCCGCCAGGACGTGGTGGAGGTGGTGCGCCGGATGACGAGCTTCGAGCTCTCCGAGGTGACCCATTTTCAGGATCAGTTCGTCGCCTCGCACTTTTTGCCCCATACGGAACTGGAGCTCTTCCCCAAGGTGAAGGCGCGGTTGGAGAGGGGAGAGAAGGCAAAAGGCAAAGGGTAAAAGTCAAAAGGCAAAAAGAACGGTATTTTTCCTTCCTCTTTGCCCTTTGCCTTGCTTACTTTTGCCTTCTCGCCGGCCTACGCGGCGAGATCGATATCGCCGTTGAGCGAGACTTCCATGGCCCGGGCCGGACAGACCGCCACGCAGAGGCCGCAGGCCGTGCATTTGTCGGGATCGAAGGCCACCGCCATCTCCGGCCGCACGATGTGCAGGGCGCCGGTAGGGCAGATGCCGGTGCAGGCGCCGCACTGGTAGCACTTCTCGTCGTCGCGGCGGATGTTGCCCGCCAGACTCCGCACCTTGACCCCCATCTCCTCCAGGTATTTGATCCCCTTCTTGACGTTGGCCTTGTGGCCGCTGAATTCCAGGACCATCACCCCCTCCTGCTGCATGAGGATGGTGGCCTTGAGGATGTTGAACTCGATGTCGAACTTCTTGACCAGGTTGCAGATGATCGGCTGGTCAATGACCTCTTTGGGGAAGCGCAGCACATAGATGCGGGTGTTCATGGGCGTGTCCTTTGGAAAGGCAAAAGTTACAAGTCAAAAGGCAAAGAGGAAGGGAACATACCGTTCTTTTTGACTTTTACCTTTTGTCTTCTTTCTTCTCTTCTCTTTGCAGCAGGGCGTCGAGTTTGTCAAGGGCTGCCGTGATCGACAGGTCGGTGTCGAGGGTCACCAGTTGGCCCGACCCCAGTTCCGTCGGTGGTTCGAAGCGCGCTTTCTGCTGGAGATAGATCTCCCAGCGACCGTCGGAGACGGCGTTGGGGTCCTGGGCGCGGAGGGCGAGTCGGGCCTTTTTTACCTCGTCATCGCAGTCGCAGAGCACGAAACGGACCGGGGTCTTGAGGCGGTTTGCCAGAGCCACCACCTTGCCGCGCTCTTCCCGGCTCTGGTAGGAGGCGTCGAGGATCACCCCCCTCCCCTGCCCGATTGCCGCCTCGGCGCGACTGAGCAGGGCGTCGTAGGTGCGGCGGCTGAATTCCTTGGTGTAGATGCCCTGGTCCACCCCCTCTTTCTGGCTCGTTGTGGTTGCAAGGCCGGCCAGTTCCTTGCGCACCACATCGGAGTTGGCGTAGGTGAGTCCGTGGCGTTCGGCCCACGCCTGGGCGAGGGTCGATTTGCCGGTGGCGATCAGGCCGAAGAAGACATAGATCTCAGCCGGCCGTGGCATAACGCTCCGCCAGGGTAAAGTATTTCCCCGCCATCTCGAAGCACTTCGCCTTGGTGGCGCTGTCCACCTCCGGCGCATGGGCGGTGAAGAGGTTGATCTTGCCCCGCACATAGGCCCGATAGCACTTGTAGAAGTTGAGCATGCCGGCAAGTCCGGTATCGCCCGACTTGGTCACAAAGGAGTCGATGAAGAAGCGGGAGAGGTCGGCGAGACCGTGGTAATCGAGGTCCATGGCCAGGAAGGCCACGTCGCTCGCCACATCGCAGTAGCGGAAGCGCTGGTTGAATTCGATGCAGTCGAAGATGTGGACCTTGTCGCCATCGAAACAGATGTTGGCGGAGTAGAGGTCGCCGTGGCAGTCGCGGATGCGGCCGGCGGCGATGCGCGCATCAAAACGCGCCTCCTGGGCGAGCACCCCCTTGGCATAGGTGCTGATGGTGTCGAACTGCTGCTGGTTCAGCGACGGGCAGCCGATGAACCCTTGGGTCTGCTCGAAGTTCTCCAGCACGTTGACACTCACCGCCTGGGCAGTGCCGAACTGGCGGATATCCTCCCCGCCGTCCGCCTGCTGGTAAAACGGCACCAGAATGGCGACGATGCGGTCGATCATCGCCCGATCGAGCCTGCCGCTGGCGATGAAGTTGGCCATCATCCCCTCTTCCGGCATCCGCGCCATCTTGACGCCGTATTCCACCGGCTCCCCGGTGCCGTTTAAGGCCAGGGTGCCGTGCTGTTCGTTCACCGCCACGGTGCCGAGATAGAGGTCCGGGCAGAGGCGGCGGTTGAGCAGCAGCTCCTGTTCGCAGAAGTGCTTGCGTTTTTCCAGGGTGGTGAAGTCGAGAAAGCCGAAATTCACCGGCTTCTTGAACTTGTAGACAAAGTCGCCGGCCAGGAAGACGTAGGAGATATGGGTCTGGACCAGCTTCACCTCGGCGGCCGGGTGGGGATAGCTTTGAGGGTCGAGCAGCAGGCGGACAAAGGGCGGCAGATTGGCGTCGGACATGGCTTCCTGGTTCGGGTTGGGATTAGGGGTGGTCGAGAGGATGATCGTCGTGGCGCCGTCGAAACGGCAGCTCTATGTGCGTCTCTTCGCGCAGGTGCAGAACCCGGCTTTCGAGCAGCTCCATGCCGGTCAGTACGACAACGGCCATGATGGAGAGGGCGATGGCGCCTCGTTCATAGCCGAGGCCGATGGCCGAACCGATGGCGGCCAGCACCCAGATCACCGCGGCCGAGGTGACGCCGTGCACCAGCCCCTCCCGGGCCATAATGACGCCGGCGCCGAGGAAGCCGATACCGGTGACCACCTGGCCTATCACCCGGCTGGGGTCGGTGCCGTGGTCGAAGGAGAGCAGATGGCCCAGGCTGACAAAGACCTCGGTGCCGAGGCAAATGAGGATACTGGTGCGGATGCCGGCGGGTTTGCCGCGCAACTGGCGGTCGAGGCCGATGATGCCGCCGCAGAGAAAGGCGACGCCGACACGCAGCCAAAAGAGCGGGGTGAAGGGGTCAAGTAACGGCGGCGGCATGGTCAGAGGCTCCCTTGGGGTTGATACAGTTTGGGTGGCTGCGCATCAAAGGTTTTGAGGGCGGCGAGCAGGCGGTCGAGCGGCAGGTTGGTGGGCACCCGCGAGCGATGGTGTTCCAGGGCCGTCACCGCCTTGGCCGCCATTTTTCTTGCCGCCTCCGGCTGGCCCATGGCGAGCTTGATGTACATGCCGGCCGCCCGGATCATCGCCTGGAGAATCTCTCTTTCCGCCCCCCGGGCATGGTGCCAGGCATGCTCGATGATTTCATGCACCTCGAAAAAGAGGCCGAGGTCCCAGAGCACCAAGGCGCGCGAGAAGGCATCTTGCACGCGGTCGGCGGCAAAGGCCTGAAGTGCCTGCTGGTAGCGGGTCAGTCGGTCGGCAATGTACGCCTCGTACACCGGCGCAAGATCCATGGTCCGAAACCGTTCTGCCGCCAGTGCCGCCGGGGCCAGGGTTTTTTCCGCCGCTGCCACGGCAAAGGCCCTGGAGAGTTCGTTGCGTATATCGCGGCTCAGCCGGTCGTTGAGCGGGTCAAAGTGCCGGGCAGTCATGGGGCATAACGTAGCAGGATGGGAAAAAATAGCAAGAAAATGAAAGGGGATGCCCGAGCGGGCACCCCCTTCCTTGCATTCAAATTTCCCGGTTGGGTTCCGTTAGAATCCGTAGGCCGCCATCACGTAAACGACATTGGCATCGTAGTTCTGGGCTGCATACAGCCCGCTGTAGAATGTCTGGTTTGCGGCAACCGGCTGGTATTGAAAACCGGTGTAATTGACGTCTTCGTAGGTAAACCTCTCGTACAGGTATCCCAGAGTCATTTTAAACTTGGGATCAAAGGCATAGGTGGCCTTGGCCTCCAAGGTCTTTTTGGTGTAGTCGTCCGACGCGGTATTGGCCAGGAAATTGGGGTTACTGAAATCAACCTGTCCGTCAGATCTTTGATGCTGCCACGAGAAATCAAGGGTTAATTTTTCCGTGGCCGCAACCCTGGCGGCAAGACCGTAACTCCAAAAGTCATCGTCATTCTGTTGGGAATAGGGCGAGGTTGTCAGCGTCGCGCTGTTCGTGGTCGTACTGTTGGCAACCCGGTTGGTATCGGTCTTGACGGTTTCGTAGCCAACAAAGCCTGATAGGGTCGCCCTCTTGCTGGGGCGCCAGGTCGCATCGAGATAGACACTATGCCGCTTGTCGTCTTGGCGACTGTCAACGGAGGCATCATAATCGATGCGCTTATAGGTATAATCCAGACCGAGATCGAGGGTGTCCACCGGAGCGAGATCAAAGCCCACCATCCACTCATTGCGGGATTGATCCTGGTAGTAAAAGGGGGTTTCAGCGGTATTTATGGTATCGGAATCGCGCTTCAGGTGTTTATAGCGCACTTTGGCCGTCAACCAATCGAGCGCGCTGTTCTTAACCCCCACATACACAGAATTATCTGTGGTCGAGTTCGCGGGAATTCCGTCTCCCTCGGGTGTCGAACGGTTTAATTTCAGATATTCGTACCCTGCCTCCAGCCGCGTTTTCTGGGGCAGACGGTAGCCGGCATCGATTCCCGTATCGTTCTTCTCATAACTCATGAGGCGATCCGTGTTGTCGGTATTGCCGGAGTCATAGGAGATGATGCTGGATTTGTTGTCCCGGTCGAGGTAGCGGTAATAGATCTTGGTGTCCAATTTGTCTATGGGGTTGGAGGCCAGGGCGACAGAGGCAGATGTGTAATCAATGTCGCCATCAAAGGTCGTCCGGTTCAACGAAGTAAACCCCGACGCGCCGGCCCAGGTGGTGCCATTGAGGTTGAGGTCGGCCGTTGAATAACTGTTGGTCAAATGGGCATAGCTCCCGTCGATGGCCAACACGGATTTCAGCGGAAGATCGCGCCAGGCGAGGTCAGCCGCCACTTTTTTATAGTCGTTGTCCGGGGCAAAGGCCTCAGTCCTATCGACCGTGGTGCTTACGGCCGCCGCGCCAGCCAAGTCATCGTAATACAGGAACTTATTGTCATTGCTGAACGAACTGATCATGCCCGCAAGCGAGGCGGAAATATTTTTTCCCAGATAGCCGGCCTTCAGGTTCAGGGTGTCGGTGGTGGTGGAAATGGGTTCCGGTATCTCGGCAGGGCCCCTATTGGCAGTCGCAACATCTCGCAAGTAGGCGCTATATGGCCGGGAACCGCTGTCTTCGCGTCGTTCAACCCCGGCCTTGACATAGAAGGGGGAATGGAGCGACAGTTCGAACTCGCCGCCATAGCTCTTGTGATCCACCGAATAGTCGAAACGGCTCCATTGCGACACCGGCGTTGCCGCCGCGGTGGCAGGAAGCGGGAAAACGAGGCGGGTTGTCCCAATCCCTGTTGCCGGAGAGACGGCATCAAAGCCGTAATTATGGGTGAAGTCGGAATAGTTGAATTTATACTTGAAATTACCGTACTCTCCCCCCTGGAGATAATAGGATTGATCATCTTGTCCGACTTTATCCGCATCAAACTGGAAGTGATATGCCCCTTTCTGGACCTCGAGCTGCATCGCGCCGAAGATACTGTCATCCACGTCGCGGAATTCCTGAAAACGGGCCTTGTCGCCATTTGTGTGGACTGCTTGTCCGCCGATCTCGATCGTGCCATGTGCTTCAGTCTGGTCCTCGGTCGCAGCCGCCAGGGCCGGCGAGGCAAGCGACAGCAAGATCATCGCAGAATAGACTTTCTTTTTCATTGCCTGCCTCCTTTATCGAGTGAAGGATCGTTTGAAGTTGGAGGAGCCATGGATCGCATGATGGCACTCGATACAACCACGGGCAGAAACGCGCTTTGAACTGCTTGCGGCACTGAACATGTTGGCTGCAGTGTTGACCGCACTTTCATGGGTTCCAGCGCCTTCAATGTCATGACAATCCTCGCAAAGGTTAACCACCTTATCCACCAGCAGCGTTTCATGCCGACTGCCATGGGGGGTGTGGCAGATGGCGCAGTTTTCCTCCACCGGGGGGTGTTCCCATATCCAGGGGCCACGCTTGTCGGCATGGCATTTGTAGCAGAGCTGGTTGACGCTTTCGGCATTGATCATGTGCTTCGACAGGGTGCCGTGGGGATTGTGGCAGTCAGAACACTTGACCTTGCCCTCGATGATCGGGTGGTGCGACATCTTGTTGGCATCGGAACGCACATCCCGGTGGCAGGTGAAGCAGACGGTCGGCTGGTTGACGGCCGGACGGGGTTGATGGATTTTGTGGCAGGAAACGCAGGCGACATCATTCTTCTTGTGCGCGCCCATGTCCCACATGGCCAGCTGAGCGGATGTTTTTTGATGACACTCGAGGCACTGCTTGGAGAGTTCCTCGGCAGTGCGGCCGCCGTCTTTGCTGAAGGAGATGATGGTTTTCTTGGAGGGATCGTTCAGGTGCTGATCAGTTGTTCCGTGGCAGGATGGGCAGCCGTTGGCGCCCTGCCAGATTTTGGCGTGGAAGGAGGATTCGAAGGCGGCAACTGCTTTGTCGTGGCAGTCGGCGCAGGGCGCCCCCCCAGTGGCGGAGGTTGCCGGTGTCGCCCCGGCCAGCACCGCAATCGCCCCGGCCGCTCCCAATCCCATGGCCGTTTTCCGGGCGTACGTCCGCAGACGTCGCAAGATGGTGTGTTGCATGCGTGTTCTCCTCTCTCTGTTGGTGAAAACCACCTAAAACGCCGCCACGATCCGTGTCGGCTGCTCCCCTTGTGACAATCTCGCAATATAGGAACGCCAATGTCAAGATAAAGTAACAAAAAAAACAAGTGGTTAAGAATAAAACGAAGCACTTAACCATTCATTGCGCGGGTGCTACACTGTGGTGCAGCCACCATGGACCATGAAACGAGATTGGGGTGTGATGACTATGACGCTATGATCCCAACCGGTGGGGTCGCGGCAACGGAAAAGGCATGACCATAAGAGGGTTGACAGCGACGGCGTAAAATCGGTATGAGACAGGGGGCCAAGCGTGGAGGGCGCGTATGGAAAAGGAAACAGCAGCGGATCAGGAACTGCGGCAGGTGATGGCCGACTTCCTCGAAATGGGCCACGTGGAAAACATCATGGCCATGGTGCGTCAGGACCCGAGTCTCTACCGCCTGACGGGGGGCTTGCTGCGCGACGAGCGTTTCATGGTGCGGGTGGGGGTGGCGGTGCTCTTCGAGACGATGCGGGAAGAACGGCCCAATGAGGTGATCCTGGCCATTCCCTCCCTTAAGGCGCTCCTCACCGAGCCCATCCCCTGGATTCGCGGCGAGGCGGCCAACATCCTCGGCCTCATCAACACCCCGGAATCACTGGCTCTGCTGGCAACGCTTCGCAACGATTCCGAGCCGCAGATCCGGGAGATCGTGGGCGACTACCTAGGCGCCTGACGGCGAAGGCAAAAGGCAAGGGGCAAAAGTCAAAAGTAAAAACAGTCCGCCCTTTTTGCCTTTTGATTTCTCCCTTTTGCCTTTCCTATTCTTTCCAGTCCGGCCGCAGAGAGAGTTCGGTGAGCTGCTTCCGTGCCACGGTGGAGGGGGCGTCGGTGAGCGGGCAGGTCGCCTTCTGGGTCTTGGGGAAGGCGATCACATCGCGGATGGTGTCTCGGCCGGCGATGATCATCATGAGCCGGTCCAGGCCAAAGGCAAGGCCGCCGTGGGGCGGGGCGCCCAGCTCCAGGGCCTTGAGCAGGAAGTCGAACTTGTCCCGCGCCTCCTCCTCGGAGATGCCCAGGGTGCTAAAGACCGTCTGCTGCACCTGCGGCTGATGGATGCGGATGGAGCCGCCGCCGATCTCGGTGCCGTTTAAGGCCAGGTCGTAGGCGCGGCTGCGCACCTTGCCCGGGTCGGTGGCCAGCAGGGCCATGTCCTCTTCCATGGGCGCGGTGAAGGGGTGGTGGACCGCCATGTGGCGACGCTGCTCGTGATCCCACTCCAAGAGCGGGAAGTCGGTGACCCAGACGAAGCTGAAGGTTTTCTTGTCGATGTAGCCCAGGCGGCGCCCCAGCTCCAGACGCAGCTCGCCCAGGGCGGCGTAGACCACCGCCGGGGTGTCGGCGCCAAAGAAGAGGAGGTCGCCCGGCACCGCGTCGAGGGTGCGGGTCATGGCGGTCCGCTCCTCGTCGGTGAAAAATTTGGCAATGGGCGACTGCCACTCGCCGTCTTCCTTGATCTTCACCCAGGCCAGACCCTTGGCCCCGAACTGGGCCACGTAGGCGGTGAGGTCGTCAAGTTCCTTGCGGCTGAAGGTGGCGCAGCCCTTGGCGTTGATTGCCTTGACCATGCCGCCCTTTTCCACCACGTCGCGGAAAACCTTGAAGCCGCAGTTCTTCACCTCCGCGAAGAGATCGATGAGTTCCAGACCGAAGCGGGTGTCGGGCTTGTCCGAGCCATAGCGGTTCATCGCCTCGGCGTAGGTCATGCGCGGGAAAGGGGTGATTGGCTCGTGGCCGATGGTCGCCTTGAAGAGATGGGTGATCATCCCCTCCATGATGGTAAAGATGTCCTCTTCATCCACAAAGGAGAGCTCCATGTCCACCTGGGTGAACTCGGGCTGGCGGTCGGCGCGCAGATCCTCGTCGCGGAAGCACTTGACGATCTGGTAGTAGCGATCCATGCCTGCCACCATGAGGAGCTGCTTGAAGAGTTGTGGCGACTGGGGCAGGGCGTAGAACTTGCCGGGGTTGACGCGGCTCGGCACCAGGTAGTCGCGGGCGCCTTCCGGGGTGGAGCGGGTGAGCACCGGGGTCTCGATCTCGAGGAAGCCGTTGTCGTTGAGGTACGAGCGGATCGCCTGGCTCGCCTTGTGGCGCAGCACCAGGTTGTCGGCCATGCCGGGCCGCCGGAGGTCGAGGTAGCGGTATTTGAGGCGCAGGGTCTCCGAGACCTCGGTCTCCTCGTCCAGCGGGAAGGGCGGGGTCTGGCTCTGATTGAGAATTCGCAGCTCGCTCACCAGGATCTCGATGGCGCCGGTGGCGAGATTCGGATTGGTCATGCCCTCGGGCCGCGCCTCGACCTTGCCTTTGATCGCCAGCACCCACTCGCTTCGCAGGCCGTGCGCCTTGGCGTGCACCTCGGGGTTGATCTCCGGGTTGAAAACCACCTGGGTGAGGCCCCAGCGGTCGCGGAGATCGATGAAGATGACGCCGCCGTGGTCGCGGCGCCGCAGCACCCAGCCCATGAGGGTGACCTCCTGGCCGATGTGGTCGGCGGAGAGGGCGTTGCAGTGGTGGGTCCGCTTGAGGCTGCCCATGGATTCCATATGGGGCTCCTTTATTTCTGCTCTGGATGGATTTTCGTCAATATCGTGGTGGCCATGGCCGCGTTGTCCGCGCTCATGGAGATGTTTTCTTGCGCTTTGGTGGCCATGTCGCGCAGCATTGCCTCGCCCTTGGCCAGTTCCTCCTCGCCGAGGATGAGGGTGTAGCGGGCCTGCAGGCGGTCGGCCTGCTTCATCTGGCTCTTCAGGCTTTTGCCCTCGAGGTCCATGGCTGCTTTCACTCCTTTACCCCGCAGGGCATGAAGGAGCGAAAAGGCGCGCTCGAGGGCCGCGTCGCCGAGGGCGGCGACGAAGCAGTCGATTCCCTGGCTCGGGGTCGCGCCGCCATTCTGCTGCTCCAGCAGCAGGGTGAGGCGCTCCATGCCCATGGCAAAGCCGATGCCGGGCAGCTTGGGACCGCCGAGTTGCTCGATGAGGCCGTCGTAACGGCCGCCGGCCCCGACCGCGCTCTGGGCGCCGAGGGCATTGGTAAGCAACTCGAAGGTGGTGCGGGTGTAGTAGTCAAGTCCCCGCACCATGAAGCCGTTCACCCCGTAAGGGATGCCGAGCTGGTCGAGGCTGCTTTTCACCGCGGCAAAGTGTTCCGCACAGCCAGCGCAGAGATGGTCGAGGATCATGGGCGCGCCCTGATACTGTTCCTGGCAATGGGCACTCTTGCAGTCGAGCACCCGCAGGGGGTTGGTGGCGCTTCTCCGCTTGCAGTCGTCGCACACCTTGTCCTGGCGGGCGGCGAGGAAGTCGAGCAGGGCCTGGCGGTAGGCAGGCCGGCAGGCCGGGCAACCCAGGGAGTTGATCTGGAGCGAGGCGGAGAGGCCGAGTTCGGCCAAGAGCTGCCAGGCCATGGCGATGATCTCGGCATCGAGGCGCGGGTGGTCGGAGCCGATGGCCTCGACGCTCATCTGGTGGAACTGGCGGAGCCGCCCCTTCTGCGGCCGCTCGTGGCGGAACATCGGGCCGATGGTGTAGAGCTTGGTCAGCGGCTGGCGCGCCTGGAGGTTGTGCTCGATAAAGGCGCGCAAGACCGAAGCGGTGCCCTCCGGCCGCATGGTGATCTGCTCGCCGTTGCGGTCGATGAAGGTGTACATCTCCTTTTCGACGATGTCGGTGGCCTCGCCGATGGAGCGGGCAAAGAGCTCGGTCTTCTCCAGGATCGGCACCTTGATCTCGCCGAAGCCGAAACGGTGGAACACCGAGCGGGCCGTGGCCTCCACCCACTGCCAGGTGGGGCTTTCGTCGGGCAGGATATCCTTGAAGCCTTTCAGGGCCTGCATGATAATAATCCTTAATGAACGTCGGTCAGCGCCGCAAAATGGCGCGGAATCAAAAGGATGGTTTTTTATCCCGTTTGCCGCGAAAAGTCAAGGCAACAGGGGATGGAAGGCAACGGCGGACGGCATGGCCTACAGGTGCTGGTGGTCGATCTTGATGCAGCGGTCCATGACCACGACCAGACCGGCGGCTCTGGCCTTGGCGGCCGCGGCCTCGTTGACGATCCCCTCCTGCATCCACACCGCCTTGGCGCCGATCTTGATCGCCTCGTCCACCACCGGCCCCACCTCCTCTGGTTTGCGGAAGATGTCGACGATCTCCACCGACTCGGGGATGGCGGCAAGGTCCGGGTAACAGGGCAGGCCGAGAATCGTCTCCTGGCCAGGGTTGACCGGGAAGACCCGGAAACCCGCGCTGATGAGGTAGCGGGCCACCTGATTGCTGGGCCGCGACTCCTTGGGGGAGAGGCCCACCACCGCAATGGTGCGGCTGGTGGTGAGCAGATGACGGATCTGGGCAAGATCGACGAGCATGGTTTCCCCCTTTTCGGTGACGTCGGCGCGGCCCAGGAATCCATTGCGCGCCGCGCCGCTTTTTTGTATCTCTACCACAAGGGTGGGCCGCAGGGCAACGAGAGTCCACGCCAGGGAGGAATGGTATGTGCCAGATGCGGGTAGTGCTAGAAAAAGCGGGCGAGCAGGAAACGATCCTCGACAATGCCTCGCTGCTGGAGGTGACGGAAGAAGGGGTCAGTGTCAGCGCCCTCTTTGAGACGCCCAAAGTGGTGCCCCACGCCATGGTGACCCGCATCGACTTCATGAGCGGCACGGTGACGCTCGCAGCCTGCAAGGACCACTGACATGGACGAGAAGACGACCAAGGAGAAGTTGCAGGTGCTGATTCCGCACTGGCTGGAGCACAACCACGGCCATGCCCACGAATTCAAGAAGTGGGCGGACGCGGCCCGGCAGGAAGGGCTCATTACCGAGGCCGGGCTCATCGACAAGGCGATCGGCATCATGCACGAGGCCGATGCCCTGCTTTCCGAGGCGCTGGTCAAGTTGGGCGGCCCGGCCACGGGCGGCCACCACCATCACCACGGCCACGAGCACGGCCAGCATCACGAATAGCGTTATTTTCCGGTTTCGAAGCGACGCAGCGAGGCGACCAGCGATTCTCGTTCCTTGACCCGGAGTTCGGCGTGGATGCGCAGCAACCAGTAGTCGTCGGGGTTGCCGAGAATCTCCGGGCGAAACTGCGACGAGAGGCCGTGGGAATCCTCGGCCAGGTTGTAAAAGACCGTGTCGATGCCGAAGAAACCGTCCACCAGATGGGCCACCGTGTGGACAAGCTTGCTCTGGTAGCCCTTGGACAGGGTGAGCAGGTCATCGAGCCCGCGCAGCCCGCTCTCCTTTAACTCAGCGATGAGGTCGCGCAGCACCTCCTGGTTCTGGCGCACCCCCGCCTCCACCCGCGGCCAGAAATCGGGGTGGGTGGCCGGGCAGGAGGCTGCCTCATCAACTGTGACCGTATCGTAGCGCACCAGCGGGGTCTTGGCAAAAAAGCGCAAGGCATAGTCGCGGCTCTTGGGAAAATCCGGCCCCACCACCAGCACCTCGTGGGTGATCTCCAGTTTCATCGCGCCCTCCTCTTAGAAGATGGGGAGCTTGGCAATCTCCATGAAACATTCTACATGATAATCCGCCGCCAGGGCCGGATTCTTGAAGGCGATGAGGCGCATGCCCGCCGCCCTGGCGTGTTCCTCGTCCACCACCGAATCGCCGATGTAGATCGCCTCGTCCGCCTCGAGGTCGAAATGCCCCAGAATCTGGTGGAGCGCCTCGGGGTCGGGTTTGGGCCGGGAAACGTCCAGGGCGGTGACCACTTTGTCGAAGAGAGGCGCCAGCGCAAAAAGTTCGAGGATGGCCGGCATGGTGGTGGTGCGGTTGGTGCTGATCGCAGTCTTGCGGCCTGGCCGCAGAAAGGCGAGAAATTCACGGAGGTCCGGCTCCATGAGCATGTACTGGAGGAAGGGGGTGTAGTCGAGTTCCTGGCGAAAGGCATGGGCCGCCGCGATCTCGTCGGGATAGTGGCGGAAGATATGGCCCACCGAGGCCATCACGTGATGGACGTGGACATAGTCGAGCTCCCCGGCGTCCATGGGTGGATGGCCGAAGTGGGCGAGGAGCTGGTTATAGTAGACGCGGTTCGCCTCCCGGGAGTCGAACATGACGCCGTCGCAGTCGAAGATCACCAGTTTGAGATCGCTCATGGAAGAATCCTTGCCAAGCAGGGCCGGGCGGACTAAAGAAGAGGCAGAAGGAAACGGCCCTTTCGTCCGAAAAGGCTGCGTTGCGCGGTTGCCGAAAAATGGTCACGTACGCAGGTGTACGCTCCGCCTTTTCGTCGTCCTTGCGCCGTGCACTCGAACGAAAAATTTCGTTTCCGAAAGAGAACGATAACGAGGGAAACGGGCGACCATCAATCGAGTACGCCCCCATACATACCAGAAACCAGGCCGCTTGGGAACCGCCTTCCTCCTTCCCGCCGGCCGATGTGATACCACCATGGAACAGACCACCGATTTTCTCGTCATCGGCAGCGGCATCGCCGGCCTCTCCTTTGCCCTCAAGGCGGCCCGGCTGGGCACGGTGACCCTCATCACCAAAAAGGCGCGGGTGGATACCGCCACCAACCTCGCCCAGGGCGGCATTGCCGCGGTGCTCTCGGCGGAGGATACCTTCGAGGCCCATATCCAGGACACCCTCACCTCTGGCGCCGGTCTCTGCCACGAGGATGTGGTGCGGATGGTGGTGGAGAACGGCCCGGCCCGGGTGCGCGAACTCATGGCCCTCGGCATCGAGTTCCAGCACGACCGCAACCACGCCGACCACCTCGATCTGGGCCGGGAAGGAGGGCACTCCGCCCGGCGCATTGCCCACGCCATGGACCTCACCGGCAAACAGATTGAGGAGGGTCTTCTGCGGCGGGTGGCGGAAAATCCGCGGATCACGGTGCTGGAAAACCACGTGGCCGTGGATCTCTTGATCGGCTCCAAGGCCGGGGTGCGGCCGACCCACCCCTTTCTCGACCGCTGCCTCGGCGCCTATGTCCTGAACCGGCAGGGCAACGCCATCGAGACCTGGCTCGCCCGGGTCACCGTACTCTGCACCGGCGGCGCCGGCAAGGTCTACCTCTACACCACCAACCCCGACATCGCCACCGGCGACGGCATCGCCATGGCCTGGCGGGCCGGCGCCCGGGTCGGCAACCTGGAGTTCGTCCAGTTCCACCCCACCTGCCTCTTTCACCCGAGGACCAAGAATTTCCTCATCTCCGAGGCGGTGCGCGGGGAAGGTGGGCGGCTCATCGACGAGCGCGGCAATCCCTTCATGCAGAAGTACGATCCGCTGGGCGATCTCGCCACCCGCGACAAGGTCGCCCGGGCCATCGACCTGGAGATGAAGGCGAGCGGCGACGACTGCGTCTATCTCGACATCTCGCACCAGCCGGCGGAATTCCTCAAAAACCGTTTCCCGACCATTTACACCACCTGCCTCGGTCTCGGCATCGACATCACCAGGGAACCGATTCCGGTGGTGCCGGCGGCCCACTACATGTGCGGTGGGGTGCTCACCGACATCATGGGCCGCACCAGCCTCGAAAACCTCTACGCCCTGGGTGAGACCGCCTGCACCGGGCTGCACGGCGGCAACCGGCTGGCCAGCAATTCGCTGCTGGAGGCGGTGGTCTTTGCCGACCAGGCGGCGCACCAGTGCGCCGAGGAGTGGCCGCGGCTTACGAGCCAGCACTACCATCCTATCGCGGCGTGGCGGGCCGGTAAGGCCCAGCGCATCGACGAGGGCATCCTCATCACCCACAACTGGGATCAGATCCGCCGCCTGATGTGGAACTACGTGGGCATCGTCCGCAAGGAAAAAAGGCTGGGGCTCGTCAAGGAGCGCCTCGGCGCCATGCTCGCCGAGGTGGACCAGCACTACCGCGACTACCTCCTCACCCCGGACTTGGTGGAGCTGCGGAACATCGCCCAGGTCTCCGAGTTGATCGTCCGCTGCGCCCTGATCCGCAAGGAGTCGCGCGGCCTCCATTACATCCTCGACTACCCCCGCCCCGACGACCGGCACTGGAAAAAGGACACCATCATCGCCAGGCGATAGGGGACCTTTTGGGGGTGAATTTGCCCCATGCCATGGGGCGGATTCCCATGTCTGTCGCGCTATTTCCCTGTTTTGCCGCCCGAAACCATTTTTTTCATTTCCCGCTTTTTTTCGCTTGACCGGTACACCACATCTTGTGCAATAATGGGCTTCACAACACAACCTGTCGTGTTGTTGCCGAGAAATAGGGGTTCGGCAGTTCATTAAATTCTTTAACACGAGAGAGAATAAGGAGAAACAGAGGATGGGAGTCGTCATGCCATTGAAAGCCGAGGCGCGGGAGATGACCACCAAAGAGGTGGCCAAGGCGGATTCCACCGATATGGCGCTGTTCGTTCGGACGTCGCAGGAGGATATGATGGGCTGGGATCGCCAGCGCATCGTCGATGCCCTCCTGCGCGAGACCTTCCTCGACCGGGACACCGCCGAGAAGATCAGCAAGGAGGTCGAAAAAATCATCCAGACCGGCACGGTCAAGACCGTGACCGGCCCGCTCATCCGCGAGATGGTCAACGCCAAGCTCCTGGAGATGGGGCTTGAGGAGGCGCGGCGTATGCACACCCGTCTCGGTGTGCCGCTCTACGACGTGGACCAGCTGCTGGTCCAGCACAACAAGGAGAACGCCAACGTGCCCCACGGCCCGGAGGCGACCAACCTCACCCTGGCCGAGGGGATCAAGAAGGAGTACGCCCTGCTCCATGTCTTCACCCCGGATGTGGCCGACGCCCATCTGTTGGGCGACCTCCACCTCCACGACCTGGGCTTCATCGATCGGCCGTACTGCTCGGGCCAGTCGCTGGAGTACATCAAGAAGTTCGGCCTGAACCTGCCGCACGCCCTCTCCATGGCCAAGCCGGCCAAGCACGCCGAGGTGCTGCTCGCCCACATGGTGAAATTTGCGGCGGCGCTGCAGAGCCACTTTGCCGGCGCGATCGGCTGGGACGCCATCAACCTCTTCTTTGCCCCGTATCTCGAGGAGCTGGACGACCGCGGGGTGAAGCAGCTGGCCCAGATGCTCATCTACGAGTTCTCCCAGCAGGCGGTGGCCCGTGGCGGTCAGGCGATCTTCTCCGATATCAACATCTACTGGGAGGTGCCCAAGCACTTCGAGACCGTGCCGGCCATTGGTCCGGGCGGGGTTTACACCGGCAAGACCTACGGCGAGTATGAAAAACAGGCGCAGCGCTTTGCCTGGGCCCTCTTCGAGGTGTACAAGGAGGGCGATGCCGCCGGCCGGCCTTTCTTCTTCCCGAAGCCGCTGGTGCACATCACCGAGAAGTTCTTCAAGACCGACGGCCACATGGACTTCCTCAACCACATCTGCGAGGTCGCCTCGGTCAAGGGCAACACCTACTTCATCTTCGACCGCGGCGAGACCGCCAAGATCTCCGAGTGTTGCCGCCTCTCCTTCAAGCTGGAGGCCAGCGACCTGGAGGATGCCAAGGAGCCGTGGCGCATGCGCTACTCGGCCCTGCAGAACGTCACCGTCAACCTGCCGCGCCTCGGCTACCAGGCCAAGGGCGACGATACCAAGCTCTTCACCCTGCTCACCGAGAAGATGCAACTGGCGGCCAAGGCCCACGAGCAGAAGAAGAAGTTCATCGAGAAGCTGCTCTCCATGGGGCAGAACGGCCCGCTGTCGCTCTTGGCCATGGACCTCGACGGCCAGACCTATCTGCGGCTCCACCGCTGTTCCTACCTCATCGGCATGGTGGGACTGAACGAGCTGGTCAAGATCCACCTCGGCCAGGAGCTGCACGACTCCGACGAGGCGATGAAGTTCGGCCTCAAGGTCATTGCCCACATGAACATCGTCTGCAACAAGATGGCGGAGTCCATGGGCATGAAGTTCGTGCTGGAGCAGACGCCGGCCGAATCCACCGCCTACCGCTTTGCCAAGCTCGATCTCGCCCACTACCCGGAGCAGGCCACCAAGATGGTGCAGGGCAGCCTCGCCAAAAACGAGGTCTACTACACCAACTCCACCCTCTACCATGTGGGCGCCACCATGAACCCCATCACCCGGGTGGACCGCGAGGGGCTCTTCCATCCGCTGATCGAGGCGGGCGCCATCACCCACGTCTGGTTGGGCGAGGCGCAGCCGGACAAGGAGGCGATCGCCAACTTCATCATCAACGTCTTCCGCCACACCCAGAACGACCAGATCGCCTTCTCGCCGGAATTCACCTCCTGCCTGGAGTGCGGCAAGACCAGCCGGGGGTTGAGCGAGCAGTGTCCGCACTGCGGTTCCGAGAAGGTGGACGGCATCACCCGCATCACCGGCTATTTCACCAAGATTTCGAGCTGGAACAAGGGGAAGCTGGGCGAGTTGAAGGAGCGTTACCGCAACGAGCGGCAGTTCGCCCAGGCATAAGGCTTCCAGTCACACGACGCACACCTGCCGGTTCGTTGCCTCGCGCGCGCACCGGCAGGTGAGGGGATTCACGAGAAAAGGGGACAGCTATGACACTCTTTACCAAAGATGATTGCGTACTCTGCGAGCAGATCAAGAAACAGTTCGACCTTCAGGCCATGGACGTCAAGATCGAGGTGCTCAACAACCACGACGCCGGCGCCCTGGCCCATCTGGCCTGGCACCGCCTGGTGGAAACGGCCCGCAAACGGTTGCCGCTCCTGGTGTTGGACGATTCCTCCTCGGTGGATGAGTTCAGCCGCATCGAGCGCCATCTCACGGAGCGGGCGCAGGAACGCGGCGTGACCATGCAGGCGTCCGCCACCCGGGCTGCCTGCGAATCGGGCAGTTGCGCGCTGTAGTCCTTCTTCGCGGCGGGGAGTCTTCATGAGGGGTAGTCACGGTATCGGATCAGCCCTCCTCCTGCCCCTCACTCCCCGCCCCCTACGTTTATGAGCGCCATGCCTGCGATCAAGGGATTTCTCGAGACCTCCTTTATCGATTGGCCAGGGTGCCTCTGCTCGGTGGTTTTTTTGGGCGGCTGCAACTTCCGCTGCCCCTTCTGCCACAATCATCCCTTGGTGTTGGCGCCGCAGTCCTTCGCGACCATCCCGCTCGACCACGTTCTGAAGCGACTGGGCGAGATGCGGCCATGGCTGGGCGGGGTCTGCGTTACCGGCGGCGAGCCGACCCTGGCCCCGGATCTGGCCGAACTGTTACGCACCTTCAAGGCCGCGGGGGTGCCGGTCAAGCTCGACACCAACGGCACCCGGCCCGCGGTGCTTGAACAGCTCCTGGCCGAGGGACTCGTCGCCATGGTCGCCATGGACGTCAAGGCGCCGCTCGATCAGGCCAAATACGACACCTGCACCGGGGTCGGTGTCGATCTCGCCGCCATCCGCCAGAGCATCGAGTGCATCAAGTCGAGCGGCCTGCCGCACCAATTCCGCATGACCGTGCTGCCGCGGCTGCACACCGAGGCGGATATCCGCGCCTGGCGCGACACCCTGGCCGGCTCCCCCCTCAAGCTCCAGAATTTCAACCCCCAGTCGCCGCTCGATGGCGAGTTTGCCAAGGAAAAGGGCTTTGCCCCGGATGTCTTTGCCCGCCTCCAGGCGCTGGTGGCGTGAATTCGTGCCCCGCCAGAGACCGGAGCACCGGGTAGCCTGACGCTTTTTTGGTTTATCCCTCACGACAAAAATGCATTTTTCTGAACGCCGATTCAGCCAGGCCATGGCCAAAAGCATCATGAATCCAGCGAGTTACTTTCGCCGCCAAAAAAAGGCGGCGGGCGGCTTGACAAAGGGGAGAGGACATAGTAAGTAGTGGCATCTTAATTAGGTGATTAAGTGTCTGTTTCCATATAGATTAACCTTTTATTCAATGGAGGAAGTAACATGGCGACTCTGGAGCACAAGGGGAAGGTCTTCAACGTTGACGAGGACGGCTTCCTGACCCGTGGCATGGAAGAGTGGAGCGAGGAGTGGGTTGACTACGTAAAGGGCGTCGAGGGTATCGACACCTTGACCGACGAGCATCGCAAGGTCATCGACGCACTGCAGGAGTACTACAAGAAGAACGGTATCGCTCCGATGGTTCGTATCCTTTCCAAGACCACCGGCTTCCCGCTGAAGCGCATCTATGAGCTGTTCCCGTCCGGCCCGGGCAAGGGCGCCTGCAAGATGGCGGGCCTGCCGAAGCCGACCGGTTGCGTGTGATCGTCTCCCGCACCATCTGGCTTAGTCCATGAAATAAAAAAGGAAGAAGGGTTCGCCCTTCTTCCTTTTTTTTATGCCTTGTCGCAGGTCGGATGTCGCGTGGGGAGCACTAGAAGAGCATCTCCAGAAAACGCTGGTGAAACTCGGTGAGGTCGGCGTTGCACTCGCCGCAGTAGAACTTGATCTCCCCCAGGATCTGGGACTCGTCCCCTTCCTGGGAAAAGCTGCCATCCTCGTTCTGGACATACCGGGTGGTGAGGACCACCCCGTCGGCCACCTCGAGGAAATCGCTATCATTGCCGCAACGCGGGCACTTGATCCGCATGACATTCTTCCGGGGGGCTTGCCGCCGCTCGTTTTCTCGCCTCAGTTCCATCTACCCGATTCCTCGTGCATCCTGGTTAAAAGAGCGGCAGGTACTTTACGCGACCAGGCGCGTGCTGTCAATAACGGATCGAAAAGCCGGTGGCCCCCCCTTGCGGTGTTTCGGCCTGCACCGTGACCCGGCGCACCAGGGCACGGGGCGAGCCGCGATGGCACCAGGCGAGCATCCGCTCCACCGCCGCCGCTTCTCCCTCAAACACCGCTTCCACCCCGCCGTCGGGCCGATTACGGACCCAGCCGGAAAGCCCAAGCCGGACGGCCTCCTCCTCGGTGTGGGCGCGGAAATAGACACCCTGCACCAATCCCTCGATCTGCACCCGCACCCGTTGCGTTGCCATGCGGCCTTCCTCCCTGGTCAGCTGCCAACCAACTCCTCGAACTCCGCTTCGGAAAGGATCGTGGTCCCCTGGGCCTGTGCCTTGGCGAGTTTGGAGCCCGGCTTGTCGCCGCAGACCAGATGGGTCACCTTGCTGCTCATGGCCGAGGCGACCTGGCCGCCCAGCGCCTTGACCCGCGCCTTGGCTTCGCTGCGGGAAAAGTGGGCGAGGGTACCGGTGAAGAGAAAGAGGGTGCCGTTCAGTCGGCCGGCGCGGGAGGTGGGGGGGGCGGCAACGGTGAGCCCCAGCTCCTGCAAGGTGGCCAGCATCTGCCGGGCCGCCGGGTCGCTGAAGAAGTCGGCGAGGCTGGCGGCCACCTGCGGGCCAATGCCGGCCACCTCGAGGAAATCCGCCTCGGTGGCATGGAGCAGGGCCGTGAGCGTGCCGAAGTGTTCCTCCAGCAGTTGGGCGGTCACCTCGCCCACGTGGCGGATGCCGATGGCGGCCAGCAGTTTGGCCAGCGTCGTCTCTTTGCGCGCCCCAATGGCGGCCATCGCCTTGGCGGCGGACTTCTCGCCCCAGCCGTCGAGGGGGGCCAGCTCCGCGGCCGTGAGGCGGAAGATATCCGGGATGTCCCGCACCAGCCCCTCCTGCACCAGCTGCTCCATCACCTTTTTGCCGAGCCCCTCGATATCCATGCCGGCCTTGCTGGCAAAGTGGATGAGCGAGCGCAGCCGCTGGGCCGGGCAGGCGGGGTTCACGCAACGGGTCACCGCCTCCGCGGCGGGCCGCACCAGGGGGTGGCCGCACTCCGGGCAGGTGGTGGGCATGCGGATGGGCGTTTCGTTGCCACGGCGCTGTTCGCTCACCGGTTTGACCACCTCGGGGATCACATCCCCGGCCCGCTGTACCAGCACGGTGTCACCGAGGCGGAGATCCTTGCGCCGCACCTCGTCCTCGTTGTGGAGGGTGGCGCGGCCCACCATCACCCCGCCGACCTCCACCGGGTCGAGGATCGCCACCGGGGTGATGGCGCCGGTGCGGCCCACCCCGAATTCCACGCCGATGAGGCGGGTGGTGGCCTGGGAGGCGGGAAATTTGGCGGCAATCGCCCAGCGCGGGCTGCGCGCCTTGGTGCCGAGGCGCTTCTGCACGGAAAAATCGTCCACCTTGACCACCATGCCGTCGATCTCGTAGGGCAGATCGTGGCGGATGGTGGCCAGGTGGTGGAAATGGGCGATGACGGCGTCGAGGTCCGGGCAGCGTTTGGTATGGGGGTTGGTGGCAAAGCCGCAGGTTGCCAAGTACTGCAACAATTCGTGCTGCGTCCGGCAGGGCAGGGGGGCGGGGTCGTCCACCCCGTAGGCGAAAAAGGCCAAAGGCCGCTGGGCGGTGACCTTTGGGTCGAGCTGGCGGAGCGAGCCGGCCGCGGCATTGCGCGGGTTGGCAAAGAGCGCCTCGTCGTTCTGCGCCCGCTGGGCGTTCAGTTCCTTGAAGCCTGCCAGGGAAAGATACGCCTCGCCCCGCACCGCCAGCCGTGCCGGCAGTGTGCCCTTGGCCGGTGGCCGCAGCCGCAACGGCACGGTGGCAATGGTCTTGAGGTTGGCGGTGATCTCCTCGCCGGTCACTCCGTCGCCTCGGGTGGCGCCGAGAACCAGCAACCCTTCTTCATAGATCAGCTCCACCGCCAGACCGTCGAGCTTGGGCTCGGCCACGTAGGTGATCGGCTCCTTCGTGTGGAGAAAGCGGTGGAGCCGCTCCTCGAAGTCGCGGAGGTCCTGGTCGCCAAAGGCGTTTTCCAGGCTGAGCATGGGGATCTCCCGCGTCACCTGGGCAAACTCGGCAAGCGGCGCACCGCCTACCCGCTGGCTCGGCGAATCCGGGGTAATGAGTTCCGGATACCGTTCCTCCAGGTGCAGCAGCTCCTGAAAGAGGCGGTCGTACTCCACGTCGGCGATGAGCGGATCGTCGAGCACGTAGTAGCGGTAGGCATGGTAATTGAGCTGTTCGCGCAGTTCGGCCAGCCGGTTGGCGGCCTGTTCCCGACTGGCGGCAGCAAAGGCGAAGAGCGGCATCATCCGGCCGGCTTGACCAACAGTTTGCCGCCAGAGGCGATATTTTCGTGGGCGACCTCGTCGATGAAGATCAGGACCGAATCCGCCGGCTTGTGGGCCACCTCGCAGATCACCTTGGTGACGCCGCTGCAGATCGCTTCCTTTTGTTCCTTGCTCAAGGTTCCGGCCACCCGGATGCTGACATAGGGCATAGACTCCCCTCCCTGGTTGATTTTTCCTCCACTATAGCGCAAAGGCCGCCAAAAAAGAAGGGCGGCCAGGGGCGGAAACCCCTCCCGCTTTTGCCGGATTTGGAATAGAGTGGGGCTATGCTCGACCACAAACCCCTCATCCTGGTCACCAACGACGACGGCGTGCAGGCGCCAGGGATCGTCGCGCTCTTTGCCGCCATGCAGGCCATCGGCCAGGCGGTGATGATCGCGCCCGAGCAGGATGCCAGCGCCTCCAGCCATTCGCTCACCATGAAGCGGCCGCTGCGGGTGCGGCAGCTCAGTCCGGAGGCCTATGCCATCGACGGCACGCCCACGGACTGCGTCACCATCGGCATCAAGAAGGTGCTGCCCCAGAAGCCCGACCTGGTGGTCTCCGGCATCAACCCCGGCCCCAACCTCGGCGACGACATCAACTACTCCGGCACCGTGGCGGCGGCCAAGGAGGGCACCCTGCTGGGGGTGCCGTCGTTCGCGATCTCCCTGGTGGCGCCGAACGGCACCGTCCGCTTCGAGGCGGCCGCCCGCTTCGCCGCCCAGCTCGCCACCACCATCCTCACCAAGGGGCTCCCTAAGGACACCCTCTTCAATGTCAACGTGCCGGACCTGCCGGTGGCGGAACTGCGGGGCGGCCGTTTTACCCGCCAGGGCCGGCGGTTGTACGATGACGCCATCAAGGAGACCTTCGACCCATGGGGTAATCGGCATTACTGGATCGGCGGCGGCACCCCTTACTTGGACGAGGGGCCGGATACCGATGCCCAGGCGGTGCTGGCCGGCGCCATCTCGGTGACCCCGCTCCACATCGACCTCACCAACCACGAGGCCCTGGCCCGCCTCCGGTCCGAGTGGCCGCTCACGTCATGACGCACGACCCGCTCTGGCAGGCGATGCGGGAAACAGGCCAGCTTGCCGGTCATCCTGTGCATTTTCTAGAGGCAACCGGTTCCACCAATACCGTGGCCATGGCCTTGGCAACAGAAGGCGCTCCGGCCGGCACCCTGGTGGTGGCCGAGAGCCAGTCCGCCGGCCGGGGGAGGCTTGCCCGCCAGTGGCTCTCGCCCCCAGGCTGCGGCCTCTATGTCTCCCTCCTCCTGCGGCCGCGGTTGGCCTTGGCCGACCTGCCCAAGATCACCCTGGCTGCCGGGGTGGCGCTCTGCCGGGCGGTGATCGCGATCACCGCCGCGCCGGTGCGGCTCAAGTGGCCCAACGACCTGCTGCTGTACGGCAAGAAGTGCGGCGGCATCCTTACCGAGACCGGCAGCCTGCTGGCCGAGGGGCCGCCCCTGGTGGTGCTCGGCCTCGGCCTCAATGTCAACACCCCGCTGGCGGCCTTGCCCGCTGCGCTCCAGGACAAGGCCACCTCCCTGGCGGCGGCCGGCGGCCGGAAGTTCCCGCGGGGTCCGCTGCTGACCGCCTTGATCCGCGAGGTGGATGCGGTTATCGCGCGGATGGAGGCCGGCGAGTTCACCGGCATTCTCGCCGAATGGCGGCAGCATGACGGCCTTGTGGGTCAGCGCCTTGCCTGGCTCACCCCGCAGCAGGCGGTGGTGACCGGCATCTCCCTGGGGCCGGACACCGAGGGCCGGCTGCACATCCGCGACGACCACGGTCTGGTCCATGAGGTCCTCTCCGGCGATCTCACCCTGGCCAGCGGGCCGCCAGCGTAAAAATCTATTCCATTTCTTGTGATTTTCGATGGTTATATGGTAGCTTTAGGCGGTTTCCCGCTGGGGCGCCGTTCGGGCGGGATCGCTTGACACTTCTCCGCGGGGTCACCTACATTTTCTGATATGATGACGACAGCGCGTAAAATTTTCCTGATCGGCTACCGGGCCACCGGCAAGAGCAGCATCGGCCGCGCCCTGGCCGCGCGGCTGGAACTGCCCTTCCTCGACATGGACCAGGAGATCGAGCAGCGGGCTGGTCAGCCGATCAGCGCCCTGGTGGCGGCCGGAGGGTGGGAGGCGTTTCGTCGCCAAGAGCAGGCGCTGCTGGCCGAGTTGGCCGACCGTGAGGAGGCCTTGGTGATCGCCACCGGCGGCGGGGCGGTGCTGCACCAGGCCCTGTGGCCGCAGCTCAAGGCAAACCATCTGGTGGTCTGGCTCACCGCCGACCTCGCCACCATCGCCGCCCGCCTGGCAAGCGACCCGCTGACCATGAGCCAGCGCCCCTCGCTCACCGGTCAGGCGGTGGAAGCGGAGATCGCGCCGGTCCTGGCCGAGCGCGAACCGCTCTATCGGGCCAGCGCCAATTGCGTCGTCGATACCACCGCCACCCCGGTGGAGACGGTGGTGGAGCAGCTTGTCGCCGCCTACCGCCAATCAACCGCAGACTGAACAGGACACCATTTATGGCAGGCAATACCTTTGGCAAGGTCTTTCAGGTCACCACCTGGGGCGAGTCGCACGGCACCGGCATCGGCGCCGTGGTGGACGGCTGCCCCCCTGGCTTCTCCCTCTCGCCGGAGGATATCCAGGCGGAACTGGACCGCCGCCGGCCCGGCACCGGGGGACCTACCGCCAGCCCCCGCAAGGAGCCGGACCGGGTCGAGATCCTCTCCGGCCTCTTCGAGGGCCGCACCACCGGCACCCCCATCTGCCTCGCCATCATGAACAAGGATGCGCACAGCAAGTCCTACGACAACCTGAGGGAGATCTTCCGCCCCGGCCATGGCGATATCTCCTACCTCAAAAAGTATGGCATCCGCGACCACCGCGGCGGCGGCCGCGCCTCGGCCCGGGAAACCGCAGCGCGGGTGGCGGCCGGCGCGATTGCCAAGAAGCTCCTGGCCCACCACGGCATCAGCGTCATCGCCTATACCGTGGCCCTGGGTGGCATCAGCGCCAGTCGGCGCGATTTGCACGAGATCACCAACAACCTCCTTGGTTGCCCGGATGCCGCGGCCGCTGCTCGGATGGTCAGCCGCATCGAAGAGGTCCGCCAGCAGGGCGACACCCTGGGCGGCATCGTCGAGATTCTCGCCACCGGCTGCCCGGCCGGCTTAGGCGAGCCGGTCTTCGACAAATTGGATGCCGAGCTGGCCGGCGCGTTGATGTCCATCGGCGCCGTGAAGGGGGTGGAGATCGGCGCCGGCTTTGGGGCTGCCGCCATGCTCGGCTCGGAGAACAACGACCCGCTTACCCCAGAGGGTTTTGTCTCCAACAACGCGGGCGGCATCCTCGCGGGCATCTCCAACGGCGACGCCATCGTCGCCAGGGTGGCGGTGAAACCGATCCCCTCCATTGCCAAGGAGCAGCAGACCGTGAACCTGGACAACCAGCCGACCAGCATCAGGATCGGCGGCCGCCACGACATCTCGGCGATCCCGCGCATCCTCCCGGTCTGCGAGGCCATGGTGGCGCTGACCCTCATTGACCATCTGCTCCGGCAGAAGACCATCGCCTGACCCAGCGGACTGACGAGGATCCCATGGCGAAGAAAAAGGATACCACCGCCAGCCGCACTATCTGGATGATCGCCCGTGAATACGATGGCCTCGCCGGGGCCGGCGGGGTCAAGGACGTGGTGCGCCAGCTCTCGGAAGCCTTGGTCCGGGCCGGCCACCGGGTCAGCGTGGTGTTGCCCCTCTACGGCTTCATGGACCCGCAGGCCGCGGGCTTCGCCTCGCTGGGCCTCGCCTTCGAGGTGGAGATGAACTACGCCGCCGAGGAGCGGCGCGAACTGGTGCGGATCTTTGGCAAGACCACCACCGACGGCGGCGAGCTGACCATCTACCTGCTCGATGCCCAGCGCTATCTCGAAAAGAAGAGCGTCTACACCTACACCGCCGAGGACGAGGCGCAAAACCCCTTCCACGCCCAGGGCTCCGGCCACTACGACTACTTCGCCATGAACATCCTGCTGCAGAAGGCGGCTCTCGCCCTGATGCTGCGGCTGGGCGAAAAGCCGGAGGTGATCCACTGCCACGACGGCCACGCCGCCGCCCTGGCCGCCATGCTCCGGGAGGTCGAAGGCTACCGCCACTTCTTTGCCGCCACCCCGGCGGTGGTCACCGTGCACAACGCCGGCATCGGCTACCACCAGGAGGTGGGGGACCTGCCCTTTGCCGAGGCCATCACCGGGCTGCCCCGCCGGGTAATCGACGACAACGTCCTCGACGCGAGCTTCGACCCGTTGCTGGCGGCCTCCGCCTATGCGCCGCTCAACGCGGTGAGCGAGAACTACGCCCGCGAGCTGCGGGAGACCGACGCCGACGCGCTGACCGGCATGCTCGGCCACCGGCTGCTGGCGCGCGGGGTGGAGCTTTCCGGCATCACCAACGGCATCAATCCGGCGGACTTCAACCCAGAGAATCCCAAACCCCTGGGGCTACCCGCCGCCTTTTCCCCGCGCAAACGCGACCTGGCCGGCAAACGGAAGTGCCGGGCGGAGTTGGTGAAAAGGCTCAGGCAGCACGACTTTGCCTCCCTCCGCCAGATCGGTACGCTGACCGACGACCTCGACCAGCCGCTCTTTACCTGCATCGGCCGCCTCACCACCCAGAAGGGGATGGACAAGCTCTTAGGCGCGCTCGAAACCCTGCTGCCGCTCGACCAGAACTTCCAGGTGGTGATCCTCGGCACCGGCAGCCGCGACCTCGAAGGGGCGCTCGCCGCCCTGGCGGGCCAGGAGGCCCACCAGGGCCGGGTCTGCGTGCTCCAGGGCTACGAGGCCAAAGCCGCCAACCTCATCTACGCAGCCGGCGACTTCTTCCTGGTCCCCTCCCAGTACGAGCCCTGCGGGCTGACCGACTACATCGCCCAACTCTTCGGCAACCTGCCGGTGGTCCACCACGTAGGTGGGTTGGTCAAGGTCAAGGACGGGGTGACCGGCTTTGCCTACCAGGAACACAAGTCCGCTGCCCTGATGGGCACCATGCAGAAGGCGCTCCGGGTATTTCGGACCAGGCCGGAAAAGATTCTTGACATGCAGCAGGCCGCGGTCCAGCATATTTATGAGCACTACACCTGGGACGCGGTACTGCACCAGTACCTCGCCCTCTACGACAAGGCCCGCAACACCCTGCCCGCGCCATGACGAATCCGGCCCCCGCTGGCTCGCCCAGTCGCAACCGCTGGTTTGAGGAACGCCGCCACCTGTTCGTCAAGAACATGTTCAAGGGGTTTGGCGCCACCCTCGGCTGCTTCCTCGCCATCCACGAGGCCTACGCCACCTCCGGCCGGGTCGCCTTTGCCGACCTCGACGCCCTGGTCGGCAGCGAATCGCACCGCGGCCACCTCTGGCTCTTGAAGGACCGCTGCCACGAGCTCTGGCGCGACAGCGACCCGAAAGAAGACCTGAGCGGCAGCCTGTTGGACTGGGTCATCGGCTCCATCTTCCATGAGGCGATGAAGCTCAAAGAAAACACCTACATGCTCCAGTATTACGGCCCCCTGGCCGAGGCGATGCGAAAACGGAGCGATGCCCATTCCGTGAAGTTTTGCGGCGACGAATGCCAGCGCTTCATGGCCCGCACCCGTGACGAGATCGGCCACCAGATGGAGAGCCTCAGCTTCATGTTCCAGCGGGCCAGCCTGCTCATGCGTACCCTGCTCATCGACCAGCGGGAAAACGCCCTGCTGGTTCGCTATCTCATCGAAAACCCGGGCCTGGTGGAGCAGCTTTGGTCCGAACCGCTCATCCGCCTGCTCACGGATATGTTCCCGGAAGGTGCCGACCAGGCCTACTGCCTCGCCGCCCGCAGCTATCGCGCCGGTGACTGGCATCAGGAGGCGCAGGCCGCCTACCGTCAGGCCCTGACCGTGAACCCCGCCTGCGAAGAGGCGCACCGCCACATCCATCAACTGGAAGGAATGCTCCGCCACCGCCGCCACGCCGCATCCGCCCTGACCGCCTGAAACTGCCGGGGGAAACCCCGCTACCACGAGGAGGATCGCCATGACCATCCGCATCGGAATCAACGGCTTTGGCCGCATCGGCCGCAATATCTTCCGTGCCATCGACAAGGACGCCACCTTCAAGGAGCTGGAGATCGTCGCCATCAACGACCTCACCAACCCGGCCACCCTGGCCCACCTGCTCAAGTACGACTCGGTGATGGGACCCTACGGCAAGGAGGTGACCGCCGGCGAGGCCGACCTCACCGTGGAGGGCCAGAAGGTGAAGATCACCAGCCACCGCAACCCGGCGGACATCCCTTGGGGCGATCTGGGGGTGGACTACGTCATCGAATCCACCGGCCTCTTCACCACCGACGAGAAGGCCCAGGCCCACCTGGACGCCGGGGCCAAGAAGGTGGTGATCTCCGCCCCGGCCAAGGGCAAGGTCAAGACCATCGTCATGGGGGTCAACGAGGACGACTACGACCCGCTGGAGGATCACATCGTCTCCAATGCCTCCTGCACCACCAATTGCCTGGCGCCGGTGGCCAAGGTGATCCTCGACCGCTTCGGTATCAAGACCGGCCTCATGACCACGGTGCATTCCTACACCAACGACCAGCGCATCCTCGATTTCCCGCACAACGATCTCAGGCGCGCCCGGGCCGCGGCCCTTTCCATGATCCCCACCAAGACCGGCGCCGCCGCGGCGGTCGCCCTGGTGCTGCCGGCCCTGAAGGGCAAGTTCGACGGCCTGGCAGTGCGGGTGCCGACCCCCAATGTCTCGCTGGTGGATGTGGTGATGGAGGTGGAAAAGGAGACCTCGGTGCCCGAGGTGAATGGCGCGCTCAAGGAGGCGGCCAACCGCTTCCTCGGCTACTCCGAGGAGCCGCTGGTTTCCATCGACTACCAGGGCAACCCGCACTCCTCGGTGGTGGATGCCCAGTCCACCAAGGTAATCGGCTCGTCGGTCAAAATTCTCTCCTGGTACGACAACGAATGGGGCTACTCCAACCGGGTGCTCGACCTCATCATGCTCATGGACAGCCAGAAGGCGCTGTAAGTTGTAATAAGAAGTTCAGGAAAGAAATATGAGAAAAATAATCTGGGAATCTATGCTAGATGCTGAGATGAACCAAAGATATTGGCAAAGCCTCAGCAATAGGTATTACACCCGAGAACAGTGGACAAAAATTTTTTTGGCAGCTATGGCCTCAGGGACTGTAGCGAGTTGGGGTTTCTGGAGCCAATATGAGTTAATTTGGAAAATTCTTTCATCTATTTCTGCTCTGGTCGCCATAGCCCTTCCTATTTTAAACTGGTCCAAAATGATTGAAAGCATGGGGTATTTGACAGAGAAATGGACTCGAATAAAAAATGATTATGAGTTGCTTTGGATAGATGTAAAAAATGGCATAAAAGATGAAAATAAAATCAAAAAAGAACTAAAGCGTATAAAAAATGAGGAAAACAACCTCAGCCAAAAAGAAACCAATCTACCCAACGATCAAAAATTGCTTCTTGTGTGCAGCGAAAACGTTCTAAAGTCACGAGGCTTATAGCAAGGAGATCATATGAGCAAAAAAAACAACGATCAAAACGTAAACAAAAAATCGGAAGAATCGCATTATGACTCTCTCGTCAGACGAGACTACGGCGGCTGTGACAGATCCATCAACCGCGAGAATATAACTGAAAAAATGCAAAGGCCAAAGCCCTGGCCTGACCCACCATCAGAAGATTCGACCGAAGAAAAGCGATAACGAAGAAACAAGAAGAGAACCCATGATGCCTGGACATTACTGGTGGGGCGGTGGTTGGGGAATGTTCCCGCTCATGATGCCTTTCTACCTGATACTCCTCGTAGTCGTAGTACTCTTGCTGCTCTTCGGGCGACGGCGTGACGGCCAGGGCCAGGAATCCGCCCTGGATATCCTCAAGAAGCGCTACGCCAGGGGAGAAATCAGCCAGGAGGAGTTTGAACGGATGAAAAAAGACCTTCTGAACTGACCGCCCCTGCACCACCCTTGCCCCGCGGCAAGAGCCCTTTCCGGAAAGAGTTCGACCGCTTCCCCTCCTCACTCCCTGCATCTTCTGCCTTGGCTTGCGAGGCAACGCCTCATGCATCCTGCGCGGCATGACCATCTGAATCCTCGGCCTGTTGCGAGGACAAAAAAAGAGGGAAGGGCGTTGGCCCTTCCCTCTTGCAACTGCAAGAAAAACGAACTGCTTTGTTCCTTAGAACGCAGCCTCGAAGGTCATGTAGACCTGGTCGGCCTTCTTAATCGGTGCAGACATCAGCAGAGCGGTTGAAGTCTGATCAATATCCACCGGCATCATGTTCCAGTCGCCGGAACCGGTGTAGTCATAGTCGTAATGCTGGTAGCCCAGGCGGATGAAGGCCTTACCGAACTTGGAGATCTTCTCGCCGCCCGGAATGTCGTAGATGCCATAGACCTCGTAAACATTACCGCGGGTGGCCAGCTTGGACTCGTAGAGGTCGTCATGACCCGGGGTCATGGCGATCCAGTACTTGGAACCATGGTTGTACTCAGCGCCAAGTTTGAACGGGGTGTTGGCGAAGTCATAGCGCGCACCCAGATGCACGGCATAGCCATCTTCAGTATGCGTATTGAGGGTGGGTGACATGGGATCATTAAACATGCCCGTTGCGTCGTTCGGTTCGGCGCGGCTCCAGGCACCGGAGATGAAGTAGTTCAGGTTCTGGAACTTGTCCTCATAGACGCCAGAGGTGTGGTAGACATTGCCGACATTCTTTCTGCCGCCCAACGCCGCCGAATAAAAGGCATTGGTGTTGGCGTCGCTGAATGCCGGGAAGTTGAAGACATCCATGGCCACGAAGGACTGGAGGTAGAAGAAGCGGCTGCCCTTCTTGTAGATATCCCAGCTCACCCCGATAAAATCGGTGTCGTTGATGCCGGTGTCTTTCTGCTGCAGGCCGGCCTCAAAACCACGACCGTAGCAGATGCGTACGCGGCCCGGGGCATCGGTCATGCCAAAGAGGCTCTGGTAGGCATAGCCCACGGAGATGCCGTCAAATGGCCAGTCCATATAGGCGGTGGGGGTGGCCATGCGCTCATCCATGCCCATGCGCAACTGGTTGGGCGGACCATCGGTGGTGGGCCGGCGGCCGATGGAGAACCAGATCGGCGAGCCGCCGATATTGTTCCAGTTGACAAAGGCGCGATCCACATAGAGGGCGCTGTCGTTGGGGGTCCGGGTGGTGTTGCCGTCAAAGAGCGGCATCCCGCCAAGAGGTGAGCCCAAGCCGTCGGTGCCCGGGGTAGATTGCATGCCCCATGCTTTATACATGGCCAAGCGGCCTTTGAATTCCACGTTCTCCAAGGCCTTGGCCCGCATATCCAGCCGGAAGCGATTGGTGAACATCGACTTGTTGTCGTAGACAGCCGCCGGCGCTTGATAACCGCCAGTGTTGCTGGCATAACCAAACGGGGTCAGAGCCGCTACAGCGGTGGAACCCGGCGTGCCCGCAGGCACGAAAAACGGCATATATGCCTCGGTGTTGGCCCGGTAGTAATCAACCCGCGAACGGAAGTCGCCGGAGAGCTGAATACGGGAGGCCAGGTCCCAATTCTCGGCGCGCTCATCGAAGGAGGCAACCTTCGCATTGTTCGCGTCCTGATCCTTCTTCATCTGGCCCATCTGAGCCTTCAGCGCCTCAAGCTGCCTCGTCAGGTCGGCGATCTGGGCGTCGAGGTTGGAAGCAGCGCCGCCGGCACCGGCGGATGCGACCGCCGGCAGGGCAAGCAAGCCGGCGAACGCCAGTACGGAAATTTTTTTCAGCATCCCTCTTTCTCCTTATGCTTGAAGTGTTTCATTGGGGCCACCTTCCGCAACCCCGCTCCACGACACGGGTTTCGTGCCATTTCTTCCTGGTGGCCCATCCCCTGGACCACAGTTAAGCATTTGCTTAAATATTTATAAGCAAATACAGGAAGTTATATTCTGATACCGCACTCTCATCGGTCTGTCTACAAAAAACTGAACTTCATCTCAGAAAAATACAATTTTTTTTACACGCGCATTGGATGGCCATCTCTCGGCTTTTTCGCTTTAGCGAAAACGGAAAACATCAACCCCTGCGGTCGCTCCGCAAAAACCCCTTGACACCCCCCTTTCTTCTTATATTCTTGCGCTACATTATCAACCAAGGGGCACCGCTATGCACTTTCAGGAAATCATCATGGCGCTCAACCACTTCTGGGCGGCGCAGGGTTGCATTATCCAGCAACCCTACGACATGGAGGTGGGGGCCGGTACCTTTCACCCGGCCACCTTGCTCCGGGCTCTGGGGCCTGAGCCTTGGAAAACAGCGTATGTTCAGCCCTCGCGACGCCCGACCGACGGCCGTTACGGCGAGAATCCGAACCGCCTCCAGCACTATTATCAATATCAGGTGATCATCAAACCCTCGCCGGCCAATATCCAGGAGCTTTACATCGAAAGCCTCAAGCGCTTCGGCCTTGACATGCTGGAGCACGATATCCGTTTCGTGGAGGATGACTGGGAATCCCCCACGCTGGGGGCCTCGGGTCTGGGCTGGGAGGTGTGGCTCGACGGCATGGAGATCACCCAGTTCACCTACTTCCAGCATGCCGGCAGCTTGGAGCTGCACCCGGTCACCGTGGAGGTGACCTACGGCCTGGAGCGTATTGCCATGTACCTGCAAAAGGTGGACAGCGTCTACGATATCTCCTGGAACGGCGAGGTGAGCTACGGCGATATTTTCCATCAGGCGGAGGTAGAATTTTCCACCTTCAATTTCGAGCACGCCAACGTGGAAAAGCTGATGGAATTTTTCACCACCTACGAAGCCGAGGCCTTCCGGCTGCTGGAGTTGCATCTTATCCTGCCAGCCTACGATTACTGCCTCAAATGTTCCCATACCTTCAACCTGCTCGACGCGCGCAAGGCGATCAGCGTGGCGGAGCGCACCCGCTATATCGGCCGCATCAGGAATATCGCCCGCAAGGTGGCGGAACTCTATGTGGCCCAACGGGAGAAGATGGGGTATCCGTTGCTGAAGGGGAAAACAGCCTGATGCCCAAAAGGGGATGGCGGAAGTGCATGGGAATCGAACCCACCCACCAGGCTCTTCACCCGGTGCACCGGATTTGAAGTCCGGGAGGGCCACCAGTGCCCTTTCCACTTCCGTTTGCCCCCTACCTTAATTTTTTAACAGGCTGGCGGCAACGATTTCCGGAATATTTTTTTGAAAGGCTGGGCAGCCGTCCCAAAATAGGGTACAACCAGTCGGGTTTCCCGACCACGCGCATGCAATAACCGAAACACCAAGGAGTCATATCCCCATGGAGTGCGAGCGCTTACAAAGGCTTGTGAAAAACTGGTACGCCCAAGTGCTGGACGAGGCCATGGCCCCGGCCCGCATGGTGCTGTTTTTGGAAAACCATATTGCCGACTGTCAGACCTGCCTTGCCGACCCCCTGATCCGGCAGGAGGTAGAAAAGATCACGGCCATCATCCTGCCGCCGACGAAAATCCGCAAGGCGACGTCGTCCCTGGAGGAAGACGAGGAAGCCCTCCGTTCCGGACCCGAGGAGGAACTGGAAGAGGGTGACGAAGGCGAAGAAGCCGGCGAGGATGTCAGCGACGAAGGCGAGGAGGGCGACGACGAGCCGGGCGAAGAAGAGGAGTTCGGGGACGAAGATGACGACGACATCTGACCCGCACCGCAGGCCGCCTGCCGCAGTCTCTTCAAAATAGCCCTTGCCAAACCAGCAGGCATGGTTTATGTTAGGGGCTACTATCCCACCGAGTGTTGAGCATATTCCTTAACGCCCCTTCATTTCTCCCGCGCGCTGAACCCGCCCTCTAGATCTGAACCACCGTTGAAGTTTCTGCTGACCACTTACCTTTACCCAAGGAGAAAGCAGCATGAAACTCTATGTCGGCAACCTAGCCTACAGCACTACCGAAACGGAACTCAAAGAGCTGTTCGGCGCCTGCGGCACGGTCATGAGCGTCAAAATTCTCAGCGACCAGTACAGCGGGCAGTCCAAGGGCTTCGGCTTCGTGGAGATGTCCTCCCGGCCCGAAGGCCACAAGGCCATGGAAGAACTGAACGGCAAGACCGTTGGCAACCGGGCTTTGGTGGTCAATGAGGCCCGCCCGCAGACCAAGTCCAAGCCCCGCCGCTGGTAGCCACCGAACGACACGTACCCGCCCCGGCAAATGACTCCTTTCGCGGAGTATGTTTGCCGGCGGCCTGCCCTGTCCTACCGCAGCCCCGCTATGCCCTGAATAACCCCAGACACAACCTTCGAATCCGCTGCGGTAAAGACCGTTTCGTGGTCCCAACCCCAAAACACCATCCGTTGACCGTCAACGAACGGCGCGGCAACTGGCGGGCGTCAAACTGCGCCCGCCGAGAGATTTAAGGAGAAGCAACACCATGCAATTCAACGAATTCAACCTGACCCCACAACTTACCGTGAATATCGCGGCGTGTGGCTACCAGACACCCTCGCCCATTCAGGAGCAGGCAATTCCCGTGGCCTTGACCGGTCGTGACCTGCTGGGCCTGGCCCAGACCGGCACCGGCAAGACGGCGGCCTTCCTGCTGCCCCTTCTGCATCACCTGCTGGCCGGCCAGCGCGGCAACAAGCCGCGGGCGCTGATCATCGCCCCCACCCGTGAACTGGCCGAGCAGATCCACGCCGATATCGGCAAACTCGGCAAAAACACGGGACTCCGCAGCGTCAGCGTCTATGGCGGCGTCGGCAAATTCGGGCAGGTGCGGGCCTTCCGCAGCGGCGTCGATATCGTCGTCGCCTGCCCTGGCCGTCTACTCGATCATCTCCGGGAAAAGGCAGTGAGCCTGGCGGGAATCACTCATCTGGTGCTCGACGAGGCAGACCACATGTTCGACATGGGCTTTCTGCCGACCATCCGCCAGATCCTGCGCCAGTTGCCCAAGGAACGGCAGACCATGCTCTTTTCCGCCACCATGCCCCAGGAGTTGCGGCGCCTGGCCGAAGAGGTGCTGTGCGAGCCAACTACCGTGCAGGTTGCCAACAGTGTGCCGACCGCCACCATCGCCCACGTGCTCTTTCCGGTGGAGCAGCCGCACAAGGCCGCCGCGCTGAAGGCAATCATGCAGGCGAACAAGATGACCGCGGCCCTCATTTTCACCCGCACCAAGCACAAGGCGCGCCACCTGGCCACCCAACTCAGCAAGGCGGGCTATAGCGCCACCTCGCTCCAGGGCAACCTCTCCCAGTCGCAACGACAGACCGCGATGAACGGCTTTCGGGAGGGGCGCTTCAAAATTATGGTGGCCACCGACATCGCGGCCCGCGGCATCGATGTCTCTTCCATTTCGCACGTCATCAACTACGACGTGCCGGACAGCGTCGAGGCGTATATCCATCGCACCGGGCGGACCGGCCGCGCCGCCAAGAACGGTACCGCCTTCACCCTGGCCGGTCAGGAGGACAAGCCGATGATCAGCCGGATCGAAAAAACCCTGGGCAAACCCATGCGCCGCGAGAACGTGGCCATCGACCAATCGGTCGCGGATTCGCTGCCGGCTGCGCCTGCCCCGCAACGCCAGCGTCCGCGTCAACCGCGGATGGGGGCGGCCAGGCGATAACCGTAAGCCCCCTGTCCCGGACCAACCGGAACACTAAACGCCAAAAGCCCGCTTCCTGATGCAGGAGGCGGGCTTTTTTTATTAAAAACGACCGGCGGTTGCCGGATTATGAACTGGTGGCGATGCAGGGACTTGAACCCCGGACACTGCGGATATGAGCCGCATGCTCTGACCAGCTGAGCTACATCGCCATGCTGCGAGACGGTACTATATGGTAAATTTTACGCCGCTTGTCAACCCCTAATCAATAGCTATCAGCGCTCATCCTTCAGCGTCCAACGCCTTCCCGATCCGTTCAAAAAACAAAAGGGCCTCCACCGTGCTGGCAGAGGCCCCTGGTTATCGCAACGGATGCGCGGTGAGTGCGGTTTACATCATGCCGCCCATACCGCCCATGCCACCCATACCGCCCGGCGGCATACCCGCACCCGGCTTCTCCTCCTCCGGATGCTCGGCCACCATGCACTCGGTGGTCAGCAGCAGACCGGCAACGCTGGCCGCGTTCTGGAGGGCGAAACGGGTCACCTTGGCCGGGTCGATGACACCCGCCTCGATGAGGTCCTCGAACTTCTCGGTATCGGCGTTGAAGCCCTTGGCGCCCTTGAGGTTCTTCACCTGCTCGACAATCACCGAGCCTTCGAGGCCGGCGTTGTTGGCGATCTGGCGTACCGGCTCTTCGAGAGCCCGGGCCACGATCTTCTTGCCCAGCTCCTGCTCGTGGGAGAGTTTGAGAGCCTTGATCGCATTGAGGCAGCGCAGGTAGGCCACGCCGCCGCCGGGAACGATACCCTCTTCCACCGCAGCGCGGGTGGCGTTCAGGGCGTCCTCGACGCGGGCCTTCTTTTCCTTCATCTCCACCTCGGTGGCAGCACCAACGTTGATCACCGCCACGCCGCCGATCAGCTTCGCCAACCGCTCCTGGAGCTTCTCGCGGTCGTAATCGGAGGTGGACTCGTCGATCTGGGCGCGGATCTGCTTGACCCGGCCCTCGAGCTTGCCCTTGTCGCCGGCGCCGTCCACGACGGTGGTGTTGTCCTTGTCGATGACCACGCGCTTGGCAGTGCCAAGGTCGTTCACGGTGACGTTCTCGAGCTTGATGCCGAGATCCTCGGAGATGACCTGGCCACCGGTGAGGATAGCGATATCCTCGAGCATCGCCTTGCGGCGATCGCCGAAGCCAGGAGCCTTGACCGCGGCCACGCTCAGGGTGCCGCGCAGCTTGTTGACTACCAGGGTGGCCAGCGCCTCACCGTCCACGTCCTCGGCGATGATTACGAGCGGGCGGCCCATCTTGGCGATCTGCTCGAGCACCGGCAGCATGTCCTTCATGGAGCTGATCTTCTTCTCGTTGATCAGGATGTAGGGCTCGTCGAGGTTGGCCACCATCTTCTCCGGATCGGTCACGAAGTAGGGGGAGAGGTAGCCGCGGTCGAACTGCATGCCCTCGACCACGTCGAGCGAGGTCTCCATGGACTTCGCCTCTTCCACGGTGATGACACCCTCCTTGCCGACCTTGTCCATGGCCTCGGCAATGATGTTACCGATGGTGGAATCGTTGTTGGCGGAGATGGTACCGACCTGGGCGATCTCCTTCTGCTCCTTGGTCGGCTTGGCGATGTTTCTGAGCTCGGCAACCACGGCGGCTACGGCCGCGTCGATGCCGCGCTTGATGTCCATGGGGTTGTTGCCGGCAGCCACCATCTTGGAGCCTTCGGCGTAGATGGCCTGGGCGAGGATGGTCGCGGTGGTGGTGCCGTCGCCGGCCACGTCGGAGGTCTTGGAGGCAACCTCCTTCACCATCTGGGCGCCCATGTTCTCGAACTTGTCCTTCACCTCGATCTCCTTGGCCACGGAGACGCCGTCCTTGGTGATGGTCGGCGCGCCGAAGGACTTCTCCAGCAGCACGTTGCGGCCCTTGGGGCCGAGGGTGACCTTTACGGCGTCCGCCAGGGTATTCACGCCCCGCAGGATCGATTCGCGGGCCTTGGCACCATATTTGATATCCTTTGCAGCCATTGTTCTCTTCTCCTTCGTCTGTTCTCTAGGATTACGGATCGTTTCCGATGAGGCTTACTTCTCCACCACGCCGAGGATGTCGTCCTCGCGCATGATGAGGTACTCGGTACCCTCGATCTTCACCTCGGTGCCGCCGTACTTGGAGAAGAGGACGCGGTCGCCCACCTTTACCTCCACCGGTACCCGGTCACCCTTGTCGTTCAGGCGGCCGTTGCCCACGGCGATGATCTTGCCCTCGGCCGGCTTCTCTTTGGCGGTGTCGGGGATGATGATGCCACCCTTGGTTTTTTCCTCACCCTCCAGTCGCTGGACCAGGATGCGATCATTCAACGGACGAATTTTCATTGAACACCTCCATCTCTCTCTGCATTAGTAGTGATTTTAAGGAATCGCCGGCAACGGCAACCGCAATGCCTTGCCCGGCGGACGGTTTACAGGGGGCTTCCCCACGGCCCGGTTGGTCGGCGCTTTCGGCGCCAGAGCCGAACTGGGCCAAATAATAGGTCCGCATTTTAAAAAATCAAGGCGGGCCGTCTCAATTTTTTATTACACAAAATCGCCTAGTTTTGCGTGAAAACAAAAAACGCCGGCCCACTACAGGGTCTCGACCCAGCCGTAAGGGTCCTGGGCGCGGCCATACTGGATGGCCTGCAACTCGTCGAAAAGCCGCTGGGAAAGTACCCCGGTCTTGCCGCCGTTGATGGCGCAATCCTGCCCCTGATAGTGCAGGGAGCCGACCGGCGAGATCACCGCGGCGGTGCCGGTGCCAAAGGCCTCCTTGAGCGTGCCCCGGCTGCCGGCCTCCAGCACCTCGTCGATGGAAATGGGGCGCTCCACCACCGGGTAGCCCCAAGCCCGCATCAGGCGCAACGCCGAATCCCGGGTGATGCCGGGCAGGATGCTGCCGGCAAGCGGCGGGGTAATGACCTCGTCGCCGATGACAAAGAAGATGTTCATGGTGCCGACTTCCTCGATGTAGCGCCGCTCCACCGCGTCAAGCCACAGCACCTGGGTGAAGCCCCGCTTCTTGGCCTCTTCCGCGGCTCGGATGCTCGCCGCGTAGTTGCCGGCGGTTTTGGCCGCGCCGACACCACCGGGCACCGCCCGCACATACTGGTCGGTCACATAGATCTTCACCGGATTGAACCCTTCGGGGTAATAGGCACCCACCGGGCTCATGATGATGAAGAAAAGATATTGCTTGGCCGGCCGCACCCCAAGGGCCGGCTCGGTGGCAACCATGGTCGGTCGGATATAGAGCGTCGCGCCCGAGGCCGAGGGCACCCAGTCCGCATCGATCCGCACCAGGGTCCTGAGTCCGGCCAGGGCCACCTCCGTCGGCAGAGTCGGCATGCAAAGCCGGGTGGCTGAGGTGTTCATCCGCTCGATATTGGCTGCCGGCCGAAAGAGATGCACCGCGCCGTTCTCGCCGCGATAGGCCTTGAGTCCCTCGAAGATCGCCTGGCCATAATGGAAGACCATGGCCGCCGGGTCGAGGGAAAAATTCGCATACGGCCGCACCTCCGGATTGTGCCAGCCGCCCTGCGCCGCGTCATAGGGCATGACGAACATGTGGTCGGTGAATGACTGGCCAAAGCCGAGGGCCTTGCCGTCGGGCCGGGGTTTACGTTCCGTTGCCGCAAGTTCGTGAATGGTGATTTCCATGGTGCCGTTCCTGTCTGTTGCCTCGCCGATGTCGCGACCTCCCGCATCGGACCAAAAACCGGGCGCAGAATGCCCGCCCCAAAAAGACACACTATAGCGGATTGTTACCGCCCTTCAAACAACTTATTTTGGCGCCCCGGCCAATCTGGTATAGTGACGCCAAAGCGATTCGCATATCCTACTCCTTTTCGGTGATTGTCCATGCAAGAAACACCGCCGTCGACCATGGTCCTGCGCTACTTCCTGCTGCTCTTTCTTGTCGTCATCCTGGTGCTGGCGCGCCTGCTCTGGCCGTTTCTTTCGATCCTCGTCTTTTCCTATCTCCTGACCAGCATGTTCCACCCGCTGTATGAAGCGATCAACCGCAAGCTGCCGGCCCAGGCGGCTTCTGCCCTTACCTGCCTGGTCATCGTGCTCATCGTCTTCTTGCCGGTGGTCATTTTCGTGGCGGCGCTTTCCCAGGAAGCCCTCCATATTTACGAACTGGGCAAGAGCGCCAAGATCGGCATGAAGCTGCAAAGCCTCCAGAACGGAATGCTTTACGACAAGATTCAGACCTTCCTCCAGGACATGGGCCTCACCGTCACGCCGGAAACGATCACCTCGGCGGTGGACAACCTCACCCGCCGCCTGGGCCAGTATCTCTACGAGTTGGCCACCACTTGGGCGGCCAACATCCTCCACTTCCTCCTCGATTTCCTGCTGATGATCATCACGATCTTCTTTCTGCTCATCGAGCAGGAGCGGCTGATCAACTTCCTGCTCCGTCTCTCGCCGCTGCCCGATGATCAGGACAAACGGCTGCTCAAGAAATTCGACGAAACCACCAATGCCGTTTTCATCAGCAACAGCGTCTATAGCCTGGTGGAGGGGCTTCTCTGCGGCATCATCTTTGCCGTGTTCCAGCTTGGGCCGCCGGTGGTTTGGGGGGTCATCACCGCCGTGCTCGCTTTTCTGCCCATTGTCGGCATTGGCCTGGTTCTGGTTCCCGCCTCTGGGCTCTTGCTTTTGCGCGGGGATATCATGGGCGCCATCTTGGTCTTTATCCTCTTCGTGCTGATCACGATTGGCGTCGAGCACATCCTGAAGAGCAAAATGATGGGCGACCAGGTGCAGATCCACTCGCTCCTGGTGCTGCTCGCCATCATGGGCGGTCTCAACACCTTCGGCATGTTGGGCATTGTCTACGGACCGCTCGTCGTCAGCGCCTTCCTGACCCTGGCCGATATCTACGTCACCAACTACGACAAGTACGTAAAAACCGGTGGGATAGACCGATAGGCAGCCCCGAGGCCCCGAGGCGCCAAGAAGGGCGGCCCGGAAGCGGAAGGGAAACCCTCAGCCTTCCGCCTCCGGCTCGGGGGGCAGTGGCGGACTCGCCGTCATATTGCTGATCATCGTGCTCCGCGAGGCGGCAAAGCCGCTCGCCACCGACATGAACACCGCTGCCACATAGGGGATCGACTGCACCAGCACCACCACGATCCAGACCACGAGGTCGGCGGTGTCCGCCCCCTGCCGCTCGGCCACGCAGAGGGCCGCCAGCCACAAAGCCGTCATGATCAGGGCCTCCTCCCGGGCCGAATGCAGGGCCTGGAGCAGGGCATGACGCTGGGCCAGCTTCGGGGTCCGGAAGAAGGGCCGGTCACTGGTGACGAACCCGAGGCAGATCGCCTGGGCAATGGTATGCGCCAGGGAGAGACCGGCGAGGGCCGAGGCGAGCGTCTGGGCGATCGAGGCGCCGATCCGGGTGCGGTAGAGGTAGATCATCTTGCCCACCTTGAAGACAAAGAGCGAGAGCGGCATGATCGAGAGGATCACCAGCGGCGGGTCGAACTTGAGCGGATAGAGCACCATGAGCAGCGACCAGATCAGGGCGCCGATGGTGAAGAACAGGTTGATGCTGTCGGAGAGCCACGGCAGCCAGCCGGCAATGAAATGATAGCGCTGGCCTTTGGTCAGGCCGGTTTGCTCCTTGTGGAACAGGGCGTGGGCATGACGGCGGAGGATCTGCACCGCGCCGTAGGCCCAGCGGAAGCGCTGCTTCTTGAAATCGAGGAAGGTGTCGGGCATCAGGCCGCGACCGTAGGTCTGCGGGATATAGGTCGCCTCGTAGCCGCGCTCGAAGATACGCAGCCCCAGCTCGGCGTCTTCGGTGATGCACCACTCCGCCCAGCCGCCCACCTCGTCGAGCACCGCCCGGCGCACCATGGTCATGGTGCCGTGCTGGATGATGGCGTTGCGCTCGTTTCTGGTTACCATGCCGATGTAGAAAAAGCCCTGGTACTCGGCGTAGCACATGGCCTTGAAGAGGTTTTCCCGGTCGTCGCGGTAATCCTGGGGCGCCTGCACAATGGCGATGTGGGGCTCGTCGAACTGCGGGGCCATGTCCCGCAGCCAGTCCGGCGAGACCACGTAATCGCTGTCGATCACCGCCACCACTTGCGCCTCGGGCGCGGTGCGTTTGAGGGCGAAGTTGAGCGCCCCGGCCTTGAAGCCGGCAAGCGGATCGACATGGAAGAAGCGGAAGCGGGGCCCCAGCTTGGCGCAGTGCGCCTCCACCGGCTGCCAGACCGCCGGGTCCTTGGTGTTGTTGTCGATCACCAGCACTTCGTAATTCGGGTAGTCGAGCCGCGCCAGGGCGTCCAGGGTTTCGATCATCATCTCGGGCGGCTCGTTGTAGGCCGGCACGTGGATGGAAACCATGGGCAGCCGCTCAGCCGGTACGCGGCGGGAGACAAAGGGCCGCCGCCATTCCCTGGCCCAGCTGGCCTCCGCCCATTCGTGGGCCTCGGCCAGCAGCACCACCACCACGCCGATCATGCCGGCCACCATCAAGAGGCCGATAGTGACGGTGGCAAAGGTCAGATACTGGCGGGTATAACTGTAGACGATCCAGACCGCGGCGGTGGCGGCCATGAAGGCGATGGTGGCGAGGAAGCTGCGGCCGCGGGTGCGCAGGGTCCGACTGTCCACCAAGAGAAAGGCAAAGGTGATGATGGCGATCGCCACCGAGATCCCGGCCAGCAAGCGCCATTCCGGCACGCGAACGATGGGCGAGAAGAAGGGGAACTTGGGCTGCCGGTAGACGTCATACACCCCCCAGTAGGCACCCACCGACCCCTCGGTGACCTTCTTCCACGGCTGATCGAAGGCCTCCATCAGGTAGTAGGAATAGTGCTCCTTCTCGGCCCGCGCCAGGAAGCGGCGCAGGAAGATGGCCTCGTTGGCCTGGGAGGCCTGGGCGAAATGGCGGGTGCGGCCGTTGCTCGGCCAGCCCACCTCGGCGATGAGGATCTCCTTGCCGGGGAAGGAGGCCTTGAGCAGGTTCACGTGGTCGACCACGTAGTCCACCGCCCGGTTGACGTGCACCCCTTCCCAGTACGGCAGCATGTGGGTGGCGATGAAATCGACGTGCCGCACCATCTCGGGGTGCTTGAACCACACGTGCCACGGCTCGGCGGTGCTGACCGGGATCTTCACCGCGTCCCGCACCTGGGCGATATAGGCGGAGAGTTCGTCGGAGGAGAGATCCTCGCGCAGCAGGGCCTCGTTGCCGACGATGATCCGGATGACCGTGCCCTTGTTCGCCTTGGCGATGGCGATGAGCCGCGCGATCTCCTCGTCGTTCTTGGCGTAGTTGTTGTCGACCCAGCAGCCGAGGGTCACCTTGAGGCCATACTTCTTGGCCAGGGCCGGGATCTCGCCCAAGCTGCCCTCCACCGTATAGGTGCGGATGGCGTGGGTCTTGGTGCTGACCAGCTTGAGATCCTCCTCGATCTCCGCCACCGAGGGCAGCACGTGATCCACCGCGCTCTGGCCCACGCGGAAGGGCGAGAAGGAGAAGCCCTGGATGCGTTTGGGCCACGGCGGTTCCTGCTCCGGCCGGTTGAAGTATGACCACGTGCTGAAGGAGATGACCGCGATGGCGATGACGATGAGAATGTTTGCCCTGCTCATGGCGAACGCCGGCCTCCCGGCCCGGTGGTGTCGGAGGGGCAGGTAACCCCACTGCGCGACACGGATATTGTACCGAATCAGGCTCTGAAAGACCTACGAAAAAGAATGGTCGCCCCTTTTCATGACCGCCCTCAGTACCTCGGAAGAAAGACGGCGTCAATCTTTTGTTGCCATTGACAGCCCCCGCCTTCCCCGCTAGCATCTCCCCATGCCGCCCAGACGCCTTTGCCGATGCGCTTTTTTTTTCGCCCTGCTGCTCTGCTTTGCCGCCAGCGGCTCGGCCCAGGCACGCCTCGTCATCCGCAACGGCTACTTCTGGGAGAGCGAGGCGGGCCGCTACTTCGTGCCCCATGGCTTTGCCTACCAGGTATGGAATCCGGCGGTCTATGCCGACCAGAGCCTGGACGAGGTCGACCGCGATCTTGCGGCCATGCAGGCCGCTGGCGCCAATTCCCTGCGGGTGGAGCTGGTCTGGGAGGGGATCGAAACCGCGGAAGGGCATTTCGATTTCCGCAAGGCCGACCATCTGGTCCAGCGGGCCGAGGCGCTGGGGCTCAAGCTCTTCGTCCTCATCGGCTACCAGTACCCCCCCTCCTGGTTGGCCGAAGACCATCCCGAGATCATTGCCCGCACGGCAAGCGGTTCCGCCGCCACCATCCTCAACTACAATCACCCGCTGGCCAAGGCCGCCTATAGCCGTTTCATCGGTGCGGTCTGCCGCCACTTCCGGCGGAGTCCGGCCATCGCCGCCTGGATTCTCGGCAACGAGTTCGCCTTCTACGATCTTTGGGAGGGCGGCGAGCAGAAGAGCTTTGTCGGCTACGATTCCGGCTGGAGCCTGCCCGCCTACCGGGGCTATCTCCGCCGGAGCTACCAGCGGATCGAGAGGTTGAACGGTGCCTGGGGCACCGACTACCCGGCTTTTGACGCAGTGCCCATGGCGCGGGTGTATCCGCCGGATCGCAACGACCATGCGGCCATCCGCCGCTCCGGCTACCCCGACCTCATCCGCTGGCGCCAGGAGGCGATCGCCGACTTCATTGCCGCCGGCGCCAAGGCGGCCAAGGCGGCGGCGCCGCACCAGCTCATCACCTACTCCATGGTGGGCGGCATCTTCAATGGCCTCGATTCCAACTTCACCGCCGAGGATGCCGGGGTCATCGTGACGCGCTGCAGAGCGGCCGGCGCGCCGCTCGACTTCATGGCCATCAACAACTACGCCTGGGCCCTGAACGGCCACGAGTTGCGCTCGGTGGATTTTGGCATCGCCAAGTTTCGCGATACCCTGGGCATCCCGGTGCTGGTCACCGAGACTGGCCACAGCAGCACGGAAAACAACTTTCCCGGGGCCGGCCCGCGCCAGGCCAAGGCCCTGGTCGGCTCGGCGTGGGAGTCGCTCCTTTCCGGCGCCATCGGCGTCCATATCTTTCACTGGAACGATCGCGACGGCTTTTTGGACGGCTACTATTGCCGCGAGGCGGGTTTCGGGGTGGTGGACCAGCAGCGCCGACCCAAGCCCGGCGTCTACGAGGCAGTCACCACCATGTTCCACCAGATGGAGGAGTTGCCGGTGGCGGAACTGCTGTCCGGCACCCGGCAGCCAGACCCCGACATCCTGATCCTCTGGCCGGCGGAGAGCGATCTTGGCTACAACCGTGCCAACGAGGAGATTGCCGGTCTGTGGGGTGCCCTGCGCCGCCTGGGCTATCGGCCGCGCCTCGTCACCAGCCAGGCCTTCGACGCCCTGATCCACGATGGCGCCCCAGCCGGGGTCAAGGCCCTGCTGCTGCCCCGCACCTTCCAACTGCAACCTAGCCACCTCGCCGCCCTCAAACCCGTCTTTCTCGCCCGCGGCATCAGCCTCCACGCCGATGGCGACCTGCCTGGCCAATTCGATGGTCACCATGTACCGAATCCAGGCTGGGCCGCGACCATGGCCGACCTTTTCGGCGTGGACGTCACCCATGCGGTCAATGCCTTCGAGGCGGGCGCCACCCCCCGGGGCGACTGGGAGGCGGGCTTCGTTGACCTCGTCCCCGCGGCGCCGCCGGGGACCACCGTCGCCATTCCTGCTGCCGGCCTCGCCCCTTTTGCCAGCTGGAAGATCGTTGCTGGGATCGCGCCCACGGCCGGCGGGAGCATCCAGGCGACCATGAGCAGCGCGGCGGCCGGTCATGACCTGCCCGCCCTCATCACCAAGGAACATGCCACGGCGAAAAGCGCCATCAACCTCTTTGGTCTGGGCGACATCATCCCGCCCCGCCAGCAGACTACGCCGGAGGTTCCCCTGACGACCAGGCCCTGGGAGGTGCGCACCGCCTGGCTGCGGGCCATCTATCAGGAGTGGTTCGGCATCCCTCCGGTCATCCGCCTCACCGGCCCGGGGGCCGACTATGTGCTCGCCGACCTGCGACTCTGCGAAGGCGGGGCCTATCTCGCCTTGCTGAACGAATACGACCAGCCCGCCACCGTCACGGTCACCTCGCCGCTCCTGGCCCCGAACGCCCAGGCCCGCGACCTGCTCGGCACCAGCAAAGTGCCGGACAGCCCGCTCGACCGGATAGAACTGGGGCCGGACGACTACCGCCTTTTCTTCATCCCTGCCACCCTTTCCCGCAAGGAACGGCCATGACCAAGAAGAAACCCGCCGCCTCCCCGGCAACCATCCGCCGACCGCGGCCGACCACCCCTGTAAAGCCTGCGGCCACGGCAAAGCCCGCTCGCCCTCCGGCCGCCCGCCGCTTCAAGCTCACCCTGGAATACGACGGCACCCAGTACAGCGGCTGGCAGATTCAGGCGGATGCCAAGTCCATCCAGGGCGCGCTCCTCAAGGCCGCCACCACCCTTTTTCCCGACCAGCCGGTGGAGATCCAGGGCTGCGGCCGCACCGACAGCGGGGTCCATGCCCTGCACTACGTGGCCCATCTCGCCGTGGCCACCGAGCTGGCCCCACTGGCCATCACCCATGGCCTCAACGACGCCCTGCCCAAGGACATCGTCATCCTGTCGGTGGAACGTGCCGCCCCGGACTTCCATGCCCGCCACAGCTGCGTGGGACGCAGCTATCTCTACCGCATCTCGAAGCGCAAGTCCGCCTTTGAGAAGAAATACATCTGGTGGGTGCGGGACCGGCTCAATGTGGGCGCCATGCAGCGGGCGGCGCAGTTGATGGTCGGCATGCACGATTTTGCCGCCTTTGCCGAGAAGCAGGAACTCAAGAAATCGACCAAGGTGCTGGTCCATGCGGTGGAACTTGCCGAGGAGGGCGACTTCATCCTCGTGCGGGTGGTGGGCTCCCACTTCCTGTGGAAGATGGTACGGCGGATGGTGGGGATCCTGGTGGAGGTGGGTCGCGGTAACCTCACGGAAAACGACGTGCGGCAGCTGCTCAGCGGCCCATCCGACCTGCCGGCCCGTCATACCGCCCCGCCCTCCGGACTCTTCTTCGAACAGGCCTTCTATGGGGAGGAGGAACTCCAGGCGTTTCTGGCGGAAACCAGCGAGGCAGAGGGCACGGAATAACCGCCGGAAAAAGGGGTTGGCCCGGCGGTTTTATTTCCCAGGGGCGCTGGGGCGTTCGGCAAGATACTCCCAGAGCGGCCCGGAACGCCCCCGTTCATGCATCTTCCTGACCATGGCGGCATTTTCTGCCGGACCGGAGCCGATGATCCAGTTGCCCCGTTTGCCCGCCCTGGCCGTGACCATGGCCTCGATGGCCGCGCGATCGATCGCATCGGCCTCGTAGAAGACGGGGTGGAGCAGGTCGGTGTCCGGGGCGATCTTTTTTTCGTCAAGCGCGAGGTCATAGAGGGCGGTGAAAGGATAGATCCGGACCCCGATGAAAAAGAAAAAGACGGCTCGGTCGAGCTGTTCGAGGAGGTCGAGGGTTTCGCTGACGGTGGCGGGGGACTCGCCGGGACCACCCAGCAGTAAATAATGGGCCACCTGCACTCTCGCCTTCCGGGCCTGCTGGTGGGCAACAACCACCTCAGCCGGGCTGAAAGGCTTCCGGTAGTTGGCGAGCATGGTCGCCGACAGGGACTCGGTGCCGAATTCCACATGCTTGAGGCCGGCGTCGGCCATGAGGGAAAAATAGTCCGGCGGCAGTTGGGTCGGGGCAAAAAATCCCCCCCAGGGGATGGCAAGCCCGGCCTTCTTGAAAGCGCGGGCCACGGCAATGCTGTGGGCCACATCCGAGTTAAAGGCCGAATCGGTAAGAAAAAGATATTTTGCCCCGGCCGCCTGCAACTCCATGGCGGTCCGTGCCACTTCCTCCGGCGGGGTGAGGCGGTGTCTTTTCCCCTCGATGTGGGGATAGGGACAATAAATGCAACGGAAGGAGCAACCCCGCTTGGTCTGGAGATTGAGCATGCCCCCGTTGCGGAGGTAGAAGTCGACATGGGCGGCAGCGGGCTCGAATTGCCGCGCCAGCTCTCCCGTCCAGGGGGCGGGCAATTCGGCCGTGCCGCGCGAGGAGAGCACTCCCGGTATGTGCGCCGGATCTTTCCCCTGTTGCAGGGCATCCACCAGCAGGGCGAAGCGTTCCCCTTCGCCGATAATGCCGTAATCCACCTGGAGCGCGGCAAAAATGCGCTCCGGCATGATGGTGAAGCCGCTGCCGCCACACACCAGCACGGCGGGGGTGCGTTCCCGCAGCCAGAGTACCAGCCGGCGGTATTCATCGATAAAGAAGAGGGGGTCGCCGGCCTCGGTGTTGTCGATATTGCGGCAGGAGAGCCCGATGACCTCCGGGGCAAAATCCCGCAGGAGCTCTTCCAGCTCTGCGAGCGAAAGGGCATTGCGGTCCGCAATCCGGACCTGGTGGTCGGCGGCGAGACAGCCGGCAACATAGTCAAGCCCGATGGGATAGACGGGATACGGGGTGACGAGGGTATTGGGTGAGATCAGGAGGATTCTCATGGCCTGGAAAATTCCATGACGGAGAGGTAGTGGCCCAGGCCGAGCACCAGAATGGTGTGCCGGTCGCCAGTCGTCGCCTTGCCGAGAAGCGTGGAGCTATCGCCCGTGGCCAGCAGGGAGGCGGCGATGGCCGCGGCTACGGCCGAGGCCGAGGCAAACTCACCGATCAAGTCGCGGTAGCAGATCACCGGAATATCGAGGTGGGTTTGCCGGATGAATCGCTCCAGTTGCGCCTCGCCGGCCTCGCGTTCCACCGCCGGGATTCCTGCCAGCACGAGGGCGCACCGGCCTTGCAGGGCCGTGGCACCACCCAGGGCGTCAATCAATGCGTCAATGTCTGCGGTTGCGGTGCTGCGTTGGTAAAAGGGGAGCGTGAGCAGACAGTGCGCGCCTTCTCTCTTTCGGCTGAGACACAAGGCGCCGCCGCCGTCGGCCAACGGAGTATCAGGGGCGATGGAGGGGTCGAGCAGGGGCGACAGTGTTTGATGCCCCTCGTCGGCGCCGAGCACCAGACAGTGGTCGTCGTCCCCCCCGCCCAGCAGCAGATCAGCGGCGAACAGCGCCTGTTCGAAGGAGTAATCGCCGCCGCCGGTCGTGATATTGGCGCCGGTTGCACCGAGCAGGATCGCTGCCTGGCCCGCTGGTCCGTTGTGGACAGAGCCGACAAAGTCGGTGGGGCTCGGGAATTGTTCCTGCGACTCGGTAAGGCGGGTGAGAAAATCATAGGTTTCTGAAAGCGCGCCCCAGCCGGTGCCCATAAAGATGGCGGCGGGTTTTCCCGCAAAGCCCGAATCCTGCTGGGCAGCGACGGCCAAGGAGAGCGTCATGCGCGGCAGGCGTTTCAGGCGACGCACGAAACGCGCCGGCAGGTTTTCCGCAAGATGCTCAGGCGCCACCATGCCGGTGACCGCAAGGCCCTGGGCGAACAACGAGGTGGTCGCTGTTTTCTCCCCCGCGCCGGTAAGGCAGGCGCTGCCGTGAATAGCAAGCGCCGGGTGGGCGGGAGCGGGCTTTTGCGTCGGAAAGCTATCCGGGGCGCCGATCACCAAACTGCCGTTATTGCCGCCAAAGCCGAAGGAATTGCTGAGCACGGCGGAGACGCGCTGAGTGGTCGGCTGCAGCAAGGGAAGAAGGTCAAGGGCCGGATCGGGTTGCGTACAGCCGGTATTGGCCGGTAGAAAATTTTTAGCCACCGCGATGGTCGCCACCGCGGCCTCAATGGCGCCCGAGGCAGCCAGGCTGTGCCCCGTTGCCCCCTTGATGGAAGAAAGCGGCGGCGGTGTGATAAAGAGCGCCTGGATGGCCTTGGCTTCGGCCAGATCGTTTTCCGGGGTGCCGGTGCCGTGCAGATTGATATAGTCGATCTCTGCCGCTGTCAGCCCTGCGTCCGCCAGCGCCGCCTCCATGGCCATGCGTGCGCCCCGGCCCTCGGGATGGGGCGCGGCCGGATGATAGGCGTCACAGGAGAGCCCGGCCCCCAGCAGCTCCGCCAGCGGCGCTTCCGGTTTCTCCGTGGTCAGCAGCAGCATGGCCGCGCCTTCGGCCACCGCCATGCCGTGCCGATCCGCATCGAAGGGTCGACAGCCGTTGCGGTCAACCAGTTGCAGGGAGTGGAAACCAAAATAGGTCAGGCGGCAGAGGGAGTCCGCCCCGCCGGCCAGCACCGTTTTGGCCTTGCCATGCCGCAGCATGGCCATGGCCAGGGCGATGGCCACCGCCCCGGAGGAACAGGCGGTGGACACAGTAAGGGCCGGGCCGCAACAATCGATCGCCTCGGCAACCGAAGTGGCGACACTGCCGATGCCGTGATACCGGTACCGCTCCTTGTGGCGGTCGCTGTCCCGGAGCAGCTGTTCGGTGGTCAGGATGCCGCCGGTGGTGGTGCCGAGGATGACCGCCTCGGGTCGTTCGCTCCGGGAGTCCATGGCCTGCAGGGCGGCGAGACGGGCCAGGCGATGGGTTCGCGGCAGGGGTGATGACTCGTCCAACTCGTGTTCGTGGACTTGCCCCACCGGCAATATTGCACCTTGCAGGAGCGGAAAGAGGTCGAGTGGTCCGATTGCCGAGCGGTTGTCCCGCAACCTGGCTTCGGTTGCGGCGAGGCCCTTAGCGAGCGGGCTGACAATACCGATGCTGGCAATGTAGATTCGTTTTTCGGTCAAGAGGATGAATCGGGCGAATGTGACTTGATATAGGCGGCAAGGGAGGTGAGGGACGAAAAGACCTTTTCCCCGATTTCCTGGTTGTTGATGGCAATGCCGTACTCCTTCTCCACCATCACCACCATTTCCAGCACATCGATGGAGTCAATGCCGAGCGGCCCGCCAACCAGTTGGGCGTTTTCGTCGAAATCCGCCGGCGTCACCCCTTGGAGGTTGAGGACATCGATGAGTTTGTCCTTCAGCTCTGCTACAAGTTTATCCATGACAGCTCGTCACCATCGCCTTTTATTATGAAGAATCCCTGAGTTGAGGCAGCACCAGCATCATGTGTGGTAGGAGGTGTGACTTCGTTTCGATGGCCAAAGCCCACCAGCGGCACGCGCCGACAACAGCGCCAACGCCGAACGCCAGGCACTGCGAAACAACCACCGGCGACGGTACACCTTTGGCGCCGCCCATCATATAATGCCGGCAAAAATTTGTCATCCAAATAGGTGGTTGTTCCCAAGAAAATGCGTTATCGTGGCCTTCCGGGAGACTGTACAGAAAAGGTGCTTTTTGGGTATGAATGCGATCACTCTCGCCGACCTGACATTGGAGGATCTCCTCCCCCACCGCGCCGGGTTGCTGTTGGTCGAGCAGGTCCTTGAGGTTGACAGCACCCACGCGCACGCCCTTTTTCTGGTGAAGGAGTCGTGGCCCATGGCCGACAGCCGCGGGGTGCATCCCTTGCTTATGGTGGAGTTGGCCGCCCAGGCCGCCGGCGTGTGCAACGGGTGGGACAGGGTCAAGACCCTTGGCATCCATTCCGACCAGATGGGCTGGCTGGTCGGCATAAAAAAAGCCGATTTTTTCATCGATTCACTGCCGTTCGGCGGTGTCGTCTCGGCCCGGGCGGAAAACACCTATAGTTTTGAAAATTTGCGTGAAGTCTTCTGCGAGCTGCACCTGGCCGACCGGTTGATCGGCCAGGTAACCCTGCAACTTTTTCAGGCAACGTAGCAATGACCACAGAAAACGAAACCAGGATCGCCATTGTCACTGGGGGCAGCAAGGGAATCGGCCGGGCCATCTGTCTCGAACTGGCCCGGGGTGGGTGTTATGTCGTCATCAACTACCGCAGCGACCGGCCCGGCGCGGAGCAGACCTTGGCCATGGTGAACGAGGAAGGCGGCCGCGGCGAGATCTATGGCTTCGATGTCCGGGACGGCGAGGCGGCGGAAAAGGCGGTGGAGGATATCGGGCAACGGCTGGGAGGCGTCGATATCCTGGTCAACAATGCCGGCATCGTCGCCGACAGCCTTTTCATGCTGATGCCACGGGAAAAGTGGCAAGCGGTCATTGATACCACCCTCAACGGCTTTTATAACCTGACCAGACCGGTGCTGGAGTGGATGGCGCGGCGGCGCAAGGGGGCCATTGTCTCCATCTCCTCCGTCAGTTCCCTGGTGGCCAACCGGGGCCAGGCCAACTACTCGGCGGCCAAGGCCGGACTCAATGCGGCCAGCCGGGCCGTTGCCGCCGAGGTGGCCCGGATGGGAATACGGGTGAATGTGGTGGCCCCGGGGTTGATCGAGACGGAGATGATCCAGCAGGCGCCCAAGGAGCAGATCAAAACCATGATTCCCATGGCCCGGATCGGCAGGCCTGAGGAGGTCGCCACGGTGGTGGGTTTTCTCTGCTCCGACGCCGCCTCCTATGTTACCGGCCAGATCATCCCGGTCAATGGCGGGATGTGCTGATGCGGCGGCTTGTTCTCTTCCTCCTCTTCCTGTTGCTGCCTGTTCGGGCAATGGCCGGCGACTCTGCTCCGGCCAGCCTTCGGTTGCGCTCGGTGCAGGCGGACTTTGTCCAGGAAAAGCACCTCAATATTCTCGCCCATCCCATCATCTCCAAGGGGATTTTTCTCTTCCAGGCGCCCCAGTCCCTGCGGTGGGAGTATCGCTCGCCTGTGCATTCCGTGCTGCTTCTGCATGGCGGCAAGGTGGAAAAGTTCGTCGAACGGGAAGGCAAGGTCGAGGAAGAGCAAGGGGGGCCGCTTACCTCCATGCAGGTCGTCATCTCCGAGATATCCAACTGGCTGGATGGCCGGTTCACCGATAACGCCATGTTTGCGGTGTCCTTCCCGAAGAAACACCTTGTGCTGCTTACCCCAAAGGACGCCGGTCTTGCCGCCTTGATCAGCAGCATCGAACTCAAGCTTGCGGATCAGCCCGGCCTGCTGGACGAGGTGACAATTTTTGAAGGGCCGGGGTCCTTCACCAGGCTTACCTTCAGCAACCGGGTGCTCAATCGGGATATCCCCCCTTCCCGGTTTACCAAGAGATGAAAAGTCCCTGGCTTTTCCTTCCCGTCCTTTTGGTGTGCCTCGCCGGTTGTGCGGCAGAAAGGCAACCTTCCATGCCGGCGCTGGCAACGCTGCAGAATGGGGCCGAGGCGACAGGGGACGAAATGGTCTTTCCGCGGGGACGCTGGCAGTTTGTCCACGCCATTGATTTTTCCATAGAGGGTCATGCCGGCTCCGAGGTGCTGGGTGTTACCAGCCTTACCGGGGATGAGATGGCCTGTGCCCTGATGACGGTTGAAGGGTTCACCCTCTTTGAGGCGATGTACCGGCAAGGGCAGGGGGTTGACGTGCGGCGGGCGGTGCCCCCCTTTGACAAACCCGCCTTTGCCGCCGGGTTGATGACGGATGTCCGGACGATTTTTCTCGCGCCCGGAGTGGCCACCCGGCAGTGCGGCCGTTCGGCGGACGGCGCCTCCCTTTGCCGCTATACCGAAGCCGACGGAGAGGTAACCGACATCGTCCTGCCGGCAACGGGCGAGTGCTGGCAGATTCGGACCTATGGCGCCGATCAGCGCCTGGCCCGGTCCGTTGTGGGCCGGTCGTGCCGAAAGATGGGAGCCCTTCTCGTCCCCGAATATCTGGAACTCAAGGGGTTCGGGCCGGCGAACTACACCCTGAAGATGACCCTGATCCGCGCAGAAAACCTCGGAAGGCAAGCATCCCAATGAAATTCAAGTTGATCTACCCGAAATGGCCCAAGCTCGACCGGCAGACCGAGTTTCACCTGCCGCCCCATGGCCCGGTGGTTTTTGCCGCCGCCCTTCCCGACTACGTCGACATTGACTTCGTTGATGAAAATCTGGAGGCCATTGACTTTGATGAGGCGGTGGATTTCGTCGGCATTTCCATGATGTTGACCGTGCAGGTGAAGCGGGGATGGGAGATCGCCGATCTGTACCGGAAAAAGGGCATCAAGGTGATCTTTGGCGGCATCGCCACCATGCTGCACGCCGAAGAGACCATGCAGCACGCGGACAGCGTCTTCCTGGGCGAGGCCGAGGGGCGGATGGAAGAGGTCTTTGCCGATTTCCGCCACCACCGCCTGAAGCCCTGCTACGACTTTATCAATCAGCGACCGGATATTGCCCTGGTGGGGCCCGCGCGGCGGGATATCCTCAACCGCACGCTCTATAATTACAAGGGCGTGCAGATGGTTGACCTGGTCCATGCCTCGCGCGGCTGCCGCTTTCATTGCTACCCTTGTGCCGTCTCCTATCTGGGTGGGCGGGTTTTCCGGCCGCGGCCCATTGAAAAGGCGGTGGCCGAGATGGCGGGCATCGAGAACAACCGACTCTTCATCGTCGACAACTCCTTGGCCCAGGATGCCCAGTGGGAAATGGAGTTATTTCGGGAGATGATCCCGCTCAAAAAGAAATGGTGCTCCCACCCCATTGAGGACAAACCGGAGGTGCTTGACCTCGCGGCCCAGGCCGGGGCCTGGTATGTGTATCAGGCGGTGTTCGACACCTCGGATTATATCAAGGAGCGGATCAAGCGGTACCACGACCACGGTATCGGGGTGGAGGGCACCATCCTGCTAGGGCTGGACAGCCATGACGAGGATTTCATCAAACGGCTGATCGACTTCTTGCTGGAGATCGAGCTGGATCTGGCGGAATTCACGGTCCTCACCCCCTTCCCGCACACCAGGGCCTATGCCGATTTGAGTCGGCAGAATCGCATCCTCTCCCATGACTGGAACGACTATTCGGCGGACAAGGTCGTGTTTCAGCCCAAGCAGATGAGCAGGGAACGGCTTCAGGAGCTGCTTGAGTATGCCTGGCAGACTTTTTATCAGGATGAATCGCAGCCGATAAAGATGGCGAAACTGTTCCAGCAGGTGGTGCGCAAAGAGGTGGCCGACAACACCTTCACGCCGCGGGACAGGCAATTGGCCGGACACTCTTTCGGCCGGGTTGTGAACAAATAGTGGACATGCACGGAGACATCAGAACTCTCCTCGCTGGGCCAAGGGTCCCTGACAAAGAATTTATCCGCTCCGGCCCCACCTTTGCCCAAGTGTATGCCATGGCGGCCGGACTGCGCAAGGCTTTGGCGGGCTATGAAGGGGAGGGGGTCTGTCTGGCCACGACCAACCGCGCGGTCATGGCGGCAGCCCTGTTGGCCGCTCTCGCCGGGGGGCCGATTCTGCTCCTGCCTTACGCCCTTTCCTTGCCGGCCATCGCCCGGATGCAGCGCCTCACCGGTTTTACCACCGCCATCGCCGATGACGCGACAGACCTTCCCGACGGCACCACGATTATTCGGCCACCACCGCTCCCTTCGCCGGCGTTGCCTGCCAGCGCTCCGCGACCGGGAACGGAACTGCTGCAGATTTTTACCGGCGGTTCGACCAACGCGCCGCAGCTTTGGAAGAAGAGCTGGGAAAACATGTTCGGCGAGGGGTTGTTGCTGGCCCGCTCTTTTGCGGTAACGGAACAAGACTGCATCGTGGCCACGGCGCCGCCATACCACATCTATGGCCTGCTCTTTTCCGTGATCCTGCCCCTGGTTTCCTCGGCCTCGGTCGTCGCCGACACCCCCTCCTTTCCGGGGGAGATCGCCGAGGCGGTACAGGCCCACCAGGCGACCATCCTTGCCAGCATCCCGCCGCATTACCGCGCCCTCCGGGGGAAAAAACTCGCCTCTGCGGGACTGAGACTCGCCTTCTCGTCGGCCGGCATGCTGGACGAGGAAGACAATCGCGCCTTCTCCCAGGTGAACGGGGTGGGAATCGTTGAGGTGTACGGTTCCACGGAAACCGGCGGGGTTGCCAGCCGCAACAGATTCCGGGGCGAGAGCGCCTTCACACCCTTCCCCGTGGTTTCCTGGGGGATTAAGGACCACCGTCTCTGTGTGCGCTCCCCCTGGCTGTCGCCGGGGTTACCCCTGGCGGACGATGGGTTTTTCACCACCGGCGACCGGGTGGAGGCCGCCGGGACAGGCAACGGCTTTACCCTGAAAGGACGCACCGACGGGGTGGCGAAGGTGGGAGGGAAGCGAGTCGATCTTGAGGAAGTCCACGCCGTCCTCAAGAAGGCACCGGGCGTCAGCGAGTGTGTGGTCACGGCCCTGCCCGAAGCCGGCAGCCGGGGAGAGCGGATTGTGGCATTGGTGCAGGGGACGGACGTGGATATCGAACAGATCAGGGAACGTCTGGCCGCTTCTCTTGAGGCGTACGCCCTGCCGCGGGCCATCAAAATAATCAACCGGATTCCGGTGAAAGAGAATGGCAAATACGACCGGGATGCCATCATGAAATTTTTTGACGCATGAGCAGCCTGCGCAGCGCCTTTATCGCCGGGTACGAGTGCCTCTCTGCGTGGGCCGATCTGCTGGACCGGATCAACGTCTTTCCGGTGGCGGATGGCGACACCGGCGCCAACCTGCGTATCAGCCTGGCTCCCTTGCGCGACGGAGAGACCGGCAAAGGGGAGATCGGCGAGCTGCTGGTCCGCTGCGCCATCGGCAATTCCGGCAATATCGCCGCCGTGTTCTTTCGGGAATTTTTGCAGGCGGAGCATTGTGGCGAGCTGGCGGCAACGGCAGCGCGCGGCAAGGAAAAGGCATGGCAGGCCATTGCCAGACCGCAGGCAGGGACCATGCTGACGGTCTTTGACGCGCTGGCCGCCACGCTCGACGGTCAAACCGAACAGCCGGCACTCTATCCCATGCTCTGTAAGGAGTTGCAAGGGGCGGTCCTCGCCACCGCGGAAACCTTGGCTGATCTGCGCCAGGCAGGGGTGGTGGATGCCGGGGCCCTGGGCATGTATGTTTTTTTCGAGGGATTTTTCCGGCAGCTTACCGGGCAGGCCGCCATGGCGCCACCACCCTTGCCGGCGGTGTTCAGCGACAAGCTGACGGTGCGCCCGGATTTTCAGGCGCCACCGGCGGCGTGTTTCTGTGTGAACGCCTTCCTCCACCATACCGAGGGAGGCAGCCAGGCCAGCGTCGCCGAGGTCTTGACGGCACTGGGCGAAAGCATTGTCACCCTCCCGGCGCAATCGGGGCTACGGGTCCATATCCATACTGCTGATCGACAACGGTTGCGCACCCGCCTCAGTTCCCTGGGGGAGATCGTCGAGTGGCAGGAGGAGGCCGTTCACGGGGAGGGCGGCGATTTTTTCGCATCAGGGCCAAGGCCGGCCGTCCACATCATGACCGACGCGGCCGGCTCCCTCACGAGGGATCTCGCCCGGCGCCATGGCATCACCCTGCTCGACAGCTATGTTGTCACCCAGGGCGTGAGTCGGCCCGAAACCCTTTCCTCGCCGCCGGAGATTTATTCCCTCATGCGCCAGGGCGTCAGGGTGAGTACGGCCCAGGCCTCCATTTTTGAGCGGCATTGCCACTATCAGAGCGTCTGTCAGCAGTTCGATCATACGGTCTACCTCTGCGTCGGCTCCGCTTTTACCGGAAATTACGAGGTGGCGCGGCGGTGGCAAGAAAAAGAAGACGCGAACCAGTCGCTCGCGCTCGTTGATACCGGCGCGGCATCCGGCCGCCTGGGCCTTATCGCCCTGCTGGCTGCCCGCCATGCCGCCCAGGCCGCCAGCGTTGCGGAGCTTCTTTCCTTTGTCGAGAAAACCAGGCGTTCCTGCGAGGAGTATCTCTTTGTCGATGCGCTGCGGTATCTGGTGGCCGGGGGCAGGGTGTCGCGGGTCGCGGGGGGAATGGCCGATCTGGTGGGGATGCAACCGGTCATTGCCCCGGTGGAGAACGGGCTTCGCAAGGCCGGCGTCGTTCGCGGCCGCAAAGGGCAACTCACCTTTGCCTTGGCGCGGCTGCCCCAAGCGGCAGCGTCCACGATCATGCTCCAGTATTCCGACAATGAAGAATGGGTAAGGGAAACGGTAGAGCCCCGGGTGCGCGAGGTGGTGCCGTCGGCGGAGATTCTGCTGGTGCCCCTCTCCCTGACGTCCGGGGTGCATCTGGGGCCGGGGGCCTGGTCCATAGCATGGAGCGATGGGCAAACGCGATGAACGCCGCCGTCGTTATTCCGGTGTATAACCATGCGCAACGCCTTGGCGCGGTGATCGACAAGGCGCAGGAGCTTGGTCTGCCCCTCTTTGTGGTTGACGACGGCTCGACCGACCAGACGGCGGATATCCTCGACGGGATCAAGGGGATTACCGTGCTCCGCCATGCGGTCAACCAGGGCAAGGGAGCGGCGTTGCTCACCGGTTTTTCCGCGGCCTCCCGCAATGGCCACGATTGGGCGCTCACCATTGACGGGGATGGCCAGCACCGGCCAGAGGATGCCAAGGGTCTGCTGTCAGCTGCGGCCACGGGCCGGCGAGCCATCGTCGTGGGCAGGCGGGAGGGCATGACGGGCGAGAATGTCCCCTGGACCAGCCGCTTCGGGCGGGGTTTTTCCAATTTCTGGGTCTGGGCGGCCGGCGGGCCAGCGATAGAGGATTCCCAGTCGGGCTTCCGGCTTTATCCTCTGCCGGAGGCCTTGGGTCTCGGGGTGAAAAGCAGGAGATACCAGTTTGAGGTGGAAGTTCTGGTCAGGGCGCGAAGGCAGGGGATCGCGGTGCTCGAAGTGCCGGTCGGCGTTGTCTATCAAGCTAAGGGAGAACGGGTCAGTCACTTCCAGCCGTGGCGTGACTTCTGGCGCAACTCCGCCACCTTCAGCCGATTGATCCTCGAGCGGATTTTCAGCCGGTTCCTGCCATGAGCGGTTTTTTTCACAACATACTCGTCTGGCTGGCAGAGGGTTGCGGGGCCTGGCTCTTCGCGGTGGTTTCCCGGAGTATTGCGGTGGGCTATTTTCTTTTTTCCGGGGGCGCGCCTGAAAGCCGCCGCTTTTATGCCGCACTGTACCCCGGACAGAGTCGGTTTTTTCATCTCCGATGCGCCTTCAGGCAATACCAGAACTTCACCACCATCCATTTCGATCGGTTCCTGGCGCGCCGGGCAACGACAACGCCATTCACCACGGACGGCTGGGAGAAGCTGGAGGCCGTCATCGGGAGGCAGGGGGGGATTTTGCTCATGTCCCACCTCGGCAACTGGGAAATGGCGGCGCGGTTGCTCCGGCAGCAGCGCCAGGACTTGCGGCTTTTGCTCTACATGGGGGTGAAGGAAAAAGAAGGCGTCGAGCGCATGCAAAAAGAGGAGTTGCGGCAGGCCGGTGTTACCGTTATCGGCGTCGATCAGGCGGAGAGTTCGCCATGGGTTGCGGTGGAGGGTGTTCGTTTCCTGCAGTCTGGGGGGGTGATCTCCATGACCGGCGATATCCTCTGGCGCACCGACCAACGCAGGGTGCGCGTGCACTTTCTCGGTCACGACGCCTATCTGCCGGAAGCCCCTTATGCCTTTGCCCTGGCCACCGGGGCGCCGCTTTTTGTGTTTTTTGCCTTCCGCACCGGGAAAAACAGCTATCGCTTCACGTTGTCCGACCCCATTGCCGTGAACCCCGTTTCCCGCCGCGACAGAGGCAGGGCAATTGAACAGGCTGCCCAGCGCTATGCCGACTTGCTGGAAGAAACGCTCCGACAGCACCCTTTCGAGTGGTATCACTTTGAACGCTTCCTCCAGTGACGGCGAGACTGCGGCATGATGCAAACACGGGCGTCCTTTCCCCAAAACGTCGTGATTATCGGTTCGGGTGTCGGTGGTCTCAGCACCGCCATCATCCTGGCCAAACTTGGTTTCGGGGTGACCGTGCTGGAAAAGAATTCCCGTCCGGGCGGCTTGATGCGCAGTTATACAAGGGAGGGAATCGAATGCGAAGTGGGGGTGCACTACCTGGGGTCTCTCGATCAAGGACAGGTGCTGCGCAGATTCTTTGACTACCTCGGCGTGACCGCCACGATTCCGGTCTCACGGATGGGGGGAAACGGCATCATTGACCGCTATCTTTACTCCATCAACAACGAGACCTCCCTCTTTGATTTGCCGC
>JAJZRO010000010.1:87923-90806 GCA_021802645.1 Deltaproteobacteria bacterium | reverse complement strand
GGCCAAGGCGCTTGGCAATGGTCTGGCGGGCCAGGGCCACCAACGCCTGCCCTTCCGCCTCGCTGATCGGAGACTTTGCGGTGCCACTCATGCAGACCCCTCCTGTTTGACCTTTCCGCAAGATTCCACTATGCTTGTAGCAGGATTCTCCGCCTCTGGCAATGACCAGCAACCCTCCGGAGCCACGACGACCATGCGCCTCGCCTACGCCGCCATCCCCGCCATCGTCCTGCTGCTGCAAACCACCGCCCATGGTGCCGACCTGGACAACGGCCGCCGCCTCTACCTAGACCCCACCCTGGGCGGCGGCACTGCGGGCAAATGCTGCTTCACCTGCCACGAGCAGGGCCGCGATCTCCCCGCTGATCTCGACCGCCGCACCTCGTTTCCCCTCATGGGCAACACCATGGGGAAGCTGGCCGATGTGGTGAACTCCTGCATCGAGATGGCCCTGCGCGGCCAGGGGCTCGACCCGCAGAGCAAGGAGATGACCGACCTCATCGCCTACCTCACCTGGCTCGGCAAGAGCCAGCACGACCCTGCCCTGCCGGCTACCGGCTGCACCCGCTAAACAACAAGGCCCCTGCCGTTACCGGCAGGGGCCTTGCATCTCTCTTCTGTTCGACGATCGGAATCAGCAGCCGCAGGAACCGCCGCTGCTGCCGCAGGAACCGCTGCTGCACCCCCCGCCGCCGCCCAACGGCTTGGCCGACGAGATGGCGAACCCGGAACGGGGACCAGCATCGATGAAATCGATCTTGATCACCCCACATTGGTTGCTCAGGTTGTTGTCGATGAGGAACTTGATGCTGCCGTGTTCGTAGGTTGCGTCGTTCGCTTTTGGCTCATCCAGAGCCAATCCCAGGGAGGGACCAGCTCAGCCGCCCTGCATCAGGGCGACCCGCACCGGCGAGTCGATCTTGTTGTCCTCCAGGTAGCCCTTCAGTTTGGCCACCGCCAAATCCGTTACTTCAAGCATGCTGAGTCTCCTTCGTTTACGTCATAAGCGATACGACCCGGAACCACCGGGCCGCAAACTTGAAACCTGGGAATATCGCCTTTTCGATCCGTGAGAATTTAAGCTTTACGTTAAGAAATGTGGGGCCAGAAGTCAAGGAGAAGGTTTTTTTTGACCTCGCGGCCAAAGGGTCCTATAAAAAGATGTGGGCCAAGCCCACCCAATCAATCCTCCACAGGGAATGCCCAGGAGCGCACCCGATGAAAAAGATCGTGATCTCCACCGGCGGCGGCGACGCGCCGGGCCTCAATGCCGTAATCTACGCGGTGGTGAAGTCCGCCTACCGCCGGGGTTGGGAAATTTACGGCAGCAAGAGCGGCTATAAAGGGTTGCTCGACCCCGAGGAACTGATCCGCCTTACTCCGGAAAAGATCGAGGACATCATGCCGCTGGGCGGCACCATCCTCGGCTCCACCAACAAGGGCAACCCCTTTGCCATGCCGGTGGAGAACCTGGCCGGCGAGGTGCAGATCCGCGACCTCTCCGACCGGGTGATGCAAAACTTCAAGCGCATGGGCTTCTTCTGCCACATCGCCGTGGGCGGCGACGGCAGCCTGGAGATCGCCCACCGCTTTGCGGTGGAGAAGGGCATGCCGGTGATCGGGGTGCCCAAGACCATCGACAACGATTTGCAGGCCACCCAGCGCACCTTCGGCTTCGATACCGCGGTCTCCACCGCCACCGAGGCACTGGACAAGCTCCACTCCACCGCCAAATCCCACGACCGCGTCATGGTGGTCGAGGTCATGGGTCGGGATTCGGGCTGGATCGCCTTGAACTCCGGCATCTCCGGCGGGGCGGACGCCATCCTCATCCCGGAGATTCCCTTTGACCTCGAGAAGGTCTGCGAGAAGATCAACGACAACGAACTGCACGAGAAGCACTACGGCATCGTGGTGGTGGCCGAGGGCGCCAAGGCCAAGGGGATGAACGAGGCCCTGCACAAGGAAAAAAGCGAGGCCGGCCGCCAGGAGGTGCTGCTGGGCGGCATTGGCGAATGGGTAGCAAAACGGATCAAGGGCTGCACCGGCAAGGACACCCGCTCGCTGGTGCTGGGCCACCTCCAGCGCGGCGGCTCACCCACCACCTTCGACCGCTTGCTGGCCCTGCGTTTTGGCGGCGCGGCGGTGCGGATGGCGGAGCAGGAGAACTTCGACCACATGGTGGCGCTCTCCACGCCGGACATGGTGCCGGTGCCGCTGGCCGAGGCGATCAAGGCGCGCAAGAAGGTGCCGCTGGACAGCGACAAGCTGATGACCGCCAAAGAGATCGGCATCTGCTTCGGCGACTGATTCCGCTTCGCTTGCAACCCAATGCCTTCGCCGCGTTCGCTGCTGTCGCCCGGACTGCGCGGCTCCTCGCCGTACTATAGGTACTGTCTCGTCGCCTGCTCGCCGTTCTTCGCGGCCTCGGGCCGAAAGCTTTCCGGAATACCCTGTCGTTATTCTTTCCGACCAGCCAAACTCTCCATGTACTCCTCCCACTCGATGGGGAGCATGGACTTCTTCCTGTTGTTGCACTCCTTGCAGGTGGTGACCACGTTGCCCTTGCTGCTCTGGCCGCCGCGGGCGATGGGCACGATGTGGTCCATGGTGAGCTCCGAGGGCTTCACCTGCTGACCGCAGTAATAACAGAGCCCCTGGGCGAGCTTCTGCTGCCACCAGCGGCTGCGCCGCAGCTCCCGCGCCTTGTCCCGCTCGCGGCGGATGGCGGCCTCGTCGATGCCGGCAAAGCCTTCGTAATCCTTCACCCCACCACCTCGCCCAGCAGTTCCTGGCGCGCCGCCCCCACCAGATAGAGCGAGCCGGCAATACAGATCAAATCATCCGGCCCGGCCAGTTGCCAGGCCCGGTCGATGGCCTCAT
>JAJZRO010000010.1:0-87823 GCA_021802645.1 Deltaproteobacteria bacterium | reverse complement strand
AGCAGGGCCAGGGCGGTGGTGAACTCGAAATAGGTGATCTGCTCGTCGCCAAGTACCTCGCGGATCTGGCTCGCCACCCGGGCGAAATCCTGCTCCGGGATGAAGGTGTCGTTGATGCGGAAGCGCTCCCGCACGGAAGAAAGGTGCGGCGAGGTGTAGAGCCCCACCCGGTAGCCGGCCCGGCTCAGCACCGAAAGCAAGGCCGAGGAGACCGAGCCCTTGCCGTTGGTGCCGGCCACGTGGAGACAGGCAAGCCCGCGCTGCGGGTGGCCGACCCGATCGAGAAAGGCCTCCATGCTGTCGAGCCCCAGCTTGATCTTGAAAAACTGGAGTTGGTCGAGATAGGCCCACGCCTCGCGGTAGTCCATCATGAAAGCACCTCCAGGCGGGCGTAGTCGAGGTGCAGGGTCTTGCGGCCGTGGCGCGGAAAGTAGATGTCGAAGGTGCGCGGGCCTTTCTCCCGCTCCACCGTGCCCTGGCCGAAGAAGGGGTGCTTCACCGCCATGCCGGGCTTAAGTTCCGCTGCGGCCGGCGGCTCCGGCGCGGTGGTCGTGAGGGTCGCTGGTGTATAGGCGGGCGACGCAGCCATTGGTTCGCTCTGCCAGGGGTCGGCCAGCCAGGAGGGCGTGCTCTCCCGGCCGCTCTGCATGAGGTTGGGCGGCAGTTCCTCCAGAAAGGGCGAGATGGCGCCGGCGGTGCGGTAGCGGTCCGGGCTCATCACCTCGCGGGGGTATAGGAAGAAAAGGCGCTTGCGGGCCCTGGTGGCAGCCACGTACAAGAGGCGGCGCTCCTCCTCGTACTGCTCCGGCAGGGCGGCCTGGGCCGAAGGGAATTTGCCCTCCACCAGATGGATGATGAAGACCGTGTCCCACTCCAGCCCCTTGGCCGAATGGATGGTGGAGAGCACCAGCCGCTCCCGGCTGCCCGCCAGCTCGGCCGGCAGATCATTGGGCTGCGGCGGGTCGAGCGAGGTGTCGTCGAGGAAGGGCTGCAACTCGGTGTACCCCTCGAGGATCATCCGCAACTGGTCGAGGTCGCGGCTGCGGCGCGGGTAGTCGTCGTGGTAGAGGCGCTCGAAGGTGGGCCGGTAGTAGGCCATGAGCAGGTCGAACTGCGCAACCGGCGCAAGCCCTGGCGCGGAGAGCTCGGTGAGCAAATCGGCCAGGGCCAGGAGTCCTGCCTGCCACGATTTGCCGGCCGGGTAGGTTCTGAGCGCCGTGAGCGGATCATCCGCCGCCTTGAGCCGGCTCAGCACGTTCTGGGCGGTCTTGGGCCCCACCTTGTCGAGCTGGAGCAAAAGGCGATTCCAGGAAAGATTGTCCTGCGGGTTGAGCAGCACCCGCAGATAGGCGAGCACGTCCTTGATGTGGGCCGACTCGGTGAGTTTGAGCCCCCCGCGCTTCTCGAAATCGAGGTGGCGGTTGGCCAACTCCAGCTCCAGCTTGAAAGAGTGGTAGCCGGAGCGGAAGAGCACCGCGATCTCGGAAAGCGGCACCCCTTCGGCCTGGCGGGCCAGGATCTTCTCCACCACGAAGCGGGCCTGGGCCCCCTCGTCGCGGGCCGCATGGACCACTGGCGCCTCGCCGGACTCGATCTTGCTGTAGAGGGTCTTGGTGTATTTTTCCTGGGCGCGCTCGATGATGGCGTTGGTCACCGAGAGGATCGGCTGGGTGCTGCGGTAGTTCTCCTCCAGCCGGATGATTTTGGTGCCGGGGAAAAGGCGCGGGAAGTCCATGATGTTGCGGAAGTCGGCGCCGCGGAAGCTGTAGATCGACTGGGAATCGTCGCCCACCACCATGACGTTGTTGCGCGGGGCGGCCATGAGGCGCACGATCTCGGCCTGGATCGGGTTGGTGTCCTGATACTCGTCCACCATCAGGTAGGCAAAGCGGTTGGCCAGCTCCTCGCGCACCGCCGGGTGCTCGGCCAGCAGCCGCTGCCAGTTGATGAGCAGGTCGTCGTAGTCCATCAGCCCGTGCTCGACCTTGAACTTCTGGTAGTGGTCGCGGATCAGCAACAGGTCGTCGAGAAAGTCGTGGAGATGACTGTATTCGCTGTCCAAGAGGTCGGCGACGGAGATGCCCTTGTTCACCGCCTTGCTCAGGATCGCCACGATGAGCCGCTTCGACGGGAAGCGCTTGCTCTCGCCGCCCAGGCTGAGCGAGGACTTGATGAGGTTGACGATGCCCTCGGCGTCGTCCTGGTCGAGGATGGTGAAGTTGGGGGCATAACCGAGGTGGTGAGCGTGGCGCCGCAGCAGTAGATTGGCCACGGCATGGAAGGTGCCGCCCATGACCCTGCGGCAGGAGTCGTCGAGCAGCAGGCTCGCGCGGCTCACCATCTCCTGGGCCGCCTTGCGGGTGAAGGTGAGGAGCAGGATCCGCTCCGGGCTCACCCCCTGCTCCACCAGATGGGCGAGGCGGTAGACCAGGGTGCGGGTCTTGCCGCTGCCGGCGCCGGCAATGACCAGCACCGGGCCGTCCACGGTGGTGGCGGCCTCGTACTGCGCCTCGTTCAGATGCTGGCGGCTGACCGGCGAGACCGTTGCCTTGGGGGCCGAGGGGGGCGTATCAAGAGGAAAGAGGGAGCGCTGCATGGGGGGAAATGTACCACAGAGAGGGGAATGGCGCACCGGAGAAAAAGATTGAAGCAGGCCGGGAGGTGATGGTAGACTGGCCGGCGGTCGTCAACCGGACGAAGTCCCTACCCCAGCCCAAGGAGCCCACCATGAGCATCACCGCCCCGGAGCAGCTCTTTACCAGCGAGGTTCTGACCCGCCTTTTTCCGGCCGACCGGGCCGACCAGTTCTTCGACGCCCTGTTGGGCGACCCCAGCGAGGGTGCCTACGACATCCGCCTGGCCTTCCAGCGTTACGACGCCAAGGCCAAGGCCCTGGCCTTTGCCCTGGAACTTCACCAGCGGCCGGGCAAGTGCCTGGCCTGCAACCTCACCTACGGCCTGCCCGAGGTCTTCTCCCGCCACCCGCTCATCAACCTCAAGGGGGTGGTGGCGGAGATCGCCTCCCTCTGCGGCAACGCCACGGTCAAGGAGTGGCGCCTCGGCACCACCCAGCAGGTCAACAAGGCCCTGCACACCGTACCGCTCCACATCCACCTGGCATAAAAAAACATACTATCCAAAGTTAGTATTAATTCATGATGACCAAGATCACGCGAAATCTAGTCGGCCAAGGTGACTAACCGCCATCGAAGTCAAATTGATTGACACGAGGATGACTCTACTCAAAACCGGATTCGCGATGTTGTTTCTTGTTTTGCTAAGTTCGCCAGCAAATGCTGGCGAAACAAAAATTTTATATCATCACGCCCAGATACCAGGGCCTCAAATTTCAAAAGACTACTACCTCAAAGAAAGTATAAAGAAAATTTCGCCAAACATCATCCAAGTAAAAACATATTCGATAGTTACAAGCCCAGAAGGCACAACCACATACCGTGTCACATATCATGTGAATTGCGGAACTCAAAAAATAACAACAGTCGCGCACTGGAGTTCTGGATTCGGTAATGACAATGGGCTCATGGTGGATGGAAAATGGAGAGATGTTGCCAGCTTTGAAGACGCCTCAGCTTTAGCCAAAAAAATTTGCACATCAAAATAGGAAAACCTTCACATATTCCCCCCCATTGGCACGCAGCCGAGCACCGGAAAAGCTGCCGAAAAAGGAGTTTGCACTGTCCGAGGCGGAGCCGAGTTTGCAAACTCCCGGCGGCTTTGAGGAGCGCAGGGTATCCCGCCAACGGCGGGACAAATGACACGGGTGCCCTTTCTTTGGTTCGTTTCTTTGCACCCATGCGGGCATAAAGGCACGCAAAGAAATGAACGAGTTTACTCCCGCACCGCGCCACGCCGCTCCATCCGGCCCCAGCGCGCCCGCACCCCGACCACCGCCAGCATCAAACCATACAGGCGGAAAAGGGTGATGAGCTGGCGGTAGCCGAAGTTTTCCACCACCGAGGCCGCGAGCAGGGCCAGCAGCTGGCGGAAGCGGGTGTAGATGTGGAAGGAGCGCTCCTCAAGAAAGAGCGAGCTGACCGACAGCAGCATCCCTAGCCCCACGGCCACGGAAAAGAAGAGCAGCATGGCCTGGAAGTTGAGCAGTCCCTGCCAGTAGGCCCAGATGGTGACCCCGTAGCCCACCACCTCGAAAAAGGGCCCCCACCACTCGAAGAAAACGAAGAAGGGAAAGGCGAACCACCCCACCAGGCCGGTGCCGCGGCCGCAAAAGAGGGCGCGGTTCATCATGAGGCTCTCGCCCAAGCCCCGCTGCCAGCGGACCCGCTGGTTCCGCAAGGTGGAGAGCTTCTCCGGCGCCTCGGTCCAGCAGACCGGGTCGGGCAGGAAGGTGATGCGGTAAGGTTTCTTTGCCCGGCGCAGGGTACGGTGCAGCCGCACCACGAGTTCCATGTCCTCGCCCACCGTATCGACCCGGTACCCCCCGGCCCCGACCACCGTTTCCTTGCGGAAGAGGCCAAAGGCGCCGGAGATGACCAAGAGGGCGTTCAGCGCAGCCCAGCCCAAGCGGCCGAAGAGAAAGGCGCGCAGGTACTCGACGATCTGAAAGAGGGCCAGGGGATTTTTGGGCAACCGGGCCTGCTGGAGCACCCCGCCGCTCACCTCGCAACCGTTGGCAAGCCGTACCGCACCGCCGCAGGCCACGGTGCGCGGATCGGTGAGAAAGGGCTGGACCAGCAGACGCAAACTCTCGGGCTGCAGCATGGAATCGGCATCCACCCCGCAGAACAGGGGATACCGCGCGGCATTGATGCCGGCATTCAAGGCATCGGCCTTGCCGCCGTTTTCTTTGTCGATCACCCGCAGGTTGGCGTGCAGGGTGGAACGGTACACCGCCCGCACCGGCCTGGTCGCGAGCCTGACACGGTAGGCCTCGGGAAACTCCTGCAGACCGAAAGCGGACAGCAGTTCGGCCAGGGTGGCATCGCTGGAGCCGTCATTGATCACCACCACCTCGAACTCGGAATAGCGCAACTGCAGGAGCGATCGCACCGATCCCACGATGGAAGCGGCCTCGTTGTAGGCCGGCACCAGCACAGTGACCGGCGGCTCGAGTTCGGTGTAAACATGGGGAAGGTCCGTGAAATCCACAGTGCCCATATAGTCCGCCAGTCGGAAGGAAGCCAGAAAGACCAGCAACAGATAGCCGCCGTTCACGCAAAGGAAATAGGCGAGGAAAAACCATTCGGCCCACTGCACCAGGGTGACGGCGTCAGGCATGGGACAACGCCTCCTCGCGCATCACCTGCGCCAGCATCTGGCGGGCGTAGGGATCGGCATGGCGCTCCTGCAAGGCGCGCAACTCGTTGGGCGACTGGCCAAGCAGCCGCACCAAGGCCTGGGCCGCCCGGTAGCGCACCCACCACTGCTCGTCGCCAAGCCGTTCGGTAAGGATGGCGAGATCCTCCTCCCGGGTACCGATCCGGCCCAGGGCCGCCACCGCTTGCATCCGCACATGCCAGCGGGGATAGGCGGTATAACGCCGCACCTGTTCCAGACATCCGGAATTCTCCACTTGGCGCAGCACCCGGGAGGTGAGCCGGTCGGATCGGCTGCGGCTCAACAAGGCAAAGAGCAGGGCATCCCGCGCCTCATGGTGCAGGTAGCGGACATAGGGCAGCAACCGGATGGCGGTTTCGTCGTCGCAGTCGTCCAAGAGGGGCGTCAGATGGAGATTGGCCAGTTCCGGGCTAAGCGTATGGCGGAAGACGAGCCCCAGCCGCTCGACCGGCCAATCTTCCCGCCGCAGCAACTCGGCAAAGACAAGGGGGGCGGCCTTGGCGGGATTGGTCTGCATGAGAGAACGGGCCGCCACCACGGAGATCACCGGACTGGCGTCGTGCAGCATGGCCGCCAGGGTCAGCCAGCTGGCGCGGTCCTTGAGGTGGCCGAGGAAAATCAGCGCCGCCAGTCGCTGGGGTACGCTCTTACGCTGCAGGGAGCGCTGGGCGATACGATGGGCACCCAGACGACGGGCCACGTGGTTGAGGCGTTCATGCGCCTCGTCGGCCAGGGATTCCTGCATGGCGAGCCAGAGACCGATGAACCGGCGGTAATCACGCCGGTGGAGGCGAGGCAGCGCCATCCCCTTGCAGGGTATCGGCACAATCGCAAGTTCAGCGAGCAACGGCCGCCAGAAGGCCTCAAACCTGGCGGTACGACGCTGAGAGAGGAGGAGGTAGACGCGGAGTACCAGAATCCGCGCCATCATGAAAAGAATCGCCGCACCAATGGCAAGGGAAGTGAAATACACCCAGGTCAAGAAGCCGTCAGAAACGGTACCGAAGCCCAAGGGAGCCTCCCGTGCGGGTATAGCGATCACTCTGCTTATGGTTCCAGAGATGGTAGCCGATACCCCACGGCCCATCCCCGAACCAGTGGCGGCCGATAATGCCGATGGAGCGGACACTGTCCGTCAGCAAGTGGTCGGCCCCGGGTTCACCCGAATTTTCGGTCTCCTGCCCCACCGCGACGTAGAGTCCGACCCGATTGCGCCCCCCGTAATACCAAGTCCCTTGCAGCCGGTGGGCGAAGACTGCACTGGCATCCTCCGCCTGGCCGGCATAAAGCATGTATTCCAGCCGGTAAGGACCCATCTCGTGGCCCAGGCCAAAACTATAGAGGTTGCTGTACGTATGGGTGTAGGCCGAATGTCTGGCGGTGAGCCCGGCATCCCACCCTGGGGCGAAGCGGGCCGACCCGCCCAGGAGCAGCGTATATTCCGGCAGTACCTCATGGGTTGGGCTGCCAGACGCCTCCACCTGCCAGTCCACGTTGTCGGTGAGCCGTTGCACCGTGCCCAGCATCAATTCCGTATCGTCGAGCCGATACCGGTCGGTAAAGCGTCCCTGGCCGTAAACCGTACGGCCGGCCTGGTAACGGTTCTCGCCCTCAAGATAGAGGCTCTTCCACGAATCATACCCGTGGGTGAGATGTTCGTAGCTGCCGCCCGCCTCCACCTCCCGCTGGGGAACAAAGGTCCCGGGATGCTCACGGGCCGTCAGCCGTTGGCGCAGGTCTGCCACCGCAGTCGGACCGAAACGCTGTTCCGCTGCGGCCAGCGTTGCGGCGGCCCGTTGCGTGGATTCGCCATCCGTCGTGGCGAGTAGGGCCTGAATCTCCAGTCGCCACGCATCAAGATAATTCGGTGCCACGGCCTTCGCCTTGGCAGCAGCCTCTACTGCCTGCGGCAGATCGCCGCTCCAGTAAAGGGTCTGCGCCCGGCCCAGCAGATAATCGGCATTCGCGGGCTGGACGGCCAGAAGGGTATCATACTCCCGCAGCGCCTCGGCGTATCGCCCCTGCCACGCCAGCACCCTGGCCAAGGCAAAACGCGCCTCCTGATCCTGCGTCCGGCTCGCCAATTCCTGGCGGAGCAACCGCTCGGCCGCCGGGAAATCTTTGGCCGCCACGGCCGATTGCCAAGGGGCCTCTTCACCGGCCACGGCCAATGGCGCCGTGCCGGCCAGCAACAAACCGAAAAAGACCGCAGCCCGTTTCATGCGCCGCCCTTGATGTGCCGCTTCAGCCGGGCGCCCAATTCCGCGGGCCGAAAGGGCTTGACCACATAATCGTCAGCACCGAGTTCCAGGGCCTTGATCATGTCCTTTTCCTGGGTCTTGGCGGTGAGCATGATCACCGGCACCTTTTCCCAGCCCGGCTGCTGCCGGATCACCCCCAGCAGCTCAAAGCCATCGGCATAGGGCAGCATGATATCGAGAATCACCGCGGCCGGCGCCGGGCTACTCGTGATCAATTCCTTGGCCCGGCGGCCATCCTCGGCCACCAGCGCCGCATACCCCTGCTGGTGCAGCAGCAGTCGCACCAGTTCGACAATGACCGGCGAATCTTCGATAAGGAGAATCTGCGACACCACAAACCTCCAGCACGTCCGATTTGATGACGGCATCCCCGAAAAAAGCCTGCGCAACAACAGGGAGGCCAACTATTATATGTTAGCTGCGGGGAAAACTGCGGGTCAACGATTTTTTCAGGACTGGGGCGGGACGGAGTGGTCGCCACCAAGAAAATCGGGCAGCCGGTGGAAATGTCGCCCCACCTCGCTGGGTCGGTGGGAATCGGAACCGGCTTCCAGGCGGATCCCGAGGGCTACGGCCTCTTCAAGAATCGCTCGCGTCGGATACTGCTCGCCCCGGTGGGGAAAACCGGAGGTATTGACCTCCAGCGCCATGCCCTTCCTGGCCATGGCCTGGAGAATTTCGGTGATCTGGTGCTGGTGGCCGGCGGTGAAGCGGACTTCGGGATGGTGGCGGAGCACGGCATCCAGATGACAGAGCACGGTGCCGGGCAGGGTTTCGACCGCTGCCAGCAGGGTAGCGAAATAGTCGGTAATCACCCGTTCCACCCCGTGGCTCGCCAGAGGCTCCAGATTGGCCTTGCGACGGCTCACCACGTTGTAGTGGCGGCCGTCGATCTCGTAGTAGTGGAAGGAAATGCCGACCCGATCCCAGGGGTGGCGCTGGAGGAACTCGCGAATCTCCAGCGCCCGTTTCGGATTGTAGCCCACCTCAACCCCCAGCCCGATCTCGATGCGGCCCTGGTACTGCTCGCGCAGGGCTTCTCCTTCGGCGCGATACTGGGCAAACTCCGCCTCGGAAAGCCAGGTCGCTTCGTCGTAGTTGATGCCGACTTCCAGGTGTTCCAGGAAGGTGAGCCGCGTCAAACCGACAGCCATGGCAGCTTCGGCATAGTCGGCCATCTCGCCGTGGGCATGGTGGCAGTACTTGGTGTGGACGTGGCCGTCGGTGGTCAGATCAATTTGCATCGCACACAAAAAAGCACGTCTCCGCAGCGCGGAAACGTGCCGTCATGGTCAATCCACGGGTTATCCCTAGGCGTTGCCGCGGGGAAAGAAATGGACAAGGCCGTTGACCTCCGAGGTATCGCAGATGGTGCCGAGCCCGAACTCGATGAACTGCTCTACCCCCTCCACCGGAATGGCGAGGGCCTGGCCGTCGGGCATGTGGTAGATGACCGTCTGCACCTTGGACATGTCGATGGTCCTGCCGGGTACCTTGCGCATCGCTGCCTCCCACTATCTTTATCGGCATCCTGCCGGGTTTGGTTCAATCGCCGCGGCGGTTCCGCGGCATACATTGCATATACTGATAATCATTGCTCGGGGCCTGGCAAGTCAAAATCGGGCAGGCTGTTGCAAAACCTGGGTTTTCGACAGCCTGCGTGCGCCCCGAGGATGGGGCGCCAATTCCGGCAGAAGACACCGAGCCGGAATTATGAGGAATCGCGGAATTCACTTCGGCGATTTCGCGAGCCGCAAAGGACCTAAACGTCTTTTCCAGCCTCCTGCTAGGTGTGGCTGCGCACCAGCACCTCGCGAGGTTTGGCGCCGTCGGCGGGGCCTACCACCCCTTCCCGCTCCATGGTCTCGATCATGCGGGCCGCCCGGTTGTAGCCCACCCGCAGGCGGCGTTGCAGCATGGAGATCGAAGCCTGGCCGGTCTCGGTGACAATGGCCACCGCCTCGTCGTAGCGGTCGTCGAACTCCTCCGCGCCGCCCTCTTCGCCACCCTCTGGCTCCTCAGCCATGGCGAGTACCGAAGCATCATACTCCGCAGTCCCCTGCTGCTTCAGGAAGCCCACCACCCGCTCGATTTCCTGTTCCGAAACGTAGGCGCCGTGGATGCGCTGGAGCTTGGCGGTGCCCGGCGGCAAAAAGAGCATGTCGCCGGCGCCCAGCAGGTGCTCGGCGCCCACGGCGTCGAGGATAGTGCGGGAATCCACCTTGGAGGAGACCTTGAAGGACATGCGGGTGGGGAAATTGGCCTTGATGAGGCCGGTGAGCACGTCCACCGAGGGGCGTTGGGTGGCGAGAATGAGGTGCATACCCGCGGCCCGCGCCATCTGGGCCAGGCGCGCCACGGCATCCTCCACCTCGCGGGAGGAGACCATCATCAGGTCGGCCAGCTCGTCGATGATGATGACGATGAGCGGCAATTTCACGGCGGCGCTGGCGTTGTAGCTGGCGAGCGACTTCACCCGCGCCTCCTCCATGAGCTGGTAGCGGCGCTCCATCTCGCGCACTGCCCAGAGCAGAGCCCGGCTCGCCATCTTGGGGTCCACCACCACCGGGTGCAGCAGGTGGGGAATCGCCTCGTAGCTGGAGAGTTCGATACGCTTGGGGTCCACCAGCAGGAAGCGCACCTCCTCGGGGGTGGCCTTGCAGAGGATGCTGGTGATGATGGTGTTGACCGCCACACTCTTGCCCGAGCCAGTGGCGCCGGCGATGAGCAGATGCGGCATGCGGGCAAGATCGGCCACCACCGGGTTGCCGATCACGTCCATGCCGAGCCCCATGGCGAGGCGCGACTCCGCCTTCTGGAATTTCTCGTCGGCCAAAATGTCGCGCAGCGAGACAGTCTGGCGCTCCGGGTTGGGAATCTCGATGCCGAGCGCCGCCTTGCCGGGGATGGAACCCACAATGCGCACACTCTCGGCCTTCAGGGCCAGGGTAAGATCATCGGCCAGCCCCACGATCTTGTTGATCTTCACCCCCGGAGCCGGCGCAAATTCGTAGGTAGTGATGATCGGCCCCGGCGAAATACCGACCACCTTGCCCTCCACCCCGAAGTTCTTGAGGTTCTCCTCCAGTTCCTTGCTCACCTTGTAGTAGTAGTCGCGGTCCACGGTGAGATCGTGGTGCTCGGGTTTATCGAGCAGGGCGAGACTCGGCAGCTGATAGGCCCCGCGGGCAGCGGGCAGTGGCTCGAAATCCTCCTCGGATCGGGCGGACGGCCGCACCGGCTCATGGACACTCGGCACTTCGTCCTCGTCGGCAGGGGGCTCCGCCACCCTGATCTTAGCAGGCGGGGAAGGCTCGCTCTCCCCGCGGTCCTTTGCCTCTCGCAGCCGCCGGAACAAGGCATAGGGCGAAAAATCGAGGATCACCATGAGGGAGACAAGAAGGAGGGTCAGATAGGCAAGGAGCGCGCCGGCCGTACCGAAAAAACGGGAGGCAAAACCATGGATCAGGAGCCCGAGCTGACCGGCCACCGGATAGACCCGATTGCCGAGCGCGACCAGGCTCTCTCCCGCCAGCAGGCCGAAGAGCCCGCTGTTGGCCAGCAGGATGCCGGTGGCGCCCAGCACCATGAGGGGTAAATCCTCCAGGGAAAAACGAGGGGAAAAGGCGCGGACGGCAAGGATGAGCAGCAGGACCGGGAGCCAAAGCACGGTGAGGCCAAAGTCCCCCCAGAAAACGCGGCCGATGAAGCCGCCCAAGGAACCACCCCAGTTGGGCGGCGTGACGAGCCCCGGCTGGGGCAGGGAGTAGCTGGCAAGGCAGAGGAGGAGAAAGAGGGCGACAAAGATCCCCACTACCGAGGCGATTTCCTGACCGAGCGGCGGCCGCTCCTGCTTGCTGTCGTCCCGTGCCATGGCCCTATGGTAGCAGAAACCACCGGGAGTGCAACTCAATCAACGGCGTTTTCCCGCGACTGGTCGAGATTCTTCTTCACCGCGTCGAGGATGCCGTTGATGAAGGGCGGCGCGTCGTCGGTGCTGAAGCGCTTGGCCACCTCGATCGCCTCGTTGATCGCCACGCTGGCCGGCACATCCTGCCGGAAGCAGAGTTCGAAGATGGCGATGCGCATGATGTTGCGGTCGATGCACGACATCCGCTCCAGCCGCCAGTGAGCCGCGTTCTCCTGGATCAGGGCGTTGATCGCCTCCCAGTGGCCGGCCACCCCCTCCACCAGTTCACGGGCATAGGGAATGGCCTTCTGGTTGACCTCGAAATTGGCGCAGAGCAAGGGAAAGCTTTCCACCGCCGCAGCGGCGGTCATCTCGCTCTGGTACAGGCAATGCAGGGCGATTTCCCTGGCCTTGCGACGGAGACCCATGGGAAGACTACATGGCGTCGAGCAGATTGACCATCTCGATGGCGGCAATGGCGCACTCGGCGCCCTTGTTGCCCGCCTTGGAGCCGGCCCGCTCAATCGCCTGCTCGATGGTGTCGGTGGTGAGCACCCCGAAGAGCACCGGAATGCCGGTCTCCATGCCGACCTGGGCGATGCCCTTGGCCGCCTCGTTGGCCACGAAATCGAAATGGGGAGTGGCGCCGCGGATCACGGCGCCGAGGCAGATCACCGCGTCGTAGCGCTTGGAACGCGCCATCTTCTGAGCGATGAGCGGAATCTCGTAGGCACCCGGCACCCGGGCCACCTCGATGTCCTTGTCGCTGGCGCCGGAACGCACTAGGGCGTCGATGGCCCCCTCAAGCAGCCGCTCGGCGATGAACGAGTTGAAGCGGGAGAGCACGATGCCGAACTTCTTGCCCTTGGCCTGCAGATTTCCTTCAAAGAACTTTGCCATCCCCTTTCCTCCCTGGTGGCTTGGCCGGCGCCACTGCTGACAACCGGCGGATCATTGTCCGAGATATACGGTCACGGTCCCGAGCCGCCGCAACCGGCCGGCTCGGTGACAACGCATCAAGATTTGCCGCTTTTCTTGGTGCCCTTCCTGGCACCGGCGGTGGGCAGTTCGAGCAGATGCCCCATCTTATCCTTCTTGGTCTTGAGATAACGGATATTCTCCGGCTCCGGCTCCACCTCGATGGGCAGACGGCCGGTCACCTTGAGGCCATAGCCTTCGAGCCCCACGATCTTCTTGGGGTTGTTGGTGATGAGCCGCATCTGGCGGACGCCGAGGTCGCGCAGGATCTGGGCGCCGATGCCGTAATCGCGCAGGTCCGGCTTGAAGCCGAGTTTCAGGTTGGCCTCCACCGTATCCATGCCCTGGTCTTGGAGGGCATAGGCCTTGAGCTTGTTGATGAGCCCGATGCCGCGCCCTTCCTGCTGCATATAGAGAATGATGCCGCTGCCCTCCTTCTCCACCATCCGCATGGCGCTGTGGAGCTGCCTGCCGCAATCGCAGCGCTTGGAGCCGAAGACATCGCCGGTGAGGCAGGCGGAGTGCACCCGGACCATGACCTCCTGGGCGGAATCGATCTCGCCCTTGATGAGGGCCATGTGCTCCAGGTTGTCGACGTCGTTGGTGTAGACCACGGCCCGGAAATCACCGTAGCGGGTGGGGAGGTTCGTTTCCGCGGCCCGGTGGACCAGGATATCCTTCTGGATGCGGTAGGCGATGAGGTCGGCGATGCTGACGATCTTGAGGTCGTGCTTGGCCGCGAACTTGCGCAGATCGGGCATCCGGGCCATGGTGCCGTCGTCCTTCATGATCTCGCAGATGACGCCGGCCGGGGTCAACCCGGCGAGCTTGGCCAGGTCCACCGAGCCTTCGGTCTGGCCGGTGCGCACCAGGACGCCGCCGCGCCGCGCCCTTAAGGGGAAGATGTGACCGGGGCTGACGATATCCTGGGGACCGGCCTGGGGATCGGCCGCCACCAGGATGGTCCGTGCCCGATCGGCGGCGGAGATGCCGGTGGTCACCCCGGTGCGCGCCTCGATGCTCACGGTAAAGGCGGTCTCAAAGGGCGACTTGTTGTCGCGCACCATCATCGGCAGCTGCAAGCGCTCGATCTGGTCGGCGGAAAGGGTGAGACAGATCAGCCCCCGGCCGTGGGTGGCCATGAAGTTGATCGCCTCCGGCGTCACCAGTTCGGCGGCCATGCAGAGATCGCCCTCGTTCTCGCGATCCTCGTCATCCACCAGGATGATCATCTTGCCGGCCTTGATCTCGGCAATGGCCTCTTCAATACGATTTATCGGCATGGGGTCACCCCTTTCCTTCAATTCTACTTGAGAAAACCGTGTTCCGCCAGAAAGGCGGGATTGATGCGTGATGCTTGGCTGGTCCCCTCGCTCTCCTTGGCGGCCAGCAGTTTTTCCACATACTTGCCGATGAGGTCCACCTCGATGTTGACGCGATCCCCGACCTTGATGGTGCCCAGGGTCGTCACGGTCAGGGTGTGCGGGATGATGGAGACCGAAAAGGTCTTGGCATCCACGTGGTTGACCGTGAGGCTGATGCCGTCGATGGCGATGGAGCCCTTTTCGATGATGTAGCGCCCCAAGTCCTGCGGCACCGCAAAGGTGAAGAGGACGAAATCGCCGAGGGGTTTCTTTTCCAGCACCTCGGTGGTGGCGTCCACGTGGCCGCTCACCATGTGGCCGCCCAAGCGGTCACTGAGACGCAAGGCCCGCTCCAAATTGACCACCGCGCCGGTGGTCAACCGGCCTAAATTCGTGCGGGAGAGACTTTCCGGCGAGACATCCACCAGAAAGCGGCGCCCGGTGATCTCTTTGGCCGTAAGGCAGACGCCGTTCACCGCGATGGACTCGCCCTCCTCCGGCTCCGGCAGATCGAAGTCCGCCGCCAGGCCGAAGAGCATGCCGCCGCCGGCCGGCCGCTTCTCGAAGATGGTGCCCTTGCCCAGAATGATTCCGGTAAACATCGCGTCCTTTCCTCAGGCCGTATCCATAAGCACTGGTTGCCCCGCGGTCAACCTACCGCAGTGACTCCAGCAAACACACCCTCGATGAGCACGTCGTCGCCGAAACGGCGGGTGCGGACCTCGCTAAGCCGCGGCGCCTGGCTCACCACGGTCACCCCTTGCCGATCCACCACCGGCACGCCGTCGCCGCCGATGAAGATGGGGGCGACGAAGAGCTTGACCTCGTCCACCAGGCCGGCGCGCAGCAGGGCGCCATGCACGGTGCCGCCGCCTTCCACCAGCACGCTGGTGATCCCCTCGCTGCCCAGCTGCCGCAGCACCAGCTTGAGATCGAGGCCGCCGTTGCGGCACAGGGCCACCGGCCGGATCAGGGCGCCGGCCGCCTCCAGCGCCGCCACCTTCCCGGCCTCGGGCTGGGGGCTGCAAAAAATCATGGTGCGCGCCACGGATTCCTGACGCAGCATCTTTGCCGTCACCGGCAGCCGCAAATCGCTATCCAGCACCACCCGTAACGGATCGCGGCCCCGGCCGCCCGGCAGGCGGGTGGTGAGCGAGGGGTCATCGGCCAGGGCCGTACCGCTCCCCACCAGAATGGCATCGACCCGGTCGCGGAGCCGGTGCACATAGTGGCGCGATTCCTTGCCGGTGATCCAGTTGCTGTGGCCGCTCACCGTGGCGATGCGGCCGTCGAGGCTCATGCCCGCCTTCATGATCACCCACGGCAACCCGGTGGTGGTGTGCTTCGCAAAGGGCCGGTTGATCCGCCGGCACTCCGCCTCCAGCACCCCGTTCACCACCGCGAGCCCTTGGCTGGCCAGGTATTCGGCCCCGCCGCCGTTGACCCACGGGTTGGGGTCGGCCATGCCGATCACCACCCGCTGGATGCCGCTCGCGAGGATCGCCTGCGTGCAGGGCGGGGTGCGGCCCGTATGGTTGCAAGGCTCCAGGGTCACGTAGATCGTGGCGCCTTTGGCCTTGGCCCCGGCGGCGTTTAAGGCATGCACCTCGGCATGGGGGGTGCCGGCCTTCCGGTGGTAGCCCTTGCCCACCACCTTGCCGTTTTTCACCACCACCGCACCCACCGCCGGATTCGGCGAGGTGCGGCCGATCCCCTTCTTCGCCTCGGCCAAGGCCAGGCGCATATAGTCGGAGTCGGTGAGACTCACGCCGCCCCTTCCGGCCCGCCGAGCATCCCTTTGAGCTCGTTCATGAACTCATTGAGGTCCTTGAACTGGCGGTAGACCGAGGCAAAGCGCACATAGGCCACCCCGTCGATCTGACGCAGCCCGTCCATCACCCGCTCACCGATGAGGCGCACCGGGATCTCGCGTTCGCCCATGTCCTGCAGCTCGCGCTCCAGGGTATCGACAAATTCGTCGATCCGCTCGATGCTCACCGGCCGCTTCTCGCAGGCCTTCATCATGCCATCCACCACCTTCTGCCGGTCCCACGACTCGCGCCGGCCATCCTTCTTGACCAGCATCGGCATAGTCACCTCCAGCCGCTCATAGGTGGTGAAGCGGCGGTTGCAGGCGTCGCACATGCGGCGACGGCGGGTGATGGTGTACTCCTTGTTCAGTCGGGAATCCACCACCCGGTTTTCCAGATGACCGCAATAGGGGCATTTCATGCCTGCTGCCTCCTGGGGTGCGCAGTGGCCGCGCCGGGGGAGCGCCCCGGCACCCTCAGCCGACCTGCAATTGTTTCAAGGGGATACCCGCCTCCGCCAACAAGGAGGTGGAGAGGGTATCGGCGTAGCCTTCGCGGTAGTATATCGTCTCGATGCGGGCATTGATCAGCATCTTGCTGCAAATGGAGCAGGGCATGTTGGTGCAAAAGAGCGTCGCCCCAGCCACGCTGACACCATGCAGGGCGGCCTGGATAATGGCATTCTGCTCGGCATGCAGCCCGCGGCACAGCTCATGGCGCTCACCCGAGGGAATCCCCTGCTGCTCCCGCAGGCAGCCGACATCGAGGCAGTGGCGGATGCCGCTCGGCGCCCCGTTGTATCCGGTGGCGATGATCCGTTTGTCCCGCACCAGGATGGCGCCGACCTTGCGGCGCAGGCAGGTGGAACGTTCCGCCACCAGCGCGGTGATCGACATGAAGTATTCTTCCCAGGAGGGGCGGCTGTCGCTCATCGTTTTACTCGGCGGCAACGCGGTCGGGGTAGAGGGGGAAACGTGCACAGAGCGACCGCACCTCGCTCCGGATCGTAGCCAACACCTTGGAGTCGGCGCGCTGCTCGATGGCCCGGTTGATCCAGGCGGCGATCTGCGCCATCTCCGGCTCCTTGAGACCGCGGGTGGTGACCGCCGGGGTGCCGACCCGGATGCCGCCGGTGACGAAGCGGCTCTGGGTGTCGAAGGGCACCGCGTTCTTGTTCACGGTAAGCCCCGCCTGCTCCAGCGCCTCCTCTGCCTCCTTGCCGGTGACCCCCTTGTTGGCGAGGTCAACGAGCATCAGGTGGTTGTCGGTGCCGCCGGACACCAGGCGGAAGCCGTAACCAACCAGGGCCGCGGCCAGAACTTCAGCATTTTTCACCACCTGGGCCATGTCGGTGCGAAACTGGTCGCCCATCGCCTCCTTGAAGGCCACCGCCTTGGCGGCAATGACATGCACCAGGGGGCCGCCCTGGATGCCGGGGAAGATCTTGCTGTCGAGTTTCTTGGCGTACTCGGCCGTGGCCAGGATCAGGCCGCCGCGCGGGCCGCGCAGGGTCTTGTGGGTGGTGGTGGTGACGAAATGGGCGTGGGGCACCGGGGAGGGGTGCTGCCCGGCCGCCACCAACCCGGCGATGTGGGCCATATCCACCATGAAAAGCGCCCCGACCTTGTCGGCAATGGCGCGGAAGGCGGCGAAATCGAAGAGGCGCGGATAGGCGCTGGCGCCGGCCACGATCATCTTGGGCTTGTGTTCGAGGGCAATCCGCTCCACCTCGGCCATGTCGATCCGCTCCGTGGTCCGGTCCACCCCGTAGGAGACGAAGTGGTAGAGCTGGCCCGAGAAGTTGACGCTGCTGCCGTGGGTGAGATGGCCGCCGTGGGCGAGATCCATGCCGAGCACCACGTCGCCGGGCGCGAGGGTGGCGAAATAGACCGCCATGTTGGCCTGGCTGCCGGAGTGGGGCTGAACGTTGGCGTATTCGGCGCCAAAAATCGCCTTGGCCCGCTCGATGGCCAGCGACTCCACCTCGTCGGCGTATTCGCAGCCGCCGTAGTAGCGCCGGTGCGGGTAGCCCTCGGCATACTTGTTGGTGAAGATCGAGCCCTGCGCCTCCAGCACCGCCTCGCTGACGATGTTCTCCGAGGCGATGAGCTCGAGCTGGTTGTTCTGCCGCTCCAATTCGTGGCGGATGGAGCGGTAGATCTCCGGATCACTGTTCTTGAGATACGACACGGTGGGCCTCTACCTTAGGTGCATGTGTTGCGCTGTATGAAACGAAAGCACGGCCGCGGGCGGCATGACGCCCCTGGCCGTCTCCCAGGTTCCCGTTCCACCGCCGAAAAACCGGCTGGCGGTTAAAACATCTCGATCCGCTTCAAATGGCGACCGCCGGCGAAGTCGGTGGTCATCCAGACCCGCACGATCTCGTCGGCCAGCCCCGACCCGATCACCCGGGCGCCGAGGCAGAGGACATTGGCGTCGTTGTGCTCCCGGCTCATCCGGGCGGTGAAGTGCTCGTGGCAGAGCGCGGCGCGGATGTTCTCGAAACGGTTGGCCACCATGGACATGCCGATGCCGGTGCCGCAGATGAGGATGCCGCGCTGGCAAGAGCCGTCCTGCACCTTGGCGCACACCGCCTTGGCAAATTCCGGGTAGTCCACCGAGTCGTTGGTAAAGGTGCCGACATCCTCGATCGCATGGCCGAGCCCCTGCAACTGGGCCACGATGCCGTTCTTGAGCAACAGACCGCCGTGATCGCAACCAATGGCCACCTTCATGCTAACCCTCGAATCGCTTCATGATGATGACCGCGTTGGTGCCGCCGAAGCCGAAGGAGTTGGACATGGCGGCCCGGATGTTCATGGCGCGGGCGGTACCCGGCACATAGTCGAGATCGCACTCGGCGTCCGGATTTTCCAGGTTGATGGTGGGCGGTGCCATCTGGTTTTTCACGGCCAGGGCGGTAAAGGCCGCCTCGATGCCACCGGCCCCACCGAGCAGATGACCGGTCATCGACTTGGTCGAGCTGATCGCCAGTTTGTAAGCGTGATCGCCAAAGACCCGCTTCACTGCCCGGCTCTCCACCAGATCGTTCAAGGGTGTCGAGGTACCGTGGCCGTTGATGTAGTCGATGTCCGAAGGCTGCATACCGGCATCCTTGAGGGCCATCTGCATGCAGCGCACCGCCCCGTCGCCATCCTCGGGCGGGGCAGCAACATGGTACCCATCGCCGGAGAGACCATATCCCACCATCTCGGCGTAAATCTTGGCGCCGCGGGCTTGGGCATGCTCCAAGGCTTCGAGCAGCACGATCCCGCCACCTTCGCCGATAATGAAGCCGTCACGATCCTTATCAAACGGGCGCGAGGCCTTTGCCGGCGCGTCGTTCCTGGTGGAGAGCGCCTTCATCGCATGGAAGCCGCCCACCGCCAAGGGGCAGACCACCGATTCGCTGCCGCCGGTGAAGGCCGCGTCGCACTCGCCGCTGGCGATGGAGCGGAAGGCCTCGCCCACCGCGTGGGTGCCGGCGGCGCAGGCGGTGGTCACCGAAAGATTCGGCCCCTTGGTGCCGTAAATGATGGAGATCTGGCCGGCGCCCATGTTGGGGATGACCATGGGGATGAAGAAGGGGGTGATCCGCCGCTCGCCCTTTTCCAGATAAATCTTGTGGTATTTCTCGATGGTGGGGAGGCCCCCCAGGCCGCACCCGACAATGCTCCCGACCCGGCTGGCATTCTCCGGCGTGATCGCAAACGCGGCGTCACGCATGGCCTCGCCCGCCGCCGCCACGGCATACTGGACAAAGAGCTCCAGATGCTTGGCCACCTTGGCGTCCAGGTGATCCTCCACCTGAAAATCCTTCACCTCGGCGGCAATCTGCACCGCATGCTGGCTCGCATCAAAGCGGGTGATGGGGCCGATCCCGCTTTTGCCGGCGCACAGGGCCTCCCAGGTCTTCGCTACCCCGGTTCCCAGCGGGGTCACCAGACCGACCCCCGTGACCACGACTCGTCTCATCACCTTCGGCCTCTCCATAAGCTTAAGATAGAAACGTCTTGGCAGGCAACACACCTGCCAAGACGGCCTCGTCCTTCATCCGGCAATCCATGCCCCAAAGGGGCGAGGCGATCTCAGCCGGCAACCTTCTTGATATGGTCGATGGCATGCTGCACCGTGGTGATCTTCTCGGCCACCTCGTCGGCGATCTCGATATCGAACGCCTCTTCCATGGCCATGATCAACTCCACAAGGTCCAGGGAGTCGGCACCCAGATCGTCGACAAAGGAAGCGCCCGGCACGACCTTGGCCTTGTCCACGCTCAGCTGCTCGGCAATGATATCAATGAGTTTCTGTTCTACTGACATGATCTGTTCTCCTTGCTGGTTCCTGACTGCACAGTTGGCTGTGTGTTGTTGCCTCTCTTCCCACTTCTATCCCATGAACATGCCGCCATTGACATGTATGAACTGCCCGGTGACGTAGCGCGCCTCCTCGCCGGCCAGATAGGCGACCGCCGCTGCGACATCGTCGGCTTCGCCCAAGGTGCCCAGCGGAATCTCCGCCTTGATCTTCTCGGTGATCTCGGCCGGCAGATCCTTGGTCATGTCGGTGACGATGTAGCCCGGCGCCACCCCGTTGACCGTAATGTTACGTGAGGCGAGTTCCTTGGCCACCGAGCGGGTGAGCCCCACCATGCCGGCCTTGGCCGCCGCGTAGTTGACCTGGCCGGCGTTGCCGGCAAAGCCGATGACCGACGAGATGTTGATGATCCGGCCCCAGCGCTGCTTCATCATGACGCGGGAAACCGCGCGAATGCAGGTGAAGGCGCCCTTGAGGTTGGTGTTCAGCACCTCGTCCCACTGCTCGTCCTTCATTTTCATGAGGAGGCCGTCGCGGGTGATGCCGGCATTGTTGACCAGGATGTCGATGCGACCGTGGTCATCCTGCACCTTCTTGAGCGCCGCCTCGGTCTCGGCGGGGTCGGCGACGTTGAACCTGCTGACCTCGGCCGTGCCGCCCTGCTGACGGATGGCCGCCGCGGTCTCTTCGGCTGCCGCCTGGTTGCCCACATAGTTGACGATCACCGTGGCGCCCATGGCCGCCAGTTTGAGACAGATGGCCCGGCCGATGCCCCGGCTGCCGCCGGTGACCACGGCGATTTTGCCAGCAATGCTCATCGTGCGTTCCTCCCCCGCATGCGCTCGGTCAGCTTCGGCACGATCTCGAAGAGATCGCCGACCACGCCATAGGTGGCCACGTCGAAGATCGGGGCGTTGGGGTCCTTGTTGATGGCAATGATGGTCTCGGAGGACTGCATGCCCACCAGATGCTGGATCGCGCCGGAGATGCCGCAGGCGATGTAAAGCTTCGGCGCCACGGTCTTGCCGGTCTGGCCCACCTGATGGGGGTAGCCGATCCAGCCGCTGTCCACCGCGGCGCGGGAGGCAGCCACCGCCCCACCCAGCACGTCCGCCAGTTCGCGGATCTGGGCAAAGCCCTTGGCGTCGTCAAGGCCGCGGCCGCCGGCCACCACCACATCCGCCTCGCAGAGGTTGACCTGATCCTGCTCCTCCATGACGCTCTCGATCACCCGGACCCGCGACTTCATGCGGGCGGCGGCGGGCTTCACATCGATGATGGCGCCCTGCCGGGCGGCGTCGCGGGCAAGGGGCTTCATCACCATGGGCCGTACCGTGGCGATCTGCGGCCGGGTATGGGGGCAGACGATGGTGGCCATGATATTGCCGCCAAAGGCGGGCCGGGTCTGGAGCAGCGCGCCGTCCTCGGCGCGGATGGCCAGATCGGTGCAGTCGGCGGTAAGGCCGGTGGCGAGCGAGGTCGCCACCCGGGGGATGAAAGAGCGGCCGATGGCGGTGGCGCCGGCCAGCACGATCTCGGGCTTATGTTCGCGGATGAGATCGGTGAGCACGTTGCCGTAGGCGTCGTCGGTGAAATGGGCGAGGGAAGGATCGTCGACCCGGTAGACCACGTCGGCGCCGGCGGCGATCAGTTCCTCGGCCTGGCCGGCCAGGTTCGAGCCGAGCAAAACGGCGGCGAGTTTCACGCTCCGTTCGTCGGCGAGTTTGCGCCCGACGCCAAGCAACTCGAAGGCGACCGGCGCGGTACGGCCATGGCGGTATTCGGCATAGACCCACACCCCCGACCAGTCGGCGAGATTCCCCTTGGTGGCGCGTTCTTCCCGTTCGATGGAGAGTGCGCCCACCTCGCAGGCGTCCACGCAGTTGCCGCAGAGGGTGCAGTTGTCCCCCACCACGGCATGCCCTTCTTCGACCTTGATGGCGCCAAAGGTGCAGGTCTGCTCGCAGACGCCGCACCCGATACAAGCTTCGATATCAATCCGTAGCATGCGCTCTCTTCCCCTTAGAGCAGAGATTCCAGTTTTTCGACCAACTGGGCCACCACCTCATCCACCGTGCCGGTCAGCATGGCGCGCTCGCCGCGGACCTGGGGGGTGAAGACCCGCACCACCTGGGTGGTGGAGCCCTTGAGTCCGATCTGGTCGGGGTCGGCCCCGATATCGGCGGCGTTCAGGGTGGTGATGGCAATGGACTTGGCCTTCATCTTGCCCTTGAGCGACGGGATCCGCGGCTCATTGATCTCCTTGACCACGGTCATCAGGGCGGGCAGGTCCATCTCCACGGTATCGTAGCCATCGTCCATCATCCGCTGCAGCCGGATGGCACCGTTCTCGCAGGTCACCACCTTTTTGACGTAGGTCGCATACGGGATGCCGAGGCGTTCGGCAATGCCGGGGCCGACCTGGGCGGTGTCGCCGTCGATGGCCTGCTTGCCGCAGAGGATGAGATCGGCGCCGCCGATCTTCTTGATTGCCTGGGAGAGGGTGTGGGTGGTAGCCCAGGTGTCGGCGCCGGCAAAGGCGCGGTCCGAAACCAGCACCGCCTCGTCCGCCCCGCAGGCCACGGCCTCGCGCAGGGTCTCCCCGGCCTGGGGCGGACCCATGCTGAGCACGGTCACGGTGCCGCCGTACTGCTCCTTGAGCCGCACTCCCTCTTCCAGGGCATGGCGGTCATAGGGGTTCATGATCGACTGCACGCCGTCGCGCGCCAGGGTGTTGGTGTTCGGGTCCAGGCGCACATCCTTGGCGTCCGGCACCTGCTTCACACAGACAACGATCTTCATGGATCAGGTGTACTCCTTGTTCAGTTCCTGGCCGATGACATTGCGCTGGATCTGGTTGGTCCCCTCGTAGATCTGGAGGATCTTGGCATCGCGCATCATCTTCTCCACCGGATAATCGCGCATGAAACCGTAACCGGCCAGCACCTGCACTGCATCGACCGCCACCTTCATCGCGGTGTCGGTGGCAAAAACCTTGCACATCGAGGCGGCCTTGGAGGCGTCGTTCGGGTGGGCGGAGACATGCTTGGCTGCGGCATACACCAAGGCGCGGGCCGCCTCCACTTGGATGGCCATGTCGGCCAACATGTGGGCCACGGCCTGGAAGGAGATGATCGGTTTGCCGAACTGCACCCGCTGCTTGGCGTAGCGCGCGGCCTCGTCGAGCGCCCCTTGACCGAGGCCCACGCCCAAGGAGGCGATGCCCGGCCGGGAGAGGTCGAGGGTCTTCATAACGGTGATGAAACCGGCGCCGGTGCGGCCGATGACGCGATCCTTGGGAATGCGGCAATCCTTGAAGATGAGTTCGCAGGTGGCGGAACAGCGGATGCCCATCTTCTTTTCCTTGGGGCCGACGGAAAAGCCGGGGTCGCCCTTCTCCACCACGAACATGGTGGCGCCGCGCGGCCCCTTGCTCCGGTCGGTGATGGCGATCACCGTGTAGATGTCGGCCTCGCCGGCGTTGGTAATCCACTGCTTGGTGCCATTGAGCACCCAGTGGTCGCCATCCTGCACCGCGGTGGTCTGGATGCCGGAGGCATCGCTGCCGGCATTGGCCTCGGTGAGGGCAAAGGCAGCCAGCCGCTTGCCGGCCGCGATATCGGACAGATAGTGCTGCTTCATCTCCTCGCTGCCGGAAATCAGGATCGGGTAGGCGCCCAGCGCGCTGGCGGCATAGGCAGTGGCGACACCGGTGCAGCCGCGGGCGATCTGCTCCAGCGCCAAAACCATGGCAAAGGGGCCGCCGCCGAAGCCGCCGTATTCCTCGGGGATATAGAGGCCGTAGAGGTCGGCCTGGGCCATGGCCTTCAGGATCTCCCGCGGATATTCCTCGGTCTCGTCGAGTTCGGCCCGCTGCGGGATGATCAGCTCCTCCGTGATCTGCCGGGCCACATCCACGATCATCTGCTGTTCTTCAGTCAGAAAATAGTCCACGATTCCCCCTGTCTCTCGGTTCCGATGGTTTTTTCTTATCCATGCAAAGGGTTACCACCTGATCAGCGTTGCGCCCCAGGTGAAACCGCCGCCAAAAGAACAAAGCAGCAGCAGATCTCCCTCCCGGAGCCGCCCGGTCCGGCTGGCTTCGTCGATGGCAATTGGGATGGTTGCCGCCGATGTATTACCATATTTATCCACGTTTACATAGATTTTTTCCATGGGAAGGGACAAATGATCAGCCAGACTTTTGATGATACGGATGTTGGCCTGGTGCGGGATGACAAGCCCTACCCGACCGACCTCCACCTGCGCTTCGGCAAGCACCTGTTGCAGGGCATCCGCCATGGCCCGTACCGCGATCTTGAAGACCTCGCGGCCGGCCATCCGGATTGCAGCCCCCTCCTGGCCGGGCCGGCGAAGTTCCTGGTTCAGGCTGGGAGCGGCCTCCAGGTGCAGCAGCTCCCAAAGAGAGCCATCGGCAAAAAGGCGGCTGGCCAGGATTCCCCGCTCCGCCTTGGTGCCGGTCACCACGCAGGCGCCGGCGCCGTCGCCGAACAGCACGCAGGTGTTGCGATCCTGCCAGTTGACGCGGCTCGACAGGGTTTCAGCGCCGATCACCAGAATCTTCATGGCGGGATTGGCGCAGAGATATTTGTCAGCCACATCAAGGCTGAAAAGAAAGCCGGAACAGGCGGCATTGAGATCAAAGGCGAAGGCCCGGTTGGCGGCGAGTTCCTTCTGCACCAGGCAGGCGCAGGAGGGCATGGTCATATCGGGGGTGATGGTGCCGACGATGATGCAATCAAGGTCGGCCGGGCCGAGGCCCGCCATTTCCAGCGCCCTGCGCGCGGCCCGGCTGGCCAGCTGCGAGGTATTCTCGTCCTTGCCGGCAATCCGGCGGGTCTTGATGCCGGTGCGGGTAGTGATCCATTCATCCGAGGTATCGACCATGCGCTCCAGGTCGAAATTGGTCAGTACCCGTTCCGGCAAGGCGGAGCCGGTGCCGATGATGACCGCGTGATTCATTGCAACGCTCCACTGGACTCGGCCTCGGCCAGCAGGTCGTCGAGATTGTCGGCAGCGAGCAACTCGACGATGTGATCGTTGACCCGGTGAGAGACCATCTCGGAAGCGACCCGGATGGCGTTCTTGATGGCCACGGCATTGGAACGGCCGTGGCAGACGATGCCGGTTCCCTTGATCCCCAACAGCGGGGCGCCGCCGTATTCGGCGTAATCGACCCGCTTGCGAAACGCGGCAAAGGCGTCCTTGGCCAACAGATAGCCGAATTTGGCCTTGACACTCTTCCTGATCTCATCGCCGAGCATGGAGAAAACCGCCTCGGCAAGACCTTCGCTGAGTTTCAGGCAGACGTTGCCGACAAAGCCATCGCAGACGATGACGTCCACGTCACCCTGGAAGGTATCGCGGCCTTCGACGTTGCCGATGTAGTTGAGGGAGCTTTTCAGGAAAAGATCGTGGGATTTTTTGACCAGGATGTTGCCCTTGCCGCCCTCCTCGCCGATGCTCAACAGGCCGATGCGAGGGCGTTCGACGCCGAAAAGTTCGCGGGAAAAGGCGGCGGCCATGATGCCAAATTCGTACAGATGCCGCGGCCGACAGTCCACGTTGGCGCCGACATCCATCATCACCACCGGCCCCTTGAGGGTGGGATAGATACCGGCAATACCAGGCCTGGAAATGCCATCCAGCCGGCCAAGATACTTGATGGCCGCCGCCATGGTCGCCCCGGAGTTACCGGCGCTCACCACGGCATCGACCTTGCCCTCCCGATGCAGGGCAAAGGCACGGACAATGGTGGCATCCTTCTTCTTGCGAATCCCGTCGAAGGGGGATTCATCCATGGCTACGACCTGGGAGGCGTGCACCACCTCGATCCGGTCGGCAGGAAAGACGTGAGCGGCAAGCGCCGCCCTAAGCCGCGCCTCGTCGCCGAGGAGAGTTACCGAGAGGCCGGTTCCCCGAACCGCCAGGACGGCGCCGGCGACCATCTCTTCCGGCCCCTTGTCGCCGCCCATGGCATCCAGGGCGATTCGCAACGCCATCCCGACGCTCTGCTATTCTTCGGCAAGCTTGATAACCGAACGCCCCTTGTAGGCACCGCAGTTGGGGCAGAGCCGATGGGGGAGCTTGGGTTCGCCACACTTTTCGCAGGTCGCGATGGTCGGCGCGGTCAAAAAGTCGTGGGCGCGACGCGTCCGGGTGCGGGAATGGGAGTGTCTTCTTTTTGGTAATGCCATGATCGTCGTCCTCCGGCGGTATTCAATATTGCGCGTACTGCACGCGTTCTTTCAATGTTGCAATTTCTTCAGTATGGCAAACGGCGAATTTTTCGCCGCTTCATGACAATCACACCGCACAATGTTCCGATTGGCCCCACAGTGTGGGCACAACCCTTGGCAGTCCTCACTGCACAACCGTTTGGCCGGCAACGAGAGGAAAACCTGCTGGGCAAGGATCCCGCCGAGACCGATGAGCGGCTCCGTGAGGAACATCACGTCCATCTCGCTGCCCTGGCAGGCATGCTCCGCCTCGGCGTCCAGGAGAGCCGCACCCTGGTCCGCCAGTTCGAGATCGATCCGAAACTCCTGATCCAGCCTGCAATCAAACTCTTCCAGGCAGCGGTCGCAGATTAAACGCACCTGGCCAACCAGTGCCCCTTGAAGGAAGACGCGATCCTCACCGCGGCGCTCCAAGAAAATTCGCGCCTGCACCGGCCCGATCGGTTGGATCTCCTCCGCGGGAAACCAGGAGGTATCCTTGATTTCGAACTCCCGCCCCTCGGCAGGAATTTCGTCAAACCGCACCTGCACAGGCTCACCTGTTCGCCGAAAATAGAACGTCGGAGTATAGACAATTCCCGTTACTTGTCAAGTGTTTTCGCACCCTCAGACTCCGGCGCGGCGGGGCGCCGATGCCACGGAAAGCGGTCTCGTCGACTGGCCACGAAACGCTCCCAGTCAAGCCAGCCCAAAATGGCAAAAACCAGGATGATGTTGATGGTGAAAAGCCCATACGCCATGGCCGTGGCCGCCGAGCCGCTGCCCCGCTCGATGAGAATGCCCACCGGATAGGTGACGATCAAGGAAAAAAGCACCAGATAGCCAAGGACGTAGGCAAAAAAGAGTAGAAATCCACAGATCGCCCGGCTGCAACGCAACGCAAGAAAGGTGCGCAGCCAAGAGGCGAGGCGGTCGAAGCCGGCAATGGCAACGCCAAACAAAACTCCCAACAGCGTCGCCCAGGCGAGATAATCATAAGGAAGTTGCCTGGTATGGATAAAAAATGCGGTCAGCAGGAAAACCAGTATCCCGTATGCCAGGAGACTACGCACAAATCGGTGGGGCAGCTGTGGGGGAAGCCTCTCGCCACTCTTTGCCTCATCCCGCTTGCAGCGTCGCCGCCAGCCCTTTGCCACATCCGGATCAGCCATGAAGGCGCTCACTAAAAAAAACCAAAACGCCCCGGCAGCAGACCGGGGTACGCCGTACTATTTGAGGAGCCAAAGGAGTTGTCGGGAACCGAATACGACGCTGGACACTGGGGCTAGAGTATCCAGGAGAGTCGCTCACTGGCTTGGCGCAGTCGATGCCCCTGGACATGGATAACCCGCTTGAGCACCGCGATTCCCAAGGCACTCTTCTCCACAAGCATCCGGTTCATGGCGTCGTGGGAAAGCAGCAGCAACCGGCATTCCTCCATGGCTACCACGGTGGCACTCCGCCGGCCTTTTTCCACCGCCGCCAATTCACCGACCAGCCCTCCCGGCTCAATGACCGCCACCAGGATATATTTGCCTTGGAAGGCGGTCTCCTTCTTCACCGCCAAGCGGCCGGCAAGAAGAAACCCCAAAAAATCCGCCGGGTCACCGTCCCGCAACAGCCCCTCGCCAGCCGCCACTGTGCGCTGGGTCACATAGGGCAACAGATCTTCCACTTCTTGGGACGAAAAGAAAGGCAGGATGGCGTTCAGTTCCCGAACTGTCGCCAACGGCAAAGCGGCACCCTTGGCCTCATGCGCCGAGGCCGTAGCCGTCATTTCGGCGCCCCCTCCATCGGTTCGCCCTTCTTGACCTTCTCTTCCATTTTGGCCAGCAGCCCCCCGAACTGTTCCCTGGCAAGGATGCTCTTGAACTGGGAACGATAGTTACGCACCAGGCTGACGCCCTCAATGACCACATCGTAGACCATCCAGCGGCCGGATTCATTCTGTAGCTTATATTCCACCGGTGTCTCGACGTTATCCCGGACGAAACTGGTATAGACAACGGCCTTGTCGCCCTGAATCTCCTGACGCTTGAAGTTCACCACCTTGCCAACGCAGGCAACACCCTGTTCGTGGCAATAATTATCGACCTTGTTGATATATGTCCGTTCCAACAATTGCCGGAAGAGTCCGACAAACTGTTTACGCTCCGCCGGAGTCCGCTCTTTCCATGCCTGGGCGAGGGTTCGCATGGATATTTCTTCAAAATCAAAATAATTTTCCACCACCACACTGATCCGCTTCCACCGCTCTTCCTTTTTGGCGGCGCCTGAAAACTTTTTGTCCTGCAAGATAGAGAGAATTTCGTCCACTGCCTGCTTCACCACCGCCAACGGTTCAGCTGGCGCAGCAACCGCGCGACCGCCCATCGCGGACAACAGGAAGAGAAGGTTCAACCCGATTACCAAGACTTTCCAGGGAAAACGCATGGCGACTCTCTCTATTCAGTTGGCTGCTTCCCCGCAGCGGCACGGTTCAGGCGGCCGCCCGCCAGGAGAAACAATATTTTTAAGGAGTGTGGATGATGAACAAATCTATCGCGATACCAATGGGAGCACTTATACCGGGACTTCCCTCGCGCTGCAACATCTGTTTTCGGGTCCCGTCGGGGCGCGCCTCAACCTATGCCCACCTGAGAAAAAAGAGGGGCACAGAAACGCTCATCGGGAAATTCCCGCGGTCAGTCCTCGTCCCTTTTTTCCTTGTAGAGCGAACTGTCCGGGGCGCCGTTCCCGTCTTTTATCTTATTCCGCCGATACTGCTGATAGGCATCACGCAAGGCCAGATAGGGGTCAAAGGCGGCCTCCTTGAACTCCTCGTAATCGCCAAGGGTCAACGAAGTCTTGTTCACCTCGGAACCGCTATAGACCGCGGCACCGGCGGCGAAATCCGCGGCCATCAGATAAGAAACCGGATCGAGAAAAGAATCCCCCACCAGCCCGACCGTATCCCGCAGGGATGAAGGACCCAGAATCGGCCAACAGATATAAAAGCCATCCCCGATCCCGTATACCCCCAACGTCTGCCCCAAGTCCTCGTCCCTACGGGGCAGGCCGAATTCGTTCGTGGCCGGGTCGCCGAAGCCAACCACCCCGACGGTCGAGTTGATGACAAAGCGGCCCAGTTCCGTGGCGCTGTTTTTCACCTTGCCCTGTAGGAGACTGTTGACGATCCGTACCGGGGCAAGCAGGTTGTAGAAGAAATCGCGGATACTCATCCGGACGTCCTCCGCCACCACGTAGGAATACCCGGTGGAAACGGGTTTCAAAACCCAAAAATAAAGTCGGTCGTTGAATTCAAAAAAGAACCGATTCATTGGCTCTAACGGATCGGCAATCGCCTCCATTCCGTTCGATTCGCTGGTACTGGCCATCTCTTCCGTATAGGGATCCGCAGCCGCCTGCGCCACGGGAACCCTGAATCCCAGGAAAAACAAGATCAGACACCACGCAACCACAAAACCCGCCCGATTCTTCATAATGCCATCCTCAACCATATGACGCCGAAGTGTCCCCGACAAACAATTATGGGTCATTGCGCCCCATATCCCTTTTTCATAATCGTCCAAATCACCTTGCGCCGCAAGCATTAACTAAAGGCATCTGCCGAGCAAGGCGCCCGGTGCGTCCCTCACACTTTACCGAAGATGTATTTGCTGACCAGTTCCTCCAAGTCCACCACCGATTCGGTGTCCGTGATCGAATCCCCATTCTTCAGAAAATCCGAACTTCCGCCCTGGCTAATCCGGACATATTTATCGCCGATGATTCCCTGGGTCCGGACTGAGGCAATGGCGTCCTCGCTGATCTTTATTTTTTTGTCGATGGCCATGGAGATGACCGCACGGTCCTCTTTCCCCAGATAGATTTTCGCAACCTTGCCGACAGGAACCCCGGCAATCTCTACCACCGCCCCCGGTTTCAGGCCGGAGATGTTGGTGAATTCCGCCTTAACCTCGTAATCCTTCTCCATGGAAAAAGGGGAAAATTCACCCAATTGCAAGGAGAGATAGACAAAGGCCAGAAAACCGGCCACGACGAAAAGCCCGACGATCAGATCTACATTGAGTTTCTTCATGGCCCTATTCCATTTCCCTGCTTCGATAAATGTTGCCCATGGTCGTATGGACAAACTCCCTGATATCCGGGTCCGTACTGTGCTGGATGGCCTCGGGGTTTTCGAACGCGGAAATCTTCCCCTTGTCCATGATAATGACGTGATCGGCCAGATTGAAAATCTTGGGGATATCGTGACTCACGATGATCGAGGTATAACCGAACTGCTGCTGAGTTCGCGCAAAGAGTTGATAAATCTCCATGGATTTCTCTGGATCCAGGCCGGTGGTAGGCTCATCAAAAAGCATGATCTCCGGTTGCAGCATAAGCGCCCTGGCCAACCCCACCCGTTTTTTCATGCCACCGGAAAGCTGGGCCGGAAATTTATTTTCGTGACCACCGAGACCAAGTTGGTCGAGCATGCCCAGCACCTTGGCACGGATTTCCGGGCGGGAAAGCTTGGTGCGTTCCTCCAAAGGAAGGGCCACGTTGTCGAAAACCGAAAGCGAATCAAGGAGGGCTGCCCCCTGGAACAGCACCCCGAAATGCATGCGCATCGCATTCAAGCCACTGGCGCCCATCTGCGCCACGTCTTGTCCCTTGACCAATATCCGCCCCGCATCCGGCCTCAAAAGGCCCAACATGAGCTTCAATGTCACGCTCTTGCCCTGGCCGCTGGCCCCGGCGATCACCGTGGTCTTGCCCGACGGAATGACGAAATCCACCCCGGCAAGTACCCGCTGGCTGCCAAAGGACTTGCTGACAGCGTCGAATTGGATGATCGGCTCGTTCATAGCAAAATCGCCGTCAGCAGATAGTCCCAAATAAGGATACTGATGGAGGAAAGCACCACTGCCTGGGTGGTCACCCGACTCACTCCTTCGGCACCGAAACCCGCGCCACGGATGGCGTGGACAAAATAACCGCGACCGGTGCAGATCCAAACCACCAGCAAGGCAAAAACAAAGGACTTGACGATGCAGAGGTTGATGTCCTTGTTGATGACGCTCTGCGCCATGCCGCTGAAATAGGCTCCTGGATTAACCCCCAACAGCTTGACCCCGGCGACATAACCGCCGAAGATACCGACCACGTTGAAAATAAGAGTGAGGAGAGGGATGGAGATGAGGGTGGCCAGGAGTTTCGGGGTGATAAGGTAACGGAAGGGGTCCACGGCCATGCATTCCAGCGCGTCAAGCTGCTCCGAATTGCGCATGATGCCGAGCTCCGCGCACATGGCTGAGCCGGCCCGGCCCGTCACCATGAGGGCGGTCAGCACCGGGCCCAGCTCACGGATGAGTGAAAGGGCTACTGCGGAACCGAGCGCCCCCTCGGAACCGAACTTGCGCAGGGTGTAATAACCCTGTAGCCCTAGAACCATTCCGGTAAAGGCTGCGGTGAAAAAAATGACCACAAAGGAATTGGCGCCGATGAGTTGCGTCTGGCGGATCGTCGCCTGCAAACGAAAAGGACGCTGAAAAATGCCGCCGATGGAGCGGAGCAGGAAACGCCCCATCCGCCCCAGGTCTTGCAGGTAGTAAATCGTATTGTTGCCGAGCCGCTCAATCTGTTGCAGCATGGTGTACTCTTCTTGGGCGCGAACCGAAACGGATCGCCTTTTGCGCGAAAAATTCAATCAAAACAAAACCTAACAAGGATATACAGAGAGCCACCCCCCTTGTCAAGCGTATTCTCGCCCAGAATGGCCCTCATTTCCGGCTTGTTGCAGGGCGTACAAAACAAAAAAAAGGGATCAACCTTCCGGTGATCCCTCTCTGAGTTGCTGGCGGAGCGGACGGGGCTCGAACCCGCGACCTCCGGCGTGACAGGCCGGCGTTCTAACCGACTGAACTACCACTCCTCAACTTTGGTGGGCGAAACAGGGATCGAACCTGTGACCCTCGGCTTGTAAGGCCGACGCTCTCCCAGCTGAGCTATTCGCCCTCGCAAATGTGGCACCCTTTAAACCATGTGGGCCTTGTTTCGTCAAGGGAAAACTCGGTCTTCGATGAAAATGTCCAGCTACGACGGACCATGCGACGACAGTTGCGCGCCCCCCTTAGTGGGCCGCCACGGTGCCGTCCATGCCATAGCCAAGCCCACTGGTCATTGGCGCCTTGGCCGTGCCCTTGAACAATGTCTCGTTCTCACGGAACAGCAAGGCCCGCTCCAGCACTTGGTCCACATGCTCCACCAGCACGATCTCCAGATCCTTCAGAATCCTGGCCGGAATCTCCTTGAGGTCGCGCTCGTTCTCCCTGGGGATGAGCACCAGCTTGATATTCCCGCGCTTGGCCGCCAGCAGCTTCTCGGTCAAGCCGCCAATCGGCAGCACGCGACCGCGCAAGGTCACCTCGCCGGTCATGGCCACATCCTTACGCACCGGTATCTTCAGCATGGCCGACACCAGCGAGGTGACCATGGTAATGCCGGCCGAGGGGCCGTCCTTGGGAATGGCACCCTCAGGCACATGGATGTGGATGTCAAGGTCCTGGTAGAAATCGGGCAACAGACCGAGGCGCAAGGCCCTGGTCCGCACGTAGCTCACGGCGGCCTGGGCCGACTCCTGCATGACCTCCCCCAGCTTGCCGGTCACGATGAGCTTACCCCTGCCAGGCATGAGAGCGGTCTCGATCTGCAGCAGCTCGCCGCCCACCTCGGTCCAGGCGAGTCCGGTGGCAAGCCCCACCCGGTCGATCTCCTCGGCCAGACCGAACCGGTATTTCGGCACCCCGAGATACTTGGCAACGGAGGCTGGAGCGATACGAAACTTTTTGGTCGTCTTCTTTTGGAGGCGTTCGCGGGCCACCTTGCGGCAAATGGCAGCAATGCTGCGCTCCAGGTTCCGCACCCCGGCCTCGCGGGTATAGCGGCGGATGATCTCCCGCACCGCGCCTTCGGCCACCATGATGTCGTGGGGCGCAAAACCGTTCGCCTCCAGTTGCTTCGGCACCAGGAACCCCAAGGCGATCTGCATCTTGTCTTCCTCGGTGTAGCCGTTGAGCTTGATGATCTCCATGCGATCCTGGAGCGGCGCCGGGATACCCATCAGGGTGTTGGCGGTGGTCACGAAGAAGACATCGGACAAATCGTAATCGAGGTCGAGATAGTGGTCATTGAAGCTGTTGTTCTGCTCCGGATCAAGGACCTCAAGAAGGGCGGCCGAAGGGTCGCCGCGGAAGTCCGTGCTCATCTTGTCCACCTCGTCGAGGCAGACCACCGGATTCACCACCTTGGCCTTCTGCATGGAAAGGATGATCTTGCCCGGCATGGCGCCGATGTAGGTACGCCGGTGGCCGCGGATCTCGGCTTCATCGCGCACCCCCCCTAAGGAAAGACGCACGAATTTGCGGTCCATGGCCCGAGCAATGGATTTGCAGAGCGAGGTCTTGCCCACCCCCGGCGGCCCCACCAGGCAGAGGATCGGCCCCTTGATCTTCGTCACCTGGGCCTGCACCGCGAGATATTCCAGAATACGCTCCTTGGGCCTTGCCAAACCGTAATGATCCGCCTCAAGAATGCGCTCCGCCTCATCGATGTCGATGGTGGACTCGCTCTTCTCCTGCCACGGAAGATTCAGAATGCAGTCGATGTAATTGCGCACCACCGTGGCCTCGGCCGACATGGCGGGCATCATCTTCAGCTTCTTGAACTCCTGCTCCACCTTGTCGCGGGCGGCCTGGGGCAGATTTTTCTGCTTGATCGCCTTCTCCAGTTCGGCGACATCCGAGCCCCCCTCATCGCTCCCGCCCATCTCTTTCTGGATGGCGCGGAGCTGTTCGGCGAGGTAGTACTCCTTCTGGGTTTTGTCCATCTTCTGCTTCACCCGGCTGCGGATATTTTCCTCCAGCCGGGAGATCTCGATTTCCTTGTGGATCAATCCCAGAACCAGCTCCAACCGTTCGACCAGTGGGAAGGCGGCGAGAATCGGTTGTTTTTCCGCCGCGGCCACGGGCAAATGGGCCGCGAGGACATCGACAAACTTGGCAGGGTCTTCGACGCGGGCCAGCGACTTGATCACCTCGCTGGGTACCTTTTTGTTGTGTTTGACATACTCGCGGAAGGATTCCCGCAACTCGCGGAGATAGGCCGCGGCCTCGTGAGAACCGAGGGCCTCCTCCGTGTGCTCCTCGATCCGGACCACGAAAAACTCGGCTTGGGGGAGATGCTCCACTATCCGCGCCCGCCGTTTGCCTTCCACCAGCGCCTTGATGGTCCCGTCCGGCAGCCGCAACAGCTGCATGACCGTGGCCACGGTACCGGTTTCATGAACATCCTTTTCAGAGGGCTCGTCCTGGGCGCCATCCTTCTGGGTGGCCAAAAAGATTTCCGACCGTTGGGCCATGGCCTCTTCCAGGGCCTTGATGGAGCGTTCCCGACCCACCACCAGCGGGGCCACCATGTGCGGGAAGAGCACGATATCCCGCAGGGGCATCATGGGAAAAACCTTGTTGTCGGAAGCAAAGAGGCTCATGGCAGATGGGAAGAGGCGCCGCGACCGATCAGGCGCTCTTCTTGGTTTCCTCGTTGTCGTAGAGTACCACCGGATAATCGTGGTTGACGATCACCTGCTCGCTGATCACGCATTCGCGGACATTGGATTGGGAGGGCAGTTCGTACATCACGTCGAGCATCGCCTCCTCCATCACCGCCCGCAAGCCGCGCGCGCCGGATTTGCGGCGGATCGCCTCCTTGGCGATGGCGCTCAGCGCTCCTTCGGTAAAGCGCAGCCGGATGCCGTCGTACTCGAAAAGCCTTTCGTACTGCTTGGTGAGCGCGTTCTTGGGCTCGCGCAGGATGCGAACCAGATCTTCCTCCTGCAGCTCCTCCATGGTGGCGACCACCGGCAGACGGCCCACCAGCTCGGGGATGAGACCGAAACGCAACAGATCCTCGGACTCGGTCTGGGCTAAGATCTCGCCCATCTTCTTCTTGGTCTTGCCCACCACCTTGGCGCCGAAGCCCATGGACTTGGTGCCGACCCGCTGGCGGATCACGTTGTCGAGGCCGACAAAGGCGCCGCCGCAGATGAAGAGGATGTTCGAGGTGTCGATCTTGATGTATTCCTGTTGCGGGTGCTTGCGGCCGCCCTTGGGCGGCACGTTGGCGATGGTGCCCTCGATGATCTTCAAGAGCGCCTGCTGCACACCCTCGCCGGAGACATCACGGGTGATCGAGGCGGAGTCGGACTTGCGGGCGATCTTGTCGATCTCGTCGATGTAGACGATGCCGCGCTGGGCACGCTGCACGTCGTGGTCCGCCGCCTGAAGCAAGCTGACCAGGATATTCTCCACATCCTCACCGACGTACCCGGCCTCGGTAAGGGTCGTGGCGTCGGCGATGGTGAAGGGCACGTTCAGGATGCGGGCCAGGGTCTGGGCCAGCAGGGTCTTGCCGCTGCCGGTGGGGCCGACCAGCAGGATGTTGCTCTTCTGCAATTCCACCTCGTTGCCGTCGCCCCGGCCCTGGGCCTCGATCCGTTTGTAGTGGTTGTGCACCGCCACGGCCAGGATCCGCTTGGCCTGCTCCTGACCGATCACATAGCCATCAAGGTGCGCCTTGATGTCCACCGGCTTCATGGTGACCGCCTCTGCCTGGGCCTCCAGCTCCTGTTGCCGATCCTCGCTGACTATCTCGTTGCAGAGGTCGATACATTCGTTGCAGATGTAGACTGTCGGGCCGGCAATGAGCTTCTTGACCTCATCCTGCGTCTTGCCGCAGAAGGAACAGGTCACCTCGATCTCGCCGTTATGGTTCTTGGCCATGCTTACGACTCCTCGTTGGGGTTCGACCGTTCGACCAACACTTTATCAATAATACCATACTCCCTGGCCTCTTCGGCACTCATAAAATAATCGCGCTCGGTGTCGGCCTCGATCCTCTTGAGCTTCTGGCCGCTGTGGTCGGCCAGGATCTTGTTGAGGCTCTGCCGGATCTTCAGGATCTCCCGGGCATGGATGTCGATGTCGGTGGCCTGGCCCTGGAAACCGCCCATGGGCTGGTGGATGAGGATGCGCGAGTTGGGCAGCGAGTAACGCTTGCCCTTGGTGCCGGCCGCCAGCAGCACCGCCCCCATGCTGGCCGCCTGGCCAAGACAGAGGGTGGCGATGTCGCACTTGACGTAGCGCATGGTGTCGTAGATGGCCAGCCCGGCGGTCACCACCCCGCCCGGCGAGTTGATGTAGAAGGTGATGTCCTTGTCCGGATCCTCCGCCTCGAGAAAGAGCATCTGGGCGATGACCACGTTGGCCACCTCGTCGTTCACCGCGGTGCCGAGGAAGATGATCCGCTCCTTGAGCAAGCGCGAATAGATGTCATAGGAGCGCTCGCCGCGGGGGGTTTGTTCGATGACAAAGGGGATCAGGCTCATGCGTCCGTACCTTTCCGTGCTGGATGAGTGTTAGGCCGTAACGGCCACGCGTTTGACCGAGGCGTGCTCGATCAGGAAGCTCAGAATCTTCTCGCTCAACAGCTCGCTCATGAAAGGCAGCAGCTCGTTGCGGCTCTGGAAGAATTTCTTCACCTCGTCCATGGGCATATTATACTGATCGGCAATCCGCTGGAAACCCTTTTCGATATCTTCGTTCTCCAGCTTGATACCTTCCTTCTCGGCAATCTTCTTGAGCAGGAAGTCGCCGCGCACCCGCTTTTCGGCCGCCTCCTTGTACTGCTCGATAAGCTTTTCCTTGGTCAACCCGGCGGATTCCAGGGTCATGCCCTGGCGATCGAGATTGTCTTCCAGCTCCTTGATGAGCGCCTCAATCTCAAAACCCACCAGTCGCGGCGGCACTTCAAAGGGGTGGTTCTCAAGGAGCTTGGCCATGAGCCGGTCGGTCAGGTCGCCGCGCTGGCTCTCCTCCTTCTTCTTAAGCCGACGCTCGCGAATCTGCTGCTTCAGGTCATCAAGGCTCTTGAACTCTGCGCCCACCTCCTTGGCAAAGTCGTCATCCAGAGCCGGCAGCACCCGCTCCTTGACATCCTTCACGGTGATGCGGAACTCCACCGACTTTCCGGCCAACACCGGGTTCGAGAAGCCGGCCGGGAAATCGACCATCTGCACAGTCTCCTCGCCTTTCTTGAGGCCGATCAATTTTTCCTCGAACTCCTTGCCGTTGCGGCCCGAGCCCACATCGACGGAATAATTCTCGCCCTTGACCTCCTTCATGGCCTCGCCGTTGTGGAAGCCGGCAAAGTCGATGATGGCGATGTCGCCCTCGACAAGGCCCCGATCCTCCACCCCCTTGAGTGGGGCCATCTGACGGCGCAGGGTTTCGATCTCCTGATCGACCTCGGCGGCGGTTACCACGACCTCGGGCTGCTCGATCTCCATCCCTTTGTACTCGCCCAACTCGAACTGGGGCCGCACGTCCACCTCGGCCTGATAGGCAAAGGAGCCATCCTTTTCGTATTTGTAGTCGCGAACCTCCGGGTGCGCCACCGCGTCGAGGTTGACCTTCTCCAGGGCATCGAAGTAGGTGTCCTGGATCATCTTATCGGCCACGTCGTATTCCACCTTGGCGCCGTAGTTTTTCTCCAGAATCTGGCGCGGAATCTTGCCTTTGCGGAAGCCCTTGAGGTTCACCTCGCCCTTCAACTTGTCATAGGCAGCCTCCAGCGCCTTGGTCACATAGTCCTGCGGCAGAACAATGCTCATCCGCTTGGTCAATGCACTGACATCTTCAACACTTACCTGCATGGTATACCCTTCCTTTACGTGTTCCGGTTATTCTGTTATGACGGCAGGGGAAAAACAGGAAAACCTACGGCCTGGAATGTGATTCGCACTCAAACGCGTAAAGGGTGCTCTCACCTGCGCATCAACCTGGATTATCTTGTCTGCATAGATGCCGCAATCGCAGACGTATGGTGCGAGAGAGGGGAGTCGAACCCCTACGGTTACCCGCTGGATCCTAAGTCCAGTGCGTCTGCCAATTCCGCCACTCTCGCTCGAACAACTGAAAATAATCAACTTTATGAAGCCCGTCAAGTAAGATGGCGGCGCCGGAGGCACCACCGTCCAGCGGTCGCTGACGGAAAAACAACGTCTTACCTCGCGCGCCTCTCCTCGGCAGCGCCATCCCGGGGAGGCCACCAAGAAGGCCAGGCCCCACGCCGACCGCTCCAGCCCACCACTCCTCTCCCGCCACCCGCCGGTCCCGGCGAATTTCGTTGACTTTTCAGCCCATTATTGCTAGCAAGAAGGCCGATAAACACGATGCAGCCACCTTATCCGCCGCAGGCACCCGCATGACCACGCCACGCCCCTTCATTGCCAACGGACTCGCCACCCTGATCGGCAGCCTGCCGGTTGCCGACCACCGCGAGGCGCTCGCGATCATCTTCGACCATACCCCGGCGGTGCCGCTCTGGCCCCAGTTGCCGGTGAATCCCAAGGAGGGCATGCTGAACCAGTTCCTCGAGGGCTTCCCCGGCGTGGTCGAGGAGGGAGATCGCACCTATTTCAATATCCATACCGAGCAGTTTCCCACCGACCAGCTCGCCTTTTTCGAACAGTATCTCGCGGCCATGGAATCGCCGGCGGCGTTGAACGCTTCACCCTTTGTGGTGAGCCGAGAGCGCGCCCGCGGCCTCTACGAACTGCTGGAGGTGGCCAAGACGCGTCCGGCCGTGAGCGCCCTGAAAGGTCAAATCACCGGCCCCTTCACCCTGCTCACCGGCCTCATGGACGAGAACAAGCGGCTCGGCTACTACGAGCCGGCCATCCATGAGGTGGTGGTCAAGGGACTCGCCCTCAAGGCGGCCTGGCAAGCCCAGTTCTTGGGCCAACTCGACACACCGGCCATCGTCTTCATCGACGAGCCGGCTCTGGCGGGCTTGGGATCCTCGTCGTTCATCACCATGTCGCTCGACGAGATCCGCCAGGATCTCACCGAGGTGATCGAGGCGATCCACCAAGCCGGGGGCTTGGCCGGCATCCATGTCTGCGCCAACACCGACTGGGAGTTCCTCCTTTCGCTGCCGCTCGACATCCTGAGCTTCGACGCCTACAGCTTCTTCGACCGGCTTGTCGTCTGCAAGGAACAGCTCTATGGCTTCCTCGATCGGGGCGGCATCCTGGCGTGGGGCATCGTGCCGACCTCGGAAAAGGAGCAGCTCGACCGGGAGTCCGCCGATTCGCTCGCCGCCCGCTGGGAGGAACAGGCCGGCCAGCTCGTCAACGCCCGCTGGGATAAAACCGCCCTCCTGCGCCAGACCCTGATCACCCCGAGCTGCGGCACCGGCTCGCTGCCGCTGCCCTACGCCATGAAGGTGCTGGAGTTGACCCGCGACCTCTCCGCCAGTCTGCGCGCCACGCACCTGACGCCGTAACCAGCAACCACCCTATTGCCCCGCAAAGAGACGTATATGGACGAATCAAGCCAGATTTTACAGCAACGCCGAGAGAAGGCCCAGGAGCTCGCCGACCAGGGCACCTCCCTCTATGCCAACGACTTCAAACCCATGCACCGCATCCGGGACATCCTGCCCCAGGACGACCCGACGGGCGACGCCCCGCTGGCCGAGGGGGTCAAAACCATCGCCGGCCGCATCATGGCGATCCGCAGCTTCGGCAAGGCCGCCTTTATCCAGGTACAGGACGAGTCCGGCCGCATCCAGGTCTACGTGAAGCGCGACGAGATCGGCGAACCACTCTACAATCTCTTCAAAAAGCTCGACATCGGCGACATCGTGGGCTTTACCGGCACCCTTTTCCGCACCAAGACCAAGGAGCCCACCATTCAGGCGAGCAGCCTCAAATCGCTGACCAAGTCGCTCAGACCGCTGCCCGAGAAATTCCACGGCCTCACCGACGTGGAGACCCGCTACCGCCAGCGCTACGTGGATCTCATGGTCAACCCCGAGGTGCGGGACACCTTCCGCAAACGGGTGGAGATCATCCGGCTGGTGCGGGAATTCCTCACCAACCGCGGCTTCCTCGAGGTGGAAACCCCGATGATGCAGCCGATTGCCGGCGGTGCCACTGCCCGCCCCTTCAAGACCCACCACAATGCCCTCGGCATGGACCTGTACCTGCGCATCGCGCCGGAACTCTACCTCAAACGGCTCTTGGTCGGCGGCTTCGAACGGGTCTTCGAGATCAACCGCAACTTCAGAAACGAAGGCCTCTCCACCCGCCACAACCCGGAATTCACCATGCTGGAGTTCTACCAGGCCTACGCCACCTACGAGGACCTGATGGACCTCACCGAGGAGATGCTCTCCTGGATCGCGGCCGAGGTGTGCGGTTCCATGGTCATCACCTACCAGGGCCAGGAGGTTGACCTTTCGCCTCCCTGGCAGCGCTACACCATGGACGAGGCGCTGCTCAAGGTCGCCAAGCTCGACCCCGCCCTGTTGACCGACGAGGCCAAATGCCGCGAGTTCGCGCTGGCGAAGGGCATCCAGCTCCAGCCCCAGGCCGGCCCCGGCAAGGTCAAAACCGAACTCTTTGAATTATTGGTGGAAGAAAAACTCGTCAACCCCACCTTCATCACCGCCTACCCCACCGAGGTTTCGCCGCTCGCTCGGCGCAACGAGAAAAACCCGCAGGTCACCGACCGCTTTGAACTCTTCATCACCGGCCGGGAGATGGCCAATGCCTTCAGCGAACTGAACGATCCCATCGATCAGCGCCAGCGCCTGGAAAAGCAGATCGCCGAACGGGGCGACGACGACGAGATCTTCCCGGAGGTGGACGACGACTTCCTGCGCGCCCTGGAGTACGGGATGCCGCCGGCCGCCGGCCAGGGCATCGGCATCGACCGTCTCACCATGCTGCTCACCGACTCGCCCTCGATCCGCGACGTCATCCTCTTCCCCCATCTGCGGTCGGAGAAGAAATAGGAGCTGTCATGCGCTTCGAGTGGTTCGTCTGCCTCCGGTACCTGAAGGCCAAGCGGAAACAGAGCTTCATCTCGCTCATCTCGCTCATCTCGGTGGCCGGGGTCACGGTGGGGGTGATGGCACTCATCGTGGTGCTGGCGGTGATGACCGGCTTCACCTCGGAATTCCGCGACAAGATCCTCGGCATCAACTCCCATGTGGTGGTGCAGGATCTGGGGGGCACGCTGCCCGACTACCGGACCACCGCGGCGACCATCGCCAAGATCCCCGGCGTGGTCGGGGTCACCCCCTACATCTATTCCCAGGCCATGCTGACCGGCGGCGCGGGCGGTACCGGCGCCGTGCTGCGCGGCCTCGACCCGGCCTCGGCCACCAGCGTGCTCGACCTCAATCGCCATATGGTGGCGGGCACCATCGACGCCCTGAACCCCGCTAACGGCAACCAGGGGTTGCCCGGCATCATCCTCGGCAAGGAGCTGGCCAATCAGCTCCAGGTCATGGTCGGCGACCGGGTGAAGCTCCTCTCCGCCGCAGGTCCCCTGACCCCCATGGGGGTGCTGCCCAAGATCAAGGTCTGCCGGGTGGTCGGCATCTTCGACACCGGCATGTACGAGTATGACTCCTCCCTCGCCTATGTGAGCCTGGCCACGGCCCAGGATTTCTTCAACCTCGGCGACGCCGTGCATGGCCTGGAGGTCAAGGTGGCGGACATCGACACCGCGGCCGAGATCGCCCGCCGGATCGAACGGGTCCTGGGGCCTGGGTATCTCGCCAAGGACTGGATGCGGATGAACCGCAACATCTTTTCGGCGCTCAAGCTGGAGAAGACCGCGCTCTCGGTCATCATGACCCTGGTGGTGCTGGTGGCGGCCTTCAACATCGTCAGCACCCTGATCATGGTGGTGATGGAAAAGACCAAGGACATCGCCATTCTCAAATCCATGGGCGCCACCTCGGGCAGCATCATGCGCATCTTCATGTACGAAGGGCTGGTGATCGGCTTCACCGGCACCATTTTGGGCATCGCGGGCGGGCTCACCCTCTGCGAAATCCTGAGCCGCTACCACTTCATCAAGCTGCCGGACGTTTATCCCGTCTCCACCCTGCCGGTCAAGGTACTGCCGTTCGATGTGGCCTTGATCGCCCTCTCCGCCGTGCTGATCACCTTCCTGGCCACCCTGTATCCATCCTACCAGGCGGCCAAAATCGACCCGGCGGTGGCCCTGCGCTATGAGTAACGACACCCCGCTCTTCGTCGCCCAGGGGCTCGCCAAGGAATTCTTGTCGCCGTTGCGAATTTCCGTCCTGCGCGGCATCGACCTGACCATCCGCAAGGGGGAGATGCTGGCCATTGTCGGCACCTCCGGCACCGGCAAGACCACCCTCCTCCACATCCTCGGCACCCTGGACCGGCCCACCGGCGGCACCCTGCTCCACCAGGGCGCCGACATCTTCAGCCTGGACGACCAACGTCTTTCCGCCTTCCGCAACCGGAGCATCGGGTTCGTCTTCCAGTTCCACCACCTGCTGCCGGAATTCACTGCCATGGAAAACGTCATGCTGCCGGGCCTAATCGCCGGGACCCCCACGGCCGAGCTTACCGCCAACGCCCTCGAACTGCTGGGCCGCGTTGGTCTTGCCGACCGGACCCTGCACAAAGTGGGCGAGCTCTCCGGCGGCGAGCAGCAACGGGTGGCCATCGCCCGCGCCTTGATCCGCAAACCGGCCCTGCTGCTGGCCGACGAACCCACCGGCAACCTCGATCCCAAAACCGGGGAGACGGTCTTTGCCCTGCTGCAGGAGCTGAATCAGGATATGGGGCTGGCCACCATCATGGTCACCCACAACCACCATCTGGCCCGGCGCATGGACCGCTGTATGACCTTGGCCGACGGCCTGCTCCACGAGGGGATCGACTGAAACGAATTTCGGCTTCTCTTTCCATCTCCCCCGTGGTAAAGAAGGGTGTCAACGTCATCGTGCCCGGCCGGACACCGTCCCCAAAAGCCACGCCAGCCGGCCATCACGAACCAGTGACCACATGCCAGAGACGACTGAACCTTTTCGGGTGACCATGAGACAACCGACCTTTCCCGCTGGCCGGCGTTACACTTTGCGCCTCCCCAGCCTTCTCGCTTTGATCGGCTTCCTGTGCAGTCTGTTCCTCTTTCTTGCCGCTCCGCTCTGTGCCCACGCCGCGCCGCCCCGCACCCCCACTCTCTTCCTGCCGCTCAAAATCAACAGCCCCGCATCGCCGGACGCCTTGACGACCAAGGCCGACCAAGCCCTGCAGACAATCCTCGCCGCCAAGGGCATCCCCATGCTCTCCCGCGCCGAGGTGACGAAACAGCTCAGCTACCAGAAGGGGTGGCCGCCGACTGTCGAGGCGCTCCTTCCGCTGGCCGGCGCCAAGACCGCCAACTATGCCGTGGTCGGCAGCCTGACCCAGCTCGGCGAGACCTTGAGTATCGACCTCACGGTGCTTGATCTGCTCGGCCAGGAACCACCACGGTACATCTACCAGAAGGCCGACTCGATCGCCGCCCTCAATCCCGCGCTGGAACAGGCCGTCAAAGAGGTGCTCGCCGATACCGAGCGCGAACTGTTGATCGCCAAGATCGAAATCAAGGGCAACCAGAAGACCGATTCCGGTGCGATCATGCGGCAGATCAAGAGCCAGGCCGGCGATATCTATTCCGCTGCCCAACTCCGCGACGATCTCAAGAACATCTTCAAGATGGGCTACTTCGACGATGTCCAGCTTGAGGTGACGGACACCGACAAGGGGCGGGAGGTGACCTTCGTCGTCACCGAAAAGGCGGTGATCGGCCAGATCACCATCGGCGGCAACAAGGAGATGGAAGAAAAGGAGATCAAGGATGTCCTCTCGGTCCACCCCAACACCATCCTGAGCACCAAAGAGGTGCAAAGTTCGGTGGAGAATATCAAAAAGCTTTACAAGGACAAGGGGTTCTACAACACCGAGGTCACCGCCAAGCTCGACTACCCCAAACCGGAACGGGTCAATATCCAGTTTCTCATCACCGAAGGCGTCAAGGTCTATATCAAGGAGATCCGCATCGTCGGCAACACCGCCTTCAGCGAAAAAGAAATCAAAAAGGTCATGGCCACCTCGGAAAAGGGGCTCCTCTCCTGGATTACCGAATCGGGCCGCCTGAAACGCGACATCCTCGACCAGGACCGCGCGCGAATCGCCGCCTTCTACCACAACCACGGCTACGTCGAGGCCCAGGTCGGCGAACCGGAGGTGCAGCGGGAAGGCGAGTGGCTCTACATCACCTTCGATATCGCCGAAGGCGAACGCTACCGCGTCGGCACCATTGATCTCGCCGGCGATCTCATCGAGGACAAGAACGATCTCCTGGCGCTGGTGAAGCTCAACCAGGAGAAATTCTTCAGCCGCCAGGTGTTGCGCGAGGACGTCATGCGTCTTACCGACCGCTACGCCGAACACGGCTATGCCTTTGCCGAGGTCAACCCGCAACTGCAGAAGAACGCCGACCTCAAGCGGATGGACGTGGTGATCGACATCAAGAAAGGCACCCTGGTCCACGTCAACCGCATCGTCATCAAGGGCAACACCCGCACCCGCGACAAGGTCATCCGTCGCGAGATGCAACTCAAGGAGGGTGGTCTCCTCGACGCGACCGCCATCCGCAAGAGCACCGAGCGACTCCAGCACCTCGAATACTTCGAAGAGGTCAACATCACGCCCGAGCCCACCACCCAGGACGACCTGATGGACGTCGTCGTAAACGTCAAGGAAAAGCCTACCGGCACCTTCAGCATCGGCGCCGGCTACAGCTCGGTTGACCGTATTTCCGTCATGGGCGAGATCAGCCAGAACAACTTCATGGGCAAGGGCCAGCGCGTTTCCCTGGCCGCCAACCTGAGCTCCGTCTCCAGCCGCTTCAACTTCAGCTTTACCGAGCCGCACCTCGACGACTCCAAGCTCCTCTTCGGCTTCGATGCCTACAACTGGCGCCGGGAATACGACGACTACACCCAGGATTCCAAGGGTGGCGCGGTGCGCTTCGGCTACCCCATCTGGGAAAAATGGCAGCTCTTCTGGGCATACGGCTACGACTATACAAACGTCTCGGACTACGATCCGGTGGCCGCCGACCTCTATTGGAACGGCGCCACCAGTTACATCAAGCTCGGAGCGGCCCGCGACACCCGCGATCGCCCCAGCGACCCCACCAAGGGGACGGTGCACAGTATCTCGCTCAAACAAGCCGGTAGCATCCTCGGCGGCGACAGCGCCTTCACCAAGGTGGAAGGCGCGACCAGCTGGTTCTTCCCGTGGACCGAGGTACCCTATCTCAAGGAGGTCAACCGGCCGTGGTTCAACGAGACGGTCCTCCACCTCAAAGGCTCGGCCGGCTATGCGGTGGCGAACGAAACGGGCAAACTGCCGATCTACGAGAAATTTTTCCTCGGCGGCTTGAACACCATCCGCGGCTTTGAAAACAGCAAGGTCAGCCCCACCGAAACCCTCTCCGACGGCCGCATTGTCCGCATCGGCGGCGAGAAGATGTGGTACGTGAACGCCGAATGGATATTCCCCATTGCGCAGGAAATCGGTCTGAAGGGCGATGTCTTCTTCGACGCCGGCAACGTCTACACCAATTCGCAGTCCTGGGACGTAAACAATCTCAAGAAGGCCGTGGGCTTCGGTTTCCGTTGGCTCTCGCCCATGGGACCGCTGCGGTTGGAATGGGGCTACAATCTCGATCCGGCCCCCGACGAAAAACAGGGCGTGTGGGACTTCAGTATCGGCGGTGGCTTCTAACCTCCCCCTCCGCCCTGCCATGCCATCCCTTGCCGCCGCGCTCGAGCAACGGCAGTTCCCGCTGGAACTCGTTGGCGTAAGCGGCAGTGCCGCGGCCTATGAAATCGCCCGGGCGGCGGTACAGATGGCGCGGCCCATTGTCTGCCTGTGCGCCTCAGAACAGGAGGCGCAGGCCCTGGAGCAGGATCTCGCCCTGTTTTCGCCATTGCCGGTGGGGGTTTTCCCTGGTTACGAGATTCCGCCCTATACCCCGCTGGCCCCTGATCCCGCCACCACCGCAACCCGCCTGGCCGCCCTGAACCGGGCGCTCACCGCCGATACCCCCTTCTGCTTCATCGCCTCGGCCGAGGCGATAATCCGCCGTACCATCCCCAAGAACAGGCTCAATACCCTGGCGGAACTCATTATCCGCGGCGAGGAGATCGACCAGGAGGGACTGCGCCGGAACCTTCTCACTGCCGGCTACGAAGCGGTGGCCCTGGTGCAGAACGTGGGCGAAATGAGCGTGCGCGGCGGCATCATGGATATCTTCCCGCCCGGCTTCGACCATCCATTGCGCCTCGATTTTTTGGGCGACCTGCTCGAATCGTTGCGCCTCTTCGACCCCATCAGCCAGCGGTCGGTCGGCGAGCTGTCCGAGGCGGTGCTCCTGCCCGCCTCGGACGTCCTCTTTCCCGCGCCAGGCACCGATCAGCACCAGACCCTGTTGGCCCGCTTCGATGCTGCTGCGGCAGAATACGGCTGGGATGAAGAGCAGGCCGCGACCATCCGGGAAAAACTCGAGATAGGGCGGGATTTTCCCGGCAGCGAATTCTTCCTGCCTCTCTTCTATGGAAGCCCGGCCCTGCCCCTCGATTTCCTGCCGCGGGAAGCCCTCGTTTTCCTCGTCAACCCCATCGCCATGCGGCAGTCGCTTGATCTGGCCTGGGAACGCATCCGGGCCAATTTTGCCGAGGCTGGCGCCAATCATCAGCCCGCCCTGCCGCCGGAACATCTCTTTTTGACCACCACCGACCTCTTCGCTGCCCTGGCGTCCCGACCGCTCATCCGTTGCCACGCCATCGCCGATGCCCAGGAAGCCGCCAACGCCATCACCATTCAGGCCGGCAACCACCTGCTCCTCAAGCAGCAGCTGGAACTGCACCGCCACCAGCAGGGCCTGCTGCCGCCGCTGGCCCGGGAGATCGTGGGTTGGCTCGACCAGGGCGACCGGGTTTTTTTCGCCTGCCGCACGACGCGTCACGCCGAACACATGGCCGAATTGCTCGGCCAGTATGGCATCACCGCCACGGTCTCCCCGGCCCCCCTTCCCCACGAAGGCAAACTGCCGCCCGGCTTAGTGCTCTTCGACCATCCCCTGTCGGCCGGTTTCGACCTGCCGGCGGAGAAGATGCACTGGCTTTCCGAAAGCGAGCTCTTCGGCGAACAGCGGCTGGGCGGCCGCAAGCAGACCCGCCAGCCCGCCGGCGAGGCAGTCGTCCGCTTCGACGAATTGAACCTCGGCGACTTCATTGTCCACCGCGACCACGGCATCGGCATCTATCGGGGCCTGGCCACCCTGGAGCTGAATGGTCTGCCCAACGATTTTCTGCTCATCGAATACAAAGACGCGGACAAGCTCTACGTGCCGGTCGACCAGCTTGCCGTGGTCAGCAAATACAAGGGGATCAACGACCGGGAACCGAATCTGGACAAACTGGGGGGCAAGGCGTGGCAGAGCACCCAGCAAAAGGTCAAGAAGGCGGTCTGGCAGGTGGCGCAGGACCTGCTCAACCTCTATGCCCGCCGGCAGTTGGCCAAAGGCCATGCCTTTTCCCAGCCGGACGAACTCTTCCACGAGTTGGAGGAATCCTTCCCCTTCGACGAAACCCCCGGCCAGATCAAGGCGATCAACGAAGTGCTGGACGATCTCACCAGCGAACGTCCCATGGACCGTCTGGTTTGCGGCGACGTCGGCTACGGCAAGACCGAAGTGGCGGTGCGCGCCGCCTTCAAGACGGTGGAGGACAACCGGCAGGTGGCGGTGCTGGTGCCGACCACCGTCCTGGCCGAGCAGCATACCGCCACCTTCCGCGAGCGGTTGCGCGGCTTTCCCCTTCGGATCGAGTCCCTCAACCGCTTCCGCACCCCGGCGGAACAAAAGAAGATCATCAGCGCTCTGGCCGCCGGCCAGGTGGACATCGTCATCGGCACCCACCGCCTGCTCTCCCAGGACGTCGCCTTCCACAAGTTGGGACTGCTGATCATCGATGAGGAGCACCGTTTCGGCGTGGTGCACAAGGAGAAGCTCAAGAAGCTCCGCACCCAGGTCGACGTGCTGACCCTCACCGCCACCCCCATCCCCCGCACCTTGCAGCTCTCGCTCTTAGGCGTCCGCGATCTTTCGGTGATCAGTTCGCCGCCCGCCCACCGCCGCACGGTAAAGACCTTCATCGCCCGTTACGACGACCTGGTGATCAAGGAGGCGGTGAGCCGGGAACTCGCCCGCGGCGGCCAGGTCTTTCTGGTCCACAACCGGGTGCAGTCCATCCATGATATCGCCCGCAAAGTCAACCAGCTGGTGCCAGAGGCGAAGGTAGCGGTGGCCCACGGCCAGATGGCGAGCAAACCGCTCGAAGACATCATGATCCGTTTCGTCCGGCGCGAGGTGAACGTCCTGGTCTGCACCACCATCATCGAGTCCGGCCTCGACATCCCCAACGCCAACACCATCATCATCACCCGGGCCGACCGGCTGGGGCTCGCCGAGATCTATCAGTTGCGCGGCCGGGTGGGGCGCTCGAGCGAGCAGGCCTATGCCTACCTGCTGGTGCCCTCGCTGGACGGGCTTTCCAAGGATGCCCAGCAGCGGTTGCGGGCGCTGATGGACTACAACGATCTCGGCGGCGGCTTCAAGCTCGCCATGAGCGACCTGCAGATCCGGGGCGGCGGCAACATCCTCGGTGAATCCCAGAGCGGCAATATCGCGGCGGTGGGCTACGATCTCTACCTCGACCTGCTGCAAAAGACCGTCCTCGACCTGAAACGCCGCGCCCAGCAAGGCGAAGAGGTCAGCGCCGAGGAGGAGGTGGAGCCCGAGATCAACCTGCGCCTCTCCGCCTATATCCCCGCCTCTTACATCAGCGACACCAACCAGCGGTACATCGCCTATCGCAAGCTCACCAGCGCGGAGAGCGAGGAGGCCCTCGCCGATCTGACGGCGGAACTGGAAGACCGCTACGGCCCCATTCCCACCGAGACCCGCAATCTGTTGGCGGTCCTCGATCTCAAGCGCTCTTTGCGGCAACTCAAGATCGCGAAATTCGAACAGGGGCCCAAGTCGCTGGTCTTCACCTTCCACCCCAAGACACCGGTGCGGCCGGAACGCATCCTCGCCCTGGTGGCGGCCCAACCGGAACATCTGCGCTTTACCCCCGACCAGAAGCTGCTGGTGCCGGCCGCCGGGCTCGACACCGCCGAGGCTATCTGTCTGGCGACCAAAAATATCTTGCGGGCGCTGACCGAGGGTGCTATCTAATGAAAACTGTGGTATAAAAGGCAATCTATAAAAGCTTGCCGATTCACTCCGCACGCGAGAATCCTATGCCCAAAATGCGTTATCTCTCCGCCCTCCTGCTCCTCGCTCTGCTCCACCTCCCTGCAACCCCTGCCAGCGCTGCCGCCGAAACCGTCGACCGGGTGGTCGCCGTCGTCAATGACGACGTCATCACCTTTTCCGACCTGAACCGGGAAGGCGCCCCCATCTTCAAACGCATCACCCAGCAGGCCCCGCCGGACCAGATCAATGCCGCCCTGCTCCAGGCCAGGCAACAGGTCCTTTCCGGCCTGATTGACAAACTGATCGTGGAACAACGCGCCGCCAAGCTCAATATCACTGTGTCGGATGCCGAACTGGATGAAGCCATCAGCAGCATTCTCGCCCGCAACAATGTCACCCGGGCCAAGTTTCTCCAGGACCTCGCCATGATGGGCTCCAACGAAAAGCAATACCGTGACTCGTTGCGCGTCCAGATCCTGCAATCCAAGCTCGTCGGCCAGGAGATTCGCGCCAAGGTGGTCATCACCGAGGAAAAGATCAAGGAATATTACGAAAAGAACTATACGGAAAAGATCACGGCCGATGCCTACCATATCCTCCAGATGGGCTTCTCCTGGAAGGAAGACACCCCCGACGAGAAGGCCGCGGCATTGAAAAAAGCGGAAGAAGCGCGGCGCCTGGTGCTCGCCGGCGACGATTTCCGTTCGGTGGCCCGCAAGATGTCGGATCTGCCTTCGGCCGCCGATGGCGGAGATATCGGGGTCTTCAAGAAGGAAGAACTCTCTGCGGCCATGCGCAAACAGATACTTTCCCTCACCCCGGGGCAGACCAGCCCCCTTGTGGAAACAGCGACGGGCTACCAGATGTTCAAACTGCTCTCGGACAAGGGCAATATCCGGGCCCAACAACCGCTGGAGGCGGTGCATGACGAGATCCGCGATCTGCTTTACAAACAGGCCATGGACAGCCAGTACAACAAGTGGGTCAAGGAACTGCGCGACGAAGCATACATCAAGACCATGCTCTAATTCCCGCTGCCCGACCAAGGACCGCCTGAACCCCTCATGACCACCACACCGGATACTTCTGCTTCCCAGACGACAGGCCCTGCTCCCGAAAAGCCCGAAACCCTCGGCAGCCTCTTGCGCCACGCCCGGCAGGACCGGCGGATAGCGCTCGAAGTGGCCGCCAAGGACACCCGCATCCATGCCGTCACCCTGAAGGCATTGGAAGAAGACAACCGCGACGAGTTGCCCGCCGAGGTCTTCACCCGCGGCTTCGTGAAGATCTACGCCCAATATCTGGGGCTCGACCCGGAGGAGATGCTGCGGCTCTATCTGCAGCACCGGGGAGAGAAAACGGCCATCCCCGACGAAAAGGTCAACGCCCAGGAGGTGCTGGCCGGCGAGACCATGGCCGAACCGCCGAGTTTCCATGCCGAACGCCACCTCTTTGCCGCCGCAGTGGTCATCCTGGTTTCCTTGATCCTCTACCTGGGCTACAAGATCACCGCTCCACCGGAGCCACCGGCGCCGGCCAAGATGGCCGAAGCCCAGCCACAACCCCAACCGCCGCCGCTGCCGCAAACCCCACCACCGCCACCCGAGGCTACCCAACCGCCGCCAGTGCCGACTGGGGAAAACCCGCCCGCGGCGACACCGCCGACAGCCGCGGCACCACCCGTGTCTGCGCCCTCTCCGGCACCAACGGCCGTCGTTCCGGGTCCACCCCCGGCCGCGGTGGCGCCGGCAAAAACAGTCACGACAGCACCAGCGCCGCCCCCCAGGACCACTGCCCCGACGGCCGCTACCGCTTCTTCACCGCAGCCGCAACCGCTGGCTCCGTTACCCAAGCCGGGCCTGCCCGCCAAGGCAGCCCCGCCGCCAATGGCAGTAAAAACCACGCCTCCCCCCGCTCGGCCGGCAACCGCGGTCACATCGCCGCCGGCCCCGACGGCGACCATGGCGCCGCGCCAAGCCGTAGCGGTTCCGGCGCCTCCGCCACGGGCGGCGGCTCCCCCGATTGTTGCTGCCCAGACAACGGGGCCAGCCAAAGCCGCGCTCCCTGCCCAAACCATCGTGCCGCCGGCGCCGTTGCCCAAGCCGAGCCTGCAAGCCAAGGCGGCCCCACCGCCAGCAAAGACACCGGCAGCGCCGGTGACTGCGCCGCTGCCAACGGCGGTGAAACCCACGCCTCTTCCTGCCCCGTCGGCAACTGCGGTCGCCTCGCTGCCGACAACCCCAGCCGCAGCGCCCAAGGCGCCGCTCAAGGAATTGGCCCCGCCGGGGCCGATCAAAAAGGAAAAAACGGTGAAGACGCCCTCGCCGGGCGCCGAAGGAGAAAAACCGGCCCGAGAAATGAGCACGGCGGAGAAGCTGATTGCCGCCATCCGCCCCATACACCCCCCCTACGCTCTTGATGCCACCTTCCGCGAAGATACCTGGGTGCGCATCCAGATCGACGGAGAAAAACCCAAGCCGCAATACTTCAAGGCCGGCGACAAGGCCGTTTGGCAGGCCAGCAAGCGGATTCATCTCTTTATCGGTAATGCCGGCGGGGTTGATCTGGTACTCAACAACACCAAGCTGCCGCCGCTGGGCAAGGCCGGCAACACCACCCGCATCTCCATCCAGCCGCAGCCCGACCAGCACTAAATGACCCTCCGTCAGACGCTCGCCGTGGTCCTCCAAGTCATGGACCATGGCGATGCCGACAAGATCGTCACCTGCTACAGCCAGGAACTGGGAAAACTTTCCGGGATCGCCAAGGGCGCCAAACGGAGCAAAAAACGGTTCGTCAACAAGCTGGAACTGTTTTCACTCCTCGATCTCACCTATGCGGAGAGTCGCACCAGTTCGCTGATGCGACTTGATCAAGCGGAACTGCTCCACGCCTTTCCCTCGCTCCGCCAGGACTACGGCCGCTACACCGCCGCCACCCTGCTCTGCGAACAGATGCTCCAATGGACCAGGGAGCACGATGCCGATCCCGCGCTCTTCACCCTGCTGCGCTGGGGTCTCACCGCCCTGGAACAGGGGCAACCACCCTTTGCCACCGTGATCCTCTTCGAGATCCGGATGCTCGATCTCCTCGGCTACCGGCCCAACCTCGCCGGCTGTCTGCGCTGCGGCAACCTTACCCCGACCCGGCGGCCCTATCATTTCAGCACCAGCAACAGCGGGCTGATCTGCAACCCCTGCAACCGCGAGACCGACCACGGCCAGGTCCCGGTTTCCCTGGAAACGGCGAAACTCCTCCATGCCGCCCAACACATGGAGGGCAGCAAACTCGACCGGCTGCACTTCTCCCCAGACGCCATCCGCGAATCCCTCACCCTGCTGCGCTACTACGACCGCCATCTACTCCAGCGGGAGATCTCCTCCTGGCCCCATTTCCTGGCCTCCTTGCCGATCACGGACTAACCCCCTCCTTGCACGCAAAAAAACCCGGGAGGCGCACCTCCCGGGCAATCCGCTCCCCTTCTTGACCTGTGTCTGCGCGTTCAGCCGCGCACCTTCTGGAGCAGCCACGCCATGTTCTGCCCCAGTTCCTGCATGGTCTTGACCCCCTCCGCATCGCCCGTCACCTCGCCGGGCTCCCGGCCGATGCCGATGTTCCAGTAAGAGGAGCCGACCACGATCATCTGGCCGATGAGGAAAAAGGCGTTGAGCGAGCTGAAGACATGGTAGGCGCCCGCCCGGCGCACCGCCACCACCCCCGCCCCGACCTTGCGCTGGAACATATCGCCGTTGGCACGAGACACCATGCCGCACCGCTCGATGAGCGCCTTCATGCTGGCCGAAACATCGGCGAAATAGGTGGGCGAGCCGAGCAGGATGCCGTCCGCCGCCACCATCTTGGCGATACAGTCGTTGACCATGTCCTTCTCCACGGCGCAGCGTTGATTCTTTTCCTTGAAGCACTGGTAGCAGGCGATACAGCCCTGGATCGGCTGCCCGGCCAGTTCAACCAGTTCGGTCTCGATCCCGGCCGCCTTGAGTTCCGCCAGGGCCAGATTGAGGAGTTGCGCGGTATTGCCGCCCTTGCGGGCACTGCCGGAAAATGCCACTACCTTCATCACCAAACCTCCTTGCAACACGATAGGGTTAAGAGGACGCGCCGCTCGGACTCAGCCGAGTCGCACCCCCCAGATATCCTCGGCATACTCGCGGATGGTGCGGTCGGTGGAGAATTTGCCCATGCGAGCCACGTTCAGGATGGAACGCTTGGTCCAGGTCGGACGGTCGAGAAACAACCGCCCCACCTCCTGCTGGCAGCGGCAGTAATCCTCCAGGTCCCGCAACACCAGATACGGATCGCGGGGACTGAGCAATGCCTCGACAATGGGGGCGAAAAGATAGGTGTCTCCCTGGCTGAAGGCGCCGTTCCTGATGCTGTCCAGCGCCATCCGCACCTCGGCGTTGTTGCGATAAATCTGCTCGGCGGTCCGGGTCGGCTGCTGCCGTTCGCTGGCCACCTCGTCGGCGGTAAGCCCGAAGATGAAGATGTTCTCCGCCCCCACTTCCTCCCGGATCTCGATGTTGGCGCCATCCAGGGTGCCGATGGTAAGCGCGCCGTTCAGGGCCAGCTTCATGTTGCCGGTGCCCGAGGCCTCGGTGCCGGCGGTGGAAATCTGCTCGGAAAGATCCGCCGCCGGGATGATCCTCTCCGCCAGCGACACCCCATAGTTGGGGACGAAGACCACCCGCAGCCGGTTGCCGGTCAAGGGGTCGCTGTTCACCACCTCGGCGACCGAGGTGATGAGCTTGATGATCAGCTTGGCCCGGGCATAGGAGGGCGCTGCCTTGCCGGCGAAGATCACGGTGCGCGGCGGCGCCTCGGGGTCCTTGCCGTGGATGATGCGCTGGTAGAGGATGGTGACGTGGAGGATGTTCAAGAGCTGCCGCTTGTACTCATGGATCCGCTTGACATGGACGTCGAAGAGGCTCTCGGGGTCCACCTCCACCCCGCAGGCCTCCCGGATATGGTGGCCGAGTCGTTCTTTGTTGGCGAGTTTCACTGCCTGCCAGCGCTGCTGGAACTTCTTGTCGGCGGCAGAGCGTTCCAGCTGGCGCAAGGCCTCCAGGTTCGTCACCCAGGAGCCGCCGATGGTCTCGGTGATGAGGGCGGCCAAGCCGGGATTGCTCTTGAGCAGCCAGCGGCGCTGGGTGATGCCGTTGGTCTTGTTGTTGAAGCGGTGGGGAAAAAGCTGATGAAAATCCCGGAAGATCCGGGTCCGCATCAGGTGGGAATGCAGCGCCGCCACGCCGTTGACCGAATGGCTGCCGACAATGGCCAGATGCGCCATGCGCACCCTTTTGACCGGCGCCTCCTCGATGAGCGACATCGCCCGAATCTTTTCGTTATCACCGGGGAAATACGCCGCCACTTCCTGCAGGAAATGGTAGTTGATCTCGTAGATGATTTCCAGATGGCGCGGCAGCATGCGGCCAAGCAATTCCACCGGCCAGGATTCCAGGGCCTCCGGCATCAGGGTGTGGTTGGTGTAGCCGAAGGTGTTGACGCAGATCCGCCACGCCTGCTCCCACGGCACCCCCTCCACATCCACCAGCAGCCGCATCAGCTCCGGGATGGCGATACTGGGGTGGGTGTCGTTCAACTGCACCGCAATGGCGTCGCTGAACCCATCGAAGGTTTCATGCTTCTTCTTGTAGCGGCGCAGGATGTCTTGAAAGGTGGCGGCCACGAAGAAATACTGCTGTTTGAGCCGCAACTGCTGGCCCTCGCGGATCTCGTCCGACGGGTAGAGGACCTTGGAGATGGTCTCGGACTGCACCTTGGTCTGCACCGCCGCGATGTAGTCGCCCCGGTTGAAAGAAACCAGATCGAGCTCGCGGGAGGCGCGGGCGGTCCACAGCCGCATGTTGATGACCGTGTCGTTGTTGAAGCCGGGCACCAGCACGTCGCAGGCCATGGCCATCACCTCCTCGGCGTCGACCCATTCGCTGCGGAGGATGCCCTGGGCATCGCGATAGCGGTGCACGCGGCCGTAAAACTGCACCGGATACAGATTCCACGGCCGCTCGAACTCCCAGGGGGTCCCGTAGCGCAGCCAGCTGTCCGGGTGCTCAACCTGGTAACCATCGACTAGTCGCTGGTAGAAGAGGCCGTATTCATAGCGGATGCCGTACCCGTAAGCCGGCACTCCGAGGGTCGCCATGGAGTCGAGGAAACAGGCCGCCAATCGGCCCAACCCCCCGTTGCCCAGCGCCGCGTCCTCCTCTTCCTCGCGGAGTTCTTCGAGGTCATAGCCCATCTCCTTGAGCACCTCGGCCACCTCGTCGTAGAGGCCAAGATTGATGAGGGAATTGCCCAGGGAGCGGCCGACCAGAAATTCGAGGGAGAGATAATACACCCGCTTGCTGTGCTTGGCGTAAAAGCTCTTCTGGGTGCTGATCCAGCGCTCGATGAGGAAGTCGCGTACCGTATAGGCCAGCGCCTTGTACATCTCCCGATTGCCGGCCCGTTGCGGATCGCGGCCCAGGAAGCTCAAAAGATGATGGTTGATGGTCTTCCTCAGTTCCTCGGAAGAGAGGCTCGCGCGAATGGTGCAGTATGGGCCTTTCGGTGTCTTGCTTCCCATCGTTTCCCTCGTTCGTTCCTTCAGCTGCCGGCTGACTCGGTCTCCACTTTGCAGCGTACCTTGGCGGCGCAAAGGCCGTCAAATCATTTCTCCCCCGCCCGGGCCGCGAGAAAGCGGCGCACCCAGGCAATGGCTTCATGCCGATCCCGCACCGCTCCCTCCACCTGGGCCTGCTCCAGTTCGCGCAGCATGGCACCCAACAACGGCCCCGGCGGCAGGGAGAACAATGCCTGCAAATCGTGGCCGTTGAGCAGCAGCGGTCCGCCCAGCACCGGCCTGATCCGCGTCTCGTAAACCTGCATCACCTCGCCATAAAGCTCGGCCAGCGACGCCTCCATGCCCGCCGGTTTGCCGGGCCCCTCGCCGGCCAGGCTGTCGGCCATGGCGAGCAGGAAGAGGCCGGACAATTCAGGGCCGATCGCCTTGATCAGCTTGAGGCAGGCGCGGGGGGTGATGCCGGTCTTGAGCCGGGCGTTGTTCAGGTGGAAGGGCCACATGTGGTGGGCGATCAACCGGCCGATGCAGTCGCGCTTCTCCCGGCTGAAGCGGAGACGGTCGGCGGCCTGGTCGAAGAGTTCCCGGCCGGTGCGGTCGTGGTTGTAAAAGGTGATGCGCCCTTCCCGCAGGGCGAAGCTCGCGGGCTTGCCCACGTCGTGAAAAAGCGCGGCCCAGACGAGATGGAGACGATGGTGCGCATCGGCAAGATAGTCGATCAATGCCGTTGGCTGGGGGAAGAAGCGACCGGGGTCGGCGCCCACCTCGGCCACACAGGCCACGGTGCGCAGCCCGTGGGCAAAGACGTCGAGATGGTGGCTGGCGGGCTGCGCCATCCCCACCCCCGGCTGCAATTCCGGCAGCACCTCGAACAACAGGCCGCTGGCCGCCATGTCGCCGAGCACCGTGGCGGCGACCGGCGTTGCCAGCAGACGATCCAGTTCATAGGCGACCCGTTCGGTTGCCGTCTGCCGGATCAAGGCCCGTTCGTGTTCGATCTGATGCACGGTGGCCGGCGCCAGGGCAAAGCCCAGGGTGGCCTGGAAGCGATAGGCGCGCAGGAGACGCAGCGGATCGCGCCGGAAGGCCGCCGGCGCCGCATGACGAATCAACCGGGCGGCGAGGTCCGCCCCGCCGCCGGTGGGGTCGATGAGGGTGTACGGCGGGGCGAGCCCTTTGCCGTCCGGCGCCAGGACCACGGCCATGGCGTTGACGGTGAAATCCCGCCGGCCGAGGTCCTCCTCAATGGTGCGGCTCTGCTCGCGAAAGCTCGTAAAGTCGAGGCAATACTGCTGCCATACCACCCGGGCCGCCTCCTCTTCGGCATCGAGCAGCACAAAGGCCCCCCCCAGCCGCTTGGCGAGCTGACGGGCCAAGGGGATGGCGCCGGCAGGGACGGCAAAATCGAGATCCTGGGCCGCGATGCCCAGGAGCCAGTCACGGACCGCGCCGCCGGCCACATAGCAAGGCGCGCCGCTCGCCCGGATCACTTCCGCCAGAAGGGTGCGCAGGCGCGATGGATAGTGCCGCAACCAGTCCTGGTTAAGGGTGACCATGACCGTTGTCGGCGGCCAGGATGGCGCCGAGGGTGGTGTCGAGCCGGCAGCGCACGTCGTGGATGTGGATGCTCTCCAGGCTCAGGGATTCGATGGCCACCGTGCTGGTGGGCGGCAACCGGCTGCCGAAACAACGGCCCGCAGCACGGGCGACCTCGCGGACCGCGTCTTCGGCAAATTGCGGCCGCAGATGGGATTGCAGCACGATCTCCGCCTCATCCGGTCTTTTGAGCAGGTCCTGGGTGGCGTGCAGCGCCGTGGCAAGGCAGTCGACCAGTTCGTCGTAGGCCGGCTCTCCCCCATGCGCCGCCATGGCGAGGGTGGTGAACGACCGTTGGGAGTGCGTGGGCTGCGGCGATTCGCCGGCCCGTTCGCCGAACAACACCCGGTTGTAGGCCTGGGTGCAGGGGCAGGCGGTGATATGGTAAATACCGGCGCCGACCACCACCTCTTCGCGGACCGCCGATCCTTCCCCTGCCATCTCGACCCGGGCACTGATCTCGATGGTATCGAGCGAGGTGCGGCCGCTCATCAGGGTTTGTCGCAGCAGAGGCAACTTGCCCCGGAGCATGACGGCGCCCCGGCTTGCCTGCTGCCGGTCGAGCATCATCCGGGCCAGTTCCAGCCCATAGCCGCGCAGATCGGCAAATTGCCGCTGGTGCAGGGCGGTCATCGCCTCTTCCAGCCGCGACATGTGAATGCCCCGGCGCTCTGCCGCCAGATCGACGTGCATGGCCGCGGCAAAGGGCAAGGTCCCCTGGGGCAGCGAGACCCAGACGGTCTTGCCGCTGATGCCGACCTCGGAAAGCGGCAGGGCAAAGGCGGGCCGCTCCTCCGGCACGTCGCCGGAAACCGCCAGCACCCGCTGGTGTTCGGCCGCGGAAAAACGGCTGCTCACACCAGATTTTCCCGTTTCATGGAGAGGTACCACTCGTGCACGGTTGTCCATGGGTCATCCTTTTGGTTAAGCCAGCTGAGGAGTTCACTGAAGCGGGCGGTGGCGGCACTGTGCCATCCCGCCTCCCAGCCGAGCTGGTGCAGGGCGGAGACGGCAGCGAAAATGGTCTGCCGGTTGTGGAGACGGCACTGACTGCCTTCATGCAGGTAGCGGACGGTGATCGGCTCCGGGCCGGCGAAACCGAAGGGATAATGCTGGGCCAGTTGCAAGAAAAGACCCCAGTCTTCGCCCAGATCGTTGAGGACAAAACCGCCCACCCGGTCGAAAGCGGCCCGGCGCACCGCCATGGCGGAAGGCACCAGAAAACACCAGCGCAGCAAGGCGTCAAAACATGCACCCGTAGGGCCGACGCCGCGGTCTGGGATGAGGAACTCGCCACCACTTACCAGATCAAGGGTCCGGGCCGTGCCGTAGGCCACCGCATACCCTCCGTTCAGCAGCGGCAGCAGGCGCTGCACATGGTCCGGCGTCCATTCGTCATCCGAATCGAGGAACATGAGGACCTCGCCGGTGGCAAGACCGACCCCGGCGTTGCGGGCTTGGCCAGGGCCAACGCCGGACAGGCGCAGCAGCCGCAGCTGCGGGAACCGCGCGGCAAGCCGGTCCGCGGTGCCGTCCACCGAACCGTCGTCCACCACGACAATCTCGTCGCAGGGACGCTCCTGGGCCAGCACGCTCGCAATGGCGCGCTGCACCATCTGGATGCGGTCGCGGGTGGGAATGACGCAGCTGATGCGCATCGAGTCCTGCCGTGGGCTGAGGGGGCCGGCATCGCTCTGGCCGGCATCGGTCACCTTTGCGCTCATTGTACAACAAAAAAACCCCTTCCCAAAGCAGGAAGGGGGACAGGACGGTTACTTCTTCTTGCCCAAGGGGCGACGCCTTTTCGCTTCAGGTGATCACCTTGGCCGCCTAAATCTTCCAAGCGGGGCGGCCCTTGACGCGGTGGCAGCCACCGTCCTGGAAGGACCCGGCCTCAGCGGCCCGGCGGAAAGCAGTACGCTGCCTCCCGGACCCGGCCGGCCAGACAATACTCCACATACTCGGTGAGTTTGGGAATCATGGCCTCCACATAGGCGCCGATCTCCGCCTCGGTGGCGGTGGTGAGGGTCTGGCAGAAGAGGCACTTGCGTTCGCCGCCGCCGGTCGAGGGCAGGCCGAACTCCTCCAGCACATGGCGCGTCACCATCTGATCGTCGAACTCCTCAAAGACCGGGAAGGTGGTGGTGATGCCGAAACGGGCGGAAAAGGCGGCGATCCGCTCCATGAAGGCCGGGGTCTGCTCCGGATAAAAGCCCTGCCGACGGGCATAGCCCGCCACCAGCTGCGGCACGAAGTGCTCGGTGCAATAGAGAATGGCCCGGGTGTGCATGGCGAGTTTGCAGGCGACACAGACCAGATTCTTGCCGTTAAATCGGGGCATCAGCTCTTCGTAGCGGTCGAGCCACAGCCCCTGGAAAAGGCGGCCCATGTCGAGCTCCACCATCTCGGCGGCGGGCAGCCGCGCAGGGTCAGCCACCTTGCGGCCGAGGATCTCGCGGGCCACGTGAAACCGGTTTCTCGGCCACTCGGGGAAGCGGCCCATGCCGTTCAGCATGTGCAGAAGATGAATCCGCACCGGCCGCGGCAACGCGGGATGATGGCCGGCGGCGGCCAAGGCATACAACGCCAGCGAATCGGTGCCGCCGGAATAAAGGATGGCGAGTTCCTGTTTGTGCATGGTCACGACCTCCGGGAATTGACCTGATAGCGGCAGAAGAGTTCGCCGGTATCGGCCTGTTCACAGGCGCGCAGGGTCAGGTCGAGAAACGGCGCGCCGAGCGGCGTCGGACCATCGGCCAGGGTTGGCGCCCCTTTCTCGCCCGAGAGTTTCGGGGTGATGGTCACCAAGACCTCATCCACCACGCCCTGACGCAACGCCGCGTAGTTGAGATGGGCGCCGCCTTCGATAAGCAGCGACTGCACGCCCCGGCCGGTCAATTCGGCCAGGAGGTGGGGCAGCGAAAGCACCGAGCCGGCGGCGGGCAGCGCGATGATCTCGGCCCGGCCGGCCAACCGACGGGTCAGGTCCGGCACGGCTGTTTGCGAGGTGAAAACAAGCGGTGGCGGGCCTTCGCGAAAAAGGGTGCGGCCTTCCACCGGCAGATCGCCGGAGGCGGTAATGATGCAACGCCACCGCTGCGGCGGCAAGCTGCCGCCGGGACCGCGCATCTGGGCATCCCCTTCCCGCAGCGTGCCGGCGCCGAGCAGGCTCGCATCGGTCGCCGCCCGCTGGTCTTCCAGGAAGCGGCGGTCGATGGCACTGCTCATTCCGCCTGGACTGATCCGGCCGCAGAGCGTCGTGGCCACGATGATCGAGGTGCGCATGGTTCCCCTGATTCCGCCAACCGGCTGCAGCCCGGCGGCAGCGGCACCTCAGGCCTGGGCCAGCGTGCCAGTATGATTTGCAAAGACGTTCCTGATTTCGACAAAACGGGGGAAATGGTCAAGAAAGAGGTCCACCAGCGCCGGGTCGAAATGCGTCCCCCGCTCCTTGCGGAACAGCCCCACGATGTCGTCCATGGCCCAGGCATGCCGATACGAGCGGTCATTGCAGAGGGCATCGAAGACGTCGGCAATGGCGGTGATCCGCGCGTAGAGATGAATCTCCTCACCGCTGAGCCCCCGCGGGTAGCCGGTGCCATCATATTTTTCGTGGTGCTGGAGGGCAATGACGGTGGCGGCCTTCATGATCTCCCGATCGGAGAGTCCCAGCATCTGCTGGGCATGGATGGTGTGGGCTTTCATCACCTCGTATTCCTCGCCGGTCAGCGGCCCCGGCTTGTTCAGGATGGCGTCGGGAATCGCCACCTTGCCGATGTCGTGCATGGGCGAGGCCAGGCGGATGATCTCCACCTCGCGCTCCTCGAGGCCGGCGAGTTCGGCCAGCAGGCGGCAGTATTCCGAGACGCGCTTGACATGGTTGCCGGTCTCGCTGGAGCGCACCTCGGCCAGTTCGCCCAAGGTATAGATAATCTCCTTCTGGGTACCCTCGATCTCCTGGTTCAGGATCACATTCTCGTAGGCCACCTGCACGTTGGCGCAGAAGAGGCGGATCAACCGGCGGTCGAGGTCGTTAAGTACGTGATCGCCCTCCAGATAGACCACCGCCTCGTCGCCGTTTTCGCTGCAAAAATACTCGACGTAGCGGTTCTCTTCGTAGAGGCTGTCCTTGTTTGCCGCCGCCCGCTCGACAAAGGCAAGGATATTGGGCGGCAGCACCTCGGTGGCGTTGGCGGCGAGATAGCGCTCGTACTCGCCGGTGGCGGCCAAGACCCGCAAGCCGCCACGGGTGTTGCTGAGCGCCACCCCGGAGGTAGTGCAGTAGATCGCGCTCTCGTCAAGGCGCAACAGGGCGACCATCTGGGCCAGCACTCCGGAGGCAAGCCGTTCCAGCGAGCGGGTCTTGCAGATGGTGCGGGTCGCTTCGAGGATCTTCTCCAGCCCCCGCCGGTTCGCCTCGATGGTCAGAATATCGCGGTAGGCCCGGAGCGAGGCCACCATGCTGGTGAAGAGCTTCTGGGCGGTAAGTTCGGTCTTTTCCTTGTAGTCGTTGACGTCGTATTCGACGATGACCTTTTCCTCCGGCGCCTGGCCGGGCTGGCCGGTACGGAGGATGATGCGGACAAAGGAATTCTTGAGTTCGTCCCGCACATACCGCACGACATCCAGGCCGGCGCAGTGGCGCTCCATGACCACGTCGAGAAACATGACCGCGGTGTCCGGATGCGCGGCAATGAGCTCTTTCGCTTCGCCGCCGCTGTACGCCTCAAGAAAGGTCAGCCCCTTACCGGCAAAGTGGAAATCCTTGAGCACCAGCCGGGTGACCGCATGCACCTCCTCCTCGTCGTCGACGATGAGGACCTTCCAGGTATCGCCCACCGCCGGCCTCTTCTCCTTGACGGCGGCCGACTCCTCGGCAAAAATCAGCTGCTCCTTCTCTTGTCCCATGCCCCTCTCACCCCCCGTTGGCGATCGGCATCTCCACGACAAAGGTGGTCCCTTTTCCCGGCGCACTTTCGCAGACAATGGTGCCACCCAGCTTCTGGGTGACGATGTTGTAGACGATGTGGAGCCCGAGACCACTCCCCCCTTTTTCTCTATTGCTGGTGTAAAACGGTTCGAAGATGTGCGCAAGGTTTTCTTGCGGAATGCCGCGACCATCGTCGCTATACCGGAAGGTAAGGCGGCCGCCGGCAGCGGTGATCCGGAAGGCAAGATGCCCTTCCTGCTGCGCCTCGTAAGCATGGATGACCGAATTGGTGATGAAATTGGTGATGATCTGCGAGAAGGCACCGGGATAGCTGGTGAGCACCAAGGCGTCGTCGCAGTCGACGGTGACGCGGAGGCGGGTCTTCTTCAGGATCGGCCGCAGACTCAACAGCACCTCCTCCACATAGCCCTTCATCTGAAAACGGCGCCGGGCCTCGCCGGACTGGTCGATGGCCACCTGCTTGAAGCTGCGGATCAGCTCCGCCGCCCGGTTGAGATTCGAGAGCAGGAGCCGGCTTGAATCCTGGCAGGTCTGGAGGTATTTCTCCAGATCGCTGCGCTTCATGGCCTGCGCGTCGTAGAGAGCGAGGAACTCCTGGGTGGCCTTATTGAGGTGCGAGGCCGCGGTCACCCCGATGCCAACCGGCGTGTTGATCTCGTGGGCCACCCCGGCCACCAGACCACCCAAGGCCGCCATCTTCTCCGTCTCCACCAACTGATTCTGCATCTCCTCCAACTGCCCCAAGGTCTCCCGCAGATCGGCATTGGCCGCATCGAGCCGGGCGGTGCGTTCCTTGACCCGCCGCTCCAGGGTGTCGGTGAGGGCGAGCAACTCCCGTTCGGCCCGCTTGCGTTCGGTAATATCCTCGAAGACCACGACCGTACCGATCACCGCGCCATCCTCCTTGAGCGGCGCGCTCACATACTCCACCGGGAAGATGGTGGTGTCCCGCCGCCCGAAGTAGTTCTCGCTGCCACGCTGCGGCGAAGGATGGGCAAAGGAACGGCAGATGGGGCACTCCACCACGGGATAGGGGACGCCGTCCCAGCGGACATGGTGCGCGAAGTCGTGGAGATGGGCGCCGATCAGGTCGTCGCCGCTCTCGGCATAACCGAGCATGGCCAGGGCCGCCCGGTTGATGAAGGTGATGTGGCCGGAGACGTCGATGCCGTAAATGCCCTCGCCCACCGACTCCAGGATCATCTCGTTCTGGCGGTGCAGACTGGCCAGGCTCAGTTCCGCAGCCCGGCGTTCGACGATCTCCTTCTTGAGCTGGATGTTGGCCGACTCAAGCTCCACGGTCCGCTCCTGCACCCGTTCCTCCAATTGGTCACGGGCATGCGCCAGCTCCTGCTCCACCTGCCGGCGTTGCTCGATCTCCAGTTCGAGGGGGATCAGCGCCAGCCGCTTCAACGTAAACCAGACGGCAATCCCAACGAAGATCATGAAACCGAACGAGGCGACAAAGAGCTGGCGGTGGAGTTTGCGGAGCATCTCCTCCACCGCCTGGCAGGAAACCACGCTCTTGAGCGTCACCACCGGTTCGCCCATGAAATCGACGCGATAGCTGACCGGGAAGGAGGTGGCGCTCGCCGGCAGCGGACGCCGGAAGTTGACCACGGTGGCGCCGTTGGGCAGGACCGCGGTCAGTTCGATCACCTCGGCGTGATCCTTGCCCCACCGGGTCATGAACTGATCCACCCACAAAAAATCGTAGGCCAGCAGCGGATCGACGACAAAGGCGCCCATGAGCTGGAGGTCGCGACTTGCCTGTTCGCGGGCATTTTCGAGAAGAAAGGCGCGCTGATGGCGGACAATGAGAAAATCGACCAATACCATGAAGGAAAACAGCACCACCATGAAGCAGAGCACAGCCTGATTGTACTTGCCCTTGCTGGTGAAGAGGGGGAGTCTGAACACGGGACGCTCGACCATTTAACGCGCCCCGCCGGCCCGGACGGGACGGGGGAAGGAAAGTGGAGCAGCGGGGAAAAGAACCGCTTCGAAGCAGCGGCCGCCAGGGAGCGGCATCACCTGCTGGCTGCCATCGCTTCCCCTCCAGAGAAAACGCTTCATGCCTGTTTCGTCGGCCATTCTCCTCGCTCCAGGTTTTTTTAGCGACCCGCACCAAAAAGTTGTACCATTCTCCGTGTTCCCGATTCAAGGAACTTTCTTGCTGCCGAGCGGCCGGCCTCGCTGGCCAAAGGGTGATGCCGGAGATACAATGGTGCCCGCCCAAGACGGCGCGCATGGCGGAGAAGCATCAAGGGCCATCCCTAGCGCGCTGGTGTCTCACCGGCCGCACCTCCCTGCCGGCCGGCGGAGGAGAGATGGCCTGCCTGGGCCAACACCTCCTGTCGCAAGACCATCGAAAGGGACGAGCTGGCAGGAAAGCCGCTCCTTGCCCAGCGCGGGGCGATCAATTGACCGGAAAACCATAGCCAACAAAGACTGCCGTCCCGATACCCCGGCGCTCTGCATCTATCCTGCCTTCGCTGCCCTGATTGACAAAGAAACAAGGGCCATCTATCATTATTTCTAACAGCAACTTCAACAACGGAGACCCTCCATGTACGAAGTTGTTCTCACGCTACCCAAAGAGCCCTCCACGGATTAGCCATCCGGCGGAGGGTTTCGTCTTTTTTCCGGCAGACGCAGCTTTTTCCTTGTGCCTCATACCATGCCCGTCACCCTGGTTGACGGGCCAACCTCACACCTACTACCGCAGGAGGGACTATGGAACTCAAGGATTATTGCCGTAACATCGACACGGAACTTACCGCCTGGAAGGCCAAACTCTACAATGTCATTCGGCAGATAGAGCAATTGCCCACCGGAGACAAGCAGCGGATGTACGAAAAGGTAAACGGTCTGCACATCATCATGACGGAACTTGACGACCGCCTTGATAGCCTGCGGACGGCCTGCCCTACCGAATGGGCACCCGAGCGGGAGGCCCTGAAAGGCAAACTCGGCGATCTGGGCGACGAATACAACAAGGTGGAGAAGGCCCTTTTCGACTACGACATCGGCGGCTGAGCCACCCGTCACCCCATTGCCGCTGGCAAAGAATCATCCACCCCAGCGGCGGCCTAACAGGAGGATCTCATCATGCAGCGACAGACCGAGATGGAAAACACCATGCGGATGGCCCACCTGGAGTTCATGAGCAGTCTCGAAAAAGCGCTTGATCTCCTGGAAAAGGACATCGACGAGGCCGCGGCGATGTCCTCCCTCTGCACGGACGAATGGTGCAACGCCACCGAAGGCGTTATCGATGAACTGCACAAATGTATTTACTCCATCAGCGAACCCCGTTGGCTTACCAAGGAGGACACCCAGGGTATCCGGAGGCTCCGCGAGCGGGTGAAGGGGCTTTATGCCCGCTACCAGAGCATCCGGCCCTGATACCTGTGTCGAGCCGGGTGCCCCTTTCCACCGAAAGCACCATGGCGCGGCAACATCCCTGGTACCCCGCTTACCGAGGGAAGGTCCATAGACTTTCCAACCCATCCCAGGAGGGTTCGCCATGAATCGAGGGACCATCTTCCAAGTGGCCGACTGGAAGGCCGAAAAGCACGGGCCGGTAATCGACTGCCCGGATGCTGTTGGCACGGGCGAATGGTTCGCGGCAACCCTCTCGGTGGGCAAGGGACCAGCCCGTCCGAACGCCACGGAACACCAGATCAGATGGATCCGGCTGCTTTGCCAACCGACAGGAGACAATTTCTGTTACCAGTCGGCAACTTCGAATTCACCGCCCACGGTGAATCTCTGCCGGGGCCAAACACCGGGCCGATCCATACCCATCACGCCGTCACCACCACGCCCAGAAGGACTCAGCCCGACACGCTTCTCGCGGCATCGTTCTGCAACCTTCATGGTTTCTGGGAAAACTCCAAGGCAATCGCTACTCGCTAGACGCCGATGCCGGCGCCCTCGGTCGCAATAGGCGCCGGCTGAATAAAAGGCCGGGGACCGCATGTGAAGGGTCGTCCGTCAACCAACGAACAGGAGGACAACATGGCTGGACCTGAATGCGCCGCACATAAACCGCAAATCGATGCCGACGGCTTTCTGACGGACCCGGAAACATGGGATGAGAACATTGCCCGGATGTTGGCCGAACGGGAGGGTGTCCCTGCCTTGACTGAGGAGATGCTGGAAATCCTGCGCTTCCTGCGGGCGTATTACAAAAAGTACCAGGCGTTTCCGATCTTAAATTACGTCTGCAAGAACATCCATCAACCACGGGAATGCGTCAGCGAGGAATTCATCAACCCGGAAAAGGCGTGGAAAATCGCCGGGCTGCCGAAACTCAGCGGCGTTCATTTCGTCAGCGTGGACGGGAAACACTACCTCCTGGAAGAGTGCTGCTAGTCCGGCCCCACCGCCAAGACCAGCCGTAGCCTTCGGCTAGCAGGTCGAATAACCGCAGCTCTCGCACAGGCTGCAGCCGCCGCTGCGCCGCAGGGTAAGGTGGCCGCAGGCCGGACAGGAGGCATAGGAGGACGGCTCTTCGTAGGGCTCGGGATTGCTGTCGGCGTCGTCGGCCGCACAGTTGTCGAGCACCTTGGCCAAGGCGGCCGGGATCGAATAGACCCGGCCGAGTAAGCCGTTGTGCCAGGCGCCGTCCGAGGAGATATCCTCCAGGGTCCGGGCGAGCTTGCCGACCAGCCGATAATCGTGCTGGAGGGCGACCGAGATCACCCGGCCCAAGGCCTCACTCATGCCGTGGAGGGTGGAGCCCGACTTGGTGGTATTGAGGAAGACCTCGCGCACGTGGCCGTTCTTGCCGCGGTTGGCGGTGACGTAGAGCGGCGCCGGCCCCCGGAACTTGAAGGTGCTGCCGCGCCGTTCATCGAGATCGCTGAAGTCGCTGGCGCCTTCCGGCCGCCGGATGCCGTCGCGCAACACCGCCTCCATGGAGGAATCGCGAAACATGGTGATGCCCTTCAGGTTGCTCTGGCGGGCATACTGGAGGATCTTGCCGATCTCCTCCACCGTGGTCTCGGCCGGCAGGTTGATGGTCTTGGAGACTGCCGTATGGTTGAAGGCCTGGCAGGCCTCCAGGATGCGGATCTGCTGATAGGGTTCGATCAGGTGGGCAGTCTGCCGCGCCACCTCGTCGAGCTGCTTCTCGTCGTAGGAGTAGAACTCCAGCGGCACCAGGGTGAACTCCTTCCAGGAGTCGTCCACATCCTTGACCTTGCGACTCTGGACCATGGAGAAATACGGCTCCACCCCGGTGCAGGCGATGCGCAGCAACTGGGAGATGGAGCCGGTGGGCGCCTGGGAGGTGGTCACCGAGTTGTAGAGGCCGCCCAGCTTCTTCACCGTGGCAAAGAGATTCTTCGCCTGTTTGGTCCACGCCTTCTTGGCCGGCATGCCGGTCTGGATGAAGGAGAGCGCCTCGCTCTCGATCTTTGCCACATACTCCGGATTCCACTCCCGGGGCTTAAGCTTCTCGCCGCCCGCGGCCATGGCGAACTCGGCGTAATCAAGGCTGCCCTGCATGGAGCCGAGCATCAGGGCCAGCTGGGTGGCCTTGGCAAAGAGCGGCGCCAGATGCTCGTCGGCGTAGGAAACTCCGAAATGGTTCATCGCCTGGTGCAGACCGGTGAAGCCGATGCCGATGGGCCGGAACCTGAGGGTATTCTTCCTGATCCGCTCGATGGGCGGGAAGCCGCCGAGGTCGAGCACCTCGTTGCCGGCCATGGCGGCCAGCCGGGCGGTCTCGAACACATTGGCCAGGTACTCTTCCTGTTTTTTGGCCAGACACTTGGGCAGCGAGATGGTGAGCAGGTTGCAGGCGGTATCCTTGGTGGAGAGATATTCGCCGCAGGGGTTGGAAAAGACCGGATTGAAGCGGGCCGGCACCGGCGTATTGGCCAGGCTCTTTTCGGTGAAGAGCAGCCCCGGATCGCCGGATTTCCAGATGTACTGCGCAATGAGCCTGAGCAGTTCCTCGTTGTCCCAGAAGGCCTCGTTGGTCACGTTGATCGAGACGTTGCAGCCGCTGTACTTGCCCGGATCATCGCCCTTGAAGGTGATGAACTCCTTGATGTCCTTGATGTTCCAGTCCGCCTGGATCATCAAGGCGCCGCGCCGCTTGCCGCCCTGGCTGACCCGGGCCGAGAGCTGGGAAAAACCCTTGGCAAAAGAAACCGGTCCGGAAGCGACGCCCTGGCCGTTGTCCACCATGGCGCCCTTGGGCCGGATTTTCGAGACATCGATGCCGCCGCCGCCCGCGTGCTGGAAGATGGCGACCAGATCACGCTCCATGGCGAAGATGGCGTCGGTGGAGTCCTCCACGTCGCCCAGCGGGTAGCAGGAATAATAGCCGCAGCGGTCGGTATGGGGGTTGCCGCCGTTCATCAGGAAGGGGGTGGCGGTGATGAAGCGCTGCTGCAAGAGCGCCTTGGCCACCTCGGGGTGGCGAAACTGCGTGCTCACCCGCAGGAGCACCTGGGACAAATCCTTTTCGAGCGGCGCGCCGTCCTTGGGATCACGCACGGAATAGCGCGCCTGGACCAGATACTGCTCAAAGCGTTCCCACTCGGTGATGGCCTCTTCCAGGGTAATGGGCAGTTGCATGGGAGATTCCTCCGACAAAAAGGGGACGCGACGGACCGAGGGCCTGACAGGACCCTCTTTCATTATGCCAGAACAACCGCGTGCCGCAAAGGGATTTGCGGTTTTTTCACGCGACCTTCCGGCTCACTCGCCGTACTGCTTGCGCTCGCGCTCCCGCAGGAGGATCTTGAGCGGCGTCTTGTCGAGGCCGAGCTGTTCCCGGAACTGGTTGACCAGGAAGCGGTAGTAGGAGAAATGGACCCCCTTGGGGTAATTGACGAACATCACAAAGGTGGGCGGCCGGGTCGCCACCTGGGTGACATAGTAGAACTTGAGACGCCGGCCCTGATGCATCGGCGGCGTGTGGGCGGCGAGGGCCGTGCTCAGCACCTTGTTGAGCTGGGCGGTGGAGAACTCCTGGCCGTACTGGCGATAGACCTGGTCGATGAGGGAGAAGAGCTTCGTCACCCCGCTGCCGGTCAGGGCGGAGACCCGGTGCACCGGGGCAAAGCCGATGAAGTGGGTGGCGCGCTCCACCTCCTCCTGCAACCGCTTCTGTCGCTTGCTGTCGTTCGCGATCAGGTCCCACTTGTTGATGAGCAGCAGGCAGGCGCGACCGCGTTCCATGCAGTAGCCGATGACCTTGGTATCCTGCTCGGTGATCCCCTCGTCGGCATCGATAAGGATGAAGGCCAGGTCGCACTGCTCTAGCGCCCGCAGGGCGCGCATGACGCTGAATTTCTCGATCTTCTCCTGCACCTTGCCCTTGCGGCGGATGCCGGCGGTATCGATGAGCAGGTAATGCCGGCCCTTGCGCGTGAGCAGGGTATCCACCGAGTCGCGGGTGGTGCCGGGCACGTTGGAGACCACCATGCGCTCCTCGCCCACCAGCCGATTGACGAGCGAGGATTTGCCGACATTGGGCCGGCCTAAGAAAGCGATGCGGATCGTCTCCGGCGGCAGTTCCTCCTCGGGCGCCGGGGCCAGCTCCTCGACCAGGTGGCTGAAGAAATCGCTCACCCCCAAACCGTGCGCCGCCGAAAGGGGCCAGAGGCGCTCGACTCCCAGTTCGTAGAAGGGCGACAACAGCCGCTGCTCCTGGGCGGGGTCGTCGATCTTGTTCACCAGGTAGTGAACCGCCTTGCCGGAACGGCGCAGCAGATCCACCACCTTGAGGTCGTCGGGCAGCACCCCTTCGCGGCCGTCGAGGAGCAGCAGGATGACGTCCGCCTCCTCGATGGCCTGCCGCGTCTGCTCCTGGATCATCCGGTTGATCTGGTCCGCCTGGTCGCTGGCTTCGATGCCGCCGGTATCGACGAGGAGGAAGGTCTTGTCGTGCCAGGTGACCTTTTCGTAGTGGCGGTCGCGGGTCACGCCGGGAGTGGGATCGACGATGGCCTTCTGCGACTTGGCCAGCCGGTTGAAGAGACTCGACTTGCCGACGTTGGGCCGGCCAACCAGGGCAACCAGGGGCAAGCGGTCACGGACCATGGGGAATCTCCTTGTGCCCGGCCAGGGTTGCAGCCACGTCGCGGGCGAGTTGGGTAAGGGACGGGAATGCCTCCCCGGCCGGCAGGGCCAGATGGCCGACCAGGTGGTCTGCCGCCGGCCGGAGGTAGGCGGCAAAGAAGGGCTTGCCCCGCTGCTGCGACAAGAAGGCAAAGGCACCCAGCATCTGGAGATTGCGCTGGAGCGCGAGATAATAGTAGCCAGCGCTAAAGGCCTGCCGGTCAAAGGACAGGTAGCCGGCCGCCACATTGCAGTAGTGGTCGAATAACTCCGCCCGCAGAACATGCGGCAGATTCACGTAGGGATCGATGAGCAGGGCGGCCAGGTCGTAGCCCAGGGGGCCGAGACGGGCCCCCTGGAAATCGACGATCCGGATGCGCCCCTCGTGGATCATCAGATTCCGCGACTGGAAATCGCGGTGGAGGACAAAGCCGGCCGGCTCTGCACTGGCGCGGCTGGCCAGGGCTTCGAACTCCGCGGCCAACTCCGGCGCCATCGGCCCCATGCCGAGGAAATCGCAACAGAGGGCCTGATAGAAATAGCCCGATTCCCGAGCGAGCATCAACGCCTTGTCGTAGACCGGGGTGTCCCAGCAGGCCTCCTGCGGGAATCCCGGTGCCCCCTTGACCTGCAGGGCGACCAGTGCCTCGATGGCCAGTCGGTACCAATGCGCCGCCTCGACGGGCGCTCGCCGCACCCGGTCGTAGAGCAGTTCGTCGCCCAGATCCTGCATGAGCAGGATGCCCGAGGCTTGGTCAAAGGCGATCATCTCCGGCACCGCCACGCGAGCGGCAAAGAGGTGGCGGCCGATGGCAAAGGCGGCCCGGGCCTCGGCCATGCCCTTGGGGTTGAGCCGGCTCGGCAGAGCGGCCAACAGCTTGCAGCCGGCCGGGGTGGCACAACGCACAAAGAGCCGGTCGGAGCCGTCGCCGGAAAGACAATCCAAGTCGCCGATGCCGGAGGCGATACCACTCCGGGCCAGCAAGGCAACGAGGGCGGCACGGCTTTCGGCAGGGATATCGCACACCATGGCAGAGTCCTCGCTCCCGGCTCAGGTCAAAATCGCATCAACAGCCACGGTGCCGGCCGGCACAACGGCGCCGTCCCACACCACCACCCGGGAAAGCTGCGTGTGGTCACCAATCATGGCATGGCTGCCGATGGCAACCCAGTCGTCGAAGCGGACGCCCTTCCCCACCCGCACCGCCTGCCCCTGATACACCGGCCCGGCAATCGGGGGCAGGCCGGGTAACGACGGCGGCGCCTCACCAGCCAGCAGCCGGCCATGGAGCGCGAGATAATCGGCCGGGGTGCCCATGTCGGTCCAGAAGTGGCCCTGCACCGTAAGCGCCCCGATCCGGCCGCCCGCGGTAATGAGGTCGCGGTAGCAATCGATGATGTTGTAAAAGGTGCCAGGGGGAATCGGCGCCAGCACCTCCGGCGCCACCACGTGGATGCCGGTAAAGGCGAGCAGCCGCTCCCCTGGAGCGACAGTCTCGCCAGCGGCGGCAAAGCCCGTGATGCGGCCATCCGGCGCCACCCGCACCGTGTTGAAGCGGGGATGATCGTGCATCACCATGGTCACCTGATTGCCGGCACGGAGGTGCTCCGCGTAGACCCAGGCGAGATCGAGGTTGTGCACCACGTCGCCGTTGACGATCAGCACCGGGCCTTGGTCAAAATGGGGCCAGGCCAGCCGCAGGCCGCCGCCGGTGCCCATCTCCTTGGTCTCGACCTGGAGAATCACCTCGGGTTCCTGCTGGAAGGCGGCAACGATCTGCCCGGCGAGATGGTAGGCGTTGATCACCACCGGCCCGAAGCCGGCCGCCTGCACCTGCCGGAGAATGAGCCCGAGCAAGGGCGTATCGAGCACCGGGAAGAGCGGTTTCGGCCGCGCGAGGGTATAGGGCCGCAGCCGGGTGCCGAGGCCGGCGGCCAGGATCATCGCTTTCTTCGGCAGGATGGCCATGGTCTTTTACCGGGGCCGGGTCAGAAGGAAAGCTGGCCGTCCGGCGCTTCCTCCACCCCGACCACGATAATGCCAGCCAGGTTGGCCTGGCGCACCACCTCGTCGCAGTCGAAGAGCAGGGCCTGGCCGGCCTCCACCGCCAGCACCGCCGCCTTGGCCGCCCGCATGGTCTCGATGGTCGTAAGGCCGATGGCCGGCAGGTCGAAACGGAAATCCTGGTTGGGTTTACGCACCTTCACCACCACTGCCTGCTCATGGCCCAATTCGCCGCCGCGGCGGATGGCGGCGTCGGTCCCTTCGATGGCCTCCACCGCCAGCACCGAGCGGTCGCGGACTACCACGCACTGGCCGATGTCCAGCGCCCCCACCGCCCGCGCCGTCCGCCAACCAAAACGGATATCCTCTTGTTGCTCGGCCGAGGGGCGTTTCTTGGTGAGCACGCCCTTGGGGAAAAGGAGCTGCGGCAGGTAGAGGGTGGAGGGCAGCACGCGGATGCCTTCCTCTTCCAGCACCGCGGCCACGGCCCGCAGGATGGCGTCGTCCTGGCGGATGTCGATCCTGCTCCAGAGGGTGAGCCCCTTAAGGTCGGGCCAGACGTCCTTGAAGATTCTGGTCTTGGTGATGGTGCCGGCCAGCACCACCTCCGTGACCTGCTCCGCGTTGAAAAAGGAGATGATTTTGCCGAGCTGCCCGAGTTTGACCCAGCAGACGCGGTCGGCGACCCGGTCGATCTCCGGCCAGGTCTCGCCCTTGTGGGCCGCGGCCATCACCTGCCGGCCCTGCGCCTTGGCTGCCTCGGCGAAGAGCAGCGGAAACTGGCCGCCGCCGGCGATGATCCCGATCTTACTCGTCGTCATCGCCCGCGGTTCTCAGCACGCTCCGCTTGGAGGTGCGGAAAAACTCCACCAGATGCTGCACCTCCGCGCAATCGGGCACCTCGGCCAGGGCCTGGTCCAATGCCTCCTGCAGCAACAGCTCCGGGCGCCGGAAGATGATCTTGAAGGCCTGCACCAGCCCGTTGATCGCCTCGGCGCTAAAGCCGGCCCGCTTGAGTCCCACCCGGTTGATGCCGGTGACCCGCATCTGATCGCGAATACCGGACATGATGACATAGGGCGGCACGTCCTTGCTCAGCCCGGACATGCCGCCGATGAAGCAGTAGGTGCCGATGCGGCTGAACTGATGCACGGCGGTCAGCCCGCCGATGATGGCGTGGTCTTCGATGGCGACATGACCGGCTAACGTCGCGGCATTGGCCATGACCACATGGCTGCCGATGATGCAGTCGTGGGCGATATGCACATAGGCCATGAGCAGGTTGTGGCTGCCGACCTGGGTATAGCCGATGCCGGTAGGCGTGCCGCGGTGGAGGGAAACGTATTCGCGGATCACATTGTGGTCGCCGATGATGAGCTCGGTGGGCTCGCCGTGGTATTTCAGGTCCTGGGGCGGCGCGCCGATGGTGGCAAAGGGGCCGATCCTGTTGCCGACCCCGATGCGGGTCGGGCCGGTGATGACACAGTGCGCGGCGATCTCGCAGTCGGCGCCGATGGTGACCGCCGGCCCGATGATGGTGTAAGGACCGACGTTCACCGTCTCGTGGAGCGTGGCAGCAGGATCGACAACCGCAGTGGGATGAATGGGCATGGGTCTCTCGTACTCGCGTCGTAATGGTTACCGTTCTGGCAAGGGCGCCAGCGGTGCAGGTCCGGGGTGGGCCGTGCAGAATCAGGCAAAGGTGGCCATCAGCTCGGCCTCGGCCACCAGCTTGCCGTCCACCGTCGCCTTGCCGGCCATGACCCAGAACCGGGATTTGCGCTTCAGCACCGTCAGCTCGTAGAGCAGCTGGTCGCCCGGCCCCACCTTTTGCCGGAACTTGACCTTGTCGAGGCCGGCGAAATAGACGAGCTTGTTGCCGGCCATCTCGCGGTCGGTGAGGTAGGCCAAAAGCGCGCCCACCTGGGCCATGCCCTCCAGCATGAGCACGCCGGGCATCACCGGTTCGCCGGGGAAGTGGCCCTGGAAAAAGTTCTCGTTCATGCTGACGTTCTTGATGCCCTTGATCGCCACGCCCAACTCAATGTCCACGATGCGGTCCACCATGATGAACGGGTAGCGGTGGGGCAGCAGGTTCAGAATCTCCTTGATGTCGAGACGCTTGGGGTCCACACTCATCGTTTTTCTCCCTCCCAAAATACGCCTGGCAGGCGCCTATTCCTTGTCGCCAGGCCGCAATGTTTTGAGCAGCTCCGCCACCTGGCGTTTCACTTCCCGTAGTTCCTTGACCAGTTCCGGTAGCTTGGCCACGGCCGCACTGGCCCGCAGCCATCTCTTGTGGGGAATGGCCGGGATGCCGGCAATCACCGCGCCATCGGGCTGGTCGTCGTGCACCCCGGACTTGGCGGCGATCATCACCCCGTTGCCGAGGGTCAGATGGCCGGCCAGCCCGACCTGCCCGCCCATCACAACATGGTGGCCGGTGGTGGTGCTGCCGGCGATGCCGACCTGGGCCACCAGGAAGGAATGCTCGCCGATCACCACGTTGTGGCCGAGCTGCACCAGATTGTCGATCTTGGCGCCCGCCTTGATCCACGTCTTGCCGAAGGTGCCCCGGTCGATGGCCGTATTGGCGCCGATCTCGACGTCGTCGTCGATCTGGACGATGCCGACGTGGGGCCGTTTGACATGACGCCCCGCCCCGTCGGTGGCATAGCCGAAGCCGTCGCTGCCGATCACCGTGCCGGCGTGGATGATGACCCGGTTGCCGAGCACACAGCGCGCCGCGATCGTCACGTTGGGGTGCAGGAGGGCGTCGTCGCCGATCGCCACCTCGTCGCCGATCACCACCCCGGGCCCGATGGTCACCCGTTCGCCGAGCCGCACTCCGTTGCCCAGCACCGCGTGGGGGCCGATGGTCACCGCCGCCGGGATGTGGCATGCGCTGCCGATCACCGCGGTGGGATGGATGCCGGCCGCGCCAAAGGGCCGGGCCAGAAAATGCTGGTGGATGAGCGCGGCGGCGAGATACGGATCGCGGACCCGGATGGCGGGCCGGTCGATTGCCGCCACCGCCTGGGGCAGGATCACTGCCGCCGCCCGGCAGGCAGCCAACGCCTCCAGGCGCCGGCCATCAGTGACAAAGGTGATCTCCCCGTCGCCGGCAGTGGCCAAGTCGTTCAGGCCGGAGATGACCAACTCCGGCGGGCCGGCCAGTTCGCCGCCCACCAGGGCCGCCAGTTCCGCCAAGGTTCTCGTCGTTGCTCCCGCTGTCACCACTGCTCGCTCCTCAAAAAAAAGCGGGCCGTTCCCGCCTCACACGGAAACGCCCCGCCTGCAATACCTTTGTTTGTGGGCCACCAGCGGCCGGTGACACCAGCATGCCGCTGTTATTTGCCGTTATTGATCCGGTTCCGGAGGATGCCGGAGGGCTTGAAGGTCACCACCTTGCGGGCCGAGAGAATCAACTCGCTGCCCGTCTGGGGGTTGCGGCCGCGCCTGGCGCTTTTCTGCTTCACATTAAACTTGCCAAAGCCGCTGATCAAGAGATCCTCGCCGCTCTGGAGGCAGTTCTTGGTGATCCGCAAAAAGGCCTCCACCGCATCGGCGGCCTGCGCCTTGGTCAGTCCGTGGCTTTGATACACCTTCTGGATCAAATCCGCTTTGGTCAGGGTCATGATACCCCTCCTTCTCAATTGCGCCGTTAGCCCATAACAAATCAAAATGACTACATTTTGTCAAGAACTATGTTTGAGTGCGCCGCGGCCGGCAAAACGGGCGGCGTTCTCCAACTCGTCCTCGATCCGCAGCAGCTGGTTGTACTTGGCCACCCGGTCGGTACGCGACGGCGCCCCGGTCTTGATCTGCCCGGTATTGAGCGCCACGGCGAGGTCGGCGATGGTGGTGTCCTCGGTCTCGCCGGAGCGGTGAGAGATCACCGCGGTGTAGCCGGCCCGGTGGGCCATGTCCACCGCATCGATGGTTTCGGTGACCGTGCCGATCTGATTCAATTTGACCAGGATGGAGTTGGCCACCCCTTGGCTGATGCCCTTCTGCAGGATGGCGGTGTTGGTGACGAAGATGTCGTCGCCCACCAGTTGGATCTTGTTGCCCAGGGCCTTGGTCAGCTTCTTCCAGCCCGCCCAGTCGCCCTCGGCCAGACCATCCTCGATGGAAACCAAGGGGTACTTCTTGACCCACCCCTCGTAGAAGCTGATCAACTCCTCGCTGCTCTTGTTGGATTTCTTCTCCGCCGCCAACACGTAACATTTCTTCTTGGGGTCGTAGAGCTCGCTGGCCGCCACGTCAAGGGCGATGCAGATATCCTTGCCCGGCTTGTACCCTGCCTTGACGATCGCCTCCAAGAGCGACTCCATGGCCTCCTCATTGGAGCGCAGGTTGGGCGCAAAACCGCCCTCGTCGCCCACCGCGGTCTGGTGGCCGGCCTTCTTGAGCACCGCCTTCAGATTGTGGAAGGTCTCGACCCCCATGCGCAGCGCCTCGGCAAAGGAGGCCGCCCCAACCGGCATGACCATGAATTCCTGGACATCGACGTTGTTGTCGGCATGGGCGCCGCCGTTCAACACGTTCATCATCGGCACCGGCAGGGTCTTGGCGTTGACGCCGCCGAGGTAGGAGTAGAGCGGCAGCCCCACCTCCTCGGCCGAGGCGCGGGCCACGGCCATGGAAACGCCCAGGATGGCGTTGGCGCCGAGTTTCTTCTTGTTCTCGGTGCCATCCAGGTTGAGCAGGGCCAGGTCCACCGTCACCTGCTGGGTAGATTCGAGGCCGATGAGTGCCGGCCCGATCACGTCGTTGACATTGCTCACCGCAGTCTGCACGCCTTTGCCCAGGTAGCGTTTCTGCTTGGTGTCCCGCAACTCCAGCGCCTCGCGGGTACCGGTCGAGGCACCGGACGGCACCAGGGCCCGGCCGTAGACGCCGGAATCCAGATAGACCTCCACCTCGACGGTGGGGTTGCCGCGGGAATCCAACACCTCACGACCCAAGACGCCAATAATCTCTCCCATTGCTCCTCCTCAAAATGACATACGACAAAAGGTTATCACCCAAAACGGTACTGACAATTCCCGCTCTTCACATTTTTTCCGCCTCAACCGCCGACGGCCCCTGCCATGCTGAAGATCGGCAGGTACATGGCAACGACCAGACCGCCGATCATGCCGCCCAAGAAGACCATCATCAAGGGTTCGATGGCAGCGGTGAGGTTCTCCACCGCCTGATCGACCTCCTCGTCGTAGAAGTCGGCGATCTTGGTCAGCATGACATCGAGGGCGCCGGTCGCCTCGCCGACATTGATCATCTGCACCACCATGCCGGGGAAGACCCCGGTTTCCGCCAGCGGCTCGGCAATGGCGCGGCCTTCGCTGATGCTGTCGGTCACCCGGAAGACCGCCTTCTCCACCACCTTGTTGCCGGAGGTTCGCGCCACGACATTCAGGGAATCGAGAATCGGCACGCCGCTCTGGAGCATGGTGCCGAGCGTCCGGGTGAACTTGGCCACCGCCACCCGCCGCAGCAGGGTACCCACGATAGGCATCTTTAACAGAAGTTCGTCAATCCTTTCACGTCCTTTTTCGGTTTTGTACACTTTTTTGATGGCAAAGATGGCGGCGATGATGGCGCCGATGATGAAATGGAAATTGTGTTTGGCAAAGTCGCTCATGTTCACCACCATCTGGGTGGGCGCCGGCAGGGCGGAGCCGAAGTCGGCGAACATCTTCTGGAAGACCGGCACCACGAAGATGAGCATGACCGCGAGCACCACGAAGGAAATGCAGAGACAGATGATGGGGTAAGTCATGGCGCCCTTCACCTTCTTCTTGAGCGCCATGTTCTTTTCCATGAAGGCCGCCAGACGATTCAGGATGGTGTCGAGGATACCGCCCAATTCGCCGGCCTCCACCATGTTGCAGTAAAGGTTGTCGAAGACGGTGGGGTGCTTCTTCATGGCATCGGCAAAGGTGGTGCCGGTCTCGACGTCGGAACGGATCTCCCGCAGGATCTGCTTGAAGGTGGCGTTCTCCTGCTGATCGCTCAGGATCTCCAGGCTCTGCACCAGGGGCAGGCCGGCATCGATCATGGTGGAGAGCTGGCGGGTGAAGATCACCACATCCTTGCCCGTCACCTTGGGCTTCATGAAGGCGATATTGGCGAGCAGGTCCGGCGGGGCCTCCTTGATCAGCGAGGGCGTGATGCGCATCTTCTTGAGATGCGCCTGGACCATGGCCTCGTTGGCCATCTCCACCTTGCCGCTGCGCTTCTCGCCGTAGGAGTTAACCCCCTTCCACTGATAGATTGGCATGACATGTCTCCTTCAGATTGAATGCCGATATTTCAGGTTTTGTTATAGCGGAAGGAATGAGCAAAAACAAGGGTGGTACCCAACGCTTCGCCACGGCAGAACGCCGCGCAAAAACCCATTGCCCTGCTGCTCCATTTTTATGTAAGCTGACGTGACGACGGTTCGCCTCAACCAGCGCCTCGGGGCCAAGAAGAACGTCAACGCAGAGACCACCTTATTGAGGATGGCAGCATGAAATACGGGAAAAGACTGGGGGTACTGGTCGCATTCATGGTGTTGGGAACCAGCCTGAACGCATTCGGATTTTTGGGATTTGGCAACTCGGCAAGTTGGAAGGAAGAAGTACTGCTGCATGACGGCAGGAAAATCGTCGTGGAACGGTCGCAGACTTTTGGCGGCTATCCGACCCTTGATAGTCATGAGCGAGTGATCCTGAAAGAGAAATGGGTTTTTCCGGTTCCTGGTACCGGAAAGAAGGTCACTTGGGAAACCGACCACCGAAACCCGCCCCAAGGTGAGAGCCTGATGCTGGTGCTGGTGGGATTTTTTGGTGACATTCCTTACATCGCCACCACACCGGCGGGGTGTATTGCCTACAACTATTGGAAGCGTCCCAATCCGCCGTATGTATTTTTCAAGTACGACGGCAATGAATGGCGACAGATTTCGTTGGCCGAGTTCCCTCTTATGCTCAAAGAATCGAACGTGGCGGTTGGCAGACCTGACTCGAATCACCGGACGGGCCTGCTTACCGTTGAAACGATCAAGGAAGAAAACCGTAATCTGGAACCCTACCTGCGTCAGATTATCCGCGAACCAATTACGAAGGATGATGGACCGTGGAGATATCCTGAAATGGAATATGACGGCAAAGGAGGGTGGCGCTCTCCGGGGGGAGCCAAAGCGCCACATCCCATTACCAGACCTCCTATCTCGACAGACGGCCAGAACTAGCTATTTCGGTTTATTGAAATCACAACGGAGATGAATCGATATGACGACAACCACTGAATATGCCTTGATGGCAAGGGCATGCATATTTGGACACTCGTGATCGAATGAATTGGCTTCCCGTTCCAGAAGAGTGGTCGGAGTTCAACCACCAAACAAAACCCAGTGGCTTCGAAGCGGTCTCCTTTCAGCGCGGTGACGAAATCGTCATCTCCTATGCAGGCACCTACAACAAAAGCTTTGGCGATTTAGCCGCTGATCTTGTGTTAGGCGTATTCGGCGTTCCTGAGAGCCAATTGTTTCAGGCTGCCGAATATTATATGCAAGTCAAGGCCGACAATCCCAATGCGAAAATCACTCTTACGGGTCATTCTCTGGGGGGCGGCCTGGCATCGGTGATGGCGGTTAACCCTCTCGCGTCCCTGCTTTTCATTTGACAGGGCGAATGGAATCATTTATATAACCACTTTCTTAAAACTACGGCAGGAAACCCATCTGCATTCGGAATGAGGCCCCGCAGGAAAAGCGGGGGCCAGGAGGTGAGCAATGGCAAAGGCAACTCAGAACACGGCAACCGAAAAATACACCAGCGGCGCTTTTCAGCCGGTGATCGACAAGTGCGAAGGCTGCGGCCACATCGTGGAGGCCGATGCCCAGAAGTTCTGCCAGGCCTACATCGTCCCCTCGGCCAAGTGGCGGCTCGGTATCTGCAACTTCGCCACCCACGCCAAGCCGGAGATCGTCACCGCCAAGACCCGCGTCAACCCGTTGAAGGCCTCCAAGCGCGCGGCAGCCGGCAAGAAGTAAGACTTTCCCTTTTTCTTTGTCCAGCCAAGGGCCCCGCACGCGGGGCCCTTTTTTTTGTCTTGGGCAGCCGGGGTTCTTCGCCACGGCAGTGCCGCCCTGGTCAGAACGGCTCCCCCTCGCCAGGCACCCTGGCCTTGGGATAGAGGGTGCTGAGCAGTCGCTCGTCTTCCAGAATCTCCAGAAACCGCGCATACGCCTCTTCGAAACTACGCCCTGCCATCCCGTTCTTGCGGGCAAGATCGGCGGCCTCGGCCAGCAGGGTGGGCGATTTTCCCTGCACCGCCTGAAAGATCCGGTGCAACAGCAGGGCAGGATCCTTTTCGTAGGGCGGCACCACCTTGCTGATGGCTATCGCCGCCTGCCCCACGGTGGGGGCGGTGAGCAGCGAAAAAAGCCGCGGCGTGTCATGGGCGTCCGCCGCCGCCAAGAGCTGATCCACCGTGGCCGGCGCCAGGCCGTTCACCAGCTCCGCCAGCTGCGCTTTGGCCTCGCCCTCTTCGGCGGCGAGCAACAGCCGGAGATAGGGCGTCACCTCGGCCAGGGAAAGGGAGCCCTTGCGCACCACTTGCTCCAGCCACTCCACCTGCATCTCCGGGCTCTTCGCCACAAAGGGCAGGTACTTCTCGTACCACTTTGTCTGCCGTCGCCCTGTTGCCTTGGCCATCCCGCTGCTTCCCTCCCTTGCCCGCCGTTCAGCCTGCCTGCTCGCCGCCTCCGCGATGCTCCAGGCGGAAAAGCGGTTCCTCCACAAAGGTGCCCCGGCAGAGAGGGCAACTGCCCGGCTTGGTCAGCCGCCCCCGCTTTTTGAAGACAAAGCCGCAGTCGCGGCAGACCGCCGGTTGCACCACCAGCATCCCGCCGAAGCGCGGCGCGCTTTTCTCGATGTGCATCAGGTGGTCGTAAACCTCTTTTTCGCCGATGTGCAGCAGGGCGGACAATTCCTTGGCCGAGGCCCAACCCGTGGCCAGCCGCGCCGCCATGTGCTGCCGGATCGTGCCGCCCACCACCTCCCGCACCCTTGCCTGCCTCATGCTCCACCTATGGCACATTCCCGCGGCAGCGGCAAATAAAATTTGCCCGGCCCCGCGGTCGGTATTACCGTTTGCGTGAAGAAGGAGGGATGCCATGAAATATGCCGAGCAGAAGATCGAGGAGCACCGGATCACCACCCAGCCCTTCTACCTGCCCCAGGGCGACGAAGTGGCCATTGCCAAAGCCGCCTACCAGAACCGCCTGCCCCTGCTGCTCAAAGGCCCGACCGGCTGCGGCAAAAGCCGCTTCATGCAGTACCTGGCCTGGGAACTTGCGCGGCCGCTGATCACCGTCTCCTGCCACGACGACCTCTCCACCGGCGACCTGGTCGGCCGCTTTCTCATCAAGGGCGGCGAGGCGGTCTGGGTGGACGGGCCGCTCACCCTGGCGGTCAAGGCCGGGGCAATCTGCTACCTCGACGAGGTGGTCGAGGCGCGCAAGGACACCACCGTGGTGATCCACCCCCTCTCCGACGACCGGCGCGAACTGCCCATCGAAAAACTCGGCGAACTCCTCACAGCCCCGCCGGAATTCATGCTGGCCGTCTCCTACAACCCCGGCTACCAGAGCGTGCTGAAAGACCTCAAGCAATCGACCCGCCAGCGCTTCGTGGCCCTGGAGTTCCGCTACCCGACCGCCACCATCGAGGAGGAGATCGTGCAGATCGAGGCCGGGGTGGACCGGGAACTGGCCCACAAGCTGGTCAAACTGGCGGCCATGACCAGGAATCTCAAGGATGCGGGGCTCACCGAGGGCGCCAGCACCCGCCTGCTCATCCACGCCGGCCGGCTGATGCGCCACGACATCGCGCCGCGCCAGGCGTGCCAGGTGGCGATCACCGAACCCCTTACCGACGACCACGAGATGCTCGCCGCCCTCGACGAGATGGTGCGGTCGCTCTTCTAGCGCCCATGAACGCCGATGCCATCAGCAAGCACCTGCTGACCATCACCGCCCCGGACGTGCTCAACGACTGGGAAGTGGAGGAGCAGGCCGCCGCCGTCGCCGCGTTGCCCGATGCCGTGCAGGGCGAGGTGTTGCGCCACTACCAGGCAATCTGGCCGGTGAGCCATGGCCTGGCCGCCCTGTTCCTGCACCATTTGCCCAGGGCCCTCACCTGCCTGGCCCCGGCGCAGCTCGATGAATGGACCAGGGCCGTGCTCGCCGCCTACGAAAAGGAGGGGCTGCACGGCGCCGACCTCTTCATGGCGGCGGTGGAAAGCACCTTCCTCTGCCGGCTGCGCGGGGAAGCCGCCCTCCCCTTCAGCGCGGCCCTGCCACGTCTCCGCCCCTATGTGCAGGCCCTGGCCGGCCCGCTCCTCGACCTCGACCTGGCCCCAACCGCCATCACGGCCACCGACACCGCCACCCTCTTCCTGCCCCAGGAAATCGGCTTCTTCAAAGAAGAACGCCAGAACTTCCTGCTCTACAAGCTGCTCGCCTCCCTACTGTGGACGCAGGTGGCCTTTGGCACCTACCGCTGGCTGCCCGCCCCTGAAGACGATCTTCTCCAGGCCGTGAGTGCCCGCTACGGCCTCCGCCTCGACGCGGGGTTGCCGCCGCTCATCGCGTTTTTCCGTCTCTTCCCCCAACCCGCCCTGGCCGAGGAGCTGTTGGCGCTGACCGAGACCGCCCGGCTACTCGCCTTGCTGCGCCAGGAACTGCCAGGGCTGATGCAGGAGGCTGCGCCGTTGTTGCCCCGGCTGCTGGCGCAACGCGCCGTGCCCCTGGAACCCTCGGCCCAGACGGCGGCGCTGGAGGAAATCAGGCATTTCCTCTGCCATGGTGACGACCCGGGCGGACAGGGCGGGGAAATCCAGGCGATCCTGCGCGCCCTCGCCACCCCGACGTCCACGGTGGCCGCGAGCATTCGGGCAACGGCCCGGCTGTACGACACCATCGCCGCGCTGGCCGGTCCGGTGCAGGCCACGCCGCCGCTGCCCTTTGTCGCTGCCTTCCGACCAGCCGAGGCCCTGGCGGCACGCTCCCGCCGGCAGCAGGAAGAGAAAACGCGCTTCGTCACCGCCCTGGCGGCCTTGCTGCCGGCCGCCGTCGCACCGGAAACCGAGAGCGCCGCAGGCGACTCGGCCCCGACGCCAAACCATTCGGCCACCGACACCGCCCTGCTCATTCCCGGCACCACCGAGGCAGCCCAACCCCAGCCAACCGTCGTCCTCGACGCCGAATTGGCCACGGTAACCGTGGACAACCAAGCCATCGCCCTGCCGCCTGAACTGCAACGGCTCGGCCAGCGCATCGCCGCGGATCTCGGCCAGGTGCCGGCGGCATATGTCGCCGCCGCCGCGGGCATGGCCGGCAGCGGCTATCATCCGCAGGCCGTCGGCCCGGCCACGGAGGAAAACGCGGCGGCCCAGGCGCCGCTCGTCTACGATGAATGGGATTTCCGGCGCAACGGCTTCCGCAAGGAGTGGTGCGCCCTCTACGAAAAGGAGATTCTGCCCACCAAAGGCACCTTCATCGAGACGGTCAACCGGAAACACCGGGGGCTGCTGCTCCGGCTGCGCCGTCAGTTCGAGATGATGCGCCCGGGCGAACGCTTCGTCCGCCGCCAGCGCGACGGCGACGACCTCGATCTCGACGCCATCGTCGAGGCCCTGGCCGACGCCAAGGCCGGCCAGGCCCCCTCCGACCGCCTCTTTGTCCGCCTGCGCCGGGATGAGCGCCAGATCGCAGTGGTCTTCCTGGTGGATATGTCCTCCTCCACCGAGGGATGGGTGGGCACCGCCATCAAGGAATCCCTCTTCCTCATGAGCGAGGCGCTCGCGGTCCTGGGCGACGCGTATGCCATCTACGGCTTCTCGGGGATGCGGCGTCTGCGCTCCGAGCTGTACCATATCAAACATCTCGACGAACCGTACAACGACCTCGTCCGGGACAAGATTGCCGCCATCACCCCGCAGGAGTACACCCGCATGGGGCCGCCGCTCCGCCACCTGACGCGGCTGCTTGCAGCCACCGACGCCAAGGCCCGGCTCCTCATCACCCTCTCCGACGGCAAACCCGAGGATTACGACGACTACAAGGGGGAGTATGCCATCGAGGACACCCGCCACGCCCTGATCGAGGCGAAGCATCTGGGCATCCACCCCTTCTGCATCACTATCGACCAGCAGGCCCACGACTACATCGCCCACCTGTACGGGGAGGTGAACTACATCGTCATCAACGACGTCCGCAGCCTGCCCAACCGCATGCCGGAGATCTACCGCGCCCTCACGACCTGATGGGCGAAATCCAAATAACACATTGAAATTACTTGCCAAAGAGATGATTTCGTTTGACCTTCTCCCTGTTCCACGCTAGAGTGACGGAACAGCCGCCAAGGGATGCCGCCTCACCGGCATCCCGGCGCAACGACCTGCGTTACCTGCCGCCCAGCGCCACCGAACCACTGCACGGAGACGCCCCATGACCTCACCGGAACGACGGAAGATTCACCGCCCGACCCGCCGCCTGCCGGTGGTGTTGCTGCTTGCCCTGGCCGCAGCAGTCGGGGTTGCCGTCTGGTGGTTCCTGTTGCGGCCGCCGGTCTCACCTCCGGCGCCGGCCAGGTCAGCCGCCGCAGCCAAGCCCGTGCCGACGCCGCAGGCAGAAAGTCCGGTTTCCGCGCCAGCGCCGATTGCCGCAAGACCCTCGGCCAAGCCCCCGCTACCGACCGCCGCAGGCCACGCCGGCAAATCCGTCCCACCAGCCACCGCCCCGGCTGCCGGCGAATGCCAGCAAGTAAGCGGCGAAATCAAGGGATTCTTCAGCCGACTCGATCGGGAGGACTATATCGCGCCACGCCGACTCGCCGGCGGCACCCAGGTGTACATCGGCCAGCTGCTGGACAAGCTCTTCGCCAATCCGCCGGTGGTGGTGGGCGAGACCAATACCTTCTTCACCGTCCTCAGCAACGCCGCCCACTTCTACCGCATCCTCAAGAAGGATGACGTCCTGCTGGTGCGCGACATCCTCCTCAACGAGAGCAACAACCTCGAGCCGCTCATGGCCCTCTTCTATCGCTGGTCGCTCAAGGCGCCGGAGTGCGGCAACGGAAGCGGGCTCAACCTCGCCATGCCGTTGCCCGGCCTCTACGAGTATGCCGGTTTTTTCCTCAATACCCTCGGCGGCCGCTCCTACCTTTTCCGCCGTGAATCCAGGCTGCGGCTGCTGGTCGAGTATTACTCGGTGCTGGTGCTGGACCGGGCCAACAGCCAGCATTGCAACAGCCACGGCATCGACATCCGCCCATCGCTCGATGCGTTGCGCGAGGAGATGCGCAACGCCAAGAGCCTCAAGAGGCGGCCGGAATATCTGGCCACCCTGGCGGAACTCCAACGGAAATACCAGCCAGCGAGCGGGCAGATCACCGCGTCGGCAATCACTCACTGAAGATTTAAGCCGCAGACGACTACAAAAAAAACCGGCCTACGGATTTCCGCAGGCCGGTTTTTTTTGTGCGTGGGATCGTGGGCGACGCCGGAGAAGAACGCGCCGCCCCAGGGTGTTGCTTAGCGCCGGTCCCCCATGAACCGAAGCAGCATGAGGAAGAGGTTCACAAAGTCGAGATAGAGGGTCAGGGCGCCCAAAATGGCCCCCTTGCGCACGCCGGCCTCGTCGTCGCCCATCATGGCGCCGGCGCCCAGGTAACGGATCTTCTGCACATCGTGGGCCGTCAACCCGGTGAAGACGATGACGCCGATGCCGGACATCACCCAGGAGACCATCGGGCTCTGGAGGAAGATGTTCACCAGCCCCGCAATCACCACGCCGATAAGCCCCATGAACAAAAAGGAGCCCCAGCTGCTCAGATCCTTCTTGGTCACCGTGCCGTAGATCGCCATGGTGCCGAACATCCCGGCGGTGACGAAGAAGGTCGACGCCAGGGAGGTGCCGGTGTAGAGCAGCAGGATCGACGAGAGCGTCACCCCGTTCAAGAGGGCATAGCCGAGAAAGAGGCCGGTGGCGGTGGCGGCGCTCATCTTGGCCACCCGGGCCGAAAGGTAGATGACGAGACCGAGTTCACCGATGATCAGGCCGTAGAAGACAAAGGGATTGCCGAAGACGAACTTGAGCGCCGTCGGCGACTGGACCATCGCCATGGCGGTAATGCCGGTCAGCGCAAGGCCCGCGGCCATCCAGTTGAAGACCTTGACCATGAAGGCGGTCGAAGCCTGTGCCCGTGCCTGGGCCGCTTCCAGAGAATACTCATCGCCGTGATACATGCCGCATTCCCTCCTTAAAAAACTTGGTAATCAAATCCCTGTCATGCAAACAGGGACTGGCCGGGAAGACCCCAACAACCAGCCCCTACCATAATCAGTACACCACGAAAAGCAAGCGGCCTTTTACTTGACCCCCTTGCTGTTCAGGAAGGGAGCGTACTTCTGGTCGGTGCCGAGGATGTGCTTGTCGAGCCAGTCCCGCAGGAACTGGGAGACCTCGATGCCGAGGGCGGCCTTGCCGGCCTGCCATTCTTTCTGCAAGGCAAGCACCTTGGCGGTCATCTTCTCGTGCTTTTCCTTATGGGCGGCGAAGTCCGGATACCCATTGCTCTGCATCAGCCGCTCCTCGTTGGCAAAGTGGGTAGCAACGTAGCTCACCAATTTTGAAAGCACGCTACCCAGCACCTCCTTGGCCTTCTGCTGGACCATGGCCTCATGCAGTTCGTTGATCATGTCCACCAGCTTTTTGTGCTGGTCGTCGATTTCCCTGATATTGACACTGTATTCTGGCTTCCAGTTCAGCAGGGCCATGCCGTTTCTCCTTTCCGTCTGTGTTGTGAGTATTGATGGAGCTTATTAGTACTGATTACTATTGGCAGATACTCTACTCAAGAATAGCCGTGGCGACAAGCAAAAAAAGCCCGCGCGAGGGATCAGCTTCGGCAACCGCCAACAGTCCTGCACTGCTGCTGGCGCCGCGGTGGAGGAGCAGGCAGCCACAACGGGCAACCGGACAAGAAAACCGCCTGGGTGGGAAGACATGGAAAGCACCTCTCCGGGATGGGGGAAGGGAAGCCATTGGTGCCTTAAAACCAGGATATCTCCACTCC
>JAJZRO010000009.1 GCA_021802645.1 Deltaproteobacteria bacterium | reverse complement strand
AGGCCGAGGCCGTGCACGTTGGCGCTCCGACCCAAGGCGATCAGGAGAGCAGCGGCGCGCAGCCGCTGTTCCCGACCCTGGCCGTCCTGGAATGCCACCTCCCGCTCGCTTCCCAGGTCGCGCACCCGGAGGACCTTGCTGTTGAGGTGGAAGGTGATGCCTTCCTCCTCCAGGCTCCCCATGGCAAGATCGGCCAGGTCCTTGTCTTCCTTGCTCAGTATCTGGCCGCTGCGCTGGATCATGGTCACCGTGCTGCCGAGGCGGGCAAAGGCCTGGCCCATCTCGATGGCAATGGGGCCGCAACCCAGGATGATGAGCGAAGGCGGCAGGGCATTGAGGGAAAAGAGTTCACGGTTGGTGAGAAAGGGGGTCTGGTCGAGTCCGTCGATGGCTGGGATCATCGGCGAGGAACCGGTGGCGATCACCCATTTGGCCGCATTGTAGCGCGTGCCGCCCAACGCAACCGTGTGTTCGTCGTTAAAGCGCGGCTCGCCGAAGGCGACCTGGACCCCAAGGCTGTGAAAACGCGCCACCGAGTCGTGCTGCTGGATGGTGGCGATCACCGAACGGATGCGGTCGGCAACCTGCCGGAAGTCCACTGGTGGCGGGGTGATTGCGGGCAGGCCGTAACGTGGGGCGTTCTTGAGCGTGTGGTAAACTTGGGCGGTGCGAATCAGGGTCTTGCTTGGCACGCAGCCATAGTGGAGACAGTCGCCGCCGAGGCGGGGTTCCTTGTCGATGAGCAGGACCTTGGCGCCGAGTCGGGCTGCGCCGGCGGTGACGGTGAGGCCGGCGGCCCCGGCGCCGATCACACCAAGGTCGTAGTCAAAACGCGCCATTTTTCTCTCATCCTGGCTCAGAGCGGTATCGGAGTGCGGTAAGTTCCCTTGCCGGATTGTAGCATGTCCGGGGGAAGGCGGGGCGTATTTTGTTCCTCCGGCCTTGCCGCCGGTATGGGCTTTCTTGCCTCTGGTTGCTTTCTGTGCGACAATACCCTACAGCGGTTTGTTCCCCCTCTTGTCGGTTGGTGAGCGCGCGGAGAATCTCCATGGCTACCCCCAAGACCCTCGATGAGGTCCTCTCTGCCGAAGTGAAGCAGGACCTTGCCAATCGCTATTTCGGTTTCCGCAAACTCATCGAGGAGGACAAACTCGATCTCGCCCAGAAGATTCGGGAATATTCCTTTATCCTGCAGAAGCGCATCAGCTTCGACCTGATCCGGATCTACATCCTGTTGGGCAGCGAAACGCTGATCGGCGAATTTCTGCAGCTGGCCGGCATCAGCGAGCGCCTTTTCTACGACCCCCATCTTGTCGAATCACCCACGATCCAGGCCCGGGTCTTCGAGTGCCAGCGCTTTCGCGGCTTCACCAAGGCCGGCCGCTTCCAGAATTTTATCCTTGATTGTTACGAAAAGCTGGCCTTTCACATTGTCCGCTACCGCGAGAAGGTCGGGGAATTGGAGGTGGAACAGGGGGCGATTGCGCGGGAAATTCAATTATTTTACCAGCAGAACGACCTCAATGCCATCCTGGGTTTTCTCAAGCGATTGGGTGACGAAGAGGCGACCGGGGCCATGCAGGGCGGCATGGAGACAGGTCTGACCGAAGAGTTGAACGAGAAGCTCAAGATTGAGGTGCCGCTGCCCATTGAACAGGTGCTGCCGGTGATTCCCTCGCCCACGCCCCTAAACGTCATCCGGCCGGCCCTGAAAAGGTTGGCCAAAGCCGCCTATCGGCAGCAGCGGCCGGAGATCCGGGCGATGTTCGCCCACCATTCCACCCCCTGCCGCGCCCGGGACAGGCTGAGCGAGTGAGTCGGCGATGCAGCCGATCCGTAAGCTCTTAAGTCGTATTCGCTGGGACCGGGACTTTGGGCAAGGGTCTTTCGAGATCGGCTACCTTGACCGGGTGGCCGGCGAGATCATTCGCATCCCCTTCCGTGAGTTGGTGATTGAACCGGAAGAGCGGGAGAGTTTCGGGGTGTTGGACGCGGAGGGGGTGTATCAACGCATCCCCTTTCACCGGGTGCGCGAGGTCTACCGGAACGGCGAGTGCATCTGGCGGCGGCCAGCGCGGTGAGCGAGGGGGGCGATCAGCCCTTCTTGGTTTTCTTGGCCTTGGTCGGCGGCACCAGGGGTTTGACGTAGCTGGTGCCGCCCAGCTGCCGCATCTGCTGCTGAATGTGCCAGGCGCGGTCCTGGATGTAGCCGGAGGGCTGGATCACGTTGGAGCGTAACGGGCTGGGCAGGATGGCTGCCAGAATGGCCGCCTCGGCGGGGTTCAGTTTGGCGGCCGATTTGTGGAAATAGGTACGGCTGGCCGCATCGATCCCAAAGATGCCGGGGCCGAACTCGGCGATGTTGAGGTAGATCTCCATGATTCGTTGCTTGGGCCAGAAGGCTTCGATCAGCAGGGTGAAGTAGGCCTCGATCCCTTTGCGGACAAAGCTGCGGCCGGGCCAGAGGAAGAGGTTCTTGGCTACCTGCTGGCTGATGGTGCTGGCGCCGCGCTGCCGTTTGTGATGCTGGTTGTATTCCCACGCCTTGGACATGGCGCTGAAGTCAAAGCCTTCATGATCGAGGAATTTCTGATCCTCTCCCGCCACCACCGCGAGCGGAGCATGGGGTGAGATGTGATCGATCCCCACCCAACGGTACCGGAGATGAAAATCCTTGCCGTCGTCGTCGTGCCCCTGCCAGAGGGCGGCGATTTGTCGCTGTACCATGAGAGAGCTGAAGGGTACCGGTATCCAGCGGAAGAACGCGGTCAGCGCAATGCTGCCGGCAAAGAAGAGAAAAAGCGCCTTGAGCAGGAAAGCACGCAGGGAGCGGAATCGAAAGGAAACCCTGGCCAGGCGGACAGACATGGCCGGCGGGGCAAGAACGCCAGAGGCGTTATCGTGGACTTGCATGGTTGACTGACAGGCCCGGCACGCCGGGAAACGTCCTGCCTCCAATAAGTAACTGCGGTTTCGCGACCCCGAGAACCAAGGAACGAAGGCCGGTTTATAGCCGATTTCCCGGGGGACCGCAAGAAGAATAGCGTTTTCTCCGTGGAGGCAATGACTTACCCCACATCGGTGCTTATGGTACCATCAGAGGCAAGCGAACGTGATCTTTCACTGATGAGGTACGCCATGAAACCCTTGATGCCCATTGTTGTTCTGGCCATGACGGCGTTGCTGACCGCCGTTGCCGGAGAGGCCCGGGCGGCGGCGCCACCGTCGCTTATGAGAAAGGCCACCTTCGCCGGCGGCTGCTTCTGGTGCATGACGCCGCCCTTTGAGAAGTTGGCGGGCGTGGTCACGGTCACCGCCGGGTACATGGGCGGTACGACGGTAAAGCCCACCTACGAGAATTATGCGGCCGGCGGCCACCTTGAGGTGGTGGAGGTGGCCTATGACCCGACCGTGATCAGCTACCAGCAGCTGCTCGACACCTTCTGGCATCAGATCGACCCTACCGACGCCGGCGGCCAGTTTGCGGACCGCGGCCACGCCTACACCACGGCGATCTTTTACTATGACGAGGAACAACGGCAACTGGCCGAGGCCTCGAAAAAGGCCCTGGCCGCCAGCGCCGTCTTTGCCAAGCCGATCGTCACCCCGATCCGGCCGGCAACCACCTTTTATCCGGCCGAGGCGTACCATCAGGACTATTACAAGAAGAACCCCTTGCGCTATTGGTGGTACCGGAGCGGTTCGGGGCGCGACCAGTTTCTCGACAGGGTATGGGGCAAGGCGCGCGACCGTGGGGATGCTCACAAACCTGACCGCAGCGAACTTAAGAAACGGCTCACCCCCATGCAGTACCGGGTGACCCAGGAGAATGGTACCGAGCCGCCCTTTGAAAACGCCTACTGGAACAACAAACAGGCCGGCATTTATGTGGATGTGGTCTCCGGCGAGCCGCTCTTCAGCTCGCTTGACAAGTTCGATTCCGGCACGGGCTGGCCGAGTTTCACCAAGCCGTTGGTGCCGAGCAACATCGTGGAGAGGGAGGATCACTCGTGGTTTGCCACGCGCATCGAGGTGCGGAGCCGCGGCGCCGATTCCCATCTCGGCCATGTCTTTACCGATGGCCCCAAACCCACCGGCCTGCGCTATTGTCTGAATTCGGCCGCCTTGCGCTTTGTCCCGGTGGCGGAGCTGGGAAAGGAAGGGTACGGCGAGTTTCTCAAATTGTTCACGAAGTAACCGGCGCGCGCCGGCCGGTGAAAACAAAACGCCGCGGGGTTTCCGCGGCGTTTTGTCATTCGATCCCCCAGCCTGGGGGAGAAGGATTCAGCGTCAGCAGCTGTCGTTAATGTCTTGGGCGCCTTTGGCCCAGCGGTAGAGGTAGTCGTTCAACTCCATCTGCTGCTCCATGGTCATCGGACCCCAGGAGCCGTCTTTGGCGCAGGCGGGATATTTTTCGGCAAAGACCCGGTTCCATGCCTCGGAGTTTTTGGATTCCGCCCATAGGAAAGGGGCGCCCTTGTCATTCCCACGGCTGTGGCAGACCTTGCAACGCTCCTGAAAGAGCTTGCCGCCCTGGCCCCAAGGCCGGCTCGCCCATTCCAGGGGGCCGTCATCGAGATAGCGGCAGGTCTGGGTGGTGGCGTCGTAACGACTCTTCGGGGTGGCATGGGACTCAACGGCGGTGGCAGTAGCAACGAGCAGTATGGCACACATCACACTGACTTTGCGCATGGTTCCCTCCTCGGGCGACCTGAACGATTTATTTTGTAACACTTATTATAATTAATTATAATTGGTGCAAAAATAGTCAATGTTTTTTTGTTCCAAATGGTAGAAAATAAGGAAGATGGGGAGATGGCGCGGGGCAAGCAGTTCGATGAAAGAGAGGCGTTGCAGGCGGTGATGCGGCTCTTTTGGGCCAAGGGTTATGGTGCCACCTCCATGCAGGATTTGGAAAGGGCCACCGGTCTCACCCGTAGCAGTCTTTACAACGCCTTTGGTAACAAGAGTCAGCTATTTAAGCAGGCGCTCGGCCTTTATGTCCAGTTGGTGCAGGAGAAGTTTCAGCGGATCGTCGAGCAGGCAGCAACGGCAAAGGCCGCGGTACGCGGGTTGCTTGAGGCCGTGATCGATCTGCACTTCAGTAAGGATTCCCCTGGCGGTTGTCTGGTGGTGCTTTCAGTCATGGAATCAAGCCAGCATGACGATGAGACGTTGGCTATGGCCGAGTCGATGTTCCAGGCGGAACAGCGGATGCTGGAGGAGATCTTGGTAAGCGGCAAGCGCAGCGGAGAGCTGGTGGCGGATTTCCCCGTGGAAGGGACCGCCGCCGCTCTTGCCGCTGCCGCCTCTGGCATGGTGGTATTGGCCAAGGCGGGCATGTCCGCTGCGCGTCTCAGCGAAATGGTCCGGGCCACCTTGCGGCTGCTGGACAGGTAGCGTGCAGGGTTAATCAATATTTCTTGCGGCCGGTTTTGCTGGTCGCGCGGCGTTTGGCTGTCGCCTCTTTGACGCCGTTTATCCGCTTCTGCAATTCCTCACTCAACTTCACCTTGCCTTCCAGCACGCAACCCGGCCGGCCGGGGATGCAGTCGGTCTTGAGCTTCTGGCATTTGTCCGTGTTGTAGTCGTAGTTGGTGCAGGCAAAGGTCATGGGGCGGCCTCCGGAAGGGTTCGGAATGGATCGCAGGCTACCAGCAACGGCGGGAAAATTCAATCCAGATGGGGCGGGTGGTTTGCTGTTTGACAAGCCGGCCAGCCCGGGGTAGGGTGGCGCTGTTTTTTAACCCCCTTATGAGGTGAGACAATGGAGTTCGCTTCCTTTGAAGAGGCGCTCAAGGTCTGCATGACCGCTGAGCCGGAGAGCGAGGAACAGGATGTGGCGCTGGAATATTGTCTGCACCATGCCCCGCCGGACCTGAAAGAGAAACTGCGCGTTGCCTTTGCCCGGGCCACGACCACCCAGCACGGAAGCTGCGGTTGCGGCCACGAGCATCACGGCCACCGCTGCGATCACGAATAGCCGCCGCGGCCTTCTTTCGGTTGCTTGCCGCCGCTGCGTTAGAGCAGTGGCGGGCTGTGGTGCACGAAAAGCTTGAGGGGGCCCGTGCCGGTATTCCTGATGCCGTGTTCGTCGGTTGCCGGCACGAAGAGGTAGTCCCCCGCCGCGATCTTTTCCCAGCTGCCGTTCACAAATGCCTCGCCATTCCCCTCCACCACGAAGATCGAATCGACCTGCGGGTCGTGGGTATGCACCGGAATGTCGGTGCCGGCCGCGATATCGAGCAGACAGACGCTGGCGGCCTTGGTGTCGGCGCCGGTGACGAAGGTGGCGATCCGCACGTTGCCGTACCGGGGATGCTTGGCAAAGAGCATCTCCTGCTGGCGGAAAAATCTGCTCGGCATGGTCCTGCTCCCGGATCGGACGGGCGGTGATTATTGCAGGTAGGCGATGGCGAAGAGGGCGAGGGTCACGCAGATGAAGATGATGCCCACCTTGACACAGACGCTCTCGTCTTCGGCATGGCCGTGGCCATGAACATGGTCGCTCATATCGTTTTTCTCCGGTTGTTCTGGTGAATCTGGACGGTAACCGCAGCAATCAGTGGCACTATACCTCATCCCGCGGCGCCCGCAACAGGGAAAAGGGCGGTGTCCTGGTGCCTGGAGCGGCATCTATTTACATTTTTGTTCATAAAGTTATTTTTGTCGTCCTTTTGTTTTTCGAAAATGTTATTTTCTCTGCCCCGCGATATTTGCCACCCTTCTCATGATCGTTGCCAACCATATTGAATGATGGCGTTTTTTTCTTGCGCGTCGATGTTGGCACGGTTCTTGATCGACCTGCTCTTCAGGAAAAAGATTCGGGGCGGCATGCGCAATGGCCACCGTGACAACGGTGTATCCCGCGATGGCGCGGGGTAGTGGCGCCTTTGATCGATCTTTTCACACGGGAAAAGGAGAACACGCATGAAGGGAATGAAGTATCTTGCAGGGGCAACGCTCGGCTTGGCCGGACTGACCATGTTGGCTGGGGTTGCGGCGGCAGAGGAGAGCAAACCGACGGCGGACCTGACCGTCAGCGCCTTGAGCCAGTATGTCTGGCGGGGTTTCGCCACCACCAAGGACAGCGTCGTCTTGCAACCATCCATGACTGTTGGTTACAAGGACTTTGCCTTCAACCTCTGGGGCAATCTGGACACCGATCGCTGGGGTGGCGCGGATGCGGGGACCAACAGCTGGACCGAAACGGATCTGACTCTCTCGTACAATTGGAATATAGGGCCGGTGGCCATGTCCGGCGGCTATATTTACTACGGCCTCGATAGCGTTCCCGACACGCAGGAGGTTTTTCTCAGCGCCACCCTCGATACGTTGCTGAAACCGACCTTGAAGGTTTATCGCGACATCGATCACTCCGCCGGGTGGTATGCTACACTGGGGGTTTCCCATTCGGTGCCGGTGACGAAGGAATTGTCATTGGACCTCGGCGCCCAGGTGGGTTATCTCGCGGCCGACGATGCCAGTTCCTACGCGGACCCGCATGATACCACCAAGGCCTATCGCAACTTCCACGACGGTCTGCTCTCCGCCGCGATGAAGATCCCGGTAACCCAGTATCTTGCGGTCACGCCGCAGCTCTACTATTCCTTTCCCCTCAGCTCCGACGCCCGCGACCTGCTGAAGGACGCGAATGGGTCCGACTCCGGGATCGGCCGGCGCGACGCGAGTTTCGTTTACGGTGGTGTGGCAGTCAGTCTGACGTTCTGATTTCTCGTTTCTCCTTCCTCCTCCCTGGGACCCTGCCGCCCGTGTTCCTTGCGGGCGGCAGGGTTTTCCTTGACGTCCCTCCGGTGGTGCGATTCAATGCCAGGAGAGGATGCCTATGGGAAAACGAGAATGGCGATGGTTGTGGTTGGGGGTGCTTTTCTGCTGCGTCTGGCTGCCCCCAGGTGCGCGGGGCGAGACCCTCACCGTGGCAACGGCCAGCAATTTTGTGCTGCCGCTTCAGGAGTTGGCCGCGCGGTTTGAGCAGGAACAGGGCGTCAAGGTGGTGGTGGTGAGCGGCTCGAGCGGCAAGCTCGCCGCCCAGATCGCCAAGCGTGCGCCGTACGATCTCTTCCTGGCGGCCGATACCGCTGGGCCAGCCAGGCTTCATCGCGCCGGACGGTGCGGTGAAGCCTTCCCCTATGCCACCGGTGAATTGGTGCTCTGGATTGCCCAGGACCTGGAGCCGGCCGTTGATTGGCAAGGCGCGTTGCGCGGTCACCGGGGCGAGCGCCTTGCCGTTGCCAATCCAGCCAACGCCCCTTACGGAGCTGCCGCCCGCGATGCCCTGGTGAAGGCCGAACTGTGGGAACAGATGCGCGACCGCCTGATATACGCCCAGAACGTTGGGCAGGCATTTCAGCTCGCCTATCAAGGCAGCGCGGAATTGGCCATGGTCTCCTTATCGTATGCCCTGTCCGGCAAGGGGCGGGAAGGGGTCTACTACTCGATCCCCGAGGCGCCCCTTCTGGTGCAGCATGGGTGCGTGGTGCGTCGGAGCAAGCACAAGAAACTCGCGGAGCGCTTTCGTCAGTTCCTTGCCGGCGAGACCGGCCGGGCAATGATGCAGAAATATGGGTACGAAGCGGCCACGGCGCGGGTCGAAGAAAAGCGATGAGGCAACGCCATGACGGCGGCCAAAAATAACATCTATGCCCTGCTTGATCAGCACGGGCCGTTCCGCACCCGAAACCATCCGCCGGGCGGCCGCTTTTTTTCGCGCGAGGCGCGGGGATGGCTGGCGGAGATCAAAAAGAGTGGTTTGGCGACCAAGTACCGGGTGACGCGCAACCAGGTCTTCGATATCTTACAGGTGCGTTCCCTGGGCGAGATTCAGGCCCTGCTGGGAAACCCTGCCGCCAAAGCCGCGGTGGAACGGCGGGCCTACGCGCTGTTGGGGAACATGTTCGGCATCGAGGGCAACGAACGCGAGATCGTCTCGCGGGTCAACACCTATTCCCGCATCGCCGACGGCGTCATCAATTACCTGCGGGCCAAGGTGCTGGCCAACTATGCCTCCTACATCGAGATGACCAACGAGATCGACTCCACCAAGAGTCCGGTGGAGCTGTTGCTCATCCTTTTCGACGACCGCTACCACAAGAAGGCGCGCTTCGAGGCCAAGCGCAAGCTGATCCTCATGCAGCTCGCCGGCTCCATCGACCAGCGCGAGCGCGAGACCGACGTGGAGCACAAGTTCCTCCAGTTCCTCGACTTCCTGAACCGCGAGGTGTGGAGCCGCGGGGTGAAGATCGGCGAGTTGGAGATCGTCTATCTCGTAAGCCGCCACGATCCTGAATCCTACGCGGCCCTTGATATCCGGGTGGTTCGGCGGGAGGAGTTGCCCAAGGAGTTGGCGCCGCTGGAAAAAATCACCATGCTGAAGCGGCGGCGTTTCTGTTACCAGGGGCGGGAAATTCCGGTCTATGTGAGTATCCGCAAAAAGCTGCCCGAGGCCAAGGTGCTCAAGCTTTTGCGCAAAGGCGAGGAGAACCCGGCGGTGGCGGTGGACGACGAACTCGGTCTCATGGCGGTGGTGGATTCCCTCATGGAGGTGAAGCTCTTCCAGAGGCATCTCACCGAGAGCGCCAGCCGGTCCGGCTCGCTGATGACCCTCGAAGAGGTGGTGGATACCCTGCACGGCGGCGAGCATCGGGGCGGCAGCATCGGCAGTTCGGCGCAGACCGCCATGTACAAATTCTTCGCCCGCATGGGCGGCATGCGGGTGGAGTTCATCGTCCACACCAACCGCTCCTATCTGAACTATATGTTCCAGCGGGGGGTCTCCCACGACGAGTACGAGGTGAAGCGCATCTTCGATTCCGGCGTCACCGAGCTGCTCTTCCCCAAGGATATCTACGGGATCGACATCAGCGAGAAGAAGGAGGCGCTGATCCGTTGGTTCCGCCGCCGCATCGAGGAATTTTAGCCTTGCCCCTGGCGGCTCTTGCCGCCGTGCCCCGCCACGACCCTGGAACAGGGGGAGGTCTGCCCCTTCGCTCCACCGGCTGGCTGCGGATACCACTTGTCAAACCATCGGGTTTGGGGTAATGGTGGGATGCGCTCTTTGGCCTCCCTGGCCTTTCCCGGCGTCGTGACTCCGCGTGTCTTTGCGGAGCGCCCTACCGACGACCCGGCAACCATTGCCGTAGTGTCAACCATGTCCAAGCCGCCACAAGATGCATCCGTATTCGCCTCCTGGGACAGGCTGGAACGTTGGGCGCCGGTTCTCTTTATCGTGCTCGCCTTCCTCTTCTGGGGCGGGCGGACCTTGTGGGATACCAGTGAGGCCCGCTACGGCCAAGCCGCCTTCGAGATGCTCCATTCCGGCAACTGGCTGTTGCCGCAACTGGCGGGCAAACCGCATCTGACCAAGCCGGCGTTCGCGTATTGGTGCATGGCCGCCGGCATGAAGCTGTTTGGCGTCAACGCCTGGGGGGCGCGTTTTTTTCTGTCCGTTGCCTTTCTCGCCACCATCGGGGTGGTCTGGCAATTGGCCAAGGTCATGGGCTTCGATCGCCGTGAGTCCCTGGCTGCTGCCCTGATCTATGCCACCTCCGCGGTGCCGTTTGCCGCCGGCCACACCTTGACCACCGATGGCTTCCTGGTCCTGTGGGAAACCCTGGGTGTGCTGGCGGCCTGGCAGGTCTGGCAGGGAGAGGCGGAACACTGTGCGCTCTGGCGGTGGGTCTTCTGGGGGGCCTTCGGTCTGGCTTTTCTGACCAAGGGACCGCCGGGCTGGCTGCCCTTCCTGGCCATTGGTGCACTCCTCTGGCGGCGGCGCGATGCTGCCCGGCCGCGACTCTTCGCGCCCTCGGGGTTCCTGCTCTTCGTGGTGGTTTCCTTCCTTTGGTATGGCCTCATCGTCTGGCATCACCCCAACCTGGTGGAGTATTTTCTGAAGGACGAGGTCTACGAGCGGGTTTTCACCACCGTCCATCAGCGCAATGCGCCCTTCTGGATCTATCTGCCCATCCTGTTGGCCGGGGTCGGCCCCTGGCTCGTGCTGTGGCCCTGGCTGGCCAGGCGGGTCTGGCGCTACCGTCCCGGGCAGGGGCAGCGGTTGGCGGATTGGCAGCTTTTTCTGCTGCTGTGGGTGGCTTTGCCCCTGGTCGTCTTTACCATCTCCAAGTCGCGGATGGTCTTCTACGTGTTGCCGCTTTTTGTGCCGCTTTCCCTCGCTCTGGGCCGGGTGTTGATCGACGAGTTGCTGCCTCGTCTTTCCTCGCGGGCTGGTTGGCGACAGGCGGCGAGGGGCGTCGTTTTGCTTTGGGTTGCGATGCTGATCGTTTTTACCGGCGGCCTCGATATCTTGTCGCCGAATCGCAGTCTCCGCTCCGCCGCCCTTGCCTTTAACGAGGCCTTGGCCCGGGAGCCGGGTTCGCCCCAGGTCTATTGGCTGTGGGCGGGCCATCAGCGCTATTCCCTTGGTTTTTACATGGAGCGGGTGATCTACGACACCGACACCCTGGTGACGCCGGCAAAGCCCGTTCCGCCGCCAAAGGCAGGGTCGGCCGGTCAGCCATCTCCGTTTTATGTCACCACCGAGCAGGGATTGGCCGTCATCATGGCGAAGAGTCCCTCCTGGGCGCCCGGAGCCCGTTTCCGGGTCCTGGCCAAAGCCCAGCGGTATGTCTTGTTTGCCGTGACGTATCCGTCGTTGTCCAGCGGACCGGGGCGCGCTGGTGAGCCGCCGGTCGGGAGATCCCTATGAACGAGGCCGTCAGATTGAGTGTAGTTGTCCCGTTTTACAATGAGGCCGCCTGTCTTGAGGCGGTTTGCCACGAGGTGCGGGAGATTCTGCAGCGCGAGGTGCCGGGCGCGTGGGAGCTGATCATGGTGGACGACGGTTCTCGCGATGGCACGGCGGCCCTGATTGATGACCTGGCGCGGCAGTATCCTGGCTTGCGGGCCCTGCATCTGCAACCCAACAGCGGCCAATCGGCCGCCCTGGAGGCCGGTTTTGCCGCGGCGCGCGGCGACCTCATCGCCACCCTGGACGGCGACGGCCAGAACGATCCGGGAGATCTGCGGCGGCTGATGGAGGAGTTGGAACGGCGCCAGGTGGACATGATGTGCGGCGTCCGCGTCAATCGGGCCGATAACTGGGTACGTCGGATTTCCAGCCGCCTCGCCAATCGGGTGCGGGCGGCGCTGCTGCACGACCACATCAGCGACGTCGGGTGCTCCATCCGGGTTTTCCGGCGTCAGTGCCTCACGCGTTTGCACTTCTTTCGCAATGCCCATCGCTTTTTTCCGGCCCTGGTGCAGATGCAGGGCTTTCGGGTGGCCGAGATGCCGGTGCGCCACCGCCCCCGGTTGCGCGGCGAAAGCAAATACGGCGGCGGCATCCGCAGCCGGCTTTGGGTCGGGCTGGCCGACCTGGCCGGAGTCTACTGGCTCCGCAAGCGAGCCTTGCGGTATGGCGTGATCGAGGAGTCGAGGCCGCATGGCTGAACAGGGAAACAGTCCCGACGAGTCGGCCGCCAAGGGACGAGCTGCCCTGACCGCCGATCTCCTGCGCTTTGCCCTGGTCGGTCTTTTTTTCCTTGGCGGAACGCTGCTGCTGCACCATGCGATTTCCGGCAACGCCCACCAGCAGATTCAGGAATTGCGGGCCAACCTGCAAGGGGCCACGCTGGCAGGCGGGATTTGGGCCAGCGGCGCCTTGTTTGTCCTGATCGCGGCGGGAGTGATCATCCTGGGGGTGCCACGGCTGTGGGTCTGCGGCGTGGCCGGGGCGGTCTATGGGGTTTCGTTGGGGGTTGTCCTGGCCCTGATCAGCTCCCTGGTGGGGGCGACGACGGTCTATTGGCTGGGGCGTTCCTTGTTGGCCGGGGTGGTGCAGCGCCGCTTTGTCGGCCGCCTGGCCCTGTGGGGGGAGCTCTTTCGGCGGAATGCCTTCTGGTGGGTGTTGTACAGCCGCCTTATCCCCTTTACCAACACCATGATCAACAGCCTTCTCTGCGGCTGTTGTCGGGTACCGTTGGGGCCTTACCTGGCCGGGTCCTTCCTGGGTTTCATTCCGCTGACCCTGGTCTTTGTCGCCTTTGGCAGCGGCGGGGCCAAGGGGAATGCCTGGCAGGTCGTGCTTGGTCTCGCGTTGTTGTTGTTGGCTTTTCTTTGCCGCCTGCTGGTGAAGCGTTTCTTCCCGCAGAAGGATGCCGAGACCGCCCCTCAGTCCGAAGCGGGATCAGCTCCCGGCCCATGAGCAGTGCCCCGAAAAATGGGGGTTGCGGGAGCGGCGCGGCAATGAAAAAGTCCCGTGTCCGGCGTTCTGTCGCTTGACAGCCTGTCACAAAATCGGTAAGTCAATTCAAGAAGTTATCAAAACGGTACGGACCGCGTGTCCGTTACCGTTGGATTGAGCGTCCTTCTTGGAGACCGAATGGCAACACAGACGCAGGGGGCCGGGCAGCCCCCGGCCGCGGTGCAGAAGCTTCTCCGGGCAATTCCCAAAGTCGATGATGTCCTGCTCTGGTTTGAGGGCGCCACTGCCCCGGCGGCCTTGATCAAGGCCGCGGTGCGGGAGGTATTGGCCGCAAGGCGCGAGGAAATCCTCGCCGGCCGACTCGCCGACGCTGCGGCCCTGAAACGGGAGCAGCTTCTGCCGCAGATCGAAGAGAGGCTCGCTGAAAAACTGCGGCCCAAGTTCCGCACCGTCATCAATGCTACCGGCGTGGTGATCCATACCAACCTCGGCCGCTCGCTTTTGCCCCCCGCCGCCATGGCGCCCTTGCTCGCGGTGGGTACCCACTACGCCAACCTGGAATTCGACCTGGCCACCGGCAAGCGCGGCAGCCGTTACAGCCTGGTGGAGGAGTTGCTCTGCGAACTGACCGGCGCCGAGGCCGCGCTGGTGGTGAACAACAACGCCGCCGCCGTGCTCCTGGTGCTGGAAACCCTGGCGGCCGGTCGCGAGGTCATCGTCTCCCGCGGCCAACTGGTCGAGATCGGCGGCTCCTTCCGCATCCCCGAGGTCATGGCCAAGAGCGGCGCGAAACTGGTTGAAGTCGGCGCCACCAACCGCACCCATCTGCGCGACTACGAAGGCGCCATCACCGAAGCGACCGCTCTGTTGCTCAAGGTCCACACCAGCAACTTCCGCATGATCGGCTTTACCAAGGAGGTGGCCTTGGCCGACCTCACCGCCCTGGGGGCGGCGCGCGGGATTCCGGTGATGGAGGATCTGGGCAGCGGTTCCTTGATCGATTTTTCCCGGTACGGCCTCGCCAAGGAGCCCACGGTACAGGAGACCATCGCCGCGGGTGCCGATGTGGTCACCTTCAGCGGCGACAAGATGCTCGGTGGCCCGCAGGCCGGGCTTATTGTCGGCAAGCGAGCCATCATCGACCGGGTGAAGCAAAACCCCATGAATCGCGCCCTGCGCATCGACAAGTTTACCCTCGCCGCCCTGGAGGCGGTGCTGCGCCTCTATTTCGATGAAGAGGCGGCGGTGCGTACCATCCCGACCCTGGCCATGCTGACCATGCCCCTTGCGGCCATTGAGCGCCGGGCCAGGCGGCTCAGCCGCCGGCTGGGCAAATCGCTGGCCGACCGAGGCACGGTCGCGCTCGTCCGCACCAGTTCGCGAGTGGGCGGCGGTTCCTTGCCGGAGATGGAGTTGTCGAGTTGCGGCCTGGCCGTGACGCCGAGGAAGATGAGCGTCAACGAACTGGAGCGGCGGTTGCGCGCCGCGACGGTGCCGGTGATCGGCCGGATCGAGAACGACTGCCTGCTGTTGGATCTGCGCACCGTGGCGGACGACGAGATTGCAGCCCTGGCAGCAACCTTGATTGAGGTGTTCGGGAGGAGCGGGGAGTGAAACGAATGGCCTTTCCTTTGGTGCTGCGGGATAGTCAGATTACGCTGGAGGATGTCGAACGGTTGGCGGTGCCCTTGGCCGAATTGGCCCGGGCGCGCACGGCCTGCCGGGAGTTCCGATGGATCGGCGGTGCGGACCAGGAGGCGGCGATGGCGGCCCTGCCGGAATCGTGGCGGGCTGCGGTGGCAACGGTGGCTGCCACCGGCGAGCCGCAGGCTACCGCAGATGGCGACGAAACCACGATCATGTTGCCGGTTGGCGATGGGCAACCAGTGGCGGTTGCGGTGCTCATCGGCGTCGCCGACCGGCCGTGGTCGGCGGCGGCTTTGCGGCGCGAAACCAAGGTCCTGGCCCAGCATCTGGCCTCCTTTAAGCAATACTACGCCGATCCGCTCACCGGCCTGGCCAACAGCCTGCTGCTGAATCGGCAATTGGAGGAGCTGGCGGCCGCCGGCGAGCACCAGGGGGTGCTGGTGTTGCTGGAACTTTATCCGCCAGGCCGCGATGCCGAACGGGCGTGGGCCTATGTGCAGAAGGGAGGGAGGTACCTCGCCTCGCTTTTCGGCGCGGCGAGTCGACTTTTTCATCTCGGCAGCGGCATCTTTGTCTTGCTTTGGGAGGAGGGTGCCCTGGCCGACGCCCAGCAGATGGCGCGGATGCTGCTAAACCGCCTGCGGCGGGAGGGTTTTGCCAAGGCCCATGTCGGCATGCGTCCGCTTGCCTTTGCTACCCCAGCGGAACTGCTCGACGAGGCATGGCAGGCCCTGGCGGTGGCCCGCAAACGTGGGCCATTCGGCCTGGCCGTCTCTGAAGAGGCCGGGGCGGCCACCCCCTTCCCCGCCTTGTCGCGAAACGAGCAACGGAAGGCGGCGGCCTGGTGGCGCGGCAAGGAACGCTTTGCCCTGGTGCTGGTCCGCCAGGATCAGGAGGCGGTGAGTAACCATTTCACCAAACGCCTGCGCACCACCCTGGGCGACGGGGTACCCTATCTGCTGCTCAATCAGCGCGAGGCCCTGATCTTCCTCGACGACGCCGACGGTGAACAGGCGATGCGCTGGGTCCGCCGCTTCCGCAAGAACATGGCGCAGTCTGCCGGCGCTTCCTTCTCCATGGGCATCGCCCTCTACCCCTGCCACTCCTTCACCAAGGCGCGGATTCCGGTCAACTGCCGCAAGGCCCTGCAACACGCCGAGTTCTTTGGCCCCGCCTCCCAGGCGGTCTTCGACGCGGTGAGCTGCAACATCAGCGGCGACGTGTATTACAACGGCGGCGACATTACCAGGGCGGTGCGGGAATACCGCCTGGGTCTCGCCCTGGACCCGGCCAACGTCAACCTGCTCAACAGTCTCGGCGTCGCTTACACGCAACTCATGCGGCCCCGCATGGCCCAGCAATGCTTCGAGGCCGCCCTGCACCACGAACCGGGCAACTTCATGGCCCTTTTCAACCTGGGTTTTCTCTACCTCCACCGGCAGGAAACCGCCAAGGCGCTCGACTGCTTCGAGCGTGCCTTGGCGAGCAACGACCACCATTTCGATCTCCTCCTGCAGCTCGGTAAGCTCTACTGCCGGCAGAAGCGTTTTGCCGAGGCCGCCAAGCTGCTGGGCCGCTGCGTCACCGACGCGAGGGTCGAAGAACGCCGGAACGGCGATCGGGCTGCGGCCTGGCGACTGCTTGGCGAGGCCCATGCCGGTTTGGGCAAGCACAAGAAGGCGATTCTCGCCTTCCAGAAAGCGCTTTCCTTGAACCACCGCGATGCCCAGGCCCTGAGCATGCTTGGCGAACTTTATGCCCGCGAAAAGGAAGGGGATGAGATCGCGCGCTCCCTCTGTCAGGAGGCGGTGGCACTGGATGGTGGCCAGAGCGAGCACTGGCGACGGTTGGCGTGGGTGCAGTGGACGCGGGGCGAGGCCGACGCGGCCATCGGGTCGCTTAGGCACTGCCTCCAGCTTGATCGCAAGAATTCCGCCGCCCTCTTCTGGCTTGCGCGCATCTACCGGGAGCAGGGACGGCTCAAGGAGGCGCACCGCCTGTACGAGAAGGTGCTGCGCTTGCAGCCCAACCATGCCGAGGCGAAAAACGCCCTCGCCCAGGTGCAATCATAGCGCGCAGGCGCTCAATTTTTGAAGAGAGGTAACGATGGTCAAGATTACCAAGAACGGCCGGGTGATCGACGAGCGCCAGCAGTATTCGCTGGATAACTTTCAGGTGGGCGACTCATGGCGCCTCTTCCGGATCATGAGCGAGTTCGTCGATGGCTTCGATACCCTGGCAAGTCTCGGCAAGCCGGCGGTCTCCATTTTTGGTTCAGCCCGTACCCCGGTGGGGGAAAAGTATTTCGAACTGGCCGACAAGATTGCCTACGACCTCGCCTTAGCCGGCTACGCCATCATCACCGGCGGCGGCCCCGGCATCATGGCGGCGGCCAACCGTGGGGCAGCCAAGGCCGAGGGGGTCTCCATCGGCCTCAACATCAACCTGCCCTTCGAGCAGGAACCCAACGGCTTTGCCAATGTGCCGCTCCACTTCAAGTATTTCTTTGTCCGCAAGGTGATGTTCGTCAAGTACGCCATGGCCTTCATCGGCATGCCGGGCGGCTTCGGCACCCTGGACGAACTCTTCGAATCGCTCACCCTGATGCAGACCCGCAGGATCAAGGCCTTTCCGGTGATCCTGGTCGGTTCCGAATATTGGGGCGGGCTGGTGGAGTGGATCAAAGAGCAACTCCTCGGCACCGGCAGGATCGACAAGGACGACATGCTCTATTTTCAGGTGATGGACGATCCGGAAGAGGTGGTACACTATATCAAGCGGACAGTGGTCTTGTAAGAGACGCGGAACATCCAAACGAGAGGGGGGTTGCCATGAAACGCATCATCGTTCTTGCCTCTGCCATGTGTTTGGTCATGCTGTCGCCCTGTCAGGCAGGATTGCTTGAGGACCTTTCCCGAGAGGTTCTTTCTCCTCCCCCTTCGGCCCAGCAGCAGAGTTCCCTTGACGACAGCACCATCGTCAAGGGCCTCAAGGAGGCCCTGGCTACCGGCACCGAGCGGGCGGTGAAGACGGTTGCCAAGCCGGACGGTTACTTCGGCAATCAGCTGATCAAGATCCTGCTGCCGGAGCGAATCCAGTCGGTGGCGAACCTCCTGCGCCAGGTTGGCTATCAGGAGCAGGTGGATAGCTTCGTGTTGAGCATGAACCGGGCGGCGGAAAAGGCGGCTCCCAAGGCCGCCAGCATCTTCGGCGACGCCATCCGGCAGATGACCCTGGCGGACGCCAGAGGCATCCTGAACGGCGGCGATACGGCCGCCACCGAATTCTTTGAACGAAAGACCCGCGACCGTCTTTACACCGCCTTTAAGCCCACGGTCGCCACCAGCATGAGCCAGGTGGGCACCACCCGCGCCTACCAGGAGATGATCGGCAAATACGAGGCCGTGCCCATGGCGGCGTCGTTGGCCGGTATCCCATCCCTGGACCTCGACGACTACGTGACCAACAAGGCCCTGGACGGGCTCTTCAAGATGGTGGCGGAAGAGGAAAAGAAGATCAGGACCAACCCCGCCGCCCGCACGACCGACCTGCTGCGCAAGGTGTTTGGCGGCAAGTAGGAAAAAACTGGAATAGAGTTGTTTGCTGGCGGCGCTCCCTTCGGGGAACGCCGCCTTTGTTTTGGCAGAGGCTCTTCTCCGCCGCAGGGAGCATGGGCAGCCGATGCGTCTCCTAGGGTTGCCTTTCCGCCTGCTGGCGGGCATGGGCCGCCTTTTCCTGTTGCCCCATTTTCAGATAGGCCTTTTCGAGCAACAACCAATTCTGACGACGGAGAGCCCCATTCCTGCCGGCCAGGCTGTTTGATTTGAGGCAGAATTGGACGGCCTGGGCGTAGTTGCCTTGGGCAAAACGGAGCCTGGCCATGGCCTGCCAGAGCTGCGGTTCCCGCGGGGCAAGGCGAAGGGCGCGCTCCAGTTGCAGTTCCGCCCGACCGAAGTGGCCCGCCTGCATGGCCTGGTTGGCGTTGAGTAGTAGGGTGCCGACCCGGCCGGCGGGGGGCGGGATCACCGCCTCCGGGGCTGGCGGTCGCTGGGGAGGCGGGGCAGCGGGGGCTGCGGGCGCCGGCGTTGTCGATGGGGGTCGCTCTTCCCGGTGGCCCGGCATCTCCACCCTTTGCTGGGGGGCGCAGCTTGCCAGGCAGCACGCGATGGTCAGCAGCAGTGTTGCCTGGTGGTTGCGGCGCGGCGGTCGGTTTGTCTTCGTCATGCTTCCACTCCTCCTTTGCCCTGTTCAGTGAAACCAGTCACGGAGCTTTTGCAGCACGCTGCCTACGCCGTCATTGGTACCCGCCCCCGGCTGGGTGTCGCCCGGCTGCTTTGGCTCGGCGTGATTTCCGGTGGCGACAAAGGGCAACCTGACCTGATGGGCGGCGAACAGGAACGGGGTGGCCGAGCTTTCCAGGGTGGCCGGATTGAGCCAGCGCCACTCGATCCCTTCCGGTTCGATAAGTTCCAGTGGTTGCGGATGCAGGGCGCGCATGATCTCGCCCCATACCGCCAAAGCTCCTTCGGCGCCGGTCAGGCCGGCGGGTTTGTCGTTGTCTCTGCCGACCCAGACCACTGCCAGCAGGTCGCCGGTGAAGCCGGCAAACCAGCTGTCCCGCAGGTCGTTGGTGGTGCCGGTCTTGCCGGCGACATTGCAGGAGAGGGGCAGGTAGCGGGAGAGCGGCGTACCGGTCCCCTCCCGCACCACCTGCTGGAGCGCAGTGTTGAGCAGGTAGATCTGTTCCGGGGCAAAGCGCTGCTCCACGGCGAGGCCGAAGCGTTTGATGACGGTGTGGTCGGCGGCGACCACACTACTGATCGCCCGTTGCGGCTGATAAAACCCGCCGGCCGCCAGGGTCTGGTACATCTGCGCCACCTCGAGCGGGGTGAGGGAGACCGCCCCCAGGAGGAAGGAGGGATAGGCGGGGAGTTCCCCTTCTACACCCAGTTTTCTCACGGTCTGCACGACGTTTTTTACCCCCACCTCCATGCCGAGTCGCACCGTCGCCAGATTGAGGGAGTGGGCCAGGCCCTGATAGAGCGGCACCCGGCCGTGCTCGATCCGGTCGTAATTCTCAGGGCGCCACGGTTTGCCCCCTGGGTTGGGCACGGTAAAGGCGGTGTCGTTCACCGGGGTGGCCAGGGTGTCCCCCTGGCCCAGGGCGGTCAGATAGACGGCCGGCTTGATGAGGGAGCCGATGTTTCGTTTGGCGTCAAGTGCCCGATTGAAGCCGGATTGCAGGGGGGTGCGGCCGCCAGCCAGGGCGAGGATCTCGCCGCTCTCCCGGCGGGTGACGACTACCGCTCCTTCGAGCCCCCGCCTGCCGGTGCGCTTGCCCAGCCTGGCCAGGGTCGCGGCCAGCTGCTGCTCCACGCGCATCTGCACCCGCGGGTCCAGGGTGGTGAAGATTTGCAATCCGCTCGAGGTGAGGTCCTCCGTCCGGTACTCCGCCGCCAGTTGGCGGCGGACCAGATCGAGAAAGGCGGGAAAGCGGTTGAAGCCGTCGCCGGTGACGGCCTGGGTTCCCAAGGGCGCGGCGACGGCCTCCTGGTATGCCTGCTTGCTGATGACCTTTTGCGCCAGCATCACCGCCAGCACGTCCTGGCGGCGTTTGAGGCTGTGGGCCGGCTCCTTGCGCGGGTCATAATAGGAAGGTCCGCGCACCATGCCAACCAGGGTGGCGACCTGGGCCGGGGAAAGATCCGCCAGTTCCCGACGGAAGTAGAAGTGGCTGGCGAGGCCAAAGCCATGCACCGCCCGGCCGCCGTCCTGACCAAGAAAGATTTCATTGGCATAGGCGGTGAGGATCTCATCCTTGCTGTAGTGAACCTCAAGCAGGAGGGCCATGAGGGCCTCGTTGCCCTTGCGCCAGAGGGTTCGCTCGTTGGAGAGGAAGAAGTTTTTGACCAGCTGCTGGGTGAGGGTGCTGCCGCCCTGCACGGTTTTCCCGGCCAGGAGATCGGCGAAGAGCGCCCGGAGGATCGCGCGCGGGTCCACCCCGGCATGGTGGTAAAAGTTACGGTCTTCCACCGCCAGCAGGGTCTTGACCAAAAGATCCGGCAGTTGGGCGCGGGAAAGAACGATCCGGTCTTCGTTCTGGCTGGGGTGAAAGCTGCCGATCCGGGCCGGATCGAGCCGCACGCCGTCCACGGCCTGCCCGTTATCGGTACGATGAATCCCCGCCAGGGTGTCGGCGGTGAAGGTGAGGGTGTATGGGGCCGATTTTTCAAGGCCGTCCGGGAAGCGGAACTCCCTGGTCATCAAGTGGAAGCCCCCCTCCCGCCGGTCATAGCCGCCGGCCGCTTCGGCCTGGCGGTCCCGGCGGTAGCCGGCCAGCTGCAGCTCCTCTTCAAGCTCGTGAGGGGTAAGCGCCATGCCGGGGTAGAGTTCCAGCGGGCTGGCGTAGACGATCGCCGGCAGCGCCCAGCGCTTGCCCTCGAATTTTCCCCGGACCATGTTGTCCAGATAGCCGACATACACGGCCAGGGAGCCGACAAGGAGGGACAGGAAGAGGACCGCCCACTTGGTGATGGGGCTTTCCCTGCCCAGCCCTTTGCCGCCGGGAGAAGTGCCGCGCTGTTCCCTTGCTGCTGTCACCGGTTTTGCCGTCCGTGAAGGTTATCGTGTTGTCGGAGGGTACCCTTTGTGCGTGCTTCTCGCAAGTTCAAGCGGCAAACGCCCGCAATCGCGCCGCCGTGTCCGGGTGATGGGAATGGCTGGCAGTGGCGGCTGGCACCGGGGCGTAGGGATGGCGCCAGCGGGCGTGGGTGGCGTTAGGAAAGGTGGGGTGGGGCTGGAGAACCCTGGCGCGGGTCGTGGGGCGCGACCGGGCTCCACTGCCCCGTGGCTAGCACGCCTTCTTGCGCAGCCGGATGGACTGGGGAGTGATCTCCACCAGTTCGTCGTCGTTGATGTAGGCGATGCAATCCTCCAGGCTCATGATCTTGGGCGGGGTGAGGATGACGTTTTCGTCCGAGCCCGAGGCCCGCATGTTGGTGAGCTTCTTGCCCTTGGCCGGGTTCACCACCATGTCGCCCTCGCGGCTGTTCTCGCCGATGATCTGCCCCTTGTAGACCTTCTCGCCCGGCCCCAGGAAGAGGATGCCGCGCTCCTGGAGGTTGAAGAGGGCGTAGGCCACGGTGGCGCACGGCTCCTTCACCACCAGCACCCCGTTCTGGCGGTTCCTGATCTCGCCGGCGTGGGGGCCGTATTCCTTGAAGACATAGTTCATCACGCCCAAGCCCTTGGTGTCGGTCATGAACTGGGAGCGGTAGCCGAGCAAGCCGCGGGTAGGAATCTGGTAGACCAGGCGGGTCATGCCGTTCTCCTGGTGCATCTCCAACATCCGCCCCTTGAGCATGCCGAGCTTCTCGATGACCGCGCCGCTGTAACGCTCATCCACGTCTACGGTCAACTCCTCGAAGGGTTCGAGAATCTGGCCGTTCTCTTCCTTCAGGATGACCTGCGGCCTCGTCACCTGGAATTCGTAGCCCTCGCGCCGCATCTTCTCGATCAAAATGGAGAGGTGCAGCTCGCCGCGGCCCGAGACCTCGAAGCCGGCGCCGGCGCCCAGCGGCTTCACCCGCAAGGCCACGTCGGCGATGATCTCCCGCTGGAGGCGCTCATCCAGGTGGCGGGAGGTGACGTATTTTCCCTCGAGGCCCGCAAAGGGCGAGTCGTTGGGGATGAAGTGCATGGCGATGGTGGGCGGGTCGATCTCGAAGAGCGGCAGCGGCTGCGGGTTGTCCGGGTCGGTGAAGGTCTCGCCGATGGTGATGTCGTCCATGCCGGCCACCGCCACGATCTCGCCGGTGGTGGCGGTGTCGGTCGCCACCTTCTGGTCTGCCTCGAAGCGGTAGATTTTGGTGATGCGGGCTGGCTGGATGGCGCCGTCGCGCTTGATCACGCTGATCGCCTTGTTGATGTTCAGGGTGCCGTTCACCACCTTGCCGATGCCGAGCCGGCCGAGGTAGGGGGAGTAATCCAGCGAGCTGACCTGCATCTGGAGCGAGGCAGCCGGATCGCCCTTGGGCGCCGGGATTGCTTCGACGATGAGATCGGCAATCGGTCCCATATCGCCGCCGCTGACCGGCAGGGTCAGCGAGGCGTAGCCCGCCTTGGCCGAGGCATAGACGACCGGGAAGTCGAGGAGGTCCTCCGGCGCGTTCAACTTGACAAAGAGGTCGAAGACCTGGTCGAGCACCCAGTCGGGCCGGGCGGCAGGCTTGTCGATCTTGTTGATCACCACGATGATCGGCAGGTCGGCGGCCAGGGCCTTTTTCAAAACAAAGTAGGTCTGGGGCATTGGCCCCTCCTGGGCATCCACCAGGAGGAGGCAGCCGTCGGCCATGCGCAGCACCCGCTCCACCTGGCCGCCGAAGTCGGCATGACCCGGGGTGTCGATGATGTTGATCCAGTGGTCGCCGTGGCGGAAGGAGCCATTCTTGGAGGCGATGGTGATACCGCGCTCCCGTTCCAGGTCCATGGAGTCCATCAGCCGTTCGGCCATCTGCTGGTTTTCCCGGAAGAGCCCGCTCTGCTTGAAAAGCTGGTCCACCAGGGTGGTTTTGCCGTGGTCGACGTGGGCGATGATGGCGACGTTGCGGATGCTCTGCTGTTTCATGCGAAGAACCTCGTAATTTCGGTGCAGAAAGGGGAGCTACCATAAAGGAATTTGTCGCACGGCGCAAGCAAAATGCGGTTGCCCCGCAGAGGTAAGCGCAAAATCCGAAGGAGTCCGGCGGGTTGGCGGTCCGGAAAAAAATGGCGTCCCGCTCCGCAAAAATCCGCTGGAGTTTTGGCAAAGATACAGTATATGGTGCACGCGCACTGATTGTGTCACTATATATAGTGCATTTGATAGCAAGCGGAGGGAAAGGCATGAGAATGAGCTAACCTGTTTTTTTTCTTGACACTTTTGCGGCTCCCCCACTATAAGAGACATTAAGTGGTGTAAAGTGGGGTAAAGGGGGAGGAAGAGGTGTCGACCATGGGTGAGGGGAGTATCCATAGCCCGATTCATCATTTCCGCGGGCGGTCGGAGCATGCGTTGGACGAGAAGGGGCGGCTCAACATCGCCACCCGCTTCCGCGAGGTCCTGCGCAAGCAGTACGACGAGCGGCTGATGATCACCCCGTGGCGCAACTGCCTCAAGGCCTACCCGCTCCCGCAATGGGAGGAACTGGAAATGACCCTGCGGGCCGAAGGCAAGAAGCAGCCGGAACTCATCAACCTGATCCGCTACATGATCGGCGGCGTCTTCGAAACCTCCCTCGACAAGCAGGGGCGCATCCTGCTCCCCCCCAACCTGCGGGAAGAGAGCAAGATCGAACGCGACGTGGTGGTCACCGGCATGATCACCTACTTCGAGATTTGGGACAAGGCGACCTGGGAGGCGATCAGCAAGCCTTCCGCCGAAAATTTCCAGAGTATGGAACAGACCCTGCTTGAACTTGGTCTGTTTTAGGCGCGATGGACGCGATACATCAGCCGGTGCTGCTGGAAGAGGTGATTGCCAGCCTGGCCCCGGCCGATGGCGGCATCTACGTCGATGGCAATTTGGGGTTGGGTGGCCATGCGGAACGGATTCTCGAACAGAGCGCACCAGGAGGCCGGCTAATCGGATTTGACTGGGATGCGGAGGCCATGGCGCGGGCCCAAGAAAGGCTGGCGCGCTTCGGCGACCGTATCCACTACGTCCATCGAAACTTCACCGCACTGGAGGAGACCTTAATGGAGCAAGGGGTTCGGCACATCGACGGCCTGTTGCTCGACCTCGGCCTCTCCTCCCTGCAACTCGACGCAAGCGGCCGCGGCTTCAGCTTCAGGGGCGAAGAACCCCTCGATATGCGGATGGACAGCCGGCGGCCGCTCACCGCCGCCGATCTGCTCAACACCAGGAGCCAGCAGGAGTTGGCGGATATTTTTTATTATTACGGCGAGGAGCGGCAGGCCCGCCCGATTGCCGAAGCGGTGGTGGCGGCGCGCAAGCGTCAACCACTTTGCACCACCGCCCAGTTGGTCGAGCTTATCGAACGGGCGGTGCCACGCCGTTTCCATCCCAAGAAAATCCATGTCGCCACCAAGGTGTTTCAGGCCTTGCGCATCGCGGTGAATCAGGAGTTGGAAAATCTGCAGACGGTGTTGGCCCAAGGTCCGCGCTGGCTGAAAGTCGGCGGCCGTTTTTGCGTGATCTCCTTCCATTCCCTGGAGGATCGCTTGGTGAAGCGCGCCTTTCAGGAGAATCCCCTGTTGCAGGTGGTGACCCCCAAGCCGGTGGTGGCGGGCGAGGCGGAGTGCCAACGCAATCCGCGGGCGCGTAGTGCCAAGCTGCGGGTGGCTGTGCGGGTGGAGGGGCGGGCATGAAGCGGGGTCATTCAAGCCGGTGGCGCACGCCCAAGCATGGTAAAAACGGGCGGCCAGGCACCGGCCGTTCGGGCGGCGACGGTCAAATGGACAAGATCGGCGGGATTCTGCTCACCGTCGTGATGGTTGGCGGCATCGGCATCAGCATCTGGTTCGGCTGGGCGGTGCGCACCGGCCTCAAGGAGTTGGCAGAAGAAACGCGGGTCCGTCAGGAATTTACGACGCGACACGAAAAACTCATTGGCGAGCAACAGACACTGCTGAAAAAGGAGCGCATCGAGGCGGTGGCGGCCACGGTTGGGCTGTTTCCGGCGCGGCGAGAACAACTCCAGCGGCCATGAAGGACCATGCGAAAGATACCGGTTGAGGCACAACGGCGACGGCGGCTCCTGGCGGGCCTGGCGGCGTTGCTGCTGATCCCGGCCATCGCCCTCGGGGTCATGCGGTTGCTCTTTTTCTCGCGCTCGGCTGGCGAAGACGCCGGCGTGGGCGAGGAAGCGCAACTGAGTGCCATCGGCGGGCGCAAGAATATCTATGACCGCAACTTCAACGAGCTGGCGGTCAGTTTCCGGCTGGCCTCGATCTACGCCCGCCCGTTGGAACTGAAGGATCCGGAGACGGCGGCCAAGAGGCTGGCGGCCAGCCTGGGGGTAAACGAGGCGGAGTTGCTGACTTCGCTGAAGGCGGAGCGGAGTTTTGTGTGGGTGGGGCGGCAGATTCCCGAGGAGCGGGTGAGCAAGATTCTCGAGGCCAATATCAAGGGCGTGCATGTGATCCAGCACGCCTATCGGTATTATCCGCTGCACGAGGTCGCCAGCCATGTGGTCGGCTTCGTCAAGGATGACCAGGGACTGGCCGGGATTGAGTCGTCCTATGACAACATTCTGCGGGGGGGTGGGGCGTACGATCCCGCGCTTTCCAAGGCACCGGTGCCACCCGCCGTCGTCTCCGGCAAGGTGGGAGCCCATGTGGTGACCACCCTCGATTTGCGGGCGCAACGGGAACTGGAGGCGAAGTTGCAGCATCTCATTGCCGAGACCAAGGCGCAGAGCGGCGATGCGGTGCTGCTCCTGCCGGCGAGCGGTGAGATTCTGGCCCTGGCCAGCGCCCCGGCGTATGACCCCAATCGCTTCTGGGCCTTTACCGGCGACGAACGGAAAAACCGGACGATTGTCGATCCGGTCTACCCTGGCGGCCTGCGTTCCTTCTTCTGGTTGGCCGCTGCGCTGGAAAAGGGGAACGTGCCGATGGCGGCGCCGCAACCGGCGACCGAGGCCGGAGCGCCACCTCCGACTCCGCCGCTTGCGATCTGGAATGAGGTGCAGGATGGGGTATACCTGTCGCCGGAATTGATGACGCTTGCTGCCCCGGCGGTGCCGATGCCGGCCGAAGAAAAACGGCTTTTTGCCGAGCGGATTGGCTTGTGCGGCGAGAGCCCCATTGATCTGCCCGAAGGCGTGGTGGCGGCGGGCGATGAGATCACGCTCGCCGGCAGTGACGGCCAGAAGACGTTGCGCGGACTTCCCGCGAGTTGTGAGCGGATTGCCCTGGGCAATGGCCAGGCGGCCACTGATGCCGTGAGCCTTTTGAGTTCGTTTTGCCGGTTGATCCAGAGCCGGCCGGTGGCCCCCCATCTGCTGTTGGGGCTCTCCGATGGCCACCAGCTCTGGCGCGTGCCGCCGCCAGTCTCACCGCTCAAGGGATTGGCCCAGCCGATTATCAACCAGCTGCGCGGCGTACTTGCCAAACAACCGAGCGTTGGCCCCGGAGGCCTCGTCGTGCTGGAATCACTGGTGCGCCAGGATCTGCTGACCACGGCCGAACCGGTGGTTCCGGCAGCGAAGGCCGCCGCCCAGCCCCAGGAGCAGAAGCAGGCGCAGCCAGCGGCCCAGCCGGCACCACCGCGCTATCAATCGGTATTGTTGGCCGTGGCCCCGGAGGCGCAGCCGGCCATCGCCCTGGCCATCGTGCTCAACGGCGCCCAGCTCGATTTGGGCAAGCCGTCGCCCGCCCGCGGAGCGGCAAAGGAGTTCGCCGGCCAGGCGCTCCATTACGCAGCGGAAAAGACCACCCTGCCGGCATGGTCCACCCTGGCCGCCCAGGAGGCCGCTGATTACAAGAAGTGGTTGGCGCTGCATCGGGAGCCGGCGTATCAGCCGATGGCCGCCATGACCTCCACCGGTGGGGCCATGCCGGATGTGAAGGGCCTCAGTCTGCGCAAGGCGCTCCAGGTGTTGCAACAGGCCGGTTTGCGTTTCAAGGTGGTGGGCAGCGGCCAGGTGGTGGGGCAGCAGCCGGCCCCCGCGACCCCTCTCAAGGGTCTTGACCAGGGGATGTTGGAGTTGCGCGCGGGGCAGATGCAATAGGCAGCGGGATGACGAATGGACCACGAAACGAAACAGAGGGTATTCCCTTACAGGAGCTGCTGAAGAACGTGTCGTACCGTGCCACGCAAGCGATAGCCGGACTGCCGATCACTGCGGTCACCTCCGATTCCCGGGCGGTGAAAGCAGGCACGCTTTTTGTCGCGGTGGCCGGCACCGCGGTGGATGGTCATGATTTTATCGACGATGCGGTGCGCCGGGGCTGCACCGGGGTGGTGCTGGAAAAGGGGCGCCGTCGCGGGCCGAAGGCAAAAACGCTGCCGGTCTGCATCGAGGTGGCGGACAGCCGGGAGGCGTTGGGGCTTATTGCCGCCGCCTTCTGGCAGGAGCCGGCGCGCCGCATGACCATGATCGGCATCACCGGCACCAACGGCAAAACCACCAGCGCCTATCTGCTGGAGACCATGATCCGCAAGGCCGGCGGCGAGCCGGGGGTGATCGGCACCGTCAACTACCGCTATGGCGGCAAGGTGCTGCCGGCCGCCCATACCACCCCGCCGCCCGAGATCTTGCAGCGCCTGCTGCGGGAGATGGCCGACAGCGGGGTGACCCACGTCATCATGGAGGTTTCCTCCCATGCCCTGGAGCAGAAGCGGGTGGCGGGGATCACCTTCGACGTGGCGCTCTTTACCAACCTGAGCCGCGACCATCTCGACTTCCATGGCGATATGGAGTCCTACTTCGCCAGCAAGAAGCGGCTCTTTCGGGAGTACCTGAAGCCTGGCGGGATCGGCGTGGTGGTCGATGCCATTGTCGGCGATCCGTGGGCTGGCCGGTTGTTGGCCGAACTGGCCGGCCGCAAGGGGGAAAAGGCGCCCACGCTTCTTCGTTGCGCCGTCGGCCAGGGCGAGGTGGCGCTCACCGCCGCCCGCGAGGAGCTGACCGGCCTCACCCTCGAGGTGGCGGTGGCGGGCGGCACCATGGAGATTCATTCGCCGCTGGTCGGCGAGTTCAATATCCGCAACCTGCTGGGGGTGGCGGCGGTCGGCAGTGCCCTTGGCTATGCGCCGGCAGTGATTGCCGCGGGCTTGAACGAGGCGTCGGGGGCGCCGGGTCGGCTGGAGCGGGTGGCATCCGCCACCGGCATCGAGGTGTTCGTGGATTATGCCCACACGCCGGATGCCTTGGAAAACATCCTGCACACCCTGCGGCGGCTCAGCAGGGGGCGGTTGATCGTGGTCTTTGGTTGCGGTGGGGACCGCGACCAGGGCAAACGGCCGCAGATGGGCGCCATTGCCGGACGACTCGCCGATGTGGCGGTGATCACCTCCGACAATCCGCGCAGCGAGGGACCTGGGGCAATCATCGCCGCCATCGAAGAGGGGCTCCGCGCCACGGGGATGGCGCGGTTGCCGCTGGCTATGCTGCACTCCCAGCCGGCCAGGCAGGGATACGAGGTAATCCCCGGCCGCAAGGCGGCGATCCGGGAGGCAATCTGGCATGCCAACCCGGGCGATATCGTGGCGATCTGCGGCAAGGGGCATGAGGACTACCAGCTTATCGGCAAGACCAGGCTCTTTTTCGATGACCGCCTGGTGGCGCGGGAGATGCTGGCGATGATCCGCTGGTAGGAAAAACGGGGAACAGGGGAAGCGAGGGGAAAATGGAGAGTATGGCACGAAGCGAGGCGCGAGATAAGGCGCCGCATCAGAAGCGGCAGCAGGAGAACAGCCGCGTGGGGAGTGGATGGCGACAGCCGGTTTGGACCCTGGCCCAGGTGCTCTTTGCCACCGGCGGCCGTCTCCTTGGCCGTCCGACCGGGGCGACCTTTCAGCGGGTTTCCACCGACAGCCGTACCGTCGAGCCGGGGGACCTCTTTGTCGCCCTCATCGGCGAGAAGTTTGACGGCCACGACTTCATCGAGCAGGCCCTGGCACGGGGGGCCGCCGGGTTGGTACTGGCCAGGATGCCGGCCAGACCCTGCGCTGTCGCCGTCATCCTGGTGAACGACACCCTGCAGGCCTTGGGCGATCTGGCCCACTATCGGCGCCGGCAGATGCCCAATCTCACGGTGCTGGCGGTGACCGGCAGTTCCGGCAAAACCACGGTCAAGGAGATGACCAGCGCCATTCTGGCCCAGCACCACAGCGTGCTCAAGACCAAGGGCAATCTGAACAACCTCATCGGCCTGCCCCAATCGCTGTTGCCGGTAAACGAGGAGCATGCCTTCGCGGTGCTGGAGATGGGGATGAATCGGCCGGGCGAGATCGCCCGCCTGGCCGAGATCGCCGAACCGGATGTCGCTTGCATCACCAATGTCCAAGGGGCGCACCTGGCCGGGCTGTCGACCATCGAGGGGGTGGCAAGGGCCAAGGGCGAACTTTTCGTCGGCATGAAGGCGTGGGGCACGCTGGTGGTGAATGTCGACGACGTGCGGATACGCAAGTTGGCCCGCCGGTTACGGCATCGCAAGATCACTTTCGGCCGCAGCGCCATGGCCACCGTGCGGGCTACCCGCATCGTGAGCCTGGGTGAGGAGGGGATGCGTTTTACCCTGCATATTGGCGACTGGCGTGGCCGGTTGACCATCGTCAGCCTCGGTGCCCACAACGTCATGAATGCGCTGGCCGCCGCGGCGATGGCGCATGCGGTGGGACTCCCGCCGGCCGAGATCGTGGCGGGGCTAAGCCGCCATCGCCCCTACGACAAGCGCATGCAGATCAGCGTGCTGCCGAGCGGCCTCAAGCTCGTCAACGACACCTACAACGCCAATCCTTCCTCGATGCTGGCGGCCTTGGAGGCGGTGCGCAATCTCAAGACCCGGCAGCGCATCGTCGCGGTGCTGGGCGACATGCTGGAGCTTGGGAGCCACAGTGTGGCGGCGCATCGGCTGGTAGGCGAGCATGTGGCCCGGCTCAAATTCGATTACCTGCTGGCGGTGGGTACATTTGCCGGCGAGTTGGTGGCTGGTGCCCGCAAGGCCGGGATGACCGGCAGGCAGGCGCAGCGGTTCGCCGACAAGGAGGCCATTGTCGCCTGGCTCGACCAGGCGGTCAAGGAACGGACGCTTCAAGCTGGCGACATCCTCCTGCTCAAGGGATCACGAGGGATGCGGATGGAAACCATCGCCAATGCACTGACGGCAACGGAGACGAGGTAAGCCGATGCTCTATCAGCTTTATCTGCTCCATTCCTATCTCAGCGTCCTGAATGTTTTCCGCTACATCACCTTCCGCTGTATCGGCGCGGCGCTCACCGCCTTTCTTATCATGCTGCTCGCCGGTCCAGCCTTCATTCGCATGCTGCAACGGAACCTCATCGGCCAAGTGGTGCGGGACGACGGCCCGGAGACCCACTTCAGTAAGCGGGGGGTGCCGACCATGGGCGGCATCCTCATTTTGAGCGCGATCACCGTGGCGACCCTGCTGTGGGTCGATCTCATCAATCCCTATGTCTGGTTGCTGCTCCTGGTAACGATCTGGTTCGGCATGATCGGTGCCTACGACGACTACCGCAAGATCAAGAAGAAGGACAGCCGGGGACTCTCGGCCCGGGGCAAGCTCATTTCCCAGTTCCTGGGCGCGGGCCTGGCCGGGCTGGTTCTCTACCAGCTGCCCGGTTTCGACGGCCATCTGAGTCTGCCCTTCTTCAAAGCCGCCCGGCCTGACCTCGGCTGGTACTATGTGATCTTCGCCATGCTGGTGGTGGTCGGCGCCTCCAACGCGGTCAATCTCACCGACGGCCTCGATGGCCTGGTGGCCGGCCCCACCGTGGTGACCGGCACCGTCTATCTGCTTTTTTCCTATCTTGCCGGCCATGCCGTGCTTTCCGCCTATCTGCAACTGCCCTTTGTCCCCGGCGCCGGCGAGGTGGCCGTCTTCTGCGCCACCCTGGTGGGCGCCAGTCTCGGTTTCCTCTGGTTCAACTGCTATCCGGCCCGGGTCTTCATGGGCGATGTCGGCGCCCTGGCCCTGGGCGCCGCCCTGGGGTTGGTGGCCATCATCATCAAGCAGGAGTTCCTGCTCGCCCTGGTGGGCGGCATCTTTGTCATGGAGGCGCTGTCGGTCATGCTGCAGGTCGGCTACTACAAGCTCTCCGGCGGCAAGCGGATCTTCCTGATGGCGCCGTTCCATCATCATTTCGAAAAGAAAGGCTGGCCCGAGCCCAAGGTGGTGGTCCGCTTCTGGATCGTCTCCATCGTGCTCGGCCTCATGGCCATCGCTACCTTGAAGCTGCGGTAAAACGTATGCACAACGCTACCAGCCCCATACTGCCGACGCCGATCCTGCAACAGGGCGATCATGTCCTGGTGGTCGGCCTCGGCAAATCCGGCTATGCGGCAGTGCGATTCTTGCTCGCCCAGGGGATGCGGGTTTCGGTTTCAGAGGGTGGCCGCGCGCCGCAGTTGGACGCGGAGAAGATTCAGTGGCTCCAGGAGAAAGGAGTCTACTGCGAGATCGGCGGCCACTCCTCTGAACTGTTCAGCAAGGTGAATGCCATCCTGCTCAGCCCGGGGGTGCCGCTCACGCTGCCGGCCCTGGCGGCGGCGCGGGCCAAGGGGATTCCGGTTTTCGGCGAGCTGGCCCTGGCCCAGGACTTCCTCAAGGCGCCGGTGGTGGCGATCACCGGCACCAACGGCAAGAGCACCGTCACCACCCTGGTGGGCGACCTGCTGGCGGCTGCGGGCAAGAAGGTCTTTGTCGGCGGTAACCTCGGCACCCCGCTTTGCGAGTATCTTGCCGGCCCCCAGGAGGCGGAGTGGGTGGTGCTGGAGGTGTCGAGCTTCCAGCTCGATACCGCCGGCAATTTCCGGCCGCGGGTGGCGATTCTCCTGAATATCACTCCGGACCATCTTGATCGCTATCCCTCCTATGGTGCCTATGCCGCGTCGAAATGGTCGATCTTCCGTCACCAGCAGTCCGAGGATACCGCGATCCTCGATGGCGACGACCCGGAGATTGCCCGGTTGTTGGCCGAGGCCGCCACTGATCCGGCCTCGCCCTTTGCGATTCGCAGCCGGCGCGCTATCGTGGGCGAGCGGACCGTCGGGATCGGCGCCAGCCTCAACGGGACGGTGGCGGCGATTCGAGAGGTGGTCCCCGGCGCGGCGGTGGAAGAATATGAGCTGGCCGGTACGCCCTTGGCCATGGCCCCCAACAGCCATAACGCGATGACTGCCATCATCGCGGCCCGTTGCTGCGGTTGTTCTCCCAAGGCGGTGCAACGGGGGCTGGCTGCCTTCAAGCCGTTGCCGCACCGTCTGGCCTTGGTGGCCGAAGTAGCGGGGGTCGGCTACTACGACGACTCCAAGGCCACCAACATCGGCGCCGTGGTTTCGGCCCTCGAAGGGATGCGGCAGCCGGTGGTGCTCATTGCCGGCGGTCTCGACAAGGGGGGCGATTACCGCATCATGCGCGATATCGTGCAACAGAAGGTCAAGGCCATGGTGCTCATCGGCAGCGCGCGCCAGCTGATGGCGGCGGCCTTCGAGGATCTGATCCCGATCGTCTTCGCCGAGAGCATGGCCGAGGCGGTCGACAAGGCGAGGGATCTGGCGCGCCAGGGCGACGTGGTGCTTTTGTCGCCGGCCTGCGCCAGCTTCGATATGTTCGAGAATTACGGCCACCGGGGCGAGGTGTTCCGGGAGGCGGTGCAGGCGCTTCGTTCCACGCCACGGCAAGTGCGGGGGGGCGGCAGCCCATGCCCGATCGTGGAGGCACTGGTTGCCTGAGATGTCATGCGAGCATGAGGGGGAAGGATCATGACCACGGTGTGCTGCGTGTGCCACAGGACCAAGAGCGGGAAGGGGTGGATCAAGAGGCGGCAGGCGAAGGATGAAGAGCGGTTGTCCCATGGCTATTGTCCTACCTGTTATCAGGCGACCATGGCGCGGTTCCAGCTCGACCGGCTGGAGCAGGGTATCCGCCTGGTGGAATAAACGGCAGTCAACTAGGTGCGGCACCGTATGCGATTGGTGATCACAGGCGGCGGCACCGGCGGCCATCTCTTTCCGGGGATTGCCCTGGCCGAAGGGATGCTGCAACGTTTTCCGCAGGGCAAGGTGATGTTCATCGGGACCGATCGGCATCTCGACAACCAGGCTTTGGCCAAGAAGCCGTTTGCGGTGGTGGCGCTGGCCAGCCGGGCGCTCAAGGGGAAAACCCTGCTGCGGCAGTTCGGCGCCCTCTTGCAGGTCCCGGTCAGCGTCTGGCGGGCCATGCAACTGCTGCGGCAATTCAAGCCCGATCTGGTGTTCGGGGTCGGCGGCTACGTCACCGGGCCGGTCCTGCTGGCGGCGCGGCTTTTGGGCGTCCGGACCGCGATCCACGAGCAGAATTCCATTCCCGGCTTGGCCAACCGGCTGTTGGGACGGATTGTCGATCGGGTTTTTGTCTCGCTGCCCGGCAGCGAGCGGTATTTCCCGGCCGGCAAGGTGCGGCTCACCGGCAACCCGGTGCGCCGGGAATTGCTGGCGCGGGCAGCGACGGGAGCCGCACCGCATGAGCGGCTCACCGTGCTGGTGCTCGGCGGCAGCCAAGGCGCCCGGGCAGTGAACCGATTGATGGTGGCGGCAGTGGAGCAGCTCAGTGAAAAAAACCGCCTCACTATCATCCATCAGACCGGTATCCATGATGCCGAATGGGTGCAGGCAGGGTATAATGCGGCGGCCGTGGCCGCCCGGGTGGAGCCGTTTATCAGCGACATGGCAACGGTCTATGCCGAGGCGGACCTGATCGTGTCGCGGGCCGGGGCCACGACGCTTGCCGAGATCACGGTCTTCGGCCGGCCGTCTCTGCTGATCCCGTACCCCTACGCGGCGGACGACCACCAGCGCCATAATGCCCGCTATCTCGTGGATCACGGGGCGGCCCTGATGGCGGACGAGATCAACCTGGACAGCACGAAACTCGCCGTCCTGCTGGGTGATTTGCTGGCCAAGGAGGCGCGTCGGCAGGAGATGGCGGCGCGGGCCAAGGAACTGGGCCGACCGGCGGCCACCGAGACCATCATCAACGAATGTCTGGCGCTGGCAGGCGCCTGAACGAAGGAACCAACGGAACATGTACCGCAAGAACCAGCGCATCCACTTCGTCGGCATCGGCGGCATCGGCATGAGCGGCATCGCCGAGCTGCTCCTCAACCTGGGCTACCGGGTCAGCGGTTCGGACCTGCGCGAGTCGGAGATCACCCGGCGCCTTGCCGGCCTGGGCGGCACCATCCATCTCGGCCATGATGCCGCCTGGGTCGAGGGCGCCGACGTGGTGGTCACCTCCTCGGCGGTGAAGCGCGACAACCCCGAGGTACTCGCGGCCCGTGAGGCCCACGTGCCGATCATCCCACGCGCCGAGATGCTGGCCGAGCTCATGCGGCTCCAGGCCTATGGCATCGCGGTGGCGGGCAGCCACGGCAAGACCACCACCACCTCGATGGTGGGCTGGCTGCTGGCCGAGGCCGGGCTCGACCCGACGGTGGTGATCGGCGGCAAGGTCAACAGCCTGGGCACCAACGCCAAGTTGGGGGCCGGGGATTTTCTGGTGGCCGAGGCGGACGAGTCGGACGGCTCCTTCATCAAACTGTCGCCGGTGCTGGAGATCGTCACCAACATCGACTTCGAGCATGTGGACCATTACGCCGACATCGAGGCGGTGAAGGCCGCCTTCCTCGAGTTCATCAACAAGATTCCTTTTTACGGCGCCGCCATCCTCTGCCTCGACGACCCACACGTCGCCTCGCTGCTGCCGGAGATCAAGAAACGCACCCTGACCTACGGCTTCACCAGTCAGGCGGACATTCAGGCTCGTGACGTCAAGGGCCAGGGTTTCATCAACCGCTTCGAGGTGTGGCAACATGGCATCCTGCTCGGCAAGGTCTCGCTGCTGGTGCCGGGCCAGCACAACGTTTACAACGCCTTGGCCGCCATTGCCCTGGGCTTGGAATTGGAAATACCTTTCGCCACCATCAGCAGGGCGCTGGGCAGCTTCACCGGCGTGCAGCGGCGGTTGCAGGTGAAGGGCGAGTCGCACGGCATCACGGTGATGGACGACTACGGCCATCACCCCACCGAGATTCGCGCCACCTTGGCCGCCCTGCGGAGCGCCTGGCCCAAGCGCCGGTTGGTGGTGCTTTTCCAGCCGCATCGTTACACCCGGACCGCCGGGTTGTTCAAGGAGTTCTGCACCGCCTTCCACGATGCGGACCTCTTGCTGCTCACCGAGATCTACGCCGCCAGCGAGGCGCCCATCGAAGGGGTGACGGCCGAGTCGCTCCGGGACGGGATCAAGCAGCATGGCCAGAAGTTTGTCGAGTATGTGCCGACCTTGGGAGGGATGGCGACGGCGGTGCAGCCGCTGTTGAAGCGCGGCGACGTGGTGTTGACCCTGGGGGCCGGCAGTATCTACCGGGTCGGCGAAGAGTTGCTGGTGGAACTGGAACGCCAGGATGCGGCCGCGTAAGGAGCGGCTGGCGGGACGAATCCATGGGGCTTGCATGCCGGGCATACGAATCCAACCTGACGGAGTGGCCGTTGGCTGAGCAAAGTGGTTGGCGACAGGCAGTGGCCAAGCAATGGCCGGGAGCGCTCCTCTGGGACGCGCCTTTGGCCGGCTTCACCACGCTCAAGGTCGGCGGCCCCGCTGCCGCGGTGGCCATGCCGGCCAGCACCGCCGAGTTGGTTTCGCTTCTCGCCCTGCTCCGCAGCCACGACGTGCCCTGGCGGGTGATCGGGCGCGGCAGCAACCTGCTGGCCTCCGACCGCGGCTATGAAGGGATGGTGATCGTGCTCGACCGCCGTTTCGGCGCCATCGGCCGCGAGGCTAACGACGAAGGGAAGAGCATTGTACGGGTCGAGGCCGGCTGCGGCCTTGCCCCTCTGCTCCAGTGGTGCGCAGCCCAAGGGCTGGCGGGCCTGGAATTTCTGGCCGGCATCCCTGGCAGCGTCGGTGGGGCTCTGGCGATGAATGCCGGCGCCTGGGGCGAAGAAGTCGCGGGGCGGCTCAGCGCCGTGGAACTGCTCGATGCTGGCGGCGTTCTGCGTCGGGTTCCGCGTCAGGAGTTGCGTTTTTCATACCGGCATTTCGAGTTGGCGCCGGAGACCGTCATCGTGGCCGGTCTCTTTGCCCTGCCGACCGGGAGCGGCCGCGAGATCGAAGAAAAGATGGCCGCCCATGTCGCGGCCCGCAAGGCCAAGCAGCCAAAGGGCGTGGCTAATGCCGGTTCTTTCTTTAAGAACCCGCCGGGCGATGCCGCCGGCCGCCTGATCGAACAGGCGGGCCTCAAGGGCACCACCGTCGGGGGGGCCATGGTCTCGCCGGTGCATGCCAACTTTCTGGTCAACACCGGCAACGCCACCGCTGCCGAGCTGGTGGCGTTGATGCGGTTGGTGCAGGACGAGGTGGCGGCCCGCTTCGGCGTGCGCCTTGAACCCGAGGTCCATCTGCTGGGCGATTTTGCCGTAAATCCTGAGGAGCGGCGCCGTGGGTAAGAAGAAACCGGTCAAGCAACGCCTCGGGCAGTCGCCGAAGAATTCGGCGGGGATGGGACTGCGTCACAAGCTGATCATCCTCGGCCTCGGCTTCTGCCTGGTGCTGGCCGCCATTGGGGTCGGCAGTTTTCTCATGTTCAAGGCGCTGGAACGCTCGGAGTTCTTCCAGGTGACCGCGATCCGCATCCAGGGCGGGCAGCGGGTGACCAAGAATCAGGTACTGGAACAGAGCGGGGTGGATGTTCATACCAACCTGCTCGCCCTGGACCTGGACGAGGTGAAGAGCCGGATCGAGAGTCTGGAGTGGGTCGAGGCGGCCGAGGTCGATCGCAGCTGGCCCAACCGGCTGCAGATCACCATCCGGGAACGGGTGCCGGTGGCATTGACCAGCCTCAAAGAGGGCCTCTTTTATCTCGACCGGAACGGGGTGGCCTTTGCCAAGGTGCTGCCCCCCGAGGATATGGATTATCCGGTGATTACGGGGTTCAGTCGCGAACCGTCACCGCAGGGAGGCAAAGGCACGCCGCTGGGCGAGGCGCTGCAATTCATTCGGCTGGCCGGCCTTGGCAATACCATGCTGCCGGGCCAGAGCATTTCGGAGATCCACCTGGAGCCGACCGGGTCGTTGGTCCTCTTCCTGGTGGACCGGCCTTTCCCTATCTTTCTGGGCAAGGGCGAGATGGCGACCAAGTATAGCCGGCTGGCCCGGGTATTGGGTCGGCTGTACAAGGAAAACGAGTTTGCCGCCACCGCCTATATCCGCATGGACTACCTGCCGGATAAGGTGCTGGTCGGCTTGACGCACGCAGTGTAACGTTTTTTACGAGGTAGAGTGGGCAATGGCAAGCGGTGAACGGGGCGAATTGATTGTCGGTCTCGATATCGGTACCACCAAGATCTGCGCGGTGGTGGGCGAGATTCATGAGGGCCGGGTCGATGTCATCGGCATCGGCCGGCATCCTTCGGTGGGGCTGCGGCGTGGGGTGGTGGTGAACATCGAAAGCACGGTGGAGTCCATCCGCCAGGCGGTGGAGGAGGCGGAACGCATGGCTGGCTGCGAGATCGGCACGGTCTATGTCGGCATCGCCGGCAGCCACATCAAGGGCTTCAACAGCCATGGCCTCATCGCCATCAAGCACCCGGAGATCCGCCAGGACGACATCGAGCGGGTGGTGGATGCCGCGCGGGCGGTGCCGATCCCGCCGGATCAGGAGATCATCCATGTGCTGCCGCAGGAGTTCATGGTGGACGGCCAGCCCGACATCCAGGACCCCATCGGCATGACCGGGGTGCGGTTGGAGGCGGACGTGCACATCGTCACCGGTTCGGTCACCGCGGTGCACAACATCATCAAGTGCTGCAATCGCGCCGGCCTCGAGGTTGCCGATGTGGTGCTCGAACCGCTGGCCTCGGCCGAGGCGGTGCTGACCAGGGAGGAGATGGAACTGGGCGTGGGGTTGCTCGACATCGGCGGCGGCACCTCGGACCTGGCGGTCTTTTCCGGCGGCACCATCAAGCACACCTTTGTGCTGGGGTTGGGCGGCCACAACCTGACCAACGATCTGTCGGTCGGACTGCGCACCCCGGTGAAGGAGGCGGAGCGGCTCAAGGAGGAATACGGTTGCGCGCTCGCCTCGATGATCGACAAGGACCAGATCATCGAGGTGCCGAGTGTGGGCGGCCGCAAGTCGCGCAAGCTTTCGCGTCGGGTGATGGGCGAGATCCTGGAACCGCGGGTCGAGGAGATGCTGACCCTCGTCAACCAGGAACTGGTGGAATCCCGTTTCAAGGAGGTGGCCAACTCCGGCATGGTCTTGACCGGCGGCACCTCGCTGCTGGCCAACATGGAGGATCTGGCCGAGCAGATTTTCGACCTGCCGGTGCGGGTCGGCTATCCCGAGAACATTGGCGGGGTGGCGGATGTGGTCAACTCGCCGCAATGGGCCACCGGGGTGGGGTTGGTGATTTACGGCATGCGGCACGAACCAACGATGGGACTCAGAAGCAAGGGCAGTGGCGTCGTCGGCCGGGTGGCCGGCCGTATGAAGGACTGGTTTAAAAACATGATTTAGCAATTTACTGAGGCAACGGGGCGATACCGGCAGTCGGGTGCCGGGTGGCAGGAACATAACGGGGAGCAAGCATTATGTCGTTCAAACTGGCAGAATCACAATCGCGGGCAAAGATCAAGGTGTTCGGGGTCGGTGGCGGCGGCGGCAACGCGGTCAACACCATGGTGGAGAGCAATCTCCTCGGCGTGGAGTTCATCGCCGGTAACACCGACATGCAGGCCCTGGAGCAATCCAAGGCCGATATCCGGCTGCAGCTCGGGCCGGTAGTGTCGAAGGGACTCGGTGCTGGCGCCAATCCCGACGTGGGTCGGGCGGCGGCGGAGGAATCCATCGAGGAGATCAAGAAGCTGTTGCAAGACAGCGACATGGTCTTTGTCACCGCCGGCATGGGCGGCGGCACCGGTACCGGCGCTGCCCCGGTGGTGGCGCGGGTGGCCAAGGAGCTGGGGGCGCTCACCGTGGGTGTCGTCACCAAGCCCTTTGCCTTCGAGGGCCGCACCCGGATGAAGAACGCCGAGGCGGGCTGGAAGGAATTGAGCGAGCATGTGGACACCATCATCACCATCCCGAACGATCGTCTCATCTCGCTCGCCCAGAAGGGCACCCGCTTCATCGACGGCATGAAGATGGCCGACGACGTGCTGGTCCAGGCGGTCAAGGGCATTACCGACCTCATCAACCTCCCCGGTTACATCAACCCCGACTTTGCCGACGTCCGCACCGTCATGAACGAGATGGGGCCGGCCCTCATGGGTGCCGGTCAGGGCGTGGGCGACAACCGGGCGGTGGAGGCGGTGACCATGGCCATTGCCAGCCCCTTACTCCAGGACATCAGCATCGACGGCGCCCGCGGCGTGCTGGTGAATATCTCGGCCCGCCAGGACACCCTGACCATGGCCGAGGTAACCCAGGCAACCACCAAGATTTACGAAGAGGTCCACGAGGACGCCAACATCATCCTCGGCGTCATCTTCGACGACAACCTGGGCGAGGAGCTGCGGGTGACCGTGATCGCGACCGGCATCCGCACCGTGGAGGGACTGGAGGAGGCGACCGAAAAGGTGCGGCCGATGCTCATCCCCAAACGCGAGGTCAAGGCCCAGAATCTGCCCTTCAAAGGGCGGGAGGCGGTGGCGGCCAACGGCGGCGTGGCGGCTGGCTGCCAGCGCCGGATGCCGAGCGCCATCCTCAACGAGGATGACTTTGACCGGCCGACCTTTCTGCGCAAGAACGAGAGTTAATCTTCCCGATTGAGGCTGTTGGCCGCGGCGGATGGGGTCGCCCCACCGTTCGTCGCGGCCACGGCACGCCCCATGCGACATAAACCGGCGGCCAGCCAGGACCTTCTCGCCCAGGAGCGCGGCACCATTCGCAAAAAATGGGCCGGTCGGCTGCCGGTGGCGCTGCTCTTCCCAAACCGTTACGGGATCGGCGCCTCGAACCTCGGCTTTCAGCTCGTTTACCACCTCGCCAACCAGCACCCCGGCATTGTCTGCGAACGTTTCTTCCTGCCCCCACTCGGCCTCCCGCTCCTTTCCTGTGAATCCCGCCGCCCCCTGCGGGATTTTCCCGTCATCCTCTATACCGCTTCTTTCGAGGCGGATTTCCTCAACCTGCTCGCCATGCTGGCCGAGAGCGGAGCGCCATTGTTGGCCGCCGAACGCGGCGAGGCTGCCCCGCTGGTCATCGGCGGCGGGGTACTCGCCTTCATGAATCCCGAGCCGCTTGCGCCCTTCACCGATCTTTTTGTGGTGGGCGAGGCGGAACCGGTCCTGCCGACGATTCTCGATGCCCTGGTCGAGCAACGCCCACGCCCCGACCGCGCCGGTCTGCTGCGCGATCTCGCCACCACCGTCGCGGGCTGCTATGCCCCCCGCTTTTATGCCCCTGCGTATCATCCCGACGGCACCCTGGCGGAGGTAAAGGTAGCCGAAGGATTGCCGAAGCGGGTACGCAAGGTGGTGCTGTCGGAGGCGGTCGTGGCCGGGCATTCGCGGCTTTTGTCGCCGCAGGCGGAGTTTGCCGACCTCTTCCTTACCGAGCTGGGACGGGGATGCAGCCGTGGCTGCCGCTTCTGCGCCGCCGGGTTTGTCTACCGGCCGCCGCGGCTGTGGAATGCGGAGGCGATCCTGGCCGCCCTGCGGGAACGGCCCGCCGACATCTGCCGGGTCGGGCTCCTGGGCATGGAGATGGCGCGTCCGGCGGACCTGGCCAGGATCAGTGGGCAACTGGATGCCGAGGGGTGCGCCCTCTCCTTTTCCTCGCTGCGGGCCGACGCCCTGGGTCCGGAATTGGTGACCCTGCTCGGCAAGAGCGGCATCAAGACCGCGACCATTGCCCCGGACGGCCCATCGGAGCGGCTGCGCCGGGTGATCAACAAGGGGATTACCCGGGAAGAGGTCCTGACGGCGGCGCGTACCTTGGCCGAGCAGAACATCAGCCAGCTCAAGCTTTATTTCATGCTCGGCCTGCCGACTGAAACCGCCGATGATCTGGCCGAGATGGCGGCTCTGGTCAGGGAGGTCAAGGCAGAGCTTCTCGCCGTGGGCCGGCCCAAGGGGCGGCTCGCCAATATCACCGTGAGTGTCAGCAGCTTCGTGCCCAAACCCTGGACCCCTTTTCAGTACCACCCCTTTGCCGCATTGACAGCGCTCAAAAATGGTCTACAATTCCTGCGCAGGGATTTGGGCCGCGAACCCAACGTGCGTCTGGCCGCCGACCCGCCGGCCAGCGCCCTTTTGCAGGCAGTGCTGGCCCGAGGTGATCGGCGATTGGGGCTTGCGTTTGGCGATGCCCTGGTAAGCGGTCGTTCCTGGCAACAGGCGCTGGCGGCCAGAGGCCTCACGCCGGAGTTCTATGCCTCCCGCCAACGGCCGCGGGACGAGTTGTTCCCTTGGGAGACTATCGATCACGGCATCCGGCGCGATTATCTGTGGGCGGAATATCAGCGGGCGCTGGCGGCCAAGGCGACTCCTCGCTGCGAGGTAACGCGATGCCGGCGTTGCGGAGTGTGTCAATGACCCCGACCGAGACGAAGATTGCGGATACGACAACCCCGCCCCCTTTCCGGCCCTTCCGGCTGGTGAAGTTTTTTTCCTTTACCGGCCTGGCGGTCTTTCTCGTCTGCACCTTGGCGCTTTCGTGGTTGATCACCAACCACGCCAAGCGGGTGCTGCTGGAGCGGAGTGAGGCGTATTCCCTGGTGGTGGCCGAAAATCTTGGCCACCAGGTGTTCCAGCAGTTCGTGGTGCCCACGGTGCTGCGGTATGGCAAGATCGCCTTACGGAAACCCGAGCAGCAGCAAGCCCTCGACAAGGTGGTGCGCGACGCCACCCATGGCCTGCGGATCCAGTCGGTCACCATCTTTGATTCCCGCCAGAACATCGTCTCCTACAGCACCATCAAGGAGCGGATCGGCCGGACCGGTCTGGGCGGCATCGAGTACCAGCGGGCGCTTGAGCGGCAAAGCTCCTCCCGTCTCAATTCGCGGGGGACTGTGCTCAACCTCCTGCCCGGCGCGCCCAAGATCTTTTCGGAACTGCATACCTTTATTCCCTTTGTCCAGCGTACGACTTTCGGTGACCGCCCCAGCCCGATTATGGGCGTTATCGAGGTGGTGCAGGATCTTTCCGAGGATGCCGAGGAGATTATCCGCTTTCAGGTCTATGTGAGCGCCATCCTCATGGTCATCATGTCGGGGCTTTTTGCGGTGCTGCGTTTCATCGTGGCCAAGGCGGAGCGGATCATCGAGAACCGTGCCGAAGAGCGGCGCCGGCTGGAGGAGCAGCTCCACCAGAATGAAAGGCTGGCCACCCTAGGCAAGATGGTGGCCTCGGTTTCCCACGAGATCAAAAATCCGCTCGGCATTGTCCGCAGCACCGCCGAGATTCTGGGCAAACGTCTTCGGAGCGTGGCGCCGGGTAACGAACATCTGGCGGCCATCATTGTCGAGGAGACCGGGCGGCTCGACGGCATCGTCCGGGAATTCCTCGATTTTGCTCGGCCGCAGGTGCCGAAATTCGCCCTGGCCTCGGTCAATGACGTCCTCCAGAAGGTGAGCCAGTTCCTCGAGTCCGATCTGGAGACTCACCACATTACCCTGGTGCGCGAGTTGGACAGCGCGCTCGATCCGCTCTCCATCGACCGGGAGCAGCTCTACCGCGCCTTCTTGAATATTCTGATGAACGGTCGGCAGGCGATGCCGGAGGGCGGAACGCTCACGCTACGGAGTCGGCGGCAGAAGGGGGGACAGGGAGGTGTGGTGGTCGAGGTGGCGGATACCGGCGTCGGCATCGCGCCCGACAAGGTGGCCCGGATTTTTACCCCCTTCTACACCGACAAGAACCGGGGCACTGGGCTGGGGCTGGCCATCGTGCAGAACATCATCGAGGGCCACGGCGGGCAGATCGAGGTGGAGAGCGAGGAAGGGCGGGGCACGCTCTTTCGGGTCACCCTCCCCCGCCGTTAGCAGGGAGGCACGGTTGCAGCGGAGAACCTATGATCTCCGCTGCTGGCCCGAGGGAGGATTTACTTCTTCTTTTCCTTTTTGATTCGCTCCTTGTCGCGCTCTTGTTTCTCGGCCACCTGTTTTTTGAGCGCTTCGTGGTCGTTGAGCAGTTCCTTGTATGCCGCTTCGGCGCGCTGTTCGACGTTGGCCTGATCCTGCTTGATCCGCTCGGCCCGTTCCCTGATCTTCTCCGCCTTGATTTTGAGCGTCTGGGTGCCAAAGAGGGAGGAGGCCAGGTACTTGTTGGCAAAGTGCATCAGGGCGATATCGTCTTCCTTGATCTTGGCGAGAGTCTCCTCGTCCACCTCATAGGTGTCGAGAAAAGAGGGGCTCAACACAAAGGAGCGGAATTTGTCCAAGTCGGTGCTGGCCATGAAGAACATCTTCTTGGCCGGTTCGCTTAAGGTCGCCTGGAGCCCGAAGGACTTGCGGCGCATGACGATCTCCATCCAGTCGCGGTTCATCTCGTCCGACTCATCGATACCCTGATCGATCCGCCATTCCCGGATGGTCTGTACCTTCTCCTCGTCATGCCCCTTGCAGTGGGGCTCCTTGACCAGGAAGTAGAATTCCTCCGCCCCGCTTCCCTCGCTGCCGGCCGCGTGGAAGTAAGACATGCCCACCGGATAATACCGGCAGGTGGTGGGGCGGTAGGGATAGATGGTGCAGCCCTCCGGGGTGACGAAGGGACAGCGGCCGTTTTCGTCCATGTGCAGCTTGACCCCCGGCAGATCCGTCTTTTCCAGATAGGTCGGGGTGGTGAAGCGGAGCAGGAACTCGTCCGCCGACAGATTGAGGCCGCGGCGGAGGCGGAGGATGTCGTAGGGGGTGAGGATGATGTTGACCGGTCCGCAGCAGGCGGTGAAGCAGGAAACTCCCGGGTGGCAGCGGAATTTGAGCTTGCTCTCCAGGGTCAGCTTCTGGGGCATGATATGGCTGGGGTTGGTCTCGAAACCCGGCAGGCTCTTTCCGGCGGCCGGTGTGTTTTTCTTGGCATCACTCATGGGCTTTTCCTTAAAACTAACGATATTGAGGCATCGTCCGGCGTGGCCGGGCATGCCAGGAAAGTTCATGGTTTCAGGGTGGCCACAAAGTAACCATCTCCTGGGCGGGTGTCAAACCTATTTCTGAAACGGCAGGTTCCAGGGGGAGGGCAAGGCGGATACCGGCAAAAAAAGGGGGCGGATTGCCTTCCGGTCCGCGGCAAGTTTTTTTCTTGACTTTTGCCAGGAGAAAAATTAAACAGACCAATGTTCCAAAAACTGAGTGGCCCCTCAGTTTTGTGCAAAGTACGTTACAGCGGGCCGTTCAGCACGATCATTCCGCCCGCAACGGGCGTGACGGTGGCGGCCATCATGCTGCCAGGTTCGCGTTTTTCCTAAAGCGACGCCGGACAACGGAGGCACCTCTCCGCTATCGGCGATGACAGGCGCACGAGACAGGTATATGGTAGCTCGGATACCGTTCCGGCGGGTCCGAAAAATTCAATCCATCCCAAGTGAGGAGGTTAGTGAATGCCAAGTTACGTAGATCCTTCAAAATGTGACGGTTGCAAAGGCGGCGATAAGACCGCCTGCATGTACATCTGCCCCAATGACCTCATGGTCCTCAACAAGGAGGAAATGAGGGCATACAATCAGGAGCCGGATGCATGCTGGGAGTGCTACTCCTGCGTCAAAATCTGCCCGCAGGGCGCCATCGCGGTCCGCGGCTACAACGACTTTGTCCCCATGGGCGGCATGGTTCATCCGATGCGCAGCTCCGACTCCATCATGTGGACCGTCAAGTTCCGCAACGGCAACACGAAGCGCTTCAAGTTCCCGATCCGGACCACCGCTGAGGGTGCGGCCAACGCCTACGCCGACCTGAAGGGTGCCAACCTGGACGACGAGCTGCTCTCCACCGAGAAGGCGCTCAAGACCCCGACCATGCTGGCGAAGTAAGTTGCCGACAACAAAACGAGAATCCAACTACCTACTATAAGGAGATTAGATTATGGCGTTACCTAATAAGCCGCTGGGCGAACTGCCTGCCGTTGCCAACCCGGAAGTTGTCGAGCATGACGTTGACGTTCTGATCATTGGTGGTGGTATGGCCGCTTGCGGTACCGCTTTCGAGATCAAGAAGTGGGCCCCGGCCGACATGAAGATCAAGCTGGTCGACAAGGCTGCCATGGAGCGTTCCGGCGCCGTTGCTCAGGGTTTGTCCGCCATCAACACCTACATCGGTGAGAACCCGATCGAGAACTACGTCAAGATGGTCCGCAACGACCTGATGGGCGTTGTTCGCGAAGACCTCATCTATGACCTGGGCCGTCACGTAGACGACTCCGTTCATCTGTTCGAGGAGTGGGGCCTGCCGGTTTGGAAGAAGGATGCCAACGGCGACAACCTCGACGGCTCCAAGCCGGCTCCGAAGCTGACCGAAGGCGGCCAGCCGGTTCGTACCGGCAAGTGGCAGATCATGATCAACGGCGAGTCTTACAAGTGCGTCGTTGCCGAGGCTGCCAAGAAGGCCCTGGGCGAAGAGAACATCATGGAGCGCGTGTTCATCGTTAAGCTGCTGCTTGACAAGAACAAGGCCAACCAGATCGCCGGTGCCGTTGGTTTCTCCACCCGCGAGAACAAGGTTCACGTCTTCCGTTGCAAGACCGCTCTCTGCGCCTGCGGCGGTGCGGTAAACATCTTCCGTCCGCGCTCCACTGGTGAGGGCAAGGGCCGCGCCTGGTACCCGGTATGGAACGCTGGTTCCACCTACACCATGTGCGCTCAGGTTGGCGCCACCCTGACCATGATGGAAAACCGCTTCACCCCGGCTCGTTTCAAAGACGGTTACGGCCCGGTAGGTGCATGGTTCCTCCTGTTCAAGGCCAAAGTACAGAACGGCCTCGGCGAGTTCTACGCCAACAGCGACGCGGTCAAGGAAGAACTCTCCAAGTTCATGCCGTACGGCCAGTCCCCGGTTACCCCGACCTGTCTGCGTAACCACCTGATGCTGAACGAGCTGAAGGCTGGTCGTGGCCCGATCTACATGGCTACCGACGTTGCGCTGAACGCCTTCCTCGACGCCAAGAAGGCCTCCGGCATGAACGACAAGGACGTGGCCAAGTTCTGGAAGCACCTCGAGTCTGAGGCTTGGGAAGACTTCCTCGACATGTCCGTTGGTCAGGCTGGCCTGTGGGCCGGTGCCAACATCGAGCCGGAGAAGGTCGGTTCCGAGATCATGCCGACCGAACCGTACATGCTCGGTTCTCACTCCGGTTGCTGCGGCATCTGGACCTCCGGTCCGATGGAAGACTGGGTCCCGACCGTGGACGGTCCGCGTAGCCATCAGTACAAGTGGGGCTACAACCGCATGACCACCGTTGACGGCCTCTTCACCGCTGGTGACGGCGTTGGTGCTTCCGGTCACAAGTTCTCCTCCGGCTCCCACGCCGAGGGTCGTATCGTTGCCAAGCAGATGGTGAAGTTCTGCCGCGACAACGCCTCCTTCAAGCCCGAGCTGAAGCAGTCCGCTCAGGAGCTGGCCGACGAGATCTACGCTCCGGTTAAGCGCTACCTGCAGCACGTTGGCGCCACCACCGCTGCCGATGTGAACCCCAACTACTGCAAGCCGGCCGGCCTCATGATGCGCCTGATGAAGGCCACCGACGAGTACGGCGGCGGTGTTGCCACCTACTACATGACCTCTGGCAAGCTGCTGAACATCTGCCTCGACCTTCTCCGCATGCTGCGCGAAGACGCCGAGCTGATGGCTGCCGGCGACCTGCACGAGTTGATGCGCGCTTGGGAGAACTACCATCGCATTTGGTGTGTAGAGACCCACATCCGTCACATCGAGTTCCGGAAGGAATCCCGTTACCCGGGCTTCTACTATCGTTCCGACTTCCCGACCTGTGACGATGCCAACTGGAAGGCGTTCGTTAACTCCACCTTCGACCCGGCCACCCAGGAGTGGAAGTGCGAGAAGGTTAACTGCATCAACATCGTTGAGACCACCCCGTGGCTCTAATCAGCCTCGGCTGATTTGCAGTGATGCGAAGTGAATCTCCAGGCGCCGCGCTGCGGCGCCTGGAGATTTTTCTATACACAACGGGCAGTCGGGTTGGGTTGATTGAGGCGGCTTTCCGGCAAGCCGGCTGAATCAAAGCAATCAGAATATTTTTACATTAATCCCATGAATGGAGGAGAGGCATGACAGACGATCGCAGCGCACCCGCAGGTGCTGTACTAGTCGTTGGCGGTGGCATCAGCGGACTTACGGCTGCCTTGGAAGCCGCCGAAGTCGGCAACGACGTGTTCGTGATTGAAAAGAATCCCTACCTGGGTGGCCGGGTCGCCCAACTCAATCAGTACTTCCCGAAGCTCTGCCCCCCCTCCTGCGGTCTGGAGATCAACTACCAGCGGATCAAAAACAACCGCCGGGTGCGGGTCTACACCATGACCGAGGTGAAGGGCGTGGCCGGCGGACCGGGCAACTACCAGGTGACCCTGGTGACCAAGCCCCGCTACATCAACAGCAACTGCACCGCCTGTGGCGCCTGCGCCGAGGCTTGTACCGACGAGATCGCCAACCCCTTCAACTTTGGGATGGACAAGGTCAAGGCCGTACGCAAGCCGCATGACCATGCCTTCCCGATGCGCTACGTGCTGGACAAGGACGCCTGTAGCCCGGCGAGCCTCCAGGCGATCAAGGCCGCCTGCAAGTACGACGCGGTCGACCTCGACATGCAGGCCAAGGAGTTTACCCTCGACGTGAGCTCCGTGATCTGGGCCACCGGCTGGAATCCCTACGAGCCGACCAAGATGACCAATCTGAAGTTTGGCTCCAGCCCGGCGATCATCACCAACATGATGATGGAACGCCTCGCCTCCACGAGCGGTCCCACCGGCGGCAAGATTCTCCGGCCCGGCGACAACAAGGAGCCGGCTAGCTTCGCCTTCGTGCAATGCGCAGGAAGCCGCGACGAGAATCACCTGGAGTACTGCTCCTATATCTGCTGCATGGCGACCATGAAGCAGATCACCTATATCCGCGAGCAATACCCCGATGCCACGGTGACGGTTTTCTACATCGACCTCCGCACGCCGGGCAAGTATGAGAAGTTCCGTGATCGGATCATGGCCGATCCCAAGGTCAAGTTCGTCAAGGGCAAGGTGGCCGACATCGTGGCCGAGGCCGACGGCGGCGTGACCGTGGTGGCCGAGAACGCGGTGACCGGCGACAAGGTGCATGAGAAGGTTGATCTGGCCATCCTCGCCACCGGCATGGAGCCGGCGGGCAAGGCTCAGGCCGCGGCGCTTGGTGTGGCCACGGACAACAACGGCTTTGTCGTGTCCGATGGCGAGGGCATGGCTTCCTGCGGCTGCGCGAAAAAGGCGGCTGACGTCGTGACCTGTGCCCAGAGTGCAACCGCAGCAGCAATGAAAGCGATCCAGGCGTCGAGGAGGTAAGATAATGAGCAAGAAATACGGAGTATATATCTGTACCGGGTGTGGCATCGGCGACGCCCTCGACATCGAAGGACTGACGGGTGTGGCCGGCAGCTACAGCATGCCCGCCAAGACCCATGCGGCGATGTGCAGCGAGGCCGGTCGCCAGATGATCAAGGACGATATGGCCAACGACGGCGTCAACACCGCCCTGATCTGCGCCTGTTCGCCGCGGGTGTGGAAGGAGGAGTTCGCCTTCGGCGACGATAAGCTCACCGTGCGCGCCAACCTGCGCGAGGGTGTGGTTTGGTCGGCCGAGCAGCCCAGCGAGGGCCGCACTGCCGAGACCATTGCCGAATATACCAACGAACTGGCCCAGGACTACATTCGTATGGCCTGCGTCCAAGCCCAGAAGATGGAGCTGCCCGAGCCCTATAAACTCGAGACCATCAACAGGCGCATCCTGGTCATGGGCGGCGGTATTGCTGGTTTGACCGCGGCGAAAGAGGCGGCCAAGGCCGGTTGCGAGGTCATGCTGGTCGAAAAGGCCGATCAACTCGGCGGTAAGGCTTTGGGTTGGCGTAAGCAGATGCCGACCAAGGCACCGTGGACCGATCTGGAGGAGAATTCCATCCAGGCCCTGGTCAGCGCCGTGACCTCCGATCCGAAGATCACCGTCAAGACCGCCACCGAGGTGGCCCGTATTGCCGGGGCCCCTGGCGATTTCAGCGTGACCCTGAAGGCAGCCGGCACCAAGAGCGAGTGGGATGCCCCGGCCAAGGTCGGTGTGGACGAGCAGGACAAGATCGCCAAGGGCCAGATGGAAGACCCCAATGCCGGTCTCAAGAACTATATGGAAGCCGACCCGGCAGCGGAGAAGGTCGGCGCGGTGGTCCTGGCCACCGGCTGGAATCCGGCCGATGTCTCCGAGTTCGAGCACCTCGGCTTCGGCAAGCTCGCCAACGTGGTGACCAACGCCCAGTTCGAGAAGCTGGCCAAGGAGGGCAAGGTGCCCGCCAACGTCGCCTTCATCATGAGTCCGGGTGGCGAGCAGCACGACAAAGACTTCCCGTACTGCAACTCGGTCACCTCCATGGTGGCTCTGAAGCAGGCCCAGTACGTGCGGCAGGACAATGCCGACGGCAAGGCGTACATCCTCTACCAGCACATGCGTACGCCGGGCAACATGGAGATGTTCTATAAGGGTGCCCAGAACAACGACGGCATTTTCCTCACCAAGGCGACCGTGACTGGGGTGGCCGAGGAGGGTGGCTCGCTGGTGGTGCAGGCCAAGGACACCCTGCTGCAGGAGAACCTGGAGCTGAAGGTGGACATGGTGGTGCTGGCCGCCGGCATGGTGCCCACCACTTCCGGTGCGCCGACCATCAACCTTTCCTATCGCCAGGGCCCCTCCTTCCTCGATCTGGAGTTGTTTGACGGCTATGCCGACTCCAACTTCATCTGTTTCCCCTACGAGACCCGCCGGACCGGCGTCTACGCCTGTGGCGGCGTACGCAAGGCCACCGACATGGTCGAGACCATTGACGATGCCTGCGGCGCCGCGCTCAAGGCGATCCAGTGCATCGAGTCCGCCGACCGCGGCGTGGCGGTGCATCCGCGTTCCGGTGACGGTTCCTATCCGGAGTTCTTCTTCCAGCGCTGCACCCAGTGCAAGCGCTGCACGGAGGAATGTCCCTTTGGCGCCCTGGATGACGACGCCAAGGGCACCCCGAAGCCGAATCCGACCCGCTGCCGTCGCTGCGGTACCTGTATGGGTGCCTGTCCGGAGCGTATCATCAGCTTCAAGAACTACAGCATCGACATGATCGGCTCCATGGTCAAGTCGGTCGAGGTTCCGGACGACGACGAGGACAAGCTGCGGATCATCGCCTTTGTCTGCGAGAACGACGCCTACCCGGCCCTCGACATGGCCGCCATGCGCAAGCTGGGCCTGAACAATCTGGTCCGCGTGATTCCGGTCCGCTGTCTGGGCTCGGTGAACATGGTCTGGATCAAGGATGCCCTCTCCTCCGGTATGGACGGCGCCCTGCTTCTGGGCTGCAAGTTCGGTGACGACTACCAGTGCCACTTTGTCAAGGGTAGCGAGCTTGCCGACAAGCGTATGGGCAACATCGGCGAGACCCTTAGCAGCCTGGGTCTCGAGCCGGAGCGTTGCGGTGTACGTCAGGTGGCCATCAGCGAGTGGGACAAGGTGCCGGCGATCATCAACGAGTTCGTTGAGGAGATCAAAGGAATGGGCCCGAACCCGTTCAAGGGCTTTTAATTAAATTTTACAGCCAGTGGATGGGCGTTGTCCGTCCACTGGCTTCGTTTTTTACAAGGTTGACTGTCGGGCGGCATCGCAAGATCTCGTCCCGGCGGCTTAAGAGGGAGATAACTGGAGGCATACCATGGCTGAAGGAATGAGGGTTCAACCTGATCTGGAGTTTATCAAGTATCTGAAGAGCGCTGGCGGCGACACCCTGAAGAAGTGCTACCAATGTGCGACCTGCTCCGTGGTCTGCCCGTTGTCCGCCGACAAGAAACCGTTTCCCCGCAAGGAGATGATCTGGGCGCAGTGGGGTCTCAAGGACAAGCTGGTGGGCAACCCGGATGTCATGTTGTGTCACCAGTGCGGTGACTGTACCGCCTACTGTCCGCGTGGCGCCAAACCGGGCGATGTGCTTGGTGCCATTCGTGCCTACGCCTATACCCATTACGGTTTTCCGCAGGGGCTGGCCAAGCTGTGCAGCCAGGGCAAGAATCTGCCGGTGATGATGGCTATTCCGGCGCTGTTGATCCTGGCGGTATGGTATCTGGCTGGCGGCATGTCCCTGCCGACGCCGGAGACCATTGATTTCGGCATGTTCTTTGACGCCCATAAGGACCATCCCACTCTTGTCGGCGTCCTGACCCTCAACGTGGTGCTCATTGACGCCATCTTTGTGCCGGCCTTTACCTTTGCCGTTTTCTCGGCCTACAAAGGCGTTTCCGCCATGTGGCGTGACATGGCGGCCAAACTGCCGGCTGCTGGCAATTTCCGGCCGTCGGTGAAACAGTTTGTCGTCGACTTCCTGGTTCCGGCCGTGAAGGAGATTCTGGCCCACAACCGTTTCCGCCAGTGCGGCGCCAACCGCAACCGGGTCAACGGCCACCTGCCCTTGCTGCTCGCCTTCATCGGCCTTTTCATCGTGACCGGATATAGTTTGGTCCGCAAGGACGTCATCGGCAGTTTCGTGGAAGGTCTTCATGGGCCGCTGTCGATGGCCGACCCCTTCAAGTTGCTTGCCAACATCAGCGGCATCGCCCTGGTGGTCGGCATCGGTATCCTGTGGATGAACCGTTCGCGGATGGAGGAGGAGAACAACACCACCCCGACCTTCTACGACTGGTTCCTGATCGGTGAAATCATGGCGGTCGGCGTGACCGGCATGGGTGCCGAGATCACCCGTCTGCTCGGCATCCCGGTCTTGGCCTATCTGTTCTATTTCCTGCATCTGGTATCGATCTTCATGCTCTTCCTGTACATGCCTTACACCAAGTTCGCCCATATGGTGTACCGGACCTTTGCCATGGCTTTCGAGAAGTACCGCGAGAGCAGTTTCGTCAAGGCAGAGTAGTACGCGTTTCTTTTCGATTTATTCAGGAGATAATAAGGTGCCGACCCGGAGTCCCGGGTCGGCACTTCCTTTCGCCACCCGCCTTTTGTAACAAAATAAGGCTGTTGGAGAAAAAAAGGTTGCTGTTTGTGGGCGAAGGGAGTAGTATCCCCTGTCTCACAAGGCTGGCGTAGCTCAATTGGCAGAGCAGCTGATTTGTAATCAGCCGGTTGCGGGTTCAAGTCCCATCGCCAGCTCCATGCAGGCAACAACGCTGGACGATTGGGCGAGTGAGTCATAAAGGTGGGTAAGGCCTTGGGAGAACAAGAGGCCTTTTTTATACATGGAGGGGTTCCCGAGCGGTCAAAGGGAACAGACTGTAAATCTGTCGGCGACGCCTTCGGAGGTTCGAATCCTCCCCCCTCCACCACGGAACAAAACGGCCCCGAGCCGGCCTCTTGGATTGCCGGCTTGATGCGAATACGGTTGTGGCGGGAATAGCTCAATTGGTAGAGCATCAGCCTTCCAAGCTGAGGGTTGCGGGTTCGAGACCCGTTTCCCGCTCCAGGCAGATGGTTGTCGGCGCCTGACAGATATGGAAGGCGCAGGACGAACAATAGAGTCGGGGCCCACGTAACTCAGTAGGTAGAGTACTTCCTTGGTAAGGAAGAAGTCACCGGTTCGAATCCGGTCGTGGGCTCCAGTGGTTATTGAAAGGCGTGTACTCAACATCGGCACTTGGCTGAGACAAAGCAGGCAACCCAACAGTGCGCTGAGGAGATGAGCGATGGCAAAAGAGAAATTTGAACGCAAGAAGCCGCATGTGAATATTGGGACGATCGGTCACATCGACCATGGCAAGACGACGCTGACCTCAGCGATCACGCGGGTGTTGTCGACGAAGGGTTTTGCCAAGGCAACGGCGTTTGACGAGATCGACAAGGCTCCGGAGGAGAAGGAGCGCGGCATCACCATTGCGACGGCGCACGTGGAGTACGAGAGCGAGAAGCGTCACTATGCGCACGTGGACTGCCCTGGCCACGCCGACTACATCAAGAACATGATCACCGGTGCGGCGCAGATGGACGGCGCCATTCTGGTGGTGGCGGCCACCGACGGGCCGATGCCGCAGACCCGTGAGCACATCCTGCTCGCGCGTCAGGTTGGCGTCCCGGCCATCGTGGTGTTCCTCAACAAGTGCGACATGGTTGACGATCCCGAGCTCATCGAGCTCGTTGAGATGGAGCTGCGCGAGTTGCTCTCCAAGTACGAATTTCCTGGCGACGACACCCCGATCATCCAGGGCAGCGCGCTGAACGCGCTCAATGAGCCGGAGAACGAGGCGTATGCCAAACCGATCTGGGACCTGATGGCTGCCTGCGACAGCTTCATTCCGGAGCCGAAGCGCGACATTGATCGTCCGTTCCTGATGCCGGTGGAGGATGTTTTCTCGATCTCCGGCCGTGGCACGGTAGCCACCGGCCGTATTGAGCGCGGCAAGGTGAAGGTGGGCGACGAAATCGAGATCGTCGGCATCCGCGAGACGCAGAAGACCACGGTGACCGGTGTGGAGATGTTCCGGAAGCTTCTGGACGAGGGTATCGCCGGCGACAACGTGGGCGTGCTCTTGCGCGGCACCAAGCGGGAGGAGATCGAGCGTGGGCAGGTATTGGCCAAGCCGGGCTCCATCACCCCGCACACCAAGTTCATGGCGGAGTGCTACATCCTGACCAAGGAGGAAGGTGGTCGCCATACGCCGTTCTTCAACGGCTACCGTCCGCAGTTCTACTTCCGGACGACGGACGTGACCGGGGTGGTGCAGTTGCCGGAGGGAGTGGAGATGGTCATGCCGGGCGACAACGTGACGGTGGAAGCGACGCTGATCACGCCGATCGCGATGGACGAGGGTCTGCGCTTTGCGATCCGCGAAGGCGGCCGCACAGTCGGCGCCGGTGTTGTCAATAAAATCATTGCGTAAGACGCGGGAGTTGCAACGATGCGCGATATCGTGACCCTGGGGTGTGAGACCTGCAAACGTCGTAACTATACGACCACCAAGAACAAGCGGAAGACGCCGAACAAGCTGGAGTTCAAGAAGTTCTGCCCCTTCTGCCGGAGCCATACCCCGCATAAGGAAACCAAGTGAGCGTGTAGGCCAGTAGCTCTAATGGTAGAGCATCGGACTCCAAATCCGAGGGCTGGGGGTTCGAGTCCCTCCTGGCCTGCCAATTTAGCGTGATTGTGTGCTTCGCCCCCTTTGGGGCGAAGTTCACTTTTGGGAGAACGCGGTTAAAATCGTCTGTAGACGCTGCCGGTTGCATTGGATGACAAAGGAAGAACGCACCAAAAAACAGGGCGCTGAGAATGAGGAGAAATCCTCCTCATTCCGATTGAACCGGATCAACGAGTTTGCCGCCGAGGTCAAGGCCGAATTCGGCAAGATCGTATGGCCCGCCAAAAAGCAGACCATGCTCTCCACCGTCGTGGTGGTGGTGCTGGTGATGCTGGTGTCCCTCTATCTGGGCGCGGTGGACCTGGTCCTTGGCAAACTTATTCGGCTGATCCTACGGTAATCGCATGGCACGACGCTGGTATATTGTCCATACCTATTCGGGTTTCGAGGAGCAGGTGAAGGCGAGCCTGCTGGAGCGCATCAAGAATGCCGGCCAGGAAGAGCTCTTCGGCGAGGTGCTGGTGCCGACCGAGCAGGTGGTGGAGATGGTCAAAGGCACCAAGAAGACCTCTTCCCGCAAGTTCTTTCCCGGGTACATTCTGGTGAATGTCGACCTTAACGAGGAGACGTGGCACACGGTGCGCGACACCCCCAAGGTGACCGCCTTTGTCGGCAACGATCTCCATCCGGAGCCGCTCTCCGACGATGATGCCATGAAGATCATCGGCCGGATCAAGGATGGCGCCTTGAAGCCCAAGCCCAAGGTTTCCTACGAGGAGGGCGATGCAGTGCGAGTTGTCGACGGACCCTTTGCCAACTTCCAGGGCGTGGTCGATGCGGTCTACCCGGACAAGGGCCGGGTGCGGGTCATGGTCTCCATTTTTGGCCGTGAAACCCCGGTGGAATTGGAATTCATCCAGGTCACCAAAGGCTAATTGCGGTTGTTCAAGGGGAGCTTCCGCCAGTGCGCGGGAGCGCTGAGACCCACCATTTATATTGTGGAGTGAAGTAATGGCTAAGAAGATCGATGGTTACATCAAATTGCAGATTCCCGCGGGCAAGGCCAATCCCTCGCCCCCGGTTGGCCCGGCGCTCGGTCAGCGCGGTGTCAACATTATGGAGTTCTGCAAGGCGTTCAACGCCAAGACCCAGAACGAGGGCGACACCATTATCCCGGTGGTCATCACCGTGTACAGTGACAAGTCGTTCACCTTCGTGACCAAGACGCCGCCGGCGTCAACCCTGTTGTTCAAGGCCCTCGGCCTGTCGAAAGGCTCCAGCCACCCGAAGCGCGATCGTGTTGCCAAGATCACCCGGGACAAGGTGCGGGAGATCGCGGAAAAGAAGCTGCCCGACCTCAACTGCTATGACGTGGAGCAGGCCATGCGGATTATCGAAGGCACGGCCCGCAGCTGCGGCATCACCGTAGTTGACTAAGACGCGACCCGAACCGGACTAACCTAGAGCGAGGAGCATGGAGTAAGGCCATGGCACAGAGAGGAAAAAAATATACCAACAGCGCCGCCCTGCGCGACGTGACCAAGTTGTACACCCTGGATGAGGCCCTGGAACTGGCCCTCAAGGGTAAATATGCCAAGTTCGACGAGTCGGTGGACATCGCCATGCGGTTGGGGGTCGATCCCCGCCATGCCGACCAGATGATCCGCAGCAGCATGGTGCTGCCGAACGGCACCGGCAAGACCCAGCGGGTGCTGGTTTTTGCCAAGGGCGAGAAGGTGCAGGAGGCCTTGGACGCAGGCGCCGACTATGCCGGCAGCGACGAATACGTCGCCAAGATTCAGGGCGGCTGGCTGGAGTTCGACAAGACCATCGCCACCCCCGATATGATGGGGACGGTGGGCAAGATCGGCAAGATCCTCGGTCCCCGTAACCTGATGCCCAATGCCAAGCTCGGCACCGTTACCTTTGAGGTGGCCAAGGTGGTGCAGGACATGAAGGCCGGCAAGATCGATTTCAAGGTTGACAAGGCCGGTGTCCTGCATGCGATGATGGGGAGGGCCTCTTTCGGTTCGCAGAAGCTCCGGGAGAATATCCTTGCCTTTATTGAGAAGATCATCCATCTGAAGCCCTCTTCCAGCAAGGGCGTTTATTTGCGCAGCGTCAGCATCTCCACCACCATGGGACCAGGACTCAAGCTTGATCCCGTCGAGGTGCGGGGGATGATCAAGGGCGCGTAACCGGCCCATAAACGGTTTTTTTTACGGCGGGGCCTGTCCGGAAGGCGCCTCCGTTTGGTTGAGCAGTTCAGCCGTCGAAGACAGCGGGTACCTTGGGTTTAATCGGCGTGAAGGTGGCGTCGGCCTGCCGAGACGATGAAATTCATTGCTGCGGCAATGAATAAGGCACACTCCACGGCTGCATGGTTTGCATCGTGGGTTGCTCGTCTGTCCGTATCGGCCTCGGCTGCTTTTGCACACCGATGAGGTGGAACATTAACGGTAAAAAGGAGGTTGAGGACATTGGAACGTGACGAAAAGGCAGCGATAGTGCAGGAACTGAGCGAGAAGCTCGCCAAGGCGAAGCTCGCGGTGATTGCCGACTATCGTGGTCTGACGGTGCACAACCTGCAGACGCTGCGTCGCGAACTCCGCACCAGCAAGGCTGAGGTCCGGGTTGCCAAGAACACGCTGATCAAGCGGGCAATCCAGGGCACGTCCTTTGCGGCGTTCGAGTCGCATCTGCAGGGGAACACGGCGCTGGCGCTCACCGATGCGGATCCTGTTGCTCCGGCCAAAGTGCTGGTCAAGTTCATGAAGGATAATCCCGCGTTGTCGGTCAAGAGCGCCATCCTGGATGGTAAGGTGCTCACGTCGGACGATCTGACAGCGTTGTCGAAGCTGCCCGGCATCAACGAACTGCGTGCGCAGTTGCTTGGCCTGATGCTGGCGGTACCCACCAGCTTCGTCCGCGTCCTGAACGGTGTGCCGCAGAAGGCGGTCTACCTGTTGCAGGCGATCAAGGACCAGAAAGCGCAGAACAACTAAGACGAGTAACCACACTTTTGTGAGGAGGTATTTCCCATGGCTGTAACCAAAGACGATGTTGTTGAATTCATCTCCAATATGAGCGTGCTTGAGCTTTCCAACCTGATCAAGGAGTTGGAGGAGAAGTTTGGTGTCTCCGCCGCGGCCCCGGTGGCGGTCGCTGCCGCGGCTCCGGCTGGTGGCGAGGCGGCTCCGGCGGCCGAGGCCCAGACCGAGTTCACCGTCATCCTGGCCGACGCCGGCGCCACCAAGATCAACGTCATCAAGGAAGTCCGCGCCCTGACCTCGCTTGGCCTGAAGGAGGCCAAGGATCTGGTGGAAGGTGCGCCGAAGACCTTGAAGGAAGGCGTTTCCAAGGCCGAGGCCGAGGAAATCAAGAAGAAGATCGAGGCAGCAGGCGGGAAAGTCGAGATCAAGTAATTTCCCCCAACGGGGAGTCGCCGCAGTTCAGGGCCGGATGGCCTTGGGACGAACTGCAACCGCCTGGTGTTTGCCGGGAGGTCCTTATATACGGCAGGAACGCTACGGAGGAATTTCCTCCGTAGCGTTGTTGCGTTTTCGTGAGGAGAGGTCAGGTTGGCCATTCGGTTGCCGGCAGTTTCGCACTCCTTATCATGCCCGGACAGGGCCATCTTATCCATCCGCTACCGTTAACGAGGGTATTGCTGCATGCAGATGATCAGACGAATCCGCAAGAGCTTCGCCAAGACCAAAACCATTGTCGAAAAACCGCATCTCATCGAGATGCAACGGTTGTCCTTCGAGAAGTTTCTCCAAATGGACGTGGATGCGGACCAGCGGGAAGATGTCGGCCTGCAGGGGATTTTCAAGAATATCTTCCCGATCAAGGATTTCAACAACACCTGCTCGCTGGAGTTTGTCCGTTACACCTTTGGCGAGCCCAAATACACGGTGGACGAGTGCATCCAGCGGGGCATGACCTATGAAGTGCCGGTGAAGATCACCGTGCGGCTGGTGACCTATGACGTGGACCAGGAGAGCGGTGCGCAGTCCATCCGCGACATCAAGGAGCAGGCGGTTTATCTCGGCTCCATTCCGCTGATGACCAAGGCTGGTGTTTTTGTGGTAAACGGCACCGAGCGGGTTATCGTCAGCCAGCTGCAGCGCTCGCCGGGCCTGTTTTACAGCCACGACGGCGGCAAGACCCACTCCGGCGGCAAATTGCTTTATTCGGCCCGGATCATCCCGGTGCGCGGCTCCTGGATCGACCTGGAGTTCGACGCCAAAGACATCCTCTACGTTCGGATCGACCGGCGCCGCAAGTTCCCGGTCACCACGCTGCTCAAGGCCCTGGGCTACAGCAGCGACGATCTGCTGCAATATTTTCACGACGTGGAGCGGGTCACCGTTTCCCGCAAGAAATTCAAGAAGGCCTTCACCCCGGAGACCATGGTGGGGCAGAAGGCGCCCCACGACCTCGTTGACGCCAAGACCGGCGAGGTGATCGCCAAGAAGGGCCGCAAGATCGGCAAGGCGCTGGCCCAGAAGATCGTCGAGGCCGGCATCGACGCGCTGGACATCGAGGCGTCCGATCTCGTCGGCAAGTACACCGCCGGCGCCATCGTCGACCCCAAGACCGGCGAGGTGATTATCCCCGGCAACGTTGAGCTCACCGAGTCCATGCTCGACGATATTGTCAACGCCAAGGTCAAGGAGTTCAGCGTCCTCTTCATCGATGGCATCAAGGTTTCCGATTCCTTCCGCAAGACCCTGGCGCTCGATCGGGTGAACACCACCGACGAGGCCCTGATCGAAATCTACCGCCGGCTGCGCCCTTCGAGCCCGCCGACCATGGAGGTGGCCACCAGCTTCTTCGCCAACCTCTTCTTCAGCCCGGAGACCTATGACCTCTCCGTGGTGGGCCGTTTCAAGATCAACGCCAAGCTGGGCCTCAATACCGACATCAGCATCCGTACCCTGACCAAGGAAGATATCATGCAGGCGGTGCGCTACCTGGTGCGCCTGAAAGACGCCCAGGGTCCGATCGACGATATCGACCATCTCGGCAACCGCCGGGTGCGGACGGTGGGCGAACTGGTGGAAAACCAGTACCGCATGGGCCTGGTCCGCATGGAGCGGGCGATCAAGGAGCGCATGAGCCTCCAGGAGGTGGAGACCCTCATGCCGCACGACCTGATCAACCCGAAGCCGATCACCGCGGCGATCAAGGAATTCTTCGGCACCAGCCAGCTCTCCCAGTTCATGGATCAGACCAATCCGCTCTCCGAAGTCACCCACAAGCGGCGCCTCTCGGCCCTTGGACCGGGTGGTCTCTCCCGCGAGCGCGCCGGCTTCGAGGTGCGCGACGTCCATCCGACCCATTACGGCCGCATCTGCCCGGTCGAGACGCCGGAAGGTCCGAATATCGGCCTGATCGTTTCGCTGGCCGCTTACGCCCGAATCAACGAGTTCGGCTTTATCGAGACTCCGTACCGCAAGGTCGAGGAGCGTAAGGCCACCGATGAGATTCTCTACATGTCCGCCCTCGATGAGAAGGATCAGATCATCGCCCCGGCGCGGACCGAACTGGATAAAAAAGGCAAGATCGCTCCCGACACCCTCATCGCCCGGCAGGAGGGCGAGGTCATGATCGCCTCGGCCGACGCGGTGACCCACATGGATGTCTCGCCCAACCAGCTGGTGAGTGTGGCGGCCTCCATGGTGCCCTTCCTCGAGAACGACGACGCCAACCGTGCCTTGATGGGCTCCAACATGCAACGTCAGGGCGTGCCGCTCTTGCGGGCCGAGGCGCCTCTCGTTGGCACCGGCCTGGAAGGCACCGTGGCCCGCGATTCCGGTGTCTGCCTGCTGGCGGGCGGCGACGGCGTGGTGGAGGAGGTCGACGCCAACCGCGTGGTGGTCCGTTACGACGAGCCAGGCACCGACGGTTTCTCCACCGGCATCGGTATCTACCGCCTGGAGAAATACAAGAAGTCGAACCAGAACACCTGCTTCACCCAGCGTCCCTTGGTGGAACCGGGCAAACGGGTGAAGAAGGGTGACATCCTCGCCGACGGCCCGGCCTGTGATCAAGGCGAACTGGCGCTGGGTAAGAACGTCACCATCGCCTTCATGCCGTGGCGCGGCTACAACTTCGAGGACTCGATTCTGGTGAGCGAGCGGCTGCTCAAGAAGGACACCTACACCTCGTTGCACATCGAGGTTTTCGAGACCGTGGCCCGCGACACCAAGCTCGGCAAGGAGGAGATCACTCGCGATATCCCCAATGTCAGCGAGGAGGCGCTCCGCAACCTTGATGATTCGGGTATCGTTCGCATCGGCGCCGAGGTGACCGCCGGCGACATCCTGGTGGGCAAGGTCACTCCCAAGGGTGAGACCCAGCTCTCCCCGGAAGAGAAGCTGTTGCGCGCCATCTTCGGCGAAAAGGCCGGCGACGTGAAGGATACCTCGCTCAGGGTGCCGCCGGGTGTCGAGGGCTTTGTCATCGATGCCAAGGTCTTCTCAAGGAAGGGCGTCGAGAAGGATGAACGGGCCCTTTCCATCGAAGAGGCCGAGATCAAGAGCCTGGAGCGTGATCTGGACGACGAGCTCGCCTGCCTCAAGAAGGGGATCCGCAACCACCTCGCCGACCTGCTCGAAGGTCAGTCGGTGAAAAGCCCGGTCAAGGGCAAGAAGGGCGACGTGCTGCTGGCCAAGGGCAAGAAGCTCACCCGCGAAGTGGTCGACAAGCTCTCGCCCTCGGAGATCAAGAAGCTCGATTACGGCGACAAGAAGAGGCTCGAAGGGGAGGTGACTCTCCTTTTTGAGCGCTACGATAGTCAGGTGAAAGAGGTGCGGGAGCGCTACGAGGCCCGGATCGCCCGGCTCAAAAAGGGTGATGACCTGCCCCCCGGCGTCATCCGCATGGTCAAGGTCTATGTTGCCACCAAGCGCAAGCTGGCGGTGGGCGACAAGATGGCCGGCCGCCACGGCAACAAGGGTGTTGTCTCCCGCATCCAGCCCGAGGAGGATATGCCCTACTTCGAGGATGGCACGCCGGTGGATATCGTCTTGAACCCGCTGGGCGTTCCTTCCCGTATGAACGTGGGCCAGGTGCTTGAAACCCATCTCGGCTTCGCCGCCAAGAAGCTGGGCGCCCAGCTCCAGCGTTTCGCCCAGCTGCGCGATATCGCGGCGATGAAGAAGAAGTTGCAGGCGGTTTACAGCAAGGCCGAGTACGAGCAACTGGTGGCCGATCTCACGAACGAGGAGTTGCTCGATCTCGCTGGTCGCATGGGCAACGGCATCCACATGGCCACCCCGGTCTTCGATGGGGCCCATGAAGACGAGATCCGCCAGATGCTGGTGGAGGCCGGGATCGACGAGATTGGCCAGGCCACCTTGTACGACGGCCTCACCGGCGAGAAGTTCGACAACAAGGTTACGGTCGGTGCCATGTACATGCTGAAACTCCACCACCTGGTCGACGACAAGATCCATGCCCGCTCCACCGGTCCGTACTCGCTGGTTACCCAGCAGCCGCTCGGTGGCAAGGCGCAGTTCGGTGGCCAGCGTCTGGGCGAGATGGAGGTGTGGGCGATGGAGGCGTACGGCGCCGCCTATACCCTGCAGGAGTTCCTCACCGTGAAGTCCGACGACGTCGGCGGCCGGACCCGGATGTACGAGCGGATCGTCAAGGGGAACAACTTCCTCGAGGCGGGGCTGCCGGAGTCGTTCCACGTGCTCATCAAGGAACTGCAGGGGCTTTGCCTCGACATGGAACTCATGGAAGAGCAACCCAAGGACAAGCAATAACCGAGACCGCGTCGTGCTGGTGCAACAGGCAGGTTAAGGACCCATATTCGAAAAGGGAGTTGCCGTGGAAGAACTGTTCAGCTTTTTTAGCAAACCCAAGTCACCTGTGAAATTCCGGGCGGTACGCATTTCCATCGCCTCGCCGGAGAAGATCCGCGACTGGTCGCATGGCGAGGTGAAGAAGCCCGAAACCATCAACTACCGGACCTTCAAGCCGGAGCGTGACGGCCTCTTCTGCGCCAAGATCTTCGGCCCGGTCAAGGACTACGAGTGCAACTGCGGCAAATACAAGCGCATGAAGCACCGCGGTGTGGTCTGCGAGAAATGCGGGGTCGAGGTCATCCAGTCCAAGGTGCGCCGCGAGCGGCTCGGCCACATCGAACTGGCTGCGCCGGTGGCCCATATCTGGTTTCTGAAAAGCCTGCCGAGCAAGATCGGCAACCTGCTCGACATGACCCTGAAGGAGCTCGAGAAGGTGCTCTACTTCGACTCCTACGTGGTGATCGACTCGAAGGAGGCCTCGATTCCGGTGGGCAGTCTGCTTACCGAGGAAAACTACCGTCAGGCCCGCGAGGAGTTCCCGGACAAGTTCCGGGTCGGCATCGGCGCCGCGGCGATCAAGGAGATGCTCCAGTCGCTGGACCTCGAGACCCTCTCCAAGACCCTGCGTGAGGAGATGCGCCAGACCGGCTCCGAGGCGAAACGCAAGAAGCTGGCGAAGCGCTTGAACGTCGCCGAGGCCTTCCGCGATTCCGGCAACCGGCCGGAATGGATGATCCTCGAGGTGATTCCGGTACTGCCGCCTGACCTGCGGCCCTTGGTCCCGTTGGAAGGCGGACGCTTCGCCACCTCCGACCTCAATGACCTCTACCGCCGGGTGATCAACCGCAACAACCGCCTCAAGAGGCTGTTGGAACTCGATGCGCCGGAGATCATCATCCGCAACGAGAAGCGGATGCTCCAGGAGGCGGTGGACGTCCTCTTCGACAACGGCCGTCGCGGCAAGGTGATTACCGGCCCCAACAAGCGGCCGCTCAAATCCCTTTCCGACATGCTGAAGGGCAAGCAGGGCCGTTTCCGCCAGAACCTGCTCGGCAAACGCGTCGACTACTCCGGCCGTACCGTCATCGTGGTTGGTCCGCATCTGCGCCTCCACCAGTGCGGCCTGCCGAAGAAGATGGCCCTCGAACTCTTCAAGCCCTTCATCTACAACAAGCTCGAGAGCATGGGCTACGTCACCACCATCAAGAGTGCCCGCAAGATGGTGGAAAAGGGCGTCAAGGAGGTATGGGACGTGCTCGACGACGTGGTGCGCGAGTACCCGGTGATCCTGAACCGCGCTCCCACCCTGCACCGCCTCGGCATGCAGGCCTTTGAGCCGCTCCTGGTGGAAGGCAAGGCGATCCAGCTCCACCCGCTGGTCTGTACCGCCTTCAATGCCGACTTCGACGGCGACCAGATGGCCGTGCACGTCCCGCTCACCGTCGAGGCCCAGATGGAGGCCCGGGTGTTGATGATGTCCACCAACAACATCCTCTCCCCGGCCCACGGCGAGCCGATCATCATTCCGTCCCAGGACATCGTCCTCGGCCTCTACTACATGACCCGTGAGCGGTTTGGTGTGGCAGGTGAGGGCAAGACCTTCAGTTCACCGGCCGAGGTGCGCATCGCCTACGATCAGGGGGCCGTGCATCTGCAGGCCAGGATCAAGGTGCGCAAGGACGGCGCCATGGTGGAGACCACGGTCGGCCGCGTGCTGGTCGGTGATCTGTTGCCCGAGAAGGTGCCTTTTGCCATGGTGAACCAGACCCTGGGCAAGAAGCAGCTCGCGAAACTCATCGACCACACCTATCGCCACGCCGGCACCAAGGCCACGGTCATCCTGGCCGACCGCCTGAAGGACCTGGGCTACGAGAATTCGACCCGGGCGGCGATCTCCATCGGCATCAGCGACATGATGATTCCGGTAGGCAAGGAAGCCACCCTGGAGAAGGCCGAAAAGGCGGTGCTCGAGGTCGAGAAGCAGTACGAAGCCGGTCTCATCACCGACGGCGAGAAGTACAACAAGGTGGTGGACATCTGGTCCCGCGCCACCGACGACGTGGCCAACGAGATGATGAAGGAGATCAGTGTCCAGTATCTTCGTGACAAATCGAAGAAGCTCACCGAGCATCCGAGCTTCAACCCGATCTTCATCATGGCGGACTCCGGCGCCCGCGGCAGCCGCGACCAGATCAAGCAGCTGGCCGGCATGCGCGGCCTGATGGCCAAGCCCTCCGGCGCCATCATCGAGACCCCGATCAAGGCGAACTTCCGCGAGGGGTTGAACGTGCTCGAATACTTCATCTCCACCCACGGCGCCCGCAAGGGGCTGGCCGATACCGCGCTCAAGACCGCGAACTCCGGCTACCTCACCCGTCGCCTCGTTGACGTGGCCCAGGATGCCACCATCATCGAGCGCGACTGCGGCACGCTGGACGGCATCATGATGGAGCCGCTGATGGAGGGTGGCGAGGTGATCCAGCGGGTGGGTGATCGTATCCTCGGCCGCGTGGCCCTGGAGGATGTGGTGGACCCCTTTACCGGCGAGGTGCTGGTCGAGGCCAACGAGGAGATCACCGAAGAGAAGGTGAAGCGGATCGACGAAGCCGGCATCGACCGGGTACAGATCCGCTCGGTGCTCACCTGCAAGGCCCAGCGCGGGGTATGCAGCTCCTGCTACGGCCGCGACCTCGGCCGTGGTCACATGGTCAACATGGGCGAGTCGGTGGGCATCATCGCGGCCCAGTCCATCGGTGAGCCGGGCACCCAGCTTACCATGCGGACCTTCCATATCGGTGGTACCGCGAGCCGGGCCGTCGAGCAGGCCGAAGTCCGGACCCGCCACGGCGGGTCGGTCAAATACCAGAATCTCCACACGGTCAAGAATGCCGCCGGTCGTTTCGTCGTCATGAACCGCAATGGCGAGATTTCCATCGTTGGCCCCAAGGGCCGGGAGCGCGAGCGCTATCCGATCAACTACGGCGCCCAGATCTACGTGAAGGACGGCGCCAGCGTCGAGGCGGAAACCCTGCTCGCCAACTGGGACCCGTACACCATCCCGATCGTGAGCGAGATCGGCGGGACGATCAAGTTCGGCGACATCATCGAAGGCATCACCATGCAGGAACGCGTGGACAACGTGACCGGCAAGGCGAGCTACGTGATTATCCAGTCGAGGGCTGGTCAGTACAACCCGCGCATCACCCTCAAGGAGGAGGGCGGCAAGACCGCCAAGCTCCCGAAGACCGGATCGCCTGCCCGTTACTCCCTGCCGGTGGGCACCATTATCACCGTCAAGGAGGGAGACGAGGTCGAACCCGGTACCGTGCTGGGCAAGATTCCGCGCGAGACCACCAAGACCAAGGACATCACCGGTGGTCTGCCCCGGGTTGCCGAACTCTTCGAGGTGCGCAAGCCGAAAGAGTACGCGATCATCAGCGAGATCGACGGCCAGATCAGCTTCGGCAAGGACCTCAAAGGTAAGAAGCGGGTGATCGTCACCCCGGAGATCGGCGAGGCCAAGGAGTACCTGATTCCCAAGGGCAAGCACGTCACCGTGCACGAGGGTGACTACGTCAAGGCCGGCGAGGCCCTGATGGACGGCTCGCCCGATCCCAACGACATCTTGCGGGTCATGGGTGTCAAGGAGCTGGCCAAATTCCTGGTCAACGAGATCCAGGAGGTCTACCGCCTCCAGGGTGTCAAGATCAACGACAAACATATCGAGGTGATCGTGCGTCAGATGCTGCGGCGCGTGCAGATCACCAATGTCGGCGATTCCACCTTCATGCTCGGCGAGCATGTGGAGTGGTGGCGGTTCAGCGAGGAGAACGAGAAGCTGCTCCGCGAAGGGAGCCGGCCGGCCACGGCCGAGCCGATCCTGCTCGGCGTGACCAAGGCCTCGCTCTCCACCGACAGCTTCATCTCGGCCGCCTCCTTCCAGGAGACCACCAAGGTGTTGACCAATGCGGCCATGGCCGGCAAGATCGACCTGCTGAACGGTCTCAAGGAGAACGTCATCATGGGTCGGCTGATTCCGGCCGGCACCGGCCTCGAACGGTATACTCTCGAGGAAGAGGGCCAGGCCTGATCGGCGATGGCCGCCGGACGGAGCAGTGGCCATGCCGGCCGTTGCCTTGTCCGGGCAGACGTGGGATAGCGGTTGGGGGCCGGTGCTGGAGGGAACCCGGCCGCGCTGCCGGTCAACCAAGGTGTAAAGATTTGTTTGACAAGCAGGGGTGCTTCGAGTATATATGCCGTTTTCCCGGCCAGCGCCGCCAGCTGGCGGGTCGGGAAGGACGAAAGGCGATAAATCGAACAATGTGCAGGAGTTAGACTCAATGCCCACCATTAACCAACTGGTCCGGCACGGCAGAAAGCAGAAGGTCAAGAAGACCAATACGCCTGCCATGAAGGCGTGCCCGCAGAAGCGCGGCGTGTGCGTCCGTGTGTATACCACGACCCCGAAGAAACCGAACTCCGCGTTGCGGAAGGTTGCCAGGGTGCGCCTTACCAACGGGATCGAGGTGACTTCGTATATCCCTGGTATCGGTCACAACCTCCAAGAGCACTCGGTGGTGCTCATCCGGGGTGGTCGTGTGAAAGACCTTCCTGGTGTACGGTATCATATAATCCGTGGCACGTTGGATACCCTCGGGGTGGCCAATCGGAAGCAAGGACGCTCCAAGTACGGGGCCAAGCGGCCCAAATAAGGCGCTGCGTCGGTTTGTGAAAGGGAGTAAGCGAGATGCCTAGGAAAAGACTTGTAGCGCGGCGGCCGGTTGACGCCGATCCGCGTTTTAACAGCGTGTTGGTTTCCAAGTTTATCAATGGTCTGATGGATGATGGCAAGAAGAATACCGCCCGCGGCATCTTCTACGACGCCATGGATCTGTTGGAGAGCCGGGTCAAGGAAGCGGCCCCCATGGAGATCTTCGAGCAGGCCATGGACAAGGTGCGGCCCAAGGTGGAGGTGAAATCCCGCCGGGTAGGTGGCGCCACCTACCAGGTGCCGGTTGAGGTGCGCCCCGAGCGGCGCAATGCCTTGGCCATCCGCTGGCTGGTCAGCTATGCCAAGCAGCGTTCCGGCAAGACCATGGCCGAAAAGCTGGCGGGTGAACTGCAGGACGCCTTCAATAATCGCGGGGCGGCGGTCAAGAAGCGCGAGGATACGCACCGCATGGCCGACGCCAACAAGGCGTTCGCCCACTATCGGTGGTAGGAATTCAAGCCGAACGGCTTCGATTTCCTTTGTTGACAAAAGGGTGATGGCGGTGTAAATACCGCACTCCTTGTCGACAAGGCATGGCGAGTGCTTATGGTCGCTGATTCGGCGCCAGACGGAAACTGAGGCCGAAGAAGGAAAATGGCGACCGTGACAGCCAGCGAGAGTCTGGCGCGACTGCGCAACATAGGCATAATGGCCCATATCGATGCGGGCAAGACGACCACGACGGAACGCATCCTTTACTATACGGGCCGGTCACATAGAATGGGTGAGGTCCATGACGGCAACGCCATCATGGACTGGATGGAGCAGGAGCAGGAGCGGGGCATCACCATTACCGCCGCCGCCACCACCTGCGAGTGGCAAAACCACAAGATCAACATCATCGACACCCCTGGGCATGTGGATTTCACCATCGAGGTGGAGCGGTGCCTGCGGGTCCTCGATGGCGCGATAGCGATTTTTTGTGCGGTTGGTGGCGTCGAGCCCCAATCGGAGACGGTCTGGCGACAGGCGGATAAGTACCACGTACCCCGCATCGCCTACGTCAATAAGATGGACCGGGTTGGCGCCGACTTCTGGCGCTGTGTCGGGATGATGGTCGAGCGGCTGCATACGGTGCCGCTGCCCATCCAGATTCCGGTCGGCAGTGAAGAGTCGTTTGAAGGTGTCATCGACCTCGTTCGCGAGAAGATGATCCGCTTCAACGAGGAATCGCAGGGAGCAGAGGTTCTCGTAGAACCGATCCCGGCGGAATTCAAAGAAGAGTCTGCGGCCGCACGCACGGCCTTGGTCGAGAAGTTGGCCGACTTCGATGACCGGGTCATGGAGAAATTCCTGGAAGAGCAACCGCTCTCCGCTGAGGAATTGAATCGGGCAATCAGGACTGCAACTCTCAAGCTGCAATTGGTACCGGTACTCTGTGGCAGCTCCTTCAAGAACAAAGGAGTACAGCCACTGCTGGACGCGGTTGTTGATTTTTTGCCGTCGCCGCTCGACGTTCCCCCGGTGGAAGGGGTGAAGGCGGATGGCGCGGCCGAGCAGCGGAAGGCGAGCGACAAGGAAAAATTGTGCGCCCTGGCCTTCAAGCTCGCCTCGGACCCCTTTGTGGACAACCTTGCCTATGTGCGGGTCTACGCCGGGGTGCTCAAGGTCGGCAGCAAGGTCTTCAATCCGGTCAAGCGCAAGCAGGAAAAGATCGGCCGGATCATGCACATGCATGCCAACAAGCGCGAGGAGATCGCCGAGTTGCATGCGGGCGATATCGGGGCGGTGGTTGGGCTCAAGTTCACCACCACCGGCGATACCCTTTGCGAGCTGGGGGATGATCTGCGGCTCGAAACGATGGAGTTCCCTGACCCGGTTATCGGGGTGGCCATTGAGCCCAAGGGGAAGGCTGACGAAGCCAAGCTCTCTGAAAGTTTGACGAAGATCGCCCTGGAGGATCCTTCCTTCCGGGTGAAAACAGACCCCGATACCGGCCAGACCATTATTTCCGGGATGGGCGAACTGCACCTCGAGATCATCGTCGATCGCCTGGTGCGGGAGTTCAAGGTCGGCGCCAATGTCGGCAAGCCGCAGGTCGCCTATAAGGAGACCATCACCGCCAGGGCGAAGGGCGAGGGTAAGTTCGAGATGCCCACTGCCGGCGGTAAGAGCCAGTACGGTCATGTCGTTCTGGAGGTCGAGCCGTTGGCGGTCGGCGGCGGGATACTCTTCGAGAGCCGCATCGCCGATGAGGTGATTCCGGCGGCGATTGTACCGGCCATCGAGAAGACGGTGCGCGACGGCCTTTCGTCGGGACCGCTGCTTGGTTTCCCGGTAGCTGACATCCGGGTGAATCTGGTGGGCGGTTCCTACCACGAAGAGGAGTCCACCGAGCAGGCCTTCGGGGTGGCGGCCAACATGGCCTTCCGCCAGGCAGCGTTGGCCGCGAAACCGGTGCTGCTGGAGCCGGTCATGAGCTTGGAGGTTACCTTGCCCGATGCATATCTCGGCGAGGTGATCTCCGACTGCAACAGCCGCCGGGCCAAGATCATGGGCACCGACAGCCGGGAGGGCGGCTTGCAGATCGTCAAGGCCCATGTGCCGTTGGCGGAGATGTTCGGCTACTCGACGGATCTGAGGTCCGCGACCCAGGGCCGGGCGAGCTTTACGATGCAGTTTTTGCAGTACGAAAGAGTGCCGGACCATATCGCCGAGAAGATCATTCAGCGTGTCCGGGGATTGATATAAGGCACAGTGCAAACGAGAAAATGAGGTTGAGCGATGGCAAAAGAGAAATTTGAACGCAAGAAGCCGCATGTGAATATTGGGACGATCGGTCACATCGACCATGGCAAGACGACGCTGACCTCAGCGATCACGCGGGTGTTGTCGACGAAGGGTTTTGCCAAGGCAACGGCGTTTGACGAGATCGACAAGGCTCCGGAGGAGAAGGAGCGCGGCATCACCATTGCGACGGCGCACGTGGAGTACGAGAGCGAGAAGCGTCACTATGCGCACGTGGACTGCCCTGGCCACGCCGACTACATCAAGAACATGATCACCGGTGCGGCGCAGATGGACGGCGCCATTCTGGTGGTGGCGGCCACCGACGGGCCGATGCCGCAGACCCGTGAGCACATCCTGCTCGCGCGTCAGGTTGGCGTCCCGGCCATCGTGGTGTTCCTCAACAAGTGCGACATGGTTGACGATCCCGAGCTCATCGAGCTCGTTGAGATGGAGCTGCGCGAGTTGCTCTCCAAGTACGAATTTCCTGGCGACGACACCCCGATCATCCAGGGCAGCGCGCTGAACGCGCTCAATGAGCCGGAGAACGAGGCGTATGCCAAACCGATCTGGGACCTGATGGCTGCCTGCGACAGCTTCATTCCGGAGCCGAAGCGCGACATTGATCGTCCGTTCCTGATGCCGGTGGAGGATGTTTTCTCGATCTCCGGCCGTGGCACGGTAGCCACCGGCCGTATTGAGCGCGGCAAGGTGAAGGTGGGCGACGAAATCGAGATCGTCGGCATCCGCGAGACGCAGAAGACCACGGTGACCGGTGTGGAGATGTTCCGGAAGCTTCTGGACGAGGGTATCGCCGGCGACAACGTGGGCGTGCTCTTGCGCGGCACCAAGCGGGAGGAGATCGAGCGTGGGCAGGTATTGGCCAAGCCGGGCTCCATCACCCCGCACACCAAGTTCATGGCGGAGTGCTACATCCTGACCAAGGAGGAAGGTGGTCGCCATACGCCGTTCTTCAACGGCTACCGTCCGCAGTTCTACTTCCGGACGACGGACGTGACCGGGGTGGTGCAGTTGCCGGAGGGAGTGGAGATGGTCATGCCGGGCGACAACGTGACGGTGGAAGCGACGCTGATCACGCCGATCGCGATGGACGAGGGTCTGCGCTTTGCGATCCGCGAAGGCGGCCGCACAGTCGGCGCCGGTGTTGTCAATAAAATCATTGCGTAATTGGTGGCACGATCATGATTAACACGCAGAAGATCCGTATACGGCTGAAGGGCTACGATCACAAGCTGATTGATCAGTCCACGGCAGAGATCGTTGAAACCGCGAAGCGGACTGGTGCCACGGTGGCCGGCCCGATCCCGCTGCCGACCTCGATCAACAAGTATTGTGTTCTGCGCGGGCCGCATGTGGACAAGAAGAGCCGCGAGCAGTTCGAGATGCGGACCCACCGCCGCCTGCTGGATATTCTGGAGCCGACGCAGCAGACCATTGATGCGTTGATGAAGCTTGAGCTGTCCGCCGGCGTGGATGTCGAGATCAAGCTGTAACCGTTGCTGCGGCGACGTTGAGGATAGCGTGCCCCTTTTTTTGAGGGCGCGACAGATCAGGAAACGAGAAAGGTATAGGTACAAAAATGCCTAAAACAATGGGTTTGATGGGGAAAAAGGTCGGCATGAGCCGCGTGTACACGGAACGCGGTGATATGGTTCCGGTCACGGTGATCGAAACCGGTCCCTGCGTGGTTCTCCAGAAAAAGACCGTTGACAAGGAAGGGTACAATGCCATCCAGCTCGGCTTCGGGGCCCGCAAGGAGTCCCGGCTGACCAAGCCGATGGCCGGTCATGTCAAGGCGGCTGCCAAGGGCGGCTTCCAGCATATCCGGGAGTTCCGGGTGGCCGATCCGAGCCAGTACGAAGTGGGTCAGGAAATTATGGTGACCGACCTCTTCAAGGCCGGCGATCTGGTGGATATCCAGGCCGCCACCAAGGGCCGCGGTTTCCAGGGTGTTGTGCGTCGGCACGGCTTCAAGGGCGGTCGCGCCACCCACGGTTCCATGTTCCACCGGGCGCCGGGTTCCATCGGTTGTAGTGCTTGGCCGAGCCGGGTTATCAAGGGCAAGCGTCTGCCTGGTCACATGGGCACCAATCTGGTGACCAAGAAGAACTGCATGGTCATCGATGTGCGTCCCGAGCAGAATGTCGTGATCGTCAAGGGCGGCGTGCCCGGCGCCAATCAGGGCCTGATCCAGATTTTCACAAAGTAGCGAACGAAGAGAATTCGCTTTTGCACTTGGGGGTACCCTCTCATGGCCGTAACGCAAGTCTATAACATCAACAAAGAGAAGGTGGGCGACGTCGAGTTGAATGACGCCCTCTTCGGGGTTGAGGTGAATGCGCACCTCCTCCATGATATTGTCCAGATGCAGCGCGCGAATCGGCGCTCCGGCAATGCCTGCACCAAGACCCGTTCCGACGTGAGCGGCAGTGGCAAGAAGCCGTGGAAGCAGAAGGGCACCGGCCGGGCTCGCTCCGGTAACCGCCGTTCGCCCCTGTGGCGTGGCGGTGGCACGGTGTTTGGGCCGACCCCGCGCAGCTATAGCTACAAGATGCCGCGCAAGGTCCGGCAGCTTGGTCTGCGCATGGCCTTGAGCTCCCGCTTCAGCGACAACCTCATGGTGGTGCTCGACAATTTCACCTTGGATGAGATCAAAACCAAGAAATTCCTGAGCGTGATGGATGCCTTTGCCATCGACAACGCCCTGATTGTCACCCCGGAACGGATCGATGCGCTGGAGCGCTCCTCCCGCAATGTGCCGGGCTTCAAGGTATTGCCGGCGGCCGGACTCAATGTCTATGACATCCTTCTGCACAAGCATATCGTCCTGCTGCAGCCCTCCATTGGCCAACTGGAAAAGAGGTTATTGTCATGAACATCTATGAGGTAATCAAGAAGCCGCGCCTCACCGAGAAGGGCATGGGTCTGCAGGAGGCACACAACCAGATTGTGCTGCGGGTTGACCCCCGTGCCAATAAGAACGAGATCAAGTTGGCGGTGGAAGGTCTTTTCAACGTGAAAGTTGCAAAGGTGCGGACCGCCAACGTGCTCGGCAAGGATAAGCGGATGGGCCTCCATGTCGGGCAGGCCTCAGACTGGAAGAAGGCAATTGTAACCTTGGCAGAAGGCAGCAAGGTTGATTTTGTCGGTGAGCTGTAATCGGCTCGTTGATCGGCGCGACCATTCTGTCGGAAATATTCTGCAACATAGCAATCGGGGTTCCAAATGGCATTAAAAACCTATAAGCCAACATCACCGGGACAGCGGACGCTGGTGACCATCGTCCGCGACGATCTTTCCAAGGAGAGACCGGTTAAGGGTCTGGTCCGGATACTGAACAAGTCGGGCGGCCGCAACAATCTTGGCCGGGTGACTTCCCGTCATCTGGGCGGCGGCCACAAGCAGAAGTACCGTATGATCGATTTCAAGCGCGACAAGGTGGACATTCCCGCCACGGTCGCGGCGATTGAATACGATCCGAACCGTACCGCCAATATCGCCCTGCTCCACTACGTGGATGGCGAGAAGCGGTATATCCTCTCGCCGAACGGCATCAAGGTGGGGGACACGGTCGTGGCTGGTGAGCAGGTCGATATCAAGCCGGGTAATTGCCTGCCCATGGGCAACATGCCGCTTGGCAGCATTATCCACAATGTCGAGATGAAGATCGGCAAGGGTGGCCAACTGGTGCGGAGCGCCGGCGGTTCGGCCCAGCTGATGGCCAAGGAAGGGGACCATGTGCTGGTGAAGCTCCCCTCCGGCGAGGTGCGCCGCTTCCACAAGAGCTGCCGCGCGAGCATCGGCCAGGTCGGCAACCTCGAGCACGAGAGCGAGAGCATCGGCAAGGCTGGCCGTAACCGCTGGAAGGGACGTCGCCCCAAGGTTCGCGGTGTTGCCATGAACCCCCTTGACCATCCGATGGGTGGTGGTGAGGGCCGCAGTTCCGGTGGGCGTCACCCCTGTTCACCGTGGGGTATGCCGACCAAGGGTTTCAAGACCCGTGGCCGCAAGAGCTCGGACAAAGATATTGTTAAAAAGAGATCCTAAGTAGGGGATAGTACACATGGCACGCTCGATCAAGAAAGGGCCTTTTGTTGATGACCATCTGATGCAGAAGGTCTTGAAGGCCAAGGAAGAAGGGTCACGCAAGGTCATCCAGACCTGGTCCCGCCGCTCCGACATCGTGCCGGAGATGATTGGTCTGACCTTTGCTGTCCATAACGGCAAGAAATTCATCCCGGTCTACGTCACCGAGAATATGGTGGGCCACAAGCTGGGCGAGTTCTCCCCCACCCGGACCTACCATGGTCACGGGACCGACAAGAAAAAATAGTCAGCCCGTTGTGGTGTGATTACGGCATAAGGAGTAGCTGAGCGATGGAAGCAAAAGCGCTTGCGCGACAGATTAGGATCTCTCCCCAGAAGGCCCGATTGGTCGCCGACATGGTGCGGGGGAAGCGGGTCGAGGACGCCCTCAATACCCTGCGGTTCATGCCGAAGAAGGGTGCGCGTATCCTCAAGAAGATCATCGAATCGGCGGTGGCCAATGCCAGCCGGAACGAGACCATTGACGTGGATACGCTCTATGTGAAGACGATTTACGTGGATGGCGGCGCGATGCTCAAGCGGATTCGGCCGATGCCCATGGGCCGTGCCGGTCGGATTTTGAAACGGACCAGTCACATCACTGTGATCCTGGACGAACAATAAAGACAACGTTCGACGGTGGCGGCGAGGCCACACTATTTTGTGAATGGAGGAAGATTTTGGGCCAGAAAGTCAATCCAGTTGGTTTACGGCTGAACGTTATCCGCACCTGGGATTCGGTGTGGTATGCGGACAAGGAATACGCCAAGTATTTCCTCGAGGATCAAGCGCTTCGCAAGTACCTGAAAGAGCGGCTCTACCATGCCGGCGTGTCGAAGATCCAGATCGCCCGCACCGGCGAGAAGATCCGCGTCAAGCTGCATACCGCCCGGCCGGGCATCATCATCGGCAAGAAGGGTTCCGAAATCGAGGTATTGAAGGGTGATCTCGAACGCCGCACCGGCCGTGAGTGTCTGCTCGACATCCAGGAGGTTCGTCGTCCCGAGGCCGATGCGCAGCTGGTGGCCGAGAGCGTGGCCCAACAACTTGAGCGCCGCGTCGCCTTCCGCCGTGCCATGAAGAAATCGGTGAACATGGCTTTGAAATTTGGCGCCCAGGGCATTAAAATCGCCTGTTCCGGTCGGCTTGGTGGGGCCGAGATGTCCCGTCGCGAATGGTATCGCGAGGGTCGCGTCCCCCTGCACACCCTCCGGGCAGACATCGATTACGGTTTTGCCGAGGCCAAGACCACCTATGGCATCATCGGTGTGAAGGTGTGGGTATTCAAGGGCGAGGTACTGAGCGATCAGGATCTGGTCGCTGCGGAATAAACGAGGAACAACGCCGGCAGGTCGCACTTTCTGAGGCCGCGCCGGAGATAATCGAGACGGATTAGGTAGCGATATGCTGAGTCCCAAGAAGGTAAAGTATAGAAAGGTAATGAAAGGCCGGATGCGTGGCGCAGCCCATCGTGGCTCCTCCATCGCCTTTGGCGAATACGGCCTGAAGGCGCTGAGCTGCGGCAAGATGACCGCTCAGCAGATCGAGGCCGCGCGTATCACCATCAGCCGGACCGTCAAGCGCGGCGGCCAGATGTGGATCCGCATCTTCCCCGATAAGCCCTTCACCAAGAAGCCGGCGGAAACCCGGATGGGTAGCGGCAAGGGTGCGCCGGAAGGCTGGGTGGCCGTTATCAAGCCCGGCCGGATTCTTTACGAGCTGGCGGGAGTCGAACCCGAGGTCGCCAAGGAGGCTCTGCGGCTGGCTGGCAACAAGCTTCCGTTTCCGACTAAAATCGTCGAGTTGGGTAGCACGTTATGAAAATGAAAGAAATCCGCGCAATGGGCAATGAGGAGCTGGCGGCCAAGGCCAAGGCCCTGTCCGAGGAGCTGTTCAAGCTCAAGTTTCAGCACAGCATCAGACCCTTGGAAAATACGGCCAAGATGCGGGCCCTGCGCAAGGACATTGCCCGCATCAAGACTCTGCTGCACGCCGCGCGCGAGCAGTAGTTCGCCAACCAATGAGTGAAGATCTATCCCCAACTTGGTAGGAACGCAGATGAGCGAGACAAAGAAGTCCAAGAAGACCAGGATTGGTCTGGTAATCAGCAACAAGATGGACAAGAGTGCCGTGGTCCAGACCGACCTGCTGATCAAGCATGGTTTGTACGGCAAATATATCCGCCGCCGGGTGAAATATATGGCCCATGATCCGGAAAACATCTGCAACATCGGCGACCGGGTGTTGATCGAGGAGTGCCGTCCGCTCAGCAAGCAGAAGCGGTGGCGGGTGCGCGAGATCATCGAAAAGGCGGTTTAACGAGAGGGTTTTCGCTCTCTTTAATGAGCGAGTTGCTTAGTCAGCGGGTGAGGCAATGATACAGACTGAAACCGTATTGAATGTGGCCGACAATTCTGGCGCCAGAAAGGTGATGTGTATTCGGGTGCTTGGTGGCACCAGACGGCGCTATGCGCGCATTGGCGATGTGATCGTGGTCTCCGTCAAGGAGGCGATCCCCAACGCCAAGGTCAAGAAGGGCGACGTGGTCAAGGCCGTGGTAGTCCGGACCACCAAGGAACTCCATCGTTCGGATGCGACCTCGGTCCGTTTCGATGACAACTCCGCCGTCTTGATTAACAATGCCGGTGAGCCCATCGGCACTCGTATCTTCGGGCCGGTGGCCCGCGAGTTGCGGCCCAAAGGCTACATGAAGATAATCTCCCTCGCACCCGAAGTGCTGTAGGGTTTCGAGCAGAAAGAGGCTATGGCCATGCAGAAGCAAACGTGTCATCTGAAACTGAACGATCGGGTCGAGGTGACCACCGGCAAGGACAAGGGTCGGGTCGGCAAGATCATTAAGATTGATCGGGCGCACAACCGGGCGGTGGTGGAGAAGATCAACATCATCAAGCGCCACACTAAGCCGAGTGCGCTCAATCAGCAGGGCGGCATCATCGAGAAGGAGGCGTCGGTGGATCTTTCCAACCTGATGCTGATCTGCCCGAAGTGTTCGAAGACGGTCAGGGTGGGCAACAAGACATTGGAAGACGGCACCAGGGTTCGCGTGTGCAAGAAGTGCAACGAATCCGTGGAAGCCAAGGCCTAGTGCTGGTTTGGAGGCGATATGGCTGGGATGAAAGAACAGTACCTCAATGAATGTGTGCCGCAACTCATGAAGGAGTTCGGCTATAAGAACATCATGGAGGTTCCAAAGATTGAAAAGATCGTGCTCAACATGGGGTTGGGCGAGGCGGTGCAGAATCCGAAGATCGTCGATTCCGCCAACACTGAACTGACCCTCATTGCCGGCCAGAAGTCGGTGGTGACCCGGGCGAAGAAGTCCATCGCTACCTTCAAACTGCGCGAAGGCATGCCCATCGGCTGCCGGGTGACCCTGCGCGGCGACCGGATGTACGATTTCCTCGCCAAGCTGGTGCACATCGCGCTGCCGCGAGTGCGCGACTTCCGCGGGATTTCGCTCAAGGCCTTCGACGGCCGCGGCAATTACTCTCTGGGGATCAAGGAACACATCATCTTCCCGGAGATTGACTACGACAAGATCGACAAGATTAAGGGATTGAACATTGCCATCACCACCACGGCCAAGACCGATGAGGAAGGCCGGTTTCTCTTGCGGGCAATGGGCATGCCCTTCCGTAAGTAATACAAGGGCAGGGAGGACGTCTTGGCTAAGAAGTCGATGATCGCAAAGTGTAATCGGAAACCGAAATTTTCGGTGCGCGGCTATAACCGTTGCGGGCTCTGTGGCCGGCCACGGGCCTATTTCCGCAAATTCGGCGTATGCCGTATCTGCTTCAGAAACCTGGCATCGAAGGGCGAGATCGCCGGGGTGACCAAGTCCAGCTGGTAAGCCGGGCTTGGCAAACGAACGGATATCACATCGTATTCAACGAGTAAGGAGCAACAACAATGGCGATGAGTGATCCTTTGGCCGATCTGTTGACCAGGATTCGCAATGCCGGCATGGTCAAGCACGAGAGCGTCGAGGTGCCGCTTTCCAAGATCAAATCCGGTGTGGTGGCGATCCTGAAACGTGAGGGCTTTATTACTGACTATGAGGTCGTCAAGGACGATGCGCAAGGTGTTTTGCGTATCGCGATGCGATATGACAGCCGGCGCGAGCCGGTCATCAACGGGTTGCGTCGGATCAGCAAGCCGGGCCGCCGGATCTATGTGAAGCACGACCAGATTCCGAAGGTGATGAGCGGTCTGGGTATTGCGATCATTTCCACTTCCAAGGGTATCCTGACCGATCGGGAAGCCCGTGAACAGCGGCTCGGCGGCGAGCTGCTGTGTGAAGTGTGGTAATTACGAACCGAGCGAGAAGTGGAGTAAGGTCATGTCGAGAATTGGCAAACAACCGATCACCGTCCCGAATGGTGTGAAGGTCGATATCAAGGGGACCCAGGTCAAGGTGACCGGCCCCAAGGGCAGCTTGGAGCGTGTGGTGCGTCCGGAAATCGCTCTGGAGCAGGCGGACGGCGTTATTCGGGTTTCGGCCAAGGATAACAGCCAGCGCAGCCGGGCGTTCACCGGTCTGACCCGTACCCTGATCAATAACATGATCGTTGGGGTGGTGAAGGGTTTTGAGAAGAAACTGGTCATCGAGGGCGTCGGGTATCGCGCCGAGCTGAAAGGCAAGGCCCTTTCGCTGAACGTCGGTTACTCCAACCCGGTGGATTTCCCGCTGCCGCAAGGGGTGGCTGCCGTAGTGGATAAGACCAATATCACGCTACAGTCCATCGACAAGGAGATTCTCGGCCTGACCGCCGCGAAGATCCGGTCGATCCGCATGCCGGAGCCTTACAAGGGCAAAGGCATCCGTTACGAAGGCGAGTACATCGCCCGTAAGGCTGGCAAGGCGGCTTCGAAGAAGTAGTCGCGGCTTGAATAACGCTTGACGAAATAGGCACGAGCAATGAGCAAGACAGATCCGACACTTTTGGCACGGCAGAAGCGGGTGAAGCGAATCCGGAAGAAGATCGCCGGGACCCCTGAACGGCCGCGGTTGCGCGTTTTTAAGAGCGCCAAGCATATCTACGGCCAGATCATTGACGATGCCGCCGGCCGGACCATTGTCGCGTTGTCCACGGTCAGCAAGAACTTCGACCGCGGCGACGCCAAGGGCAAGACGGCGGTGGCTAAGCAGGTGGGCCTGAAACTCGCCGAATTGGCCAAGGCCAAGGGTGTGCAGAAGGTGGTGTTTGACCGCGGGGGCTATATCTACCACGGTCGGGTGAAGGCCCTGTCCGATGGCGCCCGCGAAGGCGGGCTGGATTTCTAAACGGCCGCAGCGCGCAACAGACTGAAATACGTACTTCAGGGGTGTAACCTTGGCAGACTTCAAGAGCAGCAGCACCGATGATCAATTGATCGAAAAGATCGTCTTCATCAACCGGACGGCCAAAGTAGTCAAAGGCGGTCGTCGTTTCAACTTCAGTGCCATCGTGGTGGTTGGCGATGGCAAAGGCCGGGTGGGCTACGGCCTCGGCAAGGCCAACCAGGTGCCCGAAGCGATCCGCAAAGGGGTAGAAAAGGCCCGCAAGGACATGAAGACGGTGGCCATTACCGAAGTCAGCATCCCCCATGAGATCATGGGCAAGTTTGGCGCCGGCCAGGTTCTGTTGAAGCCGGCCACTGCCGGTACCGGTGTCATCGCCGGTGGTCCGGTGCGGGCGGTGCTGGAGGCCGCAGGGGTGCACAACATCCTGACCAAGTGCCTCGGCTCGCATAATCCCCACAACATGGTGAAGGCAACGCTGGATGCCTTGCGCCGGCTGCGGACCCCCGAGCAGATTGCCGCCCGTCGGGGCCGCAAGCTGCAGGAAATCATGGCATAACGCCGACCCGGCAACGGGCGGCATCCGAACGGTCTGGCTACGGGCAGACCACTGAATGTAGACGCACTTGAGGAAGAGCAATGGCAACAAAAGAGCTCAAGTTGACCCTGAAGAAAAGCGTGATCGGCAGTCCGAAGCCGGTACGAGATACCCTGGTGGGCCTCGGCCTGACCAGAACCAACAAGACGATTATTCGTAAGGACACCCCGGCCATCCGGGGCATGATCGAGAAAGTCCGGCACCTGGTGGTGGTGGAGGAATAACTATGCTGACACTGAGCAATCTCTCGCCGCATCCCGGCGCCAAGAAGCAGAAGAAGCGGGTCGGCCGTGGCCAGGGCACCGGCCAGGGCAAACAGGCCGGTCGCGGCATGAAGGGCTACAAGTCCCGTTCCGGCAGCGGCATCAAGGTGGGCTTTGAGGGCGGACAGATGCCGCTCCAGCGGCGGTTGCCGAAGCGCGGTTTCACTAATCCCTTCCGCAAACAATACGCCATTGTCAATGTCGAGGATCTGGAGCGCTTCGCCGCCGGCACCAAAGTGGATCGTCAGGCGTTGCTTGAGGCGGGTCTGGTGTCCAAGAAGTGCGAACTGGTCAAGTTGCTCGGCAATGGCGAAATCAAAAACGCCCTGACCGTGGCACTCGACAAAGTGAGCGATGCTGCCCGGCAGAAGATCGAAGCGGCCGGCGGCAAGGTCGAGGCATAGGAAAGTCGTCCATGAAGGCAGGGGTTCAGAACGCGGCCAATATTCCCGAGCTACGTCGGCGTATCTTCTTTACCTTGGGGATGCTCGCGGTTTATCGGGCCGGCGTGCAGATCCCGACCCCGGGCATCAATGGCGAGGCGCTCGCCAATTTTTTTGCCCAGAAGGCCGGCACCCTGTTTGACATGTTCAATATGTTTTCCGGTGGCGCCTTGGAGAAATTTTCGATTTTCTCCCTGGGCATCATGCCCTACATCAGCGCCTCCATTATCTTTCAGTTGCTCACCGTGGTGGTGCCGCAACTGGAGGCCCTTTCCAAGGAAGGGGAAGCCGGGCGGCATAAAATCACCCAGTACACCCGCTATGCCACCGTGGCGCTCAGCCTGTTGCAGGGGCTGTTCATCAGCATCGGCTTGGAAAGCATGACCGCGCCCACCGGGGAGACGATCGTCATTGCCGCCGGCTGGGGCTTCCGGTTGCTGACCATGCTGACGCTCACCTCTGGCACCGCCTTCATCATGTGGCTCGGCGAGCAGATGACCGAACGCGGCATTGGCAACGGCATTTCGATGATCATCTTCGCCGGCATCGTGGCGCGGATGCCCGCCGCCTTGGCCAACACCTTCCGCATGGTGACGGCCGGCGAGCTTGCCGTCATCCTGCTGCCACTCATGCTGGTCATGGTGGCGGTGGTGGTAGGGCTCATCATCTTTTGCGAAACCGGCCAGCGTCGGATTCCAATCCAGTACGCCAAACGCATCGTCGGGCGGCAGATGTACGGTGGCCAGCAGTCTCACCTGCCGCTTAAGATCAACATGTCCGGCGTTATTCCGCCGATCTTTGCCTCGTCGATCATGATGTTTCCCCAGACCATTGGCAATTTCATCAAAGTGGACTGGGTACAGCGGGCGAGCGCGGCGCTCAGTTGGGGCAGTCTGCCTCATACCGTGATTTATGTGGGCTTTATCGTTTTCTTCTGCTTTTTCTATACGGCGGTGACCTTTAATCCGACGGACGTGGCCGAGAATCTTAAGAAACATGGCGGTTTCATCCCCGGCGTGCGGCCCGGCAAGAAGACGGCGGAGTTCATCGACAAGATTATCGTGCGGCTCACCGTGATCGGCGCGATCTATATCAGTGCCGTCTGCGTGTTGCCCACCGTGCTGGTCAAGCAATTCAACGTGCCCTTTTATTTTGGCGGCACCGCGCTTCTGATCGTGGTTGGCGTTGCCATCGACACCATGGCACAGATCGAGTCCCATACGATCATGCGGAATTACGACGGCTTCATGAAGTCTGGCCGTTTCAAAGGGCGCCGGTAACGGTAGTACCGGATGGGTCGGGCCGTCATCCTGAAAACCCCCGCCGAGATTGCGATCATGCGGGAGGCGAATCAGATCGTGGCCGGAACCCTGGCCCTGCTGGAAGAGAAGATGGCGCCAGGAGTTACCACCTGGCAACTGGATCACTGGGCTGAGAAATACGCGATCAAGCATGGTGCGGCGCCGGCCTTCAAGGGTTATCGCGGCTATCCGGCCAGTCTGTGCGTTTCGCTCAATGATCAGGTGGTGCACGGTATCCCCTCGAAGAAGGTGGTGGTGCAGCCAGGGGATATTGTCAGTATCGATTTTGGCGTGAAGTATAAGGGGTTTTACGGCGATGCCGCCATCACCGTGGCGGTGGGCGAGATCGGCGAGCGCCAGGCTGAACTGGTGCGGGTGACGAGGGAGTCCTTGGACAAGGCTATCGCCCAAGTCCAGATCGGTAACCGCATCGATGATATCTCGCGGGCCGTGCAGGACCATGTTGAGCAGCACGGCTTTTCCGTGGTGCGGCAGTTCGTCGGCCATGGGATTGGGAGTCAGCTGCATGAGGCGCCCGAGATTCCGAACTACCACCGGTCGGAGCGCACCCCGAAGCTGCTGGCCGGGATGGTGCTTGCCATTGAGCCCATGGTCAATATCGGCGGTCCCGATGTGCAGGTGTTGGCCGACGGTTGGACCGTGGTGACGAGCGATCGGTCGCTGTCCGCCCATTTTGAGCATTCGGTGGCGGTGACGGAGGATGGGCCATTGGTGTTGAGTGCTTGGCCGCGGTAGAGTTTTTGACGCTAGTGCAAAAAAATAGCGGCAAAAAAAATAAAATAGAGTAATATTGCCAATTTTCGATTTGCGGTGCTGCTCCTCCAGAGGCAACCGCAAAGGGGTTTTTTGCTGGCTTATGGCAAAGGAAGAGCCGATTACCGTTGAGGGAACCATTGTGGAGCCATTGCCCAACGCGATGTTTCGCGTTGAATTGGACAATGGCCATCGGGTGTTGGCGCACATCTCCGGGAAGATGCGCATGCATTTCATCAAGATTCTTCCTGGTGACCGGGTAACGGTGGAACTCTCGCCCTATGACCTGACCCGCGGTCGGGTGACTTTCCGGGCGAAAAAATAGTGAGAAGGGAATAGTTATGAAGGTACGGGCTTCGGTAAAAAAGATCTGCAGTGAGTGCCGCATATTCAAGCGGAAAGGCGTGGTGCGTGTTTCGTGCAAGACCAAGAAGCACAAGCAGCGCCAAGGTTAATTAACGCGTTCAGTTACAAGGGAGGAACACCTTGGCACGTTTAGCTGGTGTTGACTTGCCGCGCGGCAAGCATATGGAGATTGCGCTCACGTACATCCATGGCATTGGGCGTACCTCGGCGCGTAAGATTCTTGATTTGGCCAACCTGCCTTACAACAAGAGCAGCGACGATCTGACCGACAACGATGTGGCCGCGATCCGGAAGATCATCGATGACAACTTCGTCGTGGAGGGTGATCGGCGCCGCGAGGTGGGCATGGATATCAAGCGGCTCATGGATCTCGGTAGCTACCGCGGCCTCAGGCACCGTAAGGGCTTGCCCTGCCGTGGTCAGCGGACTCACACCAATGCGCGTACCCGCAAGGGGCCGCGGCGTGGCGTGGTGAAGAAGAAATAACAACGAAGTCAACCTTTGACGGGTATCAGGAGCGGAGATGGCGAAGGTAGCGCGTCCTCGTAAGAAAGAGAAGAAGAATGTGCCGGAGGGGATCTGTTTTATTCAGTCCACCTTCAACAATACCTTGGTGTCCTTCACGGACCCCCAGGGCAATTTGCTTTCCTGGTGCAGCGCCGGCTGTCTCGGGTTCAAGGGCTCCCGCAAGAGCACGCCGTTCGCGGCACAGAACGCGGTGGACACCGCCGCCAAGAAGGCTCAGGAGCACGGCCTGCGTCGGGTTGAGGTTCGGGTCATTGGTCCTGGTCCCGGCCGGGAATCAGCGATCCGGGCTCTGCAGGTGGCGGGGCTCGAGGTGAGCGTGATCCGTGACATCACCCCGGTACCGCACAACGGTTGCAAGCCGCCCAAACGGCGCCGTGTGTGAACTGACCGATTCAGGCGAATAATCTTTTTTGTAGTCTTAGGAGGTCCAACTTGGCCAGATATACCGAAGCAGCCTGCCGCCAGTGCCGGCGTGAGAAACTCAAACTGTTCCTGAAAGGGGACCGTTGCTATTCCGATAAGTGTGCCTTCGAACGCCGCGGCTACGCCCCGGGCCAGCATGGCCAGGCCCGGATGCGCAAGGTTTCTGACTACGCCGTCCAGTTGCGCGAGAAGCAGAAGGTAAAGCGTATGTACGGCATGCTGGAAGGCCAGTTCCGGAACTATTTCTTCCATGCTGAGCGCATCAAGGGTGTCACTGGCGAGAGCCTTTTGCGCCTGTTGGAATGTCGGCTGGACAACGTGATCTATCGTCTCGGTTTTGCCAATTCCCGCAATCAAGCGCGGCAGATGGTGCGTCACAACCATTTTTTGGTGAACGGCAAGAAGGTCAATATCCCTTCTTTCCAGATCCGGGTCAATGATGTGATCACGGTAAAGGAGAAGAGTCGGGCCGTAGCCGCGATCACCGACAGTCTTCAGGCTGTCGCCCGCCGTGGCGTGCCCGGCTGGTTGGAGATGGATCAGGCCAATTTCAAGGGAACAGTGAAGGCGCTGCCGGATCGGCAGGCGATCACCATGCCGATTCAGGAACAGCTGGTCGTAGAGCTCTACTCCAAATAACACAGCGTAGGAAGACAAGGACGACATGGCAATCGAAACGGATCCCTTTTACCGTAACTGGCACGAGTTGATCGTTCCTGACCGTCTGGAAGTGGATCAGGATACCCACACCGAGCGGTACGGCAAGTTCGTCTGCCAACCGCTGGAACATGGCTTTGCCACTACCATCGGCAATTCCCTGCGGCGTATCCTGCTTTCTTCGATCCAGGGGGCAGCGATCACCTCGATCAAGATCGACGGGGCATTGCATGAATTGTCGACCCTTCCCGGCATCAAGGAAGATATTACTGAGATTATCCTGAACCTGAAGGAGGTTCGCCTGCGTCTCAACAGTCCGACTCCCCAGAAGGTGCGGATCGAGAAGAAGGCCAAGGGCGTAGTGACCGCAGCCGATATCCAGGGTGGCGGCAAAGTCGAGGTGATGAACCCCGAGAAGCATATCTGCACCATCACCGGCGACGGGAAGTTCATCGCCGAGCTGGAGGTGCGGTGGGGCAAAGGGTATTCTCCGGCTGAGCAGCATCTGCCGGAGGAACAGATCATCGGGGTTATTCCCATCGATGCCATCTTCACCCCCATTGTCAATGTGAAGGTTCTGACCAGTCAGGCCCGGGTCGGTCAGCAGACCGATTACGACAAGCTGACTTTGGAGATCACCACGGACGGCAGCGTGAAGCCTGAGGATGCCTTGGCCTATGCCGCCAAGATCCTCAAGGAGCAGATGCAGGTCTTCATCAACTTTGACGAAGCCACGGTGGAACCGGCCTATGCCGATGAGGGCCGCGACGAGCGGCCGCGGCTGAACGACAATCTTTACCGCAGTGTCGAGGACCTGGAGTTGTCGGTGCGTTCCGCCAACTGCCTCCGCAACGCGGAAATTCGTTATATCGGCGAATTGGTGCAGAAGAGCGAGGCGGAGATGCTCAAGACCAAGAACTTTGGCCGCAAGTCGCTTAATGAAATCAAGCAGTTGCTCTCGGAAATGGATCTCTCCCTGGGCATGAAGATCGATGGCTGGGAGCCTCCCCAGGCGAACGCCAAGCAGACTGAAGAATAATCGAGCTCGTTAGAGGTTTTGATATGCGACACAAGAAGGCAGGAAACAGACTGGGTCGGAATGGCTCCCATCGCGAGGCGATGGTCCGCAATATGGTAACCTCGCTGCTCGCCCATGAGCGGATCGTTACCACCGCAGCCAAGGCCAAGGAAGTGCGCAAGGTGGCGGATCAGATGATCACCCTGGCCAAGCGCGGCGACCTTCATGCCCGTCGGCAGGCGTTGGCGGTGGTGCGCGACAAGGATGTGGTGGCCAAGCTGTTCGATAAACTCCGTAGCGACTACATGGACCGCAACGGCGGCTACACCCGCATCATCCGCACCGGCAATCGGCTGGGCGATGCGGCGGAGATGGCAATCCTCGAGTTGGTCAACTACACCGCACCGGTCGAGGCCGCCAAGGCTGAATCCTGATTTATCCGGCTTCGTCCGGGTCCAGAAGCTGACATGAGCTCCTCATGTCAGCTTTTTTTTTGCCTGGTCGCCCGCGGCGCTGGCCGGCGAAAAAAGACTACCATCAGCCCCGGAGGTAGGGTACTATTCAGGGCTTGGAGAGCCGTTGGGACAAGGAGGGCGCCCGTTGATCTCCGTGAATGACCTGTCGCTCCCCTACGAACCGGGGATGCGGGTTGCCGACGTGGTGTCGCGCGTGAAGCCCGGGGCCGATGTGGTTATTGTCAATGGCTTCCCGGCGCCGCCAACAACCCTGCTGGCCGATGGCGACCGCTGTTGGCTGATCCAACGCGGCGAAGTGCCTTCGGCCGCCGAGCTGGCCCATCTGCTTTATGCCCGCCACACCCCGGGAGTGCAGGCGGTGCTCCAGCAGGCGACCGTGGGGATCATGGGGCTCGGGGGGCTTGGTTCTCCCCTGGCCGTAGCCCTGGCTCGCATGGGAGTCGGCCACTTGCGGCTGGCGGACTACGATGTGGTGGAGCCCTCCAACCTCAATCGGCAGCACTATTTCATCGATCAGCTCGGCCAGCCCAAGACCGCAGCGCTGCGAGCCACCCTGGCCCGGATTAACCCCTATGTGGCGGTGGAATGCATCGATCGGCGGCTGACCGAAGCGGATATCCCCGCCTGTTTTGCGGGGGTGGATGTGCTGGCCGAATGCTTCGACGACCCGGGGATGAAGGCGGCGGCCCTGCGGGTCGCCCTACGTGAACTGCCCCGTGTCGGCTATGTCGGTTCCTCCGGGGTGGCAGGCTATGGCGATAATAACGCCATCCGCACCCAACGACTCCGGGCCCGGGTCTATCTCGTCGGCGATGGCGAATCCGCAGCGCAGCCGGGGCAAGGACTCATGGCTTCCCGGGTGGGGATCGCCGCCCACCATCAGGCCAATCAGGTGATCCGCCTGCTGCTTGGGGTGGACGAGGACGCATGATCACCATTCTCTGCAACGGCGAGTCGCGGCGGCTTGAGCGGGAGATGAGCGTGGAGGAGTTGTTGGCCTCCTTGGGACTCAACCCGGAGACCGTGGTGGTTGAATTGGATGGCCGCATCCTCAGTCGGCCGGACTATGCCGTGACCAAGCTTACCGAGGGGGCCACCCTCGAATTGATCCGCTTTGTGGGAGGCGGCTGATGTTGACCATTGCAGGCAAAACCTTCCGGTCGCGCCTCTTCACCGGTACCGGCAAATTTTCCTCGCCCGAGGTCATGCAGGAGGCGCTCCTCGCCTCCGGCAGCGAGATGGTGACCGTGGCCCTGCGCCGGGTCGACCTCGCCAACCCGGCGGACGATATTATGAGGGTGCTCGACCGCGACCACTTTTTCTTTCTGCCCAATACCGCCGGCGCCCGTAATGCGGCCGAGGCGGTACGCCTGGCCAAGCTGGCCCAGGCCTCGGGCGGCGGTAACTGGGTGAAGCTGGAAGTGACGCCGGACCCGCGCACCCTGCTGCCCGATCCGGTGGAGACCCTCATTGCCACCGAGGAACTGGTCAAGGCGGGTTTTGTGGTGTTGCCCTACATGAATGCCGACCCGATCCTGGCCCTGCGATTGCAGGATGCCGGGGCCGCGGCGGTGATGCCGCTCGGGTCGCCGATCGGCACCAATCAGGGGGTGCTTACCCGCTTTCAGGTGGCGATCATCATCGAGCAGGCGCGGGTGCCGGTGGTGGTCGATGCCGGGATCGGCGCGCCGTCGCACGCGGCCGAGGCCATGGAGATGGGGGCCGACGCGGTATTGGTCAACACCGCCATCGCCGTGGCCGGTGATCCGGTGCGCATGGCGCAGGCCTTTGCCAAGGCAGTGGAGGCCGGCCGCGAGGCCTACGAGGCCGGCCTGGGCGCCCGGCGTACCGAGGCCGAGGCCTCTTCGCCCCAAGGCGGGCTCGATTTTCTCAGGGAATAACCATGTTTGTCGCCCCGGATTTTCAGCAACTGCGTGCGCGGATCGCGGCCTCTGGGCCGGAGGCGGTGGAGCGGGCGCTGGCCAAGGGCCGGCTCGAGCTTGACGATCTGGCGGCCCTGCTCTCGCCGGCCGCCGAGTCCTCTCTTGCCGTAATGGCGCAACGTTCCGCCCAGCTTACCCGCCAGCGTTTCGGCAACGTCATCCAACTCTACGCGCCGCTCTATCTCTCGAGCTTCTGCACCAACCGCTGCGCCTATTGCGGTTTTTCCGCCGGCAACGCTATGCCCCGGCGGGTTCTCTCCTTCGAGGAGGCCGAGGCCGAGGCGATGATTCTCCATGACCGCGGATTCAGCCATATCCTGCTGGTCTCCGGCGAGGCACCGGCCAAGGTCGGGGTGGAATACCTGGAAACCGTGGCGCTGCGGCTGCGGGACAAGTTTGCCGCCATCGCCATCGAGGTGCAGCCGCTTGAGACCGACGAATACGCCCGGCTCTTCGCGGCTGGCATCACCTCGGTGGCGGTCTATCAGGAAACCTACGATCGGACGGTGTACGACCAGGTGCATCTGGCCGGCAAGAAGCGCGATTTCGATTACCGGCTTGCCACCCCGGAACGGGCGGCAACCGCCGGACTGCGCGAGGTGGGGATCGGCGCGCTGCTTGGCCTCTCCGACTGGCGGGCCGAGGGGTTGGCCATGGGCCACCATCTCAGCTATCTTCGCAAGGCATTCTGGCGCACCGGACTCACCGTCTCCTTCCCGCGCATCCGGCCGGCCAAGGGCGAGTTTGCGCCGCTGATGCCGGTGTCGGAGCGCGATCTCACTCAACTCATCTTCGCCCTGCGGCTCTTTGACCCGGACCTCGGCCTCTATCTCTCCACCCGGGAGGAGGCGCGGTACCGCGACGGCATGTTGGGCCTCGGCCCCACCCGCTATTCTGCCGGTTCCTGCACGGTGCCTGGTGGCTACGGTGACACGGCGGCCACCGGGGCCCAGTTCGAGATCGGCGACCAGCGCAGCCTCGACGAGGTGAGCGAGGCGATCAGGGCCAAGGGGCTTGACCCGGTGCGCAAGGACTGGGATGCCGTTTTCCAGCAACAGGACCAGGGTCGCCGGCGAGCGGCCTGATGAGTATCGAATCGACACACTGCGTTTGGGCAACGACGGAATAAAAGGAGGGTATCCATGGCTGATCTGAAGAAGATGTATTCCACCATCCTAGGGGACCATTTCCCCATGGAGATGACCATCACCTTTGGCGACCAGAAGCTGGTCTACCAGAAGAAGACCTGGAAGCTGACCCAGGACGACGGCTCGGTGGAAGAACGCGGCATCCGCTATGGCGAGAACCCGGACCAGGAGGCCGCCCTCTATGAGCTCACGAATGGCAATCTGACCCTGGGGGGCTGCCAGTTCATCGGGCCGGGCCACGGCCTGGTGAGCGGCATCAACGCCGGGGACATGCTCCAGGTCGGCAAGCACCCGGGCAAGATCAACCTCACCGACATCGACAACGGTCTCAATATCATCAAGTACCTGATGGACCGGCCGGCCGCGGTGATCTTGAAGCACAACAACCCCTGCGGCGCCGCCTACGGCGCCTCCATTGCCGACGCCTACAACCGCGCCAACCGGGCCGACCGTATCGCTGCCTTCGGCGGGGCGGTGATCTTCAACCGGCCCTGCGACCAGGCGAGCGCCGAGCTCCTGAGCCAGAACTACCTGGAGGTGGTCTGCGCGCCGGAGTTCGAGACCGGCACCTTGGAGATCCTCAGCAAGCGCAAGAACCTGCGGGTGATCAAGATCAGCCGCATCGACCGCTTGGCCGAATTCGAGAAGTTCCGTTTCGTGGATTTCAAGAGCCTCATCGACGGCGGTCTCATCGTGCAGCAGTCGGCCATGAACTCCATCCGCTCCGCCGCCGATTTGAAACCCGCGGCCACCACCTTCCAGGGCAAGGAGTACAAGGTGGAGCGCGAGCCCACCCAGCGCGAGATCGACGACATGCTCTTCGGCTGGGCCGTGGAGCACGGGGTAACCTCCAACTCGGTCATCTACGTCAAGGACGGCTGCACCGTGGGCATCGGCACCGGCGAGCAGGATCGGGTGGGCGTGGCCGACATCGCAGTCTACAAGGCCTACACCAAGTATGCCGACATCGTCTGCTTCGACACCTTTGGGCTTCCCTATGCCGATCTGGTGCTCCAGATCGAGCAGGGCAAGCGCAAGGCGGCCGACCGTGAAGCCATCGACGCCAAGACCAAGGCGGACAAGGCCGGGCTGCCCGGCTCGGTGATGATCTCCGACGCCTTCTTCCCCTACCGCGACGGGGCCGACGTCGGCATCCGCCAAGGGGTTTCGGCCATTCTCCAGGCTGGCGGCTCCATGCGCGACTTCGAGACCATCGAGGCGTGCAACGAGGCCAACCCCAAGGTGGCGATGAAATATACCGGCCAGCGCTCGTTCAAGCACTGAGCGAAGAAGCGTTTCCGGACGACACCAAAGGCGCAGGGGAGCAATCCCTTGCGCCTTTTTTTATGGCTTTGATGTGTGCATGACCTTAGAGCGGCAGGCGCACCGGCAGAATGACGGTGGTGATCCCTTCCCACTGGAGATGGCGCTGGATGGCAAAGGCGGTCTCGTTGTGCAGCAGCCGGTGATAGAATTTTTCCAGCCGGAAGGTGAGTTGGCCGGTAAAGACCGTGGAGTGCGGGAATTCCTGGGCGATCTCCTTGCAGAGCGCAGAGGCGCCCTCCACCACGTCGGTGGCCACTGCTAGCCGGTAATCGGCGGCAAAGCCGAGGCGGCGGGCGAGGGTCACGTATTTCTTGAGGGTCGCCTTGGTCGATTCCTCCAGAGCAGCAAGCTCGTCCGCCCCTTTGAAGGAGCCGGAATCGATCACCGCCACCGAGACGAAGACGATATTTTTGTAGGTTTCAGGGAAGTTTTTGACAATGGAGAGCAGCGCCG